>NZ_CP083809.1:2725084-4087626 GCF_020149765.1 Pantoea agglomerans
GATTAAAATGAAAAGTTGGCATAATTTTTTCATATGGTAAGCCGTAAACACCGCTCTCGGGTCGGGAAGTAATAAGGAAAAATGATGAAGTCACTGTTTAAAGTCTCTGTGGCCGCGCTGGCGCTGGCCTTCTCTCTCTCCTCCACCGCAGCAGAAAAAAAACTGATCGTCGCCACTGACACCGCTTTCGTTCCTTTTGAGTTCAAGCAGGGCGACAAGTATGTTGGCTTTGACGTCGATCTGTGGGCCGCCATCGCCAAAGAGCTGAAGCTGGACTATACCCTGAAGCCAATGGACTTCAGCGGCATTATCCCTGCCCTGCAAACGCGCAATATCGACCTGGCGCTGGCGGGTATCACCATTACTGACGAGCGTAAAAAAGCGATCGAATTCTCTGACGGCTACTACAAAAGCGGTCTGCTGGTGATGGTTCGCAACAACGAGAACAACATCAAAGGCATCGACGACCTGAACGGCAAAGTGGTCGCGGTGAAGAGCGGCACCGGCTCCGTGGATTACGCGAAAGCGCATATTAAAACCAAAGATCTGCGTCAGTTCCCGAATATCGACAACGCCTATATGGAGCTGGGCACTAACCGCGCCGACGCGGTGCTGCACGACACGCCAAACATCCTTTACTTTATCAACACCGCAGGCAAGGGCCGCTTTAAAGCAGTAGGCGACTCTATCGAAGCGCAGCAGTATGGCGTCGCGTTCCCGAAAGGCAGCGACGAGCTGCGTGAAAAAGTAAACGGCGCGCTGAAGACCCTGAAAGAGAACGGCACCTATAACCAGATCTACAAAAAATGGTTCGGCAGCGAACCTAAATAATAAATTTTTGCTTTTATTTTAGGCAGGGCCGCGCGCCCTGCTTTTTTCCACCGCAACACAACTGGAGTCACACCATGGAGTTTGACTGGAGCGTCATCTGGCCCGCCATGCCGGCGCTGATTGAAGGCGCGAAAATGACCCTGCTGATCTCGGTGCTCGGCCTGGTCGGCGGGCTGATTATCGGCCTGGTCGCCGGCTTCGCCCGCGCCTACGGCGGCTGGATCGCTAACAACCTCGCGCTGGTCTTTATTGAGATCATTCGCGGTACCCCTATCGTCGTGCAGGTGATGTTTATCTACTTTGCGCTGCCGATGGCTTTCCCCGATCTGCGCATCGATCCGTTCACCGCCGCGGTGGTGACCATTATGATCAACTCAGGCGCCTATATCGCCGAAATCACGCGCGGCGCGGTGCTGTCGATAAACAAAGGCTTTCGCGAAGCGGGCCTGGCGCTGGGTCTGTCGCGTCGCGAAACCCTGCGCTACGTTATTATGCCGCTGGCGCTGCGCCGTATGCTGCCGCCGCTCGGCAACCAGTGGATCGTCAGTATTAAAGACACCTCGCTGTTTATCGTTATCGGCGTGGCGGAACTGACGCGTCAGGGTCAGGAAATCATCGCCGGTAACTTCCGCGCGCTGGAGATCTGGAGCGCCGTGGCGATTATCTACCTTGTGATTACGCTGGTGTTGAGCTTTGTGCTGCGCCGCATCGAGAAAAGGATGAAAATCCTGTGATTGAATTTAAAAACGTTTCAAAGAGCTTTGGCACAACTCAGGTGCTGCACGATATCAACCTGAAGATTAACCAGGGTGAAGTGGTGGTGATTATCGGGCCGTCCGGCTCGGGCAAATCGACGCTGCTGCGCTGCATCAACAAGCTGGAAGAGATCTCCAGCGGGGAGCTGGTCGTCGACGGCCTGAAAGTCAACGATCCCAACGTTGACGAGCGCCTGATCCGTCAGGAAGCGGGCATGGTGTTCCAGCAGTTTCACCTGTTCCCGCAGATGAGCGCGCTGGATAACGTGGCGTTCGGCCCCATCCGCGTGCGCGGCGCGAATAAGCAGGATGCGCATAAGCTGGCGCGCGAGCTGCTGGCGAAGGTCGGTCTGGCCGAGCGCGCGCACCACTTCCCTTCTGAACTCTCTGGCGGCCAGCAGCAGCGCGTCGCTATCGCCCGCGCGCTGGCGGTGAAGCCGAAGCTGATGCTGTTCGACGAGCCGACCTCTGCGCTGGATCCCGAACTGCGCCACGAGGTGCTGAAGGTGATGCAGGATCTGGCGGAGGAAGGTATGACGATGGTGATCGTCACACATGAGGTGGGCTTCGCACAGAAAGTTGCGTCGCGCCTGATCTTTATTGATAAAGGCACCATCGCAGAAGATGGCGATCCCGATGCGCTGATCACCCAGCCGCCGAGCGATCGCCTGCGCGAGTTCCTGCAGCACGTTTCCTGATTTTCCGGGCCGACATGCGTCGGCCCGTCGCCTTTTCCCCCGCCGTTCCTCGACCGTACGATTAATGCCTTTCCGACCTTTCACTCCCGGCGCCTGACTATACTTCTCCACCTGTGAGCCAGAGGTTGCTAAGGAGAAAGCCATGTTGTCAGCCCACACCTGTCGTCGCCTGTTGCGGCAAGGGATCGCGCTGTTGCTACTTTGCTGTTGTATGCTGCCCGCCGCGCAGGCGGTAACGCTGCCGCAGGCGGCGGTAGCGGCGCAGCAGTCGTCCGGCGCCGCCAGCGGCGCGCAGAGCGAGCCAACGCTCGATGAGAAAAAAGCCGCTTACGCCGCACTGGCGAATATTCTGGAAAACGATCAATCGCGCAAAGCGCTAATCGACCAGCTGCGCGGCGCCTCCAGCACGACGGCGAAAGAGACGGCCCCCGCGCTGACGCCGCCGACCGAAGAAGAGGATAAAACCGTGCTGCAGGGCGTCACGGACGTCACCCGCGAGTTTGGCGGCGACGTGGCGCAAAAATTTGCCCGCCTGCGTGACAATATCGCCGATGCGCCACACAAGACGTTTAACCCCGATACTTTCTTCAATGCGCTGCGCCACTTCGTCGTGCTGGCGGCGGCGCTATTCGCCTTTTACAGGCTGCTGCGCCTCACGGTGTCGCCGCTCTATCGCCGCATGGGGCGCTGGGGACGCGCAAAAAACCGCGAGCAGCATAACTGGCTGCAGCTGCCGACGGCGATTACCGGTGCCTTTATTATCGACCTGATGCTGCTGGCGCTGACGCTGTTTGTCGGTCAGATCCTCAGCGACAGCTATCACGGCGACAGCCGCACCATCGCCTATCAGCAAGGGCTGTTCCTCAACGCCTTCGCGCTGATTGAGTTTTTTAAAGCGGTGCTGCGCCTGATCTTCTGCCCTGGCTTCGCCGACCTGCGCTTCTTTCACCTCAGCGACGGACGCGCCCGCTACTGGAATACGCGCCTGAGCTGGATCTCCGGCCTCATCGGCTATGGGCTGCTGGTGATAGTGCCGATTGTCTCTAACCAGGTTAACGTACAGGTAGCGGCGGTGGTTAACGTATTGATTATGGGCATTATGACCGGCTGGGCGCTGTTTCTTATCTTTACCAACCGCCGCTCGATTCATTTCGCGCTGCAGGCGCTGTCGGATCGCAGCATGGCCTTTTTCGCCTTCTTTATCCGCGCCTTCGCGCTGGTGTGGCACTGGCTGGCGAGCGCCTACTTTATCGCACTGTTTCTGCTTTCTATTTTCAATCCCGGCGACAGCCTGAAATTTATGATGTCGGCCACGGTGCGCACGCTGGCGATTATCGGCATCGCCGCCTTTATCTCCGGCATCCTGACGCGCTGGATAGGCAAAACCATCACCCTCTCAGCCGACCTGCGCCGCAACTATCCGGCGCTGCAAAAACGCGTCAACGCCTGGGTGAAGGCGCTGCTGAAGCTGGCGCGCATCGTCACGGTGTTCGCCACGCTGCTGCTGCTGCTCAACGCCTGGAACCTGTTCGATCTCTGGCACTGGCTCACGGTCGGCCCCGGCGAGAAGATGGTGGATGTGCTGATCCGCATCGTGATGATCCTGCTGCTGTCGGCGATAGGCTGGACGGTGCTGGCGAGCCTGATTGAGAGCCGCCTCGCCTCCGATTCCCACGGCCGCCCGATGCCAGGCGCCCGTACCCGCACGCTGCTGACCCTGTTCCGCAACGCGCTGGCGGTGGTGATTAGCACCATCACCATTATGATTTTATTGTCGGAAATTGGCGTCAATATCGCGCCTCTGCTGGCGGGCGCGGGCGCCCTCGGCCTGGCGGTTTCATTCGGTTCGCAAACGCTGGTGAAAGATATTATTACCGGCATCTTCATTCAGTTTGAGAACGGCATGAATACCGGCGATCTGGTGACCATCGGCGCCATCACCGGCACGGTAGAACGTATGTCGATTCGCTCGGTGGGCGTGCGCCAGGACACCGGCGCCTATCACATCATTCCCTGGTCTTCGATTACCACCTTCGCCAACTTCGTGCGCGGCATCGGCTCTTTTGTGGCGAACTATGACGTGGAGCGCGGCGAAGAGAGCGACCGGGTGAACCAGGTACTGCAGGAGGCGGTGGATGAGCTGCTGAAGAATCCAGATATTCGCGGCATGGTGATTGGCGAGCCGAACTTCGCCGGCCTGGTGGGCTTAACCAATCAGGCCTTTACCGTGCGCGTCTCTTTTACCACGCAGCCGCTGAAGCAGTGGACGGTGCGCTTTGCGCTGGACAGCATGGTGAAGAAGCATTTTGATGCGGCCGGGATAAAAGCGCCGCATCAGACGGTTGAGGTGATGCAGACCGGCAACAGCGCGGCAAGCGTGGCCGCCCTGCCCGCCCTGCCGGCGCCCGAGTAAGGCTATTTTGCCAGCCGCTGCGCCCGCGTCGCGGCTGGCATAAAGCTCCAGGCGAGGAAACGGCTCTGCTTCTGACCCTGCGCCATATTCACCACGCGCACCTCCGCCGCATCGAGCGCCTGCAGCTGTTTTTCCAGCGCCGGCAGGTTCTCACGGCGCGACACCAGAGAGGTGAACCAGATGCACTGGCGCGCCAGAGCCACGCTCTCGGCGATCATCTTGCCGACAAAGGCTTTTTCGCCCCCTTCGCACCACAGCTCGTTATGCTGCCCGCCGAAGTTGAGCGGCGTCGCGCTCTCCAGCCTGAGATTGCGCGCTTTACGCTGCGAGATGGCCGCCGCTTCCGCCGCCGAGGCGTGGAACGGCGGATTGCAGATTACGGCGTGGAAAAATTCATTTTTATTCACCACCCCCGCCAGTACCGCCTGCGGATTTTTCTGCCGACGCAGGCGAATCGCCCGCTGTAAGCCGGGATTGGCCGCCACGATACCATTAGCCGCCTTGAGCGCCCCCTCGTCGATATCCGTGCCGGTAAAGCGCCAGCCATACTCCGCCTGGCCGATCAGCGGGTAGATGCAGTTCGCGCCGCAGCCGATATCGAGAATATCTGCCTGCGGGATCACGCCGCGATTGTCCAGCGCCAGCAGATCGGCCAGATAGTGCAGATAATCGGCGCGGCCCGGCACCGGCGGACAGAGCGCGCCGGGCGCCAGCTGCCACTCGATGCCGTAAAACAGCTTCAGCAACGCCTGGTTGAGCAGCATAACCGCCTCCGCGTCGGCAAAATCAATCGACTGCGCGCCGTAGCCGTTGGGCCGCACTTTAGCCGCCAGCGGCGGATGCGCAGCGGTCAAGGCGGCAAAGTCATATTCGCCCTGATGGCGGTTGCGAGCGTGGAATAAATGAGTGGCTGGCTTGTTCATGGCGTCTCCCGTTTTGCAGGCGCGTACAATACGCCGCAGCGCCGGGAAAATAAAGCCGCACAATCCGCTTACACATTTCTTCCCGATGCAGCCGATGCTGTAGCGCTAAGATATTGTTAACACTTCGCTACGGGATAAAAGATGACGCATAAACGCTACTCCTACCAGCCGCGCGCTGGCCACGGCCTGCCGCACGACCCGCTGAACGCTATTATCGGGCCGCGCCCGATTGGCTGGATCAGCTCCATTTCCGCGGCGGGCCAGCGCAACCTGGCGCCCTACAGCTTCTTTAACTGCTTCAACTACCATCCGCCCATTATCGGCTTCGCCAGCAGCGGCTGGAAAGACAGCGTGCGCAATATCAGCGAAAGCAAAGAGTTCGTCTGGAACCTGGCGACGCGCTCGCTGGCGGAAGCGATGAACGAGAGCTCGGCGTCGGTGCCGCCGGAGCAGGATGAGTTCGCGCTGGCGGGCGTCACGCCGCTGGCCGCCTCGCAGGTGAAAGCGAGCCTGGTGGCGGAAAGCCCGGTGAACTTCGAATGCCGCCTGACGCAGCTGATCCAGCTGCAGGATGCGCAGGGCAACCCGCTCGATAGCTGGCTGGTGCTGGGCGAGGCGATCGCCATTCATATCGACGAGTCGCTGCTGGATGAGGGGATTTACCAGACGGCGCGCGCGCAGCCTATTCTGCGCGCCGGCGGGCCGAGCGCCTATTACGGCATCAGCGAAAACGAACGCTTCGACCTGACGCGTCCGGACGCGCGCCGCAGCTAAGCGCGGCGCGGCCTCTGCTACAGAACGTTGCCGCGCGCGATAAAGCGCTGCATCAGCGGCTTCAGCACCTTTTGCAGTGCTGAAGCCCGCTCCTGCCGCCAGGCGAACGGCGGCGTCTCATCCATATAGTTGCGCTGTGCCAGCTCCAGCTGCACCGCCTCTACCTGCTCTTCCGGCTGACCATAGGCGCGCGTAATATAGCCGCCCTTAAAGCGTCCGTTGACCACCCAGCTGTAGTCGCTCTGCGCCGCGCAGACCGCTTCCAGACCCTGCGCAATCGCAGGCCGGCAGCTTTTGCCGTCGTTGGTGCCGATATTGAGATCCGGCAGACGCCCCTCAAACAGGCGCGGAATGACGCTGGCGATTGAGTGGGCGTCAAACAGCAGCGCGTAGCCGTGCTCCGCCTTCAGACGCGCCAGCTCCTGCTGGATCTGCTGGTGATAGGGCTGCCAGATATCGCGGAGATAGCCTTCGCGCTGCGCCGCAGAGGGGGTCTGGCCCGGCGCAAAGGTCGGCGAGCCGTCAAACAGGGTTTCCGGAAAGAGACCGGTGGTGGCCGTGGCGTAAAGCGGCTGGTTATCCGGCGGGCGATTCAGGTCGATGACAAAGCGTGAATAGCGGCCGATAAGTACGCTGGCCCCCAGATCGCGCACAAAATCGAACAGCAGCGGAATATGCCAGTCGGTGTCGGGCAGGCCGCGCGCCGCCTCGCTCAGTCCCGCTTCCACCTCCGGCGTGAGCAGCGTGCCGGCGTGAGGAATGCTGACCAGCAGCGGCAGGCTGCCCGGCGTAAAGTCAAAAGGTGTCATTGCGCTTCTCCGCGATAGATAACGGTACAGGGCAGCTCGCCGCCCAGCCAGTAAACCAGCTCCGCCGGACGCGCCAGCGGCCAGTGGACGAAGTTCGCCACTTTGCCCGCCTCCAGCGAACCGTGCGTCTGCTGCAGCCCCAGCGCCTTCGCGCCCCAGAGCGTCACCCCCGCCAACGCCTCTTCCGGCGTCATGCCGAACAGCGTACAGCCCATATTGAGCATCAGACGCAGCGAGAGCGCGGGCGAGGTGCCGGGATTGGCGTCGCTGGCCAGCGCCATGGGCACGCCGTGCTGGCGGAACAGCGCCACCGGCGGACGCTGGGTTTCGCGCAGCAAGTAGAAGGCGCCGGGCAGCAGCACCGCCACCGTTCCCCGCTCGCCCATCGCCCGGGCGTCCTCTTCGGTAGCATATTCCAGATGGTCGGCGGAGAGCGCGCCGTAGCCCGCCGCCAGTCGCGCGCCGCCCAGCGAAGAGAGCTGCTCGGCGTGCAGCTTCACCGGCAGGCCAAGCTCGACGGCCTTATCGAACACGCGCGCCACCTGCGCCGGGGAAAAGGCGAGATGCTCGCAGAAGGCGTCGACCGCATCCGCCAGCCCGTTGGCTTTTACCTGCGGCAGGATGCGCTGGCAGATCTGATCGACCCAGCCGTCGGGATCCTGTTTAAACTCCGGCGGAAAGGCGTGCGCCGCCAGGCAGGTCGCCAGCACGTCAACGGGCGCGCTTTCGCCCAGCTGGCGAATGGCGCTCAGCATGCGCAGCTCGCTCGCCTCATCCAGCCCGTAGCCCGATTTAATCTCTACCGTGGTGACGCCTTCCGCCAGCAGACGGTCGAGCCGCCAGCGCGCCGATGCCACCAGCGACGCCTCGCTGGCTTCGCGCGTGGCACGCACCGTCGAAAGAATGCCGCCGCCCTGCGCGGCGATTTCGGCATAGCTGGCGCCGTTAAGGCGCTGCTCAAACTCCGCGCTGCGGTCGCCGCCAAACACCAGATGGGTATGGCAGTCGATCAGCCCCGGCGTCAGAATGCCGCCGTCGAAGCGGTGCTGCTGACGCGGCGTAAAATCGGGCATCTCCTCGCGCGGCCCTACCCACACCAGCCTGTCGCCTGCTACCGCCAGCGCACCATCTTCGATGATGTGGTATTTGCCTTCGCGCATGGTGACCAGATCGGCCCCCAGCCACAGGCTGTCGATCGCTTTGCTTTCCGCCATTGCGCTTTCTCCCATTGCGGACGATTTACTCCGCCTTTTAAAGTATGTATATGTATATACAACTACAGCCGGTGAGGATCAACTATGGCAACCTTTTTTGCTCCACGCGCGCTGCTGGCCGACGGCTGGCGACATCAGGTGCGCATTACCGTTAACGATGCCGGGGTGATTGAGCGCGTGACGCCCGACAGTAACGCGCAGGACGCTATCCGCCTGCCCGGCGCGACCCTTCCCTCTGTCGCCAACCTGCACTCGCACGCCTTTCAACGCGCCATGGCCGGGCTGGCGGAGGTCGCGGGCGATCCCCAGGACAGCTTCTGGACCTGGCGCGACCTGATGTATCGCATGGTGCAGCGCCTGACGCCGGAGCAGGTTGGCGCTATCGCCGCATACCTCTATATCGACATGCTGAAAGGCGGCTATACCCAGGTAGCGGAGTTTCACTATCTCCATCACGACCCCAGCGGTGCCCCCTATGCGCAGGACGCGATGCTGCAGCAGCTGATGCTGGCCGCCGAAACCGCCGGCATCGGCCAGACGCTGCTGCCGGTGCTCTACAGCCACAGCGGCTTCGGCGCGCAGCCGCCGCTGCCAGGCCAGAAACGCTTTATTCAGCAGACCGACGCCTGGCTGCGGCAGCAGGAGCGGCTGGCGGCGAGCGTGCGCGATAAGCCGCTGCTCAATCGCGGCCTCTGCTTTCACTCGCTGCGCGCGGTGAGCGAAGCGCAGATGCGCGAGGCGCTGGCAGCCAGCGACAGCAGGCTGCCAGTGCATATTCATATCGCCGAACAGGAGAAAGAGGTCAACGACTGCCTCGCCTGGAGCGGCGAGCGCCCGGTAGAGTGGCTGCTTAACCGCTTTGAGGTTGATGCGCGCTGGTGCCTGATCCACGCCACGCATCTCGACAAGCGCGAAATCACGCAGCTCGCCGCCAGCCGCGCGGTGGCCGGCCTCTGCCCCACCACCGAGGCCAATCTTGGCGACGGGATCTTCCCGGCGGCGGAGTTTATCGCCCAGCGCGGGCGCTGGGGCATCGGCTCCGACAGCCACGTCTCCCTTAGCGCGCTGGAAGAGCTGCGCTGGCTCGAATATGGCCAGCGGCTGCGCGATCGCCGCCGCAACCGCATCACCACGGCGGAGCAGCCTTCGGTGGGCGATCTGCTGTGGCACGGCGCGGCGCGCGGCGGCGCGCAGGCGTGCGGTGTCGCGCTCGGCGAACTCTCGCCGGGCAAACGCGCCGACTGGCTGGTGCTGGCGGAGGATGAATGGCTCGACAGCGTGGACGACCAGGCGCTGCTCAACCGCTGGCTGTTTGCCGGACGCCGCGAACAGATCCGCGAGGTGTGGGTCGCGGGCCGTATAGTAATCGAGGCGGGACGCCACGCCGCAGAAGAAAGCTGCGCGGCGGCGTTTCGCCAGGCGATGGCGGCGCTGCGATGAGAACGCGCTTCTGTTACGCCGATCTTCCGGTCAGCCGCTGGCGCAACGGCGGCGGCGAGACGCGCGAAATTGTCAGCTATCCGCCGGGCGACGCGGATTTTGCCTGGCGCGCCAGTATCGCTACCCTCGCCGGTGACGGCGACTTTTCGCGCTTTCCCGGCATCGATCGGGTGATTACGCTGCTGCGCGGCGGCGAGGTGCGGCTCAGCGCGCCCAACGCTACTCACCAGCTTCAACCACTTCAGCCGTGGCGCTTCCCCGGTGAATGGGCGATTCATGCCGCGCTGCAGGGTGAAAGCGAAGATTTTAATATCATGACGCGGCGCGACAGCTGGACGGCGCAGGTGGCCATAACCGCGCAGGCGGAAGCCAGCCTGCACGGCGTCGCCTGGGTGATCGCTGGCGAGTGGCGGCTGGCGAGCGGCGAACAGTTAAGCGCCGCGCAAGGGGTCTGGTGGCTGGATGAGGAGACGCAGCTGACGCCGGTTACGCCGGACGCGCAGCTGCTGCTGACGCGTCTTAGCCGTGTCCCTTAAAGCGGCCGAGCAGCTTATAGCGCGATCCCGGATAGAGCAGGCGCGCGTAGGTGACGATTTTGGTGTCGCTCCAGGTCTGGCGTCGAATCAGCAGGCAGGGCTCATGCTCATCCAGCGAAAGGTATTTACGCTGGCGCGCATCCGGCAGCACCGCCTCGACGATATGCTCGCCCGCGGTCAGCGGCGCCACCTGCATCAGATAGGTATAGGGGGTAAGCCGATGGTAATCCTGGCTCAGATAGTCAGGAGCCACCAGCGGGTTGACCAGGCGATCCTCCAGCTGCACCGGCAGATCGTCCTCGTAGTGCACGATCAGCGAATGGAAAATGGTCTGGCCGGTGCTTAAGCCGAGCACCGCCGCCTGCTCGGGATCGGCTTTATTCTGGCCGATCGCCAGAATCTGACAGCGGTGCTGATGGCCGCGCTGGGCGATCTCATCCGCGATGTTATGCACCTCAAGCATCGCGGTGTAGCCTTTCATCTCGGCGACGAAGGTGCCGACGCCCTGCATCCGCACCAGAAAACCCTCGCTGGTCAGTTCGCGCAGCGCACGGTTAATGGTCATGCGGCTGACGCCCAGTTCGTTGACCAGCTCGCTTTCGGACGGCACGCGCTGGTTCGCCTTCCAGCTGCCCGCGCGGATCTGGCTGACGATCGCCTGCTTGACGCGCTGGTAGATTGGGGCTGGCTCATCGCTCATCGCGGCTGCCAGCTGTGCGATTGCCGTATGCTCGACCATATTCATTTCCTTATTACGGTAGTGCCTGAAGTTTACTGTCTCGCGGCGTAAATGTATATACATCTTCCGCCGCGCCCGCCCTGCTTAAGCCCGTTAGCGGGCAGGTGAATTTGTGATCGCGCTGGCATAGCAAATGCTTATAGCTTGCCAGTTGTATAGACAAGAATAGACACTTGTGTTTCACTCGAATTCATTCGCTGCGCAGAGAAAAAACGGTTTGGTTTTTTGCTCAACGCGCTTACTTGTATAGACAGGAGTAGACTATGTCAGGTTCGGCTCAGGCGATTCGCCTGGTTCCCGGTGAAGTGGATCTTGCCGCGCTGCGCAGGATTTATCAGGGCGGCGTGACGCTCGCGCTCGATGAGCAGGCCCATGAGGCTATTCTGCGCGCGCAGCAGACCGTGGATGAGATCGTCGCCTCTGGCAAGGTGGTGTACGGCATCAATACCGGTTTCGGCAAGCTGGCCCAGACGCAGATCCCCGCCGCCCGCCTCGCGGAGCTGCAGCGTAATCTGGTGCTGTCGCACAGCGTCGGCCTGGGGGATCTGCTGCCCGACAACGTGACGCGCCTGGTGATGGCGACCAAAATTATCAGCCTGGCGCGCGGCCATTCCGGCGTGCGTATCGCACTGATCGACGCGCTGCTGGCGCTGTTTAATGCAGGCGTGATGCCCTGCATTCCCGAAAAAGGCTCGGTCGGTGCCTCCGGCGATCTGGCCCCCCTCGCCCATCTCTCGCTGATGCTGCTGGGCGAAGGCCAGGTGCGCGTCGACGGCGCGCTGATCCCCGCACGCGAAGGCCTCGCCGCCGTCGGGCTGGAGCCTTTCGTGCTCGGCCCGAAAGAGGGTCTGGCGCTGCTTAACGGCACTCAGGTGTCGACCGCGCTGGCGCTGCGCGGCCTGTTCGAGGCGGAAAACCTGATGGCCGCCGGGCTGGTGGCGGGCGCGCTGTCGCTGGAGGCGATCAAAGGCTCGCTGAAACCCTTCGATGCGCGCATTCACCAGGCACGCGGCCAGCGCGGGCAAATCGTGGTTGCCGCCGCCGTAGAGAAGCTGGTTAACGGCAGTGAAATTCTCGGCTCGCACGTCAACTGCGGCCGGGTGCAGGACCCCTACTCGGTGCGCTGCGTGCCGCAGGTGATGGGCGCCTGCCTCGACAACCTCACCCACGCCGCGCGCGTGCTACAGATCGAATCCAACGCCGCCTCGGATAACCCGCTGGTGTTCAGCGACAGCGGCGACGTCATCTCCGGCGGCAATTTCCACGCCGAGCCGGTGGCCTTCGCCGCCGATATTATCGCGCTGGCGGTGGCGGAGATTGGTGCTATTTCCGAGCGCCGCATGGCGCTGCTGCTCGACACCGGCCTTTCTGGTCTGCCTCCTTTTCTGGTGCGCGACGGCGGCGTCAACTCCGGCTTTATGATTGCCCAGGTCACCGCCGCCGCGCTGGCCTCAGAGAATAAGTCGCTGGCGCATCCGGGCAGCGTCGACAGCCTGCCGACCTCCGCCAATCAGGAAGATCACGTTTCGATGGCGACCTATGCAGCGCGCCGCCTCGGCAGCATGTGCTTTAACACCGCCGCGGTGGTCGGCATTGAAGCGATGGCGGCGGCACAGGGCATTGAGTTCCACCGCCCGCTGCAAAGCTCCACGCTGCTTGAGCGCGAGATAGGTCGTATTCGTCAGCAGGTCGCCTTCCTTGAGGAAGACCGCCTGCTGGCACCCGATATCGACGCCATGCGTCAGTGGGCCAGCCGCTGCGACTGGCCCGATTTTCTCACGGCGCTGCTGCCCAGCCAGCAGACCGTCTCTTCTGGTGAATAAGGAATCTGCTATGAGCGAAACTCTCTCCCAGGCCGTGGCGCGCGAAGTACGTGCGCCGCACGGCACTACGCTGCACTGCGCCAACTGGCTGATCGAAGCCGCCTGGCGCATGATCCAGAATAACCTCGATCCCGACGTCGCCGAGCGGCCTGAAGATCTGGTGGTTTACGGCGGCATTGGTAAAGCGGCGCGCAACTGGGAATGCTTTGAACAGATCCTGCGCTCGCTGGAGCTGTTGCAGCCTGATGAAACCCTGCTGATCCAGTCGGGCAAGCCCGTCGGCGTCTTCCGCACCCACGCCGACGCGCCGCGCGTGCTGCTGGCGAACTCCAACCTGGTGCCGCACTGGGCCAACTGGGATCATTTTCACGAGCTGGATAAGGCCGGGCTGATGATGTACGGCCAGATGACCGCCGGCTCCTGGATCTATATCGGCGCGCAGGGCATTGTGCAGGGCACCTATGAAACCTTCGTTGAAGCGGGTCGTCAGCACTATAACGGCGATCTGGCCGGACGCTGGATCCTGACCGCCGGTCTGGGCGGCATGGGCGGCGCGCAGCCGCTGGCGGGGGTGCTGGCGGGCGCCTGCGTGCTGGCTATCGAGTGTCAGGAGTCGCGCATCGATTTTCGTCTGCGCACCCGCTATGTCGATCACAAAGCCTATACGCTGGACGAGGCGCTGACGCTAATCGACGAGGCGACGCAGGCGAAACAGGCGATCTCTGTCGCCCTGCTGGGCAACGCCGCCGAGATCCTGCCGGAGATGGTAAAACGCGCCCGTACAGGCGGCCTTAAGCCCGATATCGTTACCGATCAGACCTCCGCGCACGATCCGGTGAACGGCTATCTGCCGATCGGCTGGGACGTGGCGCGCTGGCAGTCTGAGCGTACCAGCGCACCGAAGACGGTAGAAAAAGCGGCGCGCGCCTCGATGGCGGTGCACGTGCAGGCGATGCTCGACTTCTGCCATATGGGTATCCCGACGGTGGACTACGGCAATAATATTCGCCAGGTGGCGCTGGATGAGGGCGTTGAGAATGCCTTTGATTTCCCGGGCTTCGTGCCGGCCTATATTCGCCCGCTGTTCTGCGAGGGCAAAGGGCCGTTCCGCTGGGTGGCGCTTTCGGGCGACCCGGAAGATATCTACAAAACGGACGCGAAGCTCAAGGAGCTGTTTCCGCAGCATAAAAGCCTGCATCGCTGGCTCGATATGGCGCAGGAGCGTATCGCCTTCCAGGGGCTGCCGGCACGTATCTGCTGGCTGGGGCTGGGCGAGCGTCACCTGGCCGGGCTGGCGTTCAACGAGATGGTGCGCAACGGCGAGCTGAAAGCGCCGATTGTGATTGGCCGCGATCATCTTGACTGCGGTTCTGTCGCGTCGCCGAACCGCGAAACCGAGTCAATGAAGGATGGCTCCGACGCGGTCTCTGACTGGCCGCTGCTTAACGCTCTGCTGAACACCGCAGGCGGTGCGACCTGGGTAAGCCTGCATCACGGCGGCGGCGTCGGTATGGGCTTTTCGCAGCATGCGGGCGTGGTGATCGTCTGCGACGGCAGCGAGGAGGCCGATCGGCGTCTGGGCCGCGTGCTGTGGAACGACCCCGCCACCGGCGTGATGCGCCATGCGGACGCAGGGTATGAGCGCGCGCAGGCCTGCGCGGCCGAGCATGGGCTTAATTTGCCGATGGTGAAGTAAGGGGTGCCGGGGCGGGCGGCGGGTTTTGTCCCGCCAGGCGGGAGGGCTCAGGTTCGCTGTGCGAACGGGGCTGAGCGGGGTTCCGCCTGCTGGGGGTTTGACTGCGCGGCAGGTGAGGCTCTGAGCGGGTTCCGCCCGCCAGGCGGCAGGGAGTTTCAGCAGCTCCGCTGCCGGCGTGCGTGTTAAGGGGCTCGCCAGCCCCTTAACAATCCCGGCTTCCGGCAGCCTCCACGCCGCGCTCCGCGCGGTCCCTTCGTTGCTTACGTCGGCCGCACGGACCGGTCGGGACAGGCCGTCCTGGCCTGGCCCTCCCTCTCGCCGACGTCCTGTCGGCTCGTCCTGGCCGCCGTGCGCGCCTCAGCGTGTCGGATGCCTCTGATACTGCCCCGCCTGTAATTTCCTTGTTTTTTTATTAACGGCTGCGTTGTCTGTATGCAAGGTTCACGCTTTCAGCGACAAGGTTCCGATTTTTAGTAACGGCGGTGTCGTCTGAATACATGCTTCACGCTTACAGCGATAAGGTTGCGCCTTCAGAAATCAGGACGTGCAGCGGGGGGTGTGGGGGCCATCGCAGCCGCTGAGCGGAGGAAGGATTTCAGGACGAGCGGCATGGATGCCGCGAAGAGGCTGGCATGAGCCAGGGATGGCGAATCCAGCCGGTCCGTCAGAAATCCTGACAGAGCGAAGGGACCCGCGCAGCGGGCGGGTGAGCTGGCCCGGGGCGCGGGTGCAGGGCCGGCGCCTACCGGCCCTGCTCGGTCGCCCGCAGAGGGCGAAATGAAACTGCCCGGCTGCTGGGCGAACGAAACCTGCTCAGAGCCACCTGCGCAGCAGACACCCCACCCAACAAACGAAACCCGCTCAGAGCCGCCTGCGCAGCAAGCACACCGCCCAACAAACGAAACCCGCTCAGAGCCACCTGCGCAGCAGACACCCCACCCAACAAACGAAACCCGCTCAGAGCCACCTGCACAGCAGGCACCCCACCCAACAAACGAAACCCGCTCAGAGCCACCTGCACAGCAGGCACCCCACCCAACAAACGAAACCCGCTCAAAGCCACCTGCGCAGCAGGCTACCACGCAAACAAAACCTGCTGCCCGCCTTAGCGCCAGCCACCCTCATCGTAACAGCCCCACATGCGCTACCCGCAAAAGAGAGGCAAGAAAGCCACCCCATACCGCCCCCAGCCGGTCTGCCGCGCCTTATTCCCTTTGGTTCTGACCTATAGCCAAATTCCCAGCCGGGAAGATAGACGCGCCTGCGCCTTGCCACTAAAGTGGAGATTCATCACTACAGGAGCGCGATTCCGCATGACCTTATCCCCTGCCCTGCTCGACAAAGCCCAACACTGGCGTCATCAGCTGCACCGCGAACCGGAACTCGGTTATCAGGAGCATAAAACCAGCGATCTGGTCGCGCGGGAGCTGGAACTGGCGGGGCTACAGGTGCATCGCGGGCTGGCAGGTACGGGCGTGGTCGGCACGCTGCGCAACGGCGATGGCCCGGTTATCGGGCTGCGCGCCGATATGGACGCCCTGCCCATTACCGAAAAAGGTGCCCCGCAATGGCGCTCAGCAAATCAGGGCGTGATGCACGCCTGCGGCCACGACGGCCATACCTCGATACTGCTGGCAGCGGCGCTACAGCTGGCGGCCACGCGTCGCTTCCGCGGCACGGTACACTTTATCTTTCAGCCCGCCGAAGAGAATCTTGGGGGGGCGCGCAAAATGGTGGAAGAGGGTTTATTTCAACGCTTTCCCATGGATGCGATCTATGCGCTGCATAACTGGCCGGGCATGCCGGTGGGGTCGCTGGCGGTCAATCCCGGCGCGATGATGGCGTCGCTCGATTCGTTTGAAATTACTCTGACCGGCAAGAGCTGCCACGCGGCGATGCCGGAAAGCGGCGCCGATCCGATGGTCGTGGCCGCTGAACTAATCCTGGCGCTGCAAACCATTCCGTCGCGTCGCCTCTCGCCACTCGCCTCGGCGGTGGTAAGCGTCACGCAGATCCACGGCGGCGAAGCGATTAACGTTATTCCGGAAACGCTGGTGCTGCGCGGTACGGTGCGATGTTTGCAGACCGACGTACGCAACAGGGTACGCGGTCTGATCGAAGAGTTTGTCACTACCCTGCCGCGCCCGTTCGGCGTCAGCGGGGCTATTCACTGGTATCCTGGCTATCCGGTGACCGCCAACCATGCCGAACCGGCTGAGCAGGTGCGCAGGGCGGCGCAGCAGATGTTAGGCGAAGAGCAGGTTCGCTGGCAGGTGAATCCCTCAATGGCGTCGGAAGATTTCGCCTGCATGCTGGATGTCTGTCCCGGCGCCTATTTCTGGCTGGGCGCCGATGGCGCAACGCCTTCTGCGCCGCTGCACAATGCCGAATATGACTTTAACGACGCGCTGATCCCGCTGGGCGTGACGTTCTGGCAGCGCCTGGTCGAACAGGCGCTGCCGCAAAGCTAACCTAAAATCCGGCGTCGCTCAGCCGCATCAGGCCCGCTTCCAGCGACGCGCTCTCGCCGCTGGCGCGCAGGCAGCAGGCGATTTGCAGACGCAGCGACTGCGGCACCGGACACTCTCCCTTCAGCACCCTTTCCGTCCAGCGCGCGGTCGCCTCGGCCGACTTATCCGCCGGCAGCTCCGGCGCCGCTTCCGGCTGGCGCTCTGTCCAGACTTCCGCTTCGCCTCCTGCACCGGGAATAAAGCTGATTGCCGGACAGCGCAGCGGGCTGGCGTAGACCTCTCCTTCCGTGCCGTTCAGCAGAATGGCGGGCGCGTCGATATCGCTAAAGAACTTCGCGACGCGCGGCACATATTCAGGATGCGATACGCTGGAGAGACGCAGCGCTTCGCGTTCGCCGAACGGCGTCGCCAGCTTCACCAGCGTATGGGCGCTGCTGCGCACTCCCATGCGCCAGCGCAGCGAGAGCTGCTGCGCCATTGGCGGGCAGAGATGGTCAATGGTGATAAAGGCGAGATCGCCCCGATCAAGCGCCGCCTGCGCCTGCTGCTGCGTCGTCACCGCCGCGATGCCGAGGGCGGCGAACACCGCCTCGCTGGTGACGCGCGTCGGATCGTCGCTGACGCCGTGCACCAGCACCGGAAAGCCCAGACGGTTAAGCAACAGCGCCAGCAGCGGCGTCAGATTGCCCTGACGACGCGCGCCGTTGTAGCTGGGGATCACAACTGGCTGCGGACGCTGCGCCGGCGCCTGCAGCGACATCATGCGCGCCTGCATCGCCTGATAGAAACCGCGCATCTCCTCTTCGCCTTCACCCTTGATGCGCAGCGCGATCAAAATGCCGCCCAGCTCCAGCTCCGGCACTTCGCCCGCCAGCATCGCCGTATAAAGCGCCTGCGCGGTGGCGAGGTCGAGATCGCGCGCGTGATTTTTGCCGCGCCCGATCTCTTTAATCACTTTGTTCAGTTCCATTCTTCGCTTCCGGTCAGGGGCCGCGCCAGGCGGCGGCCAAAAGTTAGTCAGTGGTTAACGCTTCGCCGCCGGACGCCGGGTGGGACGCCGTTTATTACCGGTCAGCGCCGGCGCGCGTTTCACCTTCAGCGCGGCGGGTGCCTCCGGCTGCTCAATAGGAAACACCGGCAGCGCGGCCAGCAGGCGGCTGCCGTAGGCTTTGCTCAGCAGCCGACGGTCATAGATTACGATTTCGCCGTAGCACTGATGACTGCGGATCAGGCGTCCTACCTGCTGTATTAGCGTAAAGGAGGCGCTCGGCAGGCTTTGCACCTCAAAGGGGTAGCGATTCAGGCTCTTGAGCCATTCGCCCTCGGTCAAAATTACCGGACTGTCCACCGGCGGAAAAGCGATTTTATGAATATGTACCTGGCTCAGCAGCTCGCCTTTTAAATCCAGCCCTTCGGCGAACGACTGCAGGCCGACCAGAATGCTGGTCTCGCCCTGCGCCACCCGTTTGCGGTGCAGCTCCACCAGGCGCGAGCGCGGCTGATCGCCCTGCACCAGCATGGTCAGGCGCAGCTCCGGCAGCTGCGCAACGAACTGCTGCATGGCGCGCCCGCTGGCGAACAGCACCAGCACCCCTTTATGGGTCTCTTTTTTCATCTGCTGGCGGAAAAAGGCCGCCATTTCGGCGATATGTTCCGCCTCGTTAGCCAGCAGCGGCTCATAGCGCATCTGCGGGATCACCAGCTTGCCCTGCTCGACATGGTTAAAAGGCGAGTCGAGCGCCACGAAACGGTCACCGGCTTTCTCGCTCAGGCCGGACATCTCCTGCAGGCGGCCGAAGCTGTTGAGCGAGCGCAGCGTGGCGGAGGTCACCACCACATGGGGGATTTTGCGCCACAGCAGTTTCTCCAGCTGATCGCTGACGCGAATACCGGCGCAGTGAAACAGCAGATGCGGCTGCCCGTCGCGCAGCTCACGCGTGATCCACTTCGACACCGGCGCGCCCGACGCTTTCGGCATTGCCGCCAGCCGCCACAGCTTGCTGACCGATTCGAACCAGCCGAACTGGCGGTTAAGCTGCAGCAAATTGCGGTGCAGGCGCATCAGATCGACGCTGCCGGTCTGTTCGCTGAGGGCGTTAATTAATCCTTCTGCCAGCCCGCGCAGCGCGTCACTTAGCTTAAACAGGCGCGCGCAGAGCGCCAGCAGCTCTTCAGGCAGCTCGCCCAGCACGAAGCGAAACTCGCCCGGCTGATTGTCGGCGGGCAGCAGCGGATTGAGCGCCTGGCTCAGCGTGGTCAGCAGCTCGCGCAGTTCCTCGCAGTGCGCCTTGAGGCGCTCTGGATTGCTGAGCGGCGGCGGCGATTTCGGGCGCATCTGCGTCATAATACCCTCGACCAGCCGCACGAAGAGATCGAGCTGCAAACTGCTCCAGCCAGGCGTGACGTCGGCGCTCATCTCCAGCGCGTCGCGCGCTACCTCCGGCAGATGGTGACCTTCATCCAGCACCAGCATCAGGTGTTTCGGCGGCGGCAGCACCGACTCATTCTCCATCGCCGCCATTACCAGCGCGTGGTTAGCCACCACCACATCTGCCTGCTCGATTTCACGGCGGGCGACGAAGAAGGGACATTCGCGATACCAGCGGCAGTGCGAGCCGAGACAGCTCGCCTTGTCGGTAGAGAGACGCTGCCACAGGCTGTCGCTGATGTTCTCTTCGCTGTGATCGCGCAGTCCGTCCCAGGCGTAGCTGGCGAGCGACTTCTCCAGCCTGCCGCACTGCGTCTGCTCTTCCTGAGTGCCGCTCACCGCCTCGTCGTCGAGATAGAGCAGCAGATCGCCCTGCTGATCGTCGCTGGCGGCCAGCGCCGCCAGATTGCGAGGGCAAACGTAGCGCCCGCGCCCGAAGGCGGCGGTAAAGGTGAGATCGGGAATAATCTTTTTTAACAACGGCAGATCTTTAGTAAAGATCTGATCCTGCAGCGCCACGTTGGCGGTGCTGACGATCAGCGTCTTCTCTTCGGCGCGGCTTGCCGCAATGCCGGGGATCAGATACGAGAGGGTTTTGCCGACGCCGGTCGGCGCCTCAATCGCCAGATGGCGCGCGTCGTCGCCCGCCAGGCACTTCGCCACTTCGGCGATCATCTGGCGCTGCGGCGCGCGCGGAATAAAGTCCGGCACCTGCTGCTGTAGCGCCTTATACCACTGCGCTATCTGGCTTTTAATTGCTGCTGTCAGGGCCATAGTCGTTTTACCGCCGGGTGAAAATGGCCTGTATTTTTACACAGTAATCCGCCAGCGTCAGCTTTGGGGCGCATTTTTTCGCGCCGTCTCGAAGAATTACGCAGCGGAAAAATCTTGTCGTAGCCAGCAGCCGGGCTTCAGCGCTATGGTGTCGCATCACCACCGTTCTCATAAGGAAGAAGAGATGAGAGTTTCCCGCCGCGCCGTTACGGCTGTCTGCGCCCTGCTGCTCTGGTCGGCGCAGGCCGCCGCGCAGCCAACATATCAGCTGGAAAAGGTGGTGGAGCTGAGCCGCCACGGCGTGCGCCCGCCGACGCCGGGCAATCGCAAAGAGATCGAGGCCGCCACCCAGCGTCCCTGGACGCTATGGAGTACGCGCGACGGCGAGCTGACCGGCCACGGCTATGCGGCGGTGGTGAATAAGGGGCGCTGGGAGGGCGAACATTATCGCCAGCTCGGCCTGCTGCCCGCGGGCTGCCCGCAGCCGCAGGATATTTACCTGCGCGCCAGCCCGCTGCAGCGCACCCGCGCCACCGCCGAGGCGCTGGCAGACGGCGCCTTTCCCGGCTGCGGCGTGCCGGTGCATCGCGTGGCGGGCGAAGCCGATCCGCTGTTCCAGACCGACGCCTTCGCCGCGACGGCGATCGATCCCGCGCAGCAGCTGGCGGCGGTCACGGCAAAGGCGGGCGACCTGGCCGCGCGTCAGCAGGCGCTGCAGCCCGCTATTCAGGCGCTGAAGCAGGCGGTATGCCTCTCCGATGACCGCTGCGCCCTGTTCGATCAGCCCTGGCAGATCCGCCAGAGCAAAAGCGGCCACGCCTACATCGCCGGCCTGAGCGTGATGGCGAGCATGGCGGAGACGCTGCGCCTCGCCTGGAGTGAGAACCTGCCGCTCAGCCAGATCGCCTGGGGTCATATCACCCGCGCCGCGCAGATTACCGCTATCCTGCCACTGCTAACGGCGAACTATGATCTCAGCAACGACGTGCTCTACAGCGCGCGAAAGCGCGGCTCAATCCTGCTGGATACCATGCTTAACCATATTGCGCGGGATGACGCAGAACCAAACGCGCGCTGGCTGCTGCTGGTCGCTCACGACACCAATATCGCTATGGTGCGCACCCTGATGGGCTTTAGCTGGACGCTGCCCGGCTACGCACGCGGCAATATTCCGCCCGGCGGCAGCCTGGTTTTTGAGCGCTGGCGCGACAGCGCCAGCAACCAGCGCTTCCTGCGCGTCTATTTTCAGGCGCAAAGCCTGGATGATCTGCGCCATCTGCAGCCGATTGACGCCGCGCATCCGCTGCTGCGCCAGGAGTGGCAGCAGGCGGGGTGCCGCGCGACGGCGGAGGGAACCCTCTGCCCGCTGGCGAGCGCCGTGCGCACCCTGAGTCGGCAGATTGACCAGCAGGCGGTGACGCCTGTCAGCTATGCGCTGCCCTGATCATCCAGCCGCTTGCCCATGCACTGTGATTGCGGCATCGCGGTATAAGGTCCGTACGCGGCAATGGGCTGATAGCCGTGGCGCGCGTAAAAAGCCAGCGCGCGCGCGTTGATGCGCCGCGTTTCCAGCCACAGCTGCCGATATCCCTCCCGCCGCGCCTGTTGCTCAAGAAAGTGCAGCAGCGCCGCGCCAGCGCCCCGGCTTCCGGGCAGCGCGAACATGCGTTTAAGCTCAGCCACGCCGGGCTGTAACGGGCGAAAGGCGCCGCAACCGATCGGCTGCCGCAGCCCATTGCGGGCCACGGCGAAGCAGCGTCCCGGCATCATCATCTCCGCCGCATTAAAACGGGCGCGGCCGCTGCTGCCGGTTAGCTGCGTCAGGGTGTCAGAAAGCTGATCCAGCAGCCAGCGAGCGTCGGGGTGGTCCACCTCTTCACGCGCTACCAGAATCATGGCAGACGCGTCAGCGGTTTAAACATCACCGTTGTCGCCTCCAGCTCGCCCGCGATCGATTCGGCGTAGTCTGGAATCGAGCCGGCGATCTGCCAGCCGAGCGACAGATAGAGCTGCGTGGCGACATCGCCGCTGCGGGTGTCCAGCACCAGCAGCGTTTTCCCCAGCGCCTGCGCCCGCTGCTCGGCCAGCTGCATTAGCTGGCGCGCAATGCCCTGCCGTCGGGCGGCGGGATGCACCAGCAGCTTGCTTATCTCCGCGCGATGGCGGCCGTTGGGCATCCCGGCCGCGCTCAGGGTTAGCGTGCCGACCACCCGCTGGTGCTGGCGCGCGATGATAAGTTCATTCTCGCCTTCGGCGAGGCTGGCTGCGCGCTGCTGCCAGAAACGCGCCATCACCGTGCGGTCCTGCGGATCGGTAAAGCCGATGCTGGCACCGTCCGCCACGCACGCCTGCAGCAGATCGCTGAGGTGACCCTGTTCAATGCGCGCCTGCTCTGCATTAATCCATTCATAAGTCGTCATGGTTTGCACACCGCCAGCAGATAGCGCGCGCCGTCGGTGAGATGCGCCTCAAACGCCGAGCGGCCGGTCAGGTGAAAACGCAGGCAATCGCCGCTCTGTAAGGTCCAGCTCTGGCTCTCCATGGTGACGGTCAGACCGCCCTGCTGCAGCCAGATATGCTGCTCCAGCCCCTGAACAGGGGGCGCATCGTAATCGATACGCGCGCCCGGCCGCAGCTGGCCTTCCACCAGCTCAGCCCGGAAGTGCGCGGCGGGCGGCGAGACGTTGCGGCGCACGAAGCCGCTTGCGTCGTCGCGCCATACCGGCTGCTGTTCCGGCGTCAGCAGCAGATTGACGCGCTCTTCTACTTCACTTAGCAGCCGCGACATGGTAAGACCATAGGCGACGCACAGGCGATTCAATAAGGCAGCCGTTGGGCTGGTTTCGCCGCGCTCAATACGCGACAATGACGCCCGGCTGATGCCGGTCGCGGTGGCAAGTTCATCCAGCGACCAGCCGCGCTGAACGCGGAGTTCCGCCAGGCGAGCCGCAAGGCGTTGTTCAGTCTCTTCAGTCAGCATGATTCTTATCTCATATTTGGGAATAAAATCTCATATGTGAGATTAAGCGTGAAACTGACGCCAGGGTCAACTTGTACATTTAAAAAACATTTGTACAAGTTGATCCTGTTGGTTAAGGTTATTGGATCGCAGTCAGGAAGTTTGGGGAAGTTATGGCCTTTTACAGTATCGGTGACGTCGCCGAACGCTGTGGAATAAACCCAGTCACGCTGCGCGCGTGGCAACGACGCTATGGGCTGTTAAAGCCGCAGCGATCGGAGGGTGGACATCGTCAGTTTGATGACGAGGATGTGCAGCGCATCGAAGAAATTAAACGCTGGATCGAAAGCGGCGTGCCGGTAGGTAAAGTCAAAGCGCTGCTCGAAGGCGAAAGCGTCAACGTCCACGACGGCTGGGGCAATCTGCAGGAAGAGTTGATGAGCGTGCTGCGCCACGTCAAGCCCTCAAAGCTGCGCGCCAAAATCGCTACGCTCGGGCGGGAAAACCCGGTGGATGCCCTTATCGATCACGTCATTATGCCGGTCCGGCAGAAACTTGGTCTGGATCAGAACACCGCGCGCGTTATGAGCAGCCTGCTGGACGGCGCGCTGATTGACTATGTCGCCTTCTGTCTGGCCGGCAGCCGTAAAAAAGCAGGTAAAGACGCGCTGATCCTCGGCTGGGCGGTCGAGGACCGCACCCGCATCTGGCTGGAGGCCTGGCGGCTCTCGCAGGAGGGCTGGCGGCTTGACGTGCTGGCAGAGCCGCTCGATCTGCCGCGACCCGAGCTTTTTCCCGGTCAGACTATCTTTGTCTGGACCGGCAAAAAGCTTACGCGTCGCCAGCAGGAACAGCTGACGCACTGGCAGGAGCAGGGATATACCATTCGCGCTCACGAAACGCGCTTTCAGTAAAACGCACGCAGGGCCCTTTTCGCCTCGCCCTGCCCGCGTTATTATCCCCGCCTTTCCGGCTTTAATCAGGTTTCCGCATGAACTGGCAAAAAATCTTCTTCGCAACGCTGTTTTTCATTATGGCCGTCGGCGGCACCGGCGGGCTGATGCTGGTCGGCTACACCCTTATTCTCCACTCACGCTAAGCCAGCGCTGCAGGCGCTCAAACAGGCGGTCACTGACAATTGCCAGCAGCGCCACCAGCAGCGCGCCCTGAATAACGTAGGCGGTGTTGAAGCCGCTCAGGCCGATGATCACCGGCGAACCGAGACTCTCCGCGCCGACGGTCGAGGCGATGGCCGCCGTGCCGATATTGACAATCACCGAGGTGCGCACCCCCGCCAGTATCACCGGCGCAGCCAGCGCCAGCTCTACCTGCCATAAACGCTGCCATGCGCTCATGCCGACGCCGTCGGCGATCTCCCGACTGCTGGCGGGCACGCTATCGAGTCCGGCCAGCGTGCCCTGTAAAATCGGCAGCAGGCCGTAAAGCAGCAGCGCCACCACCGCCGGCCAGGCGCCAAACCCCATTACCGGCACGGCGATCGCCAGCACCGCGACCGGCGGAACCGTCTGTCCGGCCGCGACGATAGTCTCTACCATCGGCCGGAAGCGGCGTCCTGCGCGTCGCGTCACCAGTACGCCGCCGCCGACGCCCACCAGCAGCGCCAGCGCGCTGGCGGTCACCACCAGAAAAAGATGCGCCAGCGCCAGCTGTAAAAAGCTCTCCTGCTGATAGAGCGGACGCGCCTGCTCGGGGAACCACCAGGCGAAAAGCGGTCCGCTGTAGGGCAGGCCAAGCAGCAGCGCCATAAATAAAACAATCAGCCAGAGCAGCGGGTCTTTTAGCCAGCGCATTATTGTCCCTCGCGCAGGGTCAGCAGATCGCTGAAGTAAAGCACGCCCAGCGGCTGCTGCCGCTCATCCACCACCGGCAGTTTATCGGCGCGCCGGGCGATAAACTGCGACAGCGCTTCGCGCAGCGACTGCGCGGCCGCCAGCGGCTCCCCCTCCAGCCACTCGCCGCGCCGCGCCGCGTTGCCTACCTGCCCCAGCGACAGCAGACGCACCCCCAGCTCGCTTCTGCCGAAGAAGTCCTGCACAAAGTCGTTTTTCGGCTGCGTCAGCAGCGTGGCGGGCTTGCCCTGCTGCACAATCTCCCCCTGATCCATCAGCACGATGTTATCCGCCAGCGTCAGCGCCTCGTCGATATCGTGCGTCACCAGCACAATGGTGCGGCCCGACAGGCGATGGATGCGCAGCATCTCCTGCTGCAGCGCGCCGCGCGTAACCGGATCGAGCGCGCCGAAGGGTTCATCCATCAGCAATACCTCCGGATCCGCCGCCAGCGCGCGCGCCACGCCTACGCGCTGCTGCTGTCCGCCGGAGAGCTGATGCGGCAGACGCCGCCCGAGGTGCGCATCCAGGCTGAGCAGCGCCAGCAGCTCCTCTACCCGCGCGCGGATGCGGGCTTTCGGCCAGCCGAGCAGCGCAGGCACGGTGGCGATATTTTTTTCCACCGTCCAGTGAGGAAACAGACCGATCGACTGAATGGCGTAGCCCATGCGGCGGCGCAGGTCGCGCGCGTCGAGCTGGCGGATCGACTCGCCGGCGAACAGGATATCCCCCTCGTCGAACTCCACCAGCCGGTTAATCATTTTCAGGGTGGTCGATTTGCCGGAGCCCGAAGTGCCGAGCAGCACGCTGAACTCTCCCTCGCCGATCTGCAGCGTCAGATCTTTTACCGCCGCTTTGCCGGCAAAGTGCTTACTGACGCCGTTAAAGTGAATCATGGGTTTTCTCCAGCAGGGAAATCAGCAGGCGGAACAGCGCGTCAATCGCCACCGCCAGCGCAATCACCGGGATAACGCCGAGCAGCACCAGATCGAGCGCGCTGCTGAGCAGTCCCTGAAAAATAATGGCGCCGAAGCCGCCTGCGCCGATTAGCGCGGCGATCACCGCCATGCCCAGCGTTTGCACCACCACCACGCGCAGCCCGGCGAGCCAGACCGGCAGCGCCAGCGGCACGTCAACGGCGAAAAAGCGCTGCAGCTGGCCCATACCCATGCCGCGCGCGCTTTCGCGCACGTCGCGCGGCACCTGCTGCAGCCCGGCCACCACGCTGCGCACCAGCGGCAGCAGCGCATAGAGCGTTAGCGCGATCAGCGCCGGCGCCATGCCGATGCCGCTGACGCCCCAGCTCTTCAGCCCGGGGAAGGCGGTCGCCAGCCCGGCCAGCGGCGCGATCAGCAGACCGAACAGCGCCACCGAGGGCACGGTCTGGATGACGTTTAGCACGCTGAAGACGCCGCTCTGCCACGCCGGACGTCGGTGCAGCAAAATGCCGAGCGGCAGGCCGATCAGCAGCGCAGGCAGCAGCGTGCCGCTGAGCAGCGTCAGGTGCCGCGCCAGCGCCGCGTCGAACACCGCGTGACGGTTGGCGTACTCTTTCAGCAGCGACAGCGCGTTCAGCTCGCCGCTAAACAGCATCAGCAGCGGCAGCAGCCAGATCTGCAGATTAAGCAGCAGCTGCCAGAACCTGTTGCGCGTCAGGGTGCGCGCCAGCTCCGCGCACAGCAGCAGCGTGACGCCGCACGCCAGCCACAGGCCGCCGCCGAAGCTGGTGCGCGCCAGCGCGCTACCCTGCGCCGCCAGCCTCGCCGCCTCGTGCCCGCTCAGCCACACCATACCGGTCAGCAGCGCGTCGCAGGCGAGCAGCATCAGCGCCAGCGCCGCGCGCGTCGGACGCGCCCACAGCAGCAGCCAGAGCGCCGCCAGCGGCAGCGCCAGCCATCCGGCATCGCTGACCTGCCCCAGCATCAGCGGCTGGCCGGAGACCAGCCGGTTCGGCGCGTAGCTGAGAAACGGCAGCCAGTAGAGCGCCAGGCTTAACAGCAGCAACAGCAGCAGCGCGACCGGCTGGCGCCGCGCCGCCAGCATCGCATCCCGCGATAGCGCCATGGGTTACAGCAGCTTCTGCTGCTGCAGCCATTCACGCGCCACGCTGCTGGCGTCCTGGCCCTCAACGGCGATCTTCGCGTTCAGCTGCTGCAGGGTTTTCTCATCCAGCCGACTGAAAACCGGCTTCAGCCAGCTGTCGATATCGGGCCAGGCTTTCAGCACCGAGGCACGGATGACCGGCGTTGGCGCATAGATTGGCTGCACCCCTTTAGGATCGCTCAGGGTTTGCAGACCCAGCGCCGCCACCGGGCCGTCGGTGCCGTAGGCCATCGCCGCGTTGACGCCGGAGGTCTGCTGCGCCGCCGCCTTGATGGTCACTGCCGTATCGCCGCCCGCCAGCGAGAGCAGCTGGCTCTGCGTCAGCTTAAAGTCATAGGCTTTTTCAAAGGCCGGCAGGGCGTCGCCGCGCTCGATAAATTCCGCCGAAGCCGCCAGCTTGAAGGTGCCGCCTTTTTTCAGGTAGCCGCTGAGATCCTCAAGCGAGCTGAGTTTGTTCTGCTGGGCGACATCCTGGCGCACCGCGATGGTCCAGGTATTGTTCGCTGGCGCAGGCGTCAGCCACACCAGCTGATTTTTATCGGCGTCGAGCTTTTTCACCTTCTCATAGCCCTGGCGCGCGTTTTTCCAGGCGGGATCTTTTTCGTCATTGAAGAAGAACGCGCCGTTGCCGGTATATTCGGGATAGATGTCCAGTTCACCGGCGGTGATAGCGCCGCGCACCACCTGCGTGGTGCCGAGCTGGATTTTATTCACCGTTTTGACGCCGTGCTTCTCCAGTACCTGCAGGATCACATTGCCCAGCAGCGAACCTTCCGTATCGATTTTCGAACCCACACGCACGGGATCGGCAGCCTGCGCCGCCCCTGTCGCCAGCAGCAGCGCGGCTGCCGTCAATGCCAGAAAACCAGACCTTGCCATAAGGTGTTCCTTTAATTTGGTTATATGTGAGGTGCTTATAGAGAATAGTCGTTTCGTCATGCATCGCGTAACACATTGCCTGAAGCGTGAAGCGTCGCGCCTCAACTTTTTCATATCGTTATCGGTGCGGTTATAACTGAAATGAATTTACGTCCAGACGTCTGGACGCTAAGCTGTCCGTCACTTCACCTTAACCACAGATAACATCATGACCGACCTGACTTCTTCTTCTGCCCACGTGGCGCTAACAGGGAACCGACCCGAAGGCGAAACCCAGTGGATCCGCAGCGCAGCGGACGTATCGCGCCTGATTAACAGCGGCGACGGGGCGCGCAGCAACGCGCGCATCGTGGTGGCGATCGCGCTGGGCGGCGTGTTTCTCGACGCTTACGATCTCGGCGCGCTGGCGTTTGGCATTAAGGATGTGGCGCGCGAGTTCAACCTGACGCCGACCGGCACCGGCATGGTCGCCTCCGCCATTACCTTCGGTGCCATTGTCGGCGCGCTGATCGGCGGCTACCTCACCGATAAGATTGGCCGCTATCGCGTTTTTATGGCGGATATGTTCTTTTTCGTGGTGGCGGCGCTCGCCTGCGCCTTCGCCCCCAATGAGTATGTACTGGGCGGCGCGCGCTTTGTGATGGGGCTGGGGGTCGGCATCGATCTGCCGGTGGCGATGGCTTTCCTTGCCGAGTTTTCTCGCCTGCGCGGCAAGGGCAATAAGGCCGCCAGCGTGGCGATGTGGTGTCCTACCTGGTATGCGGCGATCAGCATCTCTTATCTGCTGGTGCTGCTGCTCTATGGGGTGCTGCCGGAGAGCCATACCGGCTGGCTGTGGCGCCTGATCCTCGGCTTCGGCGCGGTGCCGGCGCTGATCATTATCGCGATTCGCAGCCGCTATATGAGCGAGTCGCCGGTCTGGGCGGCCAGTCAGGGCGATCTGCAAGGCGCGGCCGCCATTTTGCGCAGCGGCTGGAATATCAACGCGCAGGTGGCGGAAGAGGCGTCCGCGACGCCCGTCCAGCCTGCGCGCCGGGCCAGCTGGCGCAACTACGGCGCGCTGCTGCGCGGCGTCTACCTGCGGCGCACCCTGCTGGCGACCATCACGTCGATCGCCTCCTCCTTTGCCTATAACGCGGTGGCGTTTGGCCTGCCGGTCATTATCAGCAGCTTTTTCGCCCAGTCGATGCTGACCACCATTCTGGTGTCGCTGGCGCTTAATCTGCTGTTCGCCTTTGTCGGCGGCGTGCTGGCGGTGCGGCTGGTGCCGCGCCTGGGCGCGTGGAAGATGTCGGTGGCGGGCTACGCCTGTCAGTGCGTGGCACTGCTGGGGCTGGCGCTAGTCGGGCGTCCTGAAGGCGGTCAGGAAGCGGCTATCGCCATTGCGATGCTGGCGCTGTTTCTGTTTGGCCAGGGCTTTGGGCCCGGTTCGCATACCATGACCTTCGCTTCGCTCAGCTATCCGACTTCGCTGCGCGGTGTCGGGGTCGGTTTTAACCAGACGCTGATGCGCGGCAGCTCGACCCTTTCGCTGTTTCTGTTTCCGGTGCTGGTCGCCGCGCTGGGCACCGGCGTTTTCTGGGTGATTTTCCTTGCGCCGCTGGCGGGTCTGCTGGCGCTGCTGGCAATCCGCTGGGAGCCGTCGGGCTACGATGTGGACGCGGAAGATTTTGTCGAGCGTTAACGGGTTGCGTGCTAACGCTGAAGAGAGGGCCGATCGCAAAGATGCAAAACCAGCCCGGCCCCTCTCTCCTGCTTGCAGGCAGTCCACAGCGGGTGCCGCTTTACGCCGGCATACTCAACGCATTTAAGTAGGCGGGTATGCGCGGAAAGGTGTAGAGAAACCAGGGCGTGAACTGCTGCGGCTCATCAAGCATGGCGCGCTGAATGTCGCCGACGGAGCGGTAGCACCAGTCGTCCGCCTCCTGAGGATTGGGCGTCGGCAGATCGTCGCTGACGGCAAAGTAGACATGGCCATACTCATGCTCAATCAGGCCGTTGCTCAACGGCAGGTTGTAGCTCAGCTCAAATACCGGCGTCAGCGACAGCTCCAGCCCCATCTCTTCCAGCAGGCGGCGCTCCGCTGCCTGCTGCGTCGGCTCCGCCGGATAGGGGTGGCCGCAGGTGGTATTACTCCAGAGGCCGCCGCAGTGATATTTGCCGCTGGCGCGGCGCTGCAGCAGCAGCTCCCCGGACGAATTAAATACGTAAACCGTTACCGCGCGGTGCAGCAATCCCTTCTCATGCACTTCCAGCTTTTCCATTTTACCGGTAGGACGATCGAGATGGTCGACGAGAATAACTTCGATAGCAGACATGAGGATTCCTTAAGATAACTCCTACTATTCTGGCATATCCCTGCCGCTTCATGGCGCGTGAATTCGTGCGGTTCGCTGCAAAACAAGCACGGGCTCGCCTGCGCGAACCCGTGGATAAAAGACATGATGGTGAGGTGAGCCACAGGCTGCGATCGCTGGCAGGCAAAACGGGCGGTTTCTGGCAGCCGCATTTTGCCTTTGCCGACGAGCCGGTGAATCACGCCTACAGGCGGAAGCTTTGCACCACCTGCTCCAGCTGAACGCTCTGCTCTTCCATCGCCTGCGCGGCGGCGGAGACCTGCTCCACCAGCGCGGCGTTCTGCTGCGTGGTACCGTCGAGCTGGGTGATCGCCACGTTGACCTGCTCGATGCCCATGCTCTGCTCGCGGCTGGCGGACATGATTTCGCTCATCAGCGTGGTGACGCTGCTGACGCCCTGCATCAGCTCGTCCATGGTCTCGCCCGCCTGCTCCACCAGCTGGCTGCCGGCGTCGATATTGGCCACCGACTCTTCGATCAGCTTTTTGATTTCGCGCGCCGAGTTGGCGGAACGCTGCGCCAGGTTGCGTACTTCAGAGGCAACCACCGCGAAGCCGCGGCCCTGCTCCCCTGCTCGCGCCGCTTCCACCGCGGCGTTAAGCGCCAGGATATTGGTCTGGAAAGCGATGCTGTCGATAACGCTGATAATATCGACCACCTTGCGCGACGAGTGATGGATCTCGCCCATGGTGCTTACCACCTGACGCACCACTTCCGTGCCGCGCGCCGCCACCTGCGAGGCGTTGCCCGCCAGCTGGTTAGCGTGGGTGGCGTTGTCGGCGTTCTGACGTACGGTGCCGGTCAGCTGCTCCATCGAGGCGGCGGTTTCGACGATTGAGCTGGCCTGATCTTCGGTGCGTGACGAGAGATTGGCGTTGCCGCTGGCGATTTCACGCGACGCGGCGGTGATCGCCAGCGCGCTGTCGCCTACCTGCCGCATCAGCCCCTGCAGATAGCTGATAAAGTTGTTAAAGCTCTGCGCCACGGCGTTGAACTCCGGGCTATTGCTGGTCGGCAAGCGCTGGGTCAGATCGGCTCCGCCCTGCGCCAGCGCGTCGATGTTGCGATGCAGCAGGTTAAGACGCTGCATCATCGCGCGGATAAAGCCCAGCAGCACCAGCAGCAGCACGATCGCCAGCGGGATCTGCACCAGGCCGAGACGCGTCAGCATGCTGTGCGTCTGCACGGTCAGCAGGCTGGTCGGCACATCGCTGGCCAGATACCACGGGCTGCCAGGAATAGCCTGCAGAAACAGCGTATGTTCGCCATCCTCGCCGTCAAAGGTCGCCTCTGTCGGCTGCGTGCCCGCGCCGCTCAGCAGCCCTTTCAGCGCCGCCGCCATCGGCAGCTGCAGATCGCTCAGGTTCTCCAGCTTCGGCGTGCCGTCCACCAGCGCGGCGTTGCCCACAACTTTGCCGTCGGCCTCAACGATCAGCACGCGCCCCTGGATGGCGTCGCCCATCTCTTTTGCCAGATGGTTGAAAAAGCCGAGGGTAACGTCGATGGTGGCGACGCCCCAGACGGTGCCGTCACGATAGATTGCCATGGCGCAGTTGGTACGCGGCTGCGGACTGGCGGCATCCTGGTAGGCTTTCGCCCAGGCGCACTGCCCTTTCGGCGCGGCCATGCCATCTTTGTACCAGGGTTGCTCCCAGTATTTGTCGGCGGCGTCGGAGTTCCAGTAGGTATTGACCTGCAGCTGGTTGCTGGCGTTGCGCGCAAAGAAACTGCTGTCTTTCTCTTTCGCCGGATCGCGGCGGTTTGGCAGCGGCCAGATGCCGCCGCCGAAGACGTTGCTGTCCTGATACTGGTTCACCAGCGCAGGCAGCATCTGATCGATGGCGGCACTCTCCATCACGCCTGCGGCTTCGGTGATAGCGCGCTGCTGCGCCTGTACGCGGTTCATCTGTTCCACAATCCCGGTCGCCAGCGCGTCAACCTGGTAGCGCACCAGCTGGCTCTGGTTAGCGGTCAGCTGTGGCGCGATAAACTGCTTAATCACCACCACCGTGATAAGCATCAGAACGAGAAAAAAGAGTACAAGAACCGCAGTGATGCGGGACTGAGTTGTTTTTAGCATCTGCTTTCCCCTGGCAGAAACGGCGCGATTGCCTGATCAGGGTTAACGGCGCAGCAGTAGCTAACTTGAGATGCGCGAGATCACAAATTTAACAATTCGTTGATAAAGGTGATTATTTAGACAGTAACGACCTGACAGCGCGCCGGGGAAACAGCGCGCTGACGTTAGATTTCGCTGTCCACCACCTGCTGGCGCGGGCGGAAGATATGGTTATTGCCCGTCGCCATTAGCCGCTCTACCAGCTGCTGGCCGCCCAGCTCATCCGCCTGCGCGAACTGGCGCTCCGCTTCGGTAATGGGGGTCGCCCACAGCAGATTAGGCCGATCGCCGTCGCGCTTGGGCAGGGAGAACTGCGCGCTGTCGTCCGCCAGCGCGTTGGCGAGCAGAAAACTTTCAAAGCCGACCGGCGCCACTTCCGACGCCAGCGTATGGCCCTCGCCCAGCCAGGTAAGGCGCGCCCAGGGCAGATGGGCGAACTCCGCCAGCGCGCTCGCCATCTGCACCGCGTTGCCTTCGGTCATCACCTCGCCATCCACCGCCATCGCCAGCTCAACGCGGCGATACTGCGGCGCCAGCTCGTCAAACAGATAGTCGACCTGCGGCATCGGACGAATGCTCATGCCGAGCGTAAGGAAATACCATACGCCCTGATGCCAGTGCTGAGAGATGGCCATCGGCGGCCAGCTGCCCTGGTCGATGGCGTAATATTTCACCGACTCGCCGAACTGCGTCTGATAGCGCTGCATCAGCGCCTGCTGCACCCGATCCCACTCGTTGCCGTCGTGCCAGTCGCGCCAGAACTGGCGCTGATGTTCCGCACGCGCGTAGTAATCGTTGGTGGAGGCCGATCCCAGCGGCGCGGTGAGCCGGTTTTTTTTGATGCAGCCAGCGGAGAAGCTGACCTGCTTATCCTGGTAGAGGCTCCAGCCGGGGATCACCGCCAGCAGCTGGCCGTAGTACCATAACGCCGCGCCGTCATCGCTCGGCTCCCACAGCACCTGCAGGCCCGCCGGATCGAGCGGCGGCTCCGCCTCCAGCGTGCGGCAATACTCCGCGCTGAGCAGCGGCGCAATGCCCTGCTCCATCGCCGCGCGATCTTCCTGCGCCGGCGCAGGCAGCAGATTGCGCAGCCAGCAGCCGCGCACCGCATACTGGCTGCGGAACAGATCTGTCGGCCAGATATAGAAGTAAGCGGTGCGCTCATCCTGTTCGACAATCGCCGTCAGTGTATGTTGCTGATTGTGGACCTCAGCAATCAGAGGTTGGTATGTCATAGCGCCTCGACAAAGCTTAGGGATCCATTTCCCCGAGATTAGAGCAGGATCCCGGCTGCCGCCACGTTAGACAAGGGTAAAACTCTCAAAGTCGGCGCCATACGCCAGCGCAAGGGTAAGCAAAGGTAAAGCGAGGAACGCTACGAGGCGCATAAAGGCGCAACGCCGCTAAAGAGTTGGCGGCCCGGAGAGTGAAACGCTATTCGCGTTTCTCGGGCGCGGCCGCATGCTATGGTCGATCTACCTTTGTTATCGGAGGCGCATGATGCAGCCCGTTACCGATTTTGCATGGCGCGAGCTGGCGGTTCTCGCGCTTTTTCTCTGGCTTCTTTATCGCTACACCTGGCTGACGCTGTCGGTGACGCTGATGGCGATCGGCATCGCGGCGCTTATCGTGCTGCCGGTCGAGTTGACCTTTAGCCTGGGTTCGCTCGCCGCTATCGGCGCTGGGGTGGGCCTGCTGGCGCACCAGCTGCAGCAGCAGCGGGCTGCGCGCCAGCGCCAGACGCGCGCGCCGCGCAGCTATACCCGGCCGCACGATGAATTCCATACTTAACCGGCGATGACCTTTCCCGACGCGGCGCTGTTAAGCGGCAGCGCTGTTCCGGCAGGATAATGCTCAGAAAAGGTTAAGAAGGCGTTAAGGCTGGCGCCCCATGCGCAGCATGGCGCGATGGTATGCGCCGCGCGTAATTGACCAGCGCAGGGTTTTCGCCAGCAGCCGCATTTCGGCGTCGAGCAGCGCGCGCGACAGCGGGCTGAAGCGATAGCCCGAGAGCTGCTGCGCCCAGTCGGGCAGCAGCGCCATGCCCGATCTCAGCATCACGTTCATCGCCGGCTTCGCCTGCCACCCTGGCGCAGGCGCCTCGCGCAGCAGCCGCGTCACCTCAGCGGTGCGCTCATCGTAGCGCAGCTCGCCGCGCATCGCCTGCAGGTAGCGCTCCACCGCCTCGACGCTTTTCGGCACGTCGGCGGCGCCCAGCGCTTCGGCGATCAGCGCCGCTTCCTGATAGTAGCGATCCTGATCCCCCAGGCTGAGCTGCGGATTTTTAAAGCGCAGATGCGCGGCGAGAAAGGCGCTGGTTTCCGCGACGTGTACCCAGGTGAGCAGGCGCGGATCGCTGGCGGCGTAGGGCTGGCCGTAGTTATCGACGCCGCTGACGCGCAGGTGGATATTTTTCACCCGCTCAATCAGCAGGCTGGCGTCGTGGCGGTTGCCGAAGGTGGTAACGGCGATAAACTGACTGGTGCGCCGCAGCCGCCCCAGCATATCCTGGCGAAAGTTAGAGTGATCCCAGACGCCCGCCAGCGCGGAAGGATGCAGCATCTGTAACAGCAAGGCGCTGATGCCGCCGCACAGCATGGCGGGAAAGTCGCCGTGTACGCGCCAGATTACGCTGTCGGGGCCGAACAGGCCGGGATCGCCGGGCGGCTGCGAGATATCAAACTCGTTAAGCGCCAGGCCGTTAACGCGAAAGACCTGATTCTGGATGCGGTTGCGGATGCTGTTCATAGCGGCGTGGCTGGATAAGTGGGCCCTCTTCTCCCGGCGGCAAAGCCGGGAGAAGCCTGTGGTGCCTGTTTACAGATAGTCGAACTGCGCGTTCCGGGTGCGCACCGAGTCGAGTCCAATCATCACGTTGAACTTGCCTGGCTCCGCCACCTGCTGCATCTGCTGGTTCCAGAACTTCAGCGCGTCGACGTCGATCTTAAAGCTGACCTGCTGCGATTCGCCCGCTTTCAGCATAATCCGCTTAAAGCCGCGCAGCTCGCGCACCGGACGGCTGATCGAGGCGACCGGGTCGTTCAGGTACATCTGCACCACCGTCGCGCCGTCGCGATCGCCGGTGTTGGTTACCGTGACGCTCGCCTCGACGGTGCCGTTACGCGGCATGGTGGTCGCCGACATTTTCACCGGCGACACGCTGAAGCGGGTGTAGCTCAGCCCGTAGCCAAACGGATAGAGCGGGCCGTTCACCGAATCATAGTAGTGCGAGGTGTATTTGTTCGGTTTAGCGAAGTTATAGGGACGACCGGTCGGCAGATGGTTGTAGTAGAGCGGGATCTGCCCCACCGAGCGCGGGAAGGTGATCGGCAGCTTGCCGGACGGGTTGTAGTCGCCAAACAGCACGTCAGCGATGGCATTGCCGCCTTCGGTGCCGCTAAACCAGGTTTCCAGCAGCGCGTCCGCCATGCGATCTTCGTTGACCAGCGTCAGCGGTCGGCCGTTCATCAGCACGATGACCAGCGGTTTGCCGGTGGCCTTCAGCGCCGCCAGCAGCTTCTGCTGGCTGGCGGGAATAGAGAGTTCGCTGCGGCTGGAGGCCTCATGCGCCATGCCCTGCGCTTCGCCGACCGCCGCGACCACCACGTCCGCCTGCTTCGCCTTCTCGACCGCTTCGTCAATCAGCGCCTGCGGCGAGCGCGCGTCGACCGACACCGCCTGCTCGTAGAGGTTAAGGAAGTCCTGAACGCCCTTGTTGTCGCTGATGTTGGCGCCTTTCGCATAGAGCAGCGTCGCTTTACCCGCGGTGGCGTTGCGCATCCCCTGCAGCAAACTCACCGACTGCTTCGCCACGCCCGCCGCCGACCAGCTGCCCATAATATCGCGCTGGCTGTCCGCCAGCGGCCCAATCAGCGCAATGGTGCCGGCGCGCTTCAGCGGCAGCGTATTGAGCCGGTTTTTCAGCAGCACCATGCTTTTCCGCGCCACGTCGCGCGCTTCGGCGCGGTGCAGGCGGCTTTCGGCGTTGGTGTCCTGCGGATCGCTCTCTTTAGGGCCGAGATGGCTGTAGGGATCGTTAAACAGCCCCATATCATATTTCACGTTAAGTACGTGGCGCGCCGCGTCGTCAATCTCCGCCATGCTCACCGCGCCGCTTTTCACCAGGCCCGGCAGATATTTGCTGTAGTACTCGTCACTCATGCTCATGTCGATGCCCGACTTCAGGGCAACGCGCACCGCATCCTCGGGATCGGTCGCTACGCCGTGCTTGAGCAGCTCTTTGATCGCGCCGTGGTCGCTGATGGTGATGCCTTTGAATTTCCACTGGTCGCGCAGCACCGTTTTCAGCAGCCAGCCGTCGGCGGTGGCGGGCACGCCGTTAAGGGAGTTAAGCGCCACCATCACGCCGCCGCTGCCGGCGTCGAGGGAGGCTTTATAGGGCGGCAGATAGTCCTGGAACAGGCGCTGCGAGCTCATATCCACCGTGTTGTAGTCGCGGCCGCCTTCGATGCCGCCATAGGCGGCGAAGTGCTTAACGCTGGTCATAACCGCGTAGCGATCGGCGGCGCTTTTGCCCTGCATCGCCTTCACCATGGTGCTGCCCATTTGCGAGGAGAGCCAGGTATCTTCGCCGAACCCTTCGGAGATGCGGCCCCAGCGCGGTTCGCGGCTGACGTCCACCATCGGCGCCCAGGTCATATTCAGACCGTCGTCGGCCGCTTCATAGGCTGAGACGCGCCCGACCTGACTGACGGCGTCGAGATCCCAGCTGGCGGCCAGCCCAAGCGGAATCGGGAAAATAGTGCGCTGGCCATGTACCACGTCATAGGCGAAAAAGAGCGGAATTTTCAGGCGGCTGAGCTGCATCACCTGATCCTGCATAGCGCGAATATCCTGACGCGTCACGGTATTGAAAATCGCGCCGACCTGCCCTTTATGGATCATGTCGCGGATCATCTCTTTCGGGTTGTCTGGTCCCACGCTGATGAGCCTGAGCTGGCCGATCTTCTCGTCCAGCGTCATTTTGGTCAGGAGTTGATTAACAAAAGCGTCGCGCGCCTGCGCGTTCATGGGGTGCGGCCCCGTCAGCTCTTCGGCCAGCGCGGGTTGCAGAGCGAGTGAGACAGCGAGACTAACAGAGTAAATCCATTTCATCAGGTCGGGTTCTCTTAAGTAACTGCGCAATATCGAATAAACAGGCGGCAGTGTGCCACAAGTTGAGGATAGCAGGTAGCCGTCAGCGTCACACTGCCTCGCGCTTTTCGCTGACGTGCTACAGTAAGTGCGCCATGTCATGACAAGGGAGTTGCACATGAACCATCCAGCGTCTCATTCCGCTTTACTCGCCGATCTGCGCCGCCAGGTTGGCGCTTCCCACCTGCTGACCGACCCGGAGCAGACCGCACGCTACCGCAAAGGCTTTCGCTCCGGCGAAGGCGAGGCGCTGGCGGTAGTCTTCCCCGGCACCCTGCTGGAGCTGTGGCGCGTGCTGCAAACGCTGGTTGCCGCCGACGCCATTATCCTGATGCAGGCGGCCAATACCGGCCTGACAGAGGGCTCTACCCCCAACGGCAGCGACTACGACCGGCCGGTGGTGATTATCAGCACGCGGCGGCTCGATAAGCTGCAGCTGATTGACGAAGGTAAGCAGGTGCTGGCGTTTCCTGGCAGTACCCTTTATCAGCTGGAGAAAACCCTGAAGCCGCTGAACCGCGAGCCCCATTCGGTGATCGGCTCCTCCTGCATCGGCGCCTCGGTGCTGGGCGGCGTCTGCAATAACTCCGGCGGCTCGCTGATTAAACGCGGCCCGGCCTACAGCGAAATGGCGCTGTTTGCCCAGGTGGATGAGCAGGGCAAGCTGAAGCTGGTAAACCATCTCGGCATCGATCTCGGCGCGACGCCGGAAGAGATACTGGGACGGCTGGACGACGAACGCTGGCGACCAGCGGATGTGCAGCACGACGGACGCCACGCCTCCGATCCCGACTATGCCGACCGCGTGCGGCACGTTGACGCCGATACCCCGGCCCGCTTCAACGCCGATGCGCGTCGGCTGTTTGAGGCCTCCGGCTGTGCGGGCAAGCTGGCGGTGTTCGCGGTGCGGCTGGATACCTTCCCCTGCGAGCCGCAGCAGCAGGTGTTCTATATCGGCACCAACGATCCGGCGGTGCTAAGCGATATTCGCCGCCATATTCTCGCCCACTTCACCCATCTGCCGGTGGCGGGCGAATATATGCATCGCGATATTTACGACATTGCCGAAGTCTACGGCAAAGATACCTTTCTGATGATCGACAAGCTGGGCACCGACAAGATGCCGCTGTTTTTCACGCTGAAGGGGCGCGTCGACGCCTGGCTGGCGAAGCTGAGCTTCGTGAAGCCCCACTTTACCGATCGCCTGCTGCAGCGCATCAGCGCCCTGTTCCCGGCGCATCTGCCAAAGCGTATGAAGCAGTATCGCGATAAATATGCGCATCACCTGCTACTGAAGATGTCCGGCGCGGGCATCGAGGAGGCGCGCGACTATCTGAACGCGTTTTTCCGCGAAGGCGGCGGCGCGTTTTTCGAATGCGAAGGCAAAGAGGGGGCACACGCCTTTCTGCATCGTTATGCCGCGGCGGGCGCGGCGGTGCGCTATCACGCGGTACACGCCGACGAGGTGGAAGATATTCTTGCGCTCGATATCGCGCTGCGCCGCAACGATCGCGACTGGTTTGAAACCCTGCCACCGGAAATTACTCAGTCCCTGAGCCATCGCCTCTATTACGGTCACTTCTTCTGCCACGTGTTTCATCAGGATTACATCGTGAAAAAAGGGGTGGATGCGCATGCGCTGAAGGAGCAGATGCTGGCGCTGCTGGAGGCGCGCGGCGCGGAGTATCCGGCGGAGCATAATGTCGGCCACCTCTATCGGGCAAAGCCGCAGCTGGCCGATTTCTATCGTCAGCTCGATCCCACCAACACCTTTAATCCGGGAATTGGCAAAACCAGCAAGCAGAAAGGCTGGGCGGTGAAGCAGCCCTGAAAACGGGGCGTTCTCTGACAGGGGGAGGTTTGCTGACGGCTCAGGGTGGGAAACGCGGGTGACCATCGAATCTGTCACCCGCGCAGGTGCCCCTTGCTGGCTTAAGGCTGCGGATCGGCCGCCTGCTCCGCCATCTGCTGGCGGCGCTCGATAATCATGGTCTGCGGCGTCGACAGCACAATGCCCTCTTTGCGCAGGCGCGTCAGAATATCGAACAGCAGGTCGCTTTTCGCGCCCGCAATCTGGCGCTGGCTGGCGACGTTGCCGGTAACGCTCAGCACGATGCCCTGCGCCGTCAGATCTTTAAACGAGACCGACGGCTCCGGCGCCTCGAGAATACGTTCGTTCTCGTTATAGACCTCCAGCAACAGCTCGCGCACCCGCACCGGATCGATATTGAGCGGGAAGGTCAGCGTAATGGTCACGACGCCCTGCGCGTTGCCCATGGTGGCGTTGCGCACGTTCTGCGAGATAAACTGCGAGTTCGGCACGATTACCGTCGACTTGTCGCCCAGCTGGATCTCGGTGGCGCGCACGTTGATGCGGCGGATATCGCCCTCGATGCCGCTGATGGTCACCAGATCGCCAACCTTAACCGGTCGCTCGGTCAGCAGGATCAGGCCGGAGATAAAGTTCTTCACAATCTCCTGCAAGCCAAAACCGATACCGACCGACAGCGCGCTGACGATCCACGCCAGCTTGTTCCACTGCAGACCCATAATCGACAGCGTCAGCAGGATCACCAGCACGTAGCCAATATTGCTGAACAGCGTGATCAGCGACACGCGCATGCCGGCGTCCATGGTGGTCTTCGGCAGGAAATCGCTGTCGAGCCAGCGGCGCACGCTGCGCAGCACATAGATGCCCACCACCAGACAGATAATGGCGTTGACCATGTGCGCCGGCACGATGTTCAGCGACTCCAGTCCTTTGCCGCCCCAGAACTCAATCGCCTTTTGCAGCAGCTCGATCGGCGTTGAGGACGCGAAGGTGCCGTTAAGCAGCGCCAGCGCGACAAAGCCAATCAGCAGGGTTTTGCCCAGCGCGGCCAGCAGCGTTGCCGCCTGCTGCAGATGGCGTTCGTCGATATTCAGCGAGGTTTGCAGTCGTCGGCCGGTAAGGCTGTTGACGGAAAAGAGGCTTTCGCAGCCGTCGTTAACCAGGTGGCTAAGGAAGTAGAAGGAGCCGAACAGAATGCCGCACCACACCACCTCGTAACTCAGGAAGCGCGCCAGGGTGACGTAGCCGATAATCAGCGACAGCAGAATGGCGACCGCCGTCAGCGTCAGCGCCATCTGAATCAGCCCCACCAGCGTCGAGCGCACTTCCGGCGCATTACCCTCTTGCACCATGCGGCGGCGCACGCGGTTGGTGCGCATGCTGATCGCCAGCGCGGTGCTGCCGATCAGCAGCGCCGTCAGGCCGTTGGCAAAAATGGTGGTGTTGAGGCTGGTGCCAACGGTGTAGTTAAAGTTCTCTACCGTCTGGAAAATAAACACCAGCGCGGCGGTAATCGGCGGGAACGGCTTCAGCGCCATCGCCACGTCGTTAGAGATAGCGGGCAGACGCCAGCTCGGCCGACGCGTAGAGAGAAAGGCGCGTCCCAAGCCGGCGATCAGGCCGCAGAAGACGCTGAGCTTCACCAGACTGACAACGAAGTCCTGCACGTCGCCGGAGACCTCATCGCGGCGCGCGAACGCCAGCGCGGTGAAGTTAAAGGTCAGCACCACCGCCGCCAGCGTGGTCAGGGCAATCGCCGCGGCGAGAAAGCTGCGGCGCAGCCGCCCTTCCGGCATTTTGTGAATGCTGATCCAGGCGAGAAACTCTTCGCTGTAGCGACGTCCCAGCGTCATTACCAGTATTGCCGCCAGCAGCCAGGCGATGGTGCCGAAGCGGTAGCCTGGCTCCCACGACAGCGCGGCGGTATCCTGTAAATCCTGCAGGAAGCCGTCGATCTTCTCGTTGTCCAGATCCTGCTTCACAAACAGCGGCGCCCAGAAGCGCGGGCCGAGAATACTGCCGGAGTTGAGCGCCAGCTGGGTTTTCATCAGATCGCGGCGCAGGTTGGTGATCTGCGACGAGAGCATCAGGGCGCTGTTTTTAATCCCGTCCGCCTGCTTGATCTGATCGTCCAGCTTGCTCTTTTGCGACTCCAGCGAGCTGCGCTTGCGGGTCACTTCCGGCGTCTCTTTGACGCCGCTGTCCGCTTTGGGCGCGGGGCCGAGCACCGCCAGCTGGGCGTCAAGCTGCTGACGCTGCGGCTGCAGCGCCTGCGCGAGCGTATCGGCATTGCCCGACAGCTCCAGCGCCAGCTCGTTAAGCTGCGTCAGCTGGTTTTCATTGGTCTGTCCCGACACCTGACCTTTAATCTTGTCGAGGACCTTCTGCATTTTCGGCAGTTCAACCGCCGCGTTCACTTTGGGCGCGGCGTCGGTTTGCTGTGCGGCATCGGCCACATCGTCGTCTGCCATGCTCCAGGCGGGGAACAGCGCCGCCGTCAGCAGCATCAAAAGCGGTAAAAAGAGGCGTAACGTAAACATTATAGAGGTTCCAGCACAAATTCAGGCGAACGACCATCGCATTGGCGCGTAGTTTAGGGCCAGGCGCATCGGGAAACTATAGGAATGCTGGCCGTTCTCGTCGAACAGGTTGCGGCGTCCGCGCGGGCGGACGCCGGTAAAGGGTTATTCCACTACCGCCGCGCCGTGAACGTTGTTCACCACCAGCCCCGCCTTCTGCTTTTTATAGGCCAGTGCCGCCGCCGGGACCGGCGCCGCCTTGCCGGTTTCCAGCCAGTCGCGCAGACGGTTGGCGTCAGCGAAGTGGGTATATTTGCCGAAGGCATCCAGCACCACCAGCGCCACCGGCCGGTTATTGATCATGGTGCGCATCGCCAGGCAGTGGCCCGCTTCGTCGGTATAGCCGGTTTTGGTGAGCTGAATGCGCCAGTCGTTTTTGTAGACCAGATGGTTGGTGTTGCGAAACGGCAGCGCGTAGCTCGGATGGGTGAAGACCGCGGTCTGTTCTTTCGTGGTGCTCAGCTCGCCCAGCAGCGGATAGTTGCGCGTCGCGCGCAGCAGTTTAACCAGATCTTCCGCGCTGGAGACGTTTTGAGTCGACAGGCCGGTCGGCTCAACGTAGCGCGTATGGGTCATGCCCAGCGCGCGCGCTTTGGCGTTCATGGCGCGGATAAAGGCGTCGTAGCCGCCGGGATAGTGATGCGCCAGGCTGGCCGCGGCGCGGTTCTCCGATGACATCAGCGCCAGCAGCATCATATTGCGGCGGCTGATTTCGCTGTTGAGCTTGACGCGGGAAAAGACGCCGCGCATCTCCGGCGTGTGGCTGATATCCACCGAAATTCGCTCATCAAGGGGCTGCTTCGCATCCAGCGCCACCATCACCGTCATCAGCTTGGTGATAGAGGCGATAGGACGTACGCGATTAGGATGGCTGGAGAAGAGCACTTTCCCGGTGTTGAGATCGACGATCATCGCGCTGCCCGAGGCGATTTGCGGTTCGCCGACCGGGGCAAGCTGAGAAAGTGAGGTAGCCGCCTGCGCGGGCGCGATAGCCGCCTGGCCGCCGAACAGCAGCGCCAGCGAAAGCAGTGAATAGCGAATGGTTACAGGCATCTTATAAAAAGACCGATTAGGATAGTACGCCGTGTTTTACACAGGCCGCCCGCCGCAGAGCCGACTACGCGGAGGCTGGCAGCAGCATAATACGCGGAAGCGTAAGAAATTTCCTGGCGAGAATGTTTCCGGGCGTTAAAAAAAACGTCCTGGACATCGCTGTCACAGGACGCTTTGCACGGCGGCGCACCTTATCCGCCGTCGGTACGGCTGGCCAGCGGGTCAGAACAGCCGCGGCCCGTAGCCCCACAGCACCACGGTCAGCGCCAGCAGCACTTCGAACACCAGCACGCCTATCGCCAGCGTCGAGCCGGAAAAGCGCAGGCTCTCGTCACGGTCGATATTCAGGAACAGCGGAATGCCGATATAGAGCAGGTAGCCGGTATAGACCAGCGCCAGCGCGCCCGCCAGCACGCAGAGCCAGACCAGCGGATAGAGCGCCACAATGCCGCTCAGAAACAGCGGCGTGGCGACATAGCCGGCGAACACCGTACAGCGCTGGACGCTGGGCCGCTGCGGGTAGTCGCGCGCCATCCAGTGAATGACGCGGCCCATCACCGCCACGCCGCCTAAGATAATCAGATAAAAGAGCACGCCGAGCGCAATGCCGGTTAACAGATTGAGCTGGACAAACTGACCGTCGCCCAGATTCCACCCCAGCTGCGTCGTGCCGATAAAGGCGCAGATCACCGGGATCGCCGCCATCAGCAGAACGTGGTGGGTGTAATGGTGCGAAACGCTTTCATTCTCTTGCTTGATATCGCGCATTTCCCGATCGGGATGCGCCATAAGACCCCAGACATGATTCATATCATCACCTCGCAGATGCGACAGGCCGCCCCGAATCCACGTCGCCGATCCCTCAGGCAGCATCACCTCAAGTATAAACGGCGTTGCTGCTTTTGTAGCCAGCGCGGCGGCAATCGGTAAAAAATAGTTACCGGCAGAGCCGCCTGCCTGAAGGATTTGCCGAAGCGGTATAGAATGTAGAGATGGCTGACTGAACAGGGAGTTTACTTTTGCATTTCGATATCAACGGATTAATCACGCAATATGGCTATCTGGCGCTGCTGATCGGCTGTATCGCCGAAGGAGAAACCTTTACGCTGCTGGGCGGCGTGGCGGCCCATGAAGGACTGCTGAACTTTGCTGGCGTGGTGCTGGCGGCGATGGCCGGCGGCGTGATCGGCGATGAGTTGCTCTACTGGATCGGCCGTCGCTACGGCACGAAAATTCTGCGCAAGCTGAAGAAACATCAGGATAAGGTGGGCAAGGCTAATCGGCTAATCCAGCGTCATCCCAGCCTGTTTGTGATCGGCGTGCGCTTTATGTACGGCTTTCGCATTATCGGCCCGATTATTATCGGCGCCAGCCACCTGAAGCCGCTGAAGTTCCTGCTGCTGAATATTATCGGCGCGGCAATCTGGGCGACAATTTTTGTCGCCCTGGGGTACTTCGCCGGCGGTATTATCGCCCCCTGGCTGCACAAACTCGACCAGCACCTGAAGCATATTCTCTGGCTGGTCGCCGCGGTGCTCTTCGCCTTCGCGCTGCGCTGGGTGATCCGTCGCTGGAACACCCGCCGCGCCGGTTAGATATCTTTCCCGCCGTAGAACTGCGGATTGGCCAGCATAAAACCGCCATCGACGACAAAGGATTGTCCGGTGGTGTAGCTGGCCCACTCTGAGCAGAGCCAGGCCACCAGGCTGGCAATCTCCCGCACGTCGCCCGGCCGTCCAATGGGAATCTCCGGCGTCTTAATCTTCTGCGCGTCGCCGTCGCCCATATTGTTCATCGGCGTGGCGATCGCGCCGGGTGCCACCGAGTTCACCAGAATATTATGGTTGATCAGGCTGATGGCCATCGACTTGGTCAGGCCGCCCATGGCGTGCTTCGCCGCCGTATAGGCGACGGCGTCGGGCAGCGGCGTATGCTCATGCACCGAGGTGATGTTGATAATCCGTCCGCCATCGCCCTGCTCCACCATTTTGCGCGCGGCGATCTGCCCGCAGACAAAGGCGCCATCAACGTCGACGCTAAAGACCTTACGCCACTCCTCAAACGGCGTGTCGAGGAATGGCGACTTAGCGTTGGCGCCCGCGTTGTTGACCAGCGCGTCGATGCGGCCCAGCTTGTCGATCAGCGCCGAGAGCGAGCGGCCGCCCTCCTGGGGATCGGCGAGATCGAGATGAATGATTTCCGCGCGGCGGCCTTTGTCGCGCACCAGCCGCGCCGTCTCCTGCGCGCCCTCTTCATCGGAACGCCAGGTGATGCCGAGATCGTAGCCCTGCTCCGCCAGCATCAGCGCGCTGGCGCGGCCGATGCCGGAATCAGATGCGGTAACGACGGCGACTTTGTTCTGTGGTGTGGTCATGATTGCCTCCTCAGGATATCGGGTAAGCTGAAGTATAGAAGCAATCCCGGTATGTCCAGCGGCGGCCGCTTTTGCCGGTTTGGCTATAGTTAACAGATTGCCCGCTATGGAGATAAGGATGAGCACGATAAAACGCCCGATCGAAGATCACGGCATTATTGGCGATCTGCGCACCTGCGCGCTGGTGGCCAACGACGGCACCATTGACTATCTCTGCTGGCCGGCGCTCGACAGCCCCTCGGTGTTCGCTGCCCTGCTCGACAGCGACGACGCCGGGCTTTTTTCGCTGGCGCCGGAGTGGGAAAACGTGCGTCGCCAGCAGCTCTACCTGCCGGATACCAATATTCTGCAGACGCGCTGGCTGGGTGCAGAGGGGGTCGCGGAGATCACCGACTATATGCCGATCTGCGACGACGAAAAAAAGCAGCCGCGCCTGGTGCGCCGGATCAAAATGGTGCGCGGCAGCGCCTGGTTCAGGATGCGCTGCGCGCCGCGTCACGACTACGCGCGCGCCGAAACCCGCGCGCAGGCCGCCGGCGACTGCATCGATTTTTACGCGGAGAACCAGCCGACGCTGCGGCTCGCCGCCACCGTGCCGCTGACCTGCGAAGCGGACGCCGCCACCGCGCATTTTGAACTGAAGTCAGGGGAGCACGTCGAGTTTGAATTTGGCAATCAGGAGGACGCGCGCATCGGCGCCGTCGCCACGGAAACCTGCTTCGAGGAGACCATTAACTACTGGCGACGCTGGAGCAGAAAAAGCACCTACAGCGGACGCTGGCAGGAGATGGTGCAGCGCTCGGCGCTGGCGCTGAAGCTGCTGACCTCCAGCCAGCACGGCTCTATCGCTGCCGCCGCCACCTTTGGCCTGCCGGAAGAGCTGGGCGGCGAGCGCAACTGGGACTATCGTGCCTCCTGGATACGGGACGCCTCATTCAGCATGTATGCGCTGATGCGCCTCGGCTACGTCGACGAAGCGAAACACTTTACCCGCTGGGTCGGCCGCTGCGTCGAGAACAGCCACCACGACGAGATGCGCCTGCAGGTGATGTATCGCCTCGACAGCGGCGTTGAGCTGCATGAGATAGAGCTGCTTAATCTCTCTGGCTACGCCAACTCGCGCCCGGTGCGCATCGGTAATGACGCCTGGCAGCAGACGCAGCTCGATATCTACGGCGAGCTGATGGACGCGGTCTATCTGTCGAACAAGTATGGCGAGGCGATCTCCGAACGCGGCTGGCAACACGTGGCGCAGATGATCGATATGGTATGCGAAAGCTGGAACCAGCCCGATGCCGGTATCTGGGAGATGCGCGGCGAGCCCGAGCACTTTCTTCATTCGCGCCTGATGTGCTGGGTGGCGCTGGATCGCGCGCTGCGCCTCGGTATGAAGCGGTCGCTGCCGATGCCCTACGCCCGCTGGGACAGCGCGCGCAGCGAGATCCGCGCCGATATCTGGCAAAACTTCTGGAACACCGAGCGCGGCCATTTCGTCTCGACCCGCCACGGCGATCATCTTGACGCCTCGATGCTGCTGATGCCGCTGGTGCGCTTCGTCGGCGCAACCGACCCCGAGTGGCTGTCGACGCTTGACGCCATCAAGCGCGAGCTGGTGAGCGACGGCATGGTGCGCCGCTATAACATCGACGAGACGCCCGCCGACGGCCTGAGCGGCTCGGAAGGCTCTTTTGGCGCCTGTTCGTTCTGGTACGTGGAGTGTCTGGCGCGCGCCGGGCGCATCCACGAGGCGCACTTTGAGTTTGAGAAGCTGCTGAGCTACGCCAATCCGCTGGGGCTGTACGCCGAGGAGTTCGACAATCACGGCCGTGCGCTGGGCAATATGCCGCAGGCGCTGACCCATCTGGCCCTGATCAGCGCCGCCTTTTTTCTCAACCGCAAGCTGAGCGGCGAAGTGACCTTATGGCAGCCCTGAGCGGCTTCGTTATTGCGGCAGGGAGGCCCGATAACACAGTCGGTTACCTAAAGTCTGCGATGGCTGCTAAAATCCTGATTCACAACATCGAAACAATGCCCATATAATGTGCAGCCGGCCACGCTGACCGGTACGGGTTCGATAAACTGACAAGCCTGCTAACAGGCCATAACGACTTGTAAAATATGAAAATGATTCGCGCTTTTGCTTCAATGGCTCTGGCGCTGGCTGCATTCAGTCAGTCCGCCTTCGCTGTGGTTTACCCCTTACCAGCCGCCAACAGCCGTCTGGTTGGGCAAAATATTGAGATTACCGTCCCTCAGGACAACAAACTGCCGCTGGAAGCCTTTGCGGCGCAGTACCAGATGGGCCTCAGCAATATGCTGGAAGCCAACCCGGGCATGGACGTCTACCTGCCGCAGGCGGGCAAAAAAATGATCATTCCGCAGCAGTTGATTCTGCCTGACGCCCCGCGCGAAGGCATCGTGATCAACAGCGCGGAGATGCGCCTTTACTACTATCCGAAAGGCACCAAAACCGTTGTGGTTCTGCCGATCGGTATTGGTGAGTTAGGCAAAGATACGCCGATTAACTGGACGACTAGCGTACAGCGCAAGAAAGCGGGTCCGACCTGGACGCCGACCAAAGCGATGCACGCAGAGTACGCTGCGCGCGGTGAGAACCTGCCGGAAGTCTTCCCGGCCGGCCCAGACAACCCGATGGGCCTCTACGCGCTCTATATCGGTCGCCTGTACGCCATCCACGGCACCAACGCCAACTTCGGTATCGGCCTGCGCGTCAGCCACGGCTGCGTGCGTCTGCGCGCCGACGATATCAAATGGCTGTTTGAGAATGTGCCGGTCGGCACGCGCGTGCAGTTTATCGACCAGCCGGTTAAAGCAACGGTGGAGCCGGACGGTTCGCGCTACGTAGAGGTGCATAACCCGCTCTCAACGACCGAAGAGCAGTTTAACTCGCGCGAAGTGGTGCCGATTACCCTGACCTCTGCGGTCACGAAAGTGATCACCGACGCCAGCGTCAGCCAGGATCAGGTCAACGCGGCGATTCAGAACCGCACCGGTATCCCGACCAAAGTCAACGGCGTTGCCGACAGCGTGCCGACCGCGCCGACCGAAGTACCGGAAGCGCCAGACGCACAGCCAAAAGAAGAGCCGATGACGCCGGTTACGCCGCAGGGCGCGAACGTTGTCGATCCGAATGCTGCACCGCAGGCACAGCCTGCTGCGCCAGCGCCGGCTCCGGTTAATAACCCTTCTTAAGGGTTGCTGGTTTATCGCTGTTATCAAAGCCCGCTTCTGCGGGCTTTTTTATTCTGAGGATCGCGCCATGACCGCTTTTCATCAACTTACCGCCACCAGCCTGCGTGGCGAGCTTATTCCGATGGCTGACTACGCTGGCAAGCTGGTTCTCGTGGTCAATACTGCCAGCCATTGTGGCTTTACGCCGCAGTACGCAGGTCTTGAAAGGCTTTACAAGAAGTACGCCGACCAGGGGCTGGTGGTGCTGGGTTTTCCCTGTAACCAGTTCGGTAAGCAGGAGCCCGGCGGGGCCGACGAGATCGCGCAGACCTGCCACGTCAACTATGGCGTGAGCTTTCCGATGTTTGAGAAAGTGGCGGTCAATGGCGCCTTAACGCACCCGGTGTTTGGTTATCTGAAAGAGGCGCTGCCCGGCGTGCTGGGCGGGCGCATTAAATGGAACTTTACCAAGTTCCTGATTGGACGCGACGGCAAGCCCTTGAAGCGTTTTGCGCCGATGACGACACCAGAGAAAATGGAAGCGGCAATTCTTGCGGCGCTTTAAAGCCTGGCGGCTCGCAGGTGCCGCGCAGCTCTCAGAGCGGATCGGCCAGCGCAGCATCTAAAAAAGCCGGCATCTGCCGGCTTATATTTTTACGTTAATCCTGTTACTGACAGCAGGCTGGAAAATCAGCGACCGACGCGGTTCCCATCTTGATCAATGACCTGTTCGCCATCCTCTTTGGTAAAAGGGGCCTGCTGCGGGTTTGGCAGAATATCCAGAACCCCCTCAGACGGCCGACAAAGCTTTGTGCCGAGAGGGGTCACAACCACCGGACGGTTGATGAGGATGGGATATGTCAGCATGGCATCCAGCAGTTCGTCATCGCTGAATCTCTCCTCTGCCAGTCCGAGCTGCTCATACGGCTCCGTATTCTTACGCAGCAGCGCGCGCACGCTGATCCCCATATCCGCAATCAGCTTTTGCAGCTCGTCGCGCGCTGGCGGCGTTTCCAGATACAAAATTACCACGGGTTCCGTGCCGCTGTTGCGGATAAGCGCCAGGGTATTACGCGACGTCCCGCAGGCCGGGTTGTGGTAAATGGTAATGTCAGACATAAGCGGTGCTCCGTTAAGGCGCTGCCCGCACGCAGCACCCGATTAAGGTTAAACAGTCAGGCGCAGGGCCAGCGCGGCCAGCGTCACAAAAAGCACAGGCAGGGTCATTACGATGCCCACGCGAAAGTAATAGCCCCAGCTGACGGTGATATTTTTCTGTGCCAGTACGTGCAGCCATAGCAGGGTTGCCAGGCTGCCGACAGGGGTAATTTTCGGACCAAGATCGCAGCCGATAATGTTGGCGTAAATCATCGCCTCCTTCACCACGCCCTGAGCGCTACTGCCATCAATGGAGAGCGCACCAACCAGCACGGTGGGCATGTTGTTCATCACCGAAGAGAGAAAGGCCGTCAGAAAGCCGGTGCCCAGCGTGGCGCCCCATACGCCGTGCTCCGCAAAGCGGTTCAGGGCGGCAGAGAGATAATCCGTCAGGCCGGCGTTGCGCAGGCCATACACAACGAGGTACATGCCCAGCGAGAAGATGACTATCTGCCAGGGCGCACCTTTCAGCACCTTACGGGTATCGATCGCGCCCCCTTGCCGGGCCACCAGCCAGAGAATAGATGCTGCCACCGCGGCTACCAGACTGACCGGGACGCCGAGCGGCTCCAGGGCAAAAAACCCGGCCAGCAGCAGAAACAGCACCAGCCATCCGGCGATAAAGGTTTGCTTGTCACGAATGGCATCCCGTGGCGCCTTCAGCTTTGCCAGGTCATAGGTGACCGGGATCTCTTTACGGAAAAAGAGGTGAAGCATAACCAGCGTAGCCGTGACGGAGGCGATATTGACCGGCACCATGACGGCTGCATATGCGCCAAACCCCAGCTTAAAAAAGTCCGCCGTAACGATATTGACCAGGTTGGATACGATAAGCGGCAGGCTTGACGTGTCGGCGATAAAGCCTGCTGCCATCACAAACGCCAGCGTGGCGCCGGGGCTAAAGCCCAGCGCCAGCAGCATAGCAATAACGATTGGCGTCAGGATAAGCGCCGCCCCATCATTGGCGAACAGTGCCGCTACCGTTGCGCCCAGCAGAACAATCCAGGTAAAAAGCAGCCTGCCTCTGCCGCCTCCCCAGCGTGAGACGTGCAGTGCAGCCCACTCAAAAAAGCCGGACTCATCAAGCAGCAGGCTGATGATGATAACCGCAATAAACGTGGCCGTGGCGTTCCAGACAATTTGCCACACGGCCGGAATATCCCCGATATGCACCACGCCGGTCAGCAGCGCCAGAGTGGCCCCGATAACCGCACTCCATCCAATACTGAGTCCCTTTGGTTGCCAGATAACCAGTACCAGCGTCAAAACGAATATCGTGCCCGCCAGAAACATACGTTCTCCTTTAATAAACCGCCCGCCTGGACCATTAAATGCCCTCAGCGCGTATAGATACGAAAAAACAGATATGTATAGTTAAATTTTTAAATGCAGACAGGCTTGCCGTTAGTGGTCGCGTTTTCCCGCTCAGCCTGCTGGCTGAGATGCAGAATGCGATCCCGCTGGCACAGGTAAGCCTGTTCAATGACCGCTGCCGCCCAGGCAGGCATATGCGGCGACAGCCGGTAATAGATCCATTTGCCATCGCGCCTGTCGATAAGCAGACCGCTCTCTCTGAGCAGCGCCAGGTGGCGGGAAATTTTTGGCTGAGCTGCCTTGAGAATAGAGGTAAGCTCACAGACGCAAAGCTCCCCTTTTTCGCGCAGCAGCAGCACCACGCTGAGTCGGGTTTCGTCAGATAACGTTTTGAAGAGCTGAAGAGGATTAAGCTGAAGCATGACGACTCCTGTCGCTGAAACAGGAGTAGTATCGCTGCGTGCGGATTGACGATCAACTACACATTCGAAAAAACATATATTTGACCAGCCAGGATTTTCTCTTTTCCAGGCCGGCTTTGCCCTTCGCCTCCCCTCACTTCCCCGGCCTTCTCAGCGCCAGCCAGCCCGCGACAAAGGTAAACGCCAGCACCACCAGCACCAGAATCAAAAAGCCGTGCGGATTACCCGCCAGCGGGATGCCGCCGACGTTCATGCCGAAGAAGCCAGCCACGATATTGATCGGCAGCGCCAGCACGGTAATGACGGTTAACAGAAACAGCGTGCGGTTGCTCTGCTCCATCAGGCGCGCGGCGATCTCCTCCTGCAGCAGCCGGATGCGCTCCATCAGGCTGGCGAGGTCGTTAAGCACCACGCTGAACTCCTCGGTAAAGGCGCGCAGTTCGCGCAGCGTATCGCGATTCAGCCACGCAGGCGGACGATTCAGCAGGCGAAACAGCGCGGCCGGCTCCGGCGCCAGCAGACGCTGAATGCGCAGCAGCATGCGGCGCAGCTGCCCCAGCTCGCTGCGGTTCGCCTTGATGGCCGGGCTAAGCAGCCGCTCCTCAATCGCGTCCACCGCAAGGCTGCTGCGCCGCACCACCTGCTCCAGCTGGCGCTCCTGCTCGCCCAGCAGGCTGAGCAGCATCTCTTCGGCGTTGCGAAAGGCGCACGACTGCAGGCGCTGATGCATACGTTCAATCATCGCCACCTGACGATAGCGCGCGCTGACCAGCAGCTGGCGCCGACACCAGATCCAGAGCGTGGCGTTCTGCGCGCTGTGCTCTTCCTGGCTAAAGGTGACGTCATTAAGGATCGCCATCAGCGCTTCCCCCTGCTCCGCCAGCCGGGTGCGCGACGAGGCGGAGTGGATCTCTTCAAAGAAATCTTCATCAACCTGAAAATGGCTCTGAACCCAGTGCTGGGCGCGGGCGTGATTGAGATTGATATGCAGCCAGAGAAACTCGCCGTCGCGGCGCGGCCGCTCGCCTGCCTGCACCGCCTCGCGCGCGTTGAGGCGGCGCGGCGGCGCGTCTGGGGAGATCAGGTAGCCGTAAATTAAGCCGGCGACCTCGTCGTCGAAACTGGATTTATCAGGGGCAAGCAGTAGCTCAGCAACCATGGATGGAGTAGATGTCAGGGCGGACCAGATCCACAGCCTGATGCAGAATGATGACAGAATAATGACAGCGGCCCGGCAACATCATTGTTCTGTCATATAAAGCGCGTATCCCTGCCAGTAATGGGTGCGATCAGGGCGCACCCGCCACTCTCCACCGAGGTGTTTATGAGCGAAAACAGCCTGTCGTCATCCCCATCGGTTGCCGGACGTCCTAATCTCACTGGCAAGCGCAACCGCTTTTCAAAACCGCTGTTTGTGATTCTGCTGGTCGCCGGACTCTCCTTTGCCGGGTTTAATCTCTTTAGCGACGTGCAGGAGACCGACACGCCGATCACCAGCTACGTTCCCTTCTTTTTGCTGGGCCTGGCGCTGGTGATCGCGCTGGGGTTTGAGTTTGTCAACGGCTTCCACGACACCGCTAACGCAGTGGCGACGGTGATCTATACCCACTCGCTGACGCCCGGCGTCGCGGTGGTCTGGTCAGGCCTGTGCAACTTTCTCGGCGTACTGCTCTCCAGCGGCGTGGTGGCGTTCGGTATTATCTCGCTGCTGCCGGTAGAGCTGATTTTACAGGCGAGCAGCGGCGGCGGCTTCGCCATGGTCTATGCGCTGCTCTTCTCCGCCATTATCTGGAACCTGGGCACCTGGTATCTCGGCCTGCCCTCCTCCTCTTCCCATACGCTGATCGGTTCGATTATCGGCGTCGGCGTCGCCAATGCGCTGCTGCACGGCCGCAGCGGCATGAGCGGCGTGGACTGGGATCAGGCGATTAAGATCGGTTATTCGCTGATCCTCTCGCCGCTGGTGGGCTTTATCTGCGCCGCGCTGCTGCTGCTGGCGATGAAGGCCTTTATCCGCAACCGCGAGCTGTATGAAGCGCCGCAGAGCAACGAGCCGCCGCCAGCCTGGATCCGCGGCCTGCTGATCCTGACCTGTACCGGCGTCTCCTTCGCGCACGGCTCCAACGACGGCCAGAAAGGCATGGGGCTGATTATGCTGATTCTGGTGGGCACCATGCCGATCGCCTATGCGCTGAACCGCTCGCTGCCGCCGGATCAGATCCCGCGCGTGGCGGCGCTGGCGCAGGTAACGGAAAACCAGCTGCTGCAGCTACAGCCCGCCAGCGCCCGTCCGCCGGTCTCGCGCGACGTGCTTACCGACTACGTGCGCACCGGTCAGATGAACCCCAACGTGCTGCCCGCGCTGGCGCTGACACTGGGCGATATCAGCGAGCAGATCCGCCGCTACGGCTCAATGGAGAATATTCCGGCGCAGGCGGTGTCAAACACCCGTAACCAGATGTACCTGACCTCGGAGTCGATCAAGCATATTCAGGCCAGTAAAGTCGCGATGCCGGAAGAGACGCAGCGCAATCTGACGGCGATTAAGCAGGAGCTGGACAGCGCCACGCGCTTTATTCCGATGTGGGTGAAGGTGGTGGTGGCGATTGCGCTGGGCCTCGGCACCATGGTGGGCTGGCGTCGCATCGTGGTTACCGTGGGTGAGCGCATCGGCAAAACCCATCTCAACTACGCGCAGGGTGCCAGCGCTGAGCTGGTGGCGATGGCGACCATCGGCGCGGCGGACAGTTTTGGCCTGCCGGTTTCCACCACCCATGTGCTCTCGTCCGGCGTGGCGGGCAGCATGGCGGCCAACCGCTCCGGCCTGCAGCTCGCCACGCTGCGCAATCTGGCGATGGCGTGGATCCTGACGCTGCCGGTCTCTGTTCTGCTGGCTGCCGGGCTCTACGCCCTTTTCTCGCAGTTCTGATGGCTGACGGCGCGGCGTTACGCCGCGCCGCTATAGCGCTGCATCAGGCGCAGCGTAATGGCGAAGGCGCCCAGCACCATTATCGCCGCCGCCAGATAGACCGACTGCATGCCCCAGTAGCCAATCAGCAATCCCGCCACCGGGCCGGTCAGGCCGAGTCCCAGATCGAGAAACGCCGAGTAGACCCCGAGCGCCGAGCCCTGATCCTGCCGCTCTACCTGCTTTACCGCCTCCACGCCCAGCGCGGGGAAAATCAGCGAAAAGCCGCAGCCGGTCAGCAGCGCGCCGAAATCCACCAGCAGGCTGCTCTCTGCCTGCCAGATAATCAGCAGCCCGGCGCACTCCAGCAGCAAGGAGACGATAGCGACGCGCAGCCCGCCGAAACGCGTAATGGCACGGCTGAAGAGCAGGCGAAACAGCACAAAGCCGAGGCTAAACAGCGACAGCGCGAAGGCGGCGCCGCTCCAGTCGCGGCTGGCGAAATAGAGGGTAATAAAGGTCGAGATAACGCCGAAGCCGATGGTGCCGAAGCCGAGCGCCAGGCCAAACAGCCAGACGCGCGAAAAGACGCGATGAAACGGAATGCGCTGCCCCTGGCTCACCTCGACCGCCGGTTTGCGGCTCGCCAGCAGGTAACCCACGACGCCCATCAGCGCCACCAGACCCGCAAAGCCGCTGATGCCCAGCCCCTGGTTCAGCATCACCCCGAGCGGCGCGCCAATCGCCATCGCCAGGTAGGTGGCGACGCCGTTCCAGGAGATGACGCGTGCGGTCTGCAGCGGCCCAACGATGTTCATGCCCCACAGCGTGGAGCCGGTGCTGCTGAAGCTTTCGCCGACGCCGAGGAACAGGCGTCCGACGGCCAGCAGCAGCAGGCTGATCGACGGCCAGTCGCGGCACAGCGCGGCGATAATGGTCATCACGCCGCTCATACCGCAGAGCAGCGTGCCGAGCATAACTACCCGCTTTGGCCCCAGGCGATCCGCCAGCCGGCCCGACTGCGGACGGCTCAGCAGCGTGGCGAAATATTGCAGGCTGATGATCAGCCCCGCCATAAACGAGCTGAAGCCGAGCTGGTTATGCACGAATCCCGGCAGCACCGCCAGCGGCAGCCCGACAGAGAGATAGCAGAAGAAGGTGAAGATCAGAACAGAGAGAATGCGTTTGTTGAGTTGACCGTTAGTCAGTACCGCGACATCAGACATAGCAGGCTGGCTTGTTGTGAAAAATGGCTTTCACTATACGCTTAGCCTGCTAATGGGTCGCCTGAATTTTTGTCACAGGGCCAGAGCAACGGCCTGCTGGTCGATCGCCTCGGCGATAGCGGAGGAGTGTTTCAGCGCGCGAATATCGGTAAACAGACCGTCGGCCTGCGGATAGGCTTTGCGCAGGTAGCCGAGCCACTGCTTAATGCGCGCGACGTGGTAGAGGCCGGTATCGCCCTGCTTCTCCAGCCGCGTGTACTTCTGCAGCAGCGCCACCACCTCTGGCCAGGCCATCGGCGCCTCGTTGTACTTCACGACACGACTGAGGTTCGGCACGTTGAGCGCGCCGCGACCGATCATTACCGCATCGCAGCCGGTCGCTTTCAGACACGCCTGCGCGCTCTGCCAGTCCCAGATCTCGCCGTTCGCCACTACCGGGATGCGCAGCCGCTGGCGGATCTCGCCAATCGCCTGCCAGTTGATCGCCTCAGCGCGGTAGCCATCCTCTTTGGTGCGGCCATGTACCACCAGTTCGCTGGCGCCCGCCTGCTGCACCGCGTCGGCGATTTCAAAGCGCCGCTCGCCGGAATCCCAGCCGAGCCGCACTTTTACCGTGACCGGCAGATGCGACGGCACCGCCTCGCGCATCGCTTTCGCGCCGCGATAGATCAGCTCGGGATCTTTCAGCAGCGTGGCGCCGCCGCCGCTGCCGTTTACCAGCTTCGAGGGGCAGCCGCAGTTGAGATCGACGCCCCAGGATCCCAGCTCGGCGGCGCGCGCCGCGTTTTCCGCCAGCCACTCAGGATGCTGACCGAGCAGCTGCAAACGCACCCGCGTGCCCGAAGGCGTGCGGCTGCTGTTGCGCAGCTCGGGACAGAGCCGGTAAAACGATTTTACCGGCAGCAGCTGATCCACCACGCGCAAAAACTCGGTGACGCAGAGGTCATAATCGTTGACCTCGCTCAGCAGCTCGCGCACCAGCGAATCCAGTACGCCCTCCATCGGGGCAAGCAACACCCGCATGGCGTTACGCGGTTCCGGTTTTCTTCGCAGCCGGACGACGCGACGGACGCGCAGGCTTAGCGCCCTGCTCCGACTGGCTCTGACGGCGCGGCTGCGGCGCACGTTTGTCGCCCTGCGGACGTGAAGATGACGGCGCGCCGCCCTGTCCACGACCGCGACCGCGCGGCTGCTGTTGCTGGCCGCGACCGTTCTGAATCGGCTCCGCCTTGATGCTCGGATCCGGCTCGTAGCCCGGTACCGCCATGCGCGGGATCTCGCGCTTCAGCAGTCGCTCGATATCGCGCAGCAGCTTGTGCTCATCCACGCAGACTAACGAGAGCGCGGCGCCGGTTGCGGCGGCGCGGCCGGTACGGCCGATGCGGTGTACATAATCTTCCGCCACGTTCGGCAGCTCATAGTTCACCACGTGCGGCAGCTCTTCGATATCGAGACCGCGCGCGGCGATATCGGTCGCCACCAGCACGCGGATGGCACCGGTTTTAAAGTCGGCCAGCGCGCGGGTACGGGCGCCCTGGCTTTTATTGCCGTGGATCGCCGCGGCGGTGATGCCGTCTTTATTCAGCTGTTCTGCCAGGTGGTTGGCGCCGTGCTTGGTGCGGGTAAAGACCAGCACCTGCTGCCAGTTACCTTCGCCGATCAGCTGCGAGAGCAGCTCCCGCTTGCGCTTTTTGTCGACGAAATGCACCAGCTGCGATACCTGCTCAGAGGCGGTATTGCGGCGCGCCACTTCGACCTGCTCCGGGTTATGCAGCAGTTTTTCCGCCAGCGTTTTGATGTCGTCGGAGAAGGTTGCGGAGAAGAGCAGGTTCTGACGCTTCGCCGGCAGTTTGGCCAGCACGCGACGGATATCGTGGATAAAGCCCATGTCCAGCATGCGATCCGCTTCGTCCAGCACCAGCACTTCGATCTGCGACAGATCGACCGCGTTCTGGTGCTCCAGGTCGAGCAGGCGGCCCGGCGTGGCGACCAGAATGTCGACGCCGCCGCGCAGTTTCATCATCTGCGGGTTAATGCTGACGCCGCCGAATACCACCAGCGAACGCAGTTCAAGATATTTGCTGTAGTCGCGCACGTTTTCGCCGATCTGGGCGGCCAGCTCGCGCGTCGGCGTCAGGATCAGGGCGCGTACCGGACGGCGGCCGCGGCCCGATGCAGCCGTCGTTGAGAGTTTTTGCAGCAGCGGCAGCGTAAAGCCGGCGGTTTTGCCGGTACCGGTCTGCGCGCTGGCCAGCAGATCGCGCCCGGACAGCACCACAGGGATCGCCTGGCGCTGGATAGGCGTAGGTTCACGGTAGCCCTGTTCAGCGACCGCACGCAAAATATCGGCGCTCAGGCCGAGAGAGTCAAAAGACATTAAGTGTTTTACTCCGGTCCGCCCTGACCGCGATTCACGGTGTAGTTTTCAGGGGGGAAAGTGACGCCAGCCGAGGGCTAACGTGTGAAAAGGGCACAAACTACGATGCGTAAGCCAGGCAGTGTAGCAGCTTTCGTCGCGGGGTGCGAGAAAGGCGAAAATAACAGGGGCCGCCTTGCGGCAGCCCCCGGATAGCGAACCCAGAAGGTTAGCTACGCTTCTTCTGGATGCGCCCTGCCGGCTCCTTCGCCAGCAGCGAGACCAGCGCCGGCCCTACCAGCATCACCACGCCCAGCATGCCAATCAGCAGGGCGTTGTGTATGTAGCGCGAGACGATAAACAGCGTCATCATCGCCGCGCCAAAATAGTAGGTGGTGGTCGCTTCTTCAAGATAATCACCGATGCTACGCAAACGAACACTACGCTGCAGGACCAGCATGGCGATAAACACCACGGCATAGGCGGCTACCAGCGTGCTGCACACTTCGATCAGAGCTTTGTGTTTCCAGCCCCAGATCAGCGCGGCGATCACCAGCGCATGCATAGCAATATGCACGCAGGTTTGTCCGGTGATGATTTGAACACGATTAGACCATTTCATTCTTTTCTCCTGGCAGACCCAACAGATCGCCCAAGTGCAACCGGCACAGGCCGGTAACGGTTTCCTCAATGTAAAGCAATTTTCGGATAACGCCCTAAATTTCCATCCTTATCCGCACCCGTTTGTGACAAAGACTACACTTTACTTTTGTTGCTGATGAAAAGGAGTGCGTCGAGAGTATGCCACAAACTAAGCAAGGATTTTCCTTTAAAGTCCTGACGATCAATACCCACAAAGGATTTACCACCTTTAACCGTCGCTTCATCCTGCCGGAACTGCGCGAAGCGGTACGCGCCACCTCAGCAGATATCGTCTTTTTGCAGGAGGTGATGGGCACCCATGCCGTCCACCCTCTGCATCACGAGAACTGGCCGGGGACGCCGCACTACGAGTTTCTGGCTGACACCATGTGGAACGATTTCGCCTATGGCCGCAACGCCGTCTATCCAGAAGGGCACCACGGGAACGCGATTTTGTCACGGTTTCCCATTCAGGAGTATGAAAATCGCGATATTTCTGTTGCAGGAAGTGAAAACCGCGGCATGTTGCACTGCAAAATCAGCCTGCCGGAGCCGCACGGCACGCTACACGTTATTTGCGTGCATCTGGGCCTGAAAGAGGCGCACCGCCACGCCCAGATGAAGATGATGTGCGACATGGTGGCCTCGCTGCCGCACGACGCGCCGCTGGTAGTGGCGGGTGATTTCAACGACTGGCAGCTGCGCGCCAATCACATTCTGAAGCATGGCGCAGGATTAAAAGAGGTTTTCAGCATGAAACACGGTCGCCCGGCGCGCACCTTCCCTGCGCGCTTTCCGCTGCTGCGGCTCGATCGTATTTACGTACGCAACGCCACCGTCAGCCAACCCTGGGCGCTGCCGCGTAAGCCCTGGTCGCACCTGTCCGATCACGCCCCGCTCGCCGTGGAGATCCACCTATGAATTTTGAATGGCGAGAAGGCAACAGTCTGCGCCTGCTGGAAAACGGCGAAGAATTTTTCCCGCGCGTATTCGGCGCGATTCAGCGCGCCGAGCGCAGCGTGATGCTGGAGACCTTTATCCTGTTTGAGGATGAGGTCGGCAACGCGCTGCACCGCGAGCTGCTGACTGCCGCGCAGCGCGGCGTAAAGATAGAGGTGATGGTGGACGGCTACGGCTCGCCGGATCTCTCCGACAAATTTGTTAACAGCCTGACGGCTGAGGGCGTGCGCTTTATCTATTACGATCCGCGTCCGCTGGTGATGGGGATGCGCACCAACGTCTTCCGCCGCCTGCACCGGAAAATCGTGGTGGTGGATGAGGTTATTGCCTTTGTTGGCGGCATTAACTTCTCCGCCGAGCACAACACCAGCTACGGCCCGGAGGCGAAGCAGGACTACGCCGTCGAGGTCAAAGGCCCCATCGTTGACGATATCACCCGCTACGTGCGTGAGGCGATGGGCAGCGAAGCGGTAACGCGCCGCTGGTGGGGCGGCCGCTCCCATCGTCCGGCGGTTAACGCCACCCCCGGCAACGCCCAGGTGCTGTTCGTCTATCGCGACAACGACGACCACCGCGACGATATTGAAAAGCACTACCTCGATATGCTGCGCACCGCGAAAGAGGATGTGATTATCGCCAACGCCTACTTTTTCCCCGGCTATCGTCTGCTGCGCGAGATGCGCAACGCGGCGCAGCGCGGCGTGCGGGTCAGGCTAATCGTGCAGGGCGAACCCGATATGCCGATTGTTAAAGTCGGCGCGGAGCTGCTCTATAACTACCTGGTCGATGCGGGCGTTGAAGTCTATGAATATATTCGCCGCCCGCTGCACGGCAAGGTGGCGGTGCAGGATCGCCAGTGGTCGACCGTCGGCTCCAGCAACCTCGATCCGCTGAGCCTGTCGCTTAACCTTGAAGCCAATCTGATCGTCTACGATCGCGACTTCAACCAGACGCTGCGCGATAACCTGGAGCAGCTGCTGGCGAAAGATTGCCAGCGCGTGCAGGAAGATCGGCTGCCGCCGCGCAACTGGTGGCAGCTGACCAAAAGCGTGGTGGTGTTTCACTTCTTACGCCATTTCCCGGCCATCGCAGGCTGGCTTCCCGCGCACACGCCGCTGATTGCGCAGGTCGACCCGCCGGTTCAGCCGGAGATGGAGACGCAAGACCGTGTCGAAACAGACAATGAAGGGGCTAAATCCTGATGGCGGAAAAACATCCAAAGTGGAAGCTGGCGAAGAAGGTGCTGACCTGGCTCTTTTTCATTGCGGTGATTGTGCTGCTGGTGGTCTACGCGCGCAAAGTGAACTGGGAAGATGTCTATAACGTCATCGTCAACTATAACCGCCTCGCGGTGCTGAGCGCTGTCGCGCTGGTGATCGTCAGCTACCTGACCTACGGCTGTTATGATCTGATCGGCCGCGCCTACTGCGGCCACAAGCTGGCGAAGCGGCAGGTGATGCTGGTCTCCTTTATCTGCTACGCCTTTAACCTGACGCTAAGCACCTGGGTTGGCGGCGTGGCGATGCGCTACCGGCTCTATTCGCGGCTGGGGCTGGACAGCGCCACCATCACGCGCATCTTCTCGCTCAGCATCGCCACCAACTGGCTCGGCTATATCCTGCTGGCGGGGGTGGTGTTCAGCGCCGGCATGGTGCCGATCCCCGGCGGCTGGTTTATCGGCGAGACGACGCTGCGCATTATCGGCGTCGTACTGCTGGCGGTGGTGGCGATCTTTCTCTGGGCCTGCGCCTTTTCTAAGCGCCGCAAGTGGACTATCCGGCGTCAGACGCTGCAGCTGCCGTCGCTGCGCATGGCGCTGTTTCAGTTCGCTGTCTCTTCCGCTAACTGGCTGGTGATGGGCGCGATTATCTGGCTGCTGCTGGCGCGTCAGGTGGATTACCCTGTTGTGCTCGGCGTGCTGCTGATCAGCAGTATCGCCGGGGTGATTATTCATATTCCGGCCGGGATTGGCGTACTGGAGGCGGTGTTCCTGGCGCTGCTGAGCGGACAGCATGCGTCGCACGGCACCATTATCGCCGCGCTGCTCGCCTATCGTGTGCTCTATTTCATCCTGCCGCTGCTGCTGGCGCTGGTGCTCTATCTGATGCTGGAGAGTCGCGCGAAGCATCTGCGCGCGAAGAATGAACAGAAACTGCAGAAGAGTGCCTAGTGCGGCACTGCTCCATCCCGCCAGCCCGGCCGGGATGGAGCACTTTACCGGTTAACGACGGTTGCCGAAGATACGCAGCAGCATCAGGAACAGGTTGATAAAGTCGAGATAGAGCCTCAGCGCGCCCATAATTGAATAGCGGCGCAGCGACTCGCGGTCGCGCACGTCGATCTGCTCGCCAATCTGGCGCAGCTGCTGGGTATCCCAGGCGGTCAGTCCCACAAACAGCACCACGCCGATATAGGTAATTGCCCACATCAGCGCCGGGCTTTTCAGCCAGTAGTTCACCAGCGACGCCAGCAGAATACCAATCAGCCCCATAAACAGCAGGCTGCCGAAGCGGCTGAGATCGCGTTTCGTGGTATAGCCGTAAAAGCTCATCGCGCCAAACATCCCCGCCGTGATAAAGAAGGTGCTGGCGATAGAGGTATAGGTATAGGCGATAAAGATGCTGGCCATTGTCAGCCCGGTCAGGGCGGAATAGAGCATAAACAGCCCGGTAGCAACCGCGCCGCTCAGGCGATTCACCATGCCGGAGAGCACAAAGACCACCGCCAGCTGGGCGATAATCAAACCGAAGAAGGTCATACGGCTGGAAAAGATAAAGAACATAATGCGTTCGTTGCCTGCCGCATACCAGGCGACAAAGGCGGTGAGCAGTAACCCGCAGGTCATCCAGCCGTAGACCTGCGCCATATAGGTTTGCAGGCCGCTGGTCGCGGGCTGCACCAGAGAATCATTGCGTGGATATCGATCCATGATGCACCTCATGTAAGTGAAAAGGCGCCGGCAAGCCGACGGATATGCCTAATTGTGGCACAGCATAGCTTAACTGACCCACAACGCGCGCTTCAGCGGCGCGATAAACACTGTTGGTAACGGCTGTCGACGCGCTGCGCGAACCAGGCCGTGGTGAGATTGCGGGTGATTTTCGGGCTCTCCAGCCTGATGCCCGGCAGCATCTCACGCGGCAGCGGGCGACCGGCCATCTTGTCCGCCAGCGCGAAAACCTGCTTCCAGAGCGTGCTGTCGCTGAAGCTCGCCTGCTCCCCTTTCTCCAGGTCGCGGCGAATGGCGCTGTCGCTCATATCAATCTGCTTCGCCAGGGTGCGCACCGCCAGCTCCGTCGCGCCCGCCTTGTCCGAACCGTAAAGGATCAGATCGCCATCCAGCGCCAGCTTCATTCCGGTGGCGCGCGCCACCGCCGCCTGGAAGGCCGCGTTGCGGCTGGCGTACCAGCCGGCGTTAAAGTCGGCGAAGCGGTAGAGCGGCTTGCTGTAGTCCGCCGGATAGCCAAGCAGATGCATAATGCCAAAGTACATGCCGCCGTGGCGGGTAAAGACCTCGCGACGAATCGACCCGTCTACCGGCCACGGATAGCCTTTGGCATGGGCTTCAGCAAAGCTGATACTCACCTGCATCGGGCCGCCGGTGTGGATCGGGTTCAGGTTACCGAACAGCGTCTGCCCCATCGGCACCATATCAATAAAGTCGTCGAAGATGGCGCTCAGCTCTTTTTCGCTGCGCACTTTGTCGAGCCGCGCCGCATAGCTCTCGCCGTTAGAGGATTTGATCAGCAGCGCGGTGCGCACCAGGAAGGCCGGCACATGCACTTTCGCCGCGCGGCGCTCAATTTCACCCCAGGCGATTTTCGACAGGCCGGGCACCGCCGCCTCGGCGCTGAAGTTCGACTCCTGATCGGACACGGCGATGGCGGCGCACAGATTGCTGACGCTGGGGTCGATCTGCTGGGTGCGGAACGCGGTGTAGATATCTGTAGCCCAGCCGGGCTTATCGCTGACGTGGGCGGGCAGCAGGCGCTGAATTTGCGCCTTGACGTCGGCCGGCTGACGCACCGGCGCCTCGGGCGTTTTTTTGCTGCTACAGCCCACCAGCACCAGCGCGGCGAGCAGTGAGAAACGTTTGAGGGATGCGGAAACTGACATAGCTGTCCTTGCAGGAAAACAAACCCTTACCTTAGCACCGAAGCGCGGACAAACCATCAGACAGGGCGTAAATTCCCATGCTGCCGTCGCGCTTGCGTATCGCCGTTTCTCAGCCAGGCTGAGGTTTTCTCGCGTAAAAGGAAATAGTTATGCAAAAACTCTGGCTCGGTGCCGCCATTGCCCTGCTGCTCAGCGGCTGTGGCGCAAATAATACGCCCGCTCAGGTCGCCTCGCCCGGTGCGCCCACCTCGGCAAAAATGAAAGCGCTCGCCACCGGCGCAGACCTGCTGCAGTCGCGTCCGCCCATTGAGGCGATCAACACCTATCTCGACGGCTTTCACTTCTATAACGGCGACCAGAATGGCCAGATGGAGGCGCACCACTACGTGACGGTGCTGAACGACGACGTGATGCAGGCGGTAATCTACGACGGCAACACCAAAGACGCGCGGCTGATGGGGGTGGAATACATTATCAGCGCGCGGCTCTATCAGAGCCTGCCGCCGGAAGAGAAAAAGCTGTGGCACAGCCATGAATATGAGGTGAAATCGGGCACGCTGATTGCGCCGGGCCTGCCGCAGGCGGCGGACCACGCGCTGATGGCGCGCATCGCCAACACCTACGGTAAAACCTGGCACACCTGGCATACCGATCGCGATAAAACCCTGCCGATCGGCATACCGGCGCTGATGATGGGCTTTACCGCCGACGGCCAGCTCGATAACCGCCTGCTGGCGGATCGCGACAAACGTTTTGCTATCGACAGCCGCAAGCTGCGGGCGTCGCGCGCCGATATTGTCACCCAGCCGGTAGTGCCGGGCGCCAACGCGTGGCAGCGCGGCGAGGTTATCCAGCTAAAACGCGTCTCCGGCGGCGGCGAACACGCTCACGGCAAGACCCATTTCGGTCCGGCGGAGCAGCTCAGCAAGCCTTAATCCCAGCGCTGCGCGGCCTGATGGTCGCTGTCGCGGGCGTCGACCCAGCGATCGCCCTGGGCGGTGGCTTCACGCTTCCAGAAAGGGGCGCGGGTTTTCAGGTAGTCCATAATAAATTCCGCGGCGGCGAAGGCGCTGCCGCGGTGCGCGCTGGTGACGCCGACAAACACAATCTCATCGCCAGGGAACAGCTCGCCGATGCGGTGGATAACGCTGACGCGCTGGAGCGGCCAGCGGCTGCGCGCCTCCTCGACAATTTCGTGCAGCGCTTTTTCCGTCATCCCCGGATAGTGCTCAAGGGTAAGCGCGGCGACGCTGTCGCCCAGATTGTGGTTGCGCACCTTGCCGGTAAAGGTCACCACCGCCCCATCTTCACTGGAGGTTGAAAGCCAGGCGTACTCGTCAGCCATGCTGAAAGGCGCCGCGCCGACGCGAATTTGCGTTGCCATCCTAACCTCCCGTGACCGGCGGGAAAAACGCCACTTCGTCACCGGCCTTCAGCGGATGTGACATCGGCACCAGGGTCTGATTTACGGCGGCCAGCAGTTTGCCCGGCTCCAGCGCCAGCGCCCAGCGATCGCCTTTTTGCGCCAGCGCAGCGCGCAGCGTCGCCACGTCGGGAAAGTCGGCGGGCATCTCCAGCGCGCTGGTGCCTGCCAGCTCGCGCACCTGGGCAAAAAACAGCACCTTAATCATGGGCCACCGCCTGGAAATCGCCGGACTTGCCGCCGCTTTTGCTCAGCAGGCGCAGCTGATCAATAACGATATCTTTCTGCACCGCTTTACACATGTCGTAAATGGTCAGCGCCGCCACCGACGCGGCGGTGAGCGCTTCCATTTCGACGCCGGTTTTGCCGCTCAGGCGGCAGAGAGAGGTAATGCGCACGCGCTGATGTTCCGGCTCGGCGACCAGGTTAACTTCAACTTTGCTCAGCATCAGCGGATGACAGAGCGGGATCAGCTCCCAGGTGCGCTTGGCGGCCTGAATGCCGGCGATGCGCGCCGTGGCGAAGACATCGCCTTTATGGTGGCTGCCGTCGACGATCATCTGCAGCGTCTCGGCGGCCATCAGCACCAGCGCCTCCGCGCGCGCCTCGCGCACCGTTTCCGCCTTGGCGGAGACGTCGACCATATGGGCTTCGCCCGCGGCATTAATATGTGTCAGTTGCATGGCTTACAGCTTCTTTAGGTGTGAAACGAAATTACAGGGGCCGGTGCGGGCGTCGATCTGGTCGGCGATAATGCGCTCCCAGGCGCTCTCGCAGGCGCTGGTGGAGCCCGGCACGGCGAAAATCAGCGTGCCGTTAGCCATACCGGCGACGGCGCGCGACTGCAGCGTCGAGCCGCCGATATCCTCCCAGGAGAACATGCGAAACAGCTCGCCGAAACCCTCAATTTTGCGATCGAACAGCGGCTCAATCGCCTCTGGCGTATTGTTCTTCGCGTTAAATCCCGTGCCGCCGTTGATCACCACCACCTGCACATCCAGGCTGGCGATCCAGCGCGACACGATGGCGCGAATGCGGTAGCGATCTTCAGCGACGATGGCGTGATCGACCACCACGTGACCCGCTTCGTGCGCGGCAGCGCGCAGATAATCGCCGGAGGTGTCGCTGCTGGCGTCGCGTCGATCGGAAACGGTCAGCACCGCCAGGTTGACCGGAATAAATTCACCCGTAGATTTGCCCATTGGCTCGCTCCTGAGATTAACCGCCGATAAAGGAAAGGTTCTGCGTGATGCCGGTATTCCCCTGATGCAGGAAGTGCGTCTGCTTCTTCGCGCCCAGGCTGTGCGCGATACGCGCCTGCAGCTCCCCCTGCTGCGCGTCAGAAACCAGCAGATCGCGCAGCGGCACGCCGCTGTCGCCAAACAGGCAAAGGTGCAGATTGCCGTGCGCCGAGACGCGCAGACGGTTGCAGCTGGCGCAGAAATCACGCGAATAGGGCATAATCAGGCCGATCTCGCCAACGTAGTCAGGGTGATAAAAGACCTGAGCCGGACCGTCGCTGCGGCCGCGTTCGCGGCGCTGCCAGCCCTGCGCCACCAGCTGGTCGCGGATCACCGCGCCAGAGACGTGCTGCTGGCGGAACAGCGCGCCGCCCTCGCCTGTCTCCATCAGCTCGATAAACCGCAGCTGAATCGGGCGCGTGCGGATCCAGTCGAGAAAGGTTTGCAGACTGCGGCTGTTGAGGTCGCGCATCAGCACGCTGTTGACTTTGACCTGCTGGAAACCCGCGTCGAAGGCGGCGTCGATGCCCGCCATCACCTGATGGAACTTATCCTGTCCGGTAATGGCGTGGAACTGGCGCGCGTCGAGACTGTCTACGCTGACGTTCAGCGCCGTCAGCCCGGCATCGCGCCAGGCGGCGACGTCACGCGCCAGCCGATAGCCGTTGGTGGTAACGGCGATCTGACGAATGGCGCGGTTTTCCCGCACGGCGGCGATAATATCGGTAAAATCGCGACGCAACGACGGCTCGCCGCCGGTCAGACGCACCTTTTCGGTGCCGGCCGCGGCGAAAGCGCGCGTAACGCGTCGAATTTCATCGAGTGAAAGAAAGCTTTTGTTGCGCACGCCCTGCGGCTTGTAGCCGTCGGGCAGGCAGTAGGTGCAGCGGAAGTTACAGACATCCGTCACCGAGAGACGCAGGTAATAAAACCGACGTGCAAATGCATCAGTAAATTGTGACACCAGAACACCTTTTCCAAATACGGGAGATGCAGGCATTTCTTTCTGCACCCTGGCAGCGCGTCGGCTGCGGCCTGCACCCCCTATCATTTGACTTAGGCGTACAGGCTTTGAGTGTATGTCGCCCACATGGACGACATGGTTGGCAAATGGTAGCGCGAATTTGGCTGCTCTGCCATCCACTAATTTCGCTGTATATATTGATATACAACGTTTTTTCGCCGCATTTTCGCGGCAGTAGCGTTAATATGGCCCGCTAAAAAAGATGCCGTTACGGTTAGTCGGCAGCGGGTGTAAAGAGGAAATATGAACCGAACTTTGTCAGACCTCGATCGCGTGGTGGCGCTGGGCGGCGGACACGGGCTGGGACGCGTGATGTCCGCCCTGTCGCCGCTGGGCTCGCGCCTGACCGGCATTGTCACCACCACCGATAACGGCGGCTCTACCGGGCGCATTCGCCGTTCAGAAGGCGGTATCGCCTGGGGCGACATGCGCAACTGCATCAATCAGCTCATCACCGAGCCGAGCGTCGCCTCGGCGATGTTTGAGTATCGCTTTACCGGCAACGGCGAGCTGTCCGGGCATAACCTGGGCAACCTGATGCTGAAAGCGCTGGACCACCTTAGCGTCAGGCCGCTGGAGGCGATCAATATTATTCGCAACCTGCTCAAGGTTGACGCCTTTCTTATCCCGATGTCGGAGCAGCCGGTCGACCTGGTGGCGTTAGACAGCGAAGGCAATATGGTTTACGGCGAAACCGACATTGACGCCATGCAACAGCCGCCGCAGGAGCTTATGCTGCACCCGAACGTCACGCCGACGCGCGAAGCGCTGGAGGCGATCGCCGAAGCGGATCTGATTCTGATCGGACCGGGCAGCTTTTATACCAGCCTGATGCCGAGCCTGCTGATGGAGGAGATGGCGCGCGCGCTGCGCCGTACGCCCGCCACCATGGTGTTTATCGGCAACCTGGGGCGCGAGCTGAGTCCTGCCGCCGCCAGCCTGACGGTGGCGGATAAGCTGGCAATGATGGAGAAATATATCGGCAAGCGGGTCATTGACGCGGTGGTGGTCAGCCCGGCCGCCGATACCGCCGGCGTGGAAGATCGCCTGATCGTCCGCGAGCCGCTGGAGGCCGCCGATATCCCCTATCGTCACGACCGCCAGCTGCTGCGCGTGGCGCTGGAACACGCCATCCAGCGATTTAGCTAAGCCGCTACGAGGCGGCGATAAAGAGTTCGCGCAGCTGATGCAGCTTGTCGCGCACGTTCGCCGCCTCTTCGAACTCCAGGTTTTGCGCATGCTGCTGCATCTGCGTCTCCAGCTCGTGGATCTTCTTCTGCAGCGCCTGGGGCGTCAGCGCCAGATAGCTGGCATCCGCCTCGGCGGCACCGCGGCTGCTGGCTTTGGCTTTGCCGCGCGTCTTGATGACGTTCTGACCCAGCTCAAGGATATCGGTGATCTTCTTGTTGAGCCCCTGCGGCACAATGCCTCTTTCCTCGTTGTACTTCTGCTGCTTCTCGCGACGGCGTTCAGTCTCTTCAATGGCGCGCGCCATGGAGTTGGTGATCTTGTCGGCGTAGAGGATCGCCTTGCCGTTAACGTTACGCGCGGCGCGTCCGATGGTCTGGATCAGCGAGCGTTCTGAACGCAGGAAGCCCTCTTTGTCCGCATCGAGGATCGCCACCAGCGACACTTCCGGCATATCCAGCCCTTCGCGCAGCAGGTTGATCCCCACCAGCACGTCGAACTCGCCGAGACGCAGATCGCGGATGATCTCCATACGCTCGACGGTATCGATATCTGAGTGCAGATAGCGCACCTTCTCGCCGTGCTCTTCAAGGTATTCGGTAAGATCTTCCGCCATACGCTTGGTCAGCGTCGTCACCAGCACGCGCTCGTTGAGGGTAACGCGCTTGCGGATCTCCGACAGCAGATCGTCCACCTGGGTCGCCACCGGACGCACCTCCAGCAGCGGATCGAGCAGGCCGGTAGGACGCACCACCTGATCGATCACCTCGCCACCCGACTTCTCCAGCTCATAGTTGCCCGGCGTCGCCGAGACGTAGATAGTCTGCGGCGCCAGCGCCTCAAACTCTTCGAACTTCATTGGGCGGTTATCGAGCGCGGAAGGCAGGCGGAAGCCATACTCCACCAACGTCTCTTTACGCGCGCGGTCGCCTTTATACATGCCGCCGATTTGCGGAATGGTAACGTGCGATTCATCGACGATCAGCAGCCCGTCGGCGGGCAGATAGTCGAACAGGGTCGGCGGCGGCTGGCCCGGCCCGCGCCCGGAGAGGTAGCGCGAGTAGTTTTCGATGCCCGAGCAGTAGCCAAGCTCGTTCATCATCTCCAGATCGAACTGGGTGCGCTGCGTCAGGCGCTGCTCTTCCAGCAGCTTATTGTTCTCCAGCAGCACCCGACGGCGATCCGCCAGTTCAACTTTGATATCTTCCATCGCCTGCAGGATACGTTCGCGCGGCGTAACGTAGTGCGTTTTGGGATAGATCGTAAAGCGCGGCACGGTGGAGAGAATCTGTCCGGTAAGCGGATCGAACAGCGACAGCCGCTCGACCTCTTCATCGAACAGCTCGACGCGCAGCGCGGTATCTTCCGACTCCGCCGGGAAGATATCGATCACTTCGCCGCGCACGCGGAAGGTGCCGCGCTGAAACGCCTGGTCGTTGCGCGCATACTGCAGCTCCGCCAGACGGCGCAGAATGCTGCGCTGATCGATAATCATGCCGCGCGTCAGGTGCAGCATCATTTTCAGATAGAGATCGGGATCGCCGAGGCCGTAAATAGCGGAAACTGACGCCACCACGATCACGTCGCGACGCTCCAGCAGCGCCTTAGTCGCCGACAGACGCATCTGCTCAATATGTTCGTTTACCGAGGCGTCTTTTTCGATAAAGGTGTCGGAGCTCGGCACATAGGCTTCAGGCTGGTAGTAGTCGTAGTAGGAGACGAAGAACTCCACCGCGTTATCGGGGAAGAACTCTTTCATCTCACCATAGAGCTGCGCCGCCAGGGTTTTGTTGGGTGCCAGCACCATCGCCGGCCGGTTGAGATCGGCAATAACGTTGGCGACGGTAAAGGTCTTGCCGGAGCCGGTTACGCCGAGCAGCGTCTGATGGGCAAGACCATCCTCCAGCCCCTCTTTGAGGCGACGAATCGCCTCTGGCTGGTCGCCGGAGGGCTGAAAGGCGGAATTTAGTTTAAAGACTTTACTCATGAGATGCGGTTCCTGCTGAAGAATGCGGCGGCTAGCCGAGTCATTTTACTCTGCCGTGGCGATTTTGCCAGAAAATAATACTGGATAAATCACCAGTAACGCGGCACATTAGCAGGCTGGCGCCGCGCTGCGCCTCTCTCGCTGTAACAGTGCGACAACATTTTTGCCGTTGCGCAAGGTTATCCCCAGCCGGAGCGGATTTATAACATTTGTCAAGAGACCGTCATTAAATTTCAGCCGTAATAAGCAGCGGAGAATTCTCAGGCTTGTTTTTTATTAACTATCTGTTTTATATATAAATAATCCAAAAGCCCAGTTTCTCAGCATTATGTAACCAGGCCGCGTATTTCCTCGCTTGCGCTCTGTTTTCACTGTCTAATGCACAAGGTTATCCACAGGAATGGTGGATAACTAAAGGCAGCCCTTTCGCCATCGGCTGTGCATAATTTTTTGTTGTTAAGCCGCCCGCGTGAAAAAAAATTTTTTCCGCTTAAATTCCCGCCGAAAACGTGGCGGTTAGCTATGCTTTTTCAGCCTGGCGCTGAATTTTCAATCAGCCGCGACCCACTTTAAGACCAGCTAAATTCAACAGGCTGCCTTGTCACAGCCCTGTTGCACCAGAAACGTTAACGCATCAGCACCGTGAAAGTGCAGCACCCTGATTACCTGAAGCAATTGTTAAGCATTTTTCATCTTTTCCCGGCTAATTGTGCCCCGCTGAAGCTTTAACTGCCTCAGGACGATTCTGGCCCGGTAATTGCAATGTTTATCGGGAGAGTTGAGGGAAGTAAGGCAAGGCGACATTCGCGATAGCGCCACCGTTGAAGACTTGTTTGCCAGACGTCAAAGAGCGGAAGCATTCAGGCAAAATCTGCAAGAGGAGAGTCAGATGCTGAGTTTACGTTCGGTGAATCAGTTTTATGGGCAGAACCATATTCTGTGGGATGTGGATCTCGACCTGCCGCCCGGCACCTGCACCGGCGTGCTGGGGCGTTCGGGCATGGGAAAAACCACGCTGGTAAACTGCATTATGGGTCGCCTGCCAGTTAACAGCGGCTCGATGACCTGGCAGGAGGATGGCTTTCCGCCGCGCGATCTGCTGCTACAGCCGGCCGAGCAGCGCGCGCGCATGGGCATCGGCTATGTGCCGCAGGGACGCCATATCTTCTCGCAGATGAGCGTGGAGGATAATCTGCTGATCGCCCTGCTGGCGGGCAGCGGTCAGAGCGAAAAACCGCACGTGATCCCCGAGATGGTGTTCGACCTGTTTCCGGCGCTCTATTCGCTGCGACAGCAGCGCAGCGGCGAATTGCCGGTTGACCAGCAGCAGCAGCTGGCGCTGGCGCGTGCGCTGGTGCTGCGTCCCAGACTGCTGATTCTTGACGAGCCCACCGATGGCATGTCGCCCTGGCTGGAAGAGGAGATGGGCAATCTGATCCGCCGCCTGAATCTGGATTACGGCCTGACCGTGCTGCTGCTGGAGCAACGCGTCTCGCTGATCCGCCGCGTCGCCGACTACTTTCTGCTGCTGCACCGCGGCCGCAACGTCGCGCAGGGGCGCGTGGCGCAGCTGGATGATCTCACCGTCAACAAGTGGCTGACGGTGAGCTGAACGCTAGCGGGGCAGCGTTACGAAGCGGCCGCAGTCCGCCTGCGCCGCCGCGTCGGGCAGCCAGGGGATTTCGCCGAGAAACGGGGCGGGAATACGCTGTTTCAGCGTCGCCATATAGGCCTGATGCCGCTTGCCCGGCGGTTCGATATCGTTGGCGATCCAGCCCGCCAGCCGCAGGCCGCGCGCCTGCACCGCATCGGCGGTGAGCATGGCGTGATTGATGCAGCCCAGTTTGACCCCGACGACCAGAATGACCGGCAGCTGCTCCTGCGCAACCCAGTCGGCGTAGGTTTGCGTCTCTGACAGCGGCGTATACCAGCCGCCTGCCCCCTCGACCAGCACCCACTCCGCCTGCGCCTCCAGTGCGCGCAGCCCGCTTGAGAGCGTGTCAAAGGCGATAGGCCTGCCCTCTTCCGCGCTGACGATATGGGGCGCTGTCGGCTCAATAAATGCCAGCGGATTGACCTGCTCATAGCGCAGTGCCAGGCTGCTGTAGCGCTGCAGTGCCAGCGCGTCGCTGTTGCGCGCGCCCTCCGGCGTGACGTCGCAGCCGGACGCTACCGGCTTATAGCCGGCGGTGCGGTAGCCCGCCGCGCTCGCCGCCTGCAGCAGCGCGCCGCTGGCAACGGTTTTGCCGACCTCGGTGTCGGTACCGGTAATAAACCATTTCATCGTTGCGTGACTCCAAAAATCAGTTGATAGGTCAGACGGTAGCCCTGCGCATCGCGCGGCCACAGCGCTTCGAGCCGCGCCAGCCGCTGCCGCGTCAGCGGCGCGCCGTCCCGGCCCTGGTGCAGATGCGTGGCGCCGATGCCCTTCAGCGATCGCATCGCGCTCAGCGCGCTGGGAAAATGCATCACCTGCGTCTGACGGATAAAGCAGAGATTGAGACCGGCGCCTGCCGCGCGCACCCGATCTTCAGTTAAAAAGCGATTGGCGTGCTCGCCGACGCCCAGCGGGCGCCAGGCGTCGTGCACCTCCTGCAGCGAACCGGCCAGCAGCGTTGAGAAGAGCATGACGCCGTCGGGACGCAGCACGCGAGCGAACTGCTGCAGCGCGGTGCGCAAATCGCTGCTCCACTGCACCGCCAGATTACTCCAGACGCAATCGACGCTCTGGCTCGCCAGCGGCAAGGCGTCGATATCGCCCGCCAGATAGCTGCTCGCCGCGTCGAGGCTGCGCGCCTGCCGCAGCATCTGCGGCGAGAGATCGAGCGCCACGACGCGCTGCCCGCGCTGTTGCCACAGGCGGCTGTACCAGCCGGTGCCGCAGCCCGCATCGAGCAGATCGCCCTCGACCAGGGGCGGTGCCAGCGCCAGCAGGGCGTCGCCGCAGCGGCGCTGCAGCTCGGCGTGCTGTTCGTAATGGCCCGCCGCGCGGCCAAACGCGCGCGCTACCGCCTCTTTATTCACCCGCAGCGTCATGCAGCGCCTCCAGCAGTGCGTCGATATCCTCTGCCCGATGGGCAGCGGTCAGGGTAATGCGCAGCCGCGCGGTGCCGGGCGGCACGGTCGGGGGGCGAATGGCGCTGACCCAGCAGCCCGCCTGCGCCAGCCGCTGCGACAGCGCCAGCGCGGCACCGTTGTCGCCGACGATCAGCGGCTGTATCGCGCTGTCGGACGGCATCAGCGACCAGGGCAAGCCCGCCGCGCCGCGGCGAAAGCGCTGAATATTGTCGCTGAGCCGCTGACGCAGGGCGTCGCCGCGCTGCACCTCGCCCAGCGCCGCCAGCAGCGCGCTCGCCTGAGCGGGCGGCATCGCCGTGGAGTAGATAAGGTGACGGGAGAACTGCAGAAAATAGTCGGCGGTGGCGTCATCGCACAACAGCGCCGCGCCGCTGACGCCGAAGGCCTTGCCAAAGGTGACCACCAGCAGCTCCGGCTTAACACCCTGCCGCCAGCAGCTGCCGCGCCCCTGCTCGCCCACCACGCCGACGCCGTGGGCGTCATCCACCAGCAGCCAGCCGTCGGCGCGGCGGGCAGCGGCGGCGATCTCCGCCAGCGGCGCGCTGTCGCCGTCCATGCTAAAGATCCCCTCGGTAATCACCAGGGTTTCGCCGTCGCACGGCGACGCCAGCCGCTGCGTCAGGCTTGCGACATCGTTATGGTGAAAGCGGCGCAGCGTCGCAGGCGTATGGCCCGCCGCATCAAGCAGCGAGGCGTGCGCCAGCCTGTCGGCGATAATGCGGTCCTGTTTCTGCGCCAGCAGATGCACAATCGCCTGATTGGCGGCGAAGCCGGAGATAAACAGCAGCGCGCGCGAATAGCCGAGCCAGTCGGCGAGCTGCGCCTCCAGTTCGCCGTGGCGTTCGCTGTAGCCGGTGACGTGGCTCGACGCGCCAGCCCCCGGCGCCCCCTGACGCCAGCCGGCGATCACTGCCGGATGCTGGCTCAGGCCGAGATAGTCGTTGCTGGAAAAGTGGCGGTACAGGTTGCCCTCAATCTGCAGCGTGCGGGTATCGTTGCGCGCTACCAGACGGCGCTGCCGCCAGCCATCAGCGGCGCGGCGCATCGCCAGCGCCTGCGCCATACGCGTGGAGAAGCTCATTACAGCGCCGCGTTATAGAACTGTTCTGTGTCGGCGTGGAACAGCTGCTCGCTCAGCTGCTGCTGCTGTTCGTTATCGCCGTGTGCGGTGTGGGTATGTTCCGGGTTAAGGCCCAGCTTGCGGAACAGCAGCAGGTCTTTATCCTCTTCCGGGTTCGGCGTGGTGAGCAGCTTGCAGCCGTAGAAAATAGAGTTGGCACCCGCCATAAAGCACATCGCCTGGGTCTGCTCGTTCATCTGCTCACGGCCCGCTGAGAGGCGTACGTGCGAGGTCGGCATCATGATGCGCGCCACGGCGATGGTGCGAATAAAGTCGAACGGCTCGACGTCGTCATTGTCCGCCAGCGGCGTGCCTTTGACCTTTACCAGCATATTAATGGGCACGCTCTCCGGCGGCGTCGGCAGGTTCGCCAGCTGCACCAGCAGTCCGGCGCGGTCGCTTACGGTCTCACCCAGCCCGACGATGCCGCCCGAGCAGACTTTGATCCCGGCGTCGCGCACTTTGCCGAGCGTATCCAGCCGCTCCTGATAGCTGCGCGTGGTGATGATGCTGCCGTAAAATTCCGGCGAGGTGTCGAGATTGTGGTTATAAAAATCGAGCCCGGCGCCCGCCAGCCGCTGCGCCTGACTGTCGCTTAGCGTGCCAAGCGTCATGCAGGTTTCCATTCCCAGCGCTTTTACGCCCTGCACCATCTGCTCCAGATAGGGCATGTCGCGGTCGTTAGGGTTTTTCCACGCCGCGCCCATGCAGAAGCGGCTCGATCCCGCCGCTTTTGCTTTGCGCGCCGACGCCAGCACCTCCTGCACCTCCATCAGCCGCTCGGACTCAAGGCCGGTTTTATAGCGGGCGCTCTGCGGACAATATTTGCAGTCTTCCGGGCAGGCGCCGGTTTTAATCGACAGCAGCGTGCTGACCTGAACCTGGCGCGGGTCGAAATGCTGGCGGTGCACCTGCTGCGCCTCAAACATCAGCTCAAGAAAAGGTTTATCAAACAGCGCCTGCGCCTGCGCCAGAGTCCAGTGTTGTGCCATTGCCTACTCCAAAAAAAGGGTGTCATCCCGACAGTTAACGTGGTTATACTTGTAAACTAAATCTTTTTATTTTTGTTTACAACTACCATGTTCACCTCTCAGGACGCCGAATTTGACCGCCAGCACATCTGGCATCCCTATACCTCAATGCGCGATCCCTTGCCCTGCTATCCGGTGGTCGCAGCGCAGGGCACGCAACTGCAGCTGGCTGACGGCCGCGAGCTGGTGGACGGCATGTCCTCCTGGTGGGCGGCGATCCACGGCTATAACCACCCGCGCCTGAACAAGGCGATGCAGGATCAGATGGCGCAGATGTCGCATGTGATGTTCGGCGGCATTACGCATCCTGCGGCGGTGAAACTCTGCCGCCAGCTGGTGGCGATGACGCCCGCCGCGCTGGAGTGCGTATTTCTCGCCGATTCTGGTTCGGTCGCGGTGGAAGTGGCGATGAAGATGGCGATGCAGTACTGGCTGGGCCGCGGCGAAACGCGCCAGCAGTTTCTTACGCTGCAGCGCGGCTACCACGGCGACACCTTTGCGGCGATGTCGGTGTGCGATCCCGATAACTCGATGCACAGCCTGTGGCGCGGCTATCTGCCGATGCACCACTTCGCCGCCGCGCCGCAGTGCCGCTTTGACGATCCCTGGGACGAGCGCGACGCGGATGACTTTGTCCGCCTGATTGAGCAGCACCATGCGCAGCTTGCCGCGGTGATCCTTGAGCCCATCGTGCAGGGCGCGGGGGGAATGCGCTTCTATCATCCGCGCTATCTGCAGCGGGTGCGCGCCTGCTGCGATCGCTATGATGTGCTGCTGATCGCCGACGAAATCGCCACCGGCTTCGGCCGCAGCGGCAAACTTTTCGCCTGCGAACATGCAGAGGTGACGCCCGATATTCTCTGCGTCGGCAAGGCGCTGACCGGCGGCATGATGACGCTGGCAGCGACCCTGACCACGCGCCGCGTCGCCGAGGCTATCAGCGACAGCCCGGCGGGCTGTTTTATGCACGGGCCGACCTTTATGGGCAATCCGCTGGCGTGCGCCGTCGCCGCAGAGAGCCTCGCGCTGCTTAACGAAGGCCACTGGCCGCAGCAGGTGGCGCGCATTGAGCAGCAGCTGCGCGACGAGCTGATGCCGCTGCGCGCTGCGCCGCAGGTGGCGGATGTGCGCGTGCTGGGGGCGACTGGCGTTGTTGAGACGCGTCGTCCGGTGAATATGGCCGCGCTGCAGCGCTTTTTCGTCGAGCGCGGCGTCTGGATCCGTCCCTTTGGCCGCCTGATCTATCTGATGCCGCCCTATATCATCACGCCGCAGGCGCTGCGCCAGCTCACCCAGGCGATTGCCGAGGCGCTGACGCAGGAGGCGCATTTCAGCGCGTAAACGTCGCTAACTGCTGGAACCGCCTCTGTTTTTCGCTAAGATGGAAAGCGTTCATACTGAAGGTTCATGACAACCGAGGAGAGAAGATGCGCGTTTTCAGCAATGACTTTAACGACGGCGACAAAATGCCGGAGCGCCAGGTGTTTAACGGCATGGGCTACCAGGGGGATAACATCTCTCCGCACCTGGCGTGGGACGATGCGCCGGAAGGCACCAAAAGTTTCGTTGTGACCTGTTTCGATCCCGATGCGCCGACCGGTTCCGGCTGGTGGCACTGGGTGGTGGTAAATATTCCCGCCAGCACCCAGCTGCTGGAGCAAGGCGCCGGTTCCGGCCAGGCGATGCTGCCGCAGGGGGCGCTGCAGACGCGCACCGATTTCGGCAAAGCGGGCTACGGCGGCGCAGCGCCGCCGCAGGGCGAAAGCCATCGCTATATTTTTACCGTGCATGCGCTGGATGTAGAGACGATTGAGGTAGACGCCGAGGCAAGCGGTGCCATGGTCGGCTTTAACGTGCACTTCCATGCGCTGGCGAGCGCCAGCATTACGGTGAACTATTCGTAACGGATTTGAAGGCGGCGCGCGATAAGCGGCGCCGCTACGCCAGCGATTAGTGACGGATTTGCGCCAGCTCCGCCTCGCTCAGGCCGGTCGCTTGCTGGACCGACTCGCTGGCCATGCCCATCTCCAGCAGGCGTCGCGCGACTTCAAGCTTGCCCTCGTTGCGGCCCGCCTGACGGCCAAGCTGGATGCCTTTTTCCATCCCTTTCTGTTCAAGCTGTTCTGCAATAGTCATCAATTCCTCCTCCTGCTGCGGCATCCGCTGTGCCAGCTCGCGAACAAAAGCTTTGGCGTCTGAGGTTTCGCCAGCCTGAAGAATGTAGTGTATCAGCGATATTAACTGCGATGAAGAGAGATAACCGGCCAGAAGGATGGACGCCAGCTTGTCCAGAATCTCGATTAAATCGCGTTGATGAATATGCTTTTGCAGCAGCGTCAGCGCGGCCATCGTGCGATGACCGGCAATCTCTTCATCAGGTATCACGGTGACGTCTACCAGCGGAAAAGCGCTGCCGTAGAGCCCCGCCGCCAGCGCCGGATCGCTGAACTCATCCAGCCAGCAGGTTGACCAGGGATAGGGGCGGCGCTTGCCCACGTAGAACAGCACCGGTATCACCAGCGGCAATTTTTTATGACCGGCATCGAGATGGCGCTGCATAGCGGCTACCGCATAGCGCAGCAGCCTGAATGCCATATGTTTATCCGGCGTGGACTGGTGCTCAATCAGCACATAAACATAGCTGTCATCGCCGGCGGTGGTTTTCAGGCTATAGAGCACGTCGCTGATATAGTGTCGCAGATCGTCCTCAATAAATGAGCCGGACTCCAGCTTTAGCGTGCTGAGATCGCAGACGGCGCGCAGTTCAGGCGGAAGGTGGATTAACATAAAATCGCGGGCGATTTCCGGCTGGGCGAGAAACTGCCGGAACGCAGCGTCGTGCGGGGTGGGCGTGCGGTTTTTCTTCTTCATCGTTCCTGACTCCGAAAAAAACAATCCGCCTATCCTGTCACAGCCTGAAGGGGTCGATATTGATCCTGCCGCGGCCTCCTGCCATTTAGCTAAAGGCGCGCGGGGCCGCGACCCCGCTGCACCTGAGTTATCTGCTTAGTCGAGCTGGTGGATCACCACCCACATCGGGCCCTGGCCTACCGCGTAGCGCGCCAGCGGAGTCAGCAACCCTTGTGGCTCGCTGATGCGGTACACTTCGATATGGTGCGATTTCTGGCCTGCCGCCACCAGATAGCGCCCGCTGTTATCGATATTAAAGCCGCGCGGCTGGGTTTCGGTCGGCTGGTAGCCCTCGATAGAAAGCAAGCCGCCATCTTCGCTGACGCTGAACACCGTAATGGTGCTGCTGGTGCGATCGCAGGCGTAAAGGAAGCGGCCATTGGGCGTCAGATGGATATCCGCCGCCCAGCGCGTTTCGTTAAAGCCAGGCGGCATCATGTCCAGCGACTGTACGCGCTCAACTTCCCCGCGCGCGTTGCTCAGCGCCCAGACGTCGACGGTGCTGTCGAGCTCGTTGACGCAGTAGGCGTAGTTGCCGTTGGGATGAAACGCCATATGGCGCGGGCCCGCGCCCTCTACCGTGGTGACCTGCGCCTGCGTGCGCGGCGCCAGCGTGCCGTCAGCGCTCAGCGAATAGAGGCAGATGCGATCCTGCTTCAGCGCCGGGACGAACAGCGTCTGATTGACGTTGTCGATATTGGCGGAGTGGCAGCCGTCCAGCTCGCGGATCACCTGCGTCGGCGCCTGCGGCAGGCCATCTGCGCCAATCGGGCTGACGCTGACGCAGGCGTCGTTATAGGAGCCGCAAAACAGGTAGCTGCCGGTGCGATCGGTGGAAATATGGGTCGGGCTGCCCGGCAGCGGCGCTTCGCCCGCTTCGCTCAGGGTGCCGTCAGCGGCAATGCGGAACGCCAGCACGCGGAAGTTCGGGCGCACGCCGACGTAGAGAAAATCTTTTTTCGGGCTGACCACCATCGGCTGAACCTGGCCGGAGACGTCAGTTACCTGCAACAGCGAAAGCGCGCCCTCTTCATCTAACCGCCACGCGTGGATCTGCTGGCTCTCGGGACTGGCGGTATAAACGACTTGTTTCATGCATTCTCCTTGTTCGCAGCCTGTCAGTTTATGTCTGTGGCTCACTGTAGCCTGTTTTGCCACGGTGCGCCGGAATCATTTGTGCCCTGCTTTTTGTCTCAGGCCCGCGCCCGGGTGTAGACTCGATGCCTCTTTAATCCTTCAGACGGAATAAGCCATGAGCTATCGCGTAATCGCCCTCGATCTTGACGGCACACTGCTGACGCCCGCAAAAACCATCCTGCCCCAGTCAATCGAGGCGCTGAAGCGCGCTCGCCAGGCTGGCGTAAAAGTGGCTATCGTGACCGGCCGTCACCACTGCGCCATCCACCCTTTTTATCAGGCGCTGGAGCTTGATACACCCGCAATCTGCTGCAACGGCACCTATTTGTATGATTATCAGGCAAAAAAGGTGCTGACTGCCGATCCGCTGGATAAGGATCAGGCGCTGCGCGTCATTGAGATGCTGGATGCGCACCAGATTCACGGCCTGCTCTACGTCGACGATGCGATGCTCTATCAGACGCCAACCGGCCACGTAACGCGCACCCTGAAATGGGCTGAATCACTGCCGCCGCATCAGCGTCCGCTGTTTGTTCAGGTGCCGAACCTGGCGCAGGCGGCGCGCGACGCACAGGCGATCTGGAAGTTCGCGCTTTCCCATGAAAACACCGCCGAACTGCAGCAGTTCGCGACGCACGTGGAAGCGGAGCTGGGACTGGCGTGCGAATGGTCGTGGCACGATCAGGTGGATATTGCACAGCGCGGCAACAGCAAAGGCAAGCGGCTGGCGGAGTGGGTCGCCTCACTGGGCCTGACCATGCAGGACGTTATCGCCTTCGGCGACAACTACAACGATCTCAGCATGCTGGAAGCGGTCGGGCTCGGCGTGGCGATGGGCAATGCCGACGAGGCGATCAAGGCGCGCGCGAAGCAGGTGATCGGCACCAACCTTGAGCCGGGCATCGCCGCGGTGATCGAGCAGCAGCTGCTCTAGTCAGGCGGCGACCGACACGCTTTTTATCTGGGCATAGAGCCACTGATCCGGCCGAATGCCCAGCTCATCTCGCGCCCAGGGCGAAATGCGCGCCCAGAGTTCGCTGACGCCGATGCGCAAGCGAACCTCGACCTGATCGCCCACCTCAAGCAGCTCCACCACCTGCGCCGGCAGTATATTGCGTATTGAACTGTGCTGCGGCTGCTGCAGCGCCAGCGAGACGTCCGCCGAGGCGATGCGGATGCGCAGCACCGTTTTTACCGGATAGTTAACCCGGCTTACCCAGATATGCTGGTCGCCAAGCGACAGCGCGCTCATGGGATAGTCGGGATGATGCTCCAGCACCTGCACGCGCAGCACGCTGGTCAGCTCGCTTACCGGCAGCCAGGGCCGCATCGCGCTGCTGCTCCAGACCTTCTCCAGCGGGCCGAAAGCCTTAACGCCGCCGCGATCCAGCACCAGCACGTTCTCCGCCAGCTGTAAAATTTCATCCAGACTGTGGGTAACGTAGAGCACCGGAATATCGACCTGCTTCGCCAGCTTCTGCAGATAGGGCATCAGCTCGCGCTTGCGCGGCAGATCGAGCGAGGCGAGCGGCTCGTCCATCAGCAGAATATCGGGCGCGCTCAGCAGCGCGCGGCCAATGGCGACGCGCTGCTTTTCACCGCCCGACAGCGACAGCGGAAAGCGATCCAGCAGCGTTTCCAGCCCCAGCAGCGCCACCAGCGCGTCGAACTGCCCTTTCATCGCGGGCGACATGCCGTAGTGCAGATTGCCGCGCACGCGATAGTGTGGAAAGAGCCGTGCATCCTGAAATACATAACCGACGCGGCGTTTTTCCGGCGGCAGCATTACGCCCTTTTCTACGTCGAGCAGCACGCGGCCGTTCAGCGCAATCGTGCCGCGCTGCGGCTGCGTCAGACCGCTGATGGCGTTAATCAATGAGGTCTTGCCGGCGCCGGAGACGCCAAATAGCGCAGTAATCCCCTTCGCCGGGATCTGCGCGTCAATATCGAGCTGGTGATCACCCAGCCGCTGTGAAAAATTCAGCGTCAGCATCAGGCACCCATCCTTTTACGGCCCCAGCGCGCCAGCCATTCTGAAATCAGCAGCGACAGCAGCGCCAGCGCGATGGCGATAACGCAGAGCCGCGCCGCCGCCCCCTCAGCGCCAGGGGTCTCAATCAGGGTAAACATCGCCAGCGGCAGCGTGCGCGTCTCCTGTGGAATATTAGAGACAAAGGTAATGGTAGCGCCGAACTCACCCAGCGAGCGGGCAAAGGCCAGCACGGTGCCAACGATAATGCCGGGCAGGGTCAGCGGCAGCGTGATGGTGAAGAACACGCGCCAGCGCCCGGCACCGAGGGTACGCGCCGCCTGCTCCAGCCGCAGATCCACCGCCTCCAGCGCCAGCCGGATGGCGCGCACCATCAGCGGAAAGGCGATCACCGCCGAGGCGAGCGCCGCGCCGCGCCAGCTAAAGGCGAAGCTAAAGCCGAACCAGTCATAGAGATACTGGCCAATCACGCCGCGCCGGCCCAGGCCTATCAGCAGCAGATAGCCCACCACCACCGGCGGCAAGACCAGCGGCAGATGAATAATGCTGTCGAGCAGCGATTTGCCTGGAAACTGGCAGCGCACCAGAATCCAGGCCGTAAGGATGCCAAACGGCAGGCTGAACAGCACCGCGATGCTGGAGACTTTCAGGCTAAGCACCACTGCCTGCCATTCGGGATCGCTGAGTATCATGCTTTTGGGGAGAATCCGTACTGTTTGAATACCGCGGCCGCCTGCGGCCCTTTCAGATAGTCATAAAACGCCTTTACCGCGGCGTTGCTATGCCCTTTTACCATTGCCATCGGGTATTCCACCGGCTTATGGCTGTCAGCCGGGAACGTGCCGACCACCTGAACTTTCTCGCTGGCCACCGCGTCCGAACCATAGACGATGCCGTAGGGCGTCTCATTGCGCTCAACCAGCGCCAGCGCGGCGCGCACATTATTGGCGCGCGCCAGCGACGGCGAGAGCTGCTCCCAGGCGCCCAGCTTCTGCAGCGCTTCCTGCGCGTAGATGCCGGCAGGCACATGGTCTGGATCGCCGACCGCCAGCCGCTCGCCTTTCAGCAGGCTTTGCCAGTCGGTCTGCTGATTCAGCGTCACCGACTGCGCGCCAGCGCTGCGCGGCGCCACCAGCACCAGCTCGTTGCCGAGCAGGGTCACGCGCGTGGTCTCCTCCATGCTCTTTTTCGCCACGGCGTCATCCATCCACTGCTGGTCCGCTGAGATAAAGAGATCGGCGGGTGCGCCCTGCTCAATCTGGCGCGCCAGGGTAGAAGAGGAGGCGAACGACGAGACCACCTCAACGCCGGTTTTCTTTTTATACTGCGTCGCAATCTCCTGCAGCGCGTTAGTCAGCGACGCGGCGGCGAAGACGGTAATTTTTTCAGCGGCAACCGCCTGACCGGCCAGCGTGACGCTCAGCGCGGCGGTAAGGCCCCAGCAACAGGATCGGAATGACATGGTGTTCTCCAGTTATGCGTTGTGTAAGTGATGATACAACGCGCGCCAGAACAGCGTGAAAAAATTATCGGCAGGAAAAGAAGAAGGTTGAGCAGGCACAATAAAAAACGCCCGCTCAGGCGGGCGTCGGGGAATTAACGGGCAGAGCGTGAAGCGTGTTCGCGGCGGCCAAATTTCGAGATGACGTTGAACACCTCGCCCAGACCATAAATCAGGCCCAGCATAATTGCCATCACCACCGGCACCATAATCACCGCCACAGCAAGGCTTTTTAACAGTTCCAGCATGGAAGTCTCACTCAGCAAAGCAAAAAAGTGATTGTAACGTCTGAGGAAAAAAACGCACTGCCCTTTTCGTGCTTTTACTTTTTGCGCCGCTCCCCGCTATGATCGTTGCATTTACCCGTTCTGGAGACGCCACTATGCAGGCTGAACTATCCCTGTCCATCCGGCTGCAGCAGAAGCTGTTCGCCGATCCGCGCCGTATGATGTTACTCAAGCGCATCCGCGAAACCGGCTCTATCAGCCAGGGCGCAAAGCTGGCGGGCATTAGCTACAAAAGCGCCTGGGATGCGATCAACGAGATGAACCAGCTGGCTGACGACGTGCTGGTGGAGCGCGCCACCGGCGGCAAAGGCGGCGGCGGCGCGCGGCTGACGCGCTACGGCGAACGGCTTATCCAGCTGTTTCAGCTGCTGGAACAGATTCAGCAAAAGGCGTTTGACGCGCTGCAAAACGACGCGGTGCCGCTCGACAGCCTGCTGGCGACCATCGCACGTTTCTCTCTACAGACCAGCGCGCGCAACCAGCTGTTCGGCACGGTCGTGGCCCATGACCAGCAGCATGTGGTGCAGCATCTTCAGGTGCAGCTGGCCGACGGCGCCACCCAGCTAAAGGTGGCGCTGACCGAGCGCAGCGTGGCGCGCCTGCAGCTTGAGGCGGGCAAAGAGGTGCTGGTGCTGATCAAAGCGCCGTGGATTCAGGTCAGCCGTGAAGCCTCTCAGGGGGATAATCAGCTGAGCGCGCAGGTAAGCCAGATTGAACCCGGCGAGCAGATGAGCGAAGTGCTGATGACCCTGCCGAGCGGCGAAACGCTCTGCGCCACGCTCACGAACCAACAGGTGCAGCAGCAGGATCTGCAGCCGGGCGCGCGCGTCACGGCGAGTTTTAATGCCGAACACGCGATTATCGCTACGCTGCTCTGACCTGCGCGCCATGATTTGACTTCCCTGGCGGCACTGGGTACAACCCGGTATTACAGTGCATAAAATGGGACACAACATGGCATTATTGCAAATTTCGCAAGGCACGTTTCGTCTTAGCGACACCCGATTACTTAACCTGAACGATCTCCGCCTGGCGGGCGGACAGAGCTGGGCCTTCGTCGGCGCCAACGGCAGCGGCAAGTCATCGCTGGCGCGCGCGCTGGCGGGCGAGCTGACGCCGGAAAAAGGCGACTTCACCAGCCAGTTCGCACGCCCAACGCGCCTGTCGCTGGAACAGCTGCAAAAGCTGGTCGCCGACGAATGGGAACGCAACAACACCGATCTGCTGAGCGAAGGCGAAACCGATACCGGCCGCACCGCGCTGGAGATTATTCAGGATGACGTGCAGGACGAGGCGCGCGCGCAGGCGCTGGCGGAGCGGTTCGCCATTGGCTACCTGCTCGACCGGCGCTTTAAATATCTCTCAACCGGCGAGACGCGCAAGGTGCTGCTCTGCCAGGCGCTGATGAAACAGCCCGATCTGCTGATCCTCGATGAGCCCTTCGACGGCCTGGACGTCGCCTCGCGCGCCAGCCTGACGGAGACGCTGGCGAACCTGCAGCAGCCCGATGTCGCGCTGGTGCTGGTGCTCAATCGCTTTGACGACATTCCCGGTTTTGTTCAGCAGGTCGGCGTGCTGGCGGAGTGTACCCTGACCCACGTCGGCGCGCGCGAGGCGATCCTCGCAGAAGCGCTGGTGGCGCAGCTGGCGCACAGCGAACGGCTGGAGGGCATGGCCCTGCCGGAGCCGGATCATCTCGATCGGCTACCGCCGCTGGCAGAGGATACGCCGCGCGTTATCCTGCGCAACGGCGTGGTTCGCTACAACGATAAGGCGATCATTAACGGGCTGAGCTGGCAGGTCAACGCCGGTGAACACTGGCAGATTGTCGGACCGAACGGCGCCGGAAAATCGACGCTGCTGAGCCTGGTGACCGGCGATCACCCGCAGGGCTACAGCAACGATCTCTGGCTGTTCGGCATCAAACGCGGCAGCGGCGAAACCATCTGGGATATTAAACAGCATATCGGCTACGTCAGCAGCAGCCTGCACCTGGAGTATCGCGTCAGCGTCAACGTACGCACCGTGATCCTTTCCGGCTTCTTCGACTCCATCGGCCTCTATCAGGCCGCGTCGGAGCGGCAGAAGGCGCTGGCGCGGCAGTGGCTGGCGCTGCTCGGTATGAATAACGCGCTGGCGGACGCGCCGTTCCATAGCCTCTCCTGGGGCCAGCAGCGGCTGGTGCTGATCGCCCGCGCGCTGGTGAAGCATCCGGCGCTGCTGATCCTCGACGAACCGCTGCAGGGGCTGGATCCCATTAATCGCCAGCTGGTGCGCCGCTTCGTCGATATTCTTATCGGCGAGGGCCGCACCCAGCTGCTGTTCGTTTCGCACCACGCCGAAGACGCGCCGCGCTGCATTACCCATCGACTCAGCTTTGTGCCTGCCGCCGAAGGCTACACCTGTCAGCAGGAGCGTCTGGCTTAACCCCCGCGACGCCGCCTAGCGGCGTTTGCCTGTTCCCCCGCGCGAGTGATGTAACCGCTACCATTGCTCCGCGCTTTTCTCCTGTTTATCCACCAGCAAAACGCTTTGAATAAGAATTTTCAGCTTGTGTAAACGATTCCATTTATCCAGACTTGATCACGCTTTACCGGGCGCTGATGTGCTACTTTTTAACCCTGCCTGTCTGGCTTTTTGACGTTAACCAGGACTCAACATGGAAAAATTTAACCCGGTCGATCATCCGCATCGCCGTTACAATCCGCTGATCGATCAGTGGATCCTCGTTTCGCCCCATCGTGCCAAACGTCCCTGGCAGGGCGCGCAGGAAACTCCTTCGCAAGAGAAGCTGCCGGCGCACGATCCCGACTGCTTTCTCTGCGCGGGCAATACGCGCGTCACCGGCGATAAAAACCCTGACTATAAAGGCACTTACGTTTTCACCAACGATTTTGCCGCGCTGATGACCGATACGCCGGAAGCGCCGGAGAGCAGCGACCTGCTGATGCGCTGCGAGAGCGCGCGCGGCACCAGCCGGGTTATCTGCTTCTCGCCCGACCACAGCAAAACCCTGCCGGAGATGTCGCTGCCCGCGCTGGAAGAGGTGGTAAAAACCTGGCAGGCGCAGACCGCCGATCTCGGCCAGCACTATCCCTGGGTACAGGTTTTTGAAAACAAAGGCGCGGCGATGGGCTGCTCTAACCCCCATCCGCACGGCCAGATATGGGCCAACAGCTTCCTGCCTAACGAAGCGCAGCGCGAAGATACGCATCAGCGTGCCTACTACGCCGCGCACCGTTCGCCGATGCTGGTGGACTACGCCGCGCGCGAACAAGCCGACGGCAGCCGTACCGTGGTTGAGACCGAACACTGGCTGGCGGTGGTGCCCTGGTGGGCGGCCTGGCCATTCGAAACGCTGCTGCTGCCGAAAGCCCATATCAAACGCCTCAACGACCTCTCGCCGGAACAGAGCGCGGATCTGGCGAAGGCGCTCAAGCAGCTCACCAGCCGCTACGACAACCTTTTCCAGTGCTCTTTCCCCTACTCCATGGGCTGGCACGGCGCGCCGTTCAACGGCGAAGAGAACGATCACTGGCAGCTGCACGCGCACTTCTACCCGCCGCTGCTGCGCTCGGCGACGGTTCGCAAATTTATGGTCGGCTACGAAATGCTGGCTGAAACCCAACGCGATTTAACGGCGGAACAGGCGGCGGAACGCCTGCGCGCCGTAAGCGATATTCATTTCCGCGAGGCACAATAATGTTGAAAACCACCACGCAGCAGATTTTCACCGATACCTTCGGCTATGCGCCGACCCACACCATTCAGGCACCGGGCCGCGTAAACCTGATTGGCGAACATACTGACTACAACGACGGCTTTGTGCTGCCGTGCGCCATCGACTATCAGACCGTTATCGCCTGCGCGAAGCGCGACGATCGTCAGGTGCGCGTCGTGGCGGTGGATTACGATAATCAGCAGGACAGCTTCTCGCTCGACGCGCCGATCCTCAGCGTAAAAGAGCCGATGTGGGCCAACTACGTGCGCGGCGTGGTGAAACACCTGCAGAAGCGCGACGCCAGCTTTGGCGGCGTTGATATGGTGATCGCTGGCAACGTACCTCAGGGCGCAGGCCTCAGCTCGTCGGCGTCGCTGGAAGTGGCGGTCGGCACCGTATTCCAGCAGCTCTATCACCTGAAGCTTGACGGCGCGGCTATCGCCGTTAACGGTCAGGAGGCGGAGAACCAGTTCGTCGGCTGCAACTGCGGCATTATGGACCAGCTGATCTCCGCGCTGGGCAAGAAAGATCACGCCATGCTGCTCGACTGCCGCACCCTCGGCACTCGTCCGGTCTCAATGCCGAAAGATATCGCGGTGGTGATCATCAACTCTAACTTCCGTCGCAATCTGGTAGGCAGCGAGTACAACACGCGCCGCGAGCAGTGCGAAACCGGCGCGCGCTTCTTCGCCCAGCCGGCGCTGCGCGACGTGGATATCAATCAGTTCAAAGCGGTGGAGCATGAGCTGGATCCGCAGGTCGCGAAGCGGGTGCGTCACGTGCTGACAGAGAACGCCCGTACGCTGGAAGCCGCCGACGCGCTGAGCAGAGGCGATCTGAAACGCATGGGCGAGCTGATGGCGGAATCACACGCCTCGATGCGCGACGACTTCGAAATTACCGTTCCGCCTATCGACACCCTGGTTGAGATTGTTAAGGCGGAGATTGGCGAGCGCGGCGGCGTGCGTATGACCGGCGGCGGCTTCGGCGGCTGCGTGGTGGCGCTGATGCCGTTCGATCTGGTCGATAGCGTGAAGGCGGCCGTAGCGGAACAGTACGAGGCGAAAACCGGCATCAAAGAGACTTTTTACGTCTGCACCGCTTCAGAAGGAGCCGGCCAATGCTAAGCGACGTCAATTCACACGCGCCAGACGGTCAGCCGTGGCGCATTACCGTGCTGCGCAACGCCAGCGGCATGGTCGCAACCTTTATGGACTGGGGTGCCACCTGGCTGTCGGCGCGCGTGCCGATGCGTGACGGCAGCGTGCGCGAAGCGCTGCTCGGCTGCGCCACGCCGTCCGACTATCTGCATCAGGATGCCTATCTCGGCGCCACTATTGGGCGCTACGCCAACCGCATCAGGAAGGCGACGCTGGTGCAGCAGGGGATTCAGCTGACGGCGAACCAGGGCGAGCACCAGCTGCACGGCGGACCGCAGGGCTTTGACAAGCGCCGCTGGCAGATCGTCAGCCAGAGCGAGAACAGCGTGGTTTACCGTCTGGACTCGCCGGACGGTGACCAGGGCTATCCCGGCAACCTGCTGGCGCAGGTAAGCTATACGCTGGACGATGACAACTGCCTGTCGATCAGCTATCAGGCAGAGGTCGATCGCGCCTGCCCGGTCAACCTGACCAACCACGCCTACTTTAATCTTGATGCGCATCATGGCGACGCGCGCCAGCATCGCTTACAACTGCTGGCCGAACAGTATCTGCCTGTGGACAGCGACGGTATTCCCAATGCGCCGCTGAAAGCGGTGGCGGGCACCAGCTTCGATTTTCGCGCGGGCAAGAGCGTGGCGCAGGATTTTCTCGCCGATGCCGATCAGCAGGCCGTGAAGGGGTACGATCACGCCTTTCTGCTTAACAGCGCCGGCGACGCCAGCCAGCCTGCCGCGCATCTCTGGTCCGCCGATGGCGAACTGCAGCTGACCGTGACCACCGCCGCGCCCGCGCTGCAGTTCTATACCGGCAACTACCTGGCGGGAACGCGCGCGCGCGAACAGGAAAGCTATACTGCTTTTCAGGGCATTGCGCTGGAGAGCGAATTTTTACCCGATTCGCCGAACCATCCTGAATGGCCCCAGCCGTCATGCTGGCTGCAGCCGGGCGAGCGCTGGGAGTCGGTAACGCGCTATCGCTTCACGCCGCGCTGAGCCGCCGGCTGAAAAACGCGCAGTGCGTCGCCGACAGGCTTACACCCTGCGCCGTTTTCCGCTATGGTATGGCGCTATCCATGTGCCGCCGGGCGCGCGCGCCGGGTTGGTTGCAGCAAAGTTTCCATTATCAAAGAAACATTAAAGAGTTAAGGAGTTAACTATGGCCGTAACTAAGCTGGTTCTGGTCCGCCACGGCGAAAGTCAGTGGAACCAGGAAAACCGCTTTACCGGATGGTATGACGTGGATCTTTCTGATAAAGGTCGCACCGAAGCCAAAGCAGCCGGTCAGCTGCTGAAAAAAGAAGGTTTCGTCTTTGATTTCGCTTACACCTCCGTGCTGAAACGCGCCATTCACACCCTGTGGAATGTTCTCGATGAGCTGGATCAGGCCTGGCTGCCGGTTGAAAAATCCTGGCGTCTGAACGAGCGTCACTACGGTGCGCTGCAGGGCCTGGATAAAGCGGAAACCGCAGCCAAATATGGCGACGATCAGGTGAAACAGTGGCGTCGCGGCTTTGCGGTAACGCCGCCGGAGCTGGATCGCAGCGATGAGCGTTTCCCTGGCCACGACCCGCGCTATGCGAAGCTGAGCGCTGAGCAGCTGCCGACCACCGAGAGCCTGGCGCTGACTATCGATCGCGTTATCCCTTACTGGAATGAGAGCATTCTGCCGCGCATCAAGAGCGGTGAGAAAGTGATCATCGCGGCGCACGGCAACTCCCTGCGCGCGCTGGTGAAATACCTCGACAACATGAGCGAAGATGAGATCCTTGAGCTGAACATCCCGACCGGCGTGCCGCTGGTGTATGAGTTCGACGAGAATTTCAAACCGATCAAACACTACTATCTGGGCGATGCCGACGAGATCGCAGCTAAAGCTGCTGCCGTCGCTAACCAGGGTAAAGCAAAGTAAGCATTAGCTGAAATGTAAAAAGGCCAGACAATGTCTGGCCTTTTTTATGGCTGCGAATTGAATGTTGAAAACTATAAAGGCGCACGGCATTCAAAACGCGGTAAGCATGGACCGAAGAGCAAAGCGTCCCGCGCCAGGGATGGCGCGGGCCGAGCGAGCATGGATGCCTTGAGCGACTTTACGATCGGTCCATGTTTGCCACGTCAGCACCTTGCTGTCCTTCGCTTTTAATCAGCCGCGGCGCTGCTTCACTGCTGCGGCCAGCTGGCGCAGCACCTTATCGGTGTCACTCCAGCCGATGCAGGCGTCGGTTATGCTCTTGCCGTAGACCAGCGGCTCGCCGCTCTCCAGGCTCTGGTTGCCCTCAACCAGATGACTCTCAATCATTACGCCGATAATGCCGCGCTCACCGCCCGAAATCTGCGCTGACACATCATCCGCCACTTCCATCTGCTTCTGATACTGCTTGCTGCTGTTGGCGTGGCTAAAGTCGATCATCACCTGCTGCGGCAGCCCCGCTTTCTCCAGCCCGGTTTTCACCGCGCTGACGTGCTGCGCGCTGTAGTTCGGCTCTTTGCCGCCGCGCAGAATAATATGGCAGTCGGCGTTGCCGCTGGTTTCGACAATCGCCGAGTGGCCATATTTGGTCACTGAGAGGAAACAGTGCGGCGAACCAGCGGCGTTGATGGCGTCGATCGCCACCTTGATGGTGCCGTCGGTGCCGTTTTTAAAGCCAACCGGACAGGAGAGCCCTGACGCCAGCTCGCGATGCACCTGCGATTCGGTGGTGCGCGCGCCGATAGCGCCCCAGCTCATCAGATCCGCCACATACTGCGGGGTAATCATATCGAGAAACTCGCCCGCCGCCGGCAGGCCGCTGTCATTGATCTCCAGCAGCAGCTGACGCGCCAGGCGCAGACCGTCGTTCAGCTGGAAGCTGCCGTCCATATAGGGATCGTTAATCAGCCCTTTCCAGCCAACGGTGGTGCGCGGCTTTTCAAAATAGACGCGCATAACCACTTCCAGCTCACCCTTCAGTTCGTCGCGCAGCTTCAGCAGGCGCGAGGCGTACTCTTTTGCCGCCTGCGGATCGTGAATGGAACAGGGGCCAATGACCACCAGCAGACGATCGTCTTCGCCCTGCAAAATCTGGTGGATCGACTCGCGCGCGCGGGCAACGGTGCGTGCGGCATTATCGGTTGCGGGAAACTTTTCCAGCAGCGCAACGGGAGGCAACAGCTCTTTAATATCGCGAATACGTAAATCATCATTCTGGTAATTCATAAATCATTCCATTTATTTCTGGCCCAACGCGCGTCGGGCACAACCCGTCCAATTTATCCCGTCGCGCCCGGAGTGTAAATTCAGGGCGCATCTTAAATGCACGCGTGAAATTTGCATTTATAGGGTTCTCAGCTAGGCTTTTACATGTAAGCACTGAGGAATGCTTCGCTTACATTATTTATCCCTTCCGGACGACCTTTGGGTGAAATTAAATTTCGCCGGAATCTCTTTGCGTCAAACTGCACCATCGGGTTCAAAACAGCAGCTATCATTGATTACAGGAGCATAATGATGAATAAGTTTGCAATTATCTTTCTGACGGCAGCAATGACTTTAGGCAGCGGCGTGGCAATGGCCGACAATAACGGTACGGCTAACCAGGCGGCTGAAGCAGGCGCAGCAGCGGGCGGCGCGAAACAGAATCTTCCGCCGAATAACGTCGACAACAGCAAAATTAATAATACCGGCACCAATACCAATCCAGCGGCCAACGGCGGCACCACCAGCGGTAGCAACATGTCCGCCAGTGAAATGGATCAGAATAGCCAGTGTAAAGATGGCAAGTGCCCGGATATTAACAGCAAGGTGCAAACCAAAGAGGGCGGCGGCACGGTCGACCGCAAAACTGACGGCACCTCGCAGTAATATCTTCTGGAGAGCTTCGGCTCTCCATTATTTTTCTCTGCGTTAACTTCCGCTATGCTGGGGCAATGAATTCTGTCAGGAAATGTTCATGGCCTCGCTGTTGTTAATAGACGATCACCCGCTGGTCGAAGTAGCGCTGGAAGCCGCGCTCGACCGGGCACCCTTTCCCATCCATTTACGCTCCGCCGCCAGCGAACAGCAGGCGCGCCAGCTGCTGACGCAGCCCACCGACATTATCGTGCTGGATATCGGCCTGCCGGACGGTGACGGGCTGGAGATCCTGCGTCGCCTCAAAATTCACTTCCCGCAGATCCCGGTGCTGATCTATTCGGCGCAGCAGAGCAGCCACTATGTGCGCAGCGCGCAGGCGCTGGGAGCGGCGGGCTACGTGGTCAAAAGCCAGCGGATGGAGCAGCTGCTGAGCGCAATTATCGCCGTGCTGGGGGGACAGCTCGCCTTTCCCCCCGAGGTAACCGCCCCTGCCCTGCCGCTTACCAGCAAAGAGCAGCAGGTGCTGGCGCTGCTGGCAAGCGGCCTCTCAAATCTGCAGATCGCCGAGCAGCTGCACATCAGCAATAAAACCGTCAGCACCCATAAAAAGAACATTCTGGAAAAAACCGGCGCGCGCTCCGTAGTGGAGCTGGCCGACCTGTGGAAAGCGCAGCAGTGAAACGATTTCTGCTGCTGCTGTTGCTTGCTCTGACGACTACGCTGGCCTGGGCCGAGCTGCGGCCGGTTAGCAGCCTGGATCTGCCGATGATGATGCCGGTCAGCGGCGCCGACGCGATGCAGGGAAAAACCCTGCAGGTCGGCCTGCTGGAGGAGAGCAACGCCCCCTGGACGATGCGCGTCGGTGACGAGCTTTATGGCCTGGACGCCGATGCGCTGGCCGCGCTGCATCAGCTCACCGGCGCCCGGTTTACGCTCAGGCTGTTCGCCGATCGCACGCAGCTGATGGCGGCGCTGCAGAGCGGCCAGATCGATTTTGCGCTGGGCGCGCTGGTGAACCCGCTTCCGCCGGGCGTGTTGCACAGCGAAAGCTGGTTCAGCAGCCCGCTGCGCATCTATCGCAGCCAGCGCAACGCCCGCGCCGTGATGTTTAACAGCGAGAATGCGCAGCTTGCCATCAGCGAAGTCACGCTGGCGCAGCTGCCCGCGGCGGTGGCGCAGAAGCACCGCTGGCGCACCTACAGTAATGACCTGCAGGCGATCTCGACGCTGCTTAACCAGCAGAACGACTATGTGGTGGCGGATGAGATCAGCGCCAGCTTTCTGCTCAGCCAGCTGCAGCAGGGCGAAATCTATCAGATCGCTTCGCAGCTGGATGTTGGCCAGCTGACGCTGCGCGCGTTTGCGCGCGATGCAGCGCTTATCGACTGGCTGAATCAGAGCCTGCGCCAGCTGCCCGCCGAGCTGGCGACCACCCTGCAGTCGCGCTGGGGCGCGCCGCTGCCGCGCTATCAGGATACGCAGACTCTGATGCTGAGCGCGGCGGAGCGCGCATGGCTCAGCGCCCATCCGGTGATCTATTACGCGGCGGAGAGCGACAACGCCCCCTGGAGCTACCGTGACGGCAACGGCGCGGCGCGCGGCTACAGCGTCGATCTGCTCAACGCCATCGCGCAGAGCAGCGGCGTGCGCTTCGCGCCGCGTTGGGTCGCCGGTCCGCAGCAGGCTGACGAACTGCTGGCGCAGCGTCAGGTGATGCTGCGGCTGACGCAGCCGCTCAACGGCGACGCCTCGCAAAACGCCACGCTGCCGGTCTGGCGCGCCCTGTGGGGCATCTACAGCCGCCGCGACGCCAGCTTCAGCCGCTGGCACGATCTGGCGGGCAAGCGGGTCGGTATCCTGCGTGACGATGTTGCGACGCGGCTGCTGCCGCCGGAGGTGACGCCGCAGGTGTTTGCCGATCGCGCCAGCCTGTATGAGGCGCTGGCAAACGGGCAGATCGACGCGCTGGCTGATAATGTGCTGTCAGCGCGCTGGCGCATCGCCGCGCGCTACGGCGATCGGCTGCGTCTCGCCTTTGCCGCCAGCGATATCGCCTGGCCAGTGGCGCTGGGCGTTGCCGCCGACCAGCCGCTGCTGCGTCCGCTGATCAACCGCGCGCTGCAGCAAATTCCCGTCGATACGCAGCGGCAGATGCGCGACGGCTGGCTGACGCCGCCGCAGCCGACCAATGCGATGACGATGCGTGCGCTACCCCAGCTGGTGCTGGCCGCGGCGGGCGTGGCCATCGTCGTGCTGCTGCTGCTGCTGGCGCGCCGTTACTGGCAGCAGCGGCGCGAACGTCTTCAGCGCCAGCAGGCCGAGCGCGCCAACGCGATGAAAAGCCAGTTTCTCGCCACCGTCAGCCATGAGCTGCGCACGCCGATGCAGGCGATCCTCGGTTTGCTGGAGCTGGAAAAAACGCGCTCTACCAACCTCTCGCTGGTCTACAGCAGCGCCCGCTCGCTGCTGACGCTGCTGAACGATCTGCAGGATCACGCGCGCATTGAGAGCAACAGCTTTACCCTTGCGCCGCGTCCGCTGGCGCTTAGGGCGTGGCTGGCACAGCAGCAGCGTTTTTATCACCCGCTGATGCGCGTGGGCGGCCCGACGCTGATCGTCGAGGCGCTGACGCCGCTGCCGGAATGCGTGCTGATCGATGCGGATCGGCTGCAGCAGGTGATCAATAACCTGATGACCAACGCGCTGAAATTTACCGCCCACGGCGAAATTCGCCTGACGCTCGCCGCCGGCGAGCAGCTGATATTTAACCTGCGCGACAGCGGCAGCGGCATTCCGCCGGAAGAGCAGCCGAAGCTGTTCGATCCCTGGTATCAGGCGCCGTCGGGCAAAAAGGTGTCGGTGCAGGGCAGCGGTCTGGGCCTGTTTATCTGCCGCGAGATCGTGCAGCGCATGGGCGGCGATATCACGCTGCGCTCACAGCCAGGCCAGGGTACCGACGTCACGGTGACGCTGCCGCTGGCGCGCTGCGAGGCCGCGCCGCAGGAGAGCGCCGCGCTGCCCCGCTACGCCGCGCTGCGCTGCGCCATCGTTGACGATCACCCCGCCAATCTGATGGTGCTGCAGCAGCAGCTGGCGCGCTTCGCCGTGGAGGCGGACTGCTTTGCCGACGGGCGCGCCCTGCTGCGCGCCGATGCCGAGCGCCCCTACGATCTGCTGTTTATCGATCAGATGATGCCGCGGCCGGATGGCCAGCTGCTGTTGAGGCTGCTGCGCCGCCGCGATCGTCAGCGCCAGCGCACCGCGCTGCGGGTGCTCTGCTCCGCCGACGCGCAGCTGCTGAGCCTGCCGCTGCAGGCAAACGAGCGCGTACTGATTAAGCCGGTGCAGCTCAGCGATCTCGCCGCGCTGCTGGCGCATTTCGACCAGGATCCGCTGGCGGCGCTGGATGACAATCTGCGCCAGCTGGCGCAGCAGAGCGAAAAATTTCTGGCCCGGCTCAGCCAGACGCTGCGCGACGCGCTGAACAACGACGTAGCGCGCATCACGGCGGCGCGCGCGGCGGGCGACTGGCCGCAGCTGGCGGAGGCGGCGCACCGCATGAAGGGGAGCTGGCTGCTTATCGGTCTGGAGCAAGGTGCTGAACTCAGCCAGCGGCTGGCAGATCGCGCCAGAGAGCAGCAGGACGCGCCGGATGAATGGGATTTGCTACTATTACTCACCAACAGGTTACTGATAAAACTGGACTCTTATGGCTCATAACCACACTCACAGCGCGCCGGCGGGCAATCGCAAACGCCTCGCGGCCGCTTTCGCCGTCACGGCAATTTTTATGCTGGCGGAGGCAGTCGGCGGCTGGATCTCCGGCTCGCTGGCGCTGCTGGCCGACGCCGGGCATATGCTTACCGACGCCGCCGCGCTGCTGATGGCGCTGCTGGCGGTGCAGTTCGCCCAGCGCAAGCCCAACGCGCGTCATACCTTTGGGCTGCTGCGTCTCACCACGCTGGCCGCCTTCGTCAACGCTATCGCCCTGCTGGTAATCACCGCCCTGATCGTCTGGGAGGCGCTGCGCCGCTTTTACCAGCCTCAGCCGGTGACCGGCGGGCTGATGCTCGGCATCGCGGTCGCGGGCCTGCTGGCCAACCTGCTCTCATTCTGGCTGCTGCATCACGGCAGCGAAGAGAAAAACCTGAACGTGCGCGCCGCCGCGCTGCACGTTATGGGCGACCTGCTCGGCTCGGTTGGGGCAATTGTCGCAGCGCTGATTATCCTCTATACCGGCTGGACGCCCATCGACCCGATTCTGTCGCTGCTGGTGTCACTGCTGGTGCTGCGCAGCGCCTGGGCGCTGCTGCGCGAGAGCCTGCATGAGCTGCTGGAAGGTGCGCCAGAGGTGATTAACGTTGAGAAGCTGGCGCGCGACCTGACGCTGAATATTCCGGAAGTGCGCAACGTGCACCATGTGCACGTCTGGCAGGTCGGCGAGAAGCCGGTGGTGACGCTGCATGTGCATGTGATCCCGCCTTACGATCACGATGCGCTGCTGCAGCGCATCCACCGCTATCTGCACCAGAAGTATCAGATTGGACACGCCACGGTGCAGATGGAGTATCAGCCGTGCGCCACGCCCGACTGCGAGCTGGGCTTTGACGACGACGGCTCAGACGCGGCGCACCACCATCATCATCACGGCGAACAGGCGCATCATCACTGACGCGCCAGCGCGCGCGAACCATGCTGGCGTGCGCTCGCTATCCACATCCGCGATCCGTTCAGGGCGATCAGCGTCAGGATGGCGTACTCCAGCGACATGGCGTATACCCCCTGGCGCGCAAAGATCATCACGCTGATAACGTTGATCACCACCCAGAGCAGCCAGTTTTCGACATATTTGCGCGTCATCAGGATCATCGCCACGATTGAGAGCACCATCATGCAGGCGTCCCAGAACGGGAAGGCGTCGGGCTGCAGCGTCGGCATCGCCACCTGCAGGCCGAGCGCGTTCATCAGCGACACGGCGATCTGCGTCAGAAAGGCGAAAACCGGATCGATATAGCGCGTCATCAGCGCAATGGCGATAACGCAGACCGCGCCCCACCCTAGCGCCTTCGGCAGCGGCAGCCAGCGGATTTTCAGCGCCGCCTGGCGATCGTCGGTCTGCCGGCTCCAGGCGTACCACCCATAGACGTTGGCGACGAAAAAGAAAAGCTGCAGCAGCAGGCTGGCGTAGAGCTGGATCTGAAAGAAGATGGCGGCAAACAGCGTGACGTTAATCAGGCCGAACGGATAGTTGATCACTTTCTCCAGGCTGGCGAGCCAGATGCAGAGCAGACCCGCCAGCGTGCCGATGGCTTCAATCCAGGAGAGATCGTAGCCGCCCGCGCCAAGCGGGATATGGACCAGGATATTGCTTGTGCTGAAAAAATCCATCATGCGTTCCTCAGGCGTTCCCTTTTACCTTCAGTTTAAGTGCCGCAGCAAAAGAGAGCATGCGGTTGAGCGGCAATAATGCCGCCTCGCGCAGCGCGGCATCAACCTCTATTTCATGCTGCGCGCCGCCCTGCTCCAGCCCGTCGGCGATCGCTTTCAGGCCGTTCATCGCCATCCACGGGCAGTGGGCGCAGCTGCGGCAGGTCGCCCCTTCGCCCGCGGTCGGCGCTTCCAGCAGGGTTTTTTCCGGCACCGCCTGCTGCATTTTGTAGAAGATACCGCGATCGGTCGCCACGATCATTTGCGGATGCGGCAGCCGCTGCGCCGCCTGAATCAGCTGGCTGGTCGATCCCACCGCGTCGGCGAGATCGACCACCGCCTGCGGCGATTCCGGATGCACCAGCACCGCCGCGTCGGGATAGAGCACCTTCATACGCAGCAGCGCCTGGGTTTTGAACTCGTCATGCACAATGCAGGCGCCCTGCCAGCAGAGCACGTCCGCGCCGGTTTTCTGCGTGACGTAGCGGCCGAGGTGGCGATCCGGCGCCCAGATGATTTTTTCGCCCAGGCTGTCGAGATGGTCGATCAGTTCAACCGCGATGCTGGAGGTGACCACCCAGTCGGCGCGCGCCTTGACCGCCGCCGAGGTGTTGGCGTAGACCACCACGGTGCGGTCGGGATGGGCGTCGCAGAAGGCGGTAAACTCGTCGATGGGACAGCCCAGATCGAGCGAACACTCCGCCTGCAGCGTTGGCATCAGCACGGTTTTTTCCGGGCTGAGGATTTTGGCGGTTTCGCCCATAAAACGCACCCCCGCCACCAGCAGCGTCGACGCCGGATGCGCGCTACCGAAGCGCGCCATCTCCAGCGAGTCCGCCACGCAGCCGCCGGTCGCTTCCGCCAGCGCCTGAATTTCCGGGTCGGTGTAGTAGTGAGCCACCATCACCGCGTCGCGCTCTTTAAGCAGGCGTTTGATTTTGCTCAGGTAAAATTCTTTTTCGTCGCCGCTGAGGCGCGCGGGTTTTGCTGGAAAGGGCCAGGCTGCGTTTTCTGTATCGAATAAAGCACTCATCACACCGCTCTCGTTTTATCAAATGAACGAAAATCGCTGAAAATGGCGAAAACCTGCGTTCAGCCCGCCATCATGTTTTATATGCTAAACAAGATAGCGGAAACGCGCAGCGGTGTCGTGCTCTTTTTATACGCGCGGCGGTGAAGGCTCCTCGGCAAACAGCGGCAGCACCGCCGCCTTTTGCGGCATTTCCAGATCCAGCAGAAAGGCTTTTACCTCCAGGCCGCCGGCAAAACCGGTCAGCTTGCCGTTGGCGCCGATGACGCGATGGCAAGGCGCCACGATCGAGATCGGGTTTCTGCCGTTGGCCGCGCCGACCGCGCGCACCGCCTGCGGATGGCCGATCTGGCGGGCGATTTCGCTGTAGCTGCGCGTTTCGCCAAAGGGGATCGCCACCAGCGCGCTCCACACTTTTTTCTGAAACTCGGTGCCGACAAAATCGAGCGGCAGCGTGAAGGCGCGGCGCTCGCCGGCAAAGTACTCCCGCAGCTGGCGTTCCGCCTCCATCAGAATCGGATGCGCCTCGTCGCGCGTTTGCGGCAGAAAGCGCGCGCCGTGCGGGTCGTCATTTTTCCAGAGGATGCCGGCAAGCCCGCGTTCGCTCGCCACCAGCTTCAGCTCGCCCACCGGCGTGGAGACAAGTTTGTAGTGATACATAATGCTGTTCTCCCTGTTTAAGACATCCGCTATTGTCGCATTTTAGCCATACTGCGCTGGCCGTTTTCGGCCACCAGACTAAACTGCTTTGCTGTCCGAAAACAGCGAGTCTGCATCAGAAAGCGGGTATAGGCTCTGTTTATTTGCAGGAGTCACTATGTTCGATCCTGAGATTGCTTATCAGGCGCTTACCTCGCGCGATACCCGTTTCGACGGCGTCTTTTTCGTCGGCGTTACCTCGACCGGCATCTACTGCCGCCCCATCTGCCCGGTTAAAGCGCCGCAGCAGAAGAACTGCCTGTTTTTCGCCAGCGCCGAAGCGGCGGAGAAGGCCCATTTCCGCCCCTGCCTGCGCTGCCGCCCCGAGCTTGCGCCGGGCAATGCGCCGGTCGATCAGCCTCACCGCGTGGCGGACAGGCTGATTCAGCGCATCGAAGAGGGCATGCTGGAGGAGAGCGAAGGGCTGGAGGCGATCGCCGCCGAGTTTGGCGTCAGCCTGCGCCAGCTGCGCCGCATCGTGCAGCAGGAGCTGGGCGTGTCGCCGCTGGAGCTGAAGCAGACGCGGCGCATGCTGCTGGCGAAGCAGCTGCTGACGGAGACGCAGCTGCCGGTGACGGAGGTTGCCTATGCCAGCGGCTTTAGCAGCCTGCGCCGCTTTAACGATGTGTTTCGGGCGCGCTATCGCCTGACGCCGAGCGCGCTGCGCAAAGGCGTCAGCGCCTCGACGCGCGCGCAGCCGGGCGACAGCACCACCCTGCTGATGGTCTACCGGCCGCCCTACGACTGGCAGGCGATGCTGGCCTTTTTGCAGACCCATGTGATGAAAGAGGTCGAGGCGGTGCAGGAGGACGCGTACCGCCGCACCGTGGCGCTGGGCCGCTGCCGCGGCTGGATCAGCGTGTCGCATCTGCCGCAGAAGAGCGCGCTCCAGCTGACGTTTTCTACCTCGCTGACGCCGGTGCTGCCGCTGCTGCTGCGCCGCCTGCGCGATCTGTTCGATCTTAACGCGCAGCCGCAGCTGATTGCTGCCCGGCTGGCGCAGGATGCGCTGCTGGCACCAGGCCTGGCGCGCCAACCCGGCCTGCGCGTGCCGGGCGCATTCGACGCCTTTGAGCTTGGCGTGCGCGCCATTATTGGTCAGCAGGTGACGGTGAAGGCCGCGACCACCGTGAGCAGCCGTTTTGCCGCCGCCTTTGGCGAGCCCTGCGTGACCCCCTTTGCCGATTTGACGCGCTACGCCGCGCTGCCGGAGCGCGTCGCCAGCCTGACGGTGGACGACGTCGCGCCGCTCGGTATCGTCAGCGCGCGTTCACGCGCCATTATCGCCTTTGCGCAGGCGTGCGCCGGGGGATCGCTGCGCTTTAACGCCACGCAGTCGCCGGAGGCGGTGATGAAGCAGCTGGTGGCACTGCCGGGCATCGGCCCCTGGACGGCGCACTATATTGCGATGCGCGCCCTGCGCTGGCCGGACGCGTTTCCCAAGGAGGATATCGCTATTCGTAATAATCTGGGCGGCCTGAAGCCCGCCGAGGCGGAGGCGCGTTCGCAGCAGTGGCGTCCGTGGCGCAGCTATGCGGTGATGCATATCTGGGAGAATCTCACCGCAGCAAAGGCGAAGAAAGAATCTTAACGAGGCGCAGGATAGCCATAGCTGCAGGTATAGTGCGCGGCGCAGAGGTAGCGAGCGCGATCGCAAAGGAATCCCACATCCCTGTGGGTCGTGCAGGATTTGCCTCGGCCCGTCCAGGACCTCGCCCTGCGGGTGATGCTGCGCATCAGCCTGAATCGCCTCGGCGATTCAGTCGAACCTGCGCAGCTTCTCATCCTGCACGCTAGCCTGCGTGCGCACAGAAACGAAAAAAGCGCCCAGTGGGCGCTTCTTTCTGAATTGGTGGGTCGTGCAGGATTCGAACCTGCGACCAATTGATTAAAAGTCAACTGCTCTACCAACTGAGCTAACGACCCGCTCGGGGCTTACAACCCGCAAACCTGAAGCCTGCGTAAAGATGGTGGGTCGTGCAGGATTCGAACCTGCGACCAATTGATTAAAAGTCAACTGCTCTACCAACTGAGCTAACGACCCATCTTTAGGTTGTGAAGCAATGCTGAAGTTTCGCAGCAACAGAGAAGAAAACCTGTTCGCTGAGAAGATGGTGGGTCGTGCAGGATTCGAACCTGCGACCAATTGATTAAAAGTCAACTGCTCTACCAACTGAGCTAACGACCCATCTTCAGGCTTGCCAGACACATTTGCAATCTGTCCCGGCAACGGCGGCATATATTACTGATTTACCGAGGTAGCGCAACCCTTATTTTCCACCAGCAGCGTCAACTGCTTACCTTTCATGCTGCCAGACCAGAAATCAGGCAAATTCCGGTGCTGGCTGCACAAATTACAGCCCGTCGAGACGTTTTTGCGCCTGCTTTGCCGAATCGGTATTGGGGTAAAGTTTTATCACCTGCTGGAAAACGGCCTTAGCTTTCGCCGTGTCCTTTTTCTCCTGCATGATAACGCCAACCTTTAACAACGCTTCAGCCGCCTTCGGCGACTTCGGGTAATTTTTAACCACGGTGGCGTAATAGTACGCCGCGTCGTCTTTTTTACCCTTGTTGTAGTTCAACTGACCCAGCCAGTAATTGGCGTTCGGCTGGTAGGTTGAGTCAGGATAGCGCTTGACCCACGCCTGCAGCGCGGTAATCGCCTGGTCATACTGTTTTTTTTCCAGAATCAGCGCCACCGCGGCGTTATAGTCGCTGTTGGCGTCGCCGCTCTGCACCGGCGCGCCTGATGAGGCTGCTGCCGCGCCGCCTGCGTCTGCCGCTGCGCCGGTATCGGCGCTCGCCGCTGGCGCATCCGTGCCGCTTTGCGCCGCGCTGTTTGCGCCGCTGCTGCTCAGGCTGTCGATCTGCTGATAGAGCTGCTTCTGCCGCTCGATAACCTGATTAAGCTGGTAGCTGTTTTGCTGGATTTGCCCGCGCAGCGAATCGATATCGCTTTGGTTGTCACTCATCTGCTGCTGCAGTTGCTGCAGAAGCTGAGCCTGGGCGTTGGAAATGCGTTCAAGAGTGGTGACGCGGTCTTCGACCGAGCCAGAGCCGACGTTACTGATTGATGCCTGGGCATTAGCGGCCCAGGGGGCCGCTACGCCAACCAGTAACGACAGACCCAACAGGTGAAGTCTGAAGTTACTAATCATGTGATTCTCTTAGTAGACCAGAACGGCACGACGGTTTTTAGAGTAAGCCGCTTCGTCATGACCCAGAACAGCCGGTTTCTCTTTACCGTAAGAGACGATAGACATCTGGTCAGCCGACACGCCTTTGCCCTGCAGGTACATCTTCACGGCGTTAGCACGACGCTCGCCCAGTGCGATGTTGTATTCCGGCGTACCGCGCTCATCCGCGTGACCTTCGATGGTCACTTTGTATGACGGGTTGCTGCGCAGGAAGGCTGCGTGCTGGTCCAGCATCTGAGCGTAGTCAGACTGCACGTCATACTTGTCCAGACCGAAGTAGACGATGTTGTTCTGCTGCAGCTGCTGCATCTGCAGACGCGCCTGCTCGTCAGAAGACATGTTGCCGTTGCCGCTGCCGTTCATGCCAGCACCGTTGCCGTAAGCGCCGTCAGCGCCCATGCCAGTCTGGTCATTGTTGTTGTTTTTGTGTGAGCTACAAGCGGCTACAGCCAGAACCGGCAGAGCCAGCATCAACCCTTTCAGCACTTTGTTCAGTTGCATTTTTTTATCCTGTTATATTGTTTATCATACATTTAACCCCCTGCTGCGCAGGGGACCTATGCATTACAGATACGGCGACCAGGCAGGTGATTTTACCTGTCCATCAGTTGCCGGAAGACGCGCTTTGAAACGCCCATCTGTTGATACCAACTGCAACACGGAACCCATCCCCTGAGTAGAGCTATAGATTACCATCGTGCCGTTTGGAGCCAGACTTGGCGATTCATCCAGGAACGTGCTCGTTAACGTTTGAACGGCTCCCGTTACCAGATCCTGTTTGGCGACATGCTGAGCGCCACCGGCGCTGCTGATCATCACCATGGTTTTACCATCGGCAGAGACATCCGCATCCTGGTTTTGTGAACCTTCCCAGGTAATACGTTGTGGCGCACCGCCGTTGATACCAATTTTATAAATTTGAGGCGCTCCAGCCTGATCCGAGGTGTACGCCAGCGTCTGGCTATCCGGGAACCAGCTCGGTTCTGTGCTGTTGTAGCGACCGTCGGTGATTTGACGCGTCTGGCCGGAAGCCAGGTCCATCACATAGAGGTTCAGGCTGCCTGTTTTTGACAGCGCGAAAGCGAGTTTCGTCCCATCCGGCGAGAAGGCCGGCGCGCCGTTATGACGCGGGAATGAGGCAACCTGGCGAATAGCACCGTTTGACAGCGTCTGCACCACCAGCGCCGATTTACCGCTTTCAAAGGTCACGTAGGCCACTTTGCTGCCGTCTGGCGACCAGGCCGGAGACATCAGCGGCTGAGGCGAGCGGTGCACCACAAACTGGTTAAAGCCATCGTAGTCAGAGACGCGCAGCTCATACGGGAACTGGCCGCCGTTGGTCTGCACCACGTAGGCGATACGGGTACGGAACGCGCCCTTAACGCCGGTCAGCTTTTCGAACACTTCGTCGCTGGCGGTGTGCGCAGCATAGCGCAGCCACTGTTTAGTAACTTTGTAAGAGTTCTGCGCCAGAACGGTTCCCGGCGCGCCGCCGGTGTCCACCAGCTGATAGGCAACCTGATAGCTGCCATCTGGATTCGGCGTGACCTGACCAACGACCACCGCATCGATACCCAGCGCGCTCCAGGCGGCAGGCTGAACTTCCTGCGCGCTGGTCGGCTGCTGCGGCAGACGTGAACGATCGATGGGATTGAATTTACCGCTGTTGCGTAAGTCAGCAGAGACGATGCCGCCAACATCCTCAGGCGCGGCGCCTGAGCCAGCCCATTTAAACGGCACCACACCAATTGGACGCGCGGTGTTTACGCCCTGCGTAATTTCAATGCGTACTTCTGCGTGGAGCATTGCCGCCCACAGCAGAACAAAAAAACCTAAGGTTACACGAAGTGCCTGCTTCATCTTTTCTCCCTTACCTGAACCTGAGTTCACGATAATTCGCACAGTTCCTGAAAAACACGAGTATTCATTAAGTACGGCAAGCTAACCTTAGTCCAACCTGCCGTGGGTTACTGCATTATTCCGGTTTGAAACGCATCGGCGCGTTTTTAAACACTTCATAGACTGCTTGCGATGGCGGCTTAGGAATACGAGCCTGCTTCGCAGCAGCAATCGCCGCCTGGCATAATGCCGGGTCGCCACCTTCAGATTTAACGTCAATCAGCAAACCATCGGGCGCCAGCTTGATACGCAGGTTACACTCTTTCCCCTTATAAGTATCAGCATCGTAGAAGCGGCTCTGAATCGCGCCTACAACCTGCCCCAGATAAGAGTTGATCTCTGCGCCTGACGCGCCGGCTTTCTTCTGATTGCCCTGCCCTGCCGCGCCGCCGCCAGCGGTGCCACTTTTCGGCGCATTCTTACCAGAGGTCAGGCCGCCAAGCAGATCGTCGACGTCACTGCTGTTTTTCGCCGCTTCCGCCGCCGCTTTTTTCTTCGCGTCGGCGGCAGCCTTCGCTTTCGCGGCCGCATCGGCTTTGGCTTTCGCCTCGGCCGCCGCTTTCTCTTTAGCGGCTTCCGCTTTTTCTTTTGCTTCCTGCGCCGCCTTCTCTTTGGCTGCTTCAGCTTTCTCTTTTGCTTCCTGCGCCGCCTTCTCTTTGGCCACTTCAGCTTTCTCTTTCGCTTCCTGCGCCGCCTTCTCTTTGGCCGCTTCAGCTTTCTCTTTCGCTTCCTCGGCCGCTTTGGCCTTCGCCTCCTGCGCCGCTTTGGCTTTCGCCTCCGCTGCGGCTTTCGCCTTCGCATCGGCTGCTGCTTTTGCCTCGGCTACCGCTTTCTCTTTGGCGGCGGATGCGGCGGCGGCTTTCGCCTGCTCTTCCGCTTTTTTCTTCGCGTCGGCAGCAGCCTGTTTCGCCTGCTCTTCCGCCTTCTGCGCCGCCTCGGCAGCCGCTTTGGCCTGCGCCTGCGCTTCCGCTTTCGCATCAGCTTTCGCCTGCGCCGCGGCCGCCTCAGCCGCTTTCTGCTGCTCCTGCGCTGCTTTGGCTGCGGCTTCCGCCTGTTTCTGCTGCTCAGCCTGCGCTTTCGCCGCTTCCTGCGCCTGCAGGCGCTCTTTTTCCAGCGCTTTCAGACGCTGCTGTTCCGCGGCCTGCTTCTGCTGCAGCTCTTCAGCCTGCTGCTGCGCCTGTTTCTCACGCTGCTTCTCGGCGCGCTGACTGTCGCTTTTCTGGTTCTGCTGACGATTGTACTGCTCGACCACGGCGCCGGGATCGACCATTACCGCGTCGATGTCGCTGCCGCCGCCGCCGCCGCTCGCCTCAATCTTCTCGTTGAACGAGCTCCAGATCAGCAGGGCGATCAGCACCACGTGCAGAGCCACCGATATAATTATCGCGCGCTTTAACTTCTCGTTTTGCTCGGTTGCCTTCGACACACTCGGTTCCCAAAAAACGGTTCGACTTTAAATCGGCTGCGTCATCAAACCGACAGATTTAACGCCTGCCTGGTGCAGCAGGTTGAGCGCTTTAATAATTTCGTCATAGGGCACATCCTTCGCGCCGCCGATTAAAAAGACGGTTTTCGGATTCGCCTCGATGCGACGCTGCGCCTCGCTTACCACCTGCTCCGGCGGCAGCTGCTCCATACGATCGTGATCCACCACCAGGCTGTACTGGCCAACGCCCGAGACCTCAACGATGACCGGCGGATTATCGTCGCTGGAGACCGTTTTCGAATCGGTGGCGTCCGGCAGATCCACTTCTACGCTCTGGGTAATGATCGGCGCTGTCGCCATAAAGATCAGCAGCAGCACCAGCAGGACGTCGAGCAGCGGAACGATATTGATTTCCGATTTCAGGTCGCGGCGGCCGCGACCACGTACTCTGGCCATGGGTTACCTCCGCTTACTTCGCGCTGTCGCTGGAGAAGGCCTGACGGTGCAGGATGGCCGTAAACTCTTCCATAAAGTTGTCGTAGCCCTGCTCCAGCTTGTTAACGCGCTGGTTCAGTCGGTTGTAGGCCATTACCGCCGGAATTGCCGCAAAGAGGCCGATCGCGGTGGCGATCAGGGCTTCAGCGATGCCGGGTGCAACCATCTGCAACGTCGCCTGTTTCACCGCGCCCAGCGCGATAAAGGCGTGCATAATGCCCCATACGGTGCCGAACAGGCCGATATAGGGACTGATAGAGCCGACGGTGCCGAGGAAAGGAATATGGTTTTCCAGCGTTTCCAGCTCGCGGTTCATCGAGATGCGCATTGCGCGGCTGGCCCCCTCCACCACCGCTTCAGGCGCGTGGCTGTTGGCGCGGTGCAGACGGGCGAACTCTTTAAAACCGGCGTAGAAGATCTGCTCTGAACCGCTCAGCTCTTCGCGGCGCCCCTGACTCTCCTGATAGAGACGCGACAGCTCGATGCCGGACCAGAATTTATCTTCAAAGGCTTCCGCCTCGCGTCCCGCCGCGTTCAAAATTCGGGTGCGCTGAATAATGATGGCCCATGAGGCAATGGAAAAGCCGATCAAAATCAACATGATAAGTTTGACCAGAAGGCTCGCCTTCAGGAACAAATCAAGAACGTTCATGTCAGTCACTGCTTGAACTCCGCGACAATAGACTTGGGAAGCGCAATCGGCTTCATAAGATGTGGGTTAATGCAGGCAATCAGGACTTCTGCTTCATTCAGGACTCTGCCTTCTGCATTCACGATACGCTGGGAAAATGTCATGGTTGCGCGCGTCATCGCGGTCACTTCGCTCTGGATCTCCAGAAGGTCGTCAAGACGCGCCGCCGCAACATAGTCCACCGTCATGCGCCGCACCACAAAAGCCACCTGCTGTTCCAGCAGCCTTTGCTGATTGAAATGGCGCTGACGCAGCATTTCGGTACGTGCTCGTTCATAAAAAGCGATATAGCTGGCATGGTAAACCACGCCACCAGCATCGGTGTCTTCGTAATAGACCCGAACCGGCCAGCGAAACAGCGTTGTACTCACTCTACATCCCGGTCTCGTTTTTAAACGTTGCTACTATACGCAAGAGATTTGGGGTTGGGAATGGGATGCCAGAGCCAGGAGAAAATAATTATCGGAAGGTAACAATCAGAAGGATTTTCAGTAGATTTCTTGACCTGCCGCTGACAATACCCCACGACCAGCGGCGGAAATTGCTCGTCAGCGCCAGAACCAGTAGAGCGCAAACAGCAGAACGATCAGGGCCACCAGCGGCGAGAAGAGCGCCTGCCAGCGCGTGCGACGCGGATGAAAGCCTGTGCCGTGGATCACGCCAGCGCAGACCGCCCAGATAACCAGAATGCCCTGCCAGACCGACAGCGTGCTGGTGTGCGCGGCGTAGCGCGAGGGATCCCAGAATAAGCAGCCCGCAACAATCAGCGCCAGGATGAGCGAAAGGGCCCGCAAGGGCCCTTTGTTCATCAGACGGTATGACGTCCGAATCAGTTTGCGCATCAGGCGCGCTCGTCCTGCGCGGCGCTATCTTCAACGTGCTCCAGCGCCAGCGCGGTGATGATGCCGAAAGCGCAGGCCAGCAAGGTGCCGAGAATCCAGGCAAAGTACCACATGCGTCGTCTCCTTAATCAGTAGAGAGAGTGCGTATTGCGCTCAATATGTTCTTTAGTAATACGCCCGTACATCTTGTAGTAGCACCAGCTGGTGTAGGCCAGAATAATCGGGACGAAGATAATGGCGGCAAAGGTCATCACCGTCAGGGTGCGCTGGCTCGAGGTGGAGTCCCACATTGTCAGGCTCATGCCGGGTTCAATGCTCGACGGCATGATAAAGGGAAACAGCGCGATGCCGGCGGTCATAATCACGCACGCCAGCGTCAGCGACGAGCTGATGAACGCCCAGCCCCCCTTCTCGCAGCGCGAGAAGATCACCGTCAGCAGCGGCAGCAGCACGCCGAGCAGCGGGAAGAGCCACAGCACCGGCATATGGTTAAAGTTCGCCAGCCAGGCGCCCGCCTCGCGCACCACGGTTTTACCCAGCGGGTTCGACGCCGCGTGGTGATCGATGGCGCTGGTAATCACGTAACCGTCGATGCCATATTTCACCCAGACGCCCGCCAGCGCGAAGCAGACCAGCATCACCAGCGCCGCCACCTGCGCCACCGCGCGCGACCGCAGGTGCAGCTCGCCCTCGGTACGCATCTGCAAATAGGTCGCGCCCTGGGTCAGGATCATCGCCACGCTGACCACGCCCGCCAGCAGCCCGAACGGATTGAGCAGCTGGAAGAAGTTGCCGGTGTAGTCGAGGCGCAAAAATTCATCCGCATGGAACGGCACGCCCTGCAGCAGATTGCCGAACGCCACGCCAATAACCAGCGGCGGCACAAAGCTGCCGATGAAAACGCCCCAGTCCCACATGCCGCGCCAGCGCATATCTTCAATTTTAGAACGATAATCGAAACCCACTGGACGAAAAAAGAGTGACGCCAGTACCAGAATCATCGCCACATAGAAGCCGGAGAAGGCGGCGGCATAGACCATCGGCCAGGCGGCAAACAGCGCGCCGCCGGCGGTGATCAGCCAGACCTGGTTGCCGTCCCAGTGCGGCGCGATGCTGTTGATCATAATGCGGCGTTCGGTGTCGTTGCGCCCCATCAGACGCGTCAGCATGCCGACGCCCATATCAAAGCCGTCCGCCACGGCGAAGCCCACCAGCAAGATGCCGATCAGCAGCCACCAGACAAAGCGCAGAACTTCATAATCAAACATGGTTGCTCTCCTTAACCGCGTGCCGGCTCAGCCGCCGTTGCGACCTGCTCATGGTGATAGCGTCCGGTTTTCAGGCTGCTCGGCCCGAGGCGCGCGAATTTAAACATCAGGTACATCTCCGCCACGAGGAAGAGCGTGTAGAGACCGCAGATCAGCAGCATGGAAAAGAGCAGATCGCCTACGGTCAGCGAGGAGTTGGCCACCGAGGTCGGCAGCACTTCGCCAATCGCCCACGGCTGACGGCCATATTCGGCGACGAACCAGCCCGCCTCGACCGCAATCCACGGCAGCGGCATGCCGTAGAGCGCCGCCTTCAGCAGCCAGCGAGACTTGCCGACGCGGTTGCGGATCACGCTCCAGAAGGAGAAGGTAATAATGCCCAGCAGCAGCACTCCCGCCAGCACCATGATACGGAAGGCGAAATAGAGCGGCGCCACGCGCGGAATAGAGTCTTTCACCGCCTGTTTGATTTGCGCCTCGGTGGCATCCGCCACGTTCGGGGTATAGCGTTTCAGCAGCAGCCCATAGCCCAGATCCTCTTTGCTCTGGTCGAAGGCCGCGCGCACCGCCGGATCCTCGCTGCCGCCGCGCAGCTGGTTCAGCAGCGCGTAGGCTTTCATGCCGTTGCGGATGCGCACCTCATGCTGCGCCATCAGATCTTTCAGGCCGGTGACCGGCGTATCGATAGATCGCGTGGCGATCAGGCCAAGCAGGCCAGGGATCTGCACCGCCGCGGCGTTTTCCTGTTTCTCCTGATTCGGCAGGCCAAACAGCGTAAAGGCTGCCGGCGCAGGCTGGGTTTCCCATTCGGCTTCGATGGCGGCGAGCTTGGTTTTCTGCACGTCGCCCATTTCGTAGCCCGACTCATCGCCCAGCACGATAACCGACAGCACGGCCGCCATGCCGAAGCTGGCCGCAATGGCGAACGAACGCTTCGCAAAGGCAACGTCGCGGCCCTTCAGCAGATACCAGGCGCTGATGCCGAGGATAAACATCGCGCCGGTGGTGTAGCCCGCCGCCACGGTATGCACAAACTTCACCTGCGCTACCGGGTTAAGCACCAGCTCAGAGAAGCTCAGCATCTCCATACGCATGGTTTCGTAGTTAAACGCCGAGGCGATGGGATTCTGCATCCAGCCGTTCGCCACCAGGATCCAGAGCGCCGACAGGTTAGAACCGAGCGCCACCAGCCAGGTGACCGCCAGATGCTGCGTTTTGCTCAGGCGATCCCAGCCGAAGAAAAACAGGCCGACAAAGGTGGATTCCAGGAAGAACGCCATCAGCCCTTCAATGGCGAGCGGCGCACCGAAGATGTCGCCGACGTAGTGAGAGTAATAAGACCAGTTAGTCCCGAACTGAAACTCCATGGTCAGGCCGGTAGCTACCCCCAGCGCAAAGTTAATGCCGAATAACTTGCCCCAGAATTTAGTCATATCTTTATAGATTTGTTTGCCGCTCAGGACGTAAACCGTTTCCATAATGGCCAGCAAAAACGCCATACCCAGCGTAAGCGGGACAAACAGGAAATGGTACATCGCCGTTAAGGCAAACTGTAAACGCGACAGCTCGACGATATCTAGCATAATGACTCCTTGCTCCTCGCATGACCTTACTTTGCGAATAACAACGACGAACAGCTGGCATTAACGCAGTGAATAAGATCAGGAACGACTGTTTATTAATTCCAGTTTTTTATTACTGATAGATCTCACTCATTCGCGGCCCGAGGTGAGCGAGTAACAGTGGTGAAACTTCCCCGAAAAACACCATTCAGTTCAATTTCAGGCTGGCGAGAGAAAAGCGGCCGGCATTGATTTACCGCTAATTAGCGCAATCTCCTGAGTGTATTTGGAAGCGACTGAATTGATGCAGCGCAATTAAAACCGGTTGGCTTACGCTTTGCCAGCGGTAAAGTTTGTTAAATAGCGGGGTTTGTTGATCTGGATTAAAGCTTTTAATATCGCGATATGTAGCAATAAGAATATTGTTAATTAGTTGTCACTGATAAATAGCGTAATTAAGAAAAGCATTACCTTTCATCTCACTTTTTAACTTTCCTTCTTAAAAGAAACTTTTTGGCTTCTCCCCGCCAGAATAACGGATCGCACCGCCCTGCTCTCGCCGCAGGCAAAAAAAAAGCCACCCCGAAGGGTGGCCTGATAGCTGATGCATCCGCGCTTATTTCGCCGGCAGCACCGCTTTTACCGCGTCGCCGATATCTGCGAGGCTGCGCACGGTTTTCACGCCCGCCGCTTCCAGCGCCGCGAACTTCTCGTCCGCCGTGCCTTTACCACCGGCGATGATTGCGCCCGCATGGCCCATACGCTTGCCTTTCGGCGCGGTCACGCCGGCGATATAGCCAACAACCGGCTTGGTAACGTGCTCTTTAATGAACGCCGCCGCCTCTTCTTCCGCGCTGCCGCCGATCTCACCGATCATCACGATCGCTTCGGTCTGCGGGTCATCCTGGAACATTTTCAGGATGTCGATGAAGTTAGAGCCTGGGATCGGGTCGCCGCCGATGCCGACGCAGGTCGACTGGCCGTAGCCGATGTCCGTGGTCTGCTTCACCGCTTCATAGGTCAGGGTGCCTGAACGCGACACGATGCCGACGCGGCCCGGCTGGTGAATGTGGCCCGGCATGATGCCGATTTTGCATTCGCCTGGGGTGATCACGCCCGGACAGTTCGGGCCGATCATACGCACGCCCGCTTCGTCCAGCTTCATTTTCACCGTCAGCATATCCAGCGTCGGGATACCTTCGGTGATGGTGATGATCAGTTTGATACCGGCATCAATCGCTTCCAGGATACCGTCTTTGCAGAACGGTGCCGGAACGTAGATTACGGTTGCGGTCGCGCCAGTGGCTTCTACCGCTTCGCGCACGGTGTTGAACACTGGCAGGCCGAGATGGGTGGTGCCGCCTTTACCTGGCGTCACGCCGCCAACCAGCTGCGTGCCGTAGGCCAGCGCCTGTTCAGAGTGGAACGTACCCTGACCGCCAGTGAAACCCTGGCAAATCACTTTAGTGTTTTTGTCGATCAGAATAGACATTATTTCCCCTCCGCAGCCGCAACAACGCGCTGTGCCGCGTCTGTCAGGCTGGTTGCTGCAATGATGTTCAGGCCGCTGTCCGCCAGTTTCTGTGCGCCCAGCTCAGCGTTGTTTCCTTCCAGACGTACCACAACCGGTACGTTAACGCCCACTTCGGCTACCGCGCCGATGATGCCGTCAGCAATCAGGTCGCAGCGTACGATGCCGCCGAAGATGTTGACGAATACCGCTTTTACCGCGTCGTCGGAGAGGATGATTTTAAAGGCTTCGGTAACGCGCTCTTTGGTAGCGCCGCCGCCTACGTCGAGGAAGTTAGCCGGCTGGCCGCCGTGGTGCTTAACGATGTCCATGGTGCCCATCGCCAGGCCTGCGCCGTTAACCATACAGCCGATGTTGCCTTCCAGCGCCACGTAGTTCAGTTCCCACTGCGTAGCGTGTGCTTCACGCGGGTCTTCCTGGCTCGGATCGCGCATTTCACGCAGCTCCGGCTGGCGGAACAGCGCATTGCCGTCCACGCCCAGTTTGCCGTCGAGGCAGACCAGGTCGCCCTGCTTAGTGATCACCAGCGGGTTGATCTCTACCAGCGCCAGGTCGCGCTCGAGGAACATGGTCGCCAGGCCCATAAAGATTTTGGTGAACTGGCTGACCTGCTTACCGGTCAGGCCGAGTTTGAACGCCAGCTCGCGGCCCTGATAAGGCTGCGGGCCCGCCAGCGGATCGAGCGCCATTTTGTGGATCAGGTGCGGGGTCTCTTCCGCCACTTTCTCAATCTCAACGCCGCCTTCGGTAGAAGCCATAAAGACCACGCGACGGGTAGCACGGTCAACCACCGCGCCCAGGTAGAGTTCCTGATCGATGTCGGTCGCCGCTTCAACCAGGACCTGGTTTACCGGCTGCCCTTCGGCGTCAGTTTGATAGGTCACCAGGCGTTTGCCCAGCCAGTGTTCAGCGAAAGCACGAATATCTTCCTTGCTGTTAACCACTTTCACGCCGCCCGCTTTACCGCGTCCACCGGCATGAACCTGACATTTTACTACCCACGGGCCTGCACCAATTTTAGAGGCCGCTTCTTCTGCTTCGCGTGGCGTAGTACAGGCGTAGCCAGTGGGTGCCGGCATACCATACCGTGCAAACAGCTGTTTCGCCTGGTATTCGTGTAAGTTCATGATGTTCTATCCATTCAGGTCTGAAAAGATTAATAAGGTTGGGCGCGCCGGATTCTGGCGCGCCCGGCAAAAATCAGACGTCCAGCAGCAGACGTGCCGGATCTTCCAGCAGCTCTTTCACCGCCACCAGATAGCCGACCGATTCACGGCCGTCGATCAGACGGTGATCGTAGGAGAGCGCCAGATACATCATCGGCAGTACCACAACCTGACCATTCACCGCCATCGGACGATCTTTAATGGCGTGCATACCCAGGATGGCACTCTGCGGTGGGTTGATGATCGGGGTCGACATCAGCGAGCCGAACACCCCGCCGTTGGTGATGGTGAAGTTACCGCCGGTCAGCTCCTCGACCGTCAGCTTGCCGTCACGGCCTTTGATCGCCAGCTCTTTAATTTTCTTCTCGATGTCTGCCATGCTCAGCGCATCAACATCTTTCAGCACCGGCGTCACCAGGCCGCGCGGCGTAGAGACCGCGATGCTGACGTCGAAGTAGTTGTGGTAAACCACATCTTCGCCGTCGATAGAGGCGTTCACTTCCGGGAAACGCTTCAGCGCTTCAACCACCGCCTTGAGATAGAAGGACATAAAGCCCAGGCGCACGCCGTGACGCTTCTCGAAGGATTCGCCGTACTGCTTACGCAGATCCATGATCGGCTTCATGTTCACTTCGTTGAAGGTGGTCAGCATCGCCGTGCTGTTTTTCGCTTCCAGCAGACGCTCGGCTACGCGCTTGCGCAGACGGGTCATCGGCACGCGTTTTTCGCTGCGGTTGGCGACCGCTGGCTGCGGTGCAGCTTCAGCGGCGGCCGGGGCAGCTTTCGCCGCGGCAGGTTTGTTCGCCAGGTGTTTTTCCACATCTTCGCGGGTGATACGACCGCCAACGCCGCTGCCTTTAATCTGCGACGCGTCGAGATCGTGTTCGGCAATCAGACGACGAATCGCCGGGCTCAGCGCATCGTTGCTCTCTTCTTCCAGCGACGCGGTCTGGCGCTGCGCCGGCGTGGACTCGTTGGCCTCAGCTTTCGCGCTGGTCTCTTTGCCTGCGCTGTTGCCCTCTTTCAGGCGGCCGAGAATCTGGCGTGAGGTCACCGTTGCGCCCTCATCTTCCAGCACGGCTTCCAGCACGCCGTCAGCCTGGGCTGGCACTTCCAGTACCACTTTGTCTGTTTCGATCTCTACCAGCACTTCGTCGCGGCTTACCGCATCGCCTGGTTTTTTGTGCCAGGTTGCCACGGTGGCATCGGCAACGGATTCAGGCAGGTCGGGAACGAGAATATCTACGCTACTCATTATCTTTCCTTTTAAATTAACCAAGGTTCAGCGCGTCATTAACCAGGTCTTGCTGCTGTTGTTGATGTACGGACATATAGCCCACGGCCGGCGAAGCGGAGGCCGGACGGCCCGCATAGCGCAGTGAAGCACCAAACGGAACCACTTCGCGGAAGTGATGCTGGCTGCAATACCATGCGCCCTGATTCAGCGGCTCTTCCTGACACCAGACGAAATCCTGCACATGGGCATAATCTTTTAACGCTTCCTGCACCGCTTTATGCGGGAACGGATAGAGCTGCTCGATACGCACAATGGCGACATCGGTCTGCTCATTTTTGCGGCGCTGCTCAAGCAGGTCGTAGTAAACCTTACCGGAACAGAGCACCACGCGTTTCACCTGCTGCGGATCGAGCGCGTCGATTTCGCCGATGGCGGGCTGGAAGCTGCCGTTGGCCAGTTCATCCAGCGAAGAGATCGCCAGCGGATGACGCAGCAGCGATTTCGGCGACATCACGATCAGCGGACGGCGCATACCGCGCAGCGCCTGACGACGCAGCATGTGGTAAACCTGCGCTGGCGTTGAAGGCACGCACACCTGCATATTCTGCTCGGCGCAGAGCTGCAGATAGCGTTCCAGACGCGCGGAAGAGTGCTCTGGACCCTGGCCTTCATAGCCGTGCGGCAGCAGCATCACCAGGCCACACATCCGGCCCCACTTCTGCTCGCCAGAGCTGATGAACTGGTCAATTACCACCTGTGCGCCGTTGGCAAAGTCGCCGAACTGCGCTTCCCAGATGGTCAGGGTACGCGGCTCTGCAGTGGCATAGCCATATTCGAACGCCAGCACCGCCTCTTCCGACAGCACGGAGTCCCACACCTTGAACTGCCCCTGGCCATTATGGATATGGTGCAGCGGCGTATAGGTTGAGCCGTTGGACTGATTGTGGATCACCGCATGGCGATGGAAGAAGGTGCCGCGACCGGAGTCTTCGCCAGAGAGACGCACCGGAATGCCCTCATCCACCAGCGTGGCGTAGGCCAGGTTCTCGGCGCCGCCCCAGTCGAAAGGTTTGTTGCCTTCCGCCATCTCTTTACGGTCGTTGTAGATCTTCGCCACGCGCGCCTGCACCTCAACCGCTTCCGGGATCTGGCTGATACGACGCGCCAGCTCCTGCAGACGTTTGGGTTCGACGGTGGCCGGGTAGCTCTCATCCCACTCATGGTTGAGATAAGGCGACCAGGTAAAGGAGTGCAGGCTCATCGGGCGCCATTCGGCCACCACGCATTCACCCGCATCCAGCGCGTCGCGGTAGAGATTGACCATCTCGGTCGCATCTTCCGGGCTGGCGGAGCCTTCCGCCGCCAGGCGATCGGCATAGAGCTTACGCGGCGTCGGATGCTTTTTGATTTTCTGGTACATCAGCGGCTGGGTCGCGCTCGGCTCGTCGGCTTCGTTATGGCCGTGACGGCGGTAGCACACCAGGTCGATAAAGACGTCGCGCTTAAAGGTGTTGCGATAGTCGAGCGCCAGGCGGGTAACAAACGCCACCGCTTCCGGGTCGTCCGCGTTGACGTGGAAGATCGGCGCCAGCACCATTTTACCGATATCGGTACAATACGGCGTCGAGCGTGCGTCGCGCGGGTTAGAGGTGGTGAAGCCCACCTGGTTGTTGATCACGATACGGACGGTGCCGCCGACTTCATAGCCGCGCGCCTGAGACATGTTCAGGGTTTCCTGCACCACGCCCTGACCGATAACCGCGGCGTCGCCGTGGATAGTGATCGGCAGAACCTGGTTGCTGCCCGGCGAATCGAGACGATCGAGACGCGCGCGCACCGAGCCCATCACTACCGGGCTAACGATCTCCAGATGCGACGGGTTGAACGCCAGCGCCAGATGCACCAGGCCGCCTTCGGTCTCGACGTCGGACGAGAAGCCCATATGGTATTTCACGTCGCCGGTGCCGAGGTGATCCTTATGCTTGCCGGAGAACTCGTCGAAGAGATCCTGCGGCTTTTTGCCCAGCACGTTGATCAGCACGTTAAGACGACCGCGGTGCGCCATACCCAGCACCACTTCGCGCGTGCCGCTTTTACCCGCGTGGCGGATCATCTCGCGCAGCATCGGGATCAGCGCATCGCCGCCCTCCAGCGAGAAGCGTTTCGCGCCGGGGAATTTCGCGCCGAGGTATTTTTCCAGCCCTTCTGCCGCGGTCAGCTCTTTCAGGAAACCTTTTTTCTCTTCGCTGCTAAAGGCTGCACGGCCCGCCGCCGATTCGAGACGCTGCTGGATCCAGCGCTTTTCTTCGGTGTTGTTGATGTGCATGTACTCTGCGCCGATAGAGCCGCAATAGGTCTGCTGCAGCGCGTCGAAGAGGTCGGCCAGCTTCATGGTCTCTTTGCCGATGGCGAAAGAGCCTACGTTAAAGCTTTCCTGAAAATCGTCCTCGGTCAGATCGTGAAAGGCGGGGTCGAGGTCAGCGACACGATCCTGCTTCCACAGGCCAAGCGGGTCGAGATTCGCATGCTGATGGCCGCGAAAACGGAAGGCGTTAATCAGCTGCAGGACTTTAACCTGCTTTGAATTGGCGGCCGGATCGGAGACGGTGGAGGTGTAACGAGATGCATCTTTCGCCAGGCGACGAAAGTATTCGCGCGTGGTGGAGTGAAACTGTTCAGGCTTCACGCCGGTGCCCGGCAGCTGTTGGAACATCGTGCGCCACACTGCATCGACAGAGTCCGGATCGGTCAGGAAATCCTCATAGAGTTGCTCTATGTAAGACTGGTTCGCGCCGGCCAGCCAGGAGGAGTCCAGCCAGGGCTTCATCGCGCTGTTCTGCATTGTGATCCCTTAAGCATTACTATGCTTTTTTGAGGTTTCATTTGTTGCCGCTTTCGCGGTTTGCCGTAGTGAGTTCAGCGATACGAGCCTGTGCGCTCACACGCGCCCTGCCCGTAAGGGAACCTTGCTAAGCGTGGCTCCGCCGCGCTTAGCAAGGCTTCCGTAAAACGCCGGGAACCTGAGGTTCCCGGACGAATTAAGGTGTTACGCCCCCCGCTGCAGCAGCATCGACTTGATATGGCCGATGGCGCGCGTTGGGTTCAGCCCTTTCGGACAGACGCTCACACAGTTCATAATGCTGTGACAGCGGAAAACGCTGAAAGCGTCGTTCAGATTGTCCAGGCGCGCTTCGGTTTCAGTGTCGCGGCTGTCAATCAGGAAGCGGTACGCGGCCAGCAGGCCCGCCGGGCCAACAAACTTGTCTGGATTCCACCAGAACGACGGACAGGAGGTGGAGCAGCAGGCGCAGAGGATACACTCATACAGACCATCCAGATGCTCGCGCTCGCCCGGCGACTGCAGATGTTCGCGCGCCGGCGGATTCTCTCCGTTATTCAACAGGTAAGGCTTAATCTTCTCATACTGCGCGTAGAATTGCCCCATATCTACGACCAGGTCGCGGACCACCGGCAGGCCCGGCAGCGGACGGATAACGATTTTCTTCGTGCCGTTGCCCAGCGCGGAGATCGGCGTGATACAGGCCAGGCCATTTTTGCCGTTCATATTCAGGCCGTCGGAGCCGCACACGCCTTCGCGGCAGGAGCGACGAAACGCCAGCGTCGGATCTTTCTCTTTCAGCCGGATAAGCGCGTCCAGCAGCATCATGTCGCGGCCGTCTTCCGATTCCAGCGTGTAATCCTGCATGCGCGGCGCGGCGTCAACCTCAGGATTGTAGCGATAAATTGAAAACTCGAGTTTCATGATCGTCTCCGCTATTAGTAGGTACGCACTTTCGGCGGGAAGGCCGCGCGCAGTTTCGGCTGCATGTTCACCTCGCGGCGCGTCATGCTCTCGGTTTCGGGGACGTAGAGACTGTGGCACAACCAGTTTTCATCATCGCGATCCGGGAAGTCGAATCGACTGTGCGCGCCGCGGCTTTCGGTGCGGAAGTTAGCCGCAACCGCCGTGGCGTAAGCCGTTTCCATCAGGTTATCCAGCTCCAGGCACTCAATACGCTGGGTATTGAAGTCCGGTGAACGGTCATCCAGACGGGCTGATTTCAGACGCTCGCGAATCTGTTTCAGCTCTTCCAGACCCTGCTTCATCGCATCGCCTTCGCGGAATACTGAGAAGTTGTTCTGCATGCAGCGCTGCAGCGCCTTACGGATTTCTACCGGATCTTCACCGGTGGTGTTGCTTTCCCAGCGGTTGAAACGCGCCATCGCGGCGTCGATTTCGTCCTGGGTGGCGTCGCGCAGCGGGCCCTGTTGTTCGATGCACTCCATCAGATGGACGCCGGCCGCGCGGCCGAACACCACCAGGTCCAGCAGCGAGTTGCCGCCGAGACGGTTGGCGCCGTGCACCGATACGCAGGCGATTTCGCCGACGGCAAACAGGCCAGGGAGCACTTCATCTTCGCCCTGCGCGTTGACGCGCAGCGCCTGACCGGTCACTTTGGTCGGAATGCCGCCCATCATATAGTGACAGGTTGGAATAACCGGAATCGGCTCTTTGATCGGATCGGCGTGCGCGAATGTGCGCGACAGCTCCAGGATGCCCGGCAGACGCGACTCCAGCACTTCGGCACCCAGGTGATCAAGCTTCAGCTTGATATGCGGGCCCCAGGGGCCATCGCAGCCGCGGCCTTCGCGGATTTCAATCATCATGGAGCGCGCGACCACGTCACGGCCCGCCAGATCTTTGGCGTTCGGCGCGTAACGCTCCATAAAGCGCTCGCCATGTTTATTCAGCAGATAACCGCCTTCGCCGCGGCACCCTTCGGTCACCAGCACGCCCGCGCCGGCGATGCCGGTCGGGTGGAACTGCCACATCTCCATATCCTGCACCGGCACGCCTGCGCGCAGCGCCATGCCGACGCCGTCGCCGGTATTGATATGCGCGTTGGTGGTGGACTGATAGATACGGCCTGCGCCGCCGGTCGCCAGAATGGTCGCTTTGGCTTTGAAGTAGACGGTTTCGCCGGTTTCAATGCAGATCGCCGTACAGCCGACGATGGCGCCATCCTGATTTTTTACCAGGTCGAGCGCATACCATTCGGAGAAGATGGTGGTTTTGTTCTTCAGGTTCTGCTGATAGAGGGTGTGCAGCAGCGCGTGGCCGGTACGGTCCGCCGCCGCCGCGGTGCGTGCCGCCTGCTCGCCGCCGAAGTTTTTCGACTGGCCGCCGAACGGACGCTGATAGACGCGGCCATCTTCCAGACGGGAGAATGGCAGACCCATATGCTCCAGCTCCAGAATCGCCTCCGGGCCGGTTTTACACATATATTCGATCGCGTCCTGGTCGCCGATATAGTCGGAACCTTTGACGGTATCGTACATGTGCCATTCCCAGTTATCTTCATGGGTGTTACCGAGCGCAACGGTAATACCGCCCTGCGCAGACACGGTGTGGGAACGGGTTGGAAAGACTTTCGACAGCAGGGCGCAGCTCTGGCCCGACTGGGAGATTTGCAGTGCGGCGCGCATTCCCGCGCCGCCTGCGCCGATCACCACGGCATCAAATTCTCTGACTGGCAAATTCATTTACACACCCCACACCACAACAGTTCCATAAATTGCATACGACAACAGCGCGACCACAATCACCAGCTGCAGAATCAGACGAACAGCGAGACCTTTTACGTAGTCGGTCAGCACTTGCCACATACCAATCCAGCCGTGGATCAGAATGGAGAACAGCGTCAGCAGGGTGAACACTTTGGTGAATGACGAGGCGAAGAAGCCGCGCCAGACATCATAGGTCAACGTGTCGGTCAGGGCGATAAAGCCCACGATGTAGAGGATGTAGAGCGTTATGAGGATTGCCGAAGCGCGCAGCAGCAGCCAGTCCTGAATGCCGCTGCGGCCCAACGCGGATGCATTGCTTACCATACGAGAACTCCTGCCAGGATTGAAAGCACGACAGTAATACCGAAGGTGACCCAGGCAGATTGGCGGCCGATAGCCAGCGTCTCAGCAAGGTAACCAAAGTCCATCAACATATGACGAATCCCGCCCACCGTATGGAACGCCAGCGCGGTAAGAATGCCCCACAGAATAAACTTCACGAAGAAGCTATCCATAATGGCGGCAGCGTGCTGGAAACCTTCCGGGGAAGAGAGAGAGGTGCCCAGCAACCAGAGCAGGATACCGAGAGCCACAAAGGTTATGACGCCGGAAACGCGATGGAGAATGGACGATATTGCAGTAACGGGAAACCGGATCGTCGAGAGATCCAAGTTGACAGGTCTTTGTTTTTTCACGGTTTTGCCCACACAGCTCTTTTTTATTTTGCTTCCTCCGGTCCCTGAGGCGGAGTCGAATCACAGGTGTGTTCAGACTTTAACCGTCACCAAATCAGCAACATCCAGTGTTAATTGACGCGGTAGAAACGCTGGGTGGCTCCTGGTGTCAGGGGGTTTCCGGAGACCTGGCGGCAGTATAGGACGATCACATTCTTATTACAATTACCCTACAATCTCTTTGGGTACATTTGCGTGAAACAGTGATCCGACTCACGAATTTCACATTTAATACAAATTTAATTATCTGATTTGACAAAAGTTCAACAATTCAGTTACAAACTAGGGCATCAAACCCCAGTGATGCATAAAAGTTATGGGGATACACTTTCCCCTAAGCACAAGTTATGTAACATTCTGATCATGAACACCCTAAAACAACAGGTTGTTGATTACCAGAAAGTTATGTCCAGACCGGATCTTTAACAACCGCGATATGCAGAATTTCATGACTGCCTCGTTCCCTGCCGGGACACGCCTCTCACTCTGTACCCTGCACCCGTGTTGTTACCGCAGAGTGTTATTGTGAAGTTAATGGCGACCGCAACATGACCGCTTTTCAGGTGTCTAAGATCCATACTTACATAAGGCGCTATGGAGACGAAAATGACAGATAAAAAAGTGACGCTAACCCTACAAGATGAAACGGCTCTTGAGCTGGACGTGCTGAAAGGCACCCTTGGGCAGGATGTGGTTGATGTCCGCGCCTTAGGCTCCAGCGGCCTTTTCACCTTTGACCCGGGTTTCACCTCTACAGCGTCCTGCGAATCCAAAATCACCTTTATCGACGGCGATGAAGGCATTCTGCTGCATCGCGGCTTCCCTATCGATCAGCTGGCGACCCACTCTAACTATCTCGAAGTGTGCTATATCCTGCTGAACGGCGAAGCGCCGACCCAGAAGCAGTTTGAAGAGTTCCGCGAGACGGTAACCCGCCACACCATGATCCATGAGCAGATTACCCGTCTGTTCCACGGCTTCCGTCGCGACTCGCATCCGATGGCGGTCATGTGCGGCGTGACCGGCGCGCTGGCTGCCTTCTATCACGACTCGCTGGATGTGAATAATGAGCGTCACCGTGAAATCGCCGCGTTCCGCCTGCTGTCGAAAATGCCGACCATGGCGGCGATGTGTTACAAATATTCTATCGGCCAGCCTTTCGTTTATCCGCGCAACGACCTCTCCTACGCTGGCAACTTCCTGCATATGATGTTTGCGACGCCTTGCGAAGAGTACAAGGTGAACCCTGTGCTGGAGCGCGCGATGGACCGTATTCTGATCCTGCACGCCGACCATGAGCAGAACGCCTCAACCTCTACCGTGCGTACCGCTGGCTCCTCCGGTGCCAACCCGTTCGCCTGTATCGCTGCGGGTATCGCCTCGCTGTGGGGACCGGCGCACGGCGGCGCGAACGAAGCGACCCTGCGTATGCTGGAAGAGATCAGCACCGTTGAGCATATTCCGGAATTTGTGCGTCGCGCGAAAGATAAAAACGACTCTTTCCGCCTGATGGGCTTCGGTCACCGCGTCTACAAAAACTACGATCCGCGCGCCACCGTGATGCGTGAGACCTGCCACGAAGTGCTGAACGAGCTGGGCATGAAAGATGACCTGCTGGAAGTGGCGATGGAGCTGGAGCATATTGCGCTGAACGATCCCTACTTTATTGAGCGCAAACTTTATCCGAACGTCGATTTCTACTCCGGCATTATTCTGAAAGCGATGGGCATTCCGTCCTCGATGTTTACCGTGATCTTCGCCATGGCGCGTACCGTCGGCTGGATCGCGCACTGGAAAGAGATGCACGACGAAGGGATGAAGATTGCCCGTCCGCGTCAGCTCTATACCGGCTATACCGAGCGCGAATTTACCTCTGCGCTGAAGAAATAACCGCAGCGGCCTCTGTTTCAGGCCGCACAGAAGCCTGGAGAGCGGGTCTGGCTACCCGCTCCTCAGGCTTCTAATCCGTCTGTAAGGCTAAATTGTGCGCGCTTTTATCTTAGTGCTGGCAGCCCGGACACCAGTAAAAGGGCCGCGACGATAGCGTCCCCTTCTGAATAATCTCGCCGCAGCGCCGGCACTTCTTGCCCTGCCGATGAAACACCTCAAAGCGAAACGCCGCGCCGTGATGGTACTTCTTCATGGTGCCGCGCATGCGGTAAGAGTGACGCGGGATCGCCAGCAGCGCCTCGCTGAGCCGGTCAAGCTGCTCATCCGTTAAATCTTGTGCGCGATGATGCGCCAGCAGGCCCGCCTGCCAGAGGATCTCCACGCGCAAATAGTTGCCCAGCCCCGCCAGAAACGCCTGATCGAGCAGCAGCCCGCTAAACTGACGGCGGCGAAAGCGCGGCGAGAGCAGCCGCTCGCGCACCGTCGCAACCTCAAGCTGCGCATCGAGTACGTCGGGACCCACGCGATTTAAAAAGGGATGCGCCGCCAGCGACTCGGCATTCAGCAGTTCGATATCGGAGGCGCTGTAAAGCAGAATAGCGCGATCGGCGACCGCCAGCCGCACACGCAGCTGGCGTTTGGTTTCCGGCACCGTGCCGCTCTCTACCACGCGCCAGACGCCGTAGAGCTGGTTATGGCTGTAGAGCGTCAGGCCGTTGGAAAAGTGTGTCAGCAGCGCTTTGCCGCGCGTCTCAATGGCGTTGACCTGCTCGCCCACCAGCGTGGGCTCATAGGTTTTGAGTTCAGGAAAGGCAAACCAGACCTCCGTCAACGGTTTGCCGACAATGGCTTCCTCAAGCTGATCCGCCGCGCGGCGGATCTCCGGTCCTTCTGGCATTTTCGTCCTCTCAGTGCGTTGCGCCGCCGGCAACTTTCAGATCAGTTTCCGTCTCCAGCGAGACGCGGATCGCAATCTCCAGCGCCTGCATAACATGGTCGCGCGCCATGCTCGGCGCGCCAGGGTGCTGCGCCGCCTGCTCCGGCAAATAGGGAATATGCACAAAGCCGCCGCGCACGCGGTTGCCCTGGCTATGCAGCCGGTGCAGCAGGCCGTACATCACCCGGTTGCAGGTAAAGGTACCGGCAGTCTGCGACACCGAGGCAGGAATGCCAGCCGCGCGCACCGCCGCGACAATCGCCTTAATCGGCAGCGTGGAGAAATAGCCTGCCGGGCCGTCCGCCACGATCGGCTCATCCACCGGCTGCTGCCCTGCGTTATCGGCGATGCGCGCATCGTCGACGTTAATGCCGATGCGCTCGACGGTGATGTCGCTGCGCCCGCCCGCCTGGCCGACCGACAGAATCAAATCGGGCTCGACCTCATCCATAGCGGCGTAGAGCACGCCCAGCACGTCGCTGAAGACCACCGGCAGCTGACGCGCCACGATGCGCGCGCCGCCAGTCTCCTTGCCCTCAAGCGCCCGTACCGCTTCCCACGAGGGATTAATGCTCTCGCCGCCAAATGGTTCGAACGCCGTCACTAATACCGTCTTCATACTGACCTCACCGGAACATCAGGAAATAGAGCAGAAATACGTTAACGATTAACAGTAGCACACCGGTTGGCACCTGGGCCTTGATCACCGCGTTGCGATCCGGCAGCTCCAGCAGCGCGGCCGGCACGATATTGAAGTTGGCCGCCATTGGCGTCATCAGCGTGCCGCAGTAGCCCGAGAACATGCCAATCGCCGCCATTACGGCGGGATCGCCATGGTGCTGCAGCACCAGAATCGGAATGCCGACGCCGGCGGTAATAATCGGGAACGCGGCGAAGGCGTTGCCCATTACCATGGTCAGCAGCGCCATGCCGACGGCGTAGACCGTGACGGCGACAAAGCGGTTGTCGACGGCCAGATAGTTCGCCGTCAGATGGGAAATGGCGCTGCCAACGCCGGCGCTGGTGAACAGCAGGCCGAGGGTGGCGAGAATTTGCGGCAGAATAAAGGCCCAGCCGATGGCATCCAGCAGACGGCGCGTCTCCTGCATCGACTGCACCGGCTTCTCGTGCGTCATTTTCAGCGCAATCAGCCAGCCCAGCAGACAGCCGATCATCATGGAGAACAGCGTGACCAGCGTCGCATGATTCCCTGCGCCAAATACCGCTTCCTGCAGGCCGGGGATATGGTTAAAGGCCAGCACGCCAATGACCGTTACCACCGGGATCGCCAGCGCGGGCAGGAAGAGCCGGTTGCCGAGGCGGCGGGCGCTGACCTGCTTCTCCTCGTCGCTGCGCTGATGGTAGCGGCCAAGGCGGACGCCGCCGCAGCCGGCGATCAGCGCCATCGCCACGACCAGCACGCCGACGCCAATATGCAGATAGCGCACGCCCAGTTCCGACGTGCCGCTCAGCGCGCTTACCAGCTGCGTTGTCCAGTCGCCGACCAGAAATATCAGGCCGTAGAGCGCCCAGAACAGGCCGGTGGTGAAGCGGCGCGGGTTATGGCTGTCGCGCCAGGAGAGCACGGCGACCACCAGCAGAATCACGCCCGCCAGCCACATCAGATATTGTTGCTGGAACATTAGCGGCCCCCTTTCGCTTTCAGCGCGGCGCCGTTCAGCGCCTGCAGCTCGCGCGCCAGCTGGCGGTCAAGCCGCACCATACGCGCCGAATGGATAAGAAAGGCGGCCACGGCGGTGGGAATGCCCCAGACGGCGATATGCAGCGGCTCGGTCTGAATATTGGCCGACTCCAGCATAAAGTTGTGCATAAAGATAATCGCGCCAAAGGCGACGAAAATATCCTCGCCGAAGAAGAGCCCGACGTTATCCGTCGCCGCCGACATGGCGCGCAGACGATGCCGCACCTCCAGCGGTACCTCGCCGTAGCGGTTCTCGGTCGCCCCTTCCGCCATCGGGGCCAGCAGCGGACGCACCATCTGCGGATGACCGCCAAGGCTGGTCAGGCCAAGCGCCGCCGTCACCTCACGCACAAAGAGATAGACGATCAGCAGACGTCCGGCGGTAGCGGTTTTGATCTGCGCGATCCAGGCCTGCGCGCGCTCTTTCAGGCCGTGCCGCTCCAGCAGGCCGATAACCGCCAGCGGCAACAGCAGGATCAGCGGCAGGTTGCGCGTATTGAGAAAGCCCGCGCCCAGTTTTTCCAGAATATCGCCCAGCGGCATCAGCGCGGCGAAGCCGGTGACGAAGCCAGCGACAATCACCACCAGCACCGGATTGAAGCGCAGCAAAAAGCCGATGACGATTGCCGCAATGCCCAGAAGCGGCCAGAGGTTGATCACGTTATCCATGTTTACCCTTATGTTGAAAAAGCCCGGCTGCGAGGCCGGGCAAAGAAGGAAAAATTACGCGCTGGTGACGGCAATCTGCTCGGCGGCGAAGAGATCGCGCAGACGCTGCGCAAACAGCAAGGCGTGCGCGCCGTCGCCGTGCAGACAGACGGTCTGCGCGTTTACAGCGACCCACTCGCCGCTGACGCTCTCGACCCTTCTCTCTTTAACCATGGTCAGCGTCTGCTGGATAGCGCGCGCTTCGTCTTCAATCATCGCGCCCGGCTGGCTGCGCGGCACCAGCGCCCCGCTGCTGAGGTAGCCGCGATCGGCGAACACCTCTTCGCGCGTGCGCAGCCCGTGGTGCGCCGCGGCGCGTATCGACTCGCTGCCCGCCAGACCGACCAGAATCAGATCCGCGTCGATCGCCTTTACCGCGCGCGCGATGGCGTCCGCCAGCGTCGCGTCGGCGGCGGCCTGGTTATAGAGCATGCCGTGCGGCTTAACGTGTACCAGCCGTTCGCCTTCGCTCTCCGCCAGACTCTTCAGCGCGCCGATCTGATAGATCATCTGCGCATAAACCGTTTCCGGCGGCAGCTGCATCGCGGTGCGCCCGAAGTTTTCGCGATCCGGGAAGCTGGGATGCGCGCCAATTGCCACGCCGAACTCTTTTGCCCAGCGCACCGACTGCAGCATGGTCTGCGCGTCGCCAGCGTGAAAACCGCAGGCGATATTGGCGGAGCTGACCAGCTGCAGCAGCGCGCGATCGCTGTCGCCGCCTTCCCCGAGATCGGCGTTCAGATCAATCTTCATCAGCAAGTCCCCATGCCATATGATCCAGCGCGCGCCGCTGATGCATGCGGGCCTGCATGGCCACCGGCAGCGAACACTGAAGAAAGTGAATCGGCTCGCCCAGACGGATCTGCGCCAGCTGATAGAGATCGGCGTCGATCACGCAGGCGATACGCGGATAACCGCCGGTGGTCTGCGCATCGGCCATCAGTACGATCGGCTGCCCGTTCGGCGGCACCTGCACCACGCCGGGCACCAGCCCGTGCGACAGCAGCTCGCGGGTGGTTTCGCGTTTCAGCTCCGGCCCCTGCAGGCGATAGCCCATGCGGTTGCTCTGCGGGCTTAGCGTCCAGGGCGTGCGCCAGAAGGCCTGCTGCGCCTCGCGGCTGAACTCATGATATTCCGGGCCCGGCAGCGCGCGAATGCGGTTGCTCCACAGCAGCTGACGCACGCCCGCCTTGCGCGTAAAGACCCGCGTCGGCTTGCCGAGCGGCAAACGGTCGCCATCTTCCAGCTTGCGCCCTTCCCAGCCGCCGAAGCCAGCTTTCAGATCGGTGCTGAGCGAGCCGAGCACCGGCGCGACGTCGAAGCCGCCGTGGATCGCCAGATAGCTGCGCATGCCGTGCAGCGGCATGGAGAGCGTCAGCACCTGCCCTTTCTTCACCGGCAGCCGCCAGCCGGTCCAGACCGGTTTGTCGTCCAGCTCGGCATTGCAGGCGGCGCCGGTTAAGGCGAACCAGCCGTCGCGCATAAATTCGGCCTTGAACTGGCCCAGCACGATTTCCAGCACCGCGCTGTCCGGCGCGTTGCCGACCAGCAGATTGGCGGTGCGCATCGCCGGCAGGTCGAGCACCCCACCGACGCTGATGCCGGACTGACGCCAGCCGGCGCGGCCGCTGTCCTGAAGGGTTGTCGCCAGTCCGGCGCGCAGGATCCTTAACATATGCCCTCCTTTTGCGGCACAAAGCGCACGCTGTCGCCGGGACGCAGCAGCGTCGGCGGCTGCTGTTGCGGATCAAACAGCGCGACGGGCGTCCGCCCCAGCAGCTGCCAGCCGCCGGGCGTGGCGAGCGGATAGATGCCGGTCTGGCTGCCGCCGATGCCCACGGAACCGGCCGGTACGCTCAGGCGCGGTTCGGCGCGGCGCGGCGTGTGAAGACGGCTGTCAAGGCCGCCCAGATAGGGGAATCCCGGCTGAAAGCCGATAAAATAGACCACGTAGTCGATGCTGCTGTGCAGCTCCACCACCTGCTGCGGCGTCAGGCCAGCGCAGTCGGCCACCAGCTGTAGATCCGGCCCGCCGTCGCCGCCGTATATTACCGGGATCTCCACCAGCCGCGACGTCGCCTCCAGCACCTCGCTCTCTTCCCACCAGCGCTGCAGACGTTCAATGGCGTCCGGCGCGCTCTGCTGCGGGTCGCGCAGCAGCAGCGTGATGTTGTTCATGCCTGGAATCACATCCACCACCTGCTCATGCTGCTGCAGATGCTGCGTTAATCCCCAAATGCGCTGCTGGCTTTGCAGCGATACCGGCGGCTCAAGCTCCAGCACCACCGCCTGTTCGCCAAGCAGATAACATCGTGCTCGTTGCAAATTCCACCTCCACTTTTCCGCTGCGCGAGGCGCGACGGCTGACGATTATCAGAATAAAGCGAATAGTTATGCGAAAGTGTCAGAACAGTGTCAACAGATTTGCGCCCGAAAGCGGGCGCGTCGGAGGAGAATAATCAGGCGGGATTGGCGATATCGATAAAGGTGACGTCCAGACCATGCTCGCTGGCCAGCCACTCGCCCAGCGCTTTAATACCGCCGCGCTCGGTGGCGTGGTGGCCGGCGGCGAAGAAGTGAAGCCCCTGCTCGCGAGCGCTGTGAATCGTCTGCTCGGAGACTTCGCCGGTGATATAGGCGTCAACGCCGAAGCTGGCCGCGCTGTCGATAAAGCCCTGGCCGCCGCCGCTGCACCAGGCGATGCGACGGATCTGCGCCGGGGCGTTGTCGCCGCAGTGCAGCGGCGCACGCCCCAGTTTTTCTTCGATGCGGCGCGCCAGCGCCTCGCCGCTCAGCGGCGTTGCCAGCTCGCCCCAGAAGACCAGCGGCTGGATCTCGCCTTTGACTTCGATATCCAGCAGCTTCGCCAGCTGGGCGTTGTTGCCCAGCGTCGCATGGGCGTCAAGCGGCAGGTGCCAGCCGTAAAGATTGATGTCGTTCGCCAGCAGCGCGCGCAGGCGATTGCGCTTCATGCCTTTAATGACCGCCGGCTCGCTTTTCCAGAAGTAGCCGTGATGCACCAGTATCGCGTCGGCGTTGCGCGCCACGGCTTCATCCACCAGCGCCTGGCAGGCGGTTACGCCGGTGATCACGGTTTTCACTTCGGTTCGTCCCTCAACCTGCAGGCCGTTCGGCGCATAGTCGCTGAAGGCGCCGCTGTTCAGCTGCTGGTTGACGATATTTTCAAGTTCGTAATGGTTCATAACGGCTCCATGCCGCCTCAGGCTGCGTTTTTCGCGCGCACAAAGGCGTCTAATGTCTTTTTACGTGCCTGCTTATGTTCCACGATTGGCGCCGGATAATCGAGTCTCTTGTGATTTTTCTCTGCCCAGCGCTGCGGCTGATGGATATCGCTGTCCGGTACCTCTTTCAGCTCCGGCAGCCACTGACGGATAAATGCGCCCTGGCTGTCGAAGCGCTCGCCCTGGGTGGTCGGGTTAAAGATGCGGAAATAGGGAACCGGATCGGTGCCGGTCGACGCCGCCCACTGCCAGCCACCGTTGTTCGCCGCCAGATCGCCGTCGATCAGGTTTTGCATAAAGTAGCGCTCGCCTTCGCGCCAGTCGATGAGCAGATCTTTTACCAGAAAGCTGGCGGTGATCATGCGCAGGCGGTTATGCATCCAGCCCAGCGCGTTCATCTGCCGCATCGCCGCATCCACAATTGGGTAGCCGGTTTTGCCCGCCTGCCAGGCGGCAAAGTGCGCGTCGTTGCGCTGCCAGTCTACGTGGCGCGTCCAGTCAACAAAGGGCTGATGCCGACAGAGCGCCGGAAACGCTACCATCAGGTGACGGTAAAACTCGCGCCAGATCAGCTCGTTGAGCCAGGTAAAGAGTTGGCTCTGCTCCAGCGCGCGCGGATGCTCATGCAGCACGCGATGCAGGCACTGACGCGGCGACAGCACGCCGGTGGTGAGATAAACCGAGAGTCGGCTGGTGCCGTCTACCGCGGGCGCGTCGCGCGTGGTGCAATAGTCGACGATCGGCTGACGGGCGAAATGGCGCAGCCGCTCCAGCGCCGCGCGCTCCCCTGGGGGAAAGCGCTCGCGGTCGTACTCTTGCAGGGGATAGTCGAAGCGCGCTGGCGCGGCCCCCGCCTTAATGGCGCCGCCGTGGCGCGGTTTCGGCGCGGCGACACACTCCGGCAGCTGCTGCTGCAGCCGCCGCACAAAAGCCTTGCTGAACGGGGTGTAGACTTTGTACATCTTGCCGTCGCCGGTCTGCACGCTCCCTGGCGCCAGCAGCACGCTGTCGTCAAATCCCTGACAAACCACGCCCGCTTGATCGAGGCGCTTTTCCGCCTCGGCGTCGCGCCTGCGTTCGTTCAGCTCATACTGATAGTTATAAAACAGCGCGTCGACGCGATGCTTTTCGCAGAAGGCGCTCAGCAATTCCAGCGAAGCAGCGAAGTCGTCGCACGTCTGGGTGTAGAGCGCAATGCCACGATCGGCCAGCGCCTGCTGCAGTTCAAGCAAGCTGTCGTAGATAAAAGCCGCCTGTTTCGGCGCCATATCGTGCTGACGCCACTGCTGCGGGGTGGCGATAAACAGCGCGATCACCTTTGCCTCGGGGTCGCGACAGGCGGCGCTCAGCGCCAGATTATCGTTTACGCGCAGATCGTTACGCAGCCAGACCAGATGCGTGCGCATATTACTGGCCGTAGCGCAGGCGCAGCGCCTCCGGGTAGGGATCGAAGTAGCGCTGCTGCGTCAGCCAGGGGTGCGGATATTGCGTCATATAGTGCTTCAGCATGGTAATGGGCGCCAGCAGCGGCTGTACGCCGCAGCGGTAGCGATCGATCAGCTCCGCCAGCTCCTGGCGCTGCGGCGAGCTGAGCTGACGGCGGAAATAGCCCTGCGCGTGCATCAGCACGTTGGTGTGGTTACGACGCGACGCCGGCTGCGACAGCAGCGCCATCATGCGGTTGCGATATTCAAATGCGAACGCCTCCAGTGAATCCCACTGGCTCATCGAGGCGACGAACGGCCCAAGCTCGCGATATTTCTCCTGCGAGTGCGCCAGCATCAGCAGCTTATAGCGGCTGTGGAACGCGATCAGCTGCGCGCGCGTTAAGCCGCGCTGCCACATCTGGTTAAATTCGTGCAGCGCGCAGATGCGTCCTACAAAGTTCTCGCGCAGCACCGGATCGTGCAGGCGACCATCCTCTTCCACCGGCAGCCAGGGCAGTTCCGCCTTGAGCTTTTCGGCGAACAGCCCCATGCCCGCTTTACGGTTGTTGTTGGTGTCGGGTTCATAGACGCGCACGCGCTCCATACCGCAGCTGGGCGATTTAGCGCACAGGATGTAGCCGCACAGATGATGCAGCGATTTAACCCGTTCGGCAGACCAGTCGTTCATCTGCTGGGTCATCTCTTCGCCGCCCTCTTTGCTGAAGCAGAGATGAATTTCTTCATCGCGCTGTTTTACCAGCCGCAGCGCCGGACGCGGCGTCGGCAGGCCTATCGCCATTTCGGGGCAGATCGGTTCAAAGCGTACAAAGGGCGCGAGATCGTTGACGGCAAAGGCCAGACGTTTATGACCGCCGTCGAAACGGACTTGTTCCCCCAGCAAACAGGCACTGATACCCAGCGGAATTTTTACGCTCATACTTGTACAACCTCCGAAATCTTGTAGAGGTTTAAGTGTAGCTGAAAATTGCGTGAATAACAGCCTCCAGCCAGCGCTGGAGAGGCTTTTCTCTGTGACGAGGCTTCAGAAACAACAAAGCCCGACGGTTAAATCGGGCTCTGTTTCGCTATGCGGACGGCTTACCAGAAGACGCCGCCTGCAGCTTCGCTTTGCGCCAGCCAGACCGGCTTGGCGCTGGTTTTGCACCACATGCGATGAAGATAGCTGTAAAAACGCGCGCGATCCTGGCGAAACAGCATCACCGGCAGCGCCACAACGCCCAGCAGGATAACCAGCGCACGACGCAACAGGATTTTAGAAAAGGGATATTTTTGATACATCGTTGGCCTCCTTTAAAGCTGTGACTGAAATGTGATCTTGCTCAGATATTACGCTTCCCTGTGTAATTTTGCTACTCATCCGACCACTATTTTTCCCTTTTTAAGACTCATCTTCAGATGATAATGAAAGTAAGTTACAAAATGGTTAAAGCCTTGATCACGTTATGATCAATTCGCAGCCGGATATTTTGCTGCTACAGTAGCGCCAGGTTTTCAGGCATGGAGCACCGCTGCGTGGCCACCGTATTAATCGTTGAAGATGAAAAAGAGATCCGGCGCTTTGTGCGCCTGGCACTGGAAGGGGAAGCGCTGAAGGTATTTGACGCCGATACGCTGCAGCGTGGGCTGATTGAGGCGGCAACGCGCAAACCTGACCTGGTGATCCTCGACCTGGGCCTGCCCGACGGCGACGGACGCGATTTTATCCGCGAGCTGCGCCAGTGGAGCGCCGTCCCGGTGATTATCCTGTCGGCGCGCGTTGACGAGCAGGATAAGATCGACGCGCTCGACGTCGGCGCGGACGACTATCTTACCAAGCCTTTCGGCATCGGCGAGCTGCTGGCGCGCGTGCGCGTGGCGCTGCGCCGCCATCCCGGCCAGCAGCCGGAGCCGGTGATTCGTTTCGCCGACGTCAGCGTCGATCTGGCCGCGCGCCGCGTGGTACGCGCCGATAAAGAGGTTCACCTGACGCCTATTGAGTTTCGTCTGCTGGCCGTTCTGCTGAACAATATCGGCAAAGTGCTGACGCAGCGCCAGCTGTTAAGCCAGGTGTGGGGGCCGAATGCGGTTGAGCACAGTCACTACCTGCGCATCTATATGGCGCATCTGCGTCAGAAGCTGGAGGCGGATCCGGCACAGCCGAAACACCTGCTGACTGAAACCGGCATCGGCTACCGCTTTGTGCCATAAAAAAAGCGCCCGACGGGCGCTTGATGCGGAGTATTGAGCCGCCTGAAAACCTTCTGGTCTGTCGGTCGGCTCAATTTTATCAGGCGTTTTTCAGCACTTCGCTGACGATCTCTACCGCTTCTTTCTCAATCTGCGCGCGATGTTCCGCGCCCAGGAAGCTTTCGCAGTAGATCTTGTAGGCGTCTTCGGTACCTGACGGACGGGCAGCGAACCAGCCGTTTTCCGTCATAACCTTCAGGCCGCCGATAGAGGCACCGTTGCCCGGCGCCGCCGTCAGACGCGCGGTGATCGGATCGCCCGCCAGGGTATCGGCGCTGACCATCTCCGGCGACAGCTTAGAGAGCGCCGCTTTCTGTGCAGAGGTGGCAGGCGCCTGCAGACGGTTGTAGCTCGGCGCGCCGAAGCGTGCAGCCAGCTCGTCGTAGTGCTGCTGCGGGTTCTTGCCGGTGACCGCGGTGATTTCCGCCGCCAGCAGGCAAAGAATGATGCCGTCTTTATCGGTCGACCAGGCAGAGCCGTCGAAGCGCAGGAAAGAGGCGCCCGCGCTCTCTTCGCCGCCGAAGCCGAAGCTGCCGTCGAACAGGCCGTCAACGAACCACTTAAAGCCCACCGGCACTTCCACCAGCTTGCGGCCAATGTCGTTAACCACGCGGTCAATCATCGCGCTGGAGACCAGCGTTTTGCCAACGGCGACCTCTTTGCCCCACTGCGGACGATGCTGGAACAGGTAGTTGATCGCAACAGCCAGATAGTGGTTCGGGTTCATCAGGCCCGCCGGCGTGACGATGCCGTGACGGTCATAGTCCGGGTCGTTGCCGAACGCCAGATCGAACTTGTCTTTATAGGCGAGCAGGCCCGCCATGGCGCACTCAGAGGAGCAGTCCATGCGCACCACGCCATCTTTATCCAGATGCATAAAGCGGAAAGTCTGGTCGATGGCGTCGTTCACGATGGTCAGATCGAGCTGGTAGTGCTCAGCGATGCGCTTCCAGTACTCCATCCCGGAGCCGCCGAGCGGATCGACGCCCAGCTTCAGGCCCGCTTTCTGGATAGCGGCGAAGTCGATAACCTGCGCCAGCCCTTCAACGTAAGGCTGGATCAGATCTTTCTCAACGATGCGGCCGCTCGCCCACGCCTGATCCAGCGGCAGGCGTTTGACTTCCTGCAGGCCCGCTTTGATCAGCTGGTTGGCGCGATCCTCGACCACTTTAGTGACGTTGGTATCGGCCGGGCCGCCGTTCGGCGGGTTGTACTTGATGCCGCCATCTTCCGGCGGGTTGTGCGACGGCGTAATGACGATACCGTCCGCCTGTGCGCCGCCCTGCTTGTTGTGCTCAAGGATAGCGTTGGAGATAGCGGGCGTCGGCGTATAGCCGTTGTCCTGCTGCACAATGACGTCTACGCCGTTTGCGGCCAGCACTTCCAGCACCGACAGAATCGCCGGCTCGGAGAGCGCGTGCGTATCTTTACCGACGTAGCAGGGTCCGGTGATGCCGTTTTTCTTGCGCTCTTCTGCGATGGCCTGCGCGATCGCCAGAATATGGTGCTCGTTAAAGCTCTGACGTCCTGCGCTACCGCGATGCCCTGAGGTGCCAAATTTCACCGCATGGTCCGGGTTCGCCACGTCGGGCTGCAGGACATAATACTGTGATGTTAACTGTGCAACGTTAATCAAATCGCTCTGCTGGGCGGGTTGCCCGGCACGGGGGTGACTGGCCATTGGCGCTTCTCCCTGACGCTTCAGTTTAAATGGTGCCGCAAACTTTCTCAGCCAGCTCCTGCGGGAACTGCATTGAGACCATGATGTGTTCCACCATGCTGCATTTACGGCCGGTATTGGTATTGGTGATCACCCAGTACGGCGTGCCGGGCACATGCTTCGGCTTAGTATGGGTGCCATTCTGCAACAGCGTTTGCTCGTCGCCCGCAAAATAGACGCGCGTACGGCCCTGCAGCGACGCAGTGGCTTCAGCAAAGGCCGAGGGATCAAGACGATAGAGCGTTGAGAGAACCATCATAAAGCGATTAACCGCTTTCTTCTGTTCGGCATATTCATCCGACAGCAGCAGTTCACGCACGGCGCGCACGCGATCCTGCGGGCGGTTTTCCGCACGCACGGGCTGGATCGCTTTTTGCGTCGCGTCGCCGGCGGCTAACGGCGCCGCCGCCGCAGGTGCGCTTTGACCGGCGTTAAATTTAAGCATCCGCCGCAAAATGTCAGAGGCGCTCTCGCCGATATGTTGCGTGTGGCTGGCGATATAGCGGTAGAGGTCTTCGTCAACTTCGATCGTTTTCATCTTTTTCCGTACGGTTTCGACTCGTGACAGAACCACGCCAGCCTGAAAAACGCCGCTGCAACGCAGAGTTGCTGGCGAGACGGGCGGGTTCTAACATAAGGATTATAAAGTTAAATCCAGGCGGGCTGATAGCATTCGCACGCTCAGACGGCAAAAGTCGGAATATGCCCTAAAGCCTGCTGTGTCGTCGCGCCTGGAAAGGTGAAAGCATGATAACCTAACCCAAGGTCCCCATCTTAAGAACTTTGCCATGATTTTAAATGCTCGTCTGCAAACTGACCAATCAATCGCTGATTCCTTGCCCATCCTGCTTATTCACGGCCTGTTCGGCAGCCTGGATAACCTTGGCGTGCTGGCGCGCGGCCTGAAAGACGCGGGTCCGCTGATACAGGTTGATGTGCGCAACCACGGTCTCTCGCCGCGCGCCGACGAGATGAGCTATCGCGCCATGGCGCAGGATATGTTCGATACCCTGGACGCGCACGGCATCGATCGCGTCGCCGTTATTGGCCACTCAATGGGCGGCAAAATCGCCATGGCGATGAGCGCGCTGGCGCCGCAGCGCCTGGCGCGTCTGGTGATGATCGACATCGCGCCGGTGGATTATCAGACGCGTCGCCACGACGAGATTTTTGCCGCTATCCGCGCCGTCAGCGACGCAGGCGTCCGCCAGCGCAGTGAGGCTGCGCAGGTGATGCGCAGCCATATTAAAGAGGAAGGCGTTATCCAGTTTATTCTCAAGTCGTTCCAGGAGGGCGAATGGCGCTTTAACGTTCCGGCGCTATGGGAAAACTACGCTACACTCACTGGCTGGGAAGCGGTGCCCGCCTGGCCTCATCCCGCGCTCTTTATTCGCGGCGGCGACTCGCCCTATCTCGACAATCAGCATCGCGACGCGCTGCTGCGTCAGTTTCCCGCCGCCCATGCGCACGTGATCAGCGGTGCCGGCCACTGGGTACACGCTGAGAAACCTGATGCCGTATTGCGCAGCGTTCGTCGCTTTTTTGCGCTTTAAAAGCAAAAGCTTGCCGTTCGCGGTTTAGCATTGGCGTCATCACTTCCGCTGGAGTATGATGGCGCGCTAAATTTTGCCGCTGTGCGTTTTTTGCGGCGGCAATGGCCCATTTCTCGTTATAAGCGCGCCTGTTCGCGCCCCTAGTTTTACTAACCCATGGCAAAAGAAAACACTGATCGCACCACGCTGGATCTGTTTGCAAACGAGCGTCGGCCCGGCCGACCGAAAACCAGTCCGCTTTCGCGTGATGAACAGCTGCGCATCAATAAGCGCAATCAACTGAAACGTGACAAAGTGCGCGGGCTGCGTCGTGTCGAACTCAAAATGACCAGCGAAGCCGTGGACGCGCTAAACACCCTGGCTGAGCAGCGCAACATCAGCCGCAGCGAACTGATTGAACAGATGCTGCTGGCGCAACTCAAACTGGGCTGACGCGCGCAAAGCGCACGCAGAAGCAAATGGAGCGGCTTTTCGAGTTCCGCCCTTTTGCCCGCTCTGCTATCATTCGCTTAATTGTGCGCTCCGCGCATGCACTCATTATCAGGATTTAAGAGGTTATTTACCCCATGGCAATCGTAGGCATCTTCTTTGGCAGCGATACCGGCAACACCGAAAACATTGCAAAAATGATCCAGAAACAACTGGGCAAAGAGGTTGCGGAAGTACACGACATTGCCAAGAGCACGAAAGAAGATCTCGAGGCGTTCGATATCCTGCTGCTGGGCATTCCGACCTGGTACTACGGCGAAGCGCAGTGTGACTGGGACGACTTTTTCCCGACGCTGGAAGAGATCGATTTCAACGGCAAGCTGGTGGCGCTGTTTGGCTGCGGCGACCAGGAAGACTACGCAGAATATTTCTGCGACGCGATGGGCACCATTCGCGACATTATCGAGCCGAACGGCGCGGTGATCGTCGGCCACTGGCCAACCGAAGGCTACCACTTTGAAGCGTCTAAAGGCCTGGCAGACGACAAGCACTTCCTTGGCCTGGCTATCGATGAAGATCGTCAGCCGGAACTGACCAGCCAGCGCGTCGAAGCATGGGTGAAGCAGATTTACGATGAGCTGCAGCTGCAGGCGATCATCGAAGCCTGATTACCCACATACTCAATGTGGGCGCTGGCTCACATTGAGTTAATGGTTTTTCCTATAGAAATAATAGCTACAGCTTTTTAACTTTTATCTTCGATTCTGTACAATACCCACATCGGTTATCTGCTTATTTCTCCCGCGAGGTCAGGAAGTTAACGAAATGATAACGAACCTCCTGCATTTCTCCGCCCGGCGCCGTTACGCATCTTCTTACAGCCCGTGTTGATTTCAGGCGTTTACCTCGGTTTTCATTTTAAAACTTCACCTCTATAATGAGACGCAAATGAGAATAGATAACGAACGACATTCAAGGCAAGGCGCCTCAAGTAACCAGCAAAGTAACAGGACAATATCCGCATGACTGACAACAACACCGCATTAAAGAAGGCTGGCCTGAAAGTCACGCTGCCCAGACTTAAAATTCTGGAAGTGCTTCAGGAACCTCAGTGCCATCACGTCAGCGCGGAAGATCTTTATAAACGCCTGATTGATATGGGCGAAGAGATTGGTCTGGCTACCGTTTATCGCGTACTGAACCAGTTTGACGATGCGGGCATCGTGACGCGTCACAACTTCGAAGGCGGGAAATCGGTTTTCGAACTGACCCAGCAGCATCATCACGATCACCTGATCTGTCTGGACTGCGGCAAAGTCATCGAATTCAGCGACGAATCAATCGAAGCGCGCCAGCGGGATATCGCCACCCGCCACGGCATCAAGCTGACGAACCACAGTCTCTATCTCTACGGACACTGCGCGCTGGGCGATTGCCGCGAAGACGACACGCTCCACGATCAGTAAAGATGTGCTATGCAGTGATTTTAAAAGCCGGTATGCGTACCGGCTTTTTTTATGGCCGTCAGGCGACCAGCGTTTCGTGCAGGTAGCGCCAGCGGGGAATGGAGGTGGTGCAGTCGAGGATCGCCAGTGAGATGCGCGCCTGATCGCTGCCGTTCATCATCTGTAGCTCGCGGTACTGAATAGTGACTTCATCTTTACGCTGCGAGATCACCGCGTGCTCGCTGGTGGCAATGCGCATACCTTCACGGCGCCCCTGCAGCTGACGGAACAGATCTTCGGTCTGATTTAAATCGAGCAGCCTGCCCTGCGTCGTGACCATGCGGAAATCGGGATGGAAGTGCGAAAGCAGCAGATGGAAGGTATCATCCTCGCCGGATGGCTGGTTGAATATACGTTCGATTAACTGATGTAAAACCACCACGCTGTGTTTTGCTTCCTGACCAAGAGCTGTCATCTTTTTTCCTTTTTATGCCCGCATAGCCTCTTTAAAGAGCGAATAGCCTACCTGAAAAAAAGAAATTCACATCTGTAAATTGATTAATTTTCGTTAACTCAGATAATTGCCAGAGTGGTCCGACAAGCTTTAATCGTTTGTTACAGAACAATAAAACGCCCTTGCGCCGATTGCAGGTATAAAAAAGGGCGATTGCTCGCCCTGTAATGATTTTATCACGCCGTTAATGCAAAACCTTAATCGCCGATTTTTGCCCAGGTATCGCGCAGGCCAACGGTGCGGTTAAACACCAGCTGGTTTGGACGCGAATAGTGGCTGTCGGCGCAAAAGTAGCCTTCACGCTCAAACTGATAAGGCGCTTCCGGGCTGGCGTTCTGCAGGCCAGGCTCAACAAATCCCTGACGGATCTCCAGCGACTTCGGATTGATGGTGGTCAGGAAATCCTCTTCCGCGCCCGGATTCGGCACGCTAAACAGGCGATCGTAGAGGCGGAACTCTGCTGGCAGCGCATGGTCCGCTGAAACCCAGTGAATGACGCCCTTCACCTTGCGGCCATCTGCCGGATCTTTGCTCAGGGTATCAACGTCGCAGGTGCAGTAGATGCAGGTGATATTCCCCTCTTCATCTTTCGCGACGCGCTCGGCGCGGATCACGTAAGCGTTGCGCAGACGCACCTCTTTGCCCAGCACCAGTCGCTTGTACTGCTTGTTGGCTTCTTCGCGGAAGTCGGCGCGATCGATCCACACCTCACGGCCAAACGGCACTTCACGCGTGCCCATCTCCGGCTTGTTGGGATGATTTGGCATAGTGATGACTTCGTTATGGCCCGCCGGCAGGTTTTCAATGACCACTTTCAGCGGATCGAGCACCGCCATGGCGCGCGGTGCGTTTTCGTTCAGATCGTCACGAATGCAGGACTCCAGCGACGCCATCTCAACCACGTTGTCCTGTTTGGTGACGCCGATACGGCGGCAGAACTCGCGGATCGAGGCGGCGGTGTAGCCGCGACGGCGCAGACCCGATACGGTCAGCATGCGCGGATCGTCCCAGCCCTCTACCACCTTTTCGCTCACCAGCTGCGTCAGCTTACGCTTCGACATCACCGCATATTCAAGGTTAAGGCGGGAGAACTCATACTGGCGCGGATGCACCGGAATAGAGATGTTATCCAGCACCCAGTCATAGAGGCGACGGTTGTCCTGGAACTCCAGCGTACAGAGCGAATGGGTGATATTTTCCAGCGCATCGGAGATGCAGTGGGTAAAGTCGTACATCGGATAGATGCACCACTTTTTGCCGGTCTGGTGATGTTCGGCGAACTTAATGCGGTAGAGCACCGGATCGCGCATTACGATAAAGCTGGAGGCCATATCGATTTTGGCGCGCAGGCAGGCTTTGCCCTCGGCGAATTCGCCGTTGCGCATTTTTTCAAACAGCGCCAGGTTTTCTTCCACGCTGCGATCGCGATAGGGGCTGTTTTTGCCCGGCGCGGTCAGGGTGCCGCGGTATTCACGGATCTCTTCCGGCGTCAGCTCGTCGACATAGGCCAGACCTTTGGTGATCAGTTCAACCGCGTAGTGATAAAGCTGATCGAAGTAATCTGAGGAATAACGAACGTCACCACTCCACTCAAAGCCCAGCCACTGTACGTCGCGCTTGATGGATTCGACGAACTCCATATCCTCTTTAACCGGGTTGGTATCGTCGAAACGCAGGTTGCACTGCCCCTGATAGTCCTGAGCGATGCCGAAGTTCAGGCAGATCGATTTAGCATGGCCGATATGCAGATAGCCATTAGGCTCAGGCGGAAAACGGGTATGCACGCTGTTGTGCTTACCGCTCGCCAAATCTTCGTCAATGATCTGACGAATAAAGTTAGTTGGGCGGGCTTCAGCCTCACTCATCTCTCAATCCTCAATACGTATAGCGGATGGTTTGTACCACGAAGTAACGGAGTATGATCCACAAAGCGTCGAAGGGAAACAACCGGTTTGTTAAGGCGATAAAACGAAAAAGGCAGGAATCGCTTCCTGCCTGCTTTTTTTTACAGCGATGCGGTTAAGGGCTTAGCTTTTAACCTCGTAAAGCGGGGTTTCACCAGCCACCACCTGCCCGGTCGCCAGCAGCGTCAGCCCGGCGAAATCTTCGCTGTTGCTGATCACCACGGGGCTGATCATCGAACGGGCACTGGCGTTGAGGAAATCGAGATCCATCTCCAGTACCGGCTGACCCGCCGCAACCGTCGCGCCCTCTTCCACCAGCCGGGTAAAGCCTTTACCACCCAGCGCCACGGTGTCGAGACCCATATGCACCACAATTTCAACGCCGCTGCTGGTTTCCAGGCAGAAGGCATGATTGGTGTCGAAGATTTTCACTACGGTGCCGGCAGCGGGTGCCACCACGGTTTTTCCGGTCGGCCTGATCGCCAGCCCTTCGCCTACCGCCTGGCTGGCGAAGGCTTCGTCAGGCACCGCCTCCAGCGCGACGACTTCACCGCTGACCGGCGCCATCAGCGTCACAATGGTTTTGGTCTCGCGGTTCAACACCCCCTGCGGTTTTGCCGCGGGTGCCGCTGGCGCGCTCGAAGCGCCGCCCGCAGAGGCGACCGGCCCTTTCGTCAGGACTTTTTTCATTGCGGACGCGATGCTTTCCGCCTGGGTGCCGACAATCACCTGCACGCTCTGCTTGTTCAGGCGAATAACGCCTGACGCGCCCAGATTTTTGGCCACCGACTCGTTGACCTGCGACGAGTCTTTAACGTTCAAACGCAGACGCGTGATACAGGCGTCGATGCCGGTCAGGTTGTCTGAGCCGCCCACCGCGCCGATATAGCGACGCGCCAGCGATTCAGTCGCGCTTTCGCCGTTGCCGGAGTGGTCAACGTTCACGTCGTAGCCGTCCGTTTCGTCGCCCGCCACCGCCAGCTCGCGGCCCGGCGTCATCAGGTTAAATTTCTTAATGGTAAAGCGGAATACCACATAGTAGAGCACAAAGAAGACGATGCCCTGCGGGATCAGCATCCACCAGTGGGTCGCCAGCGGGTTGCGGCTCGACAGCACCATATCCACCAGACCGGCGCTAAAGCCGAAGCCGGCGATCCACTGCATGCTGGCGGCGATAAACACCGAGATACCGGTCAGCACGGCGTGGATAACGTAGAGCACCGGCGCGACGAACATAAAGGAGAACTCCAGCGGCTCGGTAATGCCGGTGAAGAAGGCGGCAAAGGCCGCGGCCAGCATAATACTGCCGACTTTGACGCGGTTTTCGGGACGCGCGCAGTGATAGATCGCCAGCGCCGCGCCAGGCAGACCGAACATCATGATCGGGAAGAAGCCCGCCTGATAGCGCCCGGTGATGCCGACAATGCCGGTGCCGTTAGCGATCGACTGTGCGCCACCGAGGAATTTCGGAATATCGTTGATGCCCGCGACGTCGAACCAGAATACCGAGTTCAGCGCGTGGTGCAGACCAACCGGGATCAGCAGACGGTTAAAGAAGGCGTAGATACCTGCACCGACCGAGCCCAGCTTCTGAATATGTTCACCAAAGTTCACCAGGCCGTTGAAGATCACCGGCCAGATGTACATCAGAATAAAGGCCACCAGGATCATCAGAAAAGAGACCAGAATAGGCACCAGGCGACGGCCGCTAAAGAAAGAGAGCGCCTTCGGCAGTTCCACATGGCTGAAGCGGTTATAGACCTCCGCCGACAGGATACCCACCATAATGCCGACAAACTGGTTTTGAATTTTGCCAAAGGCCGCGGGCACCTGATCGGCCGGGATCTTCTGGATCATCGCCACTGCCGCTGGTGAACAGAGCGTGGTCACCACCAGAAAACCGACAAACCCGGTCAGCGCCGCCGCGCCATCTTTATCTTTTGAGAGGCCATACGCCACGCCAATTGCGAACAGCACCGACATATTATCAATAATCGCCGAGCCCGACTTTATCAGCAGCGCGGCGAGAGCGTTGCTTGCGCCCCATGCGTCCGGGTCAAGCCAGTAGCCGACCCCCATGAGTATTGCGGCGGCTGGCAGGACCGCTACCGGTACCATCAGCGCGCGGCCGACTTTTTGTAAGTAACCTAACATTTGTCCTTTCCCCCTATGAGACTGACTTGTCGCCCTGCGCCGCTTGCTTTTTATTGTCAGCCGCAGGGGTTGAATGACACTACACTTCACGGTGCGCAGTGTAATGACAAATTAATTCGCCTCGCAAATTATACGCGTCTCTTCTGTGATAATTATCACCAAAAGGCACCATTAACTGCCGAGACGTCTGGCGAACCACCCCAACTTATTTTATGATGAAAAATATCAAGACGCAGCGATCGCGCGCTGAATACGGTTTACGGCTTTACCACCAGGCTAACTGCGTCGTCCCCTTTTCTTTTCTCAGAATGAGGTGAAACATGCGACTTATTCCTTTGGCTACCCCTACGCAGGTCGGTAAATGGGCAGCCCGTCATATCGTTAATCGTATCAATGCCTTTAACCCCACCGCAGACCGTCCCTTTGTGCTGGGACTGCCGACGGGCGGCACGCCGCTGGAAGCTTACAAGCATCTTATCGAGATGCACAAAGCGGGCCAGGTCAGCTTCAGGCATGTGGTAACCTTCAATATGGATGAATATGTCGGCCTGCCGAAAGAGCACCCGGAAAGCTATCACAGCTTTATGTACCGCAACTTTTTCGATCACGTTGATATTCAACCAGAAAATATCAATCTTCTGAATGGCAATGCGCCAGATATTGACGCAGAATGTCGCCAGTATGAAGAGAAGATCCGCGCGCTGGGCAAAATTCATCTGTTTATGGGCGGCGTCGGTAACGATGGCCATATCGCCTTTAACGAACCCGCTTCTTCGCTCGCCTCGCGCACCCGCATTAAAACGCTGACGCACGACACCCGCCTGGCGAACTCGCGCTTCTTCAACGGCGATGTGGATCAGGTGCCGAAATATGCCCTGACCGTCGGCGTCGGCACGCTGCTGGATGCGGAAGAGGTGATGATTCTGGTGACCGGCCATGTCAAAGCGCAGGCGCTGCAGGCCGCCGTGGAAGGCAACGTCAACCATATGTGGACCATCAGCTGCCTGCAGCTGCATGCAAAATCGGTGGTGGTATGCGACGAACCCGCCACCATGGAACTGAAAGTGAAAACCGTTAAATATTTCCGCGAGATGGAAGCGGAAAATATGAAAGGCGTGTAAGACGATGTAGTAATGCCCGCCGCGAAGCTCTGGCGGGCTCAGCCGGGAGAACCACGATGTACGCATTAGTAAACGGCCGAATTTATACCGGTCATGAAATTCTGGATAACCACGCGGTGGTTATCGCCGATGGGCTGATCGAACGCGTCTGTCCGCGCGACGCGCTGCCAGCCGATATCGCCCTGCGCGACGTCGCAGGCGCGCTGATCGCTCCCGGCTTTATCGATTTGCAGCTGAACGGCTGCGGCGGCGTGCAGTTCAACGACGACATCGACGCCCTGAGCGTTGAGACGCTGGAAATCATGCAGCGTGCCAACGAAAAGTCGGGCTGCACCAGCTTTCTGCCTACCCTGATCACCAGCAGCGACGAGCTGATGAAGCGCGCCATCGACACCATGCGCGCCTATAAAAACAAACATCAGCATCAGGCGCTCGGCCTGCATCTGGAAGGCCCCTGGCTGAATAAAGCCAAAAAAGGCACCCATAATCCCGATCTGATCCGCCTGCCCGATCCGGCGCTGGTGCGCTACCTGTGCGATAACGCCGACGTCATTACCAAGGTGACGCTGGCGCCGGAAAACGCCGGCGACGCGGTGATCCGTCAGCTGACGCAGGCGGGCATTATCGTCTCCGCCGGCCACTCCAGCGCCACCTATGAGGAGGCCAAAGCGGGCTTCCGCGCGGGTGTGACCTTTGCCACCCACCTCTATAACGCGATGCCCGCCTTTGCCGGACGCGAGCCGGGCCTGATCGGCGCGCTGTTCGATTCCCCGGATGTTTATTGCGGCATTATTGCAGACGGGTTGCACGTCCATTACGCTAACGTACGCAACGCGAAGCGTATTAAAGGCAACAAGCTGGTGCTGGTCACCGACGCCACCGCGCCCGCAGGCGCTGAAATTGATAAATTCATTTTCGCTGGCAAAACAATATACTATCGCAATGGCCTGTGCGTGGACGAGAACGGCACCCTGAGCGGCTCTGCGATTACTATGATTGAATCGGTACGCAACGCCGTCGAACATGTCGGCATCGCGCTGGATGAAGCGCTGCGCATGGCAACGCTCTACCCGGCGCAGGCAATGGGCGTGGAAAAACAGCTGGGCACGGTCGAAGCGGGAAAAGTCGCCAACCTCACTGTTTTTACGCGTGATTTCAACATCACTAAGACGTTTGTCAACGGAGACGACGTCCTGAGCGAGTAAGCACTGAATGACCACTGGCGGCCAGACACAAATAGGAAATGTCGATCTTGTCAAGCAACTCAACAGCGCGGCCGTTTACCGGCTAATCGACCAGCAAGGCCCTATTTCGCGCATTCAGATTGCCGAACTTAGTCAGCTTGCGCCCGCCAGCGTCACCAAAATTACCCGCCAGCTGATTGAGCGCGGACTGATCAAAGAGGTGGATCAACAGGCCTCCACCGGCGGTCGCCGCGCGATCTCCATCGTGACTGAAACGCGCAATTTCCATGCTATCGGCGTGCGGCTCGGCCGCTACGACGCCACCCTGACGCTGTTCGATCTCAGCGGCAAGTCACTGGCGCAGGAAGATTACGCCCTGCCGGAACGCACCCAGGAGACGCTGGAGCATGCGCTGTTCGCCGCTATCGACAGCTTTATTGAGGCGCACCAGCGTAAAATCCGCGAGCTAATCGCTATTTCGGTGATCCTGCCCGGCCTGGTTGACCCGATAAACGGCGTGATTCGCTATATGCCGCATATTGCCGTCAGCCACTGGCCGCTGGTGGCCGGACTGCAAAATCGCTTTAAGGTCACCAGCTTTGTCGGTCACGATATCCGCAGTCTGGCGCTGGCGGAGCACTACTTTGGTGCAAGCCGCGACTGCGCCGACTCGATTCTGGTGCGGCTCCATCGCGGCACCGGGGCCGGCATTATCGCCAACGGCCATATTTTCCTTGGCAGCAACGGCAACGTAGGGGAAATCGGCCATATTCAGGTCGATCCGCTCGGCGAGCGCTGCCACTGCGGCAACTTCGGCTGCCTGGAGACCATCGCCGCTAACGGCGCGATTGAAAACCGCGTACGCCATCTGCTCAGCCAGGGCTACCCCAGCGTGCTGACGCAGGAGGCCTGCCAGATGGCACAGATTTGCAAAGCCGCCAACCAGGGCGATGCGCTGGCGTGCGAAGTCGTTGAGTATGTCGGCCGCTACCTGGGCAAAGCGATCGCCATTGCCATCAACCTGTTCAACCCGCAGAAAGTAGTGCTGGCGGGGGAGATCACCGACGCTGAGAAAGTGCTGTTCCCGGCCATTGAGGGCTGTATCAACACGCAGGCGCTCAACGCCTTCCGCAAAAATCTGCCGGTGGTGCGTTCCGAACTCGATCATCGCTCCGCAATAGGCGCCTTTGCGCTGGCAAAACGCGCTATGCTCAACGGCATTCTGCTGCAACATTTACTGGAAGAGTAAACGCGACCCGGACTGAAACTATGACGATAAAAAGCGTAATTTGCGATATTGACGGCGTGTTAATGCATGACAACACCGCCGTACCCGGCGCGCAGGAATTTCTCCAGCGCATTCTGCAAAAAGAGATGCCGCTGGTGGTGCTGACCAACTATCCTTCGCAGACCGCGCAGGATCTGGCGAACCGCTTCGCCAACGCCGGCGTCGAAGTGCCTGACTCGGTGTTCTATACCTCCGCGATGGCCACCGCCGATTTCCTGCGTCGCCAGGAGGGCAAAAAGGCCTACGTCATTGGTGAGGGCGCGCTGATCCATGAACTCTATAAAGCGGGCTTTACCATCACCGACGTCAATCCCGATTTTGTGATTGTCGGCGAGACGCGCTCCTTTAACTGGGAGATGATGCATAAAGCCGCCTTCTTCGTCGCCAGCGGCGCGCGCTTTATTGCCACTAACCCCGATACCCACGCGCGCGGCTTCGTGCCCGCCTGCGGTGCGCTCTGCGCCGGTATTGAAAAAATCTCCGGCCGCCGCCCGTTTTACGTCGGCAAGCCCAGCCCCTACATCATGCGCGCCGCGCTGAATAAGATGCAGGCCCACTCAGAAGAAACGGTTATCGTTGGCGATAACCTGCGTACCGATATCCTGGCCGGTTTTCAGGCGGGACTGGAAACCATTCTGGTGCTCTCCGGCGTCTCGACGCTAAGCGATATCGACGCGATGCCTTTCCGTCCCGACTGGATCTACCCTTCTGTCGCCGATATCGACCTGTTTTAATCGCTCGCTTCGCGCCGCCTGACGCCAGGCGGCCGCTTCCCCCTGCGCTCCCGTCGCCTGCCTGACGCTTTTTTCGCCACATTTAGCCATTCATTGCCGATCCATCAAAGAAATGGCATTTAAATTGAATAATCTTCAAATAAATTGACCTGGCAACAATCTTTTTATCAGTAAAAGGCGAATATGCTTGCATTGATTGCATGAAATAGCGCATTTTCTTATACATCACGCAGCCGCTGGCTGCCGGACAGGCAACGATAACATCGCCGACAGGCGAGCTCAGGAGTCAGAATATGTGTTCTATTTTTGGTGTGCTGGATCTGAAAAGCGATCCGATTGAACTGCGTAAAAAAGCGCTGGAGAGTTCTCGCCTGATGCGTCACCGCGGGCCGGACTGGTCTGGCGTATACGCAGATGATAAGGCGATTCTCGCGCATGAGCGCCTGTCGATTGTCGACGTCAACAACGGCGCACAGCCGCTGTATAACGCCGACCACACCCATGTTCTGGCGGTTAACGGCGAAATTTATAACCACCAGGCGCTGCGCGCCGAGCTGAGCGACCGCTATCAGTTCCAGACCGGCTCCGACTGTGAAGTTATCCTCGCGCTCTATCAGGAGAAAGGCGTTGATTTTCTCGATGACCTCGAAGGGATGTTTGCCTTTATTCTGTGGGACAGCGTGAAGCAGCAGTATCTGATTGGCCGCGACCATATCGGCATTATTCCGCTCTATATGGGCAACGACGAACACGGCAACCTGTTTGTCGCGTCGGAAATGAAAGCGCTGGTGCCGGTGTGCCGCTCAATTAAAGAGTTCCCGCCGGGAAGCTATCTCTCCAGCACCGACGGCGAAATTCGTCGCTACTGGCAGCGCGACTGGATGGAGTACGCCGCGGTAGAACACAACGTCACCGATGCGGCGGGCCTGAAGCATGCGCTGGAAGAGTCGGTGAAAAGCCACCTGATGTCAGACGTGCCGTACGGCGTGCTGCTCTCCGGCGGTCTGGACTCCTCTATTATTTCAGCGGTAACCAAACGCTTCGCCGCGAAACGCGTCGAAGATCAGGACAAAAGCGACGCCTGGTGGCCGCAGCTGCACTCTTTCGCGGTCGGCCTGGAAGGCTCGCCGGATCTGAAAGCGGCGAAAGCGGTGGCGGAGCACCTGGGCACGGTGCATCACGAGATCCACTTTACCGTGCAGGAAGGGCTGGATGCGATTCGCGATGTGATCTATCACATTGAAACCTACGACGTCACCACCATTCGCGCCTCAACGCCGATGTACCTGATGTCGCGTAAAATCAAGGCGATGGGCATCAAAATGGTGCTGTCGGGCGAAGGCGCAGATGAAGTATTCGGCGGCTACCTCTACTTCCACAAGGCGCCGAACGCCAAAGAGTTTCATGAAGAGAACGTGCGTAAACTGCTGGCGCTGCATATGTATGACTGCGCGCGCGCCAACAAAGCGATGTCCGCCTGGGGCGTGGAGGCACGCGTGCCTTTCCTCGACAAGAAATTCCTCGACGTAGCGATGCGCATTAACCCGCAGGACAAGATGTGCGGCAGCAACGGCAAAATGGAAAAACACATTCTGCGCGAATGTTTCTCTTCCTATCTGCCGGAAAGCGTCGCATGGCGTCAGAAAGAGCAGTTCTCTGACGGCGTCGGCTACAGCTGGATCGACACGCTGAAAGAGGTAGCGGCGAAGCAGGTAAGCGATCAGCAGCTGGCGACCGCGCACTTCCGCTTCCCGTACAACACGCCAGCGTCGAAAGAGGCCTACCTCTATCGCGAAATCTTTGAAGAGCTGTTCCCGCTGCCAAGCGCGGCGGAGTGTGTGCCGGGCGGTCCGTCGGTCGCCTGCTCCTCTGCGAAAGCGATTGAGTGGGATGAAGCCTTTAAGTCGATGGACGATCCTTCAGGTCGCGCGGTGGGTGTGCACCAGTCCGCTTATGCTTATAAGTAAGTAAAATAAGCCATAACCAAATGGGCCTTGCGGGGCCCCTTTTTTTAGCTTTGATGTGGTTACGATCAAAATTTGCCGAATAATTCATCAGCCTGGTTACAAGCCAGACAAACAGGCGTCAGGAGACGAAAATCGGCAAAAAATGTGTTGACGCTCCACAGCTCAATACGCATAATGCGCCCCGCAACGCCGATGAAGGTAACGCGAAAAAAGATGGCTACGTAGCTCAGCTGGTTAGAGCACATCACTCATAATGATGGGGTCACAGGTTCAAATCCCGTCGTAGCCACCATCTTTTTTGCGGGAGTGGCGAAATTGGTAGACGCACCAGATTTAGGTTCTGGCGCCGCAAGGTGTGCGAGTTCAAGTCTCGCCTCCCGCACCATTTCAGTCTTCGGCAGCCGGATGGGGTATCGCCAAGCGGTAAGGCACCGGTTTTTGATACCGGCATTCCCTGGTTCGAATCCAGGTACCCCAGCCAATCCGATACGCTCTCGTGGATACGAGTCGACGAATGGGATATCGCCAAGCGGTAAGGCACCGGTTTTTGATACCGGCATTCCCTGGTTCGAATCCAGGTATCCCAGCCACATCGGGTGCAGTAAGCAGTACATTTGGCTACGTAGCTCAGCTGGTTAGAGCACATCACTCATAATGATGGGGTCACAGGTTCAAATCCCGTCGTAGCCACCAAATTATTGGGGTATCGCCAAGCGGTAAGGCACCGGATTCTGATTCCGGCATTCCGAGGTTCGAATCCTCGTACCCCAGCCATACAAGACAATTTGACAAGACACTATTGGGGTGTCGCCAAGCGGTAAGGCACCGGATTCTGATTCCGGCATTCCGGGGTTCGAATCCCTGCACCCCAGCCAAATTGACAACAAGGCCCGCTTTTGCGGGCTTTGTTGTTTTTGTCGTCTGCTGATTTTTTCACCCTGAGCGTTTTCAAACAGCAACGCAGCGGTTAAATCTGGCCGCGGTGGAGCTTCCCGACGAGCCAGGCGTCCCGCGACGGGAAAAAACGCCGGGAACGTTTTGAACAACGCAGCGCGCTGGCCCGTTTACGGACGCACCCCAGGGATGAGGTGCGTAACCGCGCGGGCCGGGCGGTCATGAATAACGAACAGCGACGTTGCGATCGGGGAGCCTCTCCGTGGCCGCGCACGAAGGCAACAGCCGCTCCCGCTTTCGCTCATGGAAGCAGCCTGCGGCTAAAGCCCCAGCGCATACCGCAGCACCTTGCGCTTCAGCGCGCCCGAACGCTCGGCCGCCATCAGCCCCAGATTGCGGGCGAACTTCAGCGGCGGCAGCCGGTTGCTGAAGGCGAAATAGAACAGATCCATCCCGCTCTGCATCAGCAGGTTATCGCGGCGACGCTGCGACTGATAACGACGCAGCACATTTTCAGACGCCCACTCCTGCGCGTTGGCGCGCGCCTCCACCAGCACATCCACCAGCGCGTCCACGTCGCGATAGCCCAGGTTGACGCCCTGCCCCGCCAGCGGATTAATGGTATGCGCCGCATCGCCGATCAACGCCAGTCCGGGCAGCACATAGCGCTGCGCATGACGTCGCACCAGCGGGAAGCTCGCCGCCGTCTGCGCTTTAAAACGCCCCAGCCGCGCCGGGAAAGCGGCGGCAATCTCCTTCTCCAGCTGCGGCAGCGGCATCCCCTGCAGCTGACGGATACGCGCCGGCGCGTCATACCACACCAGCGAGGCGCGATTGTCATACAGCGGCAGAAAAGCGTGCGGTCCCTGCGGGGTAAACTGCTGCCAGGTCGCGTCGCCCGCCGGATGCTCGCAGGTGACACCGATCAGCAGACAGGATTGTGCGTAGCTCCAGCCGTCGATGCCGATGCCCGCCATCTGTCGCACCTGTGAGTTTGCTCCGTCGGCACCAACCACCAGCCGGGTATGCAGCGCCTCGCCGTCGCTGAGATCGAGTCGCCAGCCGCCGTTCTCCTGCTGCAGACCCGCGAGCGTTGCAGGCGCGCGCAGCGTGATATCGAGCTGCACCATTCTTTCCCACAGTGCGCGCTGCAGCACGCTATTCTCGACCATAAAGCCCAGCTCCGGCAGGCCGAGCGACGCGGCGTCGAAGCTGACGTGAGCCGTCTGCCACTCCCAGGTTTCCAGCTTGCGATAGGGCGCAAAGCGCATCGCCTGCACGCGCGGCCAGACCTCCAGCTGTTTCAGCAGCCCCGCCGAGGCGCTGCCGATGGCGGAGATACGCACGTCGGGATCGCTGTCGGGGTCAAAAGGCGCAGGCTCCGCGCGCTCCACCACCGCGACGCGAAACTGCTGAAGCGCCAGACCGCACGCCAGCGCAGCGCCGACCATGCCGCCGCCCACCACCACCACATCAAAGCGGTTATCCTGCATTGCTCATCTCCTTCTGATCTCTACCCGCCGCAAAAAAAGCGGGATAACTGGCGCAAAGTGTACCGGAAAAACGTCCCGGCGGCAGAAATGGCCGGCCAGGGGCGCGACGGACTGGCGCTTGCGCCGTGGATATGCGAAGTATGGCGGCTATGCGCTGGTCACAACAGCGTCAAAGCATTACAATACGCGCCCTGCACCTCACTGCACTGAATCAATGGCTAGTTCGACAATGAAAAAACTGCATATCAAAACCTGGGGCTGTCAGATGAATGAGTACGATTCATCCAAGATGGCTGACCTGCTGAACAGCACCCACGGCTACACGCTGACCGAGGAAGCTGACGAGGCGGACGTGCTGCTGCTCAACACCTGCTCTATTCGTGAGAAGGCGCAGGAGAAAGTTTTCCATCAGCTGGGCCGCTGGAAAACCTTAAAAGAGCGCAACCCTGATTTGATTATCGGTGTCGGCGGCTGCGTGGCGTCGCAGGAGGGGGATCATATTCGCCAGCGCGCCAGCTATGTGGATATCGTGTTCGGTCCGCAAACCCTGCATCGCCTGCCGGAAATGATCAACAGCGTACGCGGCAGCAAAAGCCCGATCGTCGATATCAGCTTCCCGGAAATCGAAAAATTTGACCGTCTGCCGGAACCGCGCGCGGAAGGTCCCACCGCCTTCGTCTCCATCATGGAAGGCTGTAACAAATACTGCACCTTCTGCGTCGTGCCCTATACGCGCGGCGAAGAGGTCAGCCGTCCCTGCGACGATATCCTGCTGGAGATCGCGCAGCTGGCGGCGCAGGGCGTGCGTGAAGTTAACCTGCTGGGCCAGAACGTCAACGCCTATCGCGGCGCAACCTTCGACGGCGAAATCTGCACCTTCGCGGAGCTGCTGCGCCTGGTGGCCGCCATTGACGGCATCGACCGCATTCGCTTCACCACCAGCCACCCGATAGAGTTCACCGACGATATTATCGAGGTCTACCGCGATACGCCGGAGCTGGTGAGCTTCCTGCACCTGCCGGTTCAGAGCGGCGCAGACCGCATCCTGACGCTGATGAAGCGCGCCCATACCGCGCTGGAGTACAAAGCGATTATCCGCAAGCTGCGCGCCGCGCGTCCGGATATTCAGATCAGCTCTGACTTTATCATCGGCTTCCCGGGTGAAACCCAGCAGGACTTCGAACAGACCATGAAGCTGATTGCCGACGTTAACTTCGACATGAGCTTCAGCTTTATCTACTCTGCGCGTCCCGGCACGCCGGCGGCAGATCTGCCGGACGACGTCTCGGAAGAGGAGAAAAAGCAGCGCCTCTATATCCTGCAGGATCGCATCAACCAGCAGGCGATGGCATGGAGTCGCCGTATGCTCGGCACGGTGCAGCGCATTCTGGTGGAAGGCACCTCGCGTAAAAACGTGATGGAGCTGTCGGGCCGTACGGAAACCAACCGCGTGGTGAACTTTGAAGGTTCACCGGAGATGATCGGCAAGTTTGTCGATGTCGAGATTGTCGACGTCTATACTAACTCCCTGCGCGGCAAAGTGGTGCGCACCGAAGATGAGATGGGCCTGCGCATCGTAGAAAGCCCGGCATCGGTTATCGCGCGCACGCGCAAAGAGAACGAAATCGGCGTCGGCACCTTCCAGCCTTGATACGCTTTTCACTCAGCGGCGACGCTTCTCGCGCCGCCGCTCTTTTCTTCTGCACGCCCTTGGTTTCTGGACGCGCTGCCCAAATATCATTAGCTACGCTTGCGCCCCGGCGACATGCCATAAATAATTTCTTAAAGTGCCGAGGTTAATCGATCCGGCATCAGCACCCATTCTAACTGGCCCTGAGTGACCCAAAGGATTCGTTTGAATATCGAAACTCGTGAAATCGCCCTTGAACCGGCAGATAACCGCCGACTGATGAGCCTGTGCGGTCCGTTCGACGACAACGTCAAACAGCTTGAGCGTCGTCTGGGCATTGAGATCAACCGTCGCGACAACAGCTTTAAGCTGGTTGGCCGCGCACTCTGCGTTAACGCCGCCGAAGATATTCTGCGCACGCTTTACGTCGATACCGCGCCGGTGCGCGGCGTCATCCCGGATATCGATCCCGAGCAGATCCATCTGGCGATTAAAGAGAGCCGCGTGCTGGAGCAGACCGCCGACAGCGTGCCGGACTTCGGCAAAGCCGTGCATATTCAGACGAAACGCGGCGTTATCAAGCCGCGCACGCCGAATCAGGCGCAGTATATTGCCAATATCCTTGACCACGACATCACCTTCGGCATCGGCCCGGCCGGTACGGGTAAAACCTACCTCGCGGTCGCCGCGGCGGTGGATGCGCTGGAGCGTCAGGAGATTCGCCGTATTCTGCTGACGCGCCCGGCTGTGGAAGCGGGCGAAAAGCTTGGCTTCCTGCCCGGCGATCTGAGCCAGAAAGTCGATCCCTACCTGCGTCCGCTCTATGACGCCCTGTTCGAAATGCTCGGCTTCGAGCGCGTCGAAAAGCTGATGGAGCGCAACGTGATTGAGGTCGCCCCGCTCGCCTATATGCGCGGCCGTACGCTGAACGACGCCTTTATTATCCTGGATGAGAGCCAGAACACGACCATCGAGCAGATGAAGATGTTCCTGACGCGTATCGGCTTTAATTCCAAAGCGGTGATCACCGGCGACGTCACGCAGATTGACCTGCCGCGCAGCACCAAATCGGGCCTGCGCCACGCCATTGAAGTGCTCTCCGAGGTTGAAGAGCTGAGCTTTAACTTCTTCCAGAGCGAAGACGTGGTGCGTCACCCGGTGGTGGCGCGTATCGTAACCGCCTATGAGGCCTGGGAAGAGGCGGATCAGAAGCGCCGCGACAAGCTGGCGGAAGAGCGCAAGCGCGAAGCGCTGGCGGCGCAGAGCGAGGCGCAGGAGAGTAAATGAGTCAGGTAATTCTTGATCTGCAGCTCGCCTGCGAACAGACCGGCGGCCTGCCTGACGAGGCCGCGTTCCAGCGCTGGCTGGAAGCGGCGGTTACCCCTTTTCAGCCGGAAAGCGAAGTCACCATTCGCCTGGTGGACGAGGCGGAGAGCCATGAGCTAAATCTGACTTATCGCGGTAAAGACAAGCCGACCAACGTGCTCTCTTTTCCCTTCGAGGCGCCGCCGGGCATTGAGCTGCCGCTGCTGGGCGACCTGATTATTTGTCGTCAGGTGGTGGAGCAAGAGGCGGAAGAGCAAGGGAAAAGCCTTGAAGCGCACTGGGCCCATATGGTGGTACACGGCACGCTGCATCTGCTGGGCTACGACCATATCGACGATGACGAAGCCGAAGAGATGGAAGGGATCGAGACAGAGATAATGCTTGCTCTTGGTTATCCCGATCCGTACATTTCGGAAAAAGAAGACGCCTGAGCCGCTGGCTCAGTTTATCCCGCTGTCGGCGAGGACGCCGACAGCGACCACCCTCACCAGAGAGATCTCTAAAAAAACGCCATGAGCGACGACCATTCTCAAAACAGCGACGCACCCAGTAGTAAAAAGGGATTTTTTTCCCTGCTTATCAACCAACTGTTTCACGGCGAACCGCAAAACCGTGATGAACTACTGGAGCTGATCCGCGACTCCGAGCAAAAAGAGCTGATTGACGAAGATACCCGCGACATGCTCGAAGGGGTGCTGGATATTGCAGAGCAGCGCGTGCGCGACATTATGATCCCGCGTTCGCAAATGATTACCCTGAAGCGCAACCAGTCGCTGGATGAGTGCCTGGACGTGATTATCGAATCCGCGCATTCACGTTTCCCGGTAATCAGCGAAGATAAAGACCATGTCGAAGGCATTTTGATGGCGAAAGATCTGCTGCCGTTTATGAGCAGCGAATCTGAGCCGTTCAGCATGGAAAAAGTGCTGCGCCCGGCGGTTGTGGTGCCGGAAAGCAAGCGCGTCGACCGCATGCTGAAAGAGTTCCGTTCTCAGCGCTATCATATGGCGATCGTTATCGATGAGTTTGGCGGCGTGTCCGGCCTGGTCACTATCGAGGATATCCTTGAGCTGATCGTCGGCGAAATCGAAGATGAATATGACGATGAAGAAGATCGTGATATCCGCCAGCTAAACCGCCAGACCTATACGGTGCGCGCCCTGACCCCGATTGAAGATTTCAACGAGGTGTTCGGCACGCAGTTCAGCGACGAAGAAGTGGACACCATTGGCGGACTGGTGATGCAGGGATTCGGCCATCTTCCCGCCCGGGGAGAGAGCATTGACATCGACGGTTATCATTTCAAGGTCGCCATGTCCGACAGCCGTCGTATCATCCAGGTACATGTAAAAATTCCGGAAAATTCGCCGTTACCCCAACTGGATGACGAATAACTCTATGTCTCTGGCCCTGCTTTACCCGCGCCAGCGGGTACGTTTGTTGCTGGCATTGTTAACGGGTGCCCTTGGCACCCTCGCCTTCTCGCCCTATGATTTTTGGCCCGCCGCGCTGCTGTCGCTGTGCGGCCTGCAGCTGCTGACGCTGGATCGACGCAGCGGCCAGGCCACCGCCATCGGCTTCGCCTGGGGCTTTGGCCTGTTCGGCAGCGGCATAAACTGGGTCTACGTCAGTATCGCCACCTTCGGCGGCATGCCCGGCCCGGTCAACGTCTTCCTGGTGATTTTGCTGGCCGCCTATTTATCGCTCTACCCCGCGCTGTTTGCCGGCGTGCTGAACCGCATCTGGCCGCGCGCCACGCTGTGGCGTCTGGCGCTGGCGGCCCCGGCGCTGTGGCAGCTGAGCGAGTTTCTGCGCGGCTGGGTGCTGACCGGCTTCCCCTGGCTGCAGTTCGGCTACAGCCAGATTGACGGCCCGCTGAAAGGCCTGGCACCGCTGGCGGGGGTGGAAACCCTCACCTTTATTTTGATGATAGTCGCGGGTCTGCTGGCCTACGCGCTTCACCAGCGCAGCGTGAAAAGCGCTATCGCCGCGCTGCTGCTGCTGGCGCTGCCCTGGCCGCTGCGTTATATCCACTGGACCCAGCCGCAGCCGGCGCGCAGCGTCGACGTCGCGCTGGTGCAGGGCAACATTCCGCAGTCAATGAAGTGGGATCCGCAGCAGCTGCTCAGCACGCTGCGCGCCTATAACGGCCTGAGCCAGCCGCTGATGGGCCGCGCACCGCTGATTATCTGGCCAGAGTCGGCAATCACCGACCTGGAGAGCAATCAGCAGCCTTTCCTGCGCGCACTCGACGACGAGCTGCGCCAGCGCGGCAGTGCGCTGATTACCGGCATCGTCGATTCCCGACTGGAGCAGAACCGCTATCACGACTACAACTCGGTGATCGTACTGGGCGGCGCGACGCCCTACAGCTACCAGAGCACAAACCGCTATCAGAAAAATCATCTGGTGCCTTTCGGTGAGTTCGTGCCGCTGGAAAACCTGCTGCGGCCGCTGGCGCCCTTCTTCGATCTGCCGATGTCATCCTTTAGCCGCGGCGACTATCTGCAGCCGCAGCTGCGGGCGGCGGGCTACCACCTCACCAGCGCCATCTGCTATGAGATTGTGCTGGGGGAGCAGGTGCGCGCCAATTTCCATCCCGACACCGATTTTCTGCTTACCGTCTCCAACGATGCCTGGTTCGGCCACTCTATCGGCCCGTGGCAGCATTTCCAGATGGCGCGCATGCGCGCGCTGGAGCTGGGCCGACCGCTGCTGCGCGGCACCAATAACGGCGTAACCGCCGTGGTAAATGCGCAGGGCGAAGTTGAGAAGATCCTGCCGCAGTTTACCCGCGGCGTGCTGCTGGATAAGGTGACGCCGACCACCGGCGAAACGCCATACGCCCATGCCGGTCTCTGGCCGGTCTGGCTGCTGACGCTCTGCGCCGCGCTGCTGGCGCTGTGGCGTCGCAAAGCCTGATCTGCCCTACGGCGGCGAGCGCGCTGCTCGCCGCCTTCTCCCCATATTCCGCTCGCCTTCTCCCCTTCTTCCACGATTTTCTGCTGCGCCATTGATCTGGCACGATGCTTGCTATCAGTAACACGGTTTCCTGTAAACCGGGCGGAGTGACGCGTTAATGCAGGCTGGACTGCACCGTTAAAAGGCACAGGAGCGCACCTTTAGCGCGCAACCCGGTAAATACGCCTCAATTTGGTGCGGAACACCTCGCAAATTAAGAAACTTTTTCGTTTCATAACGTTAACAATCCGCTATGTTAGTAAATATTCTTAGCGCGCCGACGCGATGAGATAACAAAAAAAGCAGCAGGAAATACACACAACATCACACATCTGCGCAGTTTATATTCTGCGCGACATATCTCGAAGGAGTTGGACCATGCAGATTCGCAAAGTGGCATTATCGCTTTTGCTGGCAGGCGTAGCGGCAGCGGGCGCAGCCCAGGCGGAAGACCTCAGCGGCACCCTGAAAAAAATCAGCGATAATGGCGTTATCGTTGTAGGACATCGCGAGTCATCTGTTCCTTTTTCTTATTACGACAACCAGCAAAAAGTCGTGGGCTATTCGCAGGCTTACTCCAGCGCCATCGTTGAGGCGATTAAAGCGAAGCTGAACAAGCCGGATCTGCAGGTCAAAATGATCCCGATTACCTCACAGAACCGTATTCCGCTGCTGCAGAACGGCACCTATGACTTCGAGTGCGGCTCCACCACCAATAACCTCGAGCGCCAGAAACAGGCTGCGTTCTCCGACACCATTTTTGTTATCGGCACGCGTCTGCTGGTGAAAAAAGGCGGCGACATCAAAGATTTCGCTGACCTGAAAGGCAAAACCGTGGTCGTTACCTCCGGCACCACCTCGGAAGTGCTGCTGCATAAGCTGAACGACGAGCAGAAAATGGATATGCGTATCATCAGCGCAAAAGATCATGGCGACTCGTTCCGCACGCTGGAAACCGGCCGCGCCGTCGCCTTTATGATGGATGACGCGCTGCTGGCTGGCGAACGCGCCAAGGCGAAGAAGCCGGACAACTGGGAGATCGTCGGCACGCCGCAGTCGAAAGAGGCCTATGGCTGTATGCTGCGTAAAGAAGATGCGCAGTTCAAAACCCTGGTCGACGATACCATCGCTAAAGCGCAAACGTCGGGCGAAGCCGCGAAGTGGTTCGATACCTGGTTCAAGCAGCCGATTCCGCCGAAGAACCTGAACCTCAACTTCGATCTCTCAACGGATATGCAGGCGCTGTTTAAAACGCCAAACGACAAAGCACTTAACTAACAACGACAACAAGGGCGGCCTCGCTGCCCTCTCGATTGCTGAAAACCCGGCGCGGACAGACAAGCTGCTCAGGTCGTTCCCCTGAAGCAGGCCATACAGACGCCGTTCATCAATCTTCAGGGTAGCTTAGCTACCCTTTTTTACCGGAGCTCGTTATGGGTATCGACTGGAACTGGGGCATCTTTCTCGAACAGGCCCCGTTCGGCAACACGACCTACCTTGGCTGGCTGTGGTCCGGTTTTCAGGTGACCATTGCGGTCTCCTGCTGCGCCTGGATTATCGCCTTTCTTGTAGGATCTTTATTCGGCATTCTGCGCACCGTGCCTAACCGCCTGCTTTCGGCGATCGGCACCTGCTATGTCGAGCTGTTCCGCAACATCCCGCTGATCGTGCAGTTCTTCTTTTGGTATCTGGTGGCACCGGAGCTGGTTGGCGAGAAGCTCGGCATGTGGTTCAAAGCGGAGCTGGATCCCAATATCCAGTTTTTCACCGCGTCGGTGATCTGTCTCGGCCTGTTTACCGCCGCTCGCGTCTGCGAGCAGGTGCGCGCCGCGATTAACTCGCTGCCGCGCGGGCAAAAGAACGCCGGGCTGGCAATGGGCCTGACGCTGCCGCAGACCTACCGCTACGTGCTGCTGCCCAACGCCTACCGCGTGATTGTGCCGCCGATGACCTCGGAAATGCTTAACCTGGTGAAAAACTCCGCTATCGCCTCCACCATCGGGCTGGTGGATATGGCGGCGCAGGCGGGCAAGCTGCTCGACTACTCGGCGCACGCCTATGAGTCGTTTACGGCGATTACGCTGGCCTATATCGCCATCAACCTGGTGATTATGCTGATTATGAGTCTGGTGGAGCGCAAGGTGCGCCTGCCGGGTAATCTGGGAGGAAAATAATGTACGAGTTTGACTGGAGTTCGATTCCTCCCAGCCTGCCCTACCTGCTTAACGGCATGGTGATTACGCTGAAGATCACCGTAACCGCCGTGGTATTCGGCATTCTCTGGGGCACGCTGCTGGCGGTAATGCGGCTGTCGACCTTTAAGCCGATCAGCTGGTTCGCCCGGCTCTACGTAAACCTGTTCCGCTCTGTCCCGCTGGTGATGGTGCTGCTGTGGTTTTATCTGGTGGTGCCGAGCTTTCTGCAGCAGGTGCTAGGGCTGTCGCCCAAAACCGATATCCGCCTTATTTCGGCGATGATCGCCTTTTCGCTGTTTGAGGCGGCCTACTACTCCGAGATTATTCGCGCCGGTATTCAGAGCATTTCGCGCGGCCAGTCTAACGCCGCGCTGGCGCTCGGCATGACGCACTGGCAGTCGATGCAGCTGATCATTCTGCCGCAGGCGTTTCGCGCCATGGTGCCGCTGCTGCTGACGCAGGGCATCGTGCTGTTTCAGGATACCTCGCTGGTTTACGTGCTGAGCCTGGCCGACTTTTTCCGCACCGCGTCGACAATCGGCGAGCGTGACGGCACCCAGGTGGAAATGGTTCTCTTCGCCGGTCTGGTCTATTTCGCGATCAGCCTGAGCGCTTCGCTGTTGGTCAGCTATCTAAAAAGAAAAAGGACGGTTTAAATGATTAACCTGAAAAACGTTTCTAAGTGGTATGGTCACTTTCAGGTGCTGACCGACTGCACGACCGAAGTCCAGAAAGGGGAAGTGGTCGTGGTATGCGGCCCATCGGGCTCGGGCAAATCGACCCTGATCAAAACCGTGAACGGCCTGGAGCCAATTCAGCAGGGCAATATTCTGGTGAACGGCATCGAAGTGAACAACAAGAAAACGAACCTGGCGCAGCTGCGCAGCAAGGTCGGCATGGTGTTCCAGCACTTCGAGCTGTTTCCCCATCTCAGCATTATCGATAACCTGGTGCTGGCGCAGGTAAAAGTGCTGAAGCGCGACAAGGCCGCCGCGCGGGAAAAGGGATTAAAACTGCTGAATCGCGTCGGGCTTTCCGCCCATGCGCAGAAGTTTCCCGGCCAGCTGTCGGGCGGCCAGCAGCAGCGCGTAGCGATTGCGCGCGCGCTCTGCATGGATCCTATCGCCATGCTGTTCGACGAGCCGACCTCGGCGCTCGATCCGGAAATGATCAATGAAGTGCTCGACGTGATGGTGGAGCTGGCGCAGGAAGGCATGACGATGATGGTGGTCACGCACGAAATGGGCTTCGCCCGTAAAGTAGCGAACCGCGTCATTTTTATGGATGAAGGCAAGATTATTGAAGATACGCGTAAAGATGACTTCTTTAATAATCCGCAGTCCGATCGCGCGAAAGATTTTCTGGCGAAAATTCTGCACTAGCGGGTAGGCCTGGCGCTTGCGCGCCAGAACCCTCTCGCTGCCAGCCGGCCTGCGACACGCTTGTCGCGGGCCGTTTTACTCTTCGGACGCGTTCATCCGCAGCACACTCGCCCTTCTTACGGCTCAAAGGGCTGACGCTGAAACTGATCGTGTCCGCACTCCGGGCAGCGCGTTAAGATCTCAGGCGTATAAATCGCGCGCGTAAAGTGACACTTCTCGCACACCAGATTGCCCAGCCCCACCACCTCGCCGCTCTGATAAACCCCGTGATGATGCAGATCCTGGAACACCTCGCGCCACTCCAGCTGGCTCTTGTCGGTAATATCCGCCAGCTCTTTCCACAGGCTCTCGCGCATGATGCGCATAAAGAGCGAATCGTTCACCTTCTCTGGCTGATGGATCTCCTGATAGCTGCGTGCAAACTCTTGTAAATCTCGTCGAACCGCCGCCAGCGCCCGATCGATTTCGTCGGGCGTCGCGGCGTCGCTGGCCATCAGCTGCTGACGTCGCGACGTCACCAGTGCGTCAATATCCCGATCGCCCTGGCGCAGGCGCTCGGTCAGCGCGGCCAGGGATTCACGGTAAATCTGCGCTACTTTGTTCATTTTATTCTCCTTTCTGCGCGGGTATGCCAACTTTAAGTTTAGCCGCTTTGCGCCGTTTGCCGCGCTGTCTGGCAAAGCGAATCGGAATATGCGAGCGGGATACGCCCTTCTGCGAGAAATCGCCGCAACAGGGCGGTGAAGTGTTGTTGACCGGCAGCCATATGGGTATGCTATGCGGATCTTAAAGTAAGCTAAGCGTTATTCATTAAGGACCACAGGCTGCCATGCAAGAGCAATACCGCCCGGAAGAGATAGAATCCCGCGTCCAGCAACACTGGGACGAAAACCAAACGTTCAAAGTGACCGAAGATGAGAGCAAAGAGAAATATTACTGCCTCTCCATGCTGCCCTATCCTTCTGGCCGCCTACATATGGGCCACGTGCGTAACTACACCATCGGCGACGTGATCGCCCGTTACCAGCGTATGCTCGGCAAAAACGTGCTGCAGCCCATCGGCTGGGATGCGTTCGGCCTGCCGGCGGAAGGCGCGGCGGTAAAAAACAACACCGCGCCCGCCCCCTGGACCTACGACAATATCGAATATATGAAGAACCAGCTCAAACTGCTGGGTTTTGGCTATGACTGGAGCCGCGAGCTGGCGACCTGCAAGCCGGAATACTACCGCTGGGAGCAGTGGTTCTTCACGAAGCTCTATGAAAAAGGCCTGGTTTATAAAAAAACCTCGGCGGTGAACTGGTGCCCGAACGATCAGACGGTGCTGGCGAACGAACAGGTTATTGATGGCTGCTGCTGGCGCTGCGACACCAAAGTCGAGCGCAAAGAGATCCCGCAGTGGTTCGTTAAAATCACCGACTATGCCGATGAGCTGCTTAACGACCTCGATACGCTGGAAGACTGGCCGGAGCAGGTCAAAACCATGCAGCGTAACTGGATCGGCCGTTCCGAAGGGGTGGAAATCACTTTCGACGTCGCCGACAGCGAAGAGAAAGTCACCGTCTACACCACCCGTCCGGACACCTTCTTCGGCGCCACCTACGTCGCGGTCGCCGCGGGTCATCCGCTGGCGCTGCAGGCCTCAATGGGCAACCCGGTGCTGGCTGACTTTATCGCCGAATGCCGCAATACCAAAGTCGCCGAGGCAGAGATGGCGACGATGGAGAAAAAAGGCATGGCCACCGGCCTGTTTGCCATCCATCCGCTGACCGGCGACAACGTGCCGGTCTGGGTAGCTAACTTTGTTCTGATGGAGTACGGCACCGGCGCCGTTATGGCGGTTCCGGCGCATGACCAGCGCGACTGGGAGTTTGCCACCAAATACGATCTGCCGATCAGGCCGGTTGTGCTGAACCAGGACGGCAGCGAGCCGGACGTCAGCGCCGCCGCCATGACGGAGAAAGGCACCCTGTTCAACTCCGGCGAGTTCGACGGTCTGAGCCATGAAGCGGGCTTCAACGCTATCGCTGACCTGCTGGCTGCGAAAGGCGTCGGCGTGCGCAAGGTCAACTACCGCCTGCGCGACTGGGGCGTATCCCGTCAGCGCTACTGGGGCGCACCGATTCCGATGGTGACGCTGGAAGACGGCACCGTGATGCCAACGCCAGAAGATCAGCTGCCGGTGATCCTGCCGGAAGATGTGGTGATGGACGGTATTACCAGCCCGATTAAAGCGGACCCGGAGTGGGCGAAAACCACGGTAAACGGCCAGCCGGCGCTGCGTGAAACCGACACCTTCGACACCTTTATGGAGTCCTCGTGGTACTACGCGCGTTACACCTGCGCCAACTACGATGAAGGCATGCTGGATCCGGCGGCGGCCAACTACTGGCTGCCGGTCGATCAGTATGTGGGCGGTATCGAACACGCCATCATGCACCTGATGTACTTCCGCTTCTATCACAAGCTGCTGCGCGATGCGGGCCTGGTTACTTCAAATGAACCCGCTAAGCGTCTGCTCTGTCAGGGCATGGTGCTGGCGGACGCCTTCTACTACCTCGGCGCGAACGGCGAGCGCAACTGGGTCTCTCCCATCGACGTCACCGTCGAGCGCGACGAGAAAGGCCGCATTGTGAAAGCGACCGACAGCCAGGGCCGCGACGTGATTTACGCCGGCATGAGCAAAATGTCGAAGTCGAAAAACAACGGCATCGACCCGCAGCTGATGGTTGAGCGTTACGGTGCGGACACGGTTCGCCTGTTTATGATGTTCGCCTCACCGGCGGAGATGACGCTGGAGTGGCAGGAGTCAGGCGTAGAAGGGGCGAACCGCTTCCTGAAGCGCGTCTGGAAACTGGCTTACGAGCATACCGCGAAAGGGGCGACGACGGCGCTGGATATCAGCAGCCTCAACGACGATCAGAAAGCGCTGCGTCGCGATCTGCATAAAACCATCGCCAAAGTTTCCGACGATATCGGTCGTCGTCAGACCTTTAACACCGCTATCGCGGCGATTATGGAGCTGATGAACAAGCTGGCGCGTGCGCCGCAGGAAAGCGAGCAGGATCGCGCGCTGATGCAGGAAGCGCTGCTGGCCGTAGTTCGCATGCTCTATCCGTTCACCCCGCACGCCAGCTATGTGCTGTGGCAGGCGCTGGGCGGCGAAGGCAGCGTGGACGACGCCAGCTGGCCGGTAGCGGACGAGGCGGCGATGGTGGAAGATTCGCTGCTGGTGGTTGTGCAGGTAAATGGTAAAGTCCGTGGTAAAATTACCGTGGCCGCCGATGCAACGCAGGAGCAGGTTCAGGCTCGCGCCGCCCAGGAACATCTGGTGGCGAAGTACCTTGACGGCGTCACCATCCGTAAAGTGATTTATGTACCCGGCAAACTGCTTAACCTGGTCGTAGGTTAAGTTCAGGAGGAACTGTGCGACATCTGATTATCAGGCTGTTTGTCCTGCTGGCGGTGATGGTTACCGCCGGCTGTGGTTTTCACCCGCGCGGCACCACGCAGGTGCCGAGCGAGCTGAAAACGCTGATCTTGAACAGCGGCGATCCGTACGGTCCGCTGGCGCGCACGGTGCGTCAGCAGCTGCGTATCAACAACGTCACTATCGTTGAGGATACCAAACAGAACCGTACCGATATCCCTACGCTGCGCCTTGGTGGTGAAACGCAGGGCCGCGATACCGCCTCGGTGTTTATCAGCGGTACAACGGCGGAGTACTCGCTGATGATGAACGTGACGGCGCAGGTTCTGCTGCCGGGCAAAGGCATCTATCCGATCAGCACCACGGTTTATCGTTCATTCTTCGATAACCCGAACGCGGCGCTGGCGAAAGATGCCGAGCAGGAGATGATCGTGCAGGAGATGCGCCAGCGCGCCGCCGAGCAGCTGGTGCGTAAACTGCTGACCGTGCACGCCGCGCAGATGAACCAGAAAGAGACGCTGCCGGCGTCGGCCAGCGAACCTGCGGTGCCCGCGCCAGCCTCCTCCTCTTCCGCTACCCGTACGCAATGATCAGGATCTATCCTGAGCAATTAGGCGCGCAGCTCCGTGAGGGGCTGCGCGCCTGCTATTTGTTAGCCGGAAACGAGCCGCTGCTGCTGCAGGAGAGCGCCGACGCGATACGCGCCGCCGCCGTTGCGCAGGGGTTCGAAGAACATCTGAGTTTTACGCTCGACGCCCAGACCGACTGGGAAAGCCTCTTTGCCAGCTGTCAGGCGCTCAGCCTGTTTGCACAGCGTCAGACAATGACGCTGCTCTTCCCGGAAAATGGCCCCAACGCCGCGATGGCCGAACAGCTGAATAAGCTGGCGGGCCTGCTGCACGGCGATATTTTACTTATTTGCCGCCTGGCGAAGCTGACCAAAGCCCAGGAGAACAGCGCCTGGTTTAAGGCGCTCTCTGCCCATGGCGTACTGGTGCCGTGCCAGACGCCGGAGCAGGCGCAGCTGCCGCGCTGGGTGGCGACGCGCGCTAAAAGCATGAAGCTCTCGGTAGACGACGCGGCGATCCAGCTGCTCTGCTACTGCTACGAGGGCAACCTGCTGGCGCTGGCGCAGGCGCTGGAGCGTCTGTCGCTGCTCTGGCCCGACGGCAAGCTGACGCTGCCGCGCGTCGAAGAGGCGGTCAGCGATGCGGCGCACTTTACGCCGTTTCACTGGGTGGACGCCCTGCTGGCGGGCAAAAGCAAGCGCGCGCTGCATATTCTGCATCAGCTGGAAAAAGAAGAGAGCGAGCCGGTTATCCTGCTGCGCACGCTGCAGCGCGATTTAATGACGCTGCTGCACCTGCAGCGCCATCAGGCGCAGCAGCCGCTGCGCACGTTAATGGATCAGCAGCGCATCTGGCAGAACCGCCGCGCGCTGTTTACCGAGGCGCTGCAGCGCCTGGACGGCGCGCGCCTGCAGCGCGCGATTCACCTGCTGACGCAGATTGAATTAACCCTGAAGCAGGACTACGGGCAGCGTATCTGGCCGCAGCTGGAGACGCTCTCGCTGCTGCTCTGTCATCGCCATTTTCCTGCGAGCTTCGCCAGTGTCTGAACTCCACGCCCTGTTCGGCGGCACCTTCGACCCTATCCACTTCGGCCATTTGCGGCCGGTAGAGGCGCTGGCGCAGCAAACCGGCCTGGCGCGCGTGCTGCTGCTGCCCAACAACGTGCCGCCGCATCGCCCGCAGCCGGAAGCGAGCGCGACGCAGCGCGTCGATATGCTGCGCTGCGCCATTCGCGACCGGCCGCTGTTCGATATCGATACCCGCGAACTGCTGCGCGAAACGCCGTCGTGGACGGTGGCGACGCTGGAGGCGCTGCGCGCTGAACGCGGGCCGGCGCAGCCGCTGGGATTTATTATTGGCCAGGATTCGCTGCTCAACCTTTCAGGCTGGCACCGCTGGCAGGATTTGCTGTCGCTTTGTCATCTGCTGGTGTGCAAGCGCCCGGGCTATCCGGCCCAGATGGCGACGCCGGAGATGCAGCGCTGGCTGGACAGCCATCTGGCGAGCGAGACCTCGCAGCTGCATCAGCAGCCTGCGGGCTTTATCTGGCTGGCCGATACGCCGCTGGTGGATATCTCCGCCACGGAAATTCGTCAGCGCCGCCGCCAGGGGCTCTCCTGCGATCGGCTGCTGCCGCCGGCCGTTATCGACTATATCGACCGCGCAGGCCTCTATCTGAAATAAGCGCCGGTCGGACGTATATCACACAGGCAAAGGCGTGCTATACTGCGCGGCTTAATTTTTTGGCTGCCTTATCGGGGCCAGCAGCCGGCCCGCTACAATCCGTATTAAAGGGGAACCTTTTGCAAGGTAAAGCACTCCAAGAGTTCGTTATTGATAAGATTGATGATCTTAAAGGTCAGGATATCGTCGCGCTCAACGTTCAGGGTAAATCCAGCATCACCGACTGCATGATCATCTGTACCGGCACCTCGACGCGTCACGTCTCGTCTATCGCCGATCACGTGGTGCAGGAGTCGCGCGCCGCCGGATTGATCCCGCTTGGCGTAGATGGCAAAAACACCGCTGACTGGGTAGTGGTCGATCTGGGCGACGTCATCGTACACGTCATGCAGGAAGAGAGCCGCCAGCTTTATGAGCTGGAAAAACTCTGGAGCTGACGCGTGAAACTGCAGCTTGTAGCCGTAGGCACGAAGATGCCCGACTGGGTGCAAACCGGTTTTACTGAGTATCTGCGTCGTTTTCCCAAAGATATGCCGCTGGAGCTGGTAGAAGTCCCTGCCGGAAAACGCGGCAAAAACGCCGATATCAAGCGTATCCTGGAAAAAGAGGGCGAAGCGATGCTGGCCGCAACCGGCAAGGGCAACCGCATCGTCACGCTTGATATTCCCGGCCAGCCGTGGGAAACGCCTCAGCTTGCTCAGCAGCTGGAGCGCTGGAAACAGGACGGCCGCGACGTCAGCCTGTTGATTGGCGGTCCGGAAGGATTATCGCCCGCCTGCAAAGCCGCCGCCGAGCAGAGCTGGTCGCTTTCCGCGTTGACGCTGCCTCATCCGCTGGTGCGCGTGCTGGTCGCTGAAAGCCTCTATCGCGCCTGGAGCATCACCGCCAATCATCCTTATCATCGTGAATAACCGGTAAGGCTAACCCCGACATTTTAAGTAGCGGATGAAATTACAAAGCAACGCCTTTCGCGATTACAGTGCCGAACAGAAACTCTTTGTCCGTCGGGCGCTTATTGCGTTCTTCGGAATTCTGGTGCTCTCCAGCGTGCTGGTGGTCAATCTTTACCACCTGCAAATCCTGCGCTTTGAAGATTACAGTACCCGCTCTAACGAAAACCGCATCAAGCTGGTGCCGGTGGCGCCGAGCCGCGGCATTATCTACGACCGCAACGGCACCGCGCTGGCCCTCAACCGCACCATCTATCAGGCGGAGCTGGTGCCGGAAAAAGTCGACAACCTCAAGCAAACGCTGGAAGATCTGCGTCCGGTGCTCGATATCACCGACGAGGATCTCGACGCCTTCGATAAAGAGCGCAAGCGCTCACGTCGCTTTACCTCTATCCCGGTCAAGGTCGGCCTCAACGATGTGCAGGTGGCGCGCTTCGCCGTTAACCAGTACCGCTTTCCCGGCGTTGAGGTAAAAGGCTATCAGCGTCGCTACTACCCGTACGGCCCGACGCTGACGCACGTGGTCGGCTACGTCTCTAAAATCAACGACCGCGACGTGGCGCGCCTCGATAAAGAGGGCAAGTGGCCAAACTACGCCGCAACGCACGATATCGGCAAGCTGGGCATTGAAAGCTATTACGAAGATGTGCTGCACGGCATTACCGGCTATGAAGAGGTCGAGGTCAATAACCGCGGCCGCGTAATCCGCCAGCTGCACGAGCAGTCGCCACAGGCGGGACGCGATATCTGGCTGACTATCGATCTCAAGCTTCAGCAATATATCGAAACCCTGCTGGCCGGCAGTCGCGCGGCGGTGGTGGTGAGCGATCCGCGCACCGGCGAAATCCTGGCGATGGTCTCCACACCCAGTTACGATCCCAATCTTTTTGTCGACGGCATTTCGAGTAAAGATTATCGCGGCCTGCTCAACGACGAGAATCGCCCGCTCTATAACCGTGCCATTCAGGCCTCTTATCCCCCCGCCTCGACGGTGAAGCCCTACGTGGCGGTCTCTGCGCTCAGCGCCGGGGTTATCAACCGCAACACCAGCCTGTTCGATCCCGGCTGGTGGCAGCTGCCCGGCTCGGAAAAGCGCTACCGCGACTGGAAAAAATGGGGCCACGGCCGCCTCAACGTTACCAAATCGCTGGAGGAGTCGGCGGATACCTTCTTCTATCAGGTGGCGTATGACATGGGCATCGATCGCCTCTCTGAGTGGATGAACAAATTCGGCTACGGCCACCGCACCGGCATCGATCTGCCGCAGGAGAGCGCCGGTAATATGCCGACGCGCGACTGGAAGATGAAGCGCTTTAAAAAGCCGTGGTATCAGGGCGATACCATTCCGGTGGGCATCGGCCAGGGCTACTGGACCGCGACGCCGCTGCAGATGAACAAGGCGCTGATGATCCTGATTAACGACGGCGTGGTAAAAGTGCCGCACCTGCTGCGCGCCACCCGCGAGGGACGCACCATGGTGCCCTGGCGTCAGCCGCCGGGCGAGCCGATCGGCGACATTCACTCTGGCTACTGGGAGATCGCCAAAGACGGCATGTATGGCGTGGCGAACCGCGCAAACGGCACGGCGCATAAAAGCTTTGCCGACGCGCCCTATAAGATCGCCGCTAAATCGGGTACCGCGCAGGTCTTCGGCCTGAAAGAGAACGAAACCTATAACGCGCATAAAATTGCCGAGCGGCTGCGCGACCATAAGCTGATGACCGCGTTTGCTCCCTATGACAAACCGCGCGTCGCCGTCACCATGATCCTGGAGAACGGCGGCGCAGGCCCGGCGGTCGGCACGGTGATGAGACAGATTCTCGACCACATTATGCTGGGCGATAACAATACGGCTCTGCCGGACGCGGTCCCTACCCCGCCCGGCTATGAAGGTGAATAACGATGTCGATGAACGATAGCCCGCAGAAAAGATCGATCTGGATGCGTATCCACATCGATCCGCTGTTTATGCTGGTGATTCTGGCGCTGCTCACCTATAGCGCCATTGTGATCTGGAGCGCCAGCGGACAGGATCCGGGCATGATGGAGCGAAAAATCGGCCAGATTGCGATGGGCCTGGTGATGATGCTGGTGCTGGCGCAGGTGCCGCCGCGCGTCTATGAGGGCTGGGCGCCCTATCTCTATATTGTTTGCGTGATATTGCTGATCGCGGTGGACGCTTTCGGCCATATCAGTAAAGGGGCGCAGCGCTGGCTCGACCTCGGCGTGGTGCGCTTTCAGCCCTCGGAGATCGCCAAAATCGCCGTGCCGCTGATGGTGGCGCGCTTTATCAACCGCGACGTCTGTCCGCCGACCCTGAAGAATACCGGCATTGCGCTGATCCTGATCTTTATGCCGACGCTGCTGGTGGCGGCGCAGCCTGACCTCGGCACCGCAATCCTGATTGCCGCCTCGGGGCTGTTCGTGCTGTTTCTCTCTGGCATGAGCTGGAAGCTGATCGGCGTGGCGGTGGTGCTGGTCGCGGCCTTTATTCCGGTACTCTGGTTCTTCCTGATGCACGACTATCAGCGCGATCGCGTCATGATGCTGCTCGACCCGGAAAGCGATCCCCTTGGCGCGGGCTACCACATTATTCAGTCAAAAATCGCCATCGGCTCCGGCGGCCTGCGCGGCAAAGGCTGGCTGCACGGCACCCAGTCGCAGCTGGAGTTTTTGCCGGAGCGCCATACCGACTTTATTTTCGCCGTGCTCGCCGAAGAGCTGGGCCTGGTGGGCGTGCTGATCCTGCTGGTGCTCTATCTGCTGCTGATCCTGCGCGGTCTGGTGATCGCCGCGCGCGCCCAGACCACCTTTGGCCGCGTCATGGCGGGCGGATTAATGCTGATTTTGTTCGTTTATGTTTTCGTTAATATTGGCATGGTAAGTGGTATCTTACCGGTGGTTGGCGTCCCTCTGCCGCTGGTCAGCTATGGCGGCTCGGCGCTCATCGTGCTTATGGCGGGATTCGGCATCGTGATGTCGATCCATACTCACAGAAAAATGTTATCTAAAAGCGTTTAAGAGGCTGCACATGCGTAAGGAATGGCCTGCTGTTGCTCTGGCACTACTGGTTTTGACCGCCTGTACCACCACCGAGGAACCGCAAAACACCGCGCCGCCGCAACCGGCTTATAACGGCCCGGTGGTGGAAATACCGGGCGTCGAGCCGAAATATGAGCCCACTAATCCTGGCACCAGCCAGGATTACAGCGCGAACGGCAAGTCTTACCGTATCGTCAAAGATCCGTCGAACTTCAGTGAAGTGGGATTAGCAGCCTGGTACGGCGACGAAGCGCAGGGCAAACGCACCGCCACCGGCGAAAGCTACGATCCCGATGCGCTGAGCGCGGCGCACCCTACGCTGCCGCTGCCCAGCTACGTGCGCGTCACCAACCTCGCTAACGGTCGCCAGATCGTGGTGCGCGTCAACGATCGCGGCCCCTATACGCCGGGACGCATTATCGACCTGTCGCGTGCGGCGGGCGATCGCCTCAATATCTCTAACAACACCCGCGTACGGGTGGACTATATCAAGGTCGCACCGGACGGCACCCTCTCTGGTCCCGGCACCATCGGCACCGTGGTGGCGAAGCAGAGCTACGCCCTGCCCGCGCGGCCCGATCTCGGCGGCAACGGCGTGATGAACGGCAGCAGCGAGCCTGCCGCCGCGCCGGTACCGGCGCAGGACATTCGCGCCGTCGACAACAGCAGCCTGCAGAGCAACGGCGAAATGGGCGCACCGGTCAGCAGCAGTGGTTTCCTCGGCGCACCTCAGCCGCTGGCCAGCGGCGTGCTGGAGGGCAGCGAGCCTGCGCCGCAGCCTGTCGCCGCACCTGTTCCTGCCGCCGAACCCGCAGCGGCGGCGCCAGCCGCCCAGCCGACGCCCACCGGCGCTTTTGTGGTGCAGGTAGGCGCCATCAATGATGCTGCGCGCGCGCAGCAGATGGCGCAGAGTCTGGGCCAGAAATATGGCGTGCCCGGCTCGGTGGAGAATGCCGGCAATAACGTCTATCGCATTCAGCTTGGCGGTTTTAAAAACCGCGCCGACGCCGCTGCGCTGCAGCAGCGCCTGAATGCCAACGGCCAGGCGTCATTTATCACCAGCGCGCGTCGTTGAACCCCGGCTCGCCGCGCCGGACATCTCTGCTAACAACAGAATGACAAAGCCAGATGCCTGTAAAACAGGCATTTGCTATGATAAGCCACTTTTTTTAACCTTAACTCACGGATGTTGTAGTCCATAACATGAACACGCTGAAACCCTCTCGTTTTCTGAAACGCCTGACAGTGGGATCACTGGTCGCTTTCTCACTCAGCCACGTAGCATTTGCTGATGACGTCAACCTCAAAACGATGATCCCGGGCGTGCCGGATATCGATGCCGAAGCCTATGTACTGATCGACTACAACTCGGGCAAAGTACTGGCCGAGAAAAACGCCGACGCCCGTCGCGATCCTGCCAGCCTGACCAAAATGATGACCAGCTATGTTATTGGTCAGGCGGTCAAAGCGGGCAAGATCCATCAGGAAGATGTGGTTACCGTGGGCAAAGATGCCTGGGCAACCGGCAACCCGGTGTTCAAAGGCTCGTCGCTGATGTTCCTTAAGCCTGGCGATCGCGTGCCGGTCTCTCAGCTGACGCGCGGCATCGTGCTGCAATCGGGCAACGACGCCTGCGTGGCGATGGCGGACTATGTCGCTGGCAGCCAGGACGCCTTTGTCGGCCTGATGAATAACTACGTGAAGGCGCTGGGCCTGCAGAATACCCACTTCCAGACGGTACACGGACTGGATGCGGACGGCCAGTACAGCTCGGCGCGCGATATGGCGCTGATTGGCCAGGCGCTGATCCGCGACGTGCCGGAAGAATATTCGGTTTATAAAGAGAAAGAGTTCACCTTTAACAATATTCGCCAGACCAACCGTAACGGTCTGCTGTGGGATACCAGCCTCAACGTCGACGGCATCAAAACCGGCCACACTGAATCGGCTGGCTACAATATCGTCTCTTCCGCCACCGAAGGCCAGATGCGTCTGATCTCGGCGGTGCTGGGCGGTCGTACCTTCAAAGGACGCGAAGTCGAGAGCAAAAAGCTGCTGATCTGGGGCTTCCGCTTCTTTGAAACCGTGGCACCACTCAAGGCGGGCAAAGAGTTCGCTTCTGAGCCGGTCTGGTTCGGCAACAGCGATCGCGTCCAGCTGGGCGTAGAGAAAGACGCCTACCTGACCATTCCGCGCGGCCGCATGAAAGATTTGAAAGCCAGCTATGTGCTGAACAACAGCGAACTGCACGCCCCGCTGCAGAAAAATCAGGTCGTGGGCAGCATCAACTTCCAGCTCGACGGCAAAACCGTGGAACAGCGTCCGCTGGTGGTGCTGAACGAAGTGCAGGAAGGCGGATTCTTCAGCCGCATCATCGATTACATCAAGCTGATGTTTCACCACTGGTTCGGCTAAGCGGCCTGGCGGTTGAAAAGTCGCCACGTCGTCGCCATAACTACGCTATGATAATGCTCCCGCTTCGGCGGGAGCCTGTTTTTTATGCACCGGAGTCAATATGAAAACCAAACTGAATGAACTGCTCGAATTCCCTACCCCTTTTACCTATAAAGTGATGGGTCTGGCGCAGCCGGAGCTGGTTGATCAAGTGGTTGAAGTGGTGCAGCGCCATGCGCCCGGCGACTACTCGCCCGACGTTAAGCCAAGCAGCAAAGGCAACTACCACTCGGTGTCGATCACCATTAACGCCACGCATATCGAACAGGTGGAAACCCTGTATGAAGAGCTGGGCAATATCGATATCGTGCGCATGGTGCTGTAAGTGCCGCCGTCGGCGAAGGGTCTTGGTCTTGCCCTTTGCCGACGTTATACTCAGCCTTTCCTCCTTAACCGGACCGCCGTTTTGTCAGCAGATACGCTTCTTATCCGCCAGCTCGGCCAGCGCGACTGGCAACCCGTCTCCGATGCCATGCATCAGCTCACCGATCGCCGTAACGGCGACAGCCGCGACGAAGTCTGGCTGGTAGAGCATCACGCCGTTTTTACCCAGGGCCAGGCCGGCAAAGCTGAGCATCTGCTGATGCCGGGCGATATTCCGGTGGTCCAGAGCGATCGCGGCGGCCAGGTGACCTATCACGGCCCAGGCCAGCAGGTCATGTACGTGCTGATTGACGTTAAGCGCCGCAAGATCGGCGTGCGCCAGCTGGTGACCGCGCTGGAAGAGACGGTTATCAGCACGCTGGCGCACTTCGGCGTCGAGGCGCGCGCCCGTCCCGATGCGCCGGGCGTCTATGTAGGCGACGAGAAGATCTGCTCGCTCGGCCTGCGCATCCGCAAAGGCTGCTCGTTTCACGGCCTGGCGCTTAACGTGGCGATGGATTTAACGCCCTTCCTGCGCATCAATCCCTGCGGCTACGCCGGGATGCGCATGACGCAGCTCAGCGCCTTTCAGCCTGGCGTCAGCCTGGCGGACGTGCAGCCGCTGCTGGTGGCGGCCTTTGCGCACCAGCTGGGCTTTACCCAGGTTGAGTGGCTGGCGGCTGAAACCGCGCCGCTGCCTTAACCGCGCATGCGAATTTACAAAATTGTAACTTTTACCGCCGCCGGACGGCTGCTTCTGCCAGGCGGAACTGATATAATTTTTGAAATTTTATCAAATAAAGTTGAAAGCTTTATCGCTGGCCTGACGGCGAAAGCTCTCATCACGCAATCCGACCGGAACCTGCAGACTTATGAGTAAACCAATTCAGATGGAACGCGGCGTCAAATATCGCGACGCAGATAAAATGGCGCTGATCCCGGTAAAAACCGTGGTGACGGAACGTCAGGAGCTGTTACGCAAGCCCGAATGGATGAAAATCAAGCTGCCTGCGGATTCCAGCCGAATCCAGGGCATCAAGGCGGCGATGCGCAAAAACGGCCTGCACTCGGTGTGCGAAGAGGCCTCCTGCCCTAACCTGGCCGAATGCTTTAACCACGGCACCGCGACCTTTATGATCCTCGGCGCCATCTGCACCCGCCGCTGCCCGTTCTGCGACGTGGCGCACGGCCGCCCTAACGCGCCGGACGCCGGCGAGCCGCTGAAGCTGGCGCAGACAATCGCCGATATGGCGCTGCGCTATGTGGTTATCACCTCGGTAGACCGTGACGACCTGCGAGACGGCGGCGCGCAGCACTTCGCCGACTGCATCAGCGCGATTCGCGAAAAGAGCCCGAACATCAAAATCGAAACGCTGGTGCCCGATTTCCGCGGCCGTATGGATCGCGCGCTGGAGATCCTCACCGCTACGCCGCCCGACGTCTTTAACCACAACCTGGAGAACGTGCCGCGCGTCTATCGCCAGGTGCGTCCGGGCGCGAACTACGACTGGTCGCTGAAGCTGCTGGAGCGCTTTAAAGAAGCGCATCCCTCAATACCGACGAAATCAGGTCTGATGGTGGGCCTGGGCGAAACCAATGCGGAGATTATCGAAGTGATGCGCGACCTGCGCCGTCACGGCGTTACTATGCTGACGCTGGGCCAGTATCTGCAGCCGAGCCGTCACCACCTGCCGGTTCAGCGCTACGTCAGCCCGGCCGAGTTTGACGAGATGAAAGAGGAAGCGCTGGCGATGGGCTTTACCCATGCCGCATGCGGTCCCTTTGTACGATCTTCCTACCATGCGGATATGCAGGCGAAAGGTCTGGAAGTGAAATAGACCCGGCGCCCTGTCTCAGGCAATAAAAAACCAGACGCAAAGGGTCTGGTTTTTTTATGTCCGTGAGAAATAAATAGTTACATCTATTCTCTGACGGTCACGAATCACTCTTTATGGGTGACGCGTTCCGCCGGAACATCTTCAGCCGTTGTTTTGGTCGCGGTGGGTTCTTCGTCTTTCATGGCTTTTTTGAAGCCTTTGATTGCGGAGCCCAGATCGCCACCCAGTGAACGTAACTTGTTGGTGCCAAAAAGCAGTACGATAAGCGCACCGATGATCAGCAGTTTGGCAATACTGATACCTTCCATACTTTACCTTTTCAACCTAAGCGAAAACGAACGCTGCTATTTACGCGCAGATCGCCGCCAACCTCAACTAGATTCTGTAACAGAGTAAGATCGGTGACGCCGCGTTAAATAAAGCGGCTTAAAAACGCCTGGGTACGCGGATGCTGCGGCTGCGCGATAACCTGCTCGGGTGGCCCCTGCTCTACCACCACGCCGCCATCCATAAACACCACCCTGTCGGCCGCTTCGCGCGCAAAACCAATTTCATGGGTCACCACAATCATGGTCAGCCCCTGATCCGCCAGGGTGCGCATGGTGGCCAGCACCTCGCCCACCAGCTCCGGGTCAAGCGCCGAGGTTGGCTCGTCGAACAGCATCAGCGTCGGCTTAATCGCCAGCGCGCGAGCGATCGCCACGCGCTGCTGCTGCCCGCCAGAAAGATGCCGTGGCCAGGCGTCTGCTTTGTCGCTGAGCCCCACCGTGGCCAGCAGCGAACGCGCATAGGCGATCGCCTCGTGACGCGGAAACTTATGCACGCCGATCGGCGCCTCGATAATGTTCTGCAGCACCGTCAGATGGGGATAAAGATTAAACTGCTGAAACACCATACCGATCTTCTGGCGCTGAAGGGCGATCTTACGCGGCGAGAGGCGATGCAGAACACCCTTTTTCAGCTCATAGCCAATCTGCTCATCTCCCACCATGATCGAGCCGCCGTTCATATCTTCCAGATGATTGATGCAGCGCAGAAAGGTCGATTTCCCCGAGCCGGAGGGCCCCAGGATCACCACCACCTCACCTGGAAATACGTCGAGATCGATCCCTTTTAATACCGGGTTATGGCCGTAACTTTTATGAACGTTACGCGCGCTGACCAACGGCGCGACAGCACTCATATATCCTCCTTCTGCAGCAGGCGCGCGCCGGAGAGCGGCCTGGCTGGACGCGGTTTCGCCGCCTCTACCGTGCGGCGCGTGCCGCGCGCGTAGTAGCGCTCTATTGCCGACTGGCCGACGTTAAGGATCGAGGTAATCAGCAGATACCAGATCACCGCCACCATCAGCATCGGGATAATTTCAAAGGTGCGGTTGTAGATCGCCTGCACCGAATAGAGCAGATCGCCCATGGCGATAACGCTCACCAGCGAGGTCGCCTTGATCATGCTGATAAGCTGGTTGCCGCTGGGCGGAATAATGGCGCGCATCGCCTGCGGAATAATGATGCGTCGCAGCGCGCGGCTGCGGCTCATGCCAAAGGCCTGGGTGGTTTCAACCTGGCCGTTATCCACCGACAGCAGCCCGGCGCGGATAATCTCCGCCATATAGGCCGCCTCATTCAGCGCCAGCCCGGCGATGGCCGCCGTCAGCGGGGTGATCAGATCGTTGGTGTTCCAGCTGGCCCAGGTCACGGATGTCCAGGGCAGCGTCAGCGAGAGAACAGGAAACAGGGTCGAAAGGTTGTACCAGAATATCAGCTGCACCAGCAGCGGCGTGCCGCGAAAAAACCAGATATAGAGGCTGGCGAGGCCGCTCAGCAGCCGGTTCTCCGACAGACGCCATACCGCCAGCAGCAGGCCCAGCCCGGTGCCGAGGATCATTGAGACAAGGGTCAGGCCGAGCGTGACCTCCAGCCCTTTCAGCACCGACGCCTCGGTAAACCACTGCAGCACCACTTTCCACTCAAAGTTAGGGTTGGTCGCCACCAGCCAGAGAAAGTTGGAGGCGACGATCAGCGCCACAATCCAGGAGACCCAGCGTCCCCAGGCGGGTGCGCTGCGGGCGAAGGCCACGTCGCGCTGCTGCACGTCGGCCTTATCCCTGGCTCGTGTATTATGGGCGTTCAAACTCATTTTGCCGCCCCTTTCGCCAGGTTAAGACCCGGCGCGCTAATCATATTGCCATCCAGCTTCCACTTTTTCATGATGGCAGCGTAGGTGCCGTTCTGGTAAAGCGCTTTATAGCCGTCCAGCACCACCTGGCCGAGCGGCGATCCTTTCGGCACCACCGTACCCTGGAAAATATCGCCAAAGCCGTTTTTCTGTCCCTTGCCCGCCAGCTCAAGCTGGCCGCTCGCCTGCTCGATAAAGTAGGTCAGGGGCGCCTGCGAAGAGAAGAAGGCGTCAGAGCGCTTCGAGCGTACCGCAAGAATAGAGGAGGGCTGATCGGTAAAGGATTGCACCACCACGGCCGGTTTGCCCGCCGCCACGCACGCCTCAGACTGCTTGCGGATCACCTGCTCTGCCGAGCCCGCCGCCATGACCGCGATGCGTTTGCCACAGGTATCCTCCAGCCCGTTGATCTGCTGCGGATTGCCCTTCTGCACCCCGAACACCACAAACTCCTGCACGAAATCGATAAAGTCCACTTTCTGCTGGCGATCCGGGTAGTCGCCTATCGGGCCGATCGCCAGCTGGTAGCGCCCCGAGTTAATGCCGGAGAGCACCCCCGACAGGCCGCTGACCGTGGCGTGCTCGATTTTCACGCCCAGCAGCTGGCTCAGCGCGGTGCTGAGGTCGGCGGAGGCACCGTCCATGGCGTGCGGCCCGCTGACAATTTCATAAGGGGGAAAGGAGCCGTTATTAACGGAGATCATCTTGCCCGCCTGTTTAATGGCCTCGGGCAGGCGGTCATGCAGCGCCTGGTCGACCTGCTGCGTCGGTATGGCGTCGGCGGCGTGGGCCAGCGAGGCGTTCAGCCCCAGCGCCAGCAAAATGGCGGTTGCACTCTTTTTCACGGTGGTTTCTCCCTGGCATTTTATTCTGTTTTGAGTTCCGGACGGGCGAAGCGACGATTCTCCAGCACCGGCAGCACGCTGCGCGCGTAGACGATGCGCTGCGGGTCGATATCCGCAAAGACCAGCGCGGTCGACTCAGGCGCTTTGGCGATGGCAACGCCAAGCGGATCGATCACCAGGCTGTTGCCGATATTGCGCGGGCCGCACTCGCCCACTGCCACCATATAGCAGGTGTTCTCCAGCGCGCGTGCCGTGGTCAGCAGCTCCCAGTGCATCTCTTTTAGCGGTCCTTTCACCCAGGCGGCGGGCAGCACCAGCACCTCGGCACCGTCCAGCGCCAGACGCCGCGCCAGTTCGGGAAAGCGTACGTCGTAGCAGGTCATCAGCCCCACTTTTATGCCGGCGACCTCAACCAGCGGCGGGATAACGGCGCCGGGATTGACGCGCTGCGACTCCTGCATGGCAAAGGCGTCGTAGAGGTGCAGTTTTTCATAGGCAGCGATAATCTCACCGTTGCGCAGGGCAACCAGCACGTTCAGCGCCTTGTCGCCCTCCGTTGGCACATGCACGCTCATCATGGTGGTTAAGGCGCTGCCCTGGCTTTTCGCCAGCAGCTGCGTCAGAAAAGGGCCGTCCAGCGGCTGGGCCGCCTTCAGCACCAGATCGGGATCGGCGATATCGCGCGCCAGCACCCCTTCCGGCAGCACCAGCAGATCGGCGCCGCCCGCGTCGGCGCGCGTCATCAGATCGAGGCAAATTGCCGCGTTTTCCTGCCATTCGCGGCTGACCGCGAACTGCCCCATCGCTACTTTCATCATCACTCCCCCTTGCTGGCCGCCGGGAAGATCGCTTCCGGCGTCAGGCGCGTTTTTGTCAGTCCCTGCTGATAAAGCTCATCGGCAAAGTCGGCAATCATCTTCTTGTTAACCGCAAATCCGTTCTGATTCCAGCTGGCGGGCAATTCCTGCGCGGTGCGTCGCAAATCATCCAGCAGCCAGGGCGTGGTGTCGGCGTACTTCTCCCGCTTCTGCATCCACAGCCGCCATGAGCGGTCGATAATCTCGCTGAGCGCCTGCGGCAGCCAGGGATGCGCCTCGGCCAGTGCCGGCTTGAGCGCCAGTATGTGGATGCCCGGCACGTAGCCGACGCGGTGGAAATAGTCGCGCTCCGCCTGCTGGAAATCGGGCTGAAGCTGACGCAGCCCCGATCCCGGCAGGAAAAAGCCTTCCGGCATAAAGGGGGTAAACACCGCGTCCAGCTCCCCTGCCCGCAGCAGGTCGAGCAGCGGGCGCTCGCCTGGCGCGGCCTCAATGCGCCCCGGACGGCCAAAGCCCGCCAGGCGATCGACCACGGGATGTGCCGCGGTCAGGCGACCGGCGAACCAGTAGGCATCGTCGATCTCTACACCCGCCTCGCGCAGTACGGTGCGCGTCCAGGTGTTGCCCGAGTCCTGCCAGCCGGTGACGCCGATACGCTTGCCTTTAAGCTGCGCCGGCGCGGTGAGCGGACTGTCGGCGGTGGTGATAATGCAGCGCTGACGAAAGCCGCGCATCAGAAAGTGCGGTATGCCCAGCAGGCCGGATTCGCCGCGGGCGCGCCCCTGGGCATAGCGGCTAAAGGAGACTTCGCCCCCCTCATAGTCAGGGCTGTCAGCCAGGTTATCCACCAGCGTGCCGACGCGATTGATAACCAGCTCAAATCCCTCTGGCTGAAGGTCCCCCAGCGCCAGCGGCGTAAAGTAGTCCCAGTCGCGCACGGCCAGTCTGACGATTAATTTGCTCATGTATGCCCCGTTGACAGGTTGCGCCCTGCCGCGCCGATGATTTATTCATCAAATAGTGCTTGAATTTGATACTAGTTCGGGAATACTTATCTGAACAATCATTAATTCGTTACTGAACAAATTATTTTCTTATGACGCAAACGGTGGATATCGACTGGCTGAGCGAGCAGATAAGCGACGCCTCAGTAAAGGGCATCGCGCTGGCGGCCTCAACGCTGATCCGCGAGGGCAAAATTGCGGTGGGTATGCAGATGCCCGCGGTGCGCGAGCTGGCGGAGAAGCTGGGGGTCAGTCCGGCGACGGTGTCAGCAGCCTGGGGGCAGCTTAAAAAGCATAAGGTGCTGGCGGGCAAAGGGCGCAGCGGCGTCTGGGTATCAGGCAACACCGTGATGCCGCGCCCGATTCGCTTTGAGAAAATCGGCAACTACGGCGATAACATCCGCGCCGATCTGGCGATGGCCTCGCCCGATCCCGCGCTGCTGCCTGACCTGCAGCCTGCCCTGCTGGCCGCGCTGCAGTCACCGCACCTCAACAGCTATCACCGCGAGGCGATTTCACCGCTGCTGCTGTCGGCCATCACGCCGCGCTGGCCCTACGCGGCCGAAGCCTTTCTGGCGACGGATGGCGGCTTCGACGCGATGAATCTGGTGGTGCAGACGCTGATAGCGCCGGGCGATCGCGTGGTGATTGAAGATCCCACCGCAACGCGACTGCTCGATATGCTCGATAACGTCGGCGCGGAGATCCTGCCGTTAGCCTGCGACGATGAGGGGCCGCTGCCGGAGATGCTCGCCGCGCTGCTGCAGAAGTCGCCAGCGATGGTGATCTACCAGCCGCGCACCCATTCCGCGACCGGCAACAGCGTCAGCCAGGCGCGTCAGGCCGCACTGGCGCAGACGCTGGCGCAAAGCACGACCCTGATCGTTGAAGATGACGGTCTGGGCGATCTCTCCGCCACCCCCGCCTGGAGCCTCGGCACGATTTTTCCTGACCGCACCCTCCACGTGCGCTCGTTTTCCAAAGCCTACGGCCCCGATCTGCGGCTGGCCGTTCTGTCCGCCACTGCGGAAATGGTGAGGCGCATTCAGGCCTGGCGCAACTTTGGCGTCAGCTGGACCAGCCGGATTTTGCAGGACAGCGTCGCCTGGCTGCTGCAGGATGCCACGACCCAGGAGAGGATCGCCGCCGCGCGCGCGACCTACCGCCAGCGGCGCGAGCGCATGCTGACGGCGCTGGCGGCGCACGGGCTGAAGCTGCCGATGCGCGACGGACTCAGCATCTGCATACCGGTGGCGTCCGAGCAATATGCGATGATCACCCTGGCGGCGCGCGGCATCGCCGTGCTGCCCGGCGAACGCTGCCGGCTGGGGCCGACGCAGTTTATCCGCGTCAGCATCGCCTGTTTGCAGGCGACGCAGCTGGAGATGCTGGCCAGCGCGCTGGCCATCGCCGCCGGACGCGAGGCGCGGCTTAGTTCAGACCTTTGATATGGTAGCGCGGCGACTCTTCATAGCCTTCGCGCAGGTAAAACTGATTCGCCTTCAGCCGCGACGCGTGGCAGTGCACTTCCATACGGTCACAGCCGCGCTGCGCCGCCATCGCTTCAGCATGCTGCAACAGCTGCTGGCCAACGCCCTTGCTGCGCTCTCCTTCGGCGATGCAAAAGTAGCTGATGCGCGCAAAGTCACCCGCCAGCGCCAGCTGGGGAATAAAGTGCATCGACAGGAATCCCAGCACCTGCGTGCCATGCTCGGCGACCAGCAGCATCTCGTCGGGATCGCTGCTGAGCTGGGCAAGGCGTTTATCGATAAAACTCTCGGTGCCGCCGTAGCCTAATTCGGCCAGCAGCGCGCTGAGCGCAAAGCTGTCTTTCGCCTGTGCCTGACGTATATTCATCCTGCCTCCTGAAGAAGATAATGGTGCCGCTCTTTTATATAGCGTCGGCAGGAAAAAAGCTGCAGGCAAGGGTTGTTATAATAATGTTACGCGGATTTTATGTGACTGACGCCGCAAATCCAGCAGCGTCACCCCTTTGTTACCGGAGGGTAAGGTCAGGTTAATCTTCGCCTGCGAAGCTGGCGCTGACAGCCGGAGGAGAAGAGGATAATGAGAAGCGTGATGCCGCGTAGTCTGGAGGAGGCCGTGACGCTAATGCTCGCGCTGAGCAGCGTAGCCGGTGGGTTCTGCGCCTTCTTTCAGCCATAAAAAAACCCGCCATGCGGCGGGTTTTTGAAATTCTGACTGTTAACTTACAGGCTGATAACGTTAGCAGCAGATGGGCCTTTGGCGCCTTCGGTGATTTCAAACTCTACGCGCTGACCTTCAGCCAGAGTTTTGAAGCCGTTGCTCTGGATAGCAGAGAAGTGAACGAACACGTCTTTGCTGCCATCTTCAGGAGTAATGAAACCGAATCCTTTGGATTCATTAAACCACTTAACGTTACCTTTAATCTTGGACATCTATATTACCTTTACATGAAAAATGGACACTAAACTGTGTCGGCGTCTAGTACAGCAATTGCAGTGACATTTGTCCAGTGAGAATTGATGAAAAAGTGATAAATATCGCCTTTTTTTCACTTCGATCCCCTTTACCGCCGCGCCTGAAAAGCTAAAACTGCAGCCGCAGCCAGGCAAAATAGACGTTACCGTTATTGTAAGTGCCTGGAACATAAGTCATCTGAAAATTCAGCGGACCCAATCCTGTCGACGCCAGCGGCAGCAGCGCCGGAACGGGAATATAGCGCCAGTTATCGCGCGTCGTCACGCCGGCGGTATAGCCCGCGCCGAGATGAAAATCGCTACCGTCAACGGGATGCCAGGTCGCCTCCCAGCCGTAGCCAGCGAACGGCTCCCACTTGTTAAAGGAGTCTTTAAAAGTCATCAGGTAGAGACCGTGCCAGTTGCCCTTTTCGTCATAGCGCGAAATGCCGCCCCCTGCCCCCCAGGGGCGCTCGTTATAGCGACTGATATGTTCGTCGTCGTAGGTCCAGCGGTTATGCCAGGTGATGGCGGGCAGATAAAAATCGCTGTTTTGCGGCTGCGCCCAGGTCTGCTGCACGTTATTGCTGAAGCTGTGCCAGCCGTTCTCGACAGATTGCGTAAGGGGGAAGCTCACAACTTTTTCCTGTAACTCGACGGCGCGTCGGCCAGCGTGCCGCCTGCGCCCGGGTGAATAAAATTCTGCATCAGAAGCGCGATTATACCCAGGTGAAATCAAACCGCGGCAAAACAGGCCGGGCACCGCGTTTCTGGCAGCTGGAGCAACGCTGCCTGCGCAGCTTCCTGTACCGGGTCGGCCGCTAACGGGTCGCGCTCCGGAAGATAACTCACAGGTATAGTATCCCTATGTAATAGTTAAAAAATCAACTGCCGCGGCTACAAGGTAACTCACATTAATTGTTTAGAAGTTTTGATAAATAAAGCGGAGGAATTTGTTAGAATGGCGCCTGTTTGTTTCAGGCATGGAGAGCATTAGTATGGTAATGAAAATTCGCTGCACCACCTGCGGCAGTGCGAAGTTTACTTTTACCCACGATCCTTCAGCAGATCCGGCGCTTCACGGCGCGCGCTGCGCCAGCTGCAACAAGGGCCTGACCGTGCAGGATCTGTTGCCGAATACGCTTGTCGATCCTATTGCGCGCTGTCTGGTGGCGCAGACGTCAAAGAAAGCGAGAAGCAAGGGCACCTGAGCGGTGCCCGCGTTAATTCAGAAAATTAACTTAAATACGCCGGTCAGCGTCAGTAACCCAACAATGAAAATGATGGCGATAATCCACAAAATTATTTTCATATCCATGTTCCTTTGCCAGTAAAAAAACCTTTTCACAGAAGAGTATAGCCTGTCGTTGCGTTTTTGCTGGGGCGGCTCCTTGCTGGGCTGGCGTCTGGCTTTCCAGATAAACCCGAACTATTTCTGCGACGCCGGTCGCAGCAGCTGTTTTTTTAACCTGCTTACGCTTCGTTTGCTTCTTTGCGACCCGCTAAACTTTTTGCGGCAAAGGCAGGCCTCTGCGACGACTACCGTAAGACGAGTAACAAGGAGACGCTATGAGCACGATAAATACCAGTATGGGTCGCTACAGCCTTAAGGCGAAAAATGCCGGCGATCACATCAAAGGGTCTTTCGCTATTAACGATGAAGGCGGCACGCAGCTCACCATGCAAGAGTTTGATGAGCATTACCTTGATGATGTGGTTAACAACGTGATTTACCCCGTTACCGGCGGTAATCGCGAGATTACGCGCGCGCTGCGCGAGCAAATGGTCAAAGCCGGCTTTGAACAGCCGCATTAACCCCTGCTCTGGGCCACGCCTCGTGGCCCTTCGCCCCGGCTGAAACCATCACTTGCCGTTGCTTTTTTTTGGTCGCAGGATGCGCTGTACCCATAAAAAGGAGAAGAGCAAGGTGAGTGAACTCTATCGTATCGATGCCGCGCGGCTACACGCGTTCGTACAGGCGATATGGCTGCACGCGGGCAGCGAAGCCGACGAGGCGCGCCTGGTGGCGGATCATCTGGTGGCGGCAAATCTGGCCGGACACGACTCCCACGGCGTTGGCATGATCCCCAGCTATATGCGCTCGTTCAGCCAGGGCCATCTGCAGCTTAATCAGCACCCGGTGCTGGAGAAGGACGCCGGCGCGGTGCTGACCTTTCACGCCCATGGCGGGTTCGGCCAGGTCGCCGCCTTTGAGGCGATGCAGCAGGGTATCGCGCGCGCTAAACAGCTGGGGATCGCCGCGGTCGGCCTGCACCACTCGCACCATATTGGTCGCATCGGCCACTGGGCGGAACAGTGCGCGGCGGCAGGCCTGGTCTCTTTTCATTTCGTCAACGTTATGGGCGACCCGATGGTAGCGCCGTTCGGCGGCAGCGACCGCCGCTTCGGCACTAACCCCTTCTGCGCCATTTTTCCGCGCCGTGACGCCAGCCCCCTTTTGCTCGATTTCGCCACCAGCGGCATCGCCTTTGGTAAAACGCGCGTCGCCTGGAATAAAGGCGTCGACGTGCCGCCCGGCTATCTGATCGACCATCAGGGCAAGCCCACCGAACACCCTTCCGTTATGCACGAGGCGCCCTGGGGCTCGCTGCTGCCGTTTGGCCTGCATAAGGGCTATGCGCTGGCGACCCTGTGCGAAATCCTTGGCGGCGCACTCTCCGGCGGGCGCACCACCCATGATGAAACGGTGCTCGCCAGCCATGATGCGATCTACAACTGCATGACCACCATTATCCTTAATCCGGACGCGTTCAACGCGCCGGCGATGCAGCAGGAAGCGGAGGCCTTTCTGGCGTGGGTGAAGCGCTCGCCGCAGAGCGGCAGCGAGCCGATTCAGGTACCGGGTGAATGGGAAGAGGCGAATCGCGCGCGGCGCGAGCGTGAGGGGATCCCGCTGGACGCTAACAGCTGGCAGCAAATCTGCCAGGCGGCGACGCAGGCGGGCATGCCTGACGAGGAGCTGGCCGCGTTTCGCGCGCTGGCCAGCTAGCAACGCCGCCGGGCAGCGCCCGGCGGTAACGCTTAAATCACCATCGACAGCAGCATACAGCCCACCAGACCGCACACCGAAATAATGGTTTCCAGCGCTGACCAGGAGCGAATGGTCTCGCCAATCGTCAGGTTGAAATACTCCTTGAACAGCCAGAAGCCAGGATCGTTAACGTGAGAGAAGATAACGCTGCCTGAGCCGACCGCAATCACCATCAGCTCCGGGCTGGCACCGCTGCTGGCGATCAGCGGCGCGACGATGCCGCCGGCGGTAATCGCCGCGACGGTCGCGGAGCCAAGCGCAATACGCAGCACGGCGGCAATTGACCAGGCCATAAAGATTGGCGAAACGTTGCTCTCCTGCATCATGGCGGCGATATATTTATCGACGCCGCTGTCCACCAGCACCTGCTTGAACGCCCCGCCGCCGCCGATAATCAGCAGCATCATGGCGATGATTTTAATTGAGTCGGTAATGGTGCCCATTACCTCATCCATACTGCGCCCGCGATTGAGGCCGAAGGTGAAGATAGCGATCAGCACCGCAATCAGCGTCGCCATCACCGGGTCGCCGAAGAACTCCGCGTAGGGCAGCAGCGCATGCCCTTTCGGCAGCACCATTTCCGCCAGCGCGCGCAGCGCCATCAGCACCACCGGCACCAGCGCGGTCCAGACGCTGACGCCAAAGCCCGGCATCTCTTCTTCGCTAAAGGTTTTCGGGTTGTAGAGCCCTTCCGGAATCGGTTTATCGATGCTTTTCAGGAAACGGGCGTAAACCGGGCCGGCGAGGATCACCGTCGGGATGCCGAGCAGCGTGCCCCACAGCAGGGTTTTGCCCATATCGGCGTTAAACAGCGTGGCGATCGCCGTCGGGCCAGGATGTGGCGGCAAAAAGCCGTGCGTCACCGACAGCGCGGCCGCCATCGGCACGCCGACGTAGAGCAGCGGCACGCGCGCCGAGGCGGCGATGCTGAACACCAGCGGCAGCATCAGCACAAAGCCGACTTCATAAAAAAGCGCGAAGCCAACGGTAAAACCGGTCAGCACCAGCGCCCACTGAATATACTGCTTGCCGAATTTCTCAATCAGCGTGGTGGCGATACGCTGCGCGCCGCCGCAGTCGGCCAGCAGTTTGCCGAGCATGGCGCCGAAGCCCATGATCAGCGCCAGGCTGCCGAGCGTGCCGCCGACGCCATTTTTGATAGAAAGAATCACTTTATTGACCGGCATGCCCTGCATCATGCCGACCACCAGCGCCACCAGAATCAGCGCGATGAATCCATTGAGTTTGAAGCGAATCATCAGCAGCAGCAGTAACGCCACGCCGATCGCCACAATAAGTAAGGGCATAGATTTTCTCCACCTTTCTGACCGGCCAGCGCCAGCAGCATATTGTTATCCTGGGTCCGAAACGGACATTGGGTACGGCATCGGAAAAACGAACTCACAGTCGGACACAACCTGTTACCAGTAACATGTTAAGGGTAACATCCTGATGAAAGCACCTCCCTGCGCAGGCTGAATTTCTGTTTTGCGAAGGTGATCAACTTTTCATCGCAGCGTTATCAGAAAGTTTGCCGCTGCCGCCGTTCGGCTTTTGGTTACACTCTCTCTTTCCCTGATGACATAAGGATGTTGCGGTGAGTGAGAACCTGATCGAGCTGTACAGCAATCAACGAACCCTCTCTGGGCGCGGAAGCATCAATAAGCTGGTGCCGCTGCTGCGCGCCGATCCTCAGCCAACGCTGCTGTTCTGCGGCCGCTCCTTTCTTAACGGCCCGATCTATGCGCGTCTGAAAAGCGAATTAAACGATCTCATTATTGGTTATGAAATCGTGACGCATGAAGCGTCGCCGGCTGAGATTGACGCCTGGGTCACACGCTGGCGCGGTCATGTGGATCGGGTGGTGGCAATAGGCGGCGGCAGCGTGCTTGACGGCGCCAAAGCGTTCAGCGCCATGATGCAGCATCCGCTCCCTACCGCGCGCTATCTGGAAAAGGTCGGCGATACGCCGGTGCAGGCGGTGACGCTGCCGCTGATCGCCGTGCCGACCACCGCTGGCACCGGCAGCGAGGCGACGCAAAACGCCGTCGTGACCGATCAGCATGAGATCAAGGTCAAGGCTTCGCTGCGCCATCCGGTGTTTGTGCCGCAGGTGGCGATTCTGGATGCGGATTTGCTGAAAGGCGCGCCCGATAAGGTGCTGGCAACCTGCGGCATTGACGCCTTTACCCATCTGTTCGAGGCCTACCTCTCCAGCAAGGGCAACCTGTTTACCCGTCAGCTGGCGCTAACCGGGCTGCGCCAGTTTGTTCAGGCCTGGCCCGCGCTGAACCGCGACGATGCAGAGGGCGACGCAGCGCGCGAAGCGATGATGCTCGCCTCCTGGCTGGGAGGCGTTTGCCTCAGCAGCGCCGGTCTGGGCGTGATCCACGGCATCGCTGGCGAGCTGGGTGCCATCAAGCCCTGGCACCACGGCGAAGTGTGCGGTCGGCTGCTCTTTCCGTTTCTCGATCTGCTGGCGGAAAGCGAGGATGACCAGCAGCAGCGGCTGATGCAGGATTTGCAGCAGCAGCTGTTCGCCGTGCCGGAGGCACAGCCGGCGCGCTTTCTGAAAAACTGGCTGCAGCAGCAGGCCATTACGCCCTTCTGGCAGGAGGCGGAGACGCTGAGTGGCGAAGAGGCTGAGTGGATTCTGGCGCGCGCCAACAGCAAAAACGCGCGGGTGAACTACAGCCAGCAGGCGATGCGCAGGATGCTGACGCAGGCCTGGCACGTAACGCCAGCGCAGGGATAACGGACAGCAACGCCGCTGCCCGTCAGCGCCAGATTCAGGCGAACGGCGGCGCGCCCGCCAGCATCTGCTCAATCACCTGCAGCACGCCCGCCTCGTTATTGGCAGGGGCGGCGTAGCGCGCCGCCTCTTTAACCCGCTGCGGCGCGTTGGCCATGGCGAAGCTAAAGCCGGACTGTTTCAGCATCTCCAGATCGTTACCGCCGTCGCCGAACGCCAGCACCTGCTGATGCCCGATGCCCCAGCGCTGCGCCAGAATATTGAGTCCGTTAGCCTTGTGATGACCCGGAACGATAAGGTCCACCGAGCCGTGGCCGCTTGAGGTCGCCGCCACCGCTCCCGCGTGCAGCCGCTGAATATCCGCCATCAGCGGCTCAACGCTCTCGTCGGAGAGATTCAGCGCAAACTTAAACAGCCGATCGTCGCCGGTCTCCTCCAGCGAATCAATTCCCTTTAGCCGATGGCAGTAGTGGCGCATTTTCACCAGCCACTGCTCTTCCACGCCGTTAAAGTAGTAGGCGCTTTCCCGTCCGCACAGGATATAGCGCAGCCCCGGATAGCTGCCTTTTTGCAGCGTCTCGAGTACCGCTCGCACATCCGGACGGGAAAAGGCGCCGCAGAACAGCTCTTCTTCGCCATCCAGCACCCAGGCGCCGTTCTCCGCCACAAAGGCGATTTCGCTGGCGACAGCGGGAAAGAAAGATTTCAGCTGGTAGTACTGATTGCCGCTGGCGACGACAAACTTAATGCCGCGCGCTTTCATCTCTTCATAGCAGCGCATAAAGCGCGGACGATCGTACTGCTTCTGGTTATCGAGAAAGGTGCCGTCCATATCGACCGCCACCATTTTTACCGCTGTCATCGCGACTCCTTAATCAGGCGAAAGGAAACAGTATGGAAGCAAAGCATAGCCTGGCGAGCGTAAAAAAAGAGGTGCCGGCGCGTGCGCGGAGGCGGGTTTACAGCAGAGCGAGGCGGAGAGCAAAGAGAACGGGCGGCCGGGGCCGCCCGGGAGAGAAGCTTAGTTAAAGGCGTTGCCGAGGATCAGCGAGGTGATAATGCCCGTTGCGGCGGCAATCAGTACGTAGTTGCCGTCAATGTAGGACCAGTACTCGCCGCGCGGCGGCTCTGGCAGGCGGCGCTCGCGCCAGTCGTCAACCCGATAGTGGGGGCCGCGATACTCGTGCGGCATCGGATGGCCACGGCGGAAATCGTGTCCGTTCCAGGCGAAATGATCCCGGTCGCGATCGTCATGGCGGTCGCGGTGCGGATTGCCGGCGAAGCGATCGCGGTCCGGGCCGCGGTCCGGGCCGTGACCGTGCGGGCCACGATCGCGATCGTCGTGACGGTCGCCGTCATGCTGCTGCCAGGGCTGGCCGTGGTGGTCGCCCGGGCCATCAGCCCAGGAAACCGTGGAAATCAGTGAGCTGCATGCAATAAAAGTCGCGATAACGCGTAATGTTGTTTTTTTCATTGTCTACCTCCAGTGGCAACAGCGAGAGTCGCGCTGTTAAGCCTTACTATCGGCGATATCGGCTCGAGACTTCATCTCCAAAAGTCTTAAAAATCGGTAACTTACACACTATTACGCCCTTTAGCGCTTCCTTAACACTCGGCAGAAATTGTGGAGACGGCTGGACCTGCGTCCGCACAGCGGACGGCGCGGTGAAGAGAACGGCTTTTCGCCTGCAACAGCGCGGCCTGCGCGGCGAGAAAATTGAACCGGGGGCAAAAATGAAAAACCCGATCGAAAGCGATCGGGGGAATCGAAATTCCTTATTACCGAATACCGGCGAATCCTTGCCAAATCAAGGAAAAACTAGAAGTAACAACACCACATCACGAGTGTTGAAGAATGAGAATAACATCATCGCTATTATTTTGTCAGCGCCAGCCAGCCGAATTAAGATATTTCCTGATTTATATAACGCCTGCCCCGCTTATTTTACGCTTCGAACAAGCGGCTTCGCTAAATATCCCCACCGCGCCTTTTCAGGGCGGGTTAAACAGGTATGGGGTCTGACCAGATTGCACTATTAATTATTTTGACTATTAATTTGCCTGCTAAATATTACTGCCTGAAAAGGCTGGCGCACCGCCCTGTCCCAGGGTCGCACGCCGCTGCGGCTCAGGCGTTGTGAACCGTGGCGCGCAATTATAAAATGACAACTTTATTTTCACTTTATTTACGCTTTGCGTATTAATCAGCAGCGCGCAAAAAGATCGATATATCTGTCGGCCAGTCAGCACCACACAAAAAGCGCGCCTGTCTGCCAGTAAAATAGCCTCAGCCTAAATATTGTGGCAAATCCTCTATCTCCAGGGCGCTAAAATAGTAGCCCTGCAAGCCGTAAAGCGGGATATGCTCCAGCGCCGCCAGATCGTCTTTATTTTCGACGCCTTCTACAATTATCTGCGGACAATAGCGCTGAATATTGGCCATCAATATCGGAAAAATCGATTTATCTTTCTGTTCCCAGAAAAAGCGCTTGTCGATTTTTACCGCGTCAAATAAACCGGTATAGAGCGCTTCCAGATTAGCGAAGCCGGTGCCGAGGTCGTCAAGGAAGAAACGTATGCCGCGCGCCTTAAGCCGCTGCAGCGCGTCGCGCGCGTCGCGATCCTGCTGAAAATCGATCGCCTCGGAGACCTCCAGCCGGATCACGCTTGCGGTGCTGAAGAGCCAGCCCAGCCGCGCATCCGCCTCCAGCATGGTCACCATATCGCGATCGATATTGACGCTGACAAACAGGTGGTGCTCCTCAAGCAGCGCCACGATCGGCGACAGCTCGCTGAGCTGCGCATAGAGCAGGTCGCGCTTCTCACTCTGCGGCATATTCTCAATCACCATAAAGGGATTGCGCGATTTGCCCGCCAGCGAGGTATAGCGCGTCAGCAGTTCAAAGCCTATCGCAACGCCGCTCTGCGACATAACCGGCTCAAGGATAAATTTTTTACTCAGCGTAGAGGCCAGGGTGTGTGGAGTCATAAAAACCTCGGGCAAAGCCCAAACGGCAGCGATTGCACGCATAAAGCCCGCGAAGGCCGACTGCATGCCAGGCGCTGCCCAATGAATAGTCTGTTTTTTGCACTCCCTGTTGCACGGTTTATTACGTCCGCGCGAAATAAACGCGCGCATTTCACCATGTTTTTTTATTTTGGCAATCTTTTTCGACGGGTGACGTAGCGCCGCCTGACAATAGCGGAAACAAAAGTAAATAGCGCTTTGCTTAAGAGTAGCGGAAGATGGCGTGGCAGAAAGGTAAATTAACCGCGCGTTTTGTCAACGCGCGGCCGGTGGCTCAGGGTGCGCTGAGGGTGATGGGCGCATCCGGCAGACGGGTAAAGTGGGTCACGATGTAGTGGTAATCCGCGGTGGGATCGAGCTGCGCAAACGGCTGCGGATAGAGATCTTTCGCCAGAATCTCCATGCCGATAATGTTGTAGGGGTGATTATAGAAGTGGTGATAAACCCCATAGACGCGGCCGTTCTCGACGGGCGCAATTTGCTTCAACCCGCTGCGGTTCAGCAAACCACTAAAGGTGGCTGAGATCTGCTGCGGCGTGGTGTTATAGCCAAACGGCAGCACGCTCTGATTAGGGCGCTTCGAGCCGGTCATAATATAGACATCCGGCTTCATGGCGATAATCTTCTCCAGCGAGACGAAGCCAGCGTTGCCCGGCAGCAGCGCGGAGCCGATATTCTTACCGCCGACCGCCTCCACCAGCCCGCCCCAGCCGTTATGGCCGTGGGTGAAACAGCAGTTGTCGCTGTTGCCGGCAATCGGCTCGATAAACACCGTCGGCTTCTGCGGCACCCGGGCGATAGCCGCATCGAGCTGCTGTAAGCGCTGCTGATAAAAGGCGGTATAGTCCGCCGCCTCTTGCTCGCGGTTGAGCACCTTGCCGAGCAGCGCCACGCTGCGCGCGGTGTTCTCTTTCGGGTGCAGCTCATAGTCGATAAACAGCACCGGAATATTAAGCCCTTTCAGCGTATCCAGCACGCCCGACTGCTGCAGCGCCGATTTCGCCCGCAGCTGGGCGATCATCAGGTCCGGCTTCTGCGCCAGCACGCTTTCGAGGTTAACCTGTCCCTGATCGTTAAAGCCCATATCGACGATGCTGCTCGCCTGCGGCCAGCGCTGCTTCAGCAGATCCCAGGTCTGGGTATCCTGCTTTTTCGGCAGGTTATTCCACGCCACCACGCGCTTAAAGGGGTTGTCGCGGTCAAGCAGCGCCAGCGCCAGCACGTCGCGGCCATCCTGCAGGATCAGATGCTGCGGCTCATGGTCGAGCCGAATGGCGTTGCCGTCGAGATCGGTGATCTGCAGCGGATAGGTGGTGGCGCCGCACGCCGCCGATGTCAGCAGCCCTGCCAGCAGAACGCCCTTTTTCATCGCTCACTTCCTTAGTAACTAATAATTATTCTCAATAAAGTTAGCATGTTGCGGAGCGTAAAAGCTATACCGCGGCTAAACGGCCCGCGCTTAGCGGGCCACGGCTTTTTAGCTGAGCAGAGAGTAGAAGATAGCGGAGATCGCCACCAGGCCGACCAGCACCACAAACAGATTGCTGAGATGGCCGCTGTATTTGCGCATCGCGGGAACGTGGCGGATGGCGTACATCGGCATCAGGAACAGGATGATCGCGATCACCGGTCCGCCGAGGGTTTCGATCATATCGAGAATACTCGGGTTCCAGCTCGCCACCAGCCAGGTGCTGAGCAGCATAAACAGCGCGGTGGCCCGGTTCAGCTTCGCAGGCGCCAGGCTTTTGCCGCGGCTGTGCAGCATTTTGTTTACCAGCCCGTTAAAGCCTTCACGCGCGCCGAGATAGTGGCCGAGGAAAGATTTGGTAATGGCAACGATGGCGATCAGCGGGCCGAGCCAGGCGATGACCGGAACGTTAAAGTGGTTGGCGAGATAGGAGAGTATGGAGATGTTCTGCGCCTTCGCTGCAGCGAGATCCTGCGGCGACAGGCTAAGCACACAGCTAAAGACGAAAAACATCACCGTCGCCACCATCAGCAGATGGGAACAGGCGAGAATTCGCGAGCACTTGCGCTCAGCGCCCTCGCCGTACTCTGCGCGCTTGGCCACCGCGAACGAAGAGATGATTGGCGAGTGGTTAAAGGAGAAGACCATCACCGGAATCGCCAGCCACAGCGTCATGGCGATCCCTTTGCCGCCGTCGCTGTTATGCAGCGACAGGGTCTGCAGCGCCGCGCCGTGCCAGTGCGGGATCAGATAGACCGCCAGCAGCATCAGCACCGCGACAAAGGGAAAGACCAGAATGCTCATCGCCCTGACGATCATCTGTTCGCCGAAGCGCACCACCGTCATCAGGCCGATAATCAGTATCAGCGACAGCAGCACGCGCGGCGGCGAAACCAGCCCCAGCTGGTGTTCGATAAAGCTCTCTACCGTATTGGTGATCGCCACGCTGTACATCAGCAAAATGGGAAAGATGGCGAAAAAGTAGAGCAGCGTAATGATTTTGCCCGCGCTGGCGCCGAAGTGCTCTTCCACCACGTCCGTAATATCCTCTCCCGCGTTTTTACCGGAGAGCACAAAGCGGGTCAGCGCGCGGTGAGCGTAAAAGGTCAGAGGAAAGGCGAGGATCGCCATAATGATCAGCGGCAGGAGACCGCCAACGCCCGCATTGATCGGCAAAAAGAGAACGCCTGCGCCGATAGCGGTGCCGTAAAGCCCCAGCATCCAGGTGGTGTCGGTTTTGCGCCAGCCGCGTTCAGCGGGCGCCTCTGCGGCTGCGGTCAGCGCGCCGGTTTGCGTGGTTTTCATCTGCCTGTCCTGTCTTCATGACGTCAACGCCGTCGAGGGTGAGTAGGCATCGACGGCCGCATGGCCGCGCCGCCCTGCGCTGCCGCGGGGCGGCAGCGCGAGAGATCGCGGCAAAAAAATCGCTTCTCCGCAGCGGGAGTAAACGATTGCGCAGGATTTTTACACACCTTAACGACAGGCTTCAACCGCGATGCGCTAATCGTGCATATTTCGGCCGGATATCGGCGATTGCAGCGGCCAGCCGCGTGGTTGCAGGCCGCCGACGCACCTGGCTTAAATTTTTAAACGAAACCACAGATTGGCGTTACAAATGGCGGCCGTGCGTTCTATAGTTCACCCGCAACACTTAACCCTGAGGTTTATGCATGCGTGTTAAAGGACTAAATATCGGTTTCTTCATCGTCATCCTGGCGATAGTGACCGTTGCGTTTTTTGATGTACTGGCGCCCTACTTTTCCCCGATTCTCTGGGCCGCTATCCTGGCGGTGATCTTCGCTCCGCTGAAAACCTGGCTGCGCCACAAAATGGGCGATCGCAACGGCGTGGCGTCGCTGGTTACGCTGCTGATCATCTGCCTGATTGTGTTTACGCCGCTGGCGATTATCGCCTCTTCGCTGGTGGTAGAGATCAACACCCTCTACCTTAAGCTGCAGACCAATTCGGCGCAGTTCCCGGCAGTATTCGCCGATCTGCTCCACCACCTGCCGCGCTGGCTGCGCAGCTTCCTCTCTGAGCATGAGATGAATAACGCGACGCAGATCCAGCAGAAGCTGTCGACCTTCGCCCTGAAGGGCGGGCAGTATATGGCGGGCAGCGTTTTCCTGATCGGCAAAGGCACCTTTACCTTTACCGTCGGCTTCGGCGTAATGCTTTATCTGCTCTTCTTCCTGCTGAAGGATGGCTCCTATCTGGTGCATCTCATTCTGGAGGCGCTGCCGCTTTCGACCTACGTGAAGCATCACCTGTTTATGAAGTTCGCCGCCGTTTCGCGCGCCACGGTTAAGGGCACGGTGGTGGTGGGTATTGTGCAGGGGATTCTGGGCGGCCTGGCCTTCTGGTTTGTCGATATCGACGGCAGCCTGCTGTGGGGCGCACTGATGGCCTTCCTGTCGCTGATCCCCGCCGTGGGTTCGGCGATTATCTGGGTGCCCGCCGCGATCTTCTTTTTCGCCACCGGCGCGCTGTGGAAAGGGCTGTTCCTGGTCGGTTTCTTTGTGGTGATCGTCGGGCTGGTGGACAATATCCTGCGCCCGCTGCTGGTGGGCAAAGATACCAAAATGCCTGATTACCTGATTCTGATCGCCACCTTAGGCGGCATGGAGATCTACGGCATTAACGGCTTTGTGATTGGTCCGCTAATCGCCGCGCTGTTTATCGCCTGCTGGAACCTGCTGTCGGGCAAAGATAACCGCGATAACGTCGAAGAGATTGACGAAGAGTTTATCGAGGAAGGGAAAAAGCATTCTGACGAGGCGGCTATCGTCAATGACCGCGGGTAGTCGAACGTTTTTTTTAAGCTGCATCCTCTCTGCGCGCGGCAGAGAGGGCGAAGCGCAGTCGGGTTATCTCTCCCGCGCTGGCAGTACACTGAGGGCCGCCTACGCGGCCCTGCTTTTAGTGAATCGCGTCGGTTTTGCCACGCCAGTGGTTATAGAGACGCAGCGCCGCAGGCTGAATCGCGTCGGTGCTCTGCAGATAGGCGATCTCATCCATTCCGTCGAGTTTCTCAACTTCGTTGATATCGCCATGCAGCGCAATGGCCTGCAGCGACGGCTGTAGTTCCGCCGGCAGCGCGGGCCACGCCGCCAGCGCGACGCCGGTCATATAGCCGAAGCACCACTCCTCCACCACCAGCAGTTCACGGCCGTCCATTTCCCGGTAGCCAAACAGCGGCTCAAACTGCTCCGGGTAGAGGCTGAGGCGCTCGGCGATATCATTCATCATCCGCGCCGCCAGCGTATTAAAGCGCTGCTCATCCGCCGGATCGTCCCACGCCGGCGCGCTTTCGCCCCAGATAACCGGCTTCATTGCATCCAGCGCCAGCGGCGACGGGCTGGAGAGCGCGGCGGTGAAAAGACCGTCCAGCTCGCTGATATCAATCAGGCCGTCTTCGCTGTCGTGCTCCATCAACACATCTTCCATCCACTCGATTTCGTCTGCGTTCAGTGGGCCTGTAGCCATGGTAATTCCTCTTGTGGTGTGTCGAAGGTGGGGGCGGCGCGCGCTGGCAGGCAGCCCTGTGAAAAGTTGGGTGAGAGAACGGCGTCTCAGCAGGGAATCCGTTTTACTGCGGCTAGTGTGCCTGAGAGCAGGCGCGAAGCCAACCAGAGAGTCCGGCTGCGGGCCGACGCCCTCTCTACGCCTGGTATGAAGCGGGTCACGAATTTGATAAAGGAAAATCGGGCCGTCAGAGGCGCCTCGCGGCCGCTTTATACGCGCTATCGCCAGTGGCTGCCGTGCCTCGCCCGCTTCAGCAAGTATATTAATGTGCAGCACGCATCAATCGATACATAAAATGCACTTATTAACTCTCCTTTCCTGTTCCAGTCTTTAGTCACAACAAAGTAATGATTCATTAACATTACGTAAACACTGGAGCATTTAATGGAAACCACCTCTGCACCAATCAACACGGTTCGCGCCCGGGCTGGCGCGATCTTTCGCGTCACCTCGGGAAACTTTCTCGAGCAGTTCGACTTTTTTCTGTTCGGCTTTTACGCCACCTATATCGCGCACACCTTTTTTCCGGCGAGCAGCGAGTTTGCCTCGCTGATGATGACCTTCGCCGTTTTCGGCGCAGGCTTCCTGATGCGTCCCATCGGGGCGGTGGTGCTGGGCGCCTATATCGATAAGGTGGGCAGACGCAAAGGGCTGATCTTTACCCTCTCGATTATGGCGACCGGCACCTTCCTCATCGTGCTGATCCCTTCCTATGCGGCGATCGGCTACTGGGCGCCGCTGATTGTGCTGGTGGGCCGGTTGCTGCAGGGCTTCTCCGCCGGCGCGGAGCTGGGCGGCGTCTCGGTTTATCTCTCTGAAATCGCCACGCCCGGCAAAAAAGGCTTCTATACCAGCTGGCAATCCGGTAGCCAGCAGGTGGCCATTATGGTGGCGGCGGCGATGGGTTTCGCCCTTAACGCCCTGATGGATGAGAGCGCGATTCGCGAATGGGGATGGCGCATTCCTTTCCTGTTCGGCTGCCTGATCGTGCCCTTTATCTTCTTCCTGCGCCGCAATCTGGAAGAGACGGCGGAGTTCAGCGCGCGCCGTCAGCATCCTGAGATGCGCCAGGTGTTCAGGACGCTGCTCGGCAACTGGAAAACCGTGATAGCGGGCATGCTGATGGTGGCGATGACCACCACCGCCTTCTATCTGATCACCGTCTATGCGCCGACCTTCGGCAAAAAAGTGTTGATGCTCAGCGCCTCGGACAGCCTGCTGGTCACGCTGCTGGTGGCGGTATCCAACTTTATCTGGCTGCCGATTGGCGGGGCGATCTCCGATCGCTACGGGCGTAAGCCGGTGCTGGTCACCATGGCGCTGATCGCCATCGCCACCTCCTACCCTGCCCTTAAGTATCTGGCGGCCGATCCGAGCTTCTACTCGATGCTGGGCGTGCTGCTGTGGCTCTCGTTTATTTACGGGCTCTATAACGGCGCCATGATCCCGGCGTTAACGGAAATCATGCCGGTCTCCGTACGCGTTGCGGGCTTCTCGCTCGCCTACAGCCTTGCCACCGCGCTGTTTGGCGGCTTTACGCCCGCCATCTCCACCGCGCTGATTGAAGTGACCGGCGATAAAGCCGCGCCCGGTTTATGGATGAGCTTTGCCGCCGTCTGCGCGCTGCTGGCGACCCTGTTTCTCTATAAGCAAGAGGCGGTCCATCATCACGCCGCTAAAAAAACCTTTGGTTAAGGAAAAACAGATGAAAAGAGTGTTACCCCGCCTGCTGCTGATCGCGCCGCTCTGCGTGATGAGCTGGGATGCATCGGCAAAAGAGATCACGGTGATGATCTCAGGCGGCTTCAAGGCCGCATGGGAGAAGCTAAACCCCGCCTTCGCCGCCGATAAAGGTTATACCATCAGAACGGTGCCCGGCCCGTCGATGGGCCAGTCGCCGGAGGCGATCCCTAACCGGTTAGCCGCCGGCGAAAAAGCGGACGTCATTATTATGGTCGGCTACGCGCTGGACAAGCTCGACAAAGAGGGGCGCCTGCTGCCCGGCTCGCGCACCGAGCTTGCCGATTCAAAAATCGGCGCGGTAGTGAAAAAAGGCGACGCCGTGCCCGACATTAGCACGGTAAACGCGCTCAGGGCGACGCTGCTGAAAGCGCACTCTGTCGCCTATTCTGACAGCGCCAGCGGAAAATATGTTGAGTCGACGCTGTTTAATAAACTGGGCATCGCTGAGCAGCTGAAGCCGAAAGCGAAGATGATTGAGAAAACCCCGGTGGCGCAAAGCGTCGCCAGCGGCCGTTACCAGATCGGTTTCCAGCAGGTCAGCGAACTGCTGCCGGTGGCCGGCGTAACCTTTATCGGCAAGCTCCCGGAGGAGATGCAGTATGTGACCCGCTTTGCCGGCGCGGTCTCCAGCCGCTCTACCCAGCCGGAAGAGGCGAAAGCGCTGCTGGCCTATCTTTCTTCGCCAGAGGTGCAGCAGCAGATTCAGGCAACCGGCCTGGATTCCGTTAGCGGCCGTTAGCCTGCCCCTCAGCCGCGTTTATCGCAATAATCATCGCCTCCAGCTCACCGGCAAGATGCGGCAGCTCTTGTCCGGTGCGCTTCACAATGCCAACCGTGCGGCGCACGGTTGGCTCATTCAGGGGAATGGTGGCTAAAAACGGATGTGCTGTTTTCGGCATCGCCATTCCCGGCACAGCGGCGATCCCCAGCCCGGCCTCTACCATGCCCAACAGCGTCGTGACGTGACGAGTTTCGCAGACGCTCGGCTTTTCCGGCTCGATGCCGCTCAGCGCCTGATCGAGCAGGTTGCGGTTGCCCGAGGATTTATCCAGCCAGACATAGGGCCAGCGATAAAACTCCCGCCAGCTCAGGCTCTTCCTGTCGGCGAGCGGATGGTTGCGCGGGCAGACGGCGACATAGGCCTCATCCACCAGCGGCAAAAATCTGACATCCGGCTGCGGCGCGCCGGTAAAGCTCAGGCCGAAATCGGCCTGGCCTGAGATTACCGCGTCGTAGACGTCGCCCGCGCTGGAATCGATCAGCCTGATACGCACGCGCGGATAGTGCAGCTGAAACTGCGCGATAACTTTGGGCATAAAATAGTAGGCGGCCGATGGCACGCAGGCGACGGTCACCAGGCCGGTTCGGTGCGGATTGAGATCCCCGACGTCGGCAATGGCGCTCTCGAGATCCTTCAGCACCTGCTGCGCGCGAGGCGCGAAACTTCGGCCCGCCATGGTCAGGCTCACCCGCCGCGTGGTTCTTTCGAATAGCCTGACGCCAAGCGACGTCTCTAACTTATCGATGCGGCGGCTCAGTGCCGGTTGAGAGAGATGAATCGCCTCCGCGGCGGCTTTAAAGCTCCTGAAGGTCACCAGAGCCTGAAAAGCGTAGAGATCGTTAAGGTCGACGTTTAACGTCATCGGCTTCATATCGCAGTAGGTTCCAGATTGACGGCGGTAAGCGCCTTATTCTACAGGGATATGCCGCCGTTGCGGGGATCTTTGCTGCAGCGTCGCCGCTATTCCGCCACGTTAATCCTCACCGCAGGCGACCAGGCCCGCCAAAAAACGCCGGCGGCCGGTCAGGTCTCGCGCTGGCTGGTGCAGAACGAGACCCCAACCGGACGATTGCTGGCGTAGCCGCAACAGCCGGTGCGTCGCCGCCCGCCCTGGGGTATAAAGGAGGCAGGCACATTTCTGCATACTGAGGCGGTGACGTGATGACGGATGAAAAAAGAGGCATTACCAGCGAAGCGGAACTGGAAGCGATCTATGGCGCGGTCGCCAGACCTTCGCTAACCAAGGAGACCGACCATCTCCATCCCGCCTACCGCCCTTTTATCGAGGCCTCGCCTTTTGTGGCGCTGGCGACCTCGGGGCCGGGCGGGCTTGACGTCTCGCCACGGGGCGATCCGGCTGGCTTTATCACCATCGAAGATGCGAAGACGCTACTGCTGCCTGACCGACGCGGCAACAACCGCATCGATAGCCTGCGCAATATTCTGCACGATAACCGCGTGGCGCTGCTTTTTCTGATCCCCGGCATTGGCGAAACCCTGCGGGTGAACGGCACGGCGGAGATCTGCACCGATCCCGCGCTCCTCAGCCGCTTCGCCGTCAAGCGCCAGCTGCCGAAAACGGTGCTGCGCATCGCGGTGGAGCGCGTCTTTTTTCAGTGCAGCCGGGCGATTATTCGCGCAAAACTCTGGGACCCCGCCGCTCAGATCGCGCGTGACCGGCTGCCCACTCCGGGCACGATTCTGCATCAGCTTTCCCAGGCGGAAATTGACGGCGACGCCTATGACCAGGCGCTGCCCGATCGCTTAAAGAGCACCCTTTACTGAGCCTGGGCGGCGCGCCGGGCTTTGCATCTTCTGTGGCGTCAGGATTACCATTTACGCTTCGGTTAAGGAGACCCGCGAGGATAACAATGCGCAACGATATCAATCAGGAGATTACCTTCCGCAAGCTCAGCGTGTTTATGATGTTTATGAGCAAAGGCAATATTGCGCGCACGGCGGAGGCGCTCGATCTGAGCAGCGTCAGCGTGCATCGTGCGCTGCACACGCTGGAAGAGGGAATCAACTGCCCGCTGTTTATCCATAAGGGACGCAATCTGGTGCCGCTGCCCGCCGCCTGGACGCTGCTGGAGTATTGTCAGGATGTCACCGCGCTGATGAGCAAAGGCATCGAAGAGGCAAGGCAGGTAGCGGGCGTCGGCTGTGGCCGCCTGCGCATCGGCACGCTCTACTCGCTTACGCTGGAGACCATTCCCCGCCTGATTATGGGCATGAAGCTGCGGCGGCCCGCGCTTGAGCTCGATCTCACCATGGGCTCCAACCAGATGCTGCTGAATATGCTTGAGGATGACGCGCTCGATGCGATTCTCATCGCCACCGACAGCGGCCAGCTCAGCGGCGCGAATTTCGATGTGATCCCGCTGTTTCACGATGATATTTTTCTCGCCGCGCCGGCGGGTGAAAAGCTCGATACCACGCAGGAGGCGGATCTGCGCGACTACGCCGATCGCGATTTCGTCTCGCTGGCGGAAGGCTTCGCCACCTACGCCGGATTTCAGGAAGCGTTTCAGGTGGCGGGATTCGAACCGCGCATCGTCACCAAAGTGAATGATATCTTCTCGCTGATAAGCCTGGTGCAGGCGGGCATGGGCTTCTCGCTGATCCCCGGCCGCATGAGAAAGGCCTATGAGAGCAGCGTGCAGCTGGTCAGGCTGGCAGAGCCTTACCAGATGCACCAGCTGGTTTCCATCGTCTACTCACACCATCGCGAGCGCGATCAGGATCTGCTGGCGCTGGCCGCGGAAGGCCGCATGTACGCGCGCAGCCTTAGCGGCTCAGCCGCGTAGCCAGGTGACGCGCAACCTCAACGCTGTTGCGCGCCATGCAGATCGCCTCGCCCTGCCAGCCCGCCTGAAGCGTCAGCCCGGTCAGCACATTGCCCGGCGGCATCTCAATCGCCAGCCTGGCGTCGCGCTGATTGGCGGCGATAACCGCGTCGTTCCACTGCACGGTGCGCGCCATATTGTACGCCAGATCGTCGGCGATTCTGGCCGGCTCCCAGATCACGCGCCCGCTGGAGCCGCTCAGGTAGGCGCACGCGGGCCGCGACAGCGAGACCGAGGCGAAGGCGCTGGCCAGCTCGGCGGCGGGCTTATCCAGCAGCGCGCAGTGGGACGGCACGCTGACCGCCAGCCGCGTCGCCTTGCTGGCGCCTGCGTCGAGCGCCTTTTGCGCCACCGCCGCCATATCCTCGTCGCGTCCGGCGATCACCGTCTGGGTCTCCGCATTGATATTGGCGATATAGGTATTGCTGCCCACCATCAGCTTTTCCAGCCGGGTTAGCGTCAGGCCGACGATAGCGGTCAGGCCGTAGCCGTGGGGATAAGCGCGCTCCATCAGATCGCCGCGCAGCGCCACCAGCCGCAGCGCGTCGGCGAAATCGAGCGCCCCTGCCACCACGGCGGCGGGATAGGCACCGATCGACAAGCCGCTGACAATATCCGGCTTCACGCCGTTTCTGATCAGCTCGCGCGCCCAGGCGACGCCGACGATCAGCAAGCAGAGCTGCACCGCGCGGGTGTGGCGCAGCGACTCGGCGCTGTCGAGCGCGTCGGTCTCCTCCCCCAGCACCGCGCGCACGCTGCTCAGCAGCGCGTCGCCATCGGGCAGATTGCCCAGCATGCCGGGACGCTGCGTGCCCTGGCCGGGAAAGGTAAAGAGTATTTTCATAAAGTCTCCCTGCTCCAGGGTGAGGTGGTCAGCAGCGGGCCAGCGGCGGTTTTTACCAGCGCGCGCCCGTCGCGCAGCCACTCGCTGAGCGCGAAGGCGCCTGACGGCGTTTCAACCTGGGTATCGACGCGGCACGGCAGCCTCTCCGTCTGCGCCTGCCACTGCTGTAAAAGGTCGCGCGCCAGCGGCTGCGGCGCGCGGATGGTTAAGTCGAGATCGCTGCCGGAATGCAGCACCGGAATAGCCGTCGCCAGCGCGTAGCCGACGCTGCCGGTAATGCCCCAGCGCCAGGGCCAGCTCAGCTCGCTGAGCGCGAGCGCCGCCTGCACCGGGGGAAAAGCCACAAACGGCGACGCCAGCAGGCAGGCGCGCTCGGCGACCCTTTCCGGCGTGGTGACGCGCAGGATATCCGCCGCCTGCACCCAGGCGGCGGCCCGCTGCTCCCGCCGCGCGCCGCGCACGCCGACCGGAATGCGATCCGCCCTAACGACATCGCGCCGCACCACCACCGGCAATCCGGCGTGCCACTGCTCGCTGACCCACCCCTCGTTTACCGACAGCAGTGCGCTATCGGCGCGAAGCCAGAGGAGATCGTGAGGGCGTGGCGTCAGCGTCATATCAAATACCTGAAGTCAGAGTAATAAACAGCGGCAGGGAAAGAATACACAGGATCGAGCTGAGCAGCAGCACCGCCTCCGCATCGGGCGACTGCACGCCAAAGCGGTTGCCGAAAACCACGCCGAAGAAACCGGCAGAGAGCGCGATCATCAGGATGGCGGTAATGGCAACCGGGCCGCTCAGGCCGAGCGCGAGCACAACTCCCCAGGCGATAAAGGGCTGAACCAGCAGTTTGACGACGGTGCCGACGCCAACCACCGCGTTGAGTTTCAGCTTACGCGCCGAGAGGATCACACCGGTCAGGAACAGCGCAGCCGCCGTGGCCGCCAGTCCCAGCGGTTTAATCGCCGACAGCACCAGATCCGGCATGGTAATACCGATGGCCGATAGCACCACACCCACCAGCGGGCCAAGCACGATCGGTTTTTTCACCGAACGCCACATCAGCACCGGCAGCATGGCAAGCGTTGATCCCTGGTTCTCGCCCGCGGTGCGCGCCTTTTCGCGCTCCAGAATCAGCAGGCAAAGCGGCGTCAGCAGAACGGAACCGCAGGCGATGGATATCGCCACAGAGAGCGAGGTGGTGGCGTTTTCACCCAGTACGCTGCCAAGGATCGGCAGGCCCAGCGCGGCATAGTTTGGCAGCGCTACGGTCAGGGTCAGCACGGCAGCATCCTGGGGCGATTTTTTAAAGACTTTGGTCGCCATAAAATAGATAAACGCATAGGTAATCCACATGGCGCCGGTAATAACCACAATCAGCGGCCACTGCGCCACTATTCCCGGCCAGGAGGTCTGTACCGTGGCGCTGAACAGCGCGGCAGGCAGCGCAAAGTCCATAACGAAGATATTTAGCAGCGAGACATTTTTATTGTCGACCATTCCCGCTTTACCGGCCCAGAAGCCGAGCAGCATGATGACAAATATTGGCGCAAGGGCATGAACAATTGTGTAAATCATAAATCACCTGTATTTAAGAAATAAGATTTCAGTCACGCGATGTTTATAATTTCTAAAAGCGGCCCCTGCGCCGGGGTGCAATGACGCACCCCGAACGGACCGTTTCCGGCAGGTCTTTTTTTTTATTTATTTAGTTACGGCTATTACCAGGCTGCGCGCATTCGCTCGCGCACCAAGGATGAGCTGCGGCGGTTTTCCGCGCCGAGCCGGGTTTTCAGGGAGGGATCCTGACGCGCATCGGCAATCGCCTTTTGCAGCGCAATCTCTACCTGCGCCAGATCGGCGTCGGACGGGGCGTCAGGATTGCCCACCGTCAGCAGATCGGCCAGCAGGCCCAGCGTGGCAAAGTTGCTGACGTCATAGGCCATCGGCGGTATGGTCGCCGCCAGTTTCTCCAGCGCGTCAACCGTACGCAGCGTAATACGCGCTGCGGACTCTTTCCCCATCGCATGGACCAGTACGCCCCGATCGTTAATGGCGATCAGGCGGTTCGCCTGGTAGCCGTGCGCCAGAAACGCCCCCGACATCGCCTTGCCAACGATCAGACCGATCACCGGATGGCCGGCGAGGCGCGCTTTGGCATAGGCACCGGCGGCACCCGCCAGCGCCTGATGAATGCCGAACGCCTCTTCGCGTCGGCCATAGGCCTGGCTCGGCACGTCAATCACCGCGATAATCGGGCGCTTCACGCTGCTGTTTTGATCCGCGTCGATGGTTTCATTCACCACCTTCGCCAGCGTCCAGCCCTCCAGCAGGCCCACTTCGCCTTTGGCGGCGCGGGGATAGTGGTTGTTTGCATCGGGTACGACAGCGATCAGACGGACCGGCTCGCCGTTGAGTTCGCCATCGGCTACCTGAACCGAGTCGCACAGGCCGCTGAGGCGCTGCGCATTAGGTGCCAGTTTTTCCAGCCAGGTCGCACCGCGGCTGATAGTCTGGGTCATTATTTATCCTCCCGGGCAAAAAGCTGTTTAATCTGCGCCGTATCCGCCTGCTGACGCGTATCGAAACCGGTCAGACGCGGCAGAAAGTCGGCATAGTTGTCGCTGCGATGCTGCGTCGGCACGCCCTTCTCGATAAAGCTGTTCATCGCGCTTTTCACGGCGTTGACGCCGTCATCGACCAGCGCATCGACCAGGCCGCTCGCATAGCGGATTTCACCGCCGGTCATGCTCCAGATAAAGGGGCGGTCGCGCGAGTCATACTCGTCAATGCCCGCTTCCTGCTCGATAACCTGCGGGCCGTTCAGCCCCAGCCGCGCCTCGCGCGTCACAATCAGGTAGCTGCAGAGCGCGGCAGCAATCGACATGCCGCCGAAGCAGCCAACGGTGCCGGCGATAATGCCGATAACCGGCGTATAGCGGCGCAGATCGACAATCGCGGCGTGGATATCAGCAATCGCCGCCAGCCCCAGATTCGCCTCCTGCAGGCGCACGCCGCCGGTCTCCAGACAGAGCACCGCCTGGGTCGGAATGCCGTTGCGGTTGTCTTCCGCCGCCAGCTCCAGCGCCGCCGCCATTTTCGCGCCGGACACTTCGCCCATACTGCCGCCCTGGAAGGTGCCTTCGATGGCGATCACCACGGCGGACTGGCCGTTAATGGTGCCGCGCGCCACCACCATGCCGTCGTCGGACTGCGGCACGACGCCCTGCGGCGCCAGCCAGGGGGACATGATCCCCTCAAAGGGATCGAGCAGTTCGCGGTAGCTGCCTTCATCCAGCAGCGCATGGGCGCGCTCGCGGGCGAGCAGTTCGATAAAGCTGGGATCGTTACGCATGGCTCACCTCTTCAAAAACCTGTTCGATACGGATGCGCGCAACGCCCGGCGTCGCGCCGAAATCGTGGATCACCAGCTGCCCGGCAGGCAGGCCGTTGATCAGGCTGAGGCGGTCAAACAGCGCCTTCCAGCGAGCGTCGCTGTTGTCGAGAGAGGTGGTGATATCAATACTCAGCGTTTGCCCTTCGGCGGCGGTGAACAGCACTTCCATATCACCGGAGCCAACGACCCCTGCAAGCGCTCTGCCGCTGAAGGTGCGGTTAGCAGGGAAAGATAATGTGATGTGTTCCATAACGTCCTCTAAAGAAAAGAGTGATGGGCAGTAACGGCTACCCTGTCAATGAACAGCGTGGCGGCCAGCAGATCGGCGGCACCGCCCGGCGAGGCGTTCAGCGCCAGCATTCCGGCGTCGAGGCGCGCCAGCGCCTGCTGGCCCTGCGTCGTCATGCAGCCTCCGGCCAGCAGCACCGCGCGGGCGCCCGCCTGCATCGTCTGCAGGCCTTCAAGGCCGGCGCGGGAGAGCACGCAGGTGTCGCTCAGCGAGGTCATGATCGCCATCAGCGCGTCCAGCCGGGCTTCGCTTTCGCTCGCACCCGCCGCGCGGCTGCGCAGCAGCTGCGGCAGCGCCAGCCTCACGACGTGAGGAAAGCCCTGCTGCGCCTCTTCCCGCGCCCCGGGCACGCGATAGCGATGCGTCGCCTTTAGCCCTTTGCTGAACAGCTTCGGCGCGGCGCGGTCAGGCAGGCTGGCGAGCGACGCTGCAGTACGGGCAAGGTGCGCCGGGTCGGCGCTGCCGCCGTTCATCGCCGCGGCGCTGACCAGCAGGCCCAGCGCCCAGATCGCGCCCCGATGGGTGTTGACCCCGCCGGTGGCCGCCATCATCTGCCGCTCCCCTTCCCGCCCGAGGCGGCCAACCGCTTCGCGCAGGGCGATATCCGCCGGACGCTGCCAGCACTGACGCGCCAGCTGCAGAAAGGTCGGCTGCAGGCTGCGGGCCGAGCGCTCCATCAGCGCCAGCGTTAAATCGTGATGCGCGCCGTTGCCGCGGCTGTCCACCAGACCCGGCTTCGGACTGAGTCGCGCCTCATCGATCAAACAGTCGCGCGCGATGGCGGCCAGCTGGCTGACCTGCGCCTCGACTTGAGTCTGTGACAGGAGTTTCATTACCAGCTCCGGAATTTTGCCGGTGGGTTGTAGAGCCCGCCTGACCATTCAACCAGGTCCGCGACGCTGCCTGCGGCAAGCAGTGAGCGCGTCGCCTCTGAGCGGCGGATGCCCATATCTTCCGGATAGACGACCTTGCCGCTTTTACGCAGCGCGGCCACGCGCGCAGCGTCAACGCCCAGACCGATATCGGTGATGCCCGCTACCGCCGCCACCATAGCGCGGCGCTCTTCAAGGCTGTCGGCGCGGTAGAGATAGGCGATGCCCTCTTCGGTCAGCACGTGGGTCACGTCGTCGCCGTAAATCATCACCGGCGCCAGCGGCATACCGGACGATTTGGCCACCTCAACGGCGTCAAGCTGCTCAACGAAGGTCGGCTTCGCGCCCGCCTGGAAAGTTTCCACCATCTGCACCACCAGTTTTTTACCGCGCTGCATCGGGTCTGGCTCGGTGATCATATTGAGCCAGGCAGGGGTTGCATGGCGGCGGCCGTGCGGATCGTGGCCCATATTAGGCGCGCCGCCGAAGCCGGAGAGGCGTCCGCGCGTAACGGTTGAGGAGTTTGCCAGTCCATCCACCTGTAGCGTGGCGCCGATAAACATATCGACCGCGTACTGACCCGCTAACTGGCAGAAGGCGCGGTTCGAGCGCATTGAGCCATCAGAACCGGTAAAGAAGATATCGGGACGGGCGCGGATATACTCTTCCATCCCCAGCTCGCCGCCGAAGCAGTGCACGCTCTCTACCCAGCCGCTCTCAATGGCCGGGATTAGCGTCGGATGGGGATTCAGCGTCCAGTGTTTACAGATTTTGCCCTTCAGCCCGAGCTGTTCGCCGTAGGTGGGCAGCAGCAGCTCAATCGCCGCGGTGTTAAAGCCGATACCGTGGTTAAGCGACTGCACCTGATGTTCGGCGTAGATGCCTTTAATCGCCATCATCGCCATCAGGATATGCTCCTGTTTGATCAGGCGCGGATCGCGGGTAAAGAGCGGTTCGATAAAGAATGGCTTGTCAGCCACCACGATATAATCGACCCAGGAGGCGGGAATATCGACGCGCGGCAGGTCGCTCTCGTCATCCACCAGTTCGTTAACCTGTGCGATAACGATACCGTCGCGGAAGGCGGCGGCCTCTACCAGCGCCGGGGTATCTTCGGTGCTGGGGCCGGTGTAGAGATTGCCTTTACGGTCAGCTTTATAGCCGGCAATCAGCGCCACGTTGGGGCTAAGGTCGACATAGAGTCGGGAGTAGAGTTCGATATAGGTGTGAATGGCCCCAATTTCCAGCTGGCCATCCTGCAAAAGCTGAGAAATACGTAAGCTCTGTGGGCCGGAAAAGGAGAAATCGAGTTTACGGGCGATGCCCTTTTCAAAAATATCGAGGTGTTCACTGCGGCCCACGCTGGGCATAATCATATGCAGGTCATGTATTTTTGCTGGATCAACATTTGCCAGCGTACGCGATAAAAAGTCTGCCTGCTTCTGGTTATTTCCTTCCAGGACAACGCGGTCGCCTGGCGCTATTAAACGCTCCAGTGCTTCAACCGCTCTTTCAGTCGGGATCACTTTACCGTCTACAGGAAAGGAGGCCAGACGACGCGCTTTTTCACTGCGGCGTGTGTTCCATTCCCGAACCGGCGCTTGACCAGTGTGCATTATAACCTCCTGATTCAGATAAGCATTCTTTCGTTTATGCTGAGGTAAGTCTGCGCTTTCTGTGCAAGTGGTTCAATTAAGGCAAGCGGGCAATCGTTAGTCTTAGAGTAATGATTAAGGATGTGCAGGTTGAGATAAACGAAGCATGAGAATTGAGTGTAGACCTCATCCTGAACAGGAAAAGGTCAGAAGAGAATATTTCTTCAGTATGAAAATAATATTACCGTCCGCGCGCTGGCTATTATCCGCCGGGAAAGTTTCCCGGCCAGGATAATGCGTGGATTATGCAGGTTATTTTATCTCGTCAGAGAGCCCCATAAATAAAGAGCGGGTATTTTTAATAAAGTGTTGCATATCGTAAGTTTGTCTTCCCGCTTTCCAGCAAAGATAGAGCGACGTCGTAATATCGGTACCGGTAATATCCAGAGCGGCCACGTCCTGGCGCAGAAAGTTGCGCTGTGAGGAGGGAATACAGGTGATCCCGATGCCCATCGCCGCCAGGTTAATGGCGGTATTGACATCCCGCGCCCGCACAATTTTCACCGGCACCAGATCCGCCTCGGTAAAGAGACGCAGCATGGTGCCGCCCAGCCCGATCCCCTCGGGATCCTGCTGCAGGATCAGCGTCTCGTTCGCCAGATCCTGCAGGGCGATCGCCCCGTCGCCTGCGCGTGGATGATTATCTGGCACCACCACGCTTAGCGCCGACTGGTGAATTTCACAGCGGGCGATACAGCGAAAATCGGGAATCGGCCCGCGCAGGATGCCGACATCCAGCTCTCCGCTCTGTAACAGAGCAATCTGCTGATTGACGTTATATTCCGCTGGCTCCAGCCGCGTCTGGGGAAACTGGCTGCGAAAGCTACGCAGCGCGCTGACCAGCAGCGGCTCCAGCACCGCGGTGCCCACATAGCCGAGTCGCAGCACGCCCCGGCTGCCGGCAGCCACCTCTTTGACGGTCGCGCGTAAATTTTCCAGCCGCTGCACCGTGCGCTCGGCTTCATCAAGCAGCAGCTGCCCCTGCTGGGTCAGGCTGACCTGACGCTTGTTACGCTCAAAGAGTTTCACCCCCCAGTTCTGCTCCAGCGACTGAATATGCTGGCTCAGCGCAGGCTGTGTCAGGCTGACCTCGGCCGCCGCGCGGGCAAAGTGGAGCGTGCGCGCCAGGGTAATAAAAGATCGCAGCTTGGCATAGTCCATAATCTACCTGATAACGAATGCTTATTAATAAGCCGATAATACCAATTAGATCGTTATCAGTCTCGCCATTATCCTCTTCTCTGTCAGGCATCCTGCCCCGCCGGGCAAGCAAGCTTTCACAGAGTCAGGAGGTTTCATGAGAATTATTGTCGGTATCACCGGCGCAACGGGCGCGCCGCTCGCCGTCACGCTGCTGCGCAAACTGGCTGAAATCCCCCATGTTGAGACGCATCTTATCGTCTCCCGCTGGGGCAAAACGACAATTGAGCATGAAACCGGTTTGCACCTTAACGAGGTTAAAGCGCTGGCAGATGTCTGTCACAGCTCGGGCGATCAGGCCGCAACCCTCTCCTCTGGCTCTTTTGTCACCGACGGCATGATCATTATTCCCTGTAGCATGAAAACCCTCGCCGGGATCCGCAGCGGCTATGCCGAAGGGTTGATTGGCCGTGCAGCCGATGTCGTGCTGAAAGAGCAGCGCAAGCTGGTGCTGGTGGCGCGTGAAACGCCGCTCAACACCATTCACCTGGAAAACATGCTCGCGCTGTCGCGCATGGGCGTCAGCATTATTCCCCCGGTTCCCGCCTGGTATAACCATCCCAAAACGCTGGCGGATGTTGAGAACCATATTGCCGGTCGTGTACTCGACCAGTTCGGACTGGATACCCCGCAGTCAACCCGCTGGCAGGGCCTTACCCGCTAACCCTTTGGCTGCGCTTTACTTTTCTTAAGGAGAGAACGATGACAGATAAATCGCTTCAGGCGACGGACGGCAAAAGTTTCGACCTCCGTGCCGCTATCGACATCTTAAAGCAGTATGACGGTGAATATATCGAAACCAGCGAGCCGGTCGATCCCGCCGCCGAACTTTCTGGCGTCTATCGCTATATCGGCGCTGGTGGCACGGTGATGCGCCCCACCCGCACCGGCCCTGCGATGGTATTTAACAAAGTAAAAGGCTATGACGATTTCCGCGTTCTGATCGGCCTGCTCGCTTCACGTCAGCGCGTGGCGCGTCTGCTGGGGGTACCGAAAGAGAACCTGGCGCAACTGCTGCGCGAATAGGTGCATCACGCCATTGCGCCGGTAGTGATTGCTAACGAACAAGCCGCCTGTCAGGAGGTGGTGCATCTGGCCACGGACGAGGGATTTGATATTCGTACCCTGCTGCCCGCGCCGACCAATACCCCTGAAGACGCTGGCCCCTACTTCACGCTGGGCATGTGCTACGCGGCGGATCCAGAAACGGGTGAGCATGATGTAACTATTCACCGCCTCTGCGTCCAGGGCAAAGATGAAATCTCAATGTATTTTGTGCCGGGGCGTCACCTCGATCAGTTCCGTATCAAAGCGGAGCAGGCGGGCAAAGCGCTGCCGATCACCATCAGCATCGGCGTCGATCCGGCGATTGAGATTGGGGCCTGTTTTGAGCCGCCGACAACGCCGCTGGGCTTTGATGAGCTGGCTATCGCTGGCGGGCTGCGGGGACGCGCCGTCGAGCTGGTTCAGGGCGTTGCGGTTGACGCGCGCGCCATCGCCAACGCGGAGATCGTGATCGAAGGCGAGCTGATCCCCAACTATCGCGTGCAGGAAGATCAGCACACCCACAGCGGCAAAGCGATGCCGGAGTTCCCCGGCTATACCGGCGAAGCGCAGGCGGCCGTGCCGGTTATCAAGGTGAAAGCCGTTACCCATCGTAAAAACCCGATTCTGCAAACCTGCATCGGCCCAAGCGACGAGCATACCAACCTGGCCGGTATTCCGACCGAGGCGAGCATTCTCGATATGGTGGAGCGCGCGCTGCCGGGCCTGGTGAAAAACGTCCACTGCCCGTCGCCGGGCACCGGCAAATATATGGCGGTGCTGCAGATCAACAAACGCAGCGCGCAGGATGAGGGGCGTCAGCGTCAGGCCGCTCTGCTGGCTTTCTCCGCCTTCTCCGAGCTTAAGCACGTTTTCCTGGTGGATGACGACGTCGATATTTTCGATTTAAGCGATGTGATTTGGGCAATGACCACCCGCTACCAGGCCGATGTGGATACGGTGTTTATTCCCGGCGTGCGCTGCCATCCGCTTGACCCGTCGCAGGATCCGGCGTTCAGCCCCTCAATCCGGGGGCACGGTATCACCTGCAAAACCATTTATGACTGCACCGTGCCTTACGATCTGAAGGCTAACTTCCAGCGTTCGCAGTTTATGGAAGTGGATGTCGATCGCTTTGTGCCGGGCTTTATGGATGGTCTGAAATAACGCCCCGCGGTCGTTGCCGAGCGTGACCCGTCAGGCAACGACCCCGGCTCTGTTATGCGCTGCCGAACAGGCCTGCAGTGGCTGTCCGGCAGCGGCGTCTGATTAACCCGGCATCACTTAAGCTGACTTTCCTCTCTCTTCACCGGCTCTGCTTCTGTGCCGTGCGTTTAACAAGCACCCGAGAGCGTAGACGGCCGCCCTCTTTTCCCCCTTTTTCGCCTGAAATCAGCGCCAGCTATTTGTTGCCATCCATAGCAGAACGCGGCGCGGGCTGGCGCGCCCGGCGTAGTTTTTAAAGCGCCTGATGGCGCTGTAATCCAGCGTATTCCTCTACCGTAATGGCTATGAAAGATATTTCATTTTGTTACTGACTTGACCGAAGCGGGGTTTAGTGACCAGGCTTAAAGCGTCTTGCAACAGAACGCGCAAGGCATTTCAAAAACCTTAACCAGGATGGAGGCAATATGGTAAGCAAATCAGAAATCTTAGATCACGCTCAGGTTGTAGACGTTAACGGCGAACATGTCGGTATCGTCGACCATTTTGAGGGCGAAGATAAAATTAAGCTGGCCAAAAGCGATCCTGAAGCTGGCGGCAAACACCACATCATCCCGTTAAGCTGGGTGAAAGAGGTCGATGACAACAAGGTTATCCTCTCTAAATCGAAAACCGATGTGGAAAGTGAATGGCAGTCTGCCTGATTTTCCGCGCCGCGGCCTGCGCCGCGGCGTCTGTTTTCCCGCATCTCAACCCCACCGTTTCCAGCCCCTCTTTTTTATCCGCCGTTAACGCATCTGTTGCTGTCTACGCAATCAGCCTGCGCGGGACGTCCGCTGTGCCGCAGTCTGAACAGTGGGGCGCAAAGGCGCGACTTGTCTTACTGTCCGGCTTCAGAGTCGGCGGGATGACAGAGAGCAGCTGATGCTCTGCATAGAGCCAGACGCCATTGCGAACTCCCCTTCTGGCGGCTATCGGACATTAACTGAGCAAATTGTGATTCACATCTTATTTACATCACAAATAAAATCTTAACAGTAGCGGGGCACAAATTAACATCGCTATAGTAGTTTTATATTGTACAACCTGGTTGTACACAGTAAAACAAAGCGAGGATCCTCTATGCCAAACGCAGACAACACCTTTATCAAACGCGATATCACTCGCGTTTCGCCAGAGCTGGTTAAACAGGCCGCGGAATTTCAGGCCGCTATCCTGGCGGATGTCGCGGGCCGTCGCGGCACGCTGCACGGTCGCGTTAAGCCGCTTGCCGCCACAATGAAAGTGGCAGGCCCCGCCATCACCGTTGAAGTTCGCCCCGGTGACAACCTGGCGATCCACGCGGCGCTGGCTATCGCTCAGCCTGGCGATGTGATTGTGGTGGATGGCAAAGGCGATATCAGCTGCGCGCTGATTGGCGAAATTATGTCGACCCAGGCCCACGCCTCCGGTATTGCCGGCATCATCATCGATGGTGCGGTGCGCGATGCGGATGCGCTGCGCGAAAATGGCTTTCCGGTTTTCTCGGCGGGTCTGAACCCCTGCGGCCCGACAAAGTCTATTGCCGGCCGCGTTAATTATCCGACTTCGGTTGCCGGTGCGTCGATAGAGCCGGGTGACCTGATTATTGGCGATGCCGACGGTGTGGTGGTGTTACCGCGCGAGGCCGTCCCTGCCCTGCTTGACCTGGCGCAGAAAAAGCTGGATGCCGAGAATAAACGTATTGCAGGCATTCGTGATGGCGATATTCGCGCGCCCTGGCTGGAAAAAGCGCTGCGTAATGCCGGTATGCTGGCTGACGGGGAGGCGCTGTAATGGCTCACTCTAAACCGGTTATTCTGATCACCGGCAGCGATATTGCGCCAGAGGCGCTGGCGCTGCTGACCAACTTTGAGCTGGTCTTTGCGGGCAGGCAGCCGAACGAAGATGACTTATGCCAGCTGTGTAAGCAGCACGATCCCGTTGCCTTTATCGTGCGCTACGGCAAGATCACGGCGCGCATTATGGATGCGGCCCCGAATCTGCGGGTGATCTCCAAGCACGGCAGCGGCATCGACGTGATCGATCAGAAAGCGGCGGCGGAACGGCACATCAGCGTTCAGTCAGCGCCGGGGGCAAATGCCGCGGCGGTGGCCGAACACGCCTGGACCATGATTTTGGCCTGCGCAAAATCGGTGCTGCCGCTGGATCGCCGTATGCGCGAGGGACACTGGGATAAGTCCACCCACAAGTCGGTAGAGCTGGAAGGCAGAACGCTGGGTCTGGTTGGGCTGGGCGCCATCGGCGCACGGGTGGCCCGTATCGGCAATGCGTTCGGCATGAAGGTGTTGGCTTACGACCCCTTCGCCAAAACCTTTCCCGACGGCTGCCAGTCCGTCTCGCTGGAGACGCTGCTGCAAAGCGCGGATGTGATCTCCCTGCACTGCCCGCTGACCGACGACACGCGCCATATGATCAACCGCGACACCCTGGCCCTGTGCAAAAAAGGGGCGATACTGGTCAACACCGCCCGCGGCGGCCTGATTAACGATGAGGATCTGCTGCGCGCGCTTAACGATGGCACCCTGAGCTGGGCAGCGCTCGACAGCTTTACCGTTGAACCCTTAACGGCTCCCCATATCTGGCAGGCGGTCGGGAACGTTATCCTGTCACCGCACATTGGCGGCGTAAGCGATAACTCGTTCGTCAAAATGGGCACGGCTGCGGCCAGTAACGTCCTGAAAGTGCTGGCAGAGCCGCTGAAAAGCGAAGGTGCGCTGCCATGATGTTCCTGTCCCCGCCAGAGATACGCACCACGACACTGTTTACGCGTCTGCCTGATGCGTTCCGCCAGCCAGACCCCGGCAATGCCTGGGCGCAGGCCAACCGGGGCGGCCAGCCGGTCGACTCGTTTCTGGAGGGACCGGTATGGCATCCATCAGGATGCCTTTACCTGACCGACATCCCTTACGGCCGCATTTTTAAAGTGGATATGCAGGGCAACTGGGAGCTGATCGTACAGTACGACGGTGAGCCGAACGGCATGAAACTGATTTCGGCGGATACGCTGCTTATCACCGATTACCGCCACGGTTTAATGAAGCTGTCGCTGAACGATCGCAGCGTGACGCCCTGGCTGGCCCGACGCAACAGCGAAAGCTTTCGCGGCGTCAACGATCTGACGCCAGACAGCCAGGGGAATCTCTATTTCACCGACCAGGGGCAGACCGGACTGCACGATCCCACCGGCCGCGTCTACCGCCTGTCGCCGCAGGGAAAGCTGGATTTGCTGCTCGATAACTGCCCCAGCCCGAACGGGCTGGTGTTATCGCCAGATGAAAAAGTCCTCTATGTGGCGATGACGCGCGGCAACGCCATCTGGCGCTGTCCGCTACAGCCAGACGGTTCCGTCAGTAAAGTGGGTCTGTTCTTTACCTCCTGGGGCCCCAGCGGGCCTGACGGGCTGGCGATCAATGCCGATGGCGAGCTGCTGATTGCCAATCCAGGGCTGGGACGCGTCTGGCATTTAAATGAGCTGGCTGAGCCGGTAGAGATCCTCACCAGCCCGCTGGGCCGGTCGACCACTAATCTCTGCTACGGCGGTGATGATTTACGCCAGTTGTACATCACCGAATCCGTTTCAGGCTCGATACTGACCTGCTCAATGGCCACGCCCGGCAAGCCTGTTCCCGTCCCGTCCCTCGTTCCTGCCAGATAAAAAGGTGTGCGCGCCACGCGCACAGGAGATCGCTATGGCCCTGCTTACCTCAACTGAAGAGAATAACAGGACTTCATTGCCGGGCGCGCCCGGCGTGCAGAGTCCCCTCAACGAGCACGATTTTACCCTCAGCGAAACGGCGGCAAGAAAAGCCTTCAGACGCATGCTGCCGTTTATTTTTATTTGCTATGTCGTCAGCTACCTGGACAGAACCAACGTGAGCTTTGCCGCGCTGGGGATGAACAGTGATTTAGGGATCACCGCCGAACAGTTCGGTTTTGGCGCCGGAATGTTCTTTATTGGCTACTTCCTGTTTGAAATTCCCAGCAACCTGATTATGCAAAAGGTGGGCGCGCGCGTCTGGATTGCGCGCATTATGATCTCATGGGGGCTGATCTCCATGCTCACCGCCTTTGTAACCGGCCCGACGAGCTTTGCCGCTGCGCGTTTCCTGCTGGGCGTGGCGGAAGCGGGCTTTACCCCAGGCATCTATCTGTTTTTCACCTACTGGTTCCCCGGCAGCTGGCGCGCCAGAATCACGGCGGCCTTTCTGGTGGGGATACCTGTCGCCAATATCATTGGCGCGCCGGTTTCAGGTGCGCTGATGCAAATCACCCATCACGAGCATATTCGCAACTGGCAGTGGCTGCTGCTGATTGAGGGCGCGCCGGCGGTGGTTTTAGGCACTGTCTGTCTGTTCTTCCTGAGCGATAAGCCAGCGAAAGCGAAATGGCTCAGCGATGCGGAAAAAAGCGTGCTGACCCGACGCCTGGAGTCGGAACAGCAAAAGATCGCCGCCTCCCACGGCTCGAGCCTGAAGGATGCGTTGAAAAATCCCCTGCTCTACCTGCTGGCCTTTATCAACTTTTGCGGCATTGTCGGCTCCATTGGGGTTGGCCTGTGGATGCCTCAGATCATTAAACAACTCGGCGTCAGCCATACGCAGACGGGCTTTCTGACCGCCGTGCCCTATCTGTGCGGCGCGGTAGCGATGCTGCTGTGGGCGCAGCGCGCCAACCGGGCAAAAAACCGCATCGTCTGGATTAGCGGGGCGCTATTTATCGCTGCGGTTGCCCTGGCCACCAGTGCGCTGGTGGATGAGCCGGTGCTGAAAATGATCGCCCTCTGCTTTACCGTCAGCGGCATCCTCTCTTTTCAGGCCTCGTTCTGGGCGCTGCCTTCCGGCTTTCTGACCGGCAGCGCGGCCGCAGGCGGGCTGGCGATGATCGTCTCCGTTGGTAACCTGGGCGGTTTCTTTGGGCCTTCGCTGATCGGCTATATCAAACAGATGACTGACGGGTTTATGTGGCCGCTGCTGGCGGTCTCTGCTGTGCTGCTGCTGGGCTCGCTGGCTGTCGCGCTGGTGAAAGATCCCTATCGTCATATCTGACCCTGCCCTGTCAGTGCAACCCGGTTGTACTGACAGCCCTGAGGCGTGCAGCGTGCGCCGGCACGGAAGCCGGTGCCTGTTACTGGTAGGTCATAGTAAAGGAGGCCGTCGCGTTGACCGTGCCTGGCTGAAGCGCTGTTTCGGTTTGATAGTAGGCGGCACGAAACGGAATTTTAACGTTTTCCCCCTGCGTTGCCACCGTGCCGTAATGAATAGCGGTGCCGAATTGCACGGGCGCATTGTTATAGAGTAACTGGATACCTACCCCTTTTGCCGTCGATTCACTGCTTAATCCCAGCACGCCATTGACCGCGTCGGCGAGGGGGGAGACGTTATCCAGCGTTACGTTAACGGAGGTCTGGGCGTCGCAGTTAAGCGAAAGATTAAAATCAACCGGATTTTGCGTGCTCCCCACCCCGCTGAATTTGGTGGCAAATGTATATCCCATATCAATATTTAAATGGGTATCCAGCACCTCACAGGCGACGGTGCGGGTATTCACCGCCGAGATATTATATTTAAACAGTGAAGCCCGCTTAACACTGGCGCTCACCGGCGTGCTGTACTGCATAGCAATGGTGAGCGGGCCAACAATATCGGTTTTCGGCGTCATCGCCGTTTTAACCAACTCAAACGTGTCATTGAAAGTGGCACCTGTTTGAGAAATCCCTCGGTTCCACGTATCCAGATTAAGGCTGCCGTTGGTTACCGTACTGGTTGTGCCGGTGGTGCTGGAGTAGTTTTTCCACCTCAGGCCGATCCCCTCCACGTTGGTGTTGCGGACGCCCTCCAGCACCGAGGGGCCATTATCACTATTGGAGGGTGCCAGCTGAATGAGCCAGGATCCCTCCGCCGTCGTCTGGCCTTTCGCATCGCATTTGACAGGATGACTAATTGTCACCGTGCCAAGCACCGCTCCCACCGGCTCGTCACGCTGAATAAGAATATTGTTATCGAAATTAACCGTCACATCGGATGCGCTACATAAGGCATAAGCCTGGGTCGACAGGAGACTGGTCGCAGCCAGGGCCAGAATGACAAAAAACCTGTTCATACCTGATTCCTTAATTATGCAAAAGTAGAGAAGGCGAGGCTCTGCGCACATTGCAGCGGGTTGCCGTTGTGTTATCTAACGGCAGGTTGCCGTTGCGTGTTGAATCACATCGGGACGGGGCGAAAAGGTGATTTTGGCCTGACAGGATGTTTGCCCCCAGCTGACGGAAATGGCATCGCTGCTATTCAGTCCGCTAAGAAAAACCTCGCCCTCGTTGCCCACGATGCTCATCAGGTCGCTATTTTTCACCCTGACCATCGCGCCAAAGGGCACAGGTTTATGCTTGAAAAGCAGTTTCACCAGCGCGCGATAGCCGGTGGCGACCTTGTATGAAGCGCGCACCACGGCACCGCGAGTCGGCACCACGGTGACTACCGATTCTGCAATATCGGTTTCAGTACCCAGCGAGCGGGTATCAATCCCGACGGCGTTTTCCTGATAGGCACTGACGTAGGGCACGACCGCGTATCCGCGCCAGTCGGTTTTTACCCCCGGATTGTTGCGAACCTTCAGGCCGGACGCGCCCGGCGCTTCGACCAGCGCCACGGTGTCGCCCAGTGGCTGTGAGAAAGTCACCCCATGCTTATGGGCGATAACGCCCCCCTGTAAGCCAAAATTAAACTGGCGGTTATCGCGGCCAGCGTTATAGCCAGCGCTCAGGGTGCCATAACCCCCTTTGTAGGTACCGCTCACCGAGCTTCGCGCTTCGCCGCCCGATGAGGCATAGCCCTGCTGAAGGGAGTAGCTCAGGTTGTTATCCGCCAGCGCCGTTCCGCTCAGCCCCACCTGATGCGTTTCCGGGCCATTTTTTTGCGCGTTTACGCTGTAGCTGACCCAGCTTTGCGGCAGCCATTTGCTAAGCGGCACCTGCATACTGAACGCGAGTATCTGATCTTTTTTTTCATAGCCCGGCGTTTCGCTGTAGGTGTAGCCCAGCGAATAGCTGATATCGCTAATGCTGGTATTGATACCGGTGCTGATGCTGCGCTCATATCCCGTGCGTCGCCAGTAGTCCTGCTGGTAGGCACTGATATAAAAACTGCCCCAGCTCGACAGCGACTGACTCAAATTAAGCTGGAGACGGCTACGTTTGTTGTAACGCTGCGAGGAGTAGTCGTTAACCTCCTGAAAGGTATAGAACCCCTGCGTTGAGTAACGGTAGCTGGCCAGCGTAACGGTGGTGTCGGTGGTGGTCACCGTTTTTGAGTACTGTAGTCGGTAGGATTGCCCCTGTTGCCGGGTGGTTTTCCCGTCCTGCAGCTTACTCTCCGCCAGCGTCGCATCCGCCGAGATCGAGCCCAGTTCGCCAAAGCTGACGCCAGCCCCGACGACGCCAGAAAGGTAGTTCTCTGCGCCAAGGGCGCCTGCGTAAAGCGTCAGGCGGCTGGAAACGCCATAGGCCAGCGTTCCCATGCCAAATGTGGGCGTTTGCGCCCCCTTTTTACTGGTGCGGTATTCGCCGCCGCTCAGGGCATATTTAAGGCGCCCTTCGCGCAGCATCACGGGCACCGCTGAAAAGGGCTGAACGAAACGCTGCTCGCTGCCGTCCGCCTCCTTCACGGTCACCTCAAGGTCACCACTTGACGAGGTGGGATAGAGATCGCGGATCGCAAAGCTGCCCGGCGCAACGTAGGTTTGATAGACCGTATAGCCATTCTGCTTCACGGTGACCATAGCATTGGTGCGGGCAATACCCCGAATAATCGGTGCAAAACCGCGCATACTCTCCGGCAGCATGGTGTCGTCAGAATAGAGCTGCATACCGCGAAACAGAAAGCTGTCAAAGATCTCGCCGGGTGTGCTGCTCTCTCCAACCTGGAACTGACCTTTTAAAAACTGAATATCGCGGCTCAGCACGGTACTGACCGAGGAGACGTTATGCTTTCCGCCGCTTTTGATCGCGGTGCTGTAGTTACGCAGACGCCAGGGGCCCAGATTGACCCCGCTTTGCAGGTTCAGGTAGAACTGATCGTCGGTGCCGCCCTGTTTTGTCCAGTTGCGCGACCCATTGAAACTGTAATTTAACAACAGCGCGGAAATGCCCTGATCCCAGCGCGCAGGATCGACCTGGCCCCGCGCGTGGTTTTCCAGCGCAGACTGCGGAATAGAGATATCCAGCCGCTGCCTGTCAAAATCCAGGCTGGCCTTCGCATCTGGAATAAAATCACCCGGGTTGGTAATAATAGTGCTGTCGGGAAGCTCAGCTAGTTTAGAAAAGGCGCTTACGCGCACGCCCAGCTGCGCTAATATCGCTCTGTTCAGCTCAGGCGCCAGGCCCAGCCCGTTAATGGCGACGAAAGAGATATTGTCAGTACGAACATATTCATGGTTAAGCCATATTTGAACCCGATAGGTTCCAGGCAATTGCTCTCCCCGTTCAAAACGGCTTAAATCAATACTTTTTGCCGCGGCGCTCGTTTTTTCAAGCGCATCCGCCATAAAATAGAGTTCACCAGCCCTGGCTGGCGTGACAGCGGAAATAAACAACGCGATTGCTGACAAACGAACAACCCTATACGGCCGCGTGGCTGAGGAAAATAAATATCGGGTGCCAAAAACAGTCTTCACTTTGCTTTCCTGCTTGGGTGAGTAGCTGATTCTGTTCAGGAATTACGGCAGCGTCTGGCGCGCCTCTTTTGTAATGCCGCCAAAGTCATTAATGGCTTTCCAGACCACATCCTGCCCGCTGCCTGCGACGGTCGCTGAGGCAAAGGGTGAAACCATCGGCGGCTGCTTAATCGTCTTTCCCCCCACCGTCAGGGAGTAGAGCGAAATAAAATAGGGCGTCGGATTAGTAATAACGATCTGGTTTCCATTTTGTTTAAATACCAGGCTGCGCCAGGCCTCGTTCGCTTGATCATTTTTTAAGGCAGCAGGACGGTAAAAAAGCTTAATTCGGGTTTTAACCGCAATCAGCAACCGGTTCTCATCTGACTTTTCCATACCGGGAATAGATTTAACGTTTAGCCAGAAAACAGATTCACGATCGTCGGGCAGCGTTTTTTCACCGGTATAAATAACGCGCAGCGTGTTCTCATGTCCGCCGTCGAGGCGAAATAACGGCGGCGTAACAATAAAAGGGGCTTTTTCAGCGGCGTGTTCATTCAGCTCTACCCATGACTGAATAAGGTAGGGTATGGAATCTTTACTGTTGGTAACTGAAATATCCGCCTCTTTATCAGCGGCGTTATAAACTAAACGTGTGCCGCCAACGGTTACGCTGGCCTGCGCAATGGTCGTGAAAAAACACGCGGCAAGTAAAAAAATTGCGCGGATGCAAAAGCTCATTGATTCGCTCCCAAGTGCCGTCGGGCGTTAAACGGGCGTGCGCAAGGCACGCCCGGGGTATTACTGATAGCTGATGGTGAAATCTGACGTGGCGTTGGCGGTACCGGCAACGATCGTCTGCTGCGTGGCTTTATACTTCGCAACGAACGTCAGGGTGTTGCTGTTTGCGGCGACAGCAGGCGACCCTGTAGAAGTGGTATCCAGCGTGATGCTTTTTGACTGCGTAGCCAGCGGGATGGGCGTTACACCATCTTCCTCATAGAGCGCAACACCGACGCCCTGCGCCGTCTGATCGCTGTTTAGCGCCAGAATGTCGGAATCGTTCGCGTTCGCGGTCCCGTCAAATTTGACCGTAACAGTGGGCAACGATGAGGGACAGTTGTTCAGCACAATGTTAAAGCGCGTCGCCGCGGCAACCTGGCCTACGCCGGTGAAGGCGCTTTTAAGCACTTTGCCCAGATTAACGGTCTGGCTGGCAGTGCTGGTATCAACAGTACAGGCCGAATCTACAACCTCTCCGGTGAAGTTAATGGTTCCGTCGGCCGCATGCGCGGCGAATGAGCTGCCCGTCACGACAGCCGCCGCCAGCACATTGCGAATTGCACAGGTTAGTTTCTTTTGCATCGGTTTATCCTCAGTGTACAATAAACTGCGTCGAGACCATTTCGACGCAGGAAAAACACCCTTCCAGAAATTAAAATTATTGAGAACATCCTTAAAAGATAAAATAAAAAACCCTGGCTTTTTTACTAAATAGCGCTGCACGCTGCGCTCTGAAAAATATAAAAATTATCTTCCGGCAATTTTCTACACCAGAAGGGAAATTAACTGCTTCATCTCAAGGCTATTACTAAGAGAAAGCCTATTTCTTAAATAAACCATTTTGTTAATATCGCTTTTATCCTCACAAACATAGCGACAAGTTACAGGATCATAAACCGCATCGAGAAATGCCATATGCTCAGGCGACAACATTAAAGAGAGCCGGTAGCGCAATGCATCTTTTAATCTGCAAGGCCGGTAGCCCAGGGGAGTCCTGACCGCCTGATCGCACAATTTTTTGAGCTCGTTAATTGTTGTTACCAGGCCAAAAAGCTTCAGGTAATTGTTTTCAGCTATCTCCTCAGGCGCAATAAAATAAATATTTTTTATTCCCTTACGCGCGCTCAGGCAGGCATAAATCCAGCGCACATCCTCACCACACTCGTGTAAGGTATCAATAAGCACGCAGGGCTTTTCAAAAATCGAAGCACAGACTACAAACTCAAGCCGATTATCGAAGAAATATATCTTTCTCTCTTGAGAGGAGAGAGACATTATCGCCTGCCGAATAGCAAAGTTGCGAGTAAATACCAGTAATGTCGTCAACATCTATTCCTTTTGTAAAACAGATAACACTTAGCTAAGGCGAGGTTTTGACAACATATACGCGTTCCAGCGCGTCTCTATCTATTTTATACGCTTTCCCATCCAGCCTTGAAAAAGGGTATCTTTCAAATCCGACGCTATTAAAAGCAAACTGGATTTTCTTTATCATCGACAGTAAATAGGATTTTGAACAGCGCAGACCATAATCTTCAAAGACATGCACAATAATGTCATTATCGTATACGACTTCGGTATCCATTCCGGCAAGTAAATACTCAAACAGCCTGGCCTTTGTTGCTCCAAATCTTTTTATTCGACCATTTTTAATATTGATCAGCGTTCTGGTAGAAAGCCTGTACTCCAGGCTCTGGAATATATTGAATCCATAAAGAACCTTGTCAGAGACAGAAGGCATAATAACTCCTTAGGGGGGTAACTATCCCATATCTATGACACCTTTGACGTATGTCAGTGACAATTGACCGGCCACCGGATACGTTAAAAATATTATTTCAATGAAGAAAGCGTGACAATGAGACTGTTTTATAAAAAATAAAAACTAAAAACCAACATAAAAACAACACAACAAACTGTTTTTAAAATTGAGGTAGTTTTAAATACTAAATGAAAGCAGAATGTTACACCTTGATGGCTATTTTTAACACAAAAGCAACCCTAGATAATTTATCTAAAAATTTTAATATTTTAGCCATAAAAACCACAATAAAGAAATTAACCAGCTTAATCATGTGGTTAGGAAGATTCTAAATGGCGCGTAAATACTATCTTAACGGATGTAATTTAGGAATAGTCAGGACAATACTTTAATCCCCGCTAATAACCCGAATACACAAATAGATTTAATTTTACAAATGACCTCTTCTTCCTGCTGCGCAAAGGCCAGATCCCCATTAAAAGCCAGTAAAATCAAACCATTAAAAAAACAGTAATCCAGATCAAATTATGCAGAAACTTGCCTGATTGCTTTAATTAACCTGCATCAAACTGTGTAATTTTCTTATCAGCAAGGGGCAAATCAGGCGTATGGCAAAATCCTGTTTGCAGCTCGGTCGACCCGATCGTTTAAGACAATGCTGATATTTAGTCACGCAGGTAAATTAATAATAGAGTAAGGAAAAGGCTGGCGGAAAGGAAATAAAGGAAGCGATCGGTTAACCAGCAGAGGATAAGAAGGAGACAGGAAAGGCCAGCCGCAGAAAGCACAGGCGCCGCATAATCTATGCGGCGCCGATCGCTCAGTAACCCACGCCTGAACAGTTAACCCCCTGACTATTATTGAGCCAGTCAATAACGCACTGGTTATTTCCTTTATTCAGATAGTCAAATTTCACGCTAAAGCTGTTGGTGGCAAGTATCGATTCCACGGTCGGCACCCAGCTGCCATACTGGCCTGCGACAGCATACTGCGAGTCATTTTTCCACGGGTGCGTGAACCAGTTATCCGTCACGATAATCGGCCCACGCTCAGGCTGTCCTCGTACGCCGATTGAGGAGCGATTACTGGTGCCCTGCTCGCCGTAGTCGAACCAGTTATGCGTCACCTCCATAAACTCGCCGGCAATGTCTCCATAGCGGTGCATATCAAACTGATGATAAGCGCCCTCTTTGCCGCCGTTAAGCACCAGATTATGGTGCGCCGCATAGCCCTCGCCCGATCGTCCGTTGCCGGCAATGGAATGTCGGTTGCTGTTAAAGACGTTACAGGCGATCTCCGCCGTTGCGTTGCCATTCTGGGTCACCACGCCATAGCCGAGTTCAGATTTGATATTGTTGTGAATATAGCTGTGGTGAACGCGCACGTTGGTGGCGGTTTTTACGCTAACCGCCGCCCATGGCCAGCCCCACAGCTCCATATTGTCCACTTCAATATCATGGCTGCCCGGAACGGTCTGTATGCCGATAGTAGAGCTGTCGGTATCGGTTCCTTTATAGGGCCCTTCATAGCGAATACCCGATATGCGCGAGCGGCTGTCCATCGCGATAATCGGGAAAGCATTTTTCTGCTCACCGAGATAGGGAATACTGAGGCGCGCCCCGTCGCTGCCGTTCAGGCCACGATCGCTGAAGATGGTGGTGCCGGTTTTAATAAACAGCGCATTTTGCTTCACCGGAAGCTCGATTTCGACATCGCCGGGGATATAGATATAGTCGGTGCCCGCGTCGACCAGCTTCTTCAGCGTGGCATAATCCCGAGCTTCCTTGTAGTTAACGCTCGCTTTATCAACGCGCGCGGCGTAACCGCTACCGCCTCCCACCACCGAGCATTGTCCGCTGGCATCCAGCAGACGGGTAGTGACGACGACATTGAGCGCCAGCGGCGCTGAAAGGTTGCCTTTCTTATCCACCGCGCGAAGGGTGACGGGGTAGCGGTTTTCACCGCCGACCTCAAAGCCCGGCAGCGTCAGATGAAAGACCCCCTCTTTCTCCTCAATCGCGCCGCCTGCCGCCTGAAACGCTGAGGCGTCAGTCTCATAGCGAGCCACGCCGTACAGGCTCTGCACGTCCGGCGAGACCACCAGGGTTGCGCGCTCGGTACCGGTTAGCGCGGTATCAGCCGTCAGGGTGAAGGGAGCCTGGCTGACGGAAACGTCCATGGTCACAGGTTCGCTGCTGTTCCCGAGGGCATCTTTAGCCGTAACGACAATGGCGTAGTGGTTACTCGCGCCCGCCCGCCATTCCGGCAGGGTGAAATGGAAATTCGGCATGGTTCCGGCAATTTTCCCCCCGGCAGCGATAAACTCCTCAGCGCTGAACTGAACTTCACCGGCCGCTGTCCCCTCCGTAACGACGCTGACAGCGGCATCCACCCTCTGTTGTTCAGTGCCCGTCAGGGTGTCCGGCGCGGTTACGGTAATATTCACCGGCTGCACTTCCAGCGTGACGCTGACGGGTCGGGATGAACGTCCCTGTTTATCCCAGGCTACCGCGGTCAGGGTATAGCGATTATCGCCCGCTTTTTTCCACAGCGGCAGGGTGAAGCGATAGCCATTTGCGCCATCCTGGCTAATGCTGCCTCCCGCGTTGAAAAAGGCTTCGCCCTGCCATTCGATACGATCGATGCCGCCCTGAGCGCTGACCTGCGGTGCCACCACAAGCTGATCGCCCGACTTTCCTGACAGCTTGTCGTCAAGCACCAGACTGATGCTTGCCGAGGCCACTGAAATGCGGGTGGTGACCGGCAGCGAACGGCGGTTCTGGTCGTCCGCCGCGGTCAGCGAAAGGGTATACTGGTTGGCGGTGCCATCCGACCACGCCGGTAGCGTCAGCCACACCCTCTCTTTTTCCACCTCAACTTTCCCCCCGCTGGCGATAAACTCCGGTGCCTCCCACTCCAGCCGGGTGATCGCTGTTTTCGCCGCGATCTTGAGCGGTAGCGCGACACGGGTACCCTCGGTGCCTGACAGCGTTTGCGGCAGCGTCAGGACGATAGAGCGAGGTTCAACCACGATTTTTGCCGAAGCGGTGTTAGAGACATTGCCCTCGCTGTCGGTGACCGTGACTTCCACCGGGTAACTGTTTTCACCGTCAGCGCGGTAAGGCGGCAGGACGACGTAATAGTTCAGGCTCAGGCTCTCCTCTGTTGCCCGCTGCGTCTGAATAAACTTGCCACCGGCAGCGAGAAACGCAGGCGCCTTCCACTCTACTTTACTGACCGCGCCTCCCAGGCTGCGCGCATTCAACCCCGTCGCCAGCCTCTGCCCCTCTTCCCCTTTGAGATCCCCGGCCAGCGAGATTTTGACATTCAGCGGCAGCACCTCCACCTCAACGCGGAAGGGGTCTGACTGATTGCCCTTTTCATCTAGCGCCCGCCCGACCAGCTGATAGCGATTGGCTCCAGCAGGACGCCATTCGGGCAGAGAGAGCTGATAGCCGCCGTTTGCATAGTAAACGCTGCCGCCAGCGGCAAAAAAGTCATCCCCCTGCCAGCCAATGCCGGTCACGGTATAGCGTGAAGTGATATTGAGATTGAGCATCAGCTTGCTGCTTTCGATGCCCGATACGCTCTGACTGGCCGTAATAGAAAAGAGCCGATCCTTTTTATACTCAAGGACGATAACGTTGTTTCGATCCACCAGATCGTAACGCGATCCCGCCAGCGTTCGGTTAAAGCGAACGCGGTCGGGATCGAGCTGGGTTTTAAGCGGCGTGCCGAACTGCCAGGAGAGGTTAAGGCCGACAGAGAATTCGTCGCGCCCGCCGCGGGCATTAAGCGTTTTTTGCATTGAGATGCCCACCAGCGGCACGGGCGTATAGCTGACGCCCAGGGTAAACAGCTCTGGATTTTTTTGCAGATCGTCCGGCCCGAATACGCCGACCCGATCGCCATAATAGCGTGCCCAGGAGAGCTTGCCGCCCAGCTGAGGTAACGAGGGCAGCCACGCCTCGGTGCGTACATCAAAGCCGTTCGCCGCGCGTTCGTGATAATCACTAAAGTCGCGCGAGCGTTTCCAGTCGCTCAGGCGAAAATAGCCGTTGGCAGAGAGGCGAAAAAAATCGCGACCATATTCCAGACCGGTGCCCAGTCGCTTATGTTTACGGCTAATGTCGTAGTCATAAAAAAGATTGCTGCCGAGCATGGTCTGCTCTGAGGGCCAGTAGCGATAACCGAAACCGATATTGGTCATGGTTCTGCCATCGATGCGCCTTATTCCCGTCTGAGAAAAAAACAGGTGGCTGCGGGTATCGCTAACGGGAAGTAAAAAATCGAATTCGCTTCCGTCGAAATGTGCGCTGCTTAAATTGAGCCTGGCACGAGCGGTGCCGAAGGGAGCCAGACCTTGCTGAACGGCAGAGCTAAACAGCCCGGAAGCCAGGGTGCCCCCGACGGCGCCGAGACGGTCGGCTGACGCATCCTGACCGAGCGCCTGCGCCAGTTTCGCGCCCGCGCCCGCTCGGGTCTGCAGGGCCGCTTCTTCGCTGCGCTGCTGCTGCGTCTGGAACGCCCGATAAACATTCTCTCTGACCGTAAGCGCGTCGTGGCGGGCGTCACTGACGCTTGCGACAGCCAGTCCCGGCTGAATAAATAAGGCAAAATAAAATCCGCGTTTACACTCAGGACGACGTGGATAGCAGGCCACCATGCAGATAATCACTCCATTGATTCAAATGGCGTTCTCCGGCTGAAAAAGCGGAATGCCGGAAAGCCATTAGGATTATTTTAAATAAATCGAATGACAAAAAATAAGCGAGCATTATACCTTCTCTTATTCCAGTCGTTCAGGTAACCTTTAAAAATCAGAAAATAGATCCTGAAAAATCTTATACCTGGCAAGCAGATAACATCGGGCACACCTGAAGCTTTGGCTATATATCCGGCTCAGGGGGTGTATATCCAGGATTATTTTAAAATGAGTGGATTTTCAAACTGAAATGATATGTCTGGTGGGCAAAGGACATCTATTGATAAATAATTTTCTTTTTTCGTCGGAACGCTGATAAGGGTAGCTGGCGCCTGTTTCTTTTTGCCCGAGCGTCTGTTTCCAGAGGCAGGATATCAACCGGGTGGTCAGCACGAGGGATCGCTGTCTGAAAAGCGACAGGGCTGAATAAATCTTCTGCTCCCCTTAATCCGTAAGCCGCGTTTCCGGCTATATGTCGATCCGCCTGGCGCCCGATGGGGAGTGAACCAGGCGGAATTGCCGTTCTGCGCCCCTCTTCCCGAGGGGCTTTGTTAAATTAAAAAGTGACCCAGTTGTTCTCAGCAGATGAAGCGATTACCGGCCTTTTAAGGCTGGCTCTGCTATCTGGCACGCTATGCCCGGCGGATGTGGAGGGGGGCAGACGGAAGACGGAGACGGTTTTTTCCAGCCCAAGCGCCTGCTCTTCAAGACTGCTGGCCGCCGCTGAAGACTCTTCAACCAGCGCCGCGTTCTGCTGTGTGGTGGTATCCATTTCCGTCATCGCCTGAGCAATCTGGGTAATGCCCCGATTCTGCTCATCCGACGCAGCGGCGATTTCGCCCATGATATCCCTGACCTGAGAAACAGATCGGACGATATCCTGCATCGTATCCCCGGCGCGATTAACCAGTTCAGTTCCGCCGTTTACCCGATCCAGCGACTCCCGGATTAACGTTTCAATCTCTTTTGCAGCCAGAGAACTCCGCTGTGCCAGATTCCTCACCTCGCCGGCAACCACTGCGAACCCACGCCCCTGCTCACCCGCACGGGCCGCTTCAACCGCCGCGTTTAGTGCCAGAATATTTGTCTGGAAGGCGATGCCGTTTATCACGGTAATTATCTCGCCGATTTTCCCGGAGCTCTGGCTGATGCCGCCCATAGTGGCAATGACGTCCCTGATGATTTCCCCGCCCCGCCCCGCATTATGCGAAGCCTCAGTTGCCAGCTGGCTGGCATGATGCGCGTTTTCGGCGTTCTGTTTTACCGTTGAGGTCAGCTCTTCCATACTTGCAGCGGTTTCAACGACGGCTGCCGATTGCTGCTCGGTTCGGGATGACAAATCGATATTGCCTGCGGCAATTTCCGAGGAGGCACGCGCCACCCCATTTACCCCGTCACGAACGCGCGAAATGATGGTTCGAAGGCTCAGGTTCATGGTGTTGACGGCTGTCATCAGCTGACCCAGCTCGTCAGCGCGCGTGCTGGCGATTTCCGACGTCAAATCGCCTTCCGCAATACGCTGCGCGGAAGAGAGGGTTTCTTTAAGGGGACGGGTAATGCTGCGCGTCATCTGCCAGGCAATCAGAAGGCTGAGCACAATGCAGGCGATAGTGGTAAATCCAATCTGCCAGAGCGCCGTCTGAATATATCTGCCAGCCATTTGTGACTGATAAAGCGCCAAATCTGTCATCGTTTTATTCAGAATCACTGCGGCCCCGGTCATCTCATCTGAGGCCACTTTTTCTGCAAGGGCTTGCTGTGAATATTTTTGCAACAGAGCAGGCATGGCTGCGCTTTTCTGCAGCATAGCGGTTAATAATCCACTGAGTTGAGTGTCATCAGAGGCGCCCGCTGTCACCATAAGCGGCTGAATTTCATCGAGCTGCCTGATGAGGGTATTCAGCAAGGGTTCATCTGGCTTTCTCAGATAGTCGCTTAATTTCAAAGAGAGAGAGTCAAGTTTCGATATCAAGGAAAAAAGCGTTGTCGCTGTTTCAGATGTTGCAACAGGCACGCGCGCACTGAGCTGCCCGGCAAATAGAGGAAAAGCTATCGCTGTTATGTCCGCTAATGCGCCGTCGGTGCTGTTGGTCGCGGCAAGAAAGCTCTCCCGTTTATCCTGGTACGCTTTCAGCGTTTGCTCGAGCCGAACGACTTTCGCCTCCCCTTCAGCAGACCATGCGTGTTCCTCCAGGTTATCCTTCGCTACGGTCAGCTTATTCATCGCCATCCCGTTAAGCTCAAAGTACTTTTTATCCCTTGTATATTGAAACAGCGTGCGATTGAGTCTGGCGTCACTGAGCGTATTGGCCATATCAACGATAATGTCACGCTTGGCTGAGTTTTCCTGAATGCTGAAAAAACAGCGAAACGCAAGCACCGCAATAATAACAGACGCAAGAATAACTAACGTGAAGCCGAGCGTTAGCTTGCCGCCTATCTTTAGATTTTTGAGAATATTCATAAATTTCATTGATGCTGCCCCCTGTTTAACAGTTTTCTCAGTGGCGAAAAGCCTGCTGGATATCTGCTATATCGGAACAAAATCCATAAAATTTATATCTGTTTTCATGCGCAGCGTATCTGTCTCAAATAAAATTGACGAGAATCAATTTTTTTCCAGAAAAGAATTAGAGGCACGATATTAAGAGTTCTAACTATTCACCGAGAAACAGTAAATATCAAAAGGAAAATAAATGCTGCCCCTGGCAGTCAACCTGAAGGTTTATGGCACCCCTGGAAGTCATCATTAACAGGCTAAGCCATCAACTAATGCCAAACCCCTTTCAATGCATTGAAAAGATTAGATTTTTTAAGAAAACGCCGGGAATAAGCTGACGCCATTTGGTCTTCCCCTACGCTAAAGAGTGACGGCAATAAATGATTTTAATCCTGCTCTGCATTTATGCGGCTCGCTTCGTGGGAAAAGTTGAGATCGCTTCTGTCCGCGAACAAGGATTTATTTTTTGCAAAGTATGATAAATATCGAACTGCCTTTGCAAAAGTAAGGGCATGCGCATCGAAAGATGCGTTGCAGCATAAGCCAGATGCAAAAAACCTCTTCGCCAGCCCTAAAGTAAACAGTAAAAATGACGTTAACTGTAATTGCCTCACCAGGGTAATTATTAAAAAGTAAAATACCTTTACCCCCCTTAAATGGGGGGTTCTTTGTTACAGGCGCAGCAAGCCCACCCCCGCACCTGCCAGAGGGAATAGCGGGGATGCGATCGTTTTTATACAAAATGCGACTCGCCCGGTTCAACAGCCGATAATAAACTCTGGCTACTATGCTACGGCGCCTGTCACTGACCGATAATAAGTCGGCAAAATGGCAGCAGATTTAAACCTGTTTTATCGCTTTTGACGCAATGAGATAAGGATATTAAGAAGAGAAAATGGCACGCCCTACAGGATTCGAACCTGTGACCTACGGCTTAGAAGGCCGGTGCTCTATCCAGCTGAGCTAAGGGCGCACGGGGATGGCGAGGATTATACGGCGAGACCTCAACGAGTCAACGATTTTGGCCGCTGTCGCAATGCATATGCCGAAGAATCAGACAACGGGCGGCGATTCAGAACCTGACAGCGCGCCGCGCTTCTGACAGAATAGGCGCCTTTCCCCGAATCAACACAACACAGTGGATTTCCTCTCTGATGGCAGCAAAAATTATTGACGGTAAAACGATTGCGCAGCAGGTGCGCCTTGAGGTTGCGGAAAAAGTAAAGCAGCGTATGGCAGCCGGTAAACGCGCGCCCGGTCTCGCGGTCGTTCTGGTAGGCGAAAACCCCGCATCGCAAATCTATGTCGGCAGCAAACGCCGCGCCTGTGAAGAGGTCGGCTTTGTGTCGCGCTCTTACGATCTGCCCGCGACCACCAGCGAAGCTGAACTGCTGCAGCTGATTGACGCTCTGAATGACGATCGGGAGATTGACGGCATTCTGGTGCAGCTGCCGCTGCCGGCCGGCATCGACAACGTCAAAGTGCTGGAACGCATTACGCCTGATAAAGACGTTGACGGCTTCCACCCCTACAACGTCGGCCGTCTCTGCCAGCGCGCGCCGACGCTGCGTCCCTGTACGCCGCGCGGCATCGTGACGCTGCTGGAGCGCTACAATATCGATACCTACGGCCTGAATGCCGTGGTGGTTGGCGCCTCCAATATCGTGGGTCGTCCGATGAGCATGGAGCTGCTGCTGGCGGGCTGCACCACCACCGTCACCCACCGCTTCACCAAAGATCTGCGTCATCACGTCGAGCATGCCGATCTGCTGGTGGTCGCCGTTGGCAAGCCGGGCTTTATTCCCGGCGACTGGATTAAGCCGGGCGCGGTGGTGATCGATGTCGGCATCAACCGACTGGAGAGCGGCAAAGTGGTGGGCGACGTCGATTTCGACACCGCCTCGGAGCGCGCCTCATATATCACACCGGTGCCGGGCGGCGTAGGGCCGATGACCGTCGCCACGCTGATCGAAAACACGCTGCACGCGTGCGAAACTTATCACGACAGAGAGGAAGCATAATGGCGACTTTTAGCCTGGGTAAACACCCACACGTCGACCTGTGCGATCTGCTGAAGCTGGAAGGCTGGGTAGAGAGTGGCGCACAGGCGAAGATCGTCATCGCCGACGGCGAAGTGACCGTTGACGGCGCGGTAGAAACCCGCAAGCGCTGCAAAATTGTTGCCGGACAGACCGTCGCGTTCGCCGGACAGCGCATCACCGTTACCGCATAAACAGCCTGCAGGCGGGTGAGCTGGCCGCAGGCGCCAGCCCCCGCTACGCCTCTCGCCTCTGCTACGCTCTGAACACCGCCCTCTTCCACCAGCGCCGCCGCACCCTCTGGTTGCCGCAGGCTCAGGCTATCCGCCTGGCATAAAAAAGGGCGCCTGAGCGCCCTTTTTGCGGTTACTTACGACGCCAGGTCGAGCCCTGCGGCCCGTCTTCCACAATCACGCCCAGCTCGTTGAGCTTGTCGCGCGCAATATCGGCCTGCACCCAGTTTTTCTCTCTGCGCGCGTCGGCGCGCGCCTGCACCCAGCGCTCAATCTCCGCCACTTCGTCGGCGTTGCTCTGCGCGCCGCTCTGCAGGAACTGCTCGGGATCCTGCTGCAGAATGCCCAGCACGTTGGCAATCTCGCGCAGCTTCGCCGCCAGCGCGTTCGCCGCGTCGCCGTTCTCCCCTTTCAGGCGGTTGACCTCGCGCGCCATATCGAACAGCACCGAATAGGCTTCCGGGGTGTTGAAGTCGTCATCCATCGCCGCGCGGAAGCGCGCGTCAAACGCTTCGCCGCCCGCCGGCTCGGCGTTAGGGTCGGTGTGGCGCAGCGCGGTGTAGAGGCGCTCCAGCGCGGCGCGCGCCTGGTTAAGGTTCTCTTCGCCGTAGTTAAGCTGGCTGCGGTAGTGGCCCGACATCAGGAAGTAGCGCACCGTTTCGGCGTCATAGTGCTCCAGCACGTCGCGCACGGTGAAGAAGTTGCCGAGGGATTTCGACATCTTCTCGCGATCGACCATTACCATGCCGGAGTGCATCCAGTAGTTAACGTAGGGGCCGTCGTGGGCGCAGGTTGACTGAGCGATCTCGTTCTCATGATGCGGGAACATCAGATCGGAGCCACCGCCGTGAATGTCGAAGTGTTCGCCGAGCTGCTTGCAGTTCATCGCCGAGCACTCGATATGCCAGCCCGGACGGCCGTTGCCCCACGGCGAAGGCCAGGCGGGCTCGTCCGCTTTCGACATCTTCCACAGCACGAAGTCCATTGGGTTGCGCTTCGCTTCGGCCACTTCCACGCGCGCGCCAGCCTGTAGCTGCTCCAGATCCTGACGTGACAGCGCGCCGTAATCGGCATCGCTCGGCACATCGAACATTACGTCGCCGTTGTCGGCAACGTAGGCGTGGCCGCGTTCAATTAAACGCTCCACCAGCTCAATAATCTCAGCGATATGGCGCGTGGCGCGCGGCTCCTGATCCGGCGGCAGAATGCCGAGCGCGGCGAAATCTTTGTGCATCTCGCCAATCATGCGGTTGGTGAGGGTTTCGATACTTTCGCCGTTCTCGTTGGCGCGTCGAATGATTTTGTCGTCGATATCGGTGATGTTGCGCACGTAGTTCAGACGATAGCCGCAGTAGCGCAGGTAGCGCGACACCACGTCAAACGCCACGAAGGTGCGTCCATGTCCGATATGACAGAGGTCGTACACCGTGATACCGCACACGTACATACCGATTTCACCGGCATGGATAGGTTTGAATTCCTCTTTCTGTCGACTCAGGGTGTTATAAATCTTTAGCATTGAACAGTTCCGTTTAGACGAGTGCGGTAAACACTTTTATCAGGTTATTCAGTTATTGTGCCGTATTTTTCGCGCTTGCGCGACGGCAGCGTGCCGAGAGCGCCGCGGGCGTGCTGACGCGTCATCAGAATTTATGATATAAGGGGCGTCGACAAAAATGGCCAGCGCACTTTGCGGCGGCCAGAGAGCTGACGACAACCTTTACAGGACGAGAATGATGGTTACTTTCCAGACCAACCACGGCGACATCGTAATTAAAACCTTCGACGATAAAGCGCCTGCTACCGTGCAAAACTTCCTCGAATACTGCCGTGAAGGTTTCTATGACAACACTATTTTCCACCGTGTTATCAACGGCTTTATGATCCAGGGCGGCGGTTTTGAGCCAGGCATGAAGCAGAAAGAGACCAAAGCTGAAATTCGCAACGAAGCGAATAACGGCCTGAAAAACACCCGCGGCACCCTGGCGATGGCGCGTACCTCTGCTCCGCATTCCGCTACCGCGCAGTTCTTCATCAACGTTGCCGACAACGACTTCCTGAACTTCCGCGACGAAAGCCTGCAGGGCTGGGGTTATTGCGTGTTCGCAGAAGTTGTAGAAGGTATGGACGTGGTCGACAAAATCAAAGCGGTTTCTACCGGCCGCAGCGGCATGCATCAGGACGTACCGAAAGATGACGTCGTCATCCAGAAAGTAACCGTCAGCGAGTAATGTCGCGCACCCTGTTTATCGCAGATTTGCATCTGTGCCAGGAAGAACCGGCGATCACCGCCGGTTTTCTGCGTTTTCTGGCGCGTGAAGCGCCGCGCTGCGACGCGCTCTATATCCTCGGCGATCTGTTTGAAGCCTGGATCGGCGATGACGATCCCAATCCGCTGCACCAGCAGGTTGCCGCTGCGCTGCGCGCGCTGCCGGTACCGGTCTACTTTATTCATGGCAACCGCGACTTCCTGCTCGGCAAGGCCTACGGCCGCGCCAGCGGCATGACGCTGCTGCCGGAAGAGCAGGTGCTGGAGCGCTACGGTCACCGCGTGCTGATCCTGCACGGCGATACCCTCTGCACCGACGACGCGGGCTATCAGCGCTTTCGCGCTAAGGTGCATCAGCGCTGGCTGCAGCGCCTTTTTCTCGCCCTGCCGCTGTTTATCCGCCAGCGTATCGCCGCGCGCATGCGCGACGGCAGCAAACAGGCGAACCAGCATAAGTCGCTTACCATTATGGACGTCAACGCCGACGCCGTTGAGGCGGCGATGCTGCGCCAGCAGACCCGGCTGATGATCCACGGTCACACCCATCGTCCGGCCATTCACCGCTTTACGCTGCAGGGAGCGCCTGCCGAGCGCGCGGTATTAGGAGCGTGGCACGAGCGCGGCTCAATGATCCAGCTCGACGCCAGCGGCATCAGCCTTATCGAATTCGACTTCTAAAACGCGGCTAAACATGCTGGAACGGCCGCGACGCAACCGTTTTCCTTACGCCTTTCTCATGTTATTCTCTGTGCCCTTCTTTACCTGCCCGACCGGCCAGGTTCGTTTGTTTATTCACAGGAGTTGACCGCATGTCATCCAACGCCGCCCCGGCCCGCATTGCTATTGTAATGGGCTCCAGAAGTGACTGGTCCACCATGCAGTTCGCTGCGGAAATCCTTACCAGCCTGGACGTGCCCTTCCACGTTGAAGTGGTCTCCGCACACCGCACCCCGGACAAACTGTTCAGCTTCGCCGAAACAGCCGCCGATAACGGCTATCAGGTGATTATCGCGGGCGCGGGCGGCGCGGCGCATCTGCCGGGCATGCTGGCGGCGAAAACCCTGGTGCCGGTGCTGGGCGTGCCGGTGCAGAGCGCAGCGCTGAGCGGCGTCGACAGCCTCTACTCTATCGTACAGATGCCGCGCGGCATTCCGGTCGGCACCCTGGCCATCGGCAAAGCGGGTGCGGCCAATGCGGGCCTGCTGGCGGCGCAGATCCTGGCAATCCACGATGCGGCGCTGGCCGCGCGCCTCGGCGAGTGGCGACAGGCGCAGACCGACGAGGTGCTGAATAACCCGGACCCGCGGGAGGAAGCATGAAGCCGGTTTGCGTACTGGGCAACGGCCAGCTGGGCCGTATGCTGCGCCAGGCGGGCGAACCGCTGGGCATCGCCGTCTATCCGGTCGGCCTTGACGCCGAACCCGACGCGCTGCCGATTGCGCAGAGCGTCATCACCGCCGAAATCGAACGCTGGCCAGAAACCGCGCTGACCCGCGAGCTGGCGGTGCATCCGGCGTTTGTAAATCGCGATATTTTCCCGCGCCTGGCGGATCGCCTGACGCAAAAGCAGCTGCTCGACCAGCTGAATCTCGCTACCGCCCCCTGGCAATTACTGGCTGACAAGAGCGAGTGGCCGCAGGTGTTCGCCTCGCTGGGGGAGCTGGCGATCGTTAAGCGCCGCACCGGCGGCTATGACGGCCGCGGTCAGTGGCGACTGCGCGCGGGTGAGACCGATGCGCTGCCGGATGAGTGCTACGGCGAATGCATCGTCGAACAGGGCATTAACTTTTCCGGTGAGGTGTCGCTGGTGGGCGCGCGCGGTCAGGATGGTAGCACCGTCTTCTACCCGCTGACCCATAACCTGCATCAGGATGGCATTCTGCGCACCAGCGTCGCCTTCCCGCAGGCGGACCCGGCGCAGCAGGCACAGGCGGAAGCGATGCTCGGCGCCATTATGCAGGCGCTGAACTATGTCGGCGTGATGGCGATGGAGTGTTTCGTTACGCCGCAAGGCCTGCTGATCAACGAGCTGGCGCCGCGCGTACACAACAGCGGGCACTGGACGCAGAACGGCGCCTCAATCAGCCAGTTTGAGCTGCACCTGCGCGCGGTGCTGGGCCTGGCGCTGCCGCAGCCGGTGGTGTTCGCGCCGTCGGTGATGGTGAACCTGATCGGTACCGCGCTGAACAGCAGCTGGCTGCAGCAGCCGCTGGTGCATCTGCACTGGTATGACAAAGAGGTGCGGCCGGGCCGCAAGGTCGGACACCTCAACCTGACCGACAGCAACAGCGCGCGGCTGACCGCAGCGCTGGAGGCGCTGGTGCCAATGCTGCCGCCGGAGTACGCCAGCGGCATCGCCTGGGCCGTAGAGAAGTTCTGATCCGCCGGCACGCCAGCGAACAAAGCGGGCCTGGCCCGCTTTTTTTTATGCTGACTCCATGCGCCGGAACAGCCCCTTGCCGCGCAGCAGCCGCACGCCGAGCCAGCCACCGCACAGCGAGAGCAGCAGCGCGCCGCCCAGCGGCAGCGCCAGCCACAGCGTCCAGTCGGGCTGCCACGGGAAGTCGAAAATCTTACGCTGCAGCGCCCAGAGCGCCGCTTCCGCGCCCAGCGCCGCCGCCACGCCAGAGACCACGCCGAGCAGCGCGAACTCCCACCACAGCGTCGCGCGCAGCAGTTTCTTGCTGGCGCCCAGCGTGCGGCAGACCACCAGCTCCTGACGCCGCTGACGCATCCCGACCTGAATCTGCGCCAGCAGCAGCAGTACGCCGCAGAGGGTTACCAGCACCACCATAATCTCCAGCGCCTGGCTCACCTGCGCCAGCACCTGGCCGATCTGCCGCATAATGCTGCCGATATCGAGCAGGCTCAGGGTCGGAAAGGCGCGGTTCAGCTGCGCCAGCAGCGCCGGATCGCTATCCAGCCTGAAGCTGGTAAGCCAGGTTTGCGGCTGCGCATCCAGCGCGCCGGGGGGGAAAATAAAGAAAAAGTTAGGCCGCAGGCTCTCCCAGTCAACCTTGCGCAGGCTGGTAATCTTCGCGCTAAAGGTCTGGGTATCGCCGCTAAAGGTCAGCGTATCGCCCAGCTTCACGCCCAGGCGAGCGGCCAGCTCCGTCTCCATCGACACCTCGCCCGGCTGCGGCGGCCAGCGGCCCGCCGTCAGCGGATTGTGATCGGGTTGTTCGCTCATCCACGTCAGGTTCAGCTCGCGGTTCAGGGCGTTATCCAGCGTCGGATCGGCCGCTTTACCATTCAGGTCGGTGAGACGTGCCCGCGCCACGGGATAGAAGGTCTCCGGCTTCACCTGATGCGAGGCGAGGAAAGCGCGCACCTGCGGTACCTGATCCTGGGTCATATTGAGCAGGAAATAGTTCGGGCTGTCCGGCGGCAGCTGCTGCTGCCAGCGGTCGAGCAGATCGCCGCGCATCACCAGCAGCAGCGCCAGCAGCATAAAGGAGAGCGAAAAGGCCGCCAGCTGGCTCAGCGTCACGCCGGGCTGACGCAGCAGGCGGTTGATCGCCAGCCGCAGCGCCAGGCGGCGTACGACCAGGCGCCGCAGCAGCAACAGCGTGCCCCACCCCAGCAGCGCCAGCACGCCTGCCAGTGCCGCCACGCCCGCCAGCAGCGCCCACAGCATCTTGCTGCCGCCGACCAGCAGCGCCAGCAGCGCAATCACCACCACGCCCATCGCCGGGATATAGCGCTTCAGCGGCCAGATATCGGCCACCGCGTCACGGCGCAGCACGCGCAGCGGCTGGGTCGCCAGCAGCAGCCGATAGGGGCGCAGCCCCACCAGCAGCGAAATCACGAACAGCGAGCCGAGCGCCCAGAGCCAGGGCCAGCCGCTGGCGGGCGGCAGGGTCGCGGGCAGCACCGGCTTCAGCATCTGCATCAGCAGCGCCTCAACGCCCAGCCCGAGCGCCCCGCCGCACACCGCCGCCAGCAGCAGCACCGCCAGCCACTGGCCGATAATAAGCCGCCGCAGCGCCCGCCGCGTCGCGCCCAGCGTTTTCAGCACCGCCACCAGATCGTAGCGGCTGCGGCAGTAGTGACTCATCGCCACCGCAACGGCGGCGATCGCCAGCATCAGGGTCAGCAAGGCGGAGAGCAGCAGAAACTGCTGGGCGCGCTGCATCGATCGCCCCAGCGCGTCTTCAGAATTCTCTACGCTGATCCAGCGCTGATCCGCCTTCAGCTGCGGCTGGATCCAGCGGTCGTAGCGCGCCAGCGGCTGCGGCTCGCCGGCGAACTTATAGCGCCATGTCAGCCGGCTGCCCGGCTGGATCGCGCCGGTCTTCTGGGCGTCGTCGAGGTTGATGAGCAGGCGCGGCGCCATCTGAAAGGGATTAAAGCCGCCGTCCGGCTCCTGGATCACCTCGCCCGCGATGCGCAGGCTGGCGTCGCCCACCTCCAGCCTGTCGCCAACCTTGAGGTTAAGCAGCGCCATCAGCCGCGGCGCGGCCAGCGCCGTGCCGGGCGCCGGTTTCAGGCCAGGGGGATCGGTCTGCAGCTCGCCGAACATCGGATAGCGGTTGTCCACCGCCTTCACTGCCGCCAGCTGTGGCGTGTCGCCTGCGAAAGTCATGGTCATAAAGCTGAGCTGACCGCTAACGCTTAACCCCTCCTCCCGCGCTTTGGCCAGCCAGGCCTCCGGCACCGCGGCGCTGCTGCGCAGCGTGCGGTCGCCCGCCATAAAATCGCGGCTCTGCTGGCTAAGCCCTTTTTCCATACGATCGCCGATAGCGCCGAGCGCCAGTACGCAGGCCACCGACAGCGTCAGCGCCACCCAGACGATCAGCAGCGAGGGCGAGCGCCATTCGCGCCAGAACCAGCGCCAGATCATCGCTCCTCCCATACTTTGCCGTCGCGCAGCCGCAGGCAGCGGTCGCAGCGCGCCGCCAGCTGTTCGTCATGGGTGACCAGAATCAGCGTGGTGGCGTAGTCGCGGTTGAGGGAGAAAAGCAGATCGGCGATGCGGTCGCCGGTTTTGCGGTCCAGGTTGCCGGTTGGCTCATCGGCAAACAGCAAACCGGGCTGGCCGTTAAAGGCGCGCGCCAGCGCCACGCGCTGCTGTTCACCGCCGGAAAGCTGGGCGGGCAGATGCATCAGACGCTCCCCCAGCCCCAGCTGGGTTAATAATTCGCGCGCCTGCTCGCGGCTGCGGCGATCGCTCTCGCCGCGCAGCAGCGCAGGCAGCTGCACGTTCTCCAGCGCGTTTAGCGTCGGCACCAGCATAAAAGACTGAAAGACAAAGCCGACCTGCGTCGCCCGCAGCGCGGCGCGCTGCTCTTCGTCCAGCCGATGCAGAGGCTGGCCCAGCAGCGTCACCTCGCCGCTGCTGCCGTCGTCGAGCCCCGCCAGAATCCCCAGCAGCGTCGACTTGCCGGAGCCAGATTCACCCGTTAGCGCGATGGTTTCGGCCCGTTTGACAATGAAGTCAACTCCGGTAAGGATGGACAACTGGTGTTCCCCCTGACCGACGGACTTTGTAAGATGATGAACTTCAAGAATGTTTTCCGCTGGCATTATCCTTTCCTGTTTTTCGTTCTTCTGCTGGTATCGCATCTGGCCGCTGCGAACACCCTGTTAGTTTTAGGCGATAGCCTGAGCGCCGGCTATCGCATGTCAGCCAGCGCAGCCTGGCCGAGCCTGCTGAACAGCAGCTGGCAGCAGCAGCCCAGAGTGGTCAACGCCAGCATCAGCGGGGATACCGCCGCGCAGGGCCTGGCGCGCCTACCGGCGCTATTAAAACAGCATCAGCCGCAGTGGGTGTTAATCGAACTGGGCGGTAACGACGGCCTGCGCGGCTTTCCACCGCAGGCTATCGAGCAGGATCTGCGTAAAATCATCGACGACGTAAAGGCGGCGAACGCCAGGCCGCTCTTGATGCAGGTGCGTCTGCCCGCTAATTACGGGCGGCGTTATACGGAAGCGTTCAGCGGGATCTATCCCAGACTGGCACAGCAGTACAACATTCCTCTGGTGCCCTTTTTTATGGAGCAGGTCTACCTGAAACCTGAATGGATGCAGCAGGACGGCATCCACCCGAACCCCGAAGCGCAGCCCTTTATCGCCGAGCTGATGGCGAAAGAACTGGCCCCTTTAGTTAAGCATGAGTAACCTGCAGCGACGCGCTTTTTATGGGTAAAGATATGCAAAAAACCGTTGTAATTACCGGCTGTTCCAGCGGTATTGGCCTGGTAGCGGCGCAGGATCTGCTGGCGCGCGGCTACCGCGTTATCGCCGCCTGCCGCAAGCCGGAGGATGTCGAGCGGATGCGCGCGCAGGGCTTTGTCGCCGTCACGCTCGATCTTGACGACGCGGCGAGCGTCGATCGCGCCGCCGATGAGATACTGGCGCTAACGGACCATCGTCTGTTTGCGCTGTTCAACAATGGCGGCTTCGGCCTCTACGGCCCGCTGCGTACGCTGTCGCGCCAGCAGCTGGAGCAGCAGTTCTCCACCAACTTTTTCGGCGCTCATCAGCTGACGATGCGGCTGCTGCCCGCGCTGGAGGCGAGCGGCGACGCGCGCATCGTCAACACCAGCTCCGTGCTGGGGCTGATCTCCACTCCGGGGCGCGGCGCCTATGCCGCCAGCAAATATGCGCTGGAGGCCTGGAGCGACGCGCTGCGCCTTGAGGTGCGTCGCAGCGGCGTGCGCGTCAGCCTGATCGAGCCGGGCCCGATTCATACCCGCTTTACCGACAACGTAACCCAGGGCGAGCCGGAGCGGCCGGTGCGCAATCCCGGCATCGCCGCGCGCTTCACCCTGCCGCCGGAGGCGATTCTCCCCAGCCTGCGCCACGCACTAGAGAGCCAGCGCCCGCGCCTGCGCTATCCGGTGACGCTGGTCGCACACGCAATGAGCATCCTGAAAAGAGTGCTGCCGGGCTGGATGCTGGATCGCATTTTAAGCAGACGCTGAGAATTCATCTTGAAGCGGGGCTGTCCGGCCCCATATTCTTTAAACACTTTCTGCCAAGAGACTTAGTCATGTCACCACAAGCTTCGATTATCGACGTTAACGAATCCAACCTGCATCAGACGCTGGAACAGTCCATGCAGATACCGGTGCTGTTCTATTTCTGGTCGGATCGCAGCCAACATTGCCAGCAGCTGACGCCGCTGCTGGAACGTCTGGCGCAGGAGTATGCCGGCCAGTTTATTCTGGCGAAGCTCGACTGCGACAAAGAGCAAATGGTGGCGTCGCAGTTTGGCCTGCGCTCGATCCCGACGGTCTATCTGTTCCAGAACGGCCAGCCGGTCGACGGCTTCCAGGGACCGCAGCCGGAAGAGGCGGTGCGCGCGCTGCTGGAAAAAGTGCTGCCGCGTGAAGAGGAGCTCAAGGCGCAGCAGGCGCTGGCGCTGATGGACGAGGGCAAACCGCTGGAGGCGCTGCCGCTGCTCAAAGAGGCCTGGCAGCTCAGCCGTCAGGCGAGCGAAATCGGCTTTTTGCTGGCGGAAGCGTTGATCGGCCTGAACCGCAGCGACGAAGCAGAAGAGGTACTGGCGAAGGTGCCGCTGCAGGATCAGGATACCCGTTATCAGAGCCTGATGGCGCAGATCGATCTGCTGAAGCAGGCGGCGGATACCCCGGAAATCCAGCAGCTGCAGGCGCAGCTGGAGAGCGATCCCACCAATGCGGAGCTGGCTGCTAAGCTCTCGTTACAGCTGCATCAGGTTGGGCGCAACGAAGAGGCGCTGGAGCTGCTGCTCGGCTTCCTTAAGCGCGATATGAACGCGGCTGACGGCCAGGTGCGCAAAATGCTGCAGGAGATCCTTGCGGCGCTCGGCACCGGCGATGCGCTGGCGGCCCGCTACCGTCGCCAGCTCTACTCGCTGCTCTACTGAGTCGGCGTCGCGACACCGGGCCGAAGCGACTCGGCCCGTAAATTAACAATTGGGAGGTTATATGTTAACAGTCATTCCTGCGCTGATCGTGCTGGCGCTGGTAACGGTATGGGCAGGGGTAAAAATCGTCCCGCAGGGCTATCAGTGGACCGTGGAGCGCTTCGGACGCTACACCCGCACGCTGCAGCCCGGCCTGAGTCTGGTCGTGCCCTTTATGGATCGTATTGGTCATAAGATCAATATGATGGAGCGCGTGCTGGATATCCCCTCGCAGGAGGTCATCTCCAAAGACAACGCCAACGTCACCATTGACGCCGTCTGCTTTATTCAGGCGGTGGATCCGGCGCGCGCGGCCTATGAGGTCAGCAATCTCGAACTGGCGATCATCAATCTCACCATGACCAACATCCGTACCGTGCTCGGCGGCATGGAGCTGGATGAGATGCTGTCGCAGCGCGATAACATCAACACTCGTCTGCTGCATATCGTCGATGAGGCGACCAATCCCTGGGGCGTGAAAATCACCCGTATCGAGATCCGCGACGTGCGTCCGCCGCAGGAGCTGATCGCCGCCATGAATGCGCAGATGAAGGCGGAGCGCACCAAGCGCGCCGATATCCTTGCGGCGGAAGGCGTGCGCCAGGCGGCGATTCTGCGCGCCGAGGGCGACAAGCAGTCGCGCATCCTGAAGGCCGAAGGGGAACGAACCTCAGCGTTCCTCCAGGCGGAGGCGCGCGAACGCCAGGCAGAAGCGGAAGCGGCCGCCACTAAAATGGTCTCTGAAGCGATCGCGGCGGGCGACATCCAGGCGGTAAACTACTTTGTCGCGCAGAAATATACCGACGCGCTGCAGAAAATTGGCGAAGCCAGCAACAGCAAAGTCGTGATGATGCCGCTCGACGCCAGCAGCCTGCTCGGCTCGGTGGCGGGCATCAGCGAGCTGCTTAAGGGCGCATCCTCAGAGTCGAAACGCTGATGTTAATGGAGATCGTCGCCCATCCGCACTGGTTCTGGCTAACCCTGGGTGGCCTCTTGCTGGCGGCGGAGATGCTCGGCACCAGCGGCTATCTACTGTGGAGCGGCATCGCGGCGGTGCTGGTGGGCATAATAGAGTGGCTCACACCCTTTAGCTGGACGGCGCAGGGCACGCTGTTTGCCGTGCTGACCCTGGTTTGCGTCTATCTCTGGTATCGCTGGATGCGCCAGCGCGAGCGCCATCAGCAGCCCAACTCCCTTAACCAGCGCGGCAATCAGCTGATCGGCACCCATCTGACGCTGGAGGCGCCGCTGGTCAACGGCATCGGCCACGTGCGGCTGGGCGACAGCAGCTGGCGCGTGCAGGCCGAACGGGATCTGCCCGCAGGCACGCAGGTTGTCGTGACGGGCATCGAGGGCATTACGCTGCACATTACGCCGCGTTAGTCGGGCTGGCTATGGCCGCAGCAGCCCGCCAGGTTATTGATAATCGGACACTCGGCGCTGTCGTCGCCGGGGCAGGCGTCGGCCAGCGCCAGCAGCCGCAGGCGCATCGCCTGTAACGCCTCGATATGGGCGGCGATCTCCGCCGCTTTCTGCAGGGTGCGCGCCTTAACGTCAGCGCTATGACGCGCCGGATCGTTAAACAGCGTCACCAGCTCGCGGCATTCGTCGAGCGTAAAGCCCACCTGACGCGCCTGACGCAGCAGGTTAAGCTCATCGAGATGATGCGCGCTGTAGCGACGGTAGCCGTTATCGCTGCGCAACGGCGGCGTTACCACGCCCTTCTCTTCGTAGAAACGGATCGCCTTGCTGGTCAACCCGGTTTTTTTCGCGACATCGCTGATATTCACCCTGCTCTCCTCTTATAAATCGATTGCGGCCACGCTGTAAAAATAGTTTGACCTTCCCCTTGATGGAAGGTTTAGCCTGTATCACGAGTGATAAAAAGCTCGCATGGTTAACGGCAACACAACAGGAGAACGCTATGTCTCACACTATCTCACTGGCGCTGGAAGGTCTTTCCTGCGGCCACTGCGTCAAACGCGTTAAAGAGGCGCTCGAACAGCGCGACGATGTCGAACAGGCCAGCGTCACGCAGCAGGAAGCGCAGGTAACCGGCAGCGCCGATGCCGCCGCGCTGATCGCCACCGTAGAAGAAGCGGGCTATCACGCCACCCTCAGCGGCGACAGCCACCCAAAGCCTGAGCCGTTGACAGCTTCAGAGCCGCCGCCGGAGGCGCTGACAACGGTGGCGGACACCCAACCGGCACAGGAGCATGAAAGCGCGCAGTTCCTGCTTATTGAAGGCATGAGCTGCGCCAGCTGCGTCAGCCGGGTGGAGAAGGCGCTGGAAAAAGTGCCTGGCGTGACGCAGGCGCGCGTCAACCTTGGCGAGCGCAGCGCGCTGGTCATGGGCGACGCCGCCGCGCAGCAGCTGGTCGAGGCGGTCGAGGCGGCGGGCTACCACGCTCAGCCGGTGCAGGATGAACAGGAGCGGCGTGATAAACAGCAGAGCAGCGCGCGCAAGGCGATGCGCCGCTTTAGCTGGCAGGCGGCGCTGGCGCTGGCGTTTGGCGCGCCCCTGATGATCTGGGGCATGCTCGGCGACAATATGATGCTTACCGACGCCAACCGCAGCCTGTGGCTTGCTATCGGCGTCGTCACCCTGCTGGTGATGGTGGTCGCAGGCGGCCACTTCTACCGCAGCGCCTGGCGCAGTCTGCGCAACGGCAGCGCCACCATGGACACGCTGGTGGCGCTCGGTACCGCCGCCGCATGGCTCTACTCCATCAGCGTCGCGCTCTGGCCTGACTTTTTCCCCGCGCAGGCGCGCCATCTCTATTTTGAAGCCAGCGTCATGATTATCGGCCTGATTAATCTTGGTCACGCGCTGGAGCAGCGTGCGCGCCAGCGATCCTCTAAAGCCCTTGAGCGTCTGCTCGATTTGACGCCCGCGCAGGCGCGCCTCGTCAGCGAACAGGGCGACACGCTGGTGCCGATCGGCGCGGTGCAGCCGGGCATGACGCTGCGTCTCACCACCGGCGATCGCGTGCCGGTAGATGGTGAGATCAGCGACGGCGAAGCCTGGCTGGACGAGGCGATGCTGACCGGCGAGGCGGTGCCGCAGGGCAAGCGCGCCGGCGACAGGATCTACGCCGGCACGCTGGTGCAGGACGGCGCGGTGCGCTTCGTGGCGCGCGCCACCGGCCAGCACACCGCGCTATCGCGCATTATTCATCTGGTGCGTCAGGCGCAAAGCAGCAAGCCAGACGTGGGCCGCCTCGCCGACCGCATCTCAGCGGTTTTTGTGCCCGTTGTGGTGGCTATCGCCCTGATCAGCGCCGCCATCTGGTATCTCTTCGGCCCGCAGCCGCAAATCGCCTACACGCTGGTGATCGCCACTACGGTGCTGATTATCGCCTGCCCCTGTGCGCTGGGGCTTGCGACGCCGATGTCGATTATCGCCGGCGTCGGGCGCGCCGCCGAGCTGGGCGTACTGGTGCGCGACGCCGAGGCGCTGCAGCGCGCCAGCCGCATCGATACGCTGGTGTTTGATAAAACCGGTACGCTGACGGCGGGCACGCCGCGGCTCGACGCGGTGCTGACGTGGCACGGCTGGTCGCGCGAAGCGGTGGTGCAGGCCGCCGCCGCGCTGGAGCAAAACGCCAGCCATCCGCTGGCGCAGGCGATTACCGCGGCAGCGGGCGCGACCCGCGCCGGTGAAATTGCGCAATTTCGTACAATACGCGGCCAGGGCGTGAGCGGCATACTCAACGGCAAGCCGCTGCTGCTGGGTAATGCGGCGCTGATGCAGGATAACGGCGTCGCGCTGCAGCAGGCGCAGCCCGATATCGAGCGGCTGTCACGTCAGGGCGCAACGCCGGTGCTGCTGGCGCAAGACGGCGAGCTTGTCGGCCTGATTGCCCTGCGCGACCAGCTGCGTCCGGAGAGTAAAGCGGCGCTGGCGCGGCTGCGCCAGGCTGGCTACCGCCTGATGATGCTTACCGGCGACCGGGAAGAGACCGCGCGCGCTATTGCGCAGGAGGCGGGCATCGACGAGGTCATTGCCGGGGTGCTGCCGGAAGCGAAGGCGCAGACTATCGCCGCGCTGCAGCAGCAGGGACGCCGCGTCGCCATGGTCGGCGACGGCATCAATGACGCTCCGGCGCTGGCACAGGCGGATGTCGGTATCGCCATGGGCGGCGGCAGCGACGTGGCGCTGGAAACGGCACCCATTACGCTGATGCGCGCCGATCTGAACAGCGTCGCCGATGCGCTGGCGCTCTCCAGCGCGACGCTGCGCAATATTCGTCAGAATTTGCTCGGGGCCTTTATCTATAACAGCCTTGGCATCCCGCTGGCGGCGGGCGTGCTCTATCCGCTGACCGGCGCGCTGCTCAGTCCGGTGGTGGCGGGCGCGGCGATGGCGCTCTCGTCGATTACCGTTGTCGGCAACGCCAACCGGCTGCTGCGCTTTCGCCCAGCGAAGCGACAATAGCCGCTAATGCTCTGTTTTTCAGCGACGGGAATCGCTAGCATGGCGTTTTGACTCAGTAAGGACCGGGAATGAAAGGCAGCATTTGGCGCAGTGTGCAGGGGCTGGCAAGCCGACTCTTTCCCGCCAGCTATCGCTGGCCCGCTCAGGATATCCGGCTGGACGATCGCCTGCTGCACCTGGTCGGCAGCATTCATATGGGCACGCGCGATATGCAGCCCTTGCCCGCGCGTCTTCTGCGGCAGCTGCACAAGGCGGACGCCTTGATTGTCGAGGCGGATATCACTCAGGGCGGCTCGCCGTTCGACGATACCGACCCGCGCGACCCGCTGGAGACGCGGCTGGCACCCGACGACCAGGCGCGGCTGGCGGCGCTGTGCGGCGAGCTGCACCTGTCGCCGACGATGTTTGACGCCCTGCCCGCCTGGCAAATCGCGCTGATGCTGCAGGCACAGCAGGCGCAGCGGTTGGGTCTGCGTCCCGACTACGGCATCGACCTTCAGCTGCTGCAGGCGGCGAAAGCGCTGAACAAGCCGGTTATTGAGCTGGAAGGCGCAGAGACGCAAATCGCGCTGCTGAAGTCTCTGCCGGATGACGGGATGGCGCTGCTGAAGGATACGCTGACACACTGGCACACCAATGCGCGGCTGCTGCAGATGATGGTGAGCTGGTGGCTGGATACGCCGCCGCGTGAGCCGCAAATCACTCTGCCCTCGACGTTCAGCAGTGCGCTTAACGACGCGCTGATCTCCCGGCGCAACGCGCAGTGGTGTGAGCGGTTACGGGCGCTGCCGTCCGGGCATTATGTGGTGGCGGTAGGCGCGCTGCACCTCTATGGCGACGAGAATCTGCCTGAGCTGTTACGGCGCTAGAAAAAAAAGCAGGCCGGTATTGCTATCGGCCCGTCAAAGAGGAATTTGTTTATGATTTTGGTTATCGCTCAGCCTTTCGGCCGGCGCGGAAACCATTTTCACGCAAAGCACAAACTTTCGCCACTATTAATTTATTTAATTTAGGAATGAGATTTTTCCTATAAGGATAAGTTTATGACGCCTGCCGTAAAATTACTGGAAAAACAGAAAGTTGCTTTTACCCTTCATCCCTACGAGCATGACAGCCAGGAAACCAGTTTTGGCGACGAAGCGGTGCGTAAACTTAACCTGGACGCGCGGCAGGTGTACAAAACGCTGCTGGTGGCGCTTAACGGCGACGCGAAACATCTGGCGGTGGCGGTCACGCCGGTCGCCAGCCAGCTTGATTTGAAAAAGGTGGCAAAAGCGTTAGGCGCAAAAAAAGCGGATATGGCCGATCCGCAGCTGGCGCAGCGCGTGACCGGCTATCTGGTGGGCGGTATCAGCCCGCTGGGGCAGAAAAAGCGGCTGCCAACGGTTATCGACCGCTCCGCCGCCGACTTCGCCACGATTTTCGTCTCCGGCGGCAAGCGCGGCCTGGATCTGGAGCTGGCGGCGCAGGATCTGGCGCGCCTGCTCGACGCGCCGCTGGCGGATATCGCCCGGCGCGACTAGCTGCGCGGCTGGGCGCAGAGCTGGTCAATCATCCAGCGCCCCGCCGGGCCAGGGGGATTGCGGCGCGACCAGATCGCCTCCACAGCAATCAGCTGCGGCCAGCCCGGCAGCGCAAGCTCCTGCAGTAGCCCATGACCAAACTGCGTCACCAGCCAGCGCGGCAGAATGCTCCAGCCAAATCCCTGCTCCGCCATCTCCAGCAGCAGTAGATAGGTCGGTGCCGACCAGATGCGCCCCGGCGGCGCAATCGCGTGTGGCTCGACCCAGGTGTTAAGCCGCAGCTGACGCACCTGCTCCAGCGCGCTTTCCGAAACGCCGGATTGCTGCGCCAGCGGATGATCGCGGTGGATATAGATCGCCATTTCCGCATTGACCTGCAGCCGCGCAACGGCGATATCGGGCGGCAGCGCAGGCTGGGCGCGCACCACGCCCAGATGTATCCGTCCCGCCTGTAGCAGATCCAGCACATCCTCATCCTCGGCGATCATGCACTCCAGCTCGATCTCGGGAAAGCGCGCGTCGAACTGTTTCAGCAGCTGCTCATGGTGTTGGGTTTGCCAGAAATCTGATACGGCGAAGCTGAGGCGCGGTTCGACGCCCTGCGCCAGCCGGATAGCCAGCGCGTCCAGCCGCTCGCTGGCGGCCAGAATCTGCTGCACCTGCGCCAGCGCGCCCCTCCCCTGATCGGTCAGGATCGGCTGACGCCCGCTGCGATCGAACAGCTTAAAGCCGAGATCGTCCTCCAGCCCGGCGACCGCCATGCTGATGGTTGACTGGCTTTTACCCAGCGCACGCGCCGCTGCGGAAAAGGAGCCGCTGCTGACGGTCTGCACAAAGGCCTCTAAGGATTCAGGTGAGTAACGCATTTTTATCCATCGGTTTTATCGATAGGTCATCATTTTATCTTATCACCATGAAGTGCCAGAATGCGCGCCTTACTGTTGGAGGTTGATCATGCGTACCCGTTCGTTAAAAGAACGCTTTTTACATGCGCTGGGGTTTGAAACCCTGGCGATCCTCACCGTGTCGCCGCTGGCTGCCTGGGCGATGGATAAGCCGCTGTTTGAGATGGGCGCGCTGGCGCTGATACTCTCAACCGTCGCGATGCTGTGGAATATGATTTACAACGCCCTGTTCGATCGTATCTGCCCCCCAGGCCGGGTTCATCGCGGCGTGCTGATCCGCACCCTGCACGCGCTGCTGTTCGAAGGCGGCTTTATTTTGATCGGTTTGCCGATTGCCGCGTGGATGCTCGGCATTTCGCTATGGCAGGCGTTGCTGCTGGAAGTGGCTTTTTTCCTGTTTTTCCTGCCCTACACCATGGCCTATAACTGGGTGTGGGACAGACTGCGTCCGCGCTGGTTCAAACGTAACGCCTGCGAGGCCTGATCTCTCAGACGGTCAGGATATCCAGCAGCGGGTGCTTTTGCACAACGCAGCGCGTTGGCCCGGCAGCGGGCGCACCTCATGCAGAGGTGCGTATCTGCGCCGGGCCGAACGAGCATAGATGCCGTGGACGTTGCGATCGGGCCATACTACCTGCGCCATCATCCCGTTGGGATTTACGGCGCGTTATGCGCCGTCTCCCGTCCCCATGGCCAGAGCCACGCCAGAATCATCTGCGGGTAGCTGCGCTTGTGCGGCTTTTCGCGCGCCTTTTTCTCCGCTTCCGTTAGCCTGTGGATCGCGTCCGTCGGCGCATAGTCAGCTGCGTTTAGCGGCGAATGGGCTTTGACATAGTCGCGCAGCACCTCAGCATCGATAGTTCCCGTATTCTGATAGCCCGTATGGGTATCAATGCGCGGATAGCCGTCGCCGCCCGCGGCGTTAAAGCTGTTGGTCGCCATACGGTAGGTCTTGTTCTCCTGCAGCGGCTGCCCGTTAATGCGCACGTCGCTCACCGTGCTGCCGTCCGCCACCAGGCTGACATGCGCGAACTGCGCGAAGCCGCCGGTGTCCGGCTTCATGTTCGCAACGACATCAAGATATTTTTTCACCTCGGCGCCGGTTAGCGTCACCGACACCACCTGATTGCCGAACGGCTGCACCTGCAGCAGATCGCGCCAGCTCAGTTTGCCCGTCGGCAGCGAGGCGCGAATGCCGCCGCCGCTCATCACCGCGAAGTCCGCCTGCGTTTTCGCCATCTGCGCGCGCAGGATCAGCTGCCCGAGACTGGTCTGGGTAAACCGCACCTGCTCGCGCTCACCGTCAAACTGCCCCGTTGCACTGCCGACAGCGACGTTCAGACGCGACTCGGCTCGCTTCTGATAGGGCATCAGCAGCTTCATCATGGCGGTGTTTTTTGGGATCTCCTGCTGATAGGTCAGCCAGGTCTCGCTGCCATCGGCATTTTTGATCTTATGCTTCAGGTTGACCGGCACCAGCGCGTAGGACTCCAGCGCCACCTCGCCGTTGCGCCAGGTAAAATCGCCGCGCCCCACATATTCACCCCACTGCCCGGCCTGCATAATCCAGACGCCGTTCTGCTTGTCCGGCTGGCAGGCTGCCCCAGGCTGATAGCTTTTGACCCGCTCGTTCTCTTTTGCCATGCAAAGCGCATAGTGCGAATGGCCGCCGACGATCATCGCGACGGTGCCGGGCGGCAGGCTGCGCGCCAGCGTTACGTCGCCGGGAGCGCTGCTGCCGTGCTCGCCGTTATCGTCATAGCCGAGATGGCTCAGCACCACGATAACGTCAGGCTTTTCGCCGGCGCGCAGCTCCGCTACCGCCTTTTCCGTTTCGCTGACTGGATCGCGAAACTCCATATCGCGCAGATGCGCCGGATTCGCCAGCTTAACGGTATCGGGCGTCGCCAGGCCCAGCACGGCGATCTTCAGCCCCATACGATTGAAAATCGCCCAGGGTTTGAAGAGTCGCTGACCGGTGCTTTTCTGGTAGAGGTTGGCGGCAAGAAAAGGAAAGCGCGCCCAGCCCTCCTGCTTGCGCAGCACCTCGAGCGGATGGTCGAACTCATGATTGCCGAGCGCCATGGCGTCATAGCCGATCAGGTTCATGCCGCGAATATCGGGCTCTGCCTGTAGCGCGTCCGACTCCGGCACGCCGGTATTGACGTCGCCTGCTGAGAGGATCAGCGCGCCGCCGCCTTTAGCCTGTACGTCGTAGCGCAAGGTATCCATTAAGGTTTTCTGCGCCGCGAGGCCATATTCGCCCTGCGCGCTGTACCAGAAATGGCCGTGCTCGTCGTTGGTATGGAGAATGCTAAAGCGGTAAGTGCGATCAGGCTCGGCGGCCTGAGAAAGCAGGGGGGTCAGCGCCAGCAGCGCAAGGCCGGTGGCAGCCCATCGTGATAACAGCAAAGCCTGTCTCCTTATTTTACGCAGTCCCGTTCCGGGTGGTATCAGCATGCTGACCCACTGTGTCGCATATTCCACTGTTTAACTCAAGATGAAACAGGGCTACCGCTGGCACTAACTGGTTTTAACACTGATTCCCAAAAAAGAAGCGAAGCGTTAAATCTGGCGCAAAGTTGCCGCTCAGGTCGCTTACCGTCATTCTTCGCGCATTCCAGCGTGATAGTGGTCATCAGCGCGCCTTTTTCCAGCCAGATATTGTTATAACGTGCCTCGCAAACTTGCTTTACTGCGGCCCGGATTAGCGAAAACAGAGAAAAACAGCCGTTCGACTCTGCTTTCCTCTTATTTTTAAACTTTTTTCTTATTATCCCGCAAATAGCACAGCGAAAAATGGTTAATTGCCTTAAACTTAATTGTTACAGGCAGATACATTTGCACACAAGGAGACAGGCATGCATCACACCACACCGTTGATCACTACCATCGTCGGGGGACTGGTCCTGGCGTTTCTCCTTGGCATGCTCGCACACCGGCTGCGTATTTCGCCGCTGGTTGGCTATTTGCTGGCGGGCGTGCTGGCCGGGCCTTTTACGCCGGGCTTTGTCGCCGATACCAATCTTGCGCCCGAGCTGGCAGAGCTGGGCGTTATCCTGCTGATGTTCGGCGTCGGACTTCACTTCTCCCTAAAGGATTTGATGGCGGTAAAGAGTATCGCCATTCCCGGTGCCGTGGCGCAGATCGCCGTCGCCACGCTGCTGGGAATGGGCCTCTCCGCCTGGCTGGGCTGGTCGCTGATGACGGGCCTGGTGTTTGGCCTCTGTCTCTCTACCGCCAGCACCGTGGTGCTGCTGCGCGCGCTGGAAGAGCGTCAGCTGATTGACAGCCAGCGCGGCCAAATCGCCATTGGCTGGCTGATTGTGGAGGATCTGGTGATGGTGCTGACGCTGGTGCTGCTGCCCGCCATTGCCGGTATGCTGGAACAGGGCAACGCCAGCCCGCAGCTGCTGGCGTGGGATCTGCTGCTGACTATCGGCAAGGTCGCCGCCTTTATGGTGCTGATGATGGTGGTCGGGCGTCGCGTGGTGCCCTGGATCCTGGCGAAAAGCGCCGCCACCGGCTCGCGCGAGCTCTTTACCCTGTCGGTGCTGGCGCTGGCGCTCGGCATCGCCTTTGGCGCAGTGGAGTTTTTCGACGTCTCTTTCGCGCTCGGGGCCTTCTTCGCCGGCATGGTGCTGAATGAATCTGAGCTGAGCCACCGCGCCGCTCACGACACCCTGCCGCTGCGCGACGCCTTCGCGGTGCTCTTTTTTGTGTCGGTCGGCATGCTGTTCGATCCGATGATCCTGGTGGAGCAGCCGCTGGCGGTGCTGGGGGCGCTGGTGATTGTGGTGCTGGGTAAATCTGTCGCCGCCTGGCTGCTGGTGACGCTGCTGGGCCATTCGCGCCGTACCGCACTGACCATCTCCGTCAGCCTGGCGCAGATCGGCGAGTTCGCCTTTATTCTGGCCGGCCTCGGCATCTCCCTTAATCTGCTCACCAGCGAAGGGCGTAACCTGGTACTGGCGGCAGCGATCCTCTCTATTATGCTCAACCCTATCCTGTTCAGCCTGCTGGAGCGTTTCCTGGCGAAGAGCGAAAGCCGTCAGGAGCAGTCGCAGGAAGAGACGATCGAGGAAGAGAAGCAGAGCCCGGTGGATATCTGCCATCACGCGGTGGTCGTCGGCTATGGCCGGGTTGGCAGCCTGCTGAGCCAGAAGCTGCTGGAGGCGGACGTGCCTTTCGTGGTGGTGGAGAACTCTCGCGCGCGCGTTGAGGCGCTGCGTGAACAGGGCATTCGGGCGGTGCTGGGCAATGCGGTGCGCGCCGAAACCATGGAGCTGGCGCGGCTCGACTGCGCGCGCTGGCTGCTGCTGACCATTCCCAACGGCTTCGAATCAGGCGAAATCGTCACCACCGCGCGCGAGAAGTTTAACGACATCGAGATTATTGCGCGCGCGCACTATGACGATGAGGTGGAATACATTATGACGCGCGGCGCAACGCGCGTTGTGATGGGCGAGCGCGAGATCGCCAGCAGCATGCTGCATATGCTGGAGGCGGAGATTGCCGAGCGCCCTATCGTGCGCGAGTGCCCGATTTAAGCTGCGCGGCGTTTTACCCCCGCGCAAGAGAAAGGGGCATCCGGCTCGCGTCCGCCCTTTCTCCCCTGTGGCTTAGCGATCCCAGTAGGACTCTTCCAGGCTGTCCTCACGCTCCGGCAGTCCGCGCGTCAGGCGCGGCGAATGCTGGTTAAGCACCTGATAGCTGACGCGGTTGGCATATTTGCACACCTGCGCCAGCGATGAATAGGTCAGGTATTCGCGCGCGTGCTTGCTGGAGTTCGGCACGTTCTGGCGATGGTAATTATTCGCCGTGATGTCGTGCAGCAGCGCTGCCAGCGCGCCGTCGCCTGCGCCGTTGGTGTTCATGATCTTCTCCGGCCCGCCCATATAGGGCGCGATATGCGAGAAGATGCGCAGCGGCTGCTCGCACGCCTGCCGGCGCATGGCGCGGCTGAACTCATACTGGTTGAACTCCGCAATGGCGCCTGGCAGCAGCGGATGATTGGTTTTGCGCTTAAACGCCTCCTCGGTGTAGCCCGCCATATAGAGCCCGGTCGGGCCAGCGGTGCAGAGCACCAGATCGACCCACTCCAGCGCCATATCGGCCGCGCGCAGCGGATCGGACTCGCCGGTCAGCGCCAGCGCTTCCTCTTCATTCATCGCCACGATAGTAACGTGATCGCGCAGAAAGTCGCGCCAGTACTGCGGGTTGTCGCCGATCACATACTTTGTGCCCAGCGTCAGCACTACCGGCACGTTGTGGCGTTTCGCGTACTCAATCGCCTGCAGCGTGGCCTGCGGCATCGGCTCACCTTCGGCGCAGCGCACCAGGTAGGAGGTGAGTACCAGCGCCGACGCGCCGGCGATAACCGCTTCGGGAATGCTTTCGGCGTGCAGCTGGTTCATCTGCCCAGGACTAATGGCGAAGGTGCGCTCGCCCTGCTCGCCGATCAGGGTAAAGCAGCGGCCAATAGCGCCGTCGACGCCCTGTAGATAGTTAAGATCGACCCGGCTCGAGGTGTTGCAGAGATAGCGGTAGGCGTAACCACCGATCTGAATATTGCTGCACATCACGCCGAGCAGCACCGAACGGTCATCGGCCAGCACCGAGTAGTTGTGCAGCGTATTGCCGATAGTGCCGCCGGCGAACTGATGGCTAATCAGGTTATCGCGCAGCAGCTCGTGATAGAGCGCCTCAGCAACGTCGTCGTCGATCACTAAGGAGTGCCCGGCGCTCAGACCGTAGCGAACCAGAAAGGCGTCATCGACTTTGGCTTCGATATCCACCAGCGTCTGATCGATTCCCACGACCCAGCTGCCCTCTTCCACCTCCTGCGAGGCGGCGTGCAGCAAGGGATCGCGAGCGCTAACGGGAAAATAGTGTTTGGATTTACGTTTGCCGGGAAATTTCATGATGAGCGCCGTCAGAAAAACAGGCGGAGGATGATAGCACATTCTCCGCCGCGGCTTTAACGACGCGCGTTGACCAGCTGCACCATCATCTCAATATGGGCGTCATCCGCGTTCAGCGCCGGGATATATTCGAACTTTTCGCCGCCGCCGTGCAGGAAGAACTCACGGTTCTGCTCGTTGATCTCCTCCAGCGTCTCCAGGCAGTCAGAGGCAAAGCCAGGGCTCATCACCTGCACATGCTTAATGCCCTTTTTCGCCAGCCCCTGCATGGTTTCATCCGTGTAGGGCTGCAGCCAGGGTTCGCGGCCAAAGCGCGACTGGAAGGTCATCATGATTTGATCGTCGCGCAGGCCCAGCGCCTGCTGCAGCAGTGCCGTGGTATCGCCGCAGCGCAGCGGATAATCGTCCCCCTCTCTGGCGAAGCGCTGTGGAATGCCGTGATAGGAGAGCACCAGCAGATCCGGCTGGCCATGCGCCGCAAAGGCGCGCTCAACCGAGGCTTTCAGCGCGGCGATATAGGCGGGATGTTCGGCATAGTCGCGAATAAAGTTGATATCCGGCAGGGTGCGCGCGGTTTTAAAGGCGCTGTATAAACCATCCCAGACCGCCGCGACGGTAGAGCAGGAGAACTGCGGGTAGAGCGGCAGCACGATCAGGCGCGTTACGCCCTGCGTCATCAGGCTGTCCACCGCGCTCTGCAGGCTGGGGTTGCCGTAGCTCATGCCCAACTCGACCGGCATATCGACGCGCGCCGCCAGCGCTTCGCGCTGCTGCTTGCTATAAACCATCAGCGGCGAGCCACCCTCCATCCAGACGGAGGCGTAGAGCTTTGAGACGCGGGGCGAGCGAAACGGCAGAATAACGCCATTAAGAATCGGCCACCAGAGCCAGCGCGGCGTATCGACCACGCGAGGATCGCTAAGAAACTGTTTCAGATAGCGCTTTACAGCGGCAGTTGTGGGGGCGTCTGGCGTACCGAGATTAACCAGTAACACGCCGGGCTTGTCTTGCCTCATTGTTATTCCTTGATAGCGGAGATGCGTGAAAACAGGAGAAATTGTAGCGGAAAGCGGGAGAGGGAAAAGCAATTACTGCAAAAGGGGCTGGCACTGCCGGCCCCAACGGCGTTAGCCGAGAATGCTCGCCAGCTGCTTGCTGACGTCGGCGACCGGCTGGGTGCCGTCGATTTTGTGGTAAGCGGTGTTGCCCGCTTCCGCTTCTTTGCTGTAGTAGGCGATCAGCGGCGCGGTCAGCTGATGGTATTCTACCAGGCGCTTGCGCACGGTCTCTTCCTGATCGTCTTTACGCGTGGTCAGCGCTTCGCCGGTGACGTCGTCCTGACCTTCCACCTTCGGCGGATTGTACTTAACGTGATAAACGCGGCCTGACGGCGCATGAACGCGGCGGCCGACGATGCGATCGACGATCAGCTCGTCCGGCACCGCGAACTCCAGCACGCAGTCAATTTTGATGTTGGCCTGTTTCATCGCATCCGCCTGTGGGATGGTGCGAGGAAAACCGTCCAGCAGAAAACCGTTTTTGCAGTCTTCCTGCGCGATACGCTCTTTTACCAGCGCGATAACCAGCTCGTCAGTGACCAGTTTACCGGCGTCCATGATGGCTTTCGCCTGGTTGCCGAGCTCGGTGCCGGCTTTAACCGCCGCACGCAACATATCGCCCGTGGAGATTTGCGGAATGCCATATTTCTCCATGATGAACTGAGCCTGAGTGCCCTTACCTGCGCCCGGAGCACCGAGCAGAATAATACGCATTGCGTAAATCCCCTTGCGAATCGCATTGATCAATCTAGAAGGCGAAGACCATACCATTATGACCCGCTCACCACAAGAAAGGCGCGGCTTCCTTGCCGGCGGCAGCAGCCCGTTTCTCCATAAACGGCGGCCGGCAGGTGCGACTACTCTCTTTTTTCAGATTTGCCGCCGGGGCTGAACAACGCCTGAACCCGACTGAGGATCTGCGGCGTCAGGTTGGTTTGCCTGCGCGCGCCGCCGCGCTGGCTGGCACGCACCAGCAGATAGCCCTGCTGCAGCCCTATCTCCAGATCGCTGGCGGGGCTCAGCGTAGCCAGCAGCGTCTGCGGCAGCGAAAAGCTGGCGAACGGCATGCCAGGCGTATGGCTGGAGGCGAGCAGCACCGGCGCGTTAAGCGCGATCGCCTCGACGCGGGCGTGATTATAAGGACGCCAGTCCGGCTCCCGCACGCGACCCAGCGCGGCCAGCACCGGCGCGTTTAGCGGCAGGCCCTGCTCGAACAGGCGCAGCTCGCTGCGCACCAGCGTGCTGAAGTCGGCGGTGCGCAGCGCCACCAGCACCAGACCGCCCGGCAGATCGGCATGATGGTCGAGGCGCGCAACGAAGAGGCCAGCCTGAGCGATCACCTCTTCATGCAGCACGCTGGCGAAGCTCTCGCTGACGTCGACCACGCCCTGCTGCTGGCAGGTGAGCAGCGACCGCACGCGACCATGGGGCAGCTCCACGTGCGCGATGAAATTGATATTTCCGGCCATCAGCGGCACGGCAGGCAAGACGTGCAGCTCCGTCACCGGATAGTGCGTGGCGTAGCGCGTCTGATTGCGCATCTGCTCCTGGCGCAGGAACAGCTGGGAAAGCAGAATGCGCGCCACATGCAGCGAAGGAGCAAAGAACAAATCAAACTGCTCTAGCCGGTAATGCCGTGATAACAGGGTGCGTAAGCGGTCTCGCGCCTCGAAAGGTCGGTCGGCCCATGAGTGAAATGCCATCGCGTCGTGGTTCTCTTCTCTTTGTCGGGTGATGGCGGGCGTGGCGGCAAGACCAGACCACGCATAGCTTTGCCTGGCAGTCAACCCGCTATAATCAGCGGGCCAGGTTAACGGAATGCGGCTGGACTTTAAAATGATATAAACTGACAATCCCTGTTAGGTTTTTACACAGGGGATGAGTATGACCCGGCTACCTCCGCTAAGGGCGCTGCACCATTTTCACCAGGCGGCGCTGCACTGCAGCTTTAGCGTGGCGGCCGAGCATCTGCACGTCACTCACAGCGCCGTCAGCCATCAGATTCGCCAGCTGGAGAGCTGGATGGGTAAGCCGCTTTTCGTGCGCACCAACGGACGCGTAAAGTTAACCTCACACGGCGAGCGGCTGCTGCTGAGCTGCCAGAAAGCGTTTAGCGAGCTTTCCACCACCTGCGCCAGTATTCGTACCGGTATGCGTCACCACCTGACCGTCTCATGCGCCCCCAGCTTTTTGTCGCAGTGGCTGATCCCGCGTATCAGCACCTTTTATCAGCGCTATCCCGATATTGAGATCCACTTTCAGGGGCAGATGGCGCTAAGCCAGCTGCGCAGCGAGCATATTGACGTGCTGATCCTTAGCTACGAACAGCCGCCCGAAGGGGATATCGACGCGACGCTGATCGGCGACGACTATACCGGGCCGCTCTGCGCGCCGCTGTTCGCCTCGCGTTTTCGCAGCGCGCAGGATCTCGCCGCCCTTCCCCTGCTGCACGTCGATACGCGCCTGCACGCCTGGGCGGAGTGGGCGAAAAACGCTGAGGTACAGGGTAATTTCTGGTCGGGAAAGCATTTCGACAACCTGACGCTCGGCATTCAGGCGGCGAAAAACGGGCTGGGCGTGATTGTGGCGCCGCGGCTGCTGGTGCGCCACGAGCTTGAAGACGGAACGCTGATCGCCCCGCTCGGCTTTGTGCGCGTCGATCGCGCCACCTGGATGATGACGAAGGCGTCGCGGCGCCACGACGGGGAGATTACACTGTTTCGCGACTGGCTGCGCGAGGCGGCGCAGCAGTAAGGTCTGTTTAGAACCTGAACCATTAGCGCAGGGGCCCAAAAAGCGCACGGCCAGGTGTAACTTAAAGGCGGGCACCCAACTCAAGGCGCGGGTGGCATGGCCCGAGGAGCAAAGCGTCCTGCGCTAGGGCAGGCGCAGGCCGAGCTGGCATGGATGCCGCTTTTTGCGTCTTTGCGATCGGGCCATGCCACCCGCGACAGCACCGCTGTAAAAAAAAGCCGGTGCTTAAGCACCGGCCTTTATCTCTGTCGCTGCGAGCTTACGCCGTCAGCAGCTGATTCATTCGACGGATAAACTGGTTAGGATCGTCCAGCGTGCCGCGCTCGGCCAGCAGCGCCTGATCCAGCAGCAGCTCTACCCATTCGCCGAAGCGTGCATCGTCCTGGGTATCCGCTACGCGTTTCACCAGCTGATGGTCGGGATTGATCTCGAAGATATACTTCACTTCCGGCACCGCCTGGCCCGCCGCGGCGAACAGCTTCGCCATCTGGGTGCTCATTTCGTTAGCGTCGGTGGTGACGATAGCTGGCGTATCGGTCAGACGATGCGTCAGACGCACCTCTTTCACGCGGTCGCCCAGCAGCGTTTTCACGCGATCCACGAACGGCTCCAGCGCCTTCTCCGCCTCTTTCTGCTCTTCGCTCTCTTCGTCTGCCAGCTTGCTCAGCGACTCATCCGCCTTGCTCACCGACTGGAAAGGCTTGCCGTCGAACTCGGTCAGGTAGCTCATCATCCACTCGTCGATACGATCGGAGAGCAGCAGCACCTCAATACCTTTTTTGCGGAACAGCTCCAGATGCGGGCTGCTCTTCGCAGCGGCGTAGCTGTCGGCGGTGATGTAGTAGATCTTCTCCTGACCTTCCACCATGCGGCTGACGTACGCGTCCAGCGATACTGTCTGCTCGGCGCTGTCGTTATGGGTGGAGGCGAAGCGCAGCAGTTTAGCGATCGCTTCCTGGTTAGCGCTGTCTTCCGCCGGTCCCTCTTTCAGCACCAGGCCAAACTCTTTCCAGAAGGTCTGGTATTTTTCGGCGTCATCCTTCGCCAGCTTCTCCAGCATCTGCAAGGTACGTTTGGTCAGCGCGCCGCGCAGGGTCTGGGTAACGCGGCTGTCCTGGAGGATCTCGCGCGAGACGTTCAGCGGCAGATCGCTGGAGTCAATCAGGCCACGCACGAAGCGCAGGTAGTTCGGCATAAACTGTTCGGCGTCATCCATGATGAAGACGCGCTGCACATAGAGCTTCAGCCCGTGCTTGTGGTCGCGGTTCCACATATCAAACGGCGCGCGCGACGGGATATAGAGCAGGCTGGTGTACTCCTGCTTCCCTTCTACGCGGTTATGGCTCCAGGTGGCCGGATCGCTGAAGTCGTGGGCGATATGCTTATAGAACTCGTTGTACTCTTCGTCGCTGATATCCGCTTTATTGCGCGTCCACAGCGCCTGGGCTTTGTTGATCTTCTCCCAGGTGGTGGTGTCGTTTTCAGCGTCTTTGGTTTCAATCTCTACCGGCAGCGCAATGTGATCGGAATATTTGCCGATGATGCTGCGCACGCGCCAGGCGTCGAGGAATTCATCCTCGCCTTCGCGCAGATGCAGGGTGATCTCGGTGCCGCGATCGGCTTTGGTGATATCGGCGATAGTGTACTCACCTTCCCCGGCCGACTCCCAGAACACCCCCTCGTCTGCTGCGGCACCGGCCGCGCGGGTGCGCACCGATACTTTGTCCGCCACGATAAACGCCGAGTAGAAGCCGACGCCGAACTGGCCGATCAGCTGGCTGTCTTTCGCCTGGTCTGAGCCCAGCGATTCGAGGAAAGATTTGGTGCCGGATTTGGCGATGGTGCCCAGGTTCTCAATCACCTCGTCGCGACGCATGCCGATACCGTTGTCCGACAGCGTCAGGGTGCGTTTGTCCTTATCCACAGAGAGACGCACGCGCAGCTCGCCGTCGCCTTCATAGAGGCTGGCGTCCGACAGCGCGCGGAAGCGCAGCTTGTCAGCGGCGTCCGAGGCGTTGGAAATTAGCTCGCGCAGGAAAATCTCTTTGTTTGAATAGAGGGAATGGATCATCAGGTGCAGAAGCTGTTTTACCTCTGACTGAAAGCCACGCGTCTCTTGTCCTTTCATGGTCATTGTTACCTCAACGGAATCAGGTTGAACGAACGTTGAGGTTGATGTGGGGATGGTGCAGAAAATTTCAAGCCGACGTCGTTAACGACGTCGGCAAGCGTTCAGAAAGTAATCTTGTGGCGCCCGGCCAGCGAGTGGGAGAGCGTGGTGCCATCCACCATCTCCAGCTCGCCGCCAACCGGCACGCCGTGAGCGATGCGGCTGGCTTCGACGCCATACTGGCCGCACAGCTCGGCGATGTAGTTGGCGGTCGCTTCGCCTTCAACCGTGGGGTTGGTGGCGAGGATGACCTCTTTGATGGTTTCGCTCTCCAGCCGCTGCTCAAGCCGATCCAGCCCGATATCCTGCGGGCCGATGCCGTCCAGCGGAGAGAGATGCCCCATCAGGACGAAATAGCGGCCGGCAAACTGACCGGTCTGCTCGATGGCGTGAATATCCGCCGGGCTCTCCACCACGCAGATAAGCCCATTCTGCTGACGCCGCGGATTGGCGCAGATGGTGCAAATTTCCTGCTCGGTGAAGGTGCGGCAGTCGGCGCAGTGGCCGATTTCGGACATGGCGCGCGTCAGCGCCTGCGCCAGCCGCATGCCACCGCTGCGATCGCGCTGCAGCAGCTGAAACGCCATGCGCTGCGCCGACTTCGGCCCAACGCCGGGCAGGCAGCGCAGCGCCTCCATCAGAGCTTCAAGCAGTGGACTGGTTTGCATCAGAACGGCATCTTGAAGCCGGGCGGCAGCTGCATGCCCGCGGAAACAGAGGCCATTTTCTCTTTCTGCGTTTCGTCGATACGACGAGCGGCGTCATTGAATGCGGCGGCAACCAGATCTTCCAGCATCTCTTTGTCATCTTCCAGCAGGCTGGGGTCGATCTCCACGCGGCGGCAGTTGTGCGCGCCGTTAATGGTGACTTTCACCAGGCCCGCGCCCGATTCGCCGGTCACTTCCAGCGCGGCGATCTCTTCCTGAACTTTGGCCATTTTGTCTTGCATCTGCTGGGCCTGCTTCATCAGGTTGCCCAGTCCGCCTTTACCAAACATAGTTTTCTCTCTCAGCTAAGGCCGCATCGCTATCCATGAGACAGCGGCAGCGTGGTCAAACGGGTCGGATACTCTCTTCATCCAGATCGGCGTCGAAGAAACGGCGCAGCGTCTGGATGTGCGTATCGCTAATGATAGACTGGCGCGCCTGCGCCAGCTTCTCTTCGTAAATGGCCTGCCGCCACTCAAGTGGCGTCAATACCGCAGGATTATCATCTTCAATGATAGTCAATTCAACCGGCTGACCGGCGGCGTTGCTCAGCGCGGCGGCAAGCACCTGCTGCGCCGACGCGGAGTTCAGATGACGCTGCGCGGCGCGCAGATGCAGGCAAACGCCCTGCTCCGTCGTCTCTTTCCAGGCATTGAGCGCCAGCTGCTGCACCAGCTTCGGCAGGGGCAGCGCGGCGATTTCCGCCGCCCAGGGATCGCGCTGCTGCGCTTCTTCCATCAGGCGCGCCGCCAGCTCAGGGGTTTTCTCATGCTCAAGCGCCGAACGCAAGGCTTTTGGCGTCGCCACCGGCTCGGGCGCCGCCTCGACCGGCGACTGCGCTTTCCAGCGGTACGCCTCTTTTTTCGTCGGCGCCGCCTCGCGCGGACGCGCTGCCTGCGCGCGTTCGGTAACTGAGGCCAGGCGCTCCAGCGCGGAGGTAGCCGGCCGCGTCAGGGACGCTGCCGGCTCACTCTTTTTTGGTTTGCTGGCCCCCTGGCGCAGCAGCTGAGTGCGCGCCTGCAGGAGCTGGCTGGTGGTATCGGAGAATGAGCCGTCCGGCGCGGCGGCCGGTGGCGCTTCGACCGGCGCGGCAACCCGTTCCGGCGGCGGCGCGGGCGGTGCCATCTGCGGCTGCGCGGCGGCGACATGCGGCTGCGTGGGGGCAACACGCGGCTGCGCGGCGGCACTATGCGGCTGCGGCGCAACGGCGCTCGGCTCCGCCTGCGGCGTCATAGCTGGACGCGCCGCCGGTTCGGCGATCGCCGTCTGCGGATGAAACGCCAGCGCGCGCAGCAGCGTCATTTCAACGCCCATGCGGCGATCGGGCGCCAGCGGCAGATCCTTGCGCCCCATCAGCAACGTTTGATAGTAAAGCTGAACGTCGGCGGGCGGCACAACGCGCGCCAGTTCGCGCAGACGCGGCGCGTGGCTCTCTTCTTCGTCGCTAAGCGAGCCGGGCAGCAGCTGCACCATCGCAATGTGGTGCAGCAGACGCAGCATCTCCACCAGCAGCGCCTCCCACTCCACGCCGCGCGACGCGGCCTGGTTAAGCAGGGTCATCACCTGTTCGCCGCTGCCGTCCACCAGCGCCTCGATCAGCCCCAGCGGCTGCTCGTCGTCCAGGGTGCCGAGCATCTGGCTGACAACAAGGCTGCTGACCACGCCCTGCCCCATGGCGATCGCCTGATCGGCGAGGCTGAGCGCGTCGCGCATGCTGCCGTCGGCGGCGCGCGCCAGCAGCTGCAGCGCGCGCGGTTCGTTTTCGATCTGCTCCTGCTGCAGCACATAGTCGAGCTGTTTGCGGATCAGCTCAACGTCGAGCGCCTTAAGATGAAACTGCAGACAGCGGGAGAGGATAGTTACCGGCAGCTTTTGCGGATCGGTGGTGGCAAGCAGGAATTTAACGTGCGACGGCGGCTCTTCGAGCGTTTTCAGCAGCGCGTTAAAGCTGTGGCGCGACAGCATATGCACTTCATCGATCAGGTAGACCTTAAAGCGGCCGCGCGCGGGCGCATACTGCACGTTGTCCAGCAGATCGCGCGTATCCTCCACCTTGGTGCGCGACGCGGCGTCGATTTCGATCAGATCGACAAAGCGGCCCTGTTCGATCTCGCGACAGTTGTCGCATTTGCCGCACGGCGTGGCGGTGATGCCGGTTTCGCAGTTGAGTCCCTTCGCCAGCAGGCGCGCGATGGTGGTTTTGCCCACGCCGCGCGTGCCGGAAAAGAGATAGGCATGATGGAGACGTCCCAGTGACAGTCCATTCGCCAGCGCGGTCAGGACATGTTCCTGACCGACAACGTCAGCAAATGCCTGGGGACGCCATTTTCGCGCAAGTACCTGATAGCTCATGTGGATTCGATCACTGGATGTGGTTGGAAAGATGAGCGCAGACGCGCTGCAACCCCTGTATATCGTTGCAGTAGTTTAACAGCGACGGCGGGCAATGCCTATCACTTGCTGGCCTCGCGCGCGGCGAGGCCATCATCACTTAGTGACCGGGGAAGTTGACCAGGCTGTAGCAGTTGACGCCCAGCGCTTTCAGGCGAGATTCGCCGGTCAGATCGAAGAGGTTAATGACAAACGCGGCGTCTTTCACTTCGCCGCCTGCGCGGCGGATCAGCTTGACCGTCGCTTCAATCGTGCCGCCGGTCGCCAGCAGATCGTCCACCACCAGCACGACGTCGCCAGGCTTAATCGCGTCTTTATGCAGCTCGAGCGCATCGGTGCCATATTCCAGCTCGTAGGATTCGCTGAAGGTAGCGCGCGGCAGTTTGCCCGGCTTGCGCACCGGCACGAAGCCGACGCCTAATCCCAGCGCGACCGGCGCGCCGAACAGGAAACCGCGCGCTTCGGTGCCGACCACTTTAGTAATGCCCCGATCGCGATAGCGCTCGACGAGCAGCGCGATGGTCGCGGCGTAGGCTTGCGGATCTTCCAGCAGGCTGGTGACGTCGCGGAAGAGGATCCCGGGTTTCGGGTAATCCTGAATGCTTTTAATGCTCTCTTTAATGAATTCAAGCTGCTGCGCAGTTGCGGTCATAATGTTACGCCTGGTAAAAACTTTATATCGCGCAGCTTCCATAGCGTCAGATTCCAAAATGAATCAGACGCAGAGAGTAAAAAAAGGGAAGCCACGCACGAAGATGCCCAAATCTAAGCAAATGGCCGGCTAAATGCAACCTTATCGCGGCGGCGCGCGATCGTCGGGCGATTCGGCCACCACAGGAATACGCCACATCATCAGCAGCAAAAAGCAGAGCATTACGCCAAGGAACAGGCGTACCCACAGAATTTTCACCAGCCAGATCGAAACGCAAAAAGTCACCAGCGTCAGCGCCATAGCGCGACCTTTCGCGCCCGGCGGCATCGCGCGATGGCGCTGCCAGTGGCGCAGATAGCGCCCGAACGGCGAACGCCACAGCAGCCAGTGATGAAAGCGCGGCGACGATCGGGCGAAGCACCAGGCCGCCAGCAGCACAAATGGCGTGGTCGGCAATAATGGTAATACAATGCCCAGCGCGCCGAGTATGATGGCCAGCCAGCCGAGAGTCAGAAGTAAAATACGTTGCATAGCCTTGCCTGGATCTTTTGCATGCGCGCTACGTTAGCACAGATAAGGAAAAGATAATGGCGTCCGCCACCACTCAACAGCGCCTGGCCGCCTGCCTGACGGCGCTCAAGACGCAGATCGCCCAGCATCCCGACGGACGCTGCCGCACCCCGCGCTTCGACAAACAGCTATTTACCACCAGCGGCACGCGGCTGGCCGACTACCTGCAGGAGATAGAGCGTAATCTGCAGCTGCTGTGCGATTCGGCAAACGAGTCAGAGCGCGTCTGGCTGGCGGAGAAGCTGGTGAATCAGATTGCCGCCCTGCAGCGCGAAGCGAATACGCAGCAGCTGCGCCCGCGCCGCGAACGGCCCGCGACGCCGCCGCGTCAGCAGAAGCTGGCGGAATACCGCGAGTATGAGCGGCGGCTGCAGGCGATGATTGACCAGCGCGAACAGCGGCTCGCGCTGGCGGAGAGCCTGGCGGCGCAGCAGCAGTTAAAGCAGGATCTTGAGGTGCTGGAAGGCCGCATGGCGCGCTGCCGCCAGGCGATTCACGCGGTGAACTGGGCGCTTTCTCTGCGCGACGATGCCCACTGACGCCTATACTTAGGCCATCTGATCAGGAGCCTGAAATGGGAATCATCGCCTGGATTATTACTGGAGCGGTCGCTGGCTGGCTGAAGCGGCGCTTTTTTCCCGGTCGGCCCGGCGGCCTTGCCGCCACCCTGGTGCTGGCGGTGATCGGCGCGCTGGTCGGCGGCTATATCGCCAGCTATTACAATCTCGGATCGCTGGCGACGCTCCATCCCGCTGCGCTCGGCATTGCGCTGGGCGGCGCGCTACTCATGCTGCTGGTCGCAGCGAAACTGCGTATATAAGGAACGAAAATGTCACTGGAAACCGCGCCCGACGAGATAAAACTGGCGGTAGACTTAATTCAGCTTCTGGAAGAGAACCGCTTGCCTGCCGAAACCGTGCTGGCGGCGCTGGCGATCGTGCAGCGCGACTTTGAGAAAAAGCGCGACGCAGAACGTCAGGGCTGATGCGACGCGCTTAACGTCGGGCTCAGACGTAGCATATCGATACAGGCTTCGACAATTTGCGGCGCGCTCGCCGCCAGGTCAAAGCTCTCCGGCGCAAACAGCCAGCTCTCCATCATGCCGTTGACGTAGCCCCGCATCAGCAGCGCCGCCTGGCGGGTGTTCAGTCTCACGGGTAATTGCCCTGCCTCAATGCACTCTTTCAAAACATCTTCTATTTTGTCATAGCACTCTGAAAGCAGGCTTTGCTGCATGATTTTCAGCGCCGCCATTTCGCCGACGAATTCGCACTTATGGAAAATAATCTCCATCAGCGCGCGTCGCTGCGGATCCTTTGCTGTTGCTTCAAAGATATAGATCAGCATTGCGCGCAATACAGAGAGTGGATCGCCAGGGTATTTTGACTGATACTCAAGTTCCACATCATCAAGCCCAGCGTCGGTGCGCAGCCAGATTTCATGTAACACATCGGCTTTATTTTTAAAGTGCCAGTAAATTGCGCCCCGCGTTACGCCGGCCGCTGCTGCGATATCCGCAAGCGAGGTGGTGGAGACGCCCTGGCAGGAAAATAACGCAAGGGCGGCATCAAGAATTTGATGACGCGTTTCAAGTGCTTGGGCTTTGGTTTTTCGTGCCATAGGGAGTTTTTTTTACGAACTGGCAAGTTTACATACATTTGTGAATGTATGTACCATAGCATGACCCCGGGTTTTAGCGCAGCAATGGGTTTATCGGTTTGTGATCCATTGATCAATTGATATCGGACACTAGAGGTTTATTTATGAATAAAAACAGAGGATTATCGCCTCTGGCGGCCGTCCTGATGCTTTCAGGCAGCTTTGTGTTAACAGGATGTGATGATAATAAATCCCAGCAAGCCGCCCAGCAGCACCCGCCGGAAGTGGGGGTTGTCACCCTTAAAAGCGAACCCCTGAAGATCACCACGGAGCTGCCGGGCCGCACCTCCGCCTACCGCGTGGCTGAAGTGCGTCCTCAGGTTTCCGGTATCATTCTGAAGCGTAATTTTGTGGAAGGCAGCGATATTAAAGCGGGCGAATCGCTTTATCAGATCGATCCTGCTACCTACCAGGCAAGCTACGACAGCGCGAAAGGCGATCTGGCGCAGGCAGAAGCCAACGCCCGCATCGCGCAGCTGACGGTTAACCGTTACAAGCCGCTGCTCGGCACCAAATATATCAGCCAGCAGGATTACGATAACGCCGTCGCCACCGCCGCGCAGAACGCGGCTGCCGTGCAGGTAGCAAAAGCAAACGTCGAAACCGCCCGCATCAATCTGGCCTATACCAAAGTGACCTCGCCTATCAGCGGTCGTATCGGCAAATCGTCCGTGACCGAAGGGGCGCTGGTGCAGAGTGCGCAGACCACCGCGCTGGCCACTGTGCAGCAGCTCGACCCAATGTATGTTGACGTTACCCAGTCCAGCGACGAGTTTATGCGCCTGCGCGCTGAGCTGGAGTCTGGCCAGCTGAAGCAGGTCGATGGCAAAGCAACCGTTACCCTGCTGATGCAGGACGGCAGCGAATCGCCGCAGAAAGGCACGCTGGAGTTCTCCGACGTCACGGTTGACGAAACCACCGGCTCGATCACCCTGCGCGCTATCGTGCCGAACCCGGATCACCGTTTGCTGCCGGGCATGTTCGTCCGCGCGCGTCTGGAAGAAGGCACCAACCCGAATGCGCTGCTGGTTCCGCAGCAGGCCGTGGCCCGCACGCCGACCGGTCAGGCGACCGTGATGGTGGTTGGCGCGGACAACAAGGTTGAAGTACGCAGCGTCAACGCCTCGCAGGCGATCGGCGACAAATGGCTGGTGACCTCTGGTCTGAAAGAGGGTGAACGCGTAATCAGCGTCGGCACGCAGCGCGCGAAGCCAGGCGCTCAGGTGACGCCGCAGGAAGTCGCTGCCGAGCAGAAATCTGACGCCGGTGCGCAATCTCAGACCCAGTCTGAAAAAACTTCGTCTTAACAGGAGCCGTTGATACATGGCTAAGTTCTTTATCGATCGCCCCATCTTTGCGTGGGTAATCGCCATCATCGTGATGCTGGCGGGTGCGCTATCGATTCTTAAGCTGCCGATCGAGCAATATCCCAACGTTGCTCCGCCGGCCGTGCAGATTCGTGCCGCCTATCCGGGCGCCGATGCGAAAACGCTGCAGGACTCCGTAACGCAGGTTATCGAACAGAATATGAACGGTATTGATGGGCTGATGTACTTCTCATCAAACAGTGACTCTTCCGGTAACCTGCAGCTGACCCTGAGCTTTGAATCCGGCACCGATCCCGATATCGCGCAGGTCCAGGTGCAGAACAAACTGCAGCTGGCGATGCCGCTGCTGCCGCAGGAAGTGCAGCAGCAGGGTATTCAGGTGCAGAAATCCTCCAGCAGCTTCCTGATGGTGGCGGGTTTCGTCAGCGATGACGGTTCAATGACCCAGAACGATATCTCCGATTTCGTTGCGTCAACCTTTAAAGACCCCATCAGCCGTACCGCGGGCGTCGGCGATACCCAGATCTTCGGTGCGCAGTATGCGATGCGTATCTGGATGGATCCGGCAAAGCTGAATAACTATCAGCTGACGCCGGTCGACGTCATCAGCGCCATTAACACCCAGAACGCCCAGGTCGCAGCGGGTCAGCTGGGTGGGGCACCTGCCGCGCCGAACCAGCAGCTCAACGCTTCAATCATTGCGCAGACGCGTCTGACCTCGACCGATGAGTTCGGCAAAATTCTGCTGAAGGTGAACACCGACGGTTCGCAGGTTCGCCTGCGCGACGTGGCGAAAATCGAGCTGGGCGGCGAGAACTACGAGGTTATCGCGCGCTATAACGGTAAACCGGCTTCCGGTATCGGTATCAAGCTGGCGACCGGCGCGAACGCGCTCGATACCGCCAACGCGGTGAAGGCGGAGCTGGGCAAACTGCAGTCGACCTTCCCGGCCGGCCTGAAAGTGGTTTATCCCTATGACACCACGCCGTTCGTTAAGATCTCTATCTTTGAAGTGGTCAAAACCCTGTTTGAAGCGATCGTGCTGGTGTTCCTGGTCATGTATCTCTTCCTGCAGAACTTCCGCGCCACCCTGATCCCAACCATCGCGGTACCGGTTGTGCTGCTCGGTACGTTTGCCATCATCAGCGCCTTCGGCTACTCGATAAACACGCTGACGATGTTCGGTATGGTGCTCGCCATCGGCCTGCTGGTGGATGACGCCATCGTGGTAGTTGAGAACGTTGAGCGCGTGATGGCCGAAGAGGGGCTGCCGCCTAAAGAGGCGACGAAGCGTTCGATGGAGCAGATTCAGGGCGCGCTGGTCGGTATTGCGCTGGTGCTCTCGGCGGTCTTTATCCCGATGGCCTTCTTCGGCGGCTCCACCGGGGTTATCTATCGCCAGTTCTCCATCACCATCGTTTCTGCGATGGCGCTGTCGGTGCTGGTGGCGTTAATCCTGACGCCGGCGCTCTGCGCCACGATGCTGAAGCCGATCAAAAAAGGCGATCACGGCAAAACCACCGGTTTCTTCGGCTGGTTTAACCGCCTGTTTGACAAGAGCACCAACCACTACGTCGACAGCGTTGGCCATATCGTGCGCAGCACCGGCCGCTATCTGGTGATCTATCTGGTAATCGTGGTGGGTATGGCCTATCTGTTCCTGCGCCTCCCCTCCTCGTTCCTGCCGGAAGAGGATCAGGGCCTGCTGCTCGCTCAGGCGCAGCTGCCTGCGGGCGCGACGCAAGAGCGTACGCAGAAGGTCATGGATCAGATTACTGATTACTTCCTTAATAAAGAGAAGGACAGCGTCAAGTCGGTGTTTACCGTTAACGGCTTCGGCTTCTCCGGCCGTGGTCAGAACACCGGTATCGCCTTCGTCAGCCTGAAACCCTGGGATGAACGCAGCAACAGCGATCTGAAGGTGCCGGCTATCGCCGGTCGCGCTATGGTCGCGCTGGGCCAGATCAAAGATGCGTCAGTGTTCCCGTTCAACCTGCCGGCGATTATCGAGCTGGGGAACGCGACCGGCTTCGACTTTGAGCTGATCGACCAGAACAACCTTGGTCATGAAAAACTGACCGAAGCGCGTAACCAGCTGCTGGGCATGGTGGCGCAGCACTCCGATACGCTGGTGGGCGTGCGTCCCAACGGCCTGGAAGATACGCCGCAGTACAAACTGACTATCGATCAGGAAAAAGCGCAGGCGCTGGGAGTATCGATCTCCGATATCAACACCACGCTCGGCGCAGCCTGGGGCGGCTCTTACGTCAATGACTTTATCGATCGCGGTCGCGTGAAGAAGGTCTACGTAATGGGCGAAGCGAAAGACCGTATGCTGCCGGACGACATCAGCAAATGGTATGTGCGCAACAGCAGCGGCAATATGGTGCCCTTCTCCGCCTTCTCATCGGCGAAGTGGCAGTACGGCTCGCCGCGTCTGGAGCGCTATAACGGCCTGCCGTCAATGGAGATTCTGGGCCAGGCTGCGCCAGGCAAAAGCTCCGGCGACGCGATGAACCTGATGGAAGAGCTGGCGTCGAAACTGCCTGCGGGCATCGGCTATGACTGGACAGGCATGTCCTATCAGGAACGCCTCTCCGGCAACCAGGCGCCTGCGCTCTACGCCATCTCGCTGATTGTGGTCTTCCTCTGTCTGGCAGCGCTCTATGAGAGCTGGTCGATTCCGTTCTCAGTTATGCTGGTGGTGCCGCTCGGGGTTATCGGCGCGCTGATCTTTACCACGCTGCGCGGACTGAGTAACGACGTTTACTTCGTGGTAGGTCTGTTGACCACCGTCGGGCTGTCGGCCAAGAACGCCATTCTGATCGTCGAATTCGCCAAGGATTTGATGGAGAAAGAGGGCAAAGGCCTGGTGGAAGCGACGCTGGAAGCCTGTCGTATGCGTCTGCGTCCGATTCTGATGACCTCGCTGGCCTTTATTCTCGGCGTGTTGCCGCTGGCGATCAGCACCGGCGCAGGTTCCGGCGCGCAGAACGCCGTCGGTACCGGCGTAATGGGCGGGATGGTCACGGCGACCGCGCTGGCGATATTCTTCGTTCCGGTGTTCTTCGTGGTGGTGCGCCGCCGCTTCGGCAAGAACAAATCGGAGCTGGAAAAAGGTCATCCGACCGAACAGAACCATCAGCATTAATCTTTGCTGAATGATAAAAGGCCGCGCAAGCGGCCTTTTTTATGGGTGTTGCGCCAGCACGGACAGCTTCCCCAGTGACAAAAAAACTCAAGCCGCCTCCCCCTTCTTCACCAGCCAGCCTGGGTTTCCACCAAAAGAGTGGGCAAAAGCTCCGATCGCCCTGGCCAGCATGGGTTGCATTTCGCGTCGCCGCGCGCCATAATAATGTTACTTTATAACATAACATTTGCGAGGCGTTATGAAACCGAATATCCATCCTGATTACCGTCCGGTGGTGTTCCACGACACGACCGTCGATAAATATTTCAAAATCGGCTCCACCATTAAAACGGAGCGCACTATCGAGTTTGAAGGCGAGACCCTGCCCTATATGACGCTGGACGTCTCGTCCGCTTCTCACCCCTATTACACCGGCAAGCAGAAAGAGTTTGCTAAAGAGGGCAGCGCCGCGCGCTTCAACCAGCGCTTTGGTCGCTTTCTTAAAAAATAAGGTCGCTGAAGATGCAGGTATTAAATTCGCTGGCGTCGGCCAGAAAACGTCATAAGGATTGCAAAGTCGTGCGCCGTCACGGTCGCGTTTTTGTCATTTGCAAATCGAATCCGCGCTTTAAGGCGGTACAGGGAAGAAAGAAAAAACGTTAGAAGGTGTCGTGATAACTGGCCGGGGAATTCCCCGGCCTTTTTTATTTCATGCTGCGGATCATGGCGTCGACATTGTGGCGGAACGCCGCGACATAGGTGGGCGCCGGGCCAGAAGGCTGCGACAGCGCCTCTGGATAAAGCTCGCCGCCGGGCTGGGCGCCGGTTGCGCTGGCGATCTGTTTCACCAGGCGCGGATCGGTCTGGTTTTCAATAAAGTAGCTGTGAATATGCTCGGCCTTGAGCTGCCTGATCAGCCCGCCGACCTCGCTGGCGCTCGCCTCCGATTCGGTAGAGAAGCCGACCGGTGCCAGGAAGGTCACGCCGTAGCGCTGCCCGAAATAGCCGAACGCATCGTGACTGGTGAGCACCTTGCGCTTCGCCACCGGTATCGCCGCAAAGGCGGTTTTTGCCCAGCCATCCAGCGTCTGCAGCTGTTCGATATAATGTTCACCGCTGCGGCGAATAGCCTCGGCGTCTTGCGGATCGGCCTTGATCAGCGCGTTCATCACATTGGTGGCGTAGATAACCCCGTTGCGCATGCTATTCCACGCGTGGGGATCGGTAACGCTCTTGCCATCCTCTTCCATACTGCGCGTCGCCACTCCGCGCGAGGCGACCACCGCGTCGCCTTTGTAGCCCGAAGCGCTCACCAGCCGATCCATCCAGCCCTCAAGCCCCAGGCCGCTTACGAATACCAGATCCGCACCAGCCAGCGCCTGGCTGTCCTGCGGCGTCGGCTCGAAGGTATGGGGATCGCCATTCGGCCCGACCAGCGACTTCACGTTAACGTGCTCGCCCCCCACCTGCTTTACGATATCCGCCAGTACGGTAAAGCTGGCGACAACGTTCACGGTTTTCGCCATGGATAACGGGCTGATCAGCAGCGCGCCGATCGCCATGCTCAATGATAACGTCTTCATAAATACCCCTGTTTAATGGCGGCGCAAAATGCCGCCGCATGGTCCTGCCAGAATGGAAAGAAAAAAGAGCAGCGCGGCGCTCAGCACCACCGCCGGCCCCGCCGGCAGCGAGAAGCGCCAGGAGAGCATCAGCCCGATCGCGGCGGCGGCGATCGCCAGCGCCATCGCAGTGGCCAGCATCCATGCCAGATGTCGGCTCCAGAAACGGGCGCTGGCGGCAGGCAGCATCATCAGCCCGACCGACATCAGGGTGCCGAGCACCTGAAAGCCCGCTACCAGGTTGAGCACCACCAGCATCAGAAACAGCCCATGCACCAGCGGTGCGCTCCATTTGCCCTGCGCGCGCAGAAAATCGGGATCGAAAGCGTCAATTACCAGCGGACGATAGATAATTGCCAGCATCAGCAGAGTAAAGGCGGCGATGGCGCCGACCAGCAGCAGCGCCGGGTTATCTACCGCCAGCAGCGAACCGAACAGCACGTGCAGCAGATCGACGCTTGATCCGCGCAGCGATACCAGCGTGACGCCCAGCGCCAGCGAGCCCAGATAGAAGCCGGCAAAGCTGGCATCCTCTTTTAACGGCGTGTAGCGGCTTACCGCCCCTGAGAGCAGCGCCACCGCCAGCCCGGCGATAAGCCCGCCGATGCCCATCGCCACCAGCGACAGGCCCGAAATCAGGTAGCCGATGGCCGCCCCGGGCAAGACCGCGTGCGACAGCGCATCGCCAATCAGGCTCATGCGGCGCAGCGATAAAAAGACGCCGAGCGGCGTAGCGCTGACCGCCAGCGCCACGCAGGCGACAAGGGCGCGCCGCATAAAGCCAAATTCAATAAAAGGCTGAATCAGCGTCATGAGGCCAGGCTCCGCGGCGCGACCGGCACTTCGCTGACCGCCTCGTCCAGCGACAGCACCTCGCTGAAATAGCGCGCCACCAGCGGTCGGTCGTGCAGCACCACCAGCAGCGTGGTACCTGCCTGCTGCTGCTGTTGCAGGATCGACATCAGCAGCGTCACCGTTTTGCTGTCGATACCGTTAAAAGGTTCATCCAGCAGCCACAGCGGGCTACGCTGCAGCAGCAGGCGGGCGAAAAGCACGCGCTGCAGCTGGCCTCCCGACAGCGTGGCGGGCTGCGCGCTGGCGAAATCGCGCATCTGAACCGCATCCAGCGCCTGGTCGATCTCCTGCCGCATGCTGCGGCTGATGCCGCCGAACCAGCCGCAGCGCGGCCAGCAGCCTATCGACACTAGCTCAAATACGGTTAACGGAAAGCGCGTCTCCAGTTCGCTGCGCTGCGGCATCCAGCCGATAGCCTTCTGAGGAAGCTGCAGATCGCACCTTCCGGCCACCGGTTTTATCAGTCCGGCAATGGTTTTCAGCAGCGTCGATTTACCGCTGCCGTTGGCGCCGATCAGCGCCGTCATGCTTCCGGAGGCTAATTCGGCATCAATAACCGGCGTCACCGCTCTGTTTTGATAGCCCGCCTGCAGCCGGTTAAAACGCATCATGATGCGACTCCCCACGCTATCGCCAGCGCCAGCAGAGCGATAATGAACAAGGCAACCGCGACTCTTCCGCCCAGCGAAAGCAGCATTCCACTTTGACTCATGATTAACTCATTATGTTATAACATAACAACAATCTACCGCATATTGAGATTGGGACGTGCAGGTAATATGTTTCAAAAGGTATCAGCAGCGCGTTTTCGCTCAGCAAATCGGCATGCCATTTATCTGATTCACTGAGGAAAAAGCCTTTATGAATAACAACAATAGATTTTGTCGTTAAAAGAGGCGTTGCAAAGTGGTTGCACAAGTCTAATGATCGGTTTAACAATCTACTGAAGCGGTAAATGAAATGTCTCTGCAGCTTGAAAGCAATATCAACCCGGAAAACCCGACCGTCCCAGAATTAACGGCGTTTATCCAACGGAATATTCCCAAAATAGCACAACCTCTGGCAGGTGATTTGCACTGGTATTCACCACATGCACAGTTAGTTCCAGAGAGTTTTAAAATAAAGTCTGTTGAAAAGTTAGCCAGTAATCGTTTTAAAATGCTTTATCAATTTGACGGGCATATATTTAGTCCTTGTCTGGATTTAAATGAAGTTTTTACCCGTGAAGAGCAGGTTCTGTTTCAGGTTCTGCCCGGCAGGCTTGAGTTTGAGCTGATAGCCAACCAGCAACCCTCCCCCGCCGACGAATTGTAATATTTGGTAATTGAGGTGAGCAAATCTAATGATTGTGTTTTATATTTAATGTATCCCAAGCTTTGACCGCAATTCGTAATCACTTCCTGGCCGCTTAACCTTAACTCGCCGCGCAGCGGTATCCGTGCAAGCTATGGAGGGGAAAAAGATGGACGAGTACTCACCGAAACGGCATGATATTGCCCAGCTTAAATTCCTGTGTGAGAACCTGTTTGACGAAAGTATGGCGACGCTGACCGACAGCCATCACGGCTGGCTTAACGACCCGACTTCTGAGAACAATTTACAGCTTAATGATTTGATTGAGCACATTGCTTCTTTCACGATGAATTACAAAATAAAGCATGCTGAAGATGAAGATTTGATAACGCAGATCGACGACTATCTTGACGATACCTTTATGCTATTCACTAATTATGGTATCAACGCGCAGGATCTGAATCAGTGGCAGCGTTCCGCTCGACGCTTATTTAATCTGTTTAGCGAAGAGTGCGCTTTTCTTCAGCAACCCAGCCACTCCATTTAGGTAAACATGAGACCGGTTTATTTATGAACGATAAAAATCTGACGAAAACTGATTATTTGATGCGGCTGAGACGCTGCCGATCGATCGATACGCTTGAGCGCGTAATTGAAAAGAATAAGTATGAGTTATCTGATGATGAACTGGCGGTATTCTACTCTGCCGCCGACCATCGTCTTGCTGAACTGACGATGAATAAGCTTTACGACAAAGTCCCTGGTTCAGTATGGAAGTTTGTGCGTTAACACACTGTTTTTCCTTCCCGTTTGCTGCAACCCACCCGCTTTATTCTAAATAAATCTTTAACGCGCCATGGAGTGGCGGTTATGGGAGACGTCTGGGGATTTTTCGAGGGGAGAAAGTGGTGGAGGCCCTGCCAGCCACATCCCGGCACACGCGTCGCCTGCTGCGGCTGCTTCCTTCCGGACCTGACCGAGTTCACAAGTTAGCATTGCGGGAGGACCAACAGAGCCTCCATTGACAAGCCCTCTTTCGAAGGCGGGGGCATTATCAGGGAAGCCCCCGCCAATTGCAAGCGCCGCCCGGATGACCGTTGTTTTCTTGAACAATGCGTCTCACCAGACGGCCACCTCGCTGTGCTACAGTAGCGTTTTTGCTTCTATGGAAGGCCAGTATGGATCCCCAGGAGAATTTTCAGCAGCGCATATGGCATATTGTTGCCGCTATTCCCCCAGGTAAAGTCGCCACCTACGGCGATATCGCCCGCCTGGCGGGGTCGCCGCGCGCGGCGCGTCAGGTGGGCGGCGTTCTGCGTCGGCTGCCGCCCGGCAGCCAGCTCCCCTGGCATCGCGTCATTAACCGCCACGGCGCAATCTCCCTGCAGGGTGACGATCTGCTCAGACAGCGCGACGCGCTGGCGGCGGAAGGCGTTGAAATCAGCGACGATGGCCGCATCGCGCTGGACGCTTATCGCTGGCAGCCCTGACAGCGGGGCGAGAGCGCCCCGCTTCTCTCAGGTTACAGGCTGGTTGGCGCAGGAACGGAAGAAGATGGCGTAACCTGCGTTGGCGAGGTTGACGGCACCGTGGTGACCGCGCCGGGCTGGGTAGGCAGCGCAGTTTGCGGCACCGGCACCAGCAGCAGTTCCGCTTTGGTGCCGCCCTGGTTGATAACCGGCTTCACCGTATCGGTAATAAACGCCAGCTTGCCGTCGATAGTGATCGCCGCGCTCAGCAGAATACGCGCGTTGGGCTGGATATCGGCCGGATTAAACGGCAGCACGAACTGGAACGGCGCCTGCTTACCCTGCGTATGTACAGCGCACTGCGACAGCACTTTCGACGGCGCGTTCGCCATCGTCGCGTCGGAGAGCGTAACCGTCAGCACCGCGTCAGGCGGCAGTGCTATCCGCTGACGGATATAGACCGAACCGCTCACGTTAGGCTGCGCAATGGCCGCCTGTTGCCCTGCCGCGCTGGCCCCCAGCGTCGGCACCGGCACCGGTTTGCTGTGATCGGCGCAGCCTGCAGCGGCTGCAATCAAGGTAATACCACTTACCACTTGCCAGAGTTTCATTGATGTCGTCTCCATCTGATCACTATGATTATCGGCTGCGAATTCTTCGCCTGGGGTTTCATTCGCCTTATGTGGTTAATCCTGGCATAAAATCCAGATATTTCCTCTCTGCTCCGCGCGGCCTCTGCTGCACTCTTTGATTGACGGAAACTGGTCGGATCTTTCACACTGAGCGGGTTAACTTTGTGAGGATTGCACTATGAGCCAGGCGCTGCAGAATCTGCTTAATTTATTAAATCTGGAAAAGCTGGAAGAGGGTCTCTTTCGCGGCCAGAGCGAAGATTTAGGACTGCGTCAGGTATTTGGCGGCCAGGTGGTCGGCCAGGCGCTCTACGCGGCGAAACAGACCGTGCCGGAAGAGCGTATTATCCACTCTTTCCACAGCTACTTTTTGCGGCCGGGCGACAGCAAGAAAGGCATTATTTACGATGTGGAAACCCTGCGCGACGGCAAAAGCTTTAGCGCGCGCCGCGTCAGCGCGGTGCAAAACGGACAGCCTATTTTCTATATGACCGCCTCTTTCCAGGCGCCTGAGAGCGGCTTTGAGCATCAGAACGCCATGCCCGAGGTGCCTGGCCCGGAAACGCTGGCATCGGAGCAGGATTTGGCGCAAAAGATGGCGCATCTGCTGCCGGAAAAGGTGCGCGAGAAATTTATCGCTGAGCGGCCGCTGGAGATACGTCCGGTTCAGATTCACAATCCGCTGAAAGGCCGCGTCGACGAGCCGGTGCGCCAGGTGTGGATCCGCGCCAACGGCGGGCTGCCCGCCGATCTGCGCATTCACCAGTATCTGCTTGGCTACGCCTCCGACCTCAACTTCCTGCCGGTGGCGCTACAGCCCCACGGCAAAGGTTTTCTTGAGGCGGATATGCAGGTCGCCACCATCGACCATTCGATGTGGTTTCACCGCCCCTTTAACTTCAGCGACTGGCTGCTCTACAGCGTGGTAAGCACCTCCGCCTCAGGGGCGCGCGGTTTTGTGCGCGGCGAGTTCTATAACCAGCAGGGCGTGCTGGTCGCCTCAACCGTGCAGGAAGGGGTGATGCGTCAGCGCAGCGAATAAGCTGCCAGCGGCAAAGAGGCAAAAAATAAGGGGCGAATAGTCGCCCCTTTTTGCTTTTTATTTTTAGCGCACTGCTTCTCTCTGCCCGACGGCTTACTGGTTGTAAGCGTTCTCGCCGTGGCTGTTGACGTCCAGACCTTCGCGCTCCTGCTCTTCCGGCACGCGCAGACCCACAATCATATCCGCCAGCTTAAAGCCGATAAAGGCGACCACTGCTGACCAGACGATAGTCACGCCGACGCTGAACAGCTGCACCCACACCTGATGGCCCATGGTGACGCCTTCCGCATAGCCGACGCCGCCCAGCGAAGAGGAGGCAAACACGCCGGTCAGGATACAGCCAACGATGCCGCACACGCCGTGCACGCCGAAGACGTCGCACGGGTCATCCACGCGCAGCATTCTCTTCAGGGAGGTTACGCCCCACAGTCCTGCCAGACCGCCCACCAGGCCGATAATCAGCGCGCCGCCGACGCCTACATAGCCGCAGGCTGGGGTAATGGCCACCAGACCGGCGATAAAGCCCGAACAGGCACCCAGCAGCGACGGTTTGCCGCGCACCGCCCACTCGCCGAAGGTCCAGGAGAGCACGGCGCCTGCGGTAGCGACCACGGTGTTCAGGAAGGCCAGCGCAGCGATTTCGTTGGCGGCTGAGGCTGAACCGGCGTTAAAGCCAAACCAGCCGACATAGAGGATTGCCGTGCCGGTGAAAACCATCGGCAGGTTGTGCGGCTTAAACGCCTCTTTGCCGAAGCCGGCGCGTTTGCCCACCAGATAGGCACCCACCAGGCCCGCGATCGCGGCGTTGATATGCACAACGGTACCGCCGGCGAAGTCCAGCGCGCCATCCTGCGCGAGGAAGCCGCCTGCCCAGACCATGTGTGCAATCGGCAGGTAGGCCAGCGTCACCCACACGCCAACAAAAATCAGCACGGCGGAGAAGCGAATACGTTCAGCGATGGCGCCGACAATCAGCCCCACGGTGATACAGGCGAACGACGCCTGGAACGCAACGTGGATATATTGATAGAAGCTGCCCATCACCGCTTTCAGCTCGATATTTTTCAGCATTGCCCACTGGAAGCTGCCGAAGAAGGCGTTGCCTTCGCTGAAGGCCAGCGAATAGCCATACACAATCCACAGCACGCAGACCAGCGCAAAGGTCACCGCCACCTGCGTCAGCATAGAGAGCACGTTTTTGCCGCGGATTAAGCCGCCGTAAAACAGCGCGATCCCTGGAATCGTCATAAACAGCACCAGCGCGGTGCAAATCATCATAAAGGCGTTGTCGGCCTTATCCGCTACGGCCGGCGCAGCCATCGCCAGCGACGGTAACAGCGACAGGCTGATGAGGCCCAACAAGGTGAGTGCTTTATTCATTTTTTTCCATCCCATCAGATTACGTAGCCGAAATTAGAGCGCTGCTTCGTCGGTTTCACCGGTACGAATACGGATGACGCGCTGCAGCTCGGCGACAAAAATTTTGCCGTCACCGATCTTGCCGGTGTAGGCCGCTTTGCTGATCACATCCACCACTTCGTCGAGCTGGTCGTCGGCGATAGCGACGTCGATCTTGACCTTGGGCAGAAAGTTCACGCTGTATTCGGCGCCGCGATAGAGCTCTGCATGGCCTTTCTGGCGGCCGAACCCTTTGACTTCAGAGACGGTCAGCCCCTGAATGCCGATAGAGGAGAGAGCTTCGCGCACATCCTCCAGTTTGAACGGTTTGATGACCACGGTAACCAGCTTCATTGCATCCCCTCCGGGTAGTAGACAAGTGAGTCGCCTCAGACACGCAGAGACAGAAGCAAAGGCTGTGCCAGGAATGAAAAAGCGCAGGCGACGCGGCATAAATGCAGCCCGCCACGGCTTAGCATGGCGTAAGAAGCAGGCGGGAAAAGAAAAGCGAAACGGGATAGTCACGCAGCTGCACTTCTTTGGTGCTGATGGCCTCAAAGAAGTGCAGCGATAGGGAACATTCTGATAAATGCGCGCAAAAAAGGTGCAAATTACTCTACGGCGGCGACGGTTTTGCCCGACGCGAGTTCATCGCCCGCCTGCTGCAGCTGATACATCTGCCAGTAGCGCCCCTGCCGCGCCAGCAGCGCGGCGTGATCGCCCTGCTCCACAACCTGACCGCGATGCAGCACCAGAATGGTATCAGCCTCGGTAATGGTCGACAGACGATGGGCGATAACGACCAGCGTGGTGTGCTGGCGCAGCCTGCGCAGCGTCTGCTGAATCGCCTGCTCGGTGCCGGAGTCAATATTGGCGGTCGCCTCGTCGAGGATCAGAATCTGCGGCATCTCCACCAGCACGCGCGCCAGCGCCAGCAGCTGCTTCTGCCCGACCGACAGGTTATTGCCCTGCTCCCCCAGTCGCGTATGAATGCCCTCGGGCAGCGCGCGCGCCAGCGAGGCGAGCTGCACCTGCTCCAGCGCCTGCCAGACCGCCTCTTCGCTGATATCGCGGCCAAGGCGTACGTTAGCCAGCAGGCTGTCCGCCAGCACCACCGGATCCTGCTGCACCATGGCGATACCGCGGCGCAGCGTCTGATGACTGAGCTGGCCGATGGGACGATCGTCCAGCCATATTTCGCCGCGCGTCGCCGGGTAGTAGCCCATCAGCAAACTGGCCAGCGTGCTTTTGCCGCTGCCGGTGTGGCCGACCAGCGCCACAAAACTGCGCGCTGGCACCTCCAGGTTGATATCGCTCAGCACGTCGCGATCGGCGCGATAGGCGAAGCTCAGCTGACGCAGCGAGATGCGTCCCGACGCCAGCGGGCTATCGTCGCTGCCGTAGCGCTGCTGCGTCGCATCCATCAGCTCGAAAATACGTTCCCCCGACACCACCGCCTGCTGCAGCATCGACTGCTGCGTCGTGAGTTCGATCAGCGGTTCATTGAGGCGGCCAAGATAGGTGATAAACGCATAGAGCACGCCGACTTCAAAAACGCCCGGCGAGGTGAAGCTGAACAGCATCAGCAGCCCGCAGAGGATCATCGCCGAAAAGAGGCTGAGCAGCGGACGCAGCAGAAAACCGTCGAGCCGTAGCGTCTGCATGCGCGCCAGATAGTGCGAACGGCTGGCCTGGCTCATACGCTCGCCGAAGCGCGCCTGCTGCCGAAACTGCTGGATCACGCTCATGCCGTTGATCACTTCGTTAAAGCCGTTGTTGATATCCGCCAGATAGCTGCGCACCCGGCGCGCGATGGGCGTGCTGTAGCGCTGGTAAATCAGCATCACTGCCAGCACCAGCGGGAAGATCGCCATCGCCACCAGCGCCATGCGCCAGTCGAGGCTGAACATAGCCACCATCATCGCGCCGATCAGCGCCGCGCTGCGCAGCACCGTCGCCACCACCGTCACGTAGAGATCCCTGATGACTTCGGTGTCGTTAGTGACGCGCGAGATAATCTGTCCGACCGGCTGCGTGTCGAAGGCGCTGAGCGGCTGACGCAGCGCCGCGTCCATAACGTCGCTGCGCAGCTGCTGCACCACGCCAATCGCCGCGCGGTTAAACAGCAGCGCCTGGAAATAGTGCAGCCCCGCCGCCAGCAGCTGAAGGAGAATAAAGCCCGTTACCAGCCCGGCGACAATGCCCCAGGGCATCTGATGCTTCGCCACCAGGTTATCGATAAAGTAGCTGACCAGCACCGGACCGGTCACCTCGGCCGCGGCGGCGATCCAGAGCAGGCTGACCGCCAGGCTCAGCGATTTGCGCCACGGCTTGCCGTAGGCGAGCAGCCGCTTCAGCGTCGGCCATAAGCGTTTAGAGGTCGCCATCGCGCGCTCCTTTTGCCGATTCGTCTTCATCCAGCGCCGCCTCAAGCTGCTGATAGCGATACATATCGCGATACCAGCCCGGCTGCGCCGCCAGCGCGTCGTGATCGCCGCGCTGAGCGACCGCGCCCTGCTGCAGCACCAGAATTTCGTTCGCCTCCGACAGCGCCGAGAGGCGATGCGCGCTGATGATCAGCGTGCGCCCTTTGCCCCACAAACGCAGGTTGTGCAGAATATCGTGCTCGGTGCGGCCGTCGACCGCTGACAGGGCATCATCGAGAATCAGGATCTCTGCATCGAGCAGCAGGGCGCGCGCAATAGAGAGTCGCTGCTTCTGGCCGCCGGAAAGCATCACGCCGCGCTCGCCGACTTCGGTTTCGTAACCCCGCGGCAGCCGCAGAATATCTTCATGCACGCAGGCCAGCTTCGCCGCGCGCTCAATCTCTTGCTGGCTGGCGTCGGGCTTGCCCAGCGCAATATTGCTCGCCACGCTGTCGGAGAAAAGAAACGGCGTCTGGCTGACCACCGCCAGCCGACTGCGCCAGCTGTCGATACGCAGCTGCGTCAGCGGGATATCGTGGTAGCGAATATCTCCCTGCTCAAGGTCGAAATGGCGCTGCAGCAGGCTAAGCAGCGTGCTTTTTCCGCTGCCGGTCGGGCCGCAAAGGCCAAGCATCTGCCCGGGTTTCAGCACAAAGCTGAGGTTGCTCAGCACCGGCGCCGCGCTGGCGGGGTAGCGAAACTCACGGATTGCCGCCCGCAGCACGCCCGCTTCCGCAGGGGGTTCCCGATCGCCATCCTCAACCGCGGGCGCTTCCGCCAGCAGCGCGCCAATGCGGCTCCAGGCGGCGCTGCCGCGCTCGACGATATTAAACATCCACGCCAGCGCCAGCATTGGCCAGATCATCAGCCCGAGGTACATCACAAAGCTGGTAAGCTGGCCAAGCGTCAGTTGGTTATGCCAGACCATCCAGCTGCCGCCACCGATCGCCAGCAGGTTTGAGAAGCCGATGGCGATGTAGATAGTGGGGTCAAAACGGGCGTCGACGCGCGCCACGCGCAGGTTTTTCGCGCCGGTATCGCGCGCAATGGCGGAAAACTGCTCCGACTGATGTGACTCCAGGCCGAACGCCTTGATCATGCGGATGCTGGTAAGGCTCTCCTGCGTCTGGTCATTCAGGCTGGAGAACGCCGCCTGCGCCAGCTTAAAGCGGTCATGCAGCTGGTTGCCGTAGCGGTGGATAAACAGCGCCATGATCGGCATCGGCACCAGCGACAGCAGCGTCAGCTGCCAGCTGATCTGCAGGCTCATCACCAGCAGCACCACGCAGCCCATCACCAGCGAATCCACCAGCGTCAGCACCCCTTCGCCGGCGGCGAACACCACGCGATCCACGTCGTTGGTGGCGCGCGCAATAAGATCCCCGGTGCGATGACGCAGGTAAAAAGCGGGATGCTGGCGGCTCAGCTGCCGATAGAAATCTTCGCGCAGTTCAACGGCCAGCTGATAAGAGGCACCGAACAGCAGCACGCGCCAGACGTAGCGCAGCAGATAGGTCGCCAGCGCGGTAGCCAGCATCACGCCAATCCACATCATAATGGTGCGGCCGCTCATGGTATGGTGCGTGACGCCATCGACAATCACCCCCACCAGATGCGGCGGCAGCAGCTGCAGGATAGCGATAATGATTAAGAGAGTGATCGCGCCCAGATAGCGTCGCCACTCGCGGATAAAATACCAACTTAACTGGCTGAATAATCGCACTACGCTCTTCTCTTTCTTTTGCCTCAGGGGGCAACGGGTAACGCCGTGGTGTATTTAATCTCCTCCATGGCGAAGCTGGAGGTGACGTCGATCAGGCCCGGCACGCTGTTGACCAGACGCTTATAAAAGTCATCGTAACGCTTCATATCCGCAACCTGAATGCGCAGCAGATAGTCGAACTCGCCCGCCGTACGGTAGAACGCCAGTACCTCGGGCATCTCCTGCACCGCCGTAACGAAGCGCTGATACCATTCGCGACTGTGCTGCTGCGTTTTTACGAACATAAAGGCGGTGAGCGACAGGCCGAGCTTTTCCGCATCCAGCAGCGCGACGCGAGCGCGGATAATACCGTCATCCTCCAGCTTTTTCAGTCGCTTCCAGCAGGGCGTGGTGGTGAGGTTAACGGCGTCCGCCAGCGCCTGCAGCGACAGCGTGCAGTCCCGCTGCAGTAAATCGAGTAGATGACGGTCAGTTTTATCTAACATTTGCCTCTCCGAGAGAATATTTTTCTCCAGACGCGCCATTATAGCTGGAATAAAGCCAACTCTTTTTCCTGCCCGTGCCTTACAATCAGCACAACTTTTCAGCCGGAATAGCATCATGAGTAACTGGACTCGCCACGCCATTAATGAGATCAACGCGGACTTTCAGCGCTCCGCCGAAACCCACCTGATTCGTTTTCGCCTGGCGGATTATCCCGGCATCGAATTTTATCTGAAAGATGAGAGCACCCATCCCAGCGGCAGCCTGAAGCATCGGCTGGCGCGCTCGCTGTTTCTTTACGGGCTGGCGAACGGCTGGATCAAAGAGAACAGGCCGGTGATCGAAGCCTCTTCCGGCAGCACCGCGGTCTCGGAGGCCTACTTCGCACAGCTGCTCGGCCTGCCCTTTATCGCCGTGATGCCGGCAAGCACCGCGAAGCGCAAAATTGAGCAGATCGCGTTCTATGGCGGCCAGTGCCATTTCGTCACCGATCCCTGCGAGCTTTATAGCGCCTCAACGCAGCTGGCGCGCGAGCTGGACGGCCATTTTATGGATCAGTTTACCTATGCCGAGCGCGCCACCGACTGGCGCGGCAATAATAACATCGCCGAGAGTATTTTCCGTCAGATGGCGCTCGAGCCCTGCCCCGTGCCGCACACCCTTATTATGGGGGCCGGCACCGGCGGCACCTCGGCGACGCTGGGCCGCTATATTCGCTATCAGGGCTTCGCTACGCAGCTGCTGGTGGTCGATCCAGAGCATTCGGTGTTTTACGATTACTGGCACAGCCGCGACGCGACGCTGCGCAGCCCGCGCGGCAGCCAGATTGAAGGCATCGGCCGGCCGCGCGTCGAGCCCTCTTTTATGCCCGACGTGATTGATGAAGTGATGAAGGTGCCGGACGGTGCCACGCTGGCGGCGATGCTGAAGCTGGCGCGGATTATCGGTCGTAAGCCTGGCGCCTCAACCGGCACCAATTTCTGGGGCATGATGCAGGTGGCGAAGCGGATGCGCGCAAAAGGTGAAAGGGGCGCGCTGGTGACGCTGATGTGCGACAGCGGCGAACGCTATCCCGACAGCTACTACGATGAGAAGTGGGTGGCGCGGCAGATTGGCGACATCAGCGGCTGGCAGCGCGAGCTGGAATAAAATTGCGGACTCCCTGTCCGCTTCACTGTAATCCTCAGCATTCGGGGGAATACGCGAGGTGCGGCGTCGCCATCCAGTGATTTAAATAGTGAGACACCGCCTGTGTCTCGCAATGGCCGATAACCGGCAAATGGGGCAGCGCGGACTTGAGCTGGCTCATGGCGTTGCCCATTACAAACCCCTTCCCTACCAGCGACAGCATTTCGCGATCGTTCATCGCATCGCCGAAGGCCATGCACTCCGCCAGCGGCAGCGAAAGATGCTGACAGAGCATGGCGAGCGCGCTGCCTTTGTTGCAGTTCAGCGGCAGCACCTCCAGACAGTCCAGCGCCGAGAAACAGAGATGGGCGCGGTCGCCAAGCGCCGCGTCCAGCTGCGTTTTTAGCTGGCACAGCGCGTCATGGCCGTCGACAAAGCAGATCTTGGTGACCTCATGCGCGGGAAAGCTTTTCAGGTCGCGCAGCTGATAGCTAAAGCCGCTCAGCGCGTGCGCCTGCAGCATCTGCGGCACCGGCACGTCGGTAAACCAGCCGTCGTCATTGAAGACGTGTACCGTCGCGGTGCTCTCCCAGCGGCTGTGCAGCACCTCTTCCGCCACCGAGGGGGAGAGGTCGCTGGCGAACAGCAGATTGCCGTCCAGATCGTGCACGCGCGTGCCGTTACCGGTGATCAGCCAGGCGGGCAGCGTGATGCGCTGCCGCAGGATCTGCATCTCCAGCAGATGACGGCCGGTGGCGAAGGCCAGCAGCACGTCGCGCTGATGCAGCGCCAGCAGGCTGCTTAACGTCTGCTGACCCAGCTGGTGGCTGGGCAGCAGCAGGGTGCCGTCCATATCGAATGCGGCAAGTCGCGCCATTGCTCTCTCCCGTTGATTAACCTGGGTTCACTATCGCCTGGTAATCCCGGAACTAATAGTGAATACTTTTAGAAAACTGTTCCGGGTTTCCTGTGCGCCAGCTTAATCGCCTTAACCAGTTCCAGCGCCTGTGGCAGCACAGCCAGGGCGCGCCCCAGCAGACCTGCGTCACCGAGATGGCCAGCCGCTGCTTTTGCAGCGACCGCCACCTGCGCACTCTGCTGTCGCAGTGGCAGCAGGCGGGCTGGCTGCGCTGGCAGGGCGAGCCGGGACGCGGCAAGCTGGGATTGCTGACCTTTCTCCGCACCCCCGAGCAGCTGCGGCAACAGCTGTTGCAGACGCAGCTGCAGGCGGGCAACGCCGCCGAAGCGCTGCAGGTGCTGGATATGGCGCCGGAGCGGCTGGTGAATGTGCTGCGTCCGCTGATGGGGGGACAGTGGCAAAACGACGCGCCGGTGCTGCGCATCCCCTACTATCGTCCGCTCGACTCCGTCGCGCCGCTGCAGATTGTTGGTCGTGCCGAGCAGCATCTGGCGCGCCAGCTCTTTTCTGGACTGACGCGTTTTGAAGCAGACGAGCCGGTCGGCGATCTGGCGCATCACTGGCAGCACGACGACGAGGGCCGCGTCTGGCTGTTCTGGCTGCGCCCGCAGCTTTTCTGGCATAACGACGAGCCGCTGCAGGCCGCGCAGCTGGTCGAGCAGTTTCAGCGCATTTTGCAGGACGCCCGCGCGCGACGCCTGCTGGCGGAGGTTGAAAGCGTAGAGGCGCCGCATCCGCTGGCGCTGCGTTTTCAGCTCAGCCGTAGCGACTACTGGCTGCCCTGGCGACTGGCGCATCAGCTCTGTTTGTTACCGCATCCGCAGCAGCCACACCTCGGCAGCGGCCCGTGGAAGCTGGCGCACTTTACCCCCGAGCTGGTACGTATCGAGAGCCATGGGCGCTGGCACCTGCAGCTGCCGCTAATGCAGGCGGTTGAGTACTGGATTACGCCGACGCTGTTCGATCGCGCGCTTGGCACCAGCTGCCGCCATCCGGTGCATATCGCCATCGGCGATGCGGCGGATCTGGCATCGCTGCGTCCGGTCAGCCGCAGCATCAGCCTCGGCTTTTGCTACCTCGCCTGCCGGCCGCGCGCTGGCTTTAGCCCGGCGCAGGCGCGTCGCCTGATCCGCCTGCTGCAGCAAAGCGGCATTGTGGCGCAGCTGCCGCTGGAAGAGGGCCTGATTACGCCAGGCAAAGAGCTGCTGCCGGGCTGGCCGGTGCCAGCGATTGAGGATGAGGCGGCGGATCTGCCGCCGCGCCTGACGCTACACTACCAGCTTCCGGTTGAGCTGCATGAAATGGCGCAGGCGCTGCGTCAGCTGCTGCTGGCGGAGGGCTGCGAGCTTACCCTGATCTTTCACGACGTAAAAAGCTGGCAACGTATTGAGGATCTGGCGCAGGCCGATCTGGTAATGGGCGACCGGCTGATTGGCGACGCGCCGCTCTTTACCCTGGCGAGCTGGCTGGAGATCGACCAGCTGTGGCCGACGGAAACCAGCCATCGTCTGCGCCAGCAGCTGTCGGCGATACAGCAGCTGGCTGAGCCCGAGGCACGCCGCACCGCACTGCATCAGCTCTACCACGGCCTGATGTGCGACGGCCTGCTGCTGCCGCTGTTTAACTATCGCTATCAAATCTTCGCGCCGCCAGGCGTAGAGGGCATTCAGCTCAATACCCTGGGCTGGTTTGACTTCAGCCGCGCCTGGGTTCCACCGCCGCTGACGGCGTGAAGCCGCGCTTCAGGCTGTTCAGCGGCCCGCAGAGTGATTACCATAGGCGCAAAATTTTCGACCAGGACAATATGATGAAACGAGCCGTTGTGGTATTTAGCGGTGGCCAGGACTCCACCACCTGCCTGATTCAGGCGTTACAGCAGTATGACGAAGTACACTGCGTTACCTTCGACTACGGTCAGCGCCATCGCGAAGAGATCGACGTTGCGCGCGCGCTGGCGCTGAAGCTGGGCGCGCGCGCCCATAAGGTGCTCGACGTTACCCTGCTGAACGAGCTGGCGGTGAGCAGCCTGACCCGCGACAATATTCCGGTCCCCTCTTACGATCCCGCCGCCAGCGGCCTGCCGAGCACCTTTGTGCCGGGACGCAATATTCTGTTTCTGACGCTGGCGTCGGTTTACGCCTGGCAGGTCGAAGCGGAGGCGGTGATTACCGGGGTGTGCGAAACCGATTTTTCCGGCTATCCCGACTGCCGCGACGAGTTCGTCAAGGCGCTCAACCATGCGGTCAGCCTCGGCATGGCGCGCGAGGTGCGTTTCGAAACCCCGCTGATGTGGCTCAACAAAGCAGAGACCTGGGCGCTGGCCGACTACTGGCAGAGCCTGACGCTGGTGCGCGAAGAGACGCTGACCTGCTATAACGGCGTCAAGGGTGACGGCTGCGGCGAATGCGCCGCCTGCCATCTGCGCGCGCGCGGCCTGAACGACTATCTTGCCGATCGCGACGCCGTGATGGCGGCGATGAAGCGCAAAAGCGGCCTGGCCTGAGGCCGGCGCGGCACAGCCCGGTAGTGCCGCGCCGCCCGCTCAGCCAGAGAAGGCTTCCAGCCGCGCGCGCAGCTCGCTCTCCAGCGCGACCGCTTTCTGCGTACGCAGATCGATGCAGACAAAGGTCAGCGCGGCATCCGCCACCAGGGTTTCGCTTCCCTCAAGCGTTACCCGCTGGGTAATCACGCCGCTTTTTCCGTTAAGCTGCGTGATTTCGCTGTGGATCACCAGAACGTCGCCCAGCACGGCCGGACGACGGTAGTTGATATTGATATTCACCACCACGAACGCCAGCTGCTGCTGCTGCAACCAGTTAAACGCGTCCGCCTCTTCAAGCCACTGCCAGCGCGCCTCTTCGAGAAATTCCAGATAGCGCGCGTTATTGACGTGCTGATACACATCGAGGTGGTAGCCGCGAACTTTAATGGTGGTCTGCATGCCTGACATCTCCTGTCGTAAAAGAGGACCTAACTGGTATGACCTCTTTAGCGTAGCAAAAGCCTTTTTGCCGCGCGGCAAAAGCGTCAGGGTTGCGTCTCAGCTCACAGTTTCAGCCGCTCAGCGTTACGCTCGATAAGCGAATTGCCGATGCCCGGCACCTCCTTCAACTGTTCGACAGCGGTAAAGGGGCCGTACTGCTCGCGGTAGCTGACGATCGCCTGCGCCTTTTTCAGCCCGACGCCGTTCATCGCCGCCGAGAGCTGCTCGGCGCTGGCGTCATTGATGCTGATCTTCTCGTGTTGCGTCTGCGGCGTCTGAAGGGCTGGCGTCACCTCCGCCTCTTCCGCCGCCGAAAGGCTGGAGTAGCCGAGTGCGCCGCCAAGCGCGAGGGTAAAGCAAAGTGCTGACAATAGTGATTTAGACATGCTCTGTTTCTCCTTATGTTTAACAGCCAGGAGAGCGTGACAGAGAAGAGCGAAGGCCTCAAAAGGCAAAATCCATGAATGGAAAAGGCCGCGCAAGCGGCCTTTTCTTTTTTCACTGCAAAACAATTTTTTGCGAGCGTTACTGCATTTGTGCTGCAGCGCCATATTTGATTTTGGCGTCTTTGCGCAGGTTAGCGAGCAGCGCTTCAAACGCCAGCTGCGCGTTGTTCTGCGTCACGCCTTTAATCATTTCGTCTACCTGCTCCTGCGGCAGCGTACCGCTGCTGACCTTGTCCAGCGCCACCAGCACCACATTGCCCTGCATATCTTCGCTTACGCCCCACGACGTTTTACCGTCAACGGGCTGCGGCAGATTGAAGGCAGTCTGCGCCACCGGATCCTGGCTGTTGCGGTCGACGGTTTTGCTGGCGCTCAGCGTCAGGCCGGCCGCGCTCAGCGCCTCCTGCTTACCAGCTTTAAGATCGGCCAGCAGCTTATCCGCCTGCGCCTTCGCCTGCTGTTCCGCTTTATCATGCTTCAGCGTGTCGGCGATCTGCGCTTTTACCTCATCCAGCGGTTTGACCGCCTCAGGCTTATGCTCGCTGATGCGCAGCACGAATGCGCGGTCGCCGTCTACGGTGATGACGTCAGAGTTGTTGCCCGGCGCGCCGTTCTGGCCGGTCAGACCGCCGTTGAACACCGCGTTTTTCACTGCGTCGAAGTTCAGCTCCTGCGGCACGCTGTCGCGGCTGAACCAGCCAGTCTCAACCACTTTCAGGCCGGAAGCCTGCGCGGCACCGGCCAGCGACTCATTGTCGTTGCTCGCTGCTTCGCTTACTTTCTGCTGCTGCTGGTAGAAGGCGTCAACGGCTTTCTCCTGCTTCGCTTTATCAGCCACCGCGTCGCGCACCTCGGCCAGCGGTTTAATCTGCTCCGGCTGGATATCGTCGAGGCGCACCACCAGGAAACCGACTGACGATTTAATCACGCCCGAAAGCTGGCCTTTCTGCGTCAGTCCGGCGTTTTTCAGCTCGTCCGGCGTGGTGCCCGGCTCGAGCCAGCCCATATCGCCGCCCTTACGCGCGGAGATAGGATCGATCGATTTGCTTTTCGCCAGCGCGGCGAAGTCCGCCCCACCCTTCAGCTGCGCCAGGATAGCGCTGGCGTCCGCTTCGGTTTTGGTCTGGATAATGCTGTAGCGGTTGCGCTGCGGCTGGGTGTAGTCCGCTTTATGCTGGTCGTACCAATTCTGAATATCCGCATCGCTGACGTTAGCCTGCATGCTGGCGGCATCCATTTTGATATAGCTGACGCGGAACTGCTCCGGCGCCATAAAGCTGTTTTTATGCTGCTGATAGTACTGCGCGATTTCGTCGTCGGTAGCGGTTTGTTTCGTCGCCAGTGCATTCACGTCGATGGTCGCCTGACGAATGTCGCGCTTCTGCGACACCAGATCCACCAGCTTGCTGGTTTCGCCTTTCAGCATAAAGTCGGTATTGGCAACGGCGTTGATCAGCTGCTGGGTCGCCAGCTGCTTACGCAGTGCTTCCGCGTAGCGATCGGCGGTAAAGCCCATGCTGCTCAGCAAACCGTTATATTTAGCGTTGTCGAATTTGCCGTTGGTCTGGAACGCCTGCTGCGCGAAAATCGCCTGCTTAACCTGATCGTCGCTGATAACAATGTGCAGCTCGTTGATGTACTGATCGAGCAGCGCCTGGTCTACCAGCTGAGACAGCGCCTGCTGACGCATCTGCTGCATAAAGCCGTCGTTGCCGGCCAGCTGAGAGAACTGGTCGCCCAGCATCTGCTGCTGGCGGCTGCGCTCGTTGTTGAACGCCTGATCGAGCTGCGCGCGGCTGATCTCCTGTCCGTTGACTTTAGCGGCGTAATCGCTGCCGCCGCCGATAAGGTAGTTGCCAACGCCGGTCAGCACGAAGGAGAGAATAATCAACCCCAAAATAACCTTGAGCACGACATGATTCGACGCCGCGCGTAAATTGTCCATCATGGTATGACAACGCTCCGCTGTAGTGTGGATATCAATCTCGGGCGCAACGCCTGTCGGATAAAGGTCGTTACGCAACTGCCGTTTAGCCTGGCAGCTTCACCCCTGTTGAGACAAGTCTTAGCGCGATTTATCCCCGGATCCGAATAAAAAAGGCACATCAAATTTGATGTGCCCGTATGTTACATGAGAACGCTTGAACCGTCCTCTAGTCCACGGAAGAAAATGCCGCCGCGGACGGGTGCGTTGTCAGGCGTTGACAGCGTCTTTCAGCGCTTTACCGGCGCGGAAGCCCGGCACTTTACCTGCGGCAATAGTGATCTCTTTGCCAGTCTGCGGGTTGCGGCCGGTACGTGCGGCACGCTCGCGTACGGAGAAAGTGCCAAAGCCCACCAGAGCCACTTCGTCGCCGCCTTTCAGCGCGTCGGAAACAGAACTGGTGAATGCGTCCAAAACACGTCCCGCTGCTGCTTTAGAAATGTCAGCGTCTGCAGCAATTTTGTCGATCAACTGTGACTTATTCACTCTCTTCATCCCCTCTTTTATTATTCACTTCATATCCGCGCGTCCCGGCGGATACGAATGCGCAGCACGTTATATCAAGCCTGTTGAGCCGAAACAACGGAATTCATCTTAATCGCTGAATCCGCAGCCCCCTAAATTAACGGCACTAAAAAAAGCTGGCAAGCGCTCATTGGCCTGCCAGCTTCGCTTTTTAATGCTTTATGTCACTAATCACTATTTTGCGGTAGCAACCTGCATGCCGTAAGGGGCGTTTTCCAGCGCAAGGCCTAATACTTCTTCAATGCGTTTCACCGGATGGATCTCCAGATCGGCGATAACGTTAGCCGGAATCTCTTCCAGATCGCGTTTATTATCGTCCGGGATCAGCACCACTTTAATACCACCGCGATGGGCCGCCAGCAGCTTCTCTTTCAGGCCGCCGATCGGCAGTACCTGACCACGCAGCGTGATCTCACCGGTCATCGCCACGTCGGAGCGCACCGGGTTGCCGGTCAGGCAGGAGACCAGCGCGGTACACATCGCGATACCGGCGCTCGGGCCATCCTTCGGTGTCGCACCTTCCGGTACGTGAACGTGGATGTCGCGCTTCTCGTAGAAATCGCCGTTGATACCCAGCTTCTCGGCGCGCGCGCGCACTACCGTCAGCGCCGCCTGGATCGACTCCTGCATCACTTCGCCCAGCGAGCCCGTGTAGGTCAGCTTGCCCTTGCCCGGTACGCAGGCGGTTTCGATGGTCAGCAGATCGCCGCCGACTTCGGTCCACGCAAGACCGGTGACCTGGCCGACGCGGTTTTCGCTTTCGGCACGGCCATAGTCGAAGCGCTGTACCCCCAGGTAATCCTTGAGGTTATCGCCGTTGATGGTGATGTGCTTCTGCTCTTTATTCAGCAGCAGCGCTTTCACCGCCTTACGGCACAGCTTCGACAGTTCGCGCTCCAGGCTACGCACGCCCGCTTCGCGGGTGTAGTAGCGAATGATGCCGACGATGGCGCTGTCTTCAACCACGATTTCGCTCTGCTTCAGGGCGTTACGCTCAATCTGCTTCGGCAGCAGATGCTGTCTGGCGATATTGAGCTTCTCATCCTCGGTGTAACCAGAGAGGCGAATCACTTCCATACGGTCCAGCAGCGGTGCCGGAATGTTCATGGAGTTAGAGGTGGCAACGAACATCACGTCGGAGAGATCGTAATCCACTTCGAGGTAGTGATCGTTAAAGGCGATGTTCTGCTCGGGATCGAGCACTTCCAGCAGCGCGGAAGCGGGATCGCCACGCATGTCGGATGACATTTTGTCGATCTCGTCCAGCAGGAACAGCGGGTTTTTCACCCCGACCTTCGCCATTTTCTGGATCAGTTTACCAGGCATAGAACCGATGTAGGTACGACGGTGACCACGGATTTCCGCTTCATCACGCACGCCGCCCAGCGCCATACGCACATACTTACGGCCGGTCGCTTTGGCGATAGACTGACCCAGCGAGGTTTTACCCACGCCCGGCGGTCCCACCAGACAGAGGATTGGGCCTTTGATTTTGCTGACGCGACTCTGTACGGCGAGATATTCCAGGATACGGTCTTTGACGCGCTCCAGGCCGTAGTGGTCAGTGTCCAGCGTCTCCTGGGCTTTGCGCAGGTCTTTCTTGACCTTGCTGCGCGCGTTCCACGGCACCTGAACCATCCAGTCGATATAGCCGCGCACCACCGTTGCTTCGGCGGACATCGGCGACATCATTTTTAACTTTTGCAGCTCGGCTTCGGCTTTTTCACGCGCTTCGGTCGGCATTTTCGCCGCGTCGATTTTGCGCTTCAGGGCTTCGTACTCATCCGGCACGTCGTCCATTTCGCCCAGCTCTTTCTGAATGGCCTTCATCTGCTCATTCAGGTAATACTCGCGCTGGCTCTTCTCCATCTGCTTTTTCACGCGGTTGCGAATGCGCTTCTCAACCTGCAGCAGATCGATTTCCGATTCCATCATTGCCATAAGATATTCCAGACGCTCGTTCACGTCTGACATCTCCAGCACTGACTGTTTATCGGCTAATTTCAGCGGCATATGCGCCGCAACGGTGTCGGCAAGACGCGCCGCATCGTCGATATTGTTCAGCGAGGTGAGCACTTCCGGCGGGATCTTTTTGTTCAGCTTGATATAGCCTTCAAACTGATTGATCGCCGTACGTACCAGCACTTCCTGCTCGCGCTCTTCGATTTCCGGCGAGATCAGGTACTCCGCCTGCGCGGTAAAATGGTCGCCATTATCCGCGAGGGTGGTGATATGTGCGCGCTGCAGGCCTTCGACTAAAACTTTTACGGTGCCGTCAGGCAGTTTTAGCATCTGCAGCACAGAGGCTACGGTCCCTACAGAGAAGAGATCGTTAATGCCAGGTTCATCCGTTGAAGCCTCTTTCTGGGCAACCAGCATGATCTTCTTGTCATGATCCATCGCCGCTTCAAGGCAACGAATCGATTTTTCCCGACCAACAAACAACGGAATTACCATGTGCGGATAAACCACCACGTCGCGCAGAGGCAACACGGGGATTTCAATGCGTTCAGAACGCTCAGGATTCATAGAGCTCTCTCTTAGTTAGTGTCCGCCAGGTGATGGGCACCGCATAATGCAGGGAATGTGCAGTTAAACCCACAGGATTATGAGTATATGGGGATGATCGTCCGACATTCAACGTCATGAGAGTGAGAAAAACAAAAGGGGAAAGAATTTTCCCCTTTTTTAATAATATCAACGCCCTTGCGGTGGCGAATTATTCGCCAGATGCCTGGGCTTCATGCTTGCCGTAGATCAGCATCGGCTCTGACTGGCCTTCGATAACCGACTCGTCGATTACCACTTTTTCCACGTCTTCCATAGAAGGCAGGTCATACATGGTTTCCAGCAGCGCGCCTTCAACGATAGAACGCAGACCACGCGCACCGGTTTTACGCGACATCGCTTTTTTGGCGATGGCGGTCAGGGCTTCGTCACGGAACTCCAGCTCAACGCCTTCCAGGTTGAACAACGCCTGGTACTGTTTGGTCAGAGCGTTTTTCGGCTCGCGCAGGATCTGGATCAGCGCCTCTTCACTCAGCTCGTTGAGCGTCGCAACGACCGGCAGACGACCAATGAATTCCGGGATCAGGCCAAATTTGATCAGATCTTCAGGCTCAACCTGAGAGAGCAGCTCGCCTTCGCTCGCTTTTTCCGATTTGCCTTTCACCGTGGCGCCGAAGCCGATGCCGGAGCCGGTTTCCACGCGCTGGGAGATGACTTTATCCAGGCCCGCGAACGCGCCGCCGCAGATAAACAGAATTTTTGAGGTATCTACCTGCAAAAACTCCTGCTGCGGATGCTTGCGGCCGCCCTGCGGTGGAACTGCCGCCACGGTGCCTTCAATCAGCTTCAGCAGCGCCTGCTGCACGCCTTCGCCGGAGACGTCGCGGGTAATCGACGGGTTATCCGACTTACGCGAGATTTTATCGATCTCATCGATGTAGACGATGCCGCGCTGCGCTTTCTGCACGTCGTAGTCGCACTTCTGCAGCAGCTTCTGGATGATGTTTTCCACATCTTCGCCCACGTAGCCCGCTTCGGTCAGCGTGGTGGCGTCAGCCATGGTGAAAGGCACATCCAGCAGGCGCGCCAGCGTCTCTGCCAGCAGGGTTTTACCGCTACCGGTCGGCCCGATCAGCAGGATGTTACTTTTACCCAGCTCAATGCCGTTGCTGGTATCGCCGTTGCGCAGGCGTTTGTAGTGGTTGTACACCGCAACCGCCAGCACTTTTTTCGCCTTTTCCTGGCCGATAACATAATCATCGAGGTGATGGCGGATTTCGTGCGGCGTAGGCAGCGCGCTACGTTCGCGATGCGGGGCAACTTCTTTAATCTCTTCGCGAATGATGTCATTGCACAGATCGACACATTCGTCGCAGATATACACTGACGGCCCGGCAATCAGCTTACGCACTTCATGCTGGCTTTTGCCGCAAAAAGAGCAGTACAGCAACTTACCTGAACCGTCTTTGCGCTTATCTGTCATCAGTTAACCTCTTCTTGTTCTCAGGCCATACAGGCGTACGGCGCAGGCCGTGCGAACACGGCCAATATTCATTCAACTCAAACCCGTTTCCCACTAACTATAGCGTAAGGAGACGGGCAGATGAGTCTTATTCGCGATGTGTCAGGACGGAGTCGACTAAACCATACTCTACCGCTTCACTCGCCGAGAGGAAACGGTCACGCTCGGTATCGCGCTCAATTTCTTCCAGCGACTTGCCGGTATGCTCCGCCATCAGCTCATTCATGCGCTGTTTCACTTTCAGAATCTCTTTCGCATGAATCTCAATGTCGGTCGCCTGGCCCTGATAGCCGCCCAGCGGCTGGTGGATCATCACGCGCGAGTTCGGCAGGCAGAAGCGCTTGCCTTTAGTGCCGGCGGTCAGCAGGAACGCGCCCATAGAACAGGCCTGGCCCATACAGATAGTGCTGACGTCAGGCTTGATAAATTTCATGGTGTCGTAAATCGACATGCCCGCGGTGATGACGCCGCCCGGGGAGTTAATATAGAGATAGATATCTTTCTCAGGGTTTTCCGCTTCCAGAAACAGCATCTGCGCCACGATCAGATTGGCCATGTGATCTTCAACCTGACCGGTCAGGAAGATGACGCGCTCTTTCAGCAGGCGAGAATAGATGTCGTAGGAACGCTCGCCGCGCGAAGTCTGTTCAACCACCATGGGCACCAGCGCATTGCGCGGCGCAGTAAATTCACGATCGCCACTGTATGACATTACCGTCTCCTGGATATAGTTCATTGGCTACATTCTGTACCGATTGTTTCTGAAGCGAGCACGCTTAGCGCTGCTCCGCTCCGTTTCCGACACCTTCAAGGACGGTTAATCAGCCAGTCTAACTCTCTTCTGCATACTCCCTCAATCTGGGGATACTGCCCTGCTGTTTCAAGCATAACAACCTTTTCTCTATTCGCTAACCGGGAAAAAGCGCAACGTGAATAATTTGCCGATTTATTAAGCGAATAGCGGCGGATAAGAGGCGATGGTGCCGGAAAAACAAAAAAGCCCGCGACTTTGCAGCCGCGGGCTTAGCACTTCTGGTTAAATCAGCGATCAGGCAGCGGTGGTCTGATTCATCAGTTCCTGGAAGCTGGTCGCTTTCTCAGTCACTTTCGCTTTTTCCAGAACGGCTTCGACCGCCTGCTCTTCCAGCGCAACGTTGCGCATGTTGTTCATCAGCTCGTTGTTCTTGCTGTAGAACTCGATTACTTCCTGCGGATCTTCGTAAGCAGAGGCCATCTCTTCGATCAGTGCGTTAACGCGCGCTTCGTCAGCCTTCAGCTCATGGGTGCGAATCACTTCGCCCAGCAGCAGACCAACAACCACACGGCGTTTCGCCTGCTCTTCGAACAGCTCGCGCGGCAGTTCCAGCGCTTGCTTCTCGTTGCCGCCGAAGCGCTGTGCAGCCTGGCGACGCAGCACGTCGATTTCGCTGTCGATCAGGGCAGCTGGCACGTCGATGTCGTTGGCTTTCACCAGACCGTCGATCGCCTGGGTTTTCACGCGGTTGCGGATAGCGCCTTTCAGCTCGCGGTCCATGTTTTTACGCACTTCAGCGCGCAGACCTTCGATTGAACCATCTTCCACGCCGAAACGCTTGATGAAATCTTCGGTCAGCTCCGGCAGCTCGCGCGTTTCAACTTTCTTCAGCACGATCTCGAACTTCGCGTCTTTCCCTTTCAGGTTTTCCGCGTGGTAGTCTTCCGGGAATTTCACGTCGATGGTGAACGTTTCGCCCGCTTTATGACCCACGATGCCCTCTTCGAAGCCCGGGATCATACGGCCCTGGCCCATCGCCAGCACGAAGTCAGAGGCTTTGCCGCCTTCGAACTCTTCGCCGTCTACAGAGCCGGTGAAGTCGATGGTCGCGCGATCTTCAGCAGTCGCTGCCGCATCGCTCTCTTTCCAGTTGGCCTGCTGCTTGCGCAGGGTGTCCAGCATGGCGTCGACGTCAGCGTCGGTCACTTCTACCAGCGGTTTTTCAACTTCGATGCTGTCCAGACCCTGCAGTTCAACTTCCGGGTAGACTTCGAATTCAACGGCGTAGGTAAAATCTTCGCCTTCTTTATACTCGCCCGGCACGTAGTTTGGCGCGCCAGCCGGGTTGATTTTTTCTTTGATGATGGCGTCAACGAAGTTGCGCGTCATCAGCTCGCCCAGTACGTCCTGGCGAACGGAAGCGCCGTAGCGCTGTGCAATGATATTGGCCGGCACTTTGCCTTTACGGAAACCATCGATACGGACTTTTTTCGCCACTTCCACCAGTTCTTTCTTCACTGCGCTTTCGATGCTGTCAGCGGGGACAGTAATCGTAATGCGACGGCCCAGACCCTGCGTGGTTTCTACTGAAACTGTCATCTTGTTACCTCAAAAAATCGCGTGCTCGGTCAACTTCAGACACCACACATTATGCAATGCGCCGTATCCAACAACCGGGACGGCTTCCATTAAGAGAACCTGATCCCTGTCACCAGAAGCGTCCCGAAGACATTCCGGAAAAATAGACGCAGCATTATAGCGGCATCGCCCTGGTGAGTCGAGGCTGTAAACTCACCACTTTTTAACGGGTTTGCTGCTTTTTTGCGCCGGAGATCGCGTTTATCGCTAAATAATAAAAAAAAACGGCCCGCAGGCCGTTTTTTAAATGTGGAGAGATCAGGCAAGGGTGCCGGCGCCGCGGCAGTTTGGTGAGGCGAGTACGGTATCCTGCAGCCCTTCCCACTCTTTCAGGGTGTAGGTATGCAGCGCCAGCGCGTGTACGCTGCCAGCCAGTTCAGCGGCCAGCTCGCCATAAATCGCCCGGTGACGCGCCAGAAAGCGCTGGCCAGCAAAGACGTCGCTGACGATAACCACCTTGAAATGGCTTTCTGAACCCGCCGGAACATTGTGACGATAGCTTTCGTCATGCACTTCCAGATGAGCCGGCTCAAAAGCCAGGCGCAGCTTCTCTTCAATCTGTTCGCGAATCATCGTCTCTTTCCTCAATGGCGAGCGCTGTGCCCCATCTGGTTAAATATTAGTAGCTTTTCAGGCGTACCCGCACAAATGTGTGAAAATATTTCCACCGCCCTCTAAACCGACCAGCATGATAGCGCAGCGAGAAAGGCGGTCAATGCCCCGGTTTTTCTTAGGGTATAAAAAAGGCGGTTAGCGCGAATTTCCCCCTCGCGAGGGCTTTTTTCACCGCCGCGCAATGCTATGATGGCCGCAGTTTTTGCAAACCAACCCACACCATTAATGAGAATAAGCATGTTGAAAAAACTGTTATTTCCCCTGCTGGCCGCGTTCATTTTGGCCGGCTGCGCCACTAACAGCAATACGTTGACCATTCAGCCGAAAATCGAGCTGCCCCAGCAGGATCCGAGCCTGATGGGCGTGACCGTCAGCATCAACGGCGCCGATCAGCGCAGCGACCAGGCGCTGGCGAAAGTCAATCGCGACGGCCAGCTGGTGACCCTGACCCCGTCGCGCGACCTGCGCTTCCTGCTGCAGGAAGTGCTGGAGAAACAGATGACCGCACGCGGCTATATGATCGGCCCGGAAGGCGCTGTTGATCTGCAGATCGTGGTAAACAACCTCTATGCAGACGTTACCCAGGGCAACGTGCGCTACAGCATCACGACCAAAGCGGATATTTCGATTATCGCCACCGCGAAAAATGGCAATAAGCAGGTGAAAAACTATCGCCAGACCTACAGCGTCGAAGGCGCATTTAGCGCGACCAACGACAAGATCACCAAAGCGGTGAACTCGACGCTGGGCGATGTGATCTCCGATATGGCACAGGACACCAGCATCAACAACTTCATCAAGCAGAACGCGCACTAATCCGCCGTACTGTATGCCCGGCGCACCGCCGGGCATCGCTTCAGGGTCAGCATGAATCACTATCTTCGCATCTTCACCCAACGAAACGCCGCCGTCTTACTGCTGCTCGGCTTTGCTTCAGGCCTGCCGCTGGCGCTGACCGCCGGCACGCTGCAGGCGTGGATGACGGTAGAAAATGTCGATCTCAAAACCATCGGCTTCTTTTCGCTGGTGGGCCAGGCGTACGTCTTTAAGTTTCTCTGGTCGCCGGTTATGGACCGCTTTACGCCGCCGTTTCTCGGTCGCCGCCGCGGCTGGCTGCTGCTGACGCAGCTGGCGCTGATCGCCGGCATCGTCGCTATGGGCTTTATGCAGCCCGGACGTGACCTGACGCTGCTCGCCGCGCTGGCGGTGCTGGTCGCCTTCTGCTCCGCTTCGCAGGATATTGTTTTCGACGCGTGGAAAACCGACGTGCTGCCGCCGGAAGAGCGCGGCAGCGGCGCCGCAATCACCGTGCTGGGCTACCGGCTGGCGATGCTGGTTTCAGGCGGGCTCGCACTCTGGCTGGCGGATCGCTATCTCGGCTGGCAGGCAACCTACTGGCTGATGGCGCTGCTGATGCTGCCCGCGCTTATCGCTACCCTGATGGCGAGCGAGCCCGACACGCGCGCCTCCACGCCGCACTCGCTGCGCGAGGCGGTATCGCTGCCGCTAAAAGATTTTTTCCAGCGCAACAACGCCTGGCTGCTTATTACGCTTATCGTTCTTTATAAGCTGGGCGACGCTTTCGCCGCCTCGCTGACCACGACCTTCCTGATCCGCGGCGTCGGCTTTAACGCCGGCGACGTCGGGCTGGTCAATAAAACGCTCGGCCTGCTGGCGACCATTATCGGCGCGCTCTACGGCGGCGTGCTGATGCAGCGCCTGAGCCTGTTCCGCGCCCTGCTGATTTTCGGCGTGCTGCAGGCGCTCTCAAACTTCGCCTACTGGCTGCTGGCGATGACGCCACAGCACTTGTGGAGCATGGCCAGCGCGGTCTTTGTGGAGAATCTGTGCGGCGGTATGGGCACGGCGGCTTTCGTTGCGCTGCTGATGACGCTGTGCAACAAGTCATTCTCTGCCACCCAGTTCGCTCTGCTGTCGGCGCTGTCGGCGGTAGGCCGCGTCTACGTCGGCCCGGCGGCTGGCTGGCTGGTCGAGCTCTGGGGCTGGCCCACTTTCTATGCTTTCACCGTGCTGGCAGCGCTGCCGGGTCTGCTGCTGCTGCTGCTCTGCCGCGACACCCTGAACGAGGCGCAAACCCGTGAACGCTTTCTACCCCGCACCTGCTTTGCCGCCGGCTATCGCTGGACGACGCGCCTGTTCTGCCTCGGATGCCTTTTTATCGCCCTCTGGCTGACGGCGCTGGCGTGCCAGGCGCTGGGGCTGCTGCAGAGCGTGCCGGGCGCGCTGTTTGAAACCGGCATGGCGCTGCTGGCACTGGCAGTCTGCGGCGGCGTGGCGCTTGACTACAGGGCGCAGCGAAAAAGTGCGGCAGCGTAGCCCTGTTCATTAACTTCAGGTATTATTTCGCAAAGCAATTAAACCAGCCGCCTTCAGGGGCGGCAAAAGTTAAAATTTGTCATCCAGTGTTATTTTCCTGGAAATATTAAGATCCAGTTTTGGCATTTAGCGAACATATTAAAAACCGGTGCGCAATTATATTGTATAAATTTCATCACACAAATGATGCAGATTTGTTAAAGAATTGAGTATCAAAAGTAAGGGTTATTCTTTCCCTGATTTCTTTAAGGATACTTTCATTGGTTTTTGTTATATTAGTGCCAACTGCTTGTCGCAGTTAATAATTTATCACCCCAGGCAACATCTGTGACACCCTTAGCAAAAGGTGTCAACACGCTGCTGACACATCCTTATGCTGGTTTACACTGCATAAACCTTCCCGTAAAATGCGCGCACACTTAAACGACAATAAGCCCTTTGTCATTGAGGTCGTTAAATGAGACTCAGGAAATACAATAAAAGTTTGGGGATTTTGTCATTAATTGCAGGCACTTTGTTAATGAGTGGCTGCGATAATGCGTTGTTAAATCCCAAGGGACAGATTGCACTTGAGCAACGTTCGTTGATTCTGACAGCCTTTGGCTTGATGTTGATCGTCGTTATTCCCGCAATCTTGATGGCGGTGATGTTTGCATGGAAATATCGTGCATCCAACACTGAAGCGAAGTACAGCCCTAACTGGTCGCACTCTAACAAAGTCGAAGCCGTGGTCTGGACCATTCCGATCCTGATCATTCTCTTCCTCGGCGTGCTGACCTGGAAATCAACCCACGCGCTGGAGCCGAGCAAACCGCTGGCCTCCGACGTTAAACCGGTTGAGATCCAAGTGGTGGCGCTGGACTGGAAATGGTTGTTCATCTACCCGGAACAGGGTATTGCCACCGTTAACCAGATCGCTTTCCCGGCTAACACGCCGGTGAGCTTCAAAATTACCTCTAACTCCGTTATGAACTCCTTCTTTATTCCAACGCTCGGCAGCCAGATCTACGCCATGGCGGGCATGCAGACCAAACTGCACCTGATCGCCAATGAGCCGGGGACGTTCGACGGTATTTCCTCGAACTTCAGTGGTCGAGGTTTCTCTGGTATGAAGTTCAAAGCCATTGCAACCAAGGACGATGCGGAGTTCCAGCAGTGGGTCGCCAAAGTTAAAGCGGCGCCTAACACGCTGACCACTATGGAAGATTTCGAGAAAGTTGCCGTACCAAGCGAAAATCATCCGGTGGAATATTTCTCTTCAGCGAATCCTGAACTGTTCAAGCAAGTTATTGCTAAGTTCATGACCAGCCACGGGAAAATGGACATGTCTCAGCACGAAGGCATGGACATGAGTCATACCGCTTCCGCGGGAGCCGAGGAATAATACGATGTTCGGAAAATTAACACTGGATGCAGTGCCGTACCATGAGCCGATTATCATGGTTACGGTTGCCGGGATCATCATTGGTGGTCTGGCAATCATCGCTGCCCTAACCTACTTTGGTAAATGGCAGTACCTGTGGTCGGAATGGCTCACCTCCGTCGACCATAAAAAACTGGGTATCATGTATATCATCATGGCGTTCGTCATGCTGCTGCGCGGCTTCGCCGATGCCATCATGATGCGTACCCAGCAGGTAATGGCTTCCGCCGGGGAAGCTGGCATACTTCCACCGCACCACTACGACCAGATCTTTACCGCGCACGGCGTGATTATGATCTTCTTCGTGGCGATGCCTTTCGTGGTAGGTCTGATGAACATCGCGGTTCCGCTGCAAATCGGCGCGCGCGACGTTGCATTCCCGTTCCTGAACAACCTGAGCTTCTGGTTTACCGCGGTCGGTGTGATCCTGGTTAACCTGTCGCTGGGCGTGGGCGAGTTTGCACAGACCGGCTGGCTGGCCTATCCGCCGCTTTCAGGCGCGGAGTACAGTCCTGGCGTCGGGGTCGACTACTGGATCTGGAGTCTCCAGCTTTCCGGTATCGGGACCACGCTGACCGGTATCAACTTCTTCGTGACCATTCTGAAGATGCGTGCGCCGGGCATGGACCTGTTCAAAATGCCGGTATTTACCTGGGCTTCTCTTTGCACCAACGTCCTGATTATCGCTGCGTTCCCGGTTCTGACCGTGACCCTGGCGCTGTTGACGCTTGATCGTTACCTTGGCTTCCATTTCTTTACCAATGATATGGGCGGTAACATGATGATGTACGTCAACCTGATCTGGGTCTGGGGTCATCCGGAAGTGTACATCCTGGTTCTGCCGGTATTTGGCGTCTTCTCTGAAGTCACTGCGACCTTCTCGAAAAAGCGTCTGTTTGGCTACACCTCACTGGTTTGGGCAACTATCGCCATCACCGTACTGTCGTTCATCGTCTGGCTGCACCACTTCTTCACCATGGGTGCGGGCGCGAACGTTAACGCCTTCTTCGGTATTATGACGATGATTATCGCCATCCCGACCGGTGTGAAAATCTTTAACTGGCTGTTCACCATGTATCAGGGTCGCATCGTGATGCACTCTGCCATGCTGTGGACCGTAGGCTTCCTGGTCACCTTCTCTGTCGGTGGTATGACCGGCGTTCTGCTGGCGGTGCCGGGCGCAGACTTCGTGCTGCACAACAGCCTGTTCCTGATTGCGCACTTCCATAACGTCATCATCGGCGGCGTGGTATTCGGTTGTATGGCTGGCGTGACCTACTGGTTCCCGAAAGCCTTCGGCTTTACCCTGAACGAAACCTGGGGCAAACGCGCCTTCTGGTTCTGGATCATCGGCTTCTTCGTTGCCTTTATGCCGCTCTACGTGCTGGGCTTCATGGGGATGACCCGTCGTCTGAGCCAGGATATCGATCCGCAGTTCCACTCTCTGCTGGTTGTTGCCGCAGTGGGTGCAGCGCTGATCGCGTGCGGTATCATCAGCCAGGTCATCATGTTCTACGTCTCTGTGCGTGACCGTCATCAGAACCGCGATCTGACCGGTGACCCGTGGGGCGGTCGTACGCTGGAGTGGGCAACCTCTTCACCGCCGCCGTTCTACAACTTTGCCACTATCCCGCATATCCACGAGCGCGACGCGTTCTGGGAAATGAAAGAGAAAGGCGAAGCGTACAAGCAGCCGGCGAAATATGAAGAGATTCATATGCCGAAGAACAGCGGCGCGGCTATCGTGATCGCAGCCTTCGCAACGGTATTCGGTTTTGCCGCCATCTGGCATATCTGGTGGCTGGCTGGCCTGAGCTTCCTGGGCATGATCGTGACCTGGATTGTGAAGAGCTTCGACGAAGACGTGGACTACTACGTTCCGGTTGCCGAGATTGAGAAGATCGAAAAGCAGCACTTTGACGATATTAGCAAAGCGGGTCTGAAATAATGTCGACTGAAACTCTGACAAAACACCACCACGACGCCCATGCGGAGCATGGGCATCACGATGCAGGAGCCAATAAGGTCTTTGGCTTCTGGATCTACCTGATGAGTGACTGCATTATCTTCGCAACCCTGTTTGCGACCTATGCGGTTATGGTCAACAGCACTGCCGGTGGCCCGGCAGGCAAAGACATCTTCGAACTGCCGTTCGTTCTGGGCGAAACAGCGCTGCTGCTGCTGAGCTCCATCACCTACGGTATGGCGGTTATCGCCATGAACCACGACAAGAAAAGCTCGGTCCTTAGCTGGCTGGCGCTGACTTTCCTGTTCGGTCTTGGCTTTATCTGCATGGAGATCTATGAGTTCCATCATCTGATCGAAGAAGGCTTCGGCCCGAATCGCAGCGGCTTCCTGTCAGGCTTCTTTACCCTGGTAGGCACCCACGGTCTGCACGTTACCTGCGGCCTGATCTGGATGCTGGTGCTGATGTTCCAGATTGCCAAACGTGGGCTGACGTCGACTAACCATACTCGTATCCTCTGCCTGAGCCTGTTCTGGCACTTCCTGGATGTGGTGTGGATCTGCGTATTTACCATTGTCTATCTGATGGGAGTCATGTAATGAGTCATTCAGCTAACGGAAATGTTGTTCCGCACAGCAGCGTGAAGTCCTACATGATCGGCTTCATCCTCTCTGTCATCCTGACCGGTATTCCGTTCTGGATGGTGATGAGCGGCGAGTCATCTCAAGGTATGACCCTGGGCGTCGTGGTTGCCTGCGCAGTTATCCAGGTCGTTGTTCACCTGATCTACTTCCTGCATCTGGACACTAAGTCTGAAGGCGGCTGGAACATGGTAGCCATCGTCTTCTCGGCGGTCATTATTCTGATCGTCGTGGTTGGCTCGCTGTGGATTATGTGGAACCTCAACTACAACATGATGGTTCACTAAAGAGTCGCGTAATGATTAAGCAATACCTGCAAGTAACAAAACCAGGAATTATTTTCGGGAATTTAATTTCTGTGATCGGCGGATTTCTGCTGGCTTCAAAAGGCAGCATTGATTACGCCCTGTTTCTCACCTCGCTGATCGGCGTATCGCTGGTTGTCGCCTCAGGTTGTGTTTTCAACAACGTGATCGACCGCGATATCGACGTCAAGATGGAGAGAACCCGGAATCGAGTGCTGGTTAAAGGCCTCATCTCTGCGAAAGTAAGCCTGATTTATGCTACCGCGCTGGGTATTGCTGGCTTTGCGTTGCTTTACTTTGGTGCCAATCCGCTGGCCATGTGGCTGGCGGTCATGGGCTTTGTGGTTTACGTCGGTATTTACAGCCTCTACATGAAGCGTCACTCGGTTTACGGGACGCTGATTGGCAGCCTGTCTGGCGCCGCACCCCCGGTGATTGGCTACTGCGCCGTCACCGGTGAGTTTGACGCGGGCGCGCTGATCCTGCTGGCGATCTTTAGCCTGTGGCAGATGCCGCACTCCTATGCGATTGCCATCTTCCGCTTTAAAGATTACCAGGCGGCGAACATCCCGGTTCTGCCGGTGGTAAAAGGCATCTCCGTGGCGAAGAATCATATTACGCTCTACATTCTGGCGTTTATGATCGCTACGCTGATGCTGACGCTGGGCGGCTACGCGGGCTATAAATATCTGGTGGTCGCGGCGGCCGTAAGCGTATGGTGGCTGGGAATGGCGTTATCAGGCTACAAGACCTCGAACGATCGTGTCTGGGCGCGTAAGCTGTTCGTCTTCTCTATCGTGGCTATCACCGCGCTGAGCGTGATGATGTCGGTGGACTTTATGGCCCCGGCGTCAAAAGACCTGCTGACCTACGTGTGGTAAAGCCGCACGCTAAGATCTGCTAAGGGCGCGATTTCGCGCCCTTTCTTTTTGTTACCACTTCTTAAACACTATTATTTTACCCGCCCTGCCCTGCTCCCTAAAATAGATACGGCAAACTTACAGAGGTTGGAATGAACGATAATAAAATGACGCCGGTGGAGCTGCGCGCCACATGGGGTTTGGGCACGGTATTTTCCCTGCGTATGCTGGGCATGTTTATGGTCCTGCCGGTATTAACCACCTACGGCATGGCTCTCCAGGGCGCAAGTGAAACGCTTATCGGTCTGGCGATCGGCATCTATGGCCTGGCGCAAGCGATCTTTCAAATTCCTTTCGGCCTGCTCTCTGACCGCATCGGCCGTAAGCCGCTGATTGTCGGCGGCCTGCTGCTGTTCGTACTCGGCAGCCTTATCGCCGCGACCACCACCTCTATCTGGGGCATTATTCTCGGCCGCGCCTTGCAGGGCTCCGGCGCTATCGCCGCCGCCGTGATGGCGCTGCTCTCCGACTTAACCCGCGAACAGAATCGCACCAAGGCAATGGCCTTTATCGGCATCAGCTTCGGCGTCACCTTCGCCATTGCGATGGTGGTCGGCCCGATCGTTACCCACGCCCTCGGCCTGCACGCGCTGTTCTGGATGATCGCTATTCTCGCCTCGCTGGGTATCGTGATTACGCTGCTGGTGGTGCCCAGCGCGCCCGGCCATGTGCTGAACCGCGAATCGGGCATGGTAAAAGGCAGCTTCCGCAAGGTGCTCGGCAATTCGCGACTGATCAAACTTAACGTCGGCATTCTCTGTCTGCATATTTTGCTGATGTCCAGCTTCGTCGCCCTGCCCGGCCAGTTCGAGCAGGCGGGTCTGCCCGCCGCCGAACACTGGAAAATCTATCTGGTGACGATGCTGATCGCCTTTGTCGGCGTGGTGCCCTTTATTATCTACGCCGAGGTAAAGCGCCGCATGAAGCGGGTATTCGTCGCCTGCGTCGGCTTAATCGTTATTGCAGAGATCGTGCTGTGGGGCGCGGAAGACCACTTCTGGACGCTGGTAATCGGCGTGCAGCTCTTTTTCCTCGCCTTTAACCTGATGGAGGCGATTCTGCCGTCGCTGGTGAGCAAAGAGTCGCCGGCCGGCTATAAAGGCACGGCGATGGGGCTCTATTCCACCAGCCAGTTTATCGGCGTGGCGATTGGCGGCAGCCTCGGCGGCTGGGTATTTGGCCATTTCGATGCGCAGACCGTGTTTCTGGTGGGCGCCATCGTGGCGGCGCTCTGGCTGTTTGTCGCCATGACCATGCAGGAGCCGCCCTACGTCAGCAGCCTGCGTATCGTGCTGAGCGATAAGGCGCTGGCGCAGCCGAACCTGGAACAGCGCCTGAAAGCCCAGCCGGGCGTATCGGCGGTGCTGATCGTGCCGGAAGAGAAAAGCGCCTATATCAAGATCGACAGTAAAGTCACCAGCCGCCCTGAGCTGGAGGCGCTGCTGGCAAGCAGCTAGCGCGCAGAGGCTTCTTTGCGCTGAAACAAAAGAACCGGCTTCGCGCCGGTTCTTTGCTTTTCACGCCAGCGTTAAAGTGACATATCCACCACGATCCGCCCCTCAATTTTTCCGGCGTGCATACGTTCAAAGATGGAGTTGATATTACTCAGCGGCTCGACGGCAATGGTCGCTTTCACCTTATGCCGTCCGGCAAAATCGAGCGCCTCCTGCAAATCTTTTCGGGTCCCCACGATAGAGCCACGCACCGTGATACCGTCCAGTACCATATCAAAGATAGAGAGATCGAACTTGCCCGGCGGCAGCCCGTTAAGCACCATGGTTCCGCCGCGCCGCAGCGTGCCAATCGCCTGTTCAAAGGCCGCTGGCGACACGGCGGTGACCAGCGCGGCATGTGCGCCGCCAAACTGCGCGTGGAACACCTTCGCCGGATCGTCTTTACGTGCGTTCACCACCACGCTGGCACCGAGACGCTGCGCAAAAGCCAGCTTCTCATCGTCCACGTCTACCGCAGCCACGTTAAGCCCCATCGCCACCGCATACTGCACCGCCAGGTGACCCAGCCCCCCGATACCGGAAATCACCACCCAGTTTCCAGGTCTGGCTTCCGTCATTTTCAGCCCTTTATAGACCGTCACCCCGGCGCAGAGGATCGGCGCCACGTCGGCATACTCAAGGTTATCGGGCAGAATGCCGACGTAGTTGGCATCGGCCAGACAATACTCCGCAAAGCTGCCGTTAACCGAGTAGCCCGCATTCTGCTGCTCATGACAGAGCGTCTCCCAGCTATCGAGACAGTGCTCGCAGTGGCCGCACGCCGAATAGAGCCAGGGCACGCCAACGCGATCGCCCAGCTTAAGATGAGTAACGTTCGGCCCGACGGCCACAACCTCGCCAACCCCTTCATGACCGGGAATAAAAGGCGGCACGGGTTTAACGGGCCAGTCGCCCTCTGCCGCATGAAGATCGGTATGGCAAACGCCGGTCGCGGCAATTTTGACCAGCACCTGTCCTGCGCCAACTTCTGGTACCGGCACCTGCTCAATAACCAGCGGTGCACCAAACGCCTTAACCACGGCAGCTTTCATCATTTTCATGACTTCTTTCTCCTGTTTAGGGTTCCATCAAGAGATTTGCACACCTTTGGCGGAAAGCCTACCGATTTAACGCAGCGGGAGAGGGAGAAACAGGCGGAACGCCAGGGGGAGTAAGCAAAGCGTGCGGCAGATCACCTGCCGCACGCCTGAAGAGGATTAATCGCGGAAATTCTTGAACTGGAACGGCTGGCCAAGATTGCCGCCGCGCACCAGCGCCATCGCCCCCTGCAAATCGTCGCGCGACTTGCCGGTAACGCGCAGTGAATCGCCCTGAATCTGCGTCTGCACTTTCAGCTTGCTGTCTTTGATCAGCTTAACGATTTTTTTCGCGACCTCAGTCTCAATCCCTTTTTTCATTTTGGCATCGACGCTCCAGCTCTTACCGCTGTGCTCGATCTCCTCTGGGATATCGAGCGCGGCGCCCTCAATGCCGCGCTTGAGCATCTTCTCACGCAGCATATCCACCAGCTGTTTCACCTGAAAATCGGACTCGCTGGTTACTTTGATGGTTTCACTCTTTTCGTTGAGCTCAAAACTGGCGCTCACGTTGCGAAAATCGAAGCGGGTCGTTAATTCACGGTTGGCATTTTCGACCGCGTTGCGGACTTCCTGCATGTCGATTTCTGAAACGATATCGAAAGATGGCATCTCTTCTTCTCCTGACGCTAAAGTGACATGCATAATACGCGTCTTGCCGCACTAAACAAAATCAGGCTGCGCACAACGCTATACTTATTATCGCTGTGTATAACAGAACAAACGACAACCCCGGATACGGGAGGCAGTATGAAAATTACCGTGTTGGGTTGCGGTGCTATTGGTCAGATCTGGCTCGCCGCTCTGGCGCGCCAGGGCCATGAGGTGCAGGGATGGCTGCGCGTGCCGCAGCCCTACTGTTCCGTCAACGTAATTGATTACCAGGGCCAGGTGAGCAACAACACCTTTATCGCCAACGACCCGCTCTTCCTCGCCGACAGCCAGCTGCTGCTGGTGACGCTTAAGGCGCCGCAGGTTTCGCCCGCGGTGCGCAACCTGCAGAGCGTGCTGTCAGACGATTGCCCGGTGCTGCTGCTGCACAACGGCATGGGCACGCTGGAAGAGCTAAAAGGCCTGAGCCAGCCGCTGCTGCGCGGCATTACCACGCACGCGGCGATGCGCGACGGCACGGTGATCAAGCATGTCGCCAGCGGCATTACCCATATCGGCCCGGCAAACCGCAAAAGTGCGGCCTTCAGCGATCTCGCCGATATCCTGCACGCAGCGCTGCCGGACGTCGCCTGGCATGACAATATCGCCGCCGCCTGCTGGCGCAAGCTGGCGGTCAACTGCATCATCAATCCGCTCACCGTAGAGCACGACTGCCAGAACGGCGCGCTGCGCGCCTGGCCGCAGCAAATCGACCAGCTCTGCCAGGAGCTGAGCTGGGTGATGGAGCGCGAGGGCCAGCATATTACCGCCGACAGCCTGCGGGATATTGTCTACAACGTGATTGAAACCACCGCGGCCAATACCTCCTCGATGCTGCAGGACGTACGCGCGCAGCGCCTGACTGAAATCGACTATATCTCCGGCTTCCTGCTGCGACGCGCGCGCGCGCAGGGCATCGCCGTGCCGGAAAATACCCGCCTTTATGAGCTAGTAAAACGCAAGGAGTCCCATTATGACCGAGAACAGGCCGGTTCTGGTTTGCCTGGCACATGGCAGTGAAGAGACCGAGGCGGTCACCACTATTGATTTGCTGGTGCGCGGCGGCCTGAAAGTCGTTACCGCCAGCGTAGAGAGCGACGGCGCGCGTGAAATCGTCTGCTCGCGCGGCGTGCGCCTGCTGGCGGATGCGCCGCTGGTAGAGGTGGCCGATGAGGACTATGCGGCGATCGTGCTGCCGGGCGGCCTGAAAGGCGCGGAGACCTTCCGCGACAGCCCGCTGCTGGTGGAAACCGTGCGCCAGTTTCATCTCTCCGGCCGTATCGTCGCGGCGATCTGCGCAGCGGCGGGCACGGTGCTGGTGCCGCACGATCTCTTTCCGGTGGGCAACATGACCGGCTTCCCCGGCTTAAAAGAGACCATCCCAGCGGAGAAGTGGATGGAAAGGCGCGTGGTGTGGGATCCGCGCGTCAACCTGCTCACCAGCCAGGGGCCGGGCACGGCAATGGATTTTGCGCTTAAGCTGATCGATCTGCTGGCAGGAAAAGAGAAAGCGGCAGAAGTGGCCTCCCAGCTGGTGCTGGCGGCGGGCATCTACGATTACAGCGAGTAAAAAAGGCTGCGCAGGGTGCGCAGCCCGTTTTATTACGGACGATAGACCTTCACGTTTTTAAAGCCCTGCTCGTGCAGATAGAGCGCCTGTAGCTTGCTCATCACGCCGCGATCGCAGTAGAGCAGCCAGGTTTTGCTCTGGTCGAGATCGCCGAACTGGCTGCTGAGCTTATAGAACGGCAGCGATTTCACCTCGGTGCCCTGCAGCGCCAGCGGCTTATCTTCCTGCTCGTCGATGGCGCGGATATCCAGCACCACGTCGTCGCTGCCGAACGAGTCAACGGTTTCCACTTCCACCACCTCCTCTTCAGCCTGCTCGGCGATATCGCGGATATCGACGTTGCTCGCCTCTTCCACCACGCGCTGCAGAATCGCGAAGTCAAAATTCTGCTCTTCCGCCTCAATCTTCGCCTTGACCGCTTTCACCGTCGGGCTCTTTGAGATCACGCCGCAATATTCCGGCATGGTGCTGGCGAAATCTTCAGTGCCAATTTCGCGCGCCACCTTAATGATGTGCTCTTTATCGTGCGAGATCAGCGGACGCAGGATCAGCGTATCGGAGGCGTTGTCGATCAGGCGCAGGTTGGTCAGGGTCTGGCTGGAGACCTGGCCCAGCGCTTCGCCGGTCACCAGCGCCTGCACGCCGTAACGCTCTGCCACCATCGACGCGGCGCGCACCATCATGCGCTTCAGTACCACGCCCATCTGGCCGTCATCCACTTTTTCCAGAATCTCGCCGACGACCGGCTCGAAGTTGATCGCCACAAAGCGCACGCGATGCGAGCGGCCAAAGCGGTTCCAGATATAGTGCGCCACCTGACGCACGCCGATTTCGTGCGCCGCGCCGCCGAGATTAAAGAAGCAGTAGTGCACGCGACAGCCGCGGCGCAGCAGCATATAGCTGGAGACGCCGGAGTCGAAGCCGCCGGAGATCAGCGACAGCACATCTTCCTGGGTGCCGATCGGGAAGCCGCCCAGCCCTTCATAGCGGCCGGTGATCAACAGCAGGCGATCGTCGTCGATTTCGAGATGCACGGTAACGTCCGGCTTGTTCAGCTGCACTTTCGCGCTGGCGATATGCTGATTCAGACCGCCGCCGACGTAGCGCTCTACGTCCTGCGAGCTAAACTCATGTTTACCGCGGCGCTTAACGCGCACGCAGAAGCTTTTGTTCTGCAGGCTGTCGCCATACTGCGCCAGCGTCTGCTCGAAAATATCGTGCACGTCGGTATAGCTGCGCTCTTCGACCGAGAGCACATGGTGAATACCGGGAATACGGGTGAGCTCTTCCACAATCACGCTGCGCAGCCCTTCGTCTTTCGACCGGACTACGATGTGATCCCAGTGGCGCACCACGGCGATATCCTCGCCGACGGTCTTCAGCACGTTGCGGATATTGCTGGTGAGAATTTTAATAAAGCGCAACCGCACCGACTGACTTTTGATGGTGATTTCAGGAAATAACTTGATGATAAACTTCATGGCGACACGAATTCGTTGGGCAAATAAGTGCGAGAGAGCGGCACTTAGCTGGTAAAATCACAAAAATTGCGGGCAAAAGAGCGCAACCGCATCCGAGGCGCGGGAGTATATCACCTTTGTCAGATGACTGCTTCTGCAACCGCAGTCACATTGATTATTTTGCTAATCAAACGCTCTCCGCTACCATGACCGATTACGAGAGAAAGTCTTACACGTGAGTCGACACTGAATATGCCGAAAAAAGCCGAACAGCCCGCTAGTTTTGAAACCTCCTTACAGCAGCTGGAGCAGATCGTCAGCCGGCTGGAGAGCGGCGAACTGCCGCTGGAAGAGGCGCTGAATGAGTTTGAGCGCGGCGTACAGCTGGCGCGCAACGGTCAGCAAACATTACAACAGGCCGAGCAGCGCGTACGCATTCTGCTCAGCGACGATAAAGACGCCGATCTCAGCCCCTTCACGCCGGAAAAAGAGTAATGGATTTTATTCACCTGCTGAGCCTTTATCCGGAACGGGCTAACGCCGCGCTGTCTCGCTTACTCGCGCCGCTTCCCTTTCAGAGTTCTCCTCTGGTTAACGCCATGCGTTATGGGGCATTATTGGGCGGTAAACGCCTGCGTCCCTTTCTGGTCTACGCTACCGGCGAGATGTTCAACGCGGATCCGACGAGCCTTGACGCGCCCGCCGCTGCCGTGGAATGCATTCACGCCTACTCCCTGATCCATGATGACCTGCCAGCGATGGATGATGACGCGTTGCGTCGCGGCCAGCCGACCTGTCATATCAAGTATGGCGAAGATACCGCGATACTTGCCGGCGACGCGCTGCAGACGCTGGCGTTCTCTATTCTGGCCGACGAGCCGATGCCGGGCGTCAGCGACGCCAGCCGCATTGCGATGATCGCCGAACTGGCGCGCGCCAGCGGCGTGGCGGGCATGTGCGGCGGCCAGGCGCTCGACTTAGCGGCGGAAGGCCAGCGCGTCGGGCTGGAACAGCTGGAGCAGATTCACCGCCATAAAACCGGCGCGCTTATCCGCGCCGCCGTGCGCCTCGGCGCGTTAGCGGCGGGCGAGCGCGGGCGCGCTGCGCTGCCGGCGCTGGATACCTACGCCGACGCCATCGGCCTCGCGTTTCAGGTACAGGACGATATTCTTGACGTCGTCGGCGACAGCGCGGTTACCGGCAAAAAACAGGGTGCCGATCAGGATCTCGATAAAAGCACCTATCCGTCGCTGCTGGGGCTTGATAACGCCCGAGCGAAAGCCAGGGAGCTTCACCAGCAGGCGCTGAGCGCGCTGGATATTCTTGCGGCGCAATCGTTAGACACCACAGCATTGCAGGCGCTGGCAAGCTTCATAATTGAACGCGACAAATAACTTCCATAATGAGTCTCTGATGAGTTTTGATATTGCAAAATACCCGACACTGGCGCAGGCAAGCACCGTAGAGGAGCTGCGTTCTCTCCCGAAAGAGTCGCTTCCGGCGCTGTGCGACGAGCTGCGTCAATATCTGCTGGACAGCGTAAGCCGCTCCAGCGGCCATTTCGCCTCGGGTCTGGGCGTGGTCGAGCTGACCGTCGCGCTGCATTACGTCTATAACACGCCGTTCGATCATCTGGTGTGGGACGTCGGCCATCAGGCCTATCCCCATAAGATTCTGACCGGTCGCCGCGACCGCATCGGCACCATTCGCCAGAAAAACGGCCTGCACCCTTTTCCGTGGCGCGGCGAGAGTGAATATGACGTGCTGAGCGTCGGCCACTCTTCGACCTCTATCAGCGCCGGACTCGGCATGGCGGCGGCGGCAGAGCGCGAAGGCCTCGGCCGCCGCACCGCCTGCATTATCGGCGACGGTGCCATCACCGCCGGCATGGCGTTTGAGGCGATGAACCACGCCGGCGATATCAAACCCGATATGCTGGTGATCCTTAACGACAACGAGATGTCGATCTCAGAGAACGTTGGCGCGCTGAATAACCGTCTGGCGCAGATCCTTTCCGGCAAGACCTACTCGCGCCTGCGCGAAGGCGGCAAGCGCGTGCTGGGCGGGCTGCCGCCGATTAAAGAGCTGGTGAAGCGCACCGAAGAGCACCTGAAAGGCATGGTGGTGCCGGGCACGCTGTTTGAAGAGTTGGGCTTTAACTATATCGGCCCGGTAGACGGTCACGACGTGCTGACGCTGGTGGCGACGCTGAAAAATATGCGCAGCCTGAAAGGGCCGCAGTTCCTGCATATTATGACCAAAAAGGGCAAAGGCTATGCGCCGGCGGAGCAGGATCCCATCGCCTGGCACGCGGTGCCGAAGTTCGATCCCGCCAGCGGCGCGCTGCCCAAGAGCGCCGAAGGCCTGCCGAGCTACTCCAAAATTTTCGGCAGCTGGCTGTGCGAAATGGCGCAGGACGATCCCAGGCTGATGGCGATCACCCCTGCGATGCGTGAAGGCTCCGGCATGGTGGAGTTCTCCCGTCGCTATCCGTCACAATATTTCGACGTGGCCATCGCCGAGCAGCACGCGGTGACCTTCGCTGCGGGCATGGCGATCGGCGGCTATAAGCCGATCGTGGCGATCTATTCGACCTTTCTGCAGCGCGCTTACGATCAGGTGATCCACGACGTCGCGATCCAGAAGCTGCCGGTGCTGTTCGCCATCGATCGCGGCGGCATCGTCGGCGCTGACGGCCAGACCCACCAGGGCGCGTTCGACCTCGCGTTTCTGCGCTGCGTGCCGGAGATGGTGATTATGACGCCGAGCGACGAGAACGAATGTCGTCAGATGCTCTATACCGGCTATCACTATCAGGACGGGCCGAGCGCGGTGCGCTATCCGCGCGGCAATGCGGTCGGCGTCGAGCTGACGCCGCTGCAGAGTCTGCCGCTGGGCAAAGGCGTGGTGAAACGCCAGGGCGAGAAGCTGGCGATCCTTAACTTCGGCACGCTGCTGCCTGCGGCGGCGGAAGCGGCGGAAGCGCTGAACGCCACCCTGGTGGATATGCGCTTCGTTAAGCCGCTGGATGAGGCGCTAATCGCCGAGCTGGCGCAGAGCCACGAGTCGCTGGTGACGCTGGAAGAAGGCGCCATCAAAGGCGGCGCAGGCAGTGGCGTCAACGAGACGGTAATGGCGAAACGCCTGCGCGTGCCGGTGCTCAACCTCGGTCTGCCGGATGAATTTATTCCGCAGGGCACGCAGGATGAGGTGCGCCGTGACTACCAGCTGGATGCGCAAGGCATTCAGCAGCAGATCCGCGACTGGCTCGTAGAGTAAAGTCCCCTGCCCTTCGCTCCTGCTATGCTTACGGATTGTTTAATGCATAGCAGGAGCTTTCATGAAAACCACCCAGTTAGGCCAGACCGACCTTCAGGTTTCCCGTCTCTGTCTCGGCTGTATGACCTTTGGCGAGCCGGATCGCGGTCGTCACGCCTGGACGCTGCCGGAAGCGAGCAGCCGACCGCTGATCCAGCAGGCGCTGGATGCGGGCATTAACTTTTTCGATACGGCGAACAGCTATTCCGACGGCAGCAGCGAAGAGATCGTCGGCCGCGCGCTAAAGGCGTTCGCGCGGCGCGAGGAGATCGTGGTCGCCACCAAGGTCTACTTCCCGCTCAGCAATCTGTCGCAGGGCCTGTCGCGCAAAAATATTATGCAGTCGATTGACGACAGCCTGAAGCGCCTGGATATGGAGTATGTCGATCTGCTGCAGATCCATCGCTGGGATTATGAGACGCCGCTGGAAGAGACGCTGGAAGCGCTGAACGACGTGGTGAAAGCGGGCAAAGCGCGCTATATCGGCGCCTCCTCAATGCACGCCTGGCAGTTTGCTAAGGCGGTCTATACCCAGCGCCAGCACGGCTGGGCGCCGTTCGTCAGCATGCAGGATCAGTACAACCTGATCCAGCGCGAAGAGGAGCGCGAGATGCACCCGCTCTGTCAGGCGGAGAATATCGCCGTGCTGCCCTGGAGCCCGCTGGCGCGCGGCAGGCTGACGCGTCCCTGGGGCGAAGCCACCGCGCGTACCGCCTCGGACGAGTATGGTAAAACCCTCTATAGCGCGACGGAAGAGAACGATGCGGCGATTGCGCAGCGCGTTGAGGCGATTGCCGCACAGAAAGGGGTAAGCCGCGCGCAGGTGGCCCTCGCCTGGCTGCTGCATAAGCCCGCCGTTACCGCGCCGATTATCGGCGCATCGCGCGCTGAACAGCTGGCGGATCTGGTGAAGGCGGTTGAGGTCGATCTAGGCGCCGAGGAGATTGCCGAGCTGGAGACGGTTTATCAGCCTCATCCAGTGGTAGGCTTTGAATAGGGGTTTGTTTCAGGCCGCACCATATCGCCAAAAGCGGGGGCATGGGCAGCAGAGCAAAGCGTTGGCCCGTTTACGGGCGCACCTCATGGAAGAGGTGCGTATCTGCGCGGGCCGGGCGAGCATGGATGTCTGGAGCGACGTTGCGATCGGCCCATGCCACCTGCGTGGGCACAGCGGGTCAACGACTCAGGCGCCCAGCCACACCCCCGCCGCATAGAGCAGCGCCGCCGAAATAACCCCGGCGATAATATCGTCCACCATAATCCCCATGCCGCCGTGCACGTTGCGATCGAACCAGCGGATCGGCCAGGGCTTCCACATATCGAATATGCGGAACACCACGAAACCGGCCAGCACCCACTGCCAGCTATTCGCCGGAATCGCCATCAGCGTAATCCACATGCCGATAAACTCATCCCAGACGATGCTGCCGTGATCGTGCACCCCCATATCTTTGGCGGTGCGGTGACAGATATAGACGCCAAGGCTAATGCCCAGCAGCACAATCAGCGAATAGAGATCCTGCGGCAGCCGCGCCATCAGCCACCAGAACGGGATCGCCGCCAGCGACCCCATGGTGCCCGGCACGTAAGGACTCAACCCGCTGCCGAAACCAGTGGCGAGCAGATGCCAGGGGTTGCTCATGCGCAGGCGGCTCTTCGCCACATCCTTATTTCGCGTCAAAATGGTCAAATCCTTTATGGTTGAAAGTAACCGGCTTGCCGTGCTCCAGCAGCGTCAGTCCCTCGGCTTCAGGCATCAGCTGCCCGATGCAGGTAAAGGGCACGCCAAGGTGGCCCAGCGCGACGTCGAGCGCGCCGCGGTTCATCTCCGGCACGGTAAAGCAGAGCTCGTAATCTTCGCCGCCGCTCAGCGCCCAGCGCAGCACCTGCTCAGGGGCAAAATGGTCGCGCAGCGCCGATGACAGCGGCAGCGCCTCCAGATTGAGCCGCGCGCCGCAGCCGCTCGCTTTAAGGATATGGCCGAGATCGGAAATCAGGCCGTCGGAAATGTCGATCGCCGCCGACGCCAGCGAGCGCAGCGCCTGCCCCTGCAGGATGCGCGGCATCGGCCGCAGGTGGCGCTTAATCAGCGCCTCGTGCACCGCCGGATCCTGGATGCGATGGTGATGCTGCAGCAGCGACAGGCCCGCAGCGCTGTCGCCCAGCGTACCGGTCACGTAGAGCCAGTCGCCCGGCTTCGCGCCGGCGCGCTTCAGCGCGCGGCCCTGCGGCACCAGGCCGTGGATGCCGAGCGTCATGCTCAGCGGACCGCGCGTGGTGTCGCCGCCTACCAGCTGCATATCGTAATACTCCAGCAGCTCGAACAGGCTTTCGCTAAAGGCTTTCAGCCACTCTTCGTCGACCTCCGGCAGCGTCAGCGCCAGCGTCAGCCACGCCGGATCGGCGCCCATGGCCGCCAGATCGCTCAGGTTAACCGCCAGCGCCTTATAGCCGAGATCGGCAGGATGGATATCGCGTAAAAAGTGGACGCCCGCCACCAGCGTATCGGTGCTGATCGCCAGCGTCTGTTTCTCCGGCACGCTCATCAGCGCGCAGTCGTCGCCGATGCCGGTCTCGACGTCGCGGCGGCTGCGGGTTCTGCGATTGAAATAGCGTGCGATGAGTTCGAATTCGCCACAGGACATGGTTGCGTTCCGCTTACTGATGAAAAAAGGCCAGCAAGCTGGCCTTTTCTTTATTTGCGATTGGGTCTGATTTGTGGGGCGGCTTTATCCAGCACGCCGTTGACGAACTTATGGCTGTCTTCAGCGCCAAATACTTTCGCCAGCTCAATACCTTCGTTGATCGCCACTTTATAGGGCACATCAGCGCGCTTGCTCAGTTCATACAGCGAAATACGCAGGATTGCTTTTTCTACCTGGCCCAGCTCTTCAAGCTGGCGCGACAGGTAAGGTTTCATCAGCCCATCCAGATACGCGCTGTTGGTCGCCACACCGGACAGCAGTTCGCGGAAATAGGTAATGTCGACGTCTTTGACGTCCTGTTCCGCCAGAAACTGGTATTCCACATCGGCAATGTCGTTGTTAGACAACTGCCAGGAGTAGAGCGCCTGGACAGCGCACTCGCGGGCGCGGCGACGAGCAGCAGGTTTCACAAAATTCCCCTTACAAAAATCAGGCTTTGATGGCTTTCAATACGTTAATCATTTCGAGTGCGGTCAGGGCCGCTTCGGCGCCTTTGTTACCCGCTTTGGTACCGGCACGCTCAATAGCCTGCTCGATATTTTCCGTGGTCAGTACGCCGAACGTTACCGGGATTTCGCTGGTCATCGCGACGTTAGCGATACCGGAGCTGGCTTCGCCGGCAACATATTCAAAGTGGGCGGTGCCGCCGCGAATCACGGTGCCCAGCGCCACAATGGCGTCGTGCTTACCGCTGTTCGCCAGCGCGCGGGCTGCCAGCGGCAGTTCGTACGCGCCTGGTACCCAGACGACGGTGATGTTTTCATCTTTCACCTGACCGATACGCTTCAGGGCATCGATCGCGCCGTCCAGCAGGCTGTCGTTGATGAAGTTGTTAAAACGCGCAATAACGATGGCAACATTGGCCTCAGGCGTGGCAACAGCAGCTTCGATAACTTTCATACTTATCCTTTCAGGGTTTTGTTATGGCCCCGCAGGGGGGCGGATTCTATCACACTCTTTGGCGGCGTGCTCTTGCTTTTCCGCCGCGGTCAGCGCGGCGTCAGCGTCAGGCGCAGATCGGGGCCAACCTGGCGCACGTCGCTAAATGAAAAGGCTGGCGCATCGGCCAGCTGCGCCAGGCCAGGCAGCTGGCAGAGGCCGCGCGCGGCGTCGCCGAGCAGCGTTGGCGCCATATAGACAATCAGCTCATCCACGACGCCGGTCTGCAGCAGCGCGCCAGCCAGCGACGCCCCCGCCTCGACCCACAGACTGTTTACCTGCCGTTTGCCCAGCAGCATCATCAGCGCCACCAGGTCGAGCTGCTCGCCGCGCGTCGGCACGGCGATCTGCGTGACGCTCTCCGGCCAGGCCTGTTGGTCCGGCGCGGCGCGCATCAGCCAGGTCTCGCCCGGCTGGGCAATAAGTTTGTGCTGCGGCGTGACCCGGTTGCGGCTGTCGACAATCACGCGCAGCGGCTGGCGCAGCTCAGCTTCGTTCAGCAGCGACCGCGACTCGCTATCGAGTTCCGGCCAGCGCACCGTCAGCGACGGATCGTCCGCCAGCACGGTGGCGCTGCTGCTGAGAATCGCCGAGCTTTGCGCCCGCAGGCGCTGCACGTCACGACGCGCGGCCGCTGAGGTTATCCACTGGCTTTCGCCGCTGGCCATGGCGGTGCGGCCATCCAGCGACGCGCCGAGCTTGAGCTGAACGAAGGGAAAACCGGTGCGCATGCGCTTCAGAAAGCCGCGGTTGAGCGCCTCCGCTTCCGCCATCATCAGCCCGTGGCTCACCTCAATGCCCGCCTGCTGCAGGCGATAGAGGCCGCGCCCGGCGACCTGTGGATTGGGATCCTGCATCGCCGCCGCCACGCGACTGACGCCAGCGGCAATCAGGGCGTCGCAGCAAGGTGGCGTGCGGCCGTGGTGGCTGCACGGCTCCAGCGTGACGTAGGCGGTGGCGCCGCGCGCCCTGTCGCCCGCCATGCGCAGCGCGTACACCTCAGCGTGCGGCTCGCCGGCGCGCTGATGCCAGCCTTCACCGACAATCTCGCCGTCGCGTACGATAACGCAGCCGACGTTGGGGTTAGGCGTCGTCGTAAAGCGTCCGCGTCGCGCCAGCTCCAGCGCGCGCGCCATATAGCGTTCGTTCATGGTCAATCCTGTAACCTGGCGATCTCGGCGCCGAAATCGCGAATATCTTCAAAGCTGCGGTAGACCGAGGCGAAGCGAATATAGGCGACCTTGTCGAGCTTCTTCAGCTCGTCCATCACCAGATTGCCGATCAGCTTGCTGGGGATCTCGCGCTCGCCGGTAGCGCGCAGCTGGGTTTTGATATGGTTTACCGCGCTCTCAACCGCATCGGCGCTTACCGGGCGCTTCTCCAGCGCCTTCATCATGCCGCTGCTGAGCTTGTCTTCGTTAAAGGGTTCGCGTACGTCATTGCTTTTCACTACCCGCGGCATCACCAGCTCCGCCACTTCGAAGGTGGTGAAGCGCTCGTGGCACATCAGACACTGCCGCCGCCGCCGCACGGACGAGCCTTCACTAACCAGACGCGAATCAATGACTTTAGTGTCCACAGCAGAGCAAAATGGGCAGTGCATGACCTTTCCTGACGCTAAATAAATGGGCTACACAGTGTAGCGCGAATGACAAGTCAACAAAATGTATAAGCGTGCCTTTCCTCTTTTGCCAATCGGCAGGAGACGTAGCGAGAAAGTGTCTATGCTTACTGATGTCGTCAGAAAGACGGCCTACACCATAACCATCTGGAGGATATATATGGGTTTGTTTAACTTTGTGAAAGAGGCAGGCGAAAAACTGTGGGACGCGGTATCCGGCCATGATGATGCCAGCGAGAAGCTGAAAGAGCACATCAACAAGCTGGGCTTACCTGACAGCGACAAAGTGAACGTGGCGGTCAACGGCGATACCGTAACGGTGAGCGGCGACGGCATTTCCCAGGAGCTGAAAGAGAAAATCTTAGTGGCGGCCGGTAACGTCGCGGGCATTACCAAAGTGGACGATCAGGTTAAAACAGCCGACAGCGCGCCGGAAGCGGAATTCTATACCGTGAAAAAAGGCGACACGCTGAGCGCGATTTCGAAAGCGGTTTACGGCAACCCTAACGAGTACAACAAGATTTTCGAAGCCAACAAGCCGATGCTGACCCACCCTGACAAAATCTATCCGGGCCAGGTATTACGTATTCCTAAATAAGCACAAGGAAGAGTTTATGATCAGGACGGTTTGGGCGCCGCTGGCGTGTGCGATGGCGTTGTTAAGCGGCTGTAGCTCGCCGCCTGCCAGCCCGAAAGTGAATCAGCTGCATCAGGAAGTGAGCCAGCTGAATAAGCAGATGCGCCACCTGACTACTCAGGCGAGCGCCATCGAAATCCAGGGGCAGCTTAACAGCAACTCCACGCAGGGTGCCTGGCTGGTGCCGCAGGCTAATACGCCGGTCGAACTGCAAACCCAGCTCGGCAAGCTGCGCCTCTCGCTGACGCGCGTGGCGGCGGAAGCCAACGGCGCGCGCGCTAACCTGACCATCAGCGCAACCGGCAGCCAGCCCGTTCCGGCGCTGCGTGCGCAGGTGGTTTGGGGCGAACGGGATCCGGCGACGGGCAAACCGCTTGAGGCCACCAGCCTGAGCCAGGAGATCGCGGTGCCGGCGACGCTGCTGCCGCGCGCTTCGGCAACCGTGCCGCTGCGTCTGAGCGGCTTTGCGCCGGGCCAGCTCGGTTTCGTGCGCGTGCATGACGTGGTGGGCGAGCCGCCTGCCGCCCCTGCCGCGCAGTAAGTCGCGCGTCCAGACAAAACGGGCTGCCAGATGGCAGCCCGTTTTTTATTACGCTTGTGCGTTACGGCATGATAGAAGGCTGATCCGCGCCCTCTTTCTCGACCTTCTGCACCAGCATATGTTCGCGCTTCATGCCCAGCTTCAGCGCCAGCGCCGAAGAGACATAAATTGACGAGATAGTACCGATAGAGACGCCGATCAGCATGGTGAGCGAGAAGCCTTTCAGCAGCGCGCCACCAAAGATGAACAGGATCAGGATCATCGCCAGCGTGGTCAGCGAGGTGATCAGGGTACGGCTCAGCGTCTGGGTCAGCGACACGTTGGTGATATCGTAAGAAGAGCCGCGGCGGATCTTGCGGAAGTTCTCGCGAATACGGTCGGAGACCACGATTTTATCGTTGAGCGAGTAGCCGATCACCGACATCAGCGAGGCGACGATGGTGAGATCGATCTCGATATGCGCCAGCGACAGAATGCCGCAGGTGATGATCACGTCGTGCGCCAGCGCCAGCACGGTGCCGAGCGCCAGACGCCACTCAAAGCGGAAGCCGATATAGATCAAAATCGCAATCAGCGCCGCCAGCAGCGCCAGCGCGCCTGCCTGCGCCAGATCGTTGCCCACGCTCGGGCCAACGAACTCAATGCGCTTCACCGTCGCGTTCTGCCGGGCAGTCTGATTGATAATGGTAATGATCTTGTTGCCCAGCTCCTGGCCAGCCGGTCCGTCCATAGGCGCCATGCGCACCATGACGTCGCGGCTGCTGCCGAAGTTCTGCACGATAGGATCGGCATAACCCGCTTTTTCCAGCCCGTCACGCAGCGTATCCAGCTCGGCGGGTTTCTCCAGAGCGATCTCGATCACCGTACCGCCGGTAAAATCGAGACCCCAGTTGAAACCGCGCACGGAGACCATGGCAATAGATGCCACGATCAGCAGGCCGGAGATAATAAACGCCAGCGTGTCCCAGCGCATAAAGTCGACGACTTTACGCCCGTGGTTCAGCTGTTCAATATTGTATTCCTGTGCCACAACGCACTCCTCAGATAGACAGCTTGTTGATGCGCTTGCCGCCGTACACCAGGTTCACGATGGCGCGCGTTCCAACGATCGCGGTAAACATCGAGGTGGCGATACCAATAGCGGTGGTAATCGCAAAGCCTTTAATTGAACCCGTACCAACGGCATACAGGATGATGACCTTGATCAGCGTCGTTACGTTAGCGTCGACGATACTGGAGAAGGCGCCTTTGTAGCCCTCATGAATCGCCTGCTGCACGGAACGCCCGTTTCTCAGCTCTTCCTTAATACGCTCGTTGATCAGTACGTTCGCATCCACCGCCACCGCCAGCGTCAGCACGATACCGGCGATACCCGGCATGGTGAGCGTGGCGCCCGGCAGCAGCGACATAATGCCGACAATCAGCACCAGGTTGCACAGCAGCGCGCTGGTGGCGATCAGGCCGAACTTCTTATAGAACACCACCATAAACAGAATCGAGGCGATCAGACCCCACAGGCAGGCTTCAAGCCCCTGCGTGATATTCTGCGCGCCCATGGTCGGGCCGATGGTGCGCTCTTCCACGATCTGAATCGGCGCAATCAGCGCGCCCGCACGCAGCAGCAGCGAAAGCTGACGCGCTTCGTTCGGGTTGTTGATGCCGGTAATGCGGAAGCTGTTGCCGAGGCGAGACTGGATATTGGCGACGTTAATCACCTCTTCCTGCTTCACCAGCACCGCGCGACCGTTGGCGTCTTTCTTACCGCTGTCTTTGTACTCCACAAACAGGGTCGCCATCGGCTTGCCGATGTTGTCCTTGGTGAAGTTAGACATGATGTTACCGCCCGCGCCGTCCAGGGAGATATTAACCTGCGGCTGGTTGTACTCATCCATGCTGGAGGTTGAGTCGGTGATATGGTCACCGGTCAGGATCACCCGCTTGTAGAGCACGACCGGCTGGCCTTCACGCGTCTTCTTCACCTCCGAGTCGCCCGGTACGCGGCCGTTGGCGGCGGCGGTCGGATCGGCGGTGGTGTTCACCAGACGGAACTCCAGCGTTGCGGTGGCGCCGAGGATCTCTTTGGCGCGCGCAGTATCCTGAATGCCCGGCAGTTCAACGACGATGCGGTCAGTGCCCTGGCGCTGCACCAGCGGTTCGGCGACGCCGAGCTGGTTAACGCGGTTACGCAGGATAGTGATGTTCTGCTGTACGGCGTATTCGCGCGCTTCGCTGAGGCGTGCGTCACTCATCACCGCGCGCAGCGCGTCGCTGCCGCTGGAGGAGATCACCATGTCGCGATGGCGCGCGCTCAGCCAGTTAATCGCCGCATCGCGGCTGTTGCCGTCGCGGAAACGGATTTCCACGCCGTAGTTGGCGATTTTATTGACGTTGGTATAGGGGATATTCTTTTCGCGCAGGTCGCTGCGCAGGCTGTCGGCATTCTGCTCCTGCAGCTTGCCCAGTGCGGTGTCCATATCCACTTCCATCAGGAAGTGAACGCCGCCGCGCAGATCGAGACCGAGCTTCATCGGCTCAGCCGCCAGCATGCTCAGCCAGCGCGGCGTTGCCGGCGCAAGGTTAAGCGCGACGACGTAATCTTCGCCCAGCTTGTTCATAATCGCTTCACGGGCGCGCAGCTGCACATCCGTGTTGGCGAAGCGCGCCAGAATGGCGCCGTTTTCCAGCGCGAGGGATTTGCTCTGGATATTCTCTTGTTTTAACAGGTTCTGAATCTGATCCAACGTTTGCTCACTGGCGGCGCCGCCGCGCGCGCCAGTGATCTGAACGGCCGGATCCTCACCATACAGGTTGGGAAGCGCATAGAGCAGGCCGACGAGAATGACGACGACCAGCATCACGTACTTCCACAAAGGATAACGATTTAACACGGCAGTTCCCTTAGGGAAGTAAATATTAGAGCGCCTTCATCGTACCTTTCGGCAGGACGGCAGCCACGAAATCACGTTTGATAACCACTTCGTTGGTTTCGTTCAGGGCGATAGAAACATAGCCCGTGTCGGAAACTTTGGTTACGCGGCCTACCAGGCCACCGCTGGTCAGCACTTCGTCGCCTTTGGAGATGGAATCCATCAGCTTTTTGTGCTCTTTCGCACGCTTCTGCTGCGGACGCAGGATCATGAAGTAAAAAATCAGACCAAACACCACCAGCATGATCACCAGAGAATACGGACTTCCCTGCGACGGTGCACCTGCGGCAGCCACGGCGTCAGAAATGAAAAAGCTCATTTAATTTCCCTCATTGATAGAATTATCAGACGTTTAACGGTGGAACCGCTTTGCCCGTCCGTTGGTAGAACTCGCTAACAAAGCGCTCCAATTTACCCTCTTCGATAGCCTGGCGTAAACCCGCCATCAGGCGCTGGTAGTAGCGCAGGTTATGAATGGTATTCAGGCGCGCGCCGAGTATTTCGTTACAGCGATCAAGATGATGCAAGTAGGCGCGGCTGTAATTGCGACAGGTGTAGCAATCACACTCCGCATCCAGCGGCGAGGTGTCGTCTTTATGCTTCGCATTACGAATTTTCACCACGCCGTCGGTGACGAACAGATGACCGTTGCGCGCGTTGCGCGTCGGCATCACGCAGTCGAACATATCAATGCCGCGACGTACGCCTTCCACCAGATCTTCCGGCTTGCCGACGCCCATCAGGTAACGAGGTTTATCCTGCGGGATCTGCGGACAAACGTGCTCCAGGATGCGATGCATGTCCTCTTTCGGCTCACCCACCGCCAGGCCGCCCACAGCGTACCCATCAAAGCCAATCTCTACCAGACCTTTGACGGAGACATCACGTAAATCTTCGTAAACAGAGCCCTGAATAATGCCGAACAGCGCGTTCTTGTTGCCCAGGCTGTCAAAGCGGTCGCGGCTGCGTCGCGCCCAGCGCAGCGACATCTCCATCGAACGCTTCGCGTAGTCCCAGTCCGCCGGGTAAGGCGTGCATTCGTCAAAGATCATCACGATGTCCGATCCCAGATCGTACTGGATCTCCATCGATTTTTCGGGATCGAGGAAGATCGGATCGCCGTTGATCGGGTTACGGAAGTGCACGCCCGCTTCGGTGATCTTGCGAATATCGCCGAGGCTGAACACCTGAAAGCCGCCGGAATCGGTGAGAATCGGCCCTTTCCACTGCATAAAGTCATGCAGATCGCCGTGCAGCTTCATAATCTCCTGGCCAGGACGCAGCCAGAGATGAAAGGTATTGCCGAGGATAATCTGCGCGCCGGTATCCTGTACCTCTTCCGGCGTCATACCCTTAACCGTGCCGTAGGTGCCCACCGGCATAAACGCCGGGGTTTCCACCACGCCGCGATCGAAAATCAGACGGCCACGGCGCGCGCGCCCGTCGGTAGTGTCGAGTTCAAACTTCACAAAGCCTCCATCAGAGAAACAGTCTGATGCGATGGTTAAACAAGCAGTTCACGGCGTCGCCGCAAACCGGACGTCATCAGGCACCGACTTTTTCGTGCGGCGCCTGCGGATTTTTGGTAATGAACATCGCGTCGCCATAGCTGAAGAAGCGATACTGTTCCGCCACCGCGGCCTTATAGGCCGCCATGGTGTGCTGATAGCCGGCGAAGGCCGATACCAGCATAATCAGGGTCGATTCCGGCAGATGGAAATTGGTGATCAGCGCGTCGATCACCTGATACTCATAGCCGGGATAGATAAAGATCTGGGTGTCGTCGAAGAAGGGGGCAATCAACGCTTGCTGACTTGCCTGCGCCGCGCTCTCCAGCGAGCGTACCGAGGTCGTGCCGACGGCGACCACTTTATTGCCGCGCGCTTTGCACGCCAGCACCGCGTCGACCACCTCCTGCGGCACTTCGGCATATTCGGAGTGCATCACATGCTCTTCAATGCTGTCGACGCGCACCGGCTGAAAGGTGCCCGCGCCGACGTGCAGCGTGACGAACGCCATCTCAACGCCCTTGTCGCGCAGCGCCGCCAGCAGCGGCTCGTCAAAATGAAGACCTGCGGTCGGTGCCGCCACGGCGCCGGGACGCGCGCTGTAGACGGTCTGATAAAGCTCGCGATCCGCCTCTTCGTCGGGGCGATCGATATAGGGCGGCAGCGGCATATGGCCGACACTGTTAAGGATATCCAGCACCGCGCGCTCGTCTTCAAAGGCGATTTCGAACAGGGCGTCATGTCGCGCCACCATCGTTGCCTTCACGCTCTCGTCGTCGCCCAGCAGCAGCTGGGTGCCTGGCTTCGGCGCTTTAGAGGCGCGCACGTGCGCCAGCACGCGCTTGTCGTCCAGCATGCGCTCCACCAGCATTTCGATTTTTCCGCCGCTCGCCTTACGGCCAAAAACGCGCGCCGGGATCACCCGCGTATTGTTGAACACCAGCAGATCGCCGGGATTCAGCTTCTCCAGCACGTCGGTAAAGACCCCGTGCGTCAGCTGCCCGCTCAGACCGTCCAGCGACAGCAGGCGACAACCGCTGCGCTGCGCCTGCGGATAGTGGGCGATAAGAGATTCAGGCAACTCAAAAGTAAAATCGGCGACACGCATGGCTAACTTCTTACTCAGGGATAAAAACAGGCGGCACAGTTTAGCGGAAAAGCGGCCAATTCTGAACAACTGGCTGCGCGTTCGCACTTCTGGCTATAATGCGGCATGAACTTTCTCGCCCATCTTCACCTCGCTCACCTCGCCGAAAGCTCGCTGCTCGGCAACCTGCTGGCGGATTTCGTCCGCGGAAACCCGCACGAACAGTGGCCGACGCCGGTCGCTGACGGCATTCTGATGCACCGCCGGCTCGACGCGATGACCGACGCGCTGCCTGAAGTTCAGGAAGCGCGCCCGCTGTTTCGTCCGGAAACGCGCCGCGTCGCGCCCATTACCCTTGACGTGGTGTGGGACCACTTTCTCGCCCGCCACTGGGCAACCATCCACCCCGATATGCCGCTGGCGGCCTTTTCGCGCTTTGCCGAACAGCGCGTGGTGCCGCAGATGGCGGGCACGCCAGAGAGCTTTCAGGCGCTGAACGCGGTGATGTGGCGCGAACGCTGGTTCGAGCACTACGCCGATCCGGCGCGCATGGCGCGCGTCCTCAGCGGCATGGCCCAGCGGCGGCCGCGTCTCGCCGCGCTGCGCGACTCCTACCAGGATTTCACCGACCACTACGCCCAGCTGGAGACGCTCTTTTTCCGCTTCTATCCGCGCCTGATGGCGCTGGCGCGCAGCAAAACGCTCTAATCTTTTCCCGACTTGCCAGCACTTCGCATTTGCGGCTTAATGAAACCCTGCTTAACAATAGCGTGCGCCCTGCGCGCTATTTCCGGCGAATGATCGATTCAGCCGCGTGACCAATCATAAGAGGGAAAGGATGTCATCCGCTTCGCAAACCGAAACAGACGCGCGTTACCACTATGCCTGTGAAATCGCCCGCGCCGCGGCCAGCCGCGCCTACGCCTGGTACCAGCAGCGCCAGCAGCTGGTGGTGGAACACAAGCGTGATTTACAGGATGTGGTCAGCGAGGCGGACCGCAACGTTGAAGAGCTGATTAAAACCCTGATCGCCGAACGCTTCCCGGAAGATGCGGTGCTGGGCGAAGAGAGCGGCGGCAACGTCGACGGCGCGCGCTGGGTGTGGGTGGTGGATCCCATTGACGGCACCGCCTGCTTCCTTAACGGCCTGCATAACTGGTGCGTCTCGCTGGCCGTGCTGTGCGACGGCGACGCGCTGATCGGCGTGGTTTGCGATCCCAATCATCAGGAGCTGTTTCATGCCCGCGCGGGGCGCGGTGCCTGGGTCAACGACACGCGCCTGCAGGCGCACGGGGCGCGCCATCTCAGCGAAGGCGTGCTGGGATTAAGCAACTCCAGCCGCGCGCCGGCGCAGCAGACCGCGGCGTTTATTCAGGGCCTGCTTGCCGAGGGCGGCATGTTTGTCCGCATCGGCTCCGGCGCGCTGACCACCGCCTGGGCGGCGGCAGGCCGTCTGATCGGCTATTACGAAGCGCATATGAACCCCTGGGACAGCCTGCCGGGCATCGTGCTGATGCGCGAAGCGGGCGGCGTCACCAATGACTATCTCGCCAACGACGGCCTGAAAAATGGCAATCCGGTGCTGCTGGCCAACCCGGCTATCTACGCGCAAATCAACGCGCTGCTCGGCCCCGACGCCATTAAAGAAGCCTGACGCCAGCCCCCCTGTTACAGAGACCGCACACCAGCCCACGCGCAAAGCAAAGCGTCCCGCGCCATACCAGCAACGCCGGGAACGCTTTTGCTCAACGCGGCGCCTTGCCTTCTTTCGCTGCCTTAAGCCCGCCTGAACTGTTGCTATTTTATCCTTAACCGCCGCTGCACTATTTTTTCAGCGCCACTGCGAACTTTTCTATATTCGCGGCGGCACGCTTTCTTCGCCTTTTTTTGTTTTAAAATAGAGGCGTCAATCATCCCTTTATCATTATTTTTTTAATTTTGTCTTTTGATTAATTCGGCGACTGGATTCGCCGATTTCTTTATGAGCGGCGCCAACGACATCAGCGGTGTTAAATACCTTTGTCGATACTCGGGGGATCCGATAATGAAAACGCCTCTGTCACACCATTATCGCGCGGATATTGATGGCCTGCGCGCCGTGGCGATCCTGATGGTTGTCTTGTTCCACGCGGGCGTCAGCGCCCTGCCCGGCGGCTATGTCGGGGTCGACATCTTCTTTGTTATTTCAGGCTTCCTTATCGGTGGCAGCCTCTACCGCGACTTCGTTTCTGGTCAGTTCTCGCTATTTCACTTCGCAGTGCGCCGCATTCGCCGCATCGCGCCTGCGCTGCTGACCATGCTGTTCGGCCTGCTGTTTATCGGCTATTTTCTGCTCTCGCCGCTGGAATATAGCCAGCTGGCAAAATACAGCTTCGGCGTTTTTCTTTCGGTGCCCAATATCGTTCTGCTTAAAGGCGCAGATTATTTCAGCGCCCCGGCAGATTTAAATCCGCTGCTGATCACCTGGTCACTCGGCATTGAAGAGCAGTTCTATATCCTGCTGCCGATTGTCATGCTGCTGGTCGCCAGATGGCGCGCCCTGTTAATCACGGTGGTGGCGCTGCTGAGCCTGCTGTCGCTGGCGGGCTGTATCTGGCTGACGCCACAAAACAGCTCGCAGGCCTTCTACCTGCTGCCGACGCGCGGCTGGGAGCTGGGGGCGGGCGTGCTGCTGGCGCTGTGGAGACCGCGGCCGACTGGCGGCATCTGGGCCAACCTCTTTACGCTGGCGGGACTGGCGCTAATCGCCTTCTGCGCGCTTCGGCTGAATAACAGCGAAGGCTTTCCCGGCGACAAGGCGCTGCTGCCGGTGCTGGCGGCCTGCCTGCTAATACTGGCGCGCGGCGCACTCAGCCGCCTGGTGCTGGAAAACGCGCCGATGCGCTTTATCGGCAAACTCTCCTGGTCCTGGTATCTGTGGCACTGGCCGCTGCTGGCGCTGGCGCGCATCTGCAGCGACCGCCCGGTCAGCGTTAATCAGGGGCTGAGCATCAGCGCGCTAGCGCTCGGCGTCGCCTGGCTGTCGTGGCGCTATGTGGAGCTGCCGTTCCGCCGCCCGGCCAGAAAGCCGCGCGCGGTTATCCCCGCCTGGTGCCTGATCTCAGTCGCCGGTGCCGCCGCGATGGTCGGCCTGTGGAGCAGCGGCGGCCTGCCCTGGCGCGTTAACGATAAAGTGATCAGCAGCGAGGCCTACAAAATCGACGCCCAGGCCGATACCTGCCTGGTCGATAACGGTGCAGGCCTCCCTTCCCCCAGCCAGCACTGTCAGCCCAAAAGCTCGCGTCCCGGCATCGCGCTGGTCGGTGACAGCCATGCGGCGGCGATGCGCAGCGCCGTCGCGCGCTACGCCGAGGCGCAGGATAAACCGCTCTACCAGCTGACGAAAGTCACCTGCCCGCTGCTGGCGGCGGGCGTCACGCGCGCGCTCTACCAGCAGCCAGCGCACGCCAGCCAGTGCGCGGCGTTCAACGCTGCGGTGATGAAAGCGCTGGTCAGTCCGCGCATTGACGAGGTGGTGATCGCCGCCGCCTGGACGGCGGGGATCGAAACCCTGCCCGGCGCAGGCTATCGCGATATCCACCATCCCGACAGAGATAACCTCAGCGCGCTGAAACAGGGCATGGACGGGGTTATAGCCCAGCTGCGCCAGGCAGGCAAAAAGGTAGTGCTGATCGAGGACGCGCCCTCGCTGTCGCTGGACCCCCTGCGCTACAGCAACAACCGCAATATGCCGCTGCGCCGCGAGCTGAGCCAGTGGCTGAGCGACTGGAAACCCCTGCCGACGCAGAACGCCCGCACCCGGCTCTACTCACTGCCGGAAGCAGACGTCACCCGACTGCTGCGCGGCTATGAGCAGCGCGACGTGCGCGTGGTGTCGTTACAGGAGAATTTATGCAATCGCAGCGGCTGTCTGGTGACCTGGCAGGGGCTGCCGCTCTACTATGATGACAGCCATCTGAGCCCGCAGGGAGTGGAGATCGCGCTGGGCAGCCGCTGGTAGCGTTTTTACACAATGCAAAACATTGACCGGTCGAGGGGCGCAGCTCAGGGATAAGGTGCGTTATCGGGCTGGCAGGGAGGCCGCCTTTTGTGCCGTTGCGCGCCGGCGATGCCTGCCGACGCGTCAGAGAGCAGCGACTCCCCTGCAGCGCTGTTCAAATCAAGACTTACGCACCAGCTTATAGCCCGCCAACAGCAGCACGATCCACACCAGTCCCACATAGAGCGAAATACGCGTATCCGGGAAGTAGCCGATCAGCGCAATGATAAAGCCGAGGAACAGCACGCCAGCCAGCGAGGTCCAGATGCCGCCCGGCACGGCGAACTGCAGCTTGCTCGCCGCCTCTTTGCCGATCCTGCGACGGAAAGCGATCTGCGACAGCAGGATCATAATCCATACCCAGACGGTGGCGAAGGTCGCCAGCGAGGCGATAACCAGGAAGACCTTCTCCGGCATCAGATAGTTGAGATAGACCGCAATCAGCATCGCCGCCATCATCACCACTACCGTCACCCAGGGAATGCCGCGCTCGGACACCTTCATAAACATCTTCGGCGCGTGGCCCTGCTGCGCCATGCCGTGCAGCATACGCCCTACCCCGAACACGTCGCTGTTGATCGCCGACAGCGAGGCCGTCAGCACCACGAAGTTAAGGATAGAGGCCGCCGCCGCGATGCCGAGATGCTGGAAGGTCAGGACGAAAGGCGAGCCGTTGGTGCCGACCTGGTTCCACGGATAGATCGACATAATCACAAACAGCGTGCCGACGTAAAACACCAGGATGCGCATCGGCACCGAGTTAATGGCGCGCGGGATCGACTGCGCCGGATCTTTGGCTTCGCCGGCGGTAATGCCGATAATCTCGATGCCGCCGTAGGCGAACATCACCATCTGCAGCGAGAGCAGCATGCCGACGATGCCGTGCGCGAAGAAGCCGCCGTTGCTCCACAGGTTATGGATGCCGGTCGGCTGGCCGCCGTTGCCGATGCCCCAGAAAATCATGGCGAAACCGGCGACGATCATCACCACAATGGTGGCGACCTTAAAGAAAGAGAACCAGAACTCAACTTCGCCGAACACCTTGACGCTCATCAGGTTAACGGCGCCGATAATCAGCACCACGCTCAGCACCCAAATCCAGTGCGGCACCTCTGGAAACCAGACGCCCATATAGATGCCGAAGGCGGTCACGTCGGCAATGGCGACGATCAGGATTTCAAAACAGTAGGTCCAGCCGGTGATATAGCCCGCCAGCGGCCCGAGATAGTCCTGCGCATAGCGCGAGAACGAGCTGGCCTGGGGGTTATTCACCGACATCTCGCCGAGCGCGCGCATAATGATATAGGCGACCGCGCCGCCGATAATATAGGCGAGCAGCACGCTCGGCCCCGCCATTTTGATGGCATCCGCCGACCCGTAAAACAGTCCGGTGCCAATCGCCGATCCCAGCGCCATAAAACGGATATGGCGCGTGCTCAGTCCGCGTTTGAGCTTATTGGTTTCTTGCATAACAACCTGTACCTGTAAAAGAAAAACCACGGGCAAGCCCGTGGTTACATTGCAGCCAAAGCCTGCAGGCGGGTGAGATGGACCGGAGAGCAAAGCGTCCCACGCCATGAATGGAGTGGGACGAGCTGGCATGGATGCCATGTTGCGTCTTTGCGATCGGGCCATTTCTCCCGCATCAGCACTCTGTCACTTAACTGACCGCGGGCAAGCCCGTGGTCAGAGCAAACAGCGGTGGCGGTTACGAGTGCGCCGTAACCTGCTCGCGTCCTTTGACGCGATCCACCACCGCCGCGATCAGCAGCATCACCAGCGCGGGCGGCAGCCAGGCGAGACCCTGGTCCGCCAGCGGCAGCTGCTGGCTAAACGCCGGCAGCATATCTTTAAAACTGGTGGTTTTCACCCCGTCGATAATGCCGAAAATCAGGCTGACCAGCATGGTCGGCGCAATCAGACGGCTGCTTTTGTTCCACCAGTTCAGGGTGAAACTCAGCACGATCAGCACGATGCACGGCGGATAGATCGCCGTCAGCACCGGAATCGAAATCTGAATCAGATGGCTCAGGCCGAGGTTCGACACCACCATTGAGAACAGACCCAGAATAAAGACCAGTGCTTTATACGACAACGGCAGGTATTGCGCAAAAAATTCCGCACAGGCGCAGGTCAGGCCGACCGCCGTTACCATGCAGGCAACGAAAATCAGCGCCGCCAGGAAGAAGCTGCCCATCCCGCCGAAGGTCTGCTGCACGTAGGCATGCAGGATCGCCGCGCCGTTCGCGCTCTGCTCCACCAGCGCGCCGCTGCCGTTGCCGAGCTTGAACAGGCTGAGATAGACCAGCGTCAGGCCGACGCCGGCGATCAGGCCAGCCATCACGGTATAGCGCGTCAGCAGGCTGGCGCTCTCAACGCCGCGCGAGCGCGCCGCGTTAACGATAACGATACCGAACACCAGCGCGCCCAGGGTATCCATCGTGAGATAGCCGTTGACGAAGCCGCTGGAGAAGGCGGCACGCTGATAATCTACGGTAGCAGGCGCGACAGTGCCCGCCGGCCAGATCAGCGCCGCGATGCCAAGCACCGTCAGCGCGACGATTTTCAGCGGCGCAAGGAAGTGGCCCACGGTATCCAGCAGCTTGCCGGGATAGAGCGACACGCCAATCACCAGCACGAAATAGATAAAGCTGTAGATAAACAGCGGCAGCGCACCGTCACCGGTGAGCGGCGCGATGCCCATTTCGAACGACACGGTCGCGGTGCGCGGCGTGGCGAACAGCGGGCCGACCGCCAGATAGCAGACGGTCGCCAGCAGCAGGCCAGCGCCCTTGCCGATCGGGGTGCTAAGCGCGTCAACGCCACCGCCGACGCGCGCCAGCGCGATAACGGTCATCACCGGCAAACCCACGGCGGTCAGCAGGAAGCCAATAGCGGCCGTCCAGACGTGTTCGCCAGACTGAATACCGACCATCGGCGGGAAAATAATGTTACCCGCGCCAACAAACAGGGCGAACGTCATAAAGCCCAGCGCGAGGATATCCTTCGAGGTTAAACGATGTGTCATACAACTGTATTGCCTGTAACGAGTGTTGCGGTGGAAGTTGGGTTTATGTTGTCCCCAGACCGCGCGTTGACAACGACTTAGCGCACGATGCCAGCGCATTGTGCTTGCCTTAATCGTGTCGCGCAGGTGAATTACGCTGCTTTTGTTCTGTTCACAAGTGGGATGATACGACAACGGCCGTAAGTAGAACGTTTATAGCGGAGAAAGGCAATACGGGATCGGAAAACCAGAAGGTTATGGCGGAAAACAGGCAGAAAGCAGTGAATATCTCGGATATATCTCCGCAGGGCATCAGATGATGTGCTTATTTTTTCTCCATCGCGTGAGAAATTTCAGCGTAAGTGCGCGTCATGGTGCACAAAAGGCGCGTTTTACGCGCCTGTTTGCACAAGTTTACAGCATTACCACACCTGGCTGGCGATATCGACCACCAGGCGAATCTTCGCCCACTGCTGCTCTTCGCTCAGGCTGTTGCCCTCTTCGGTAGAGGCGAAGCCGCACTGCGGGCTAAGGCAGATCTGGTCCAGGCTGACGAACTTCGCCGCTTCCTGCAGGCGCGCCTTCACCTGCGCCGGATCTTCCAGCTCGCCGTTTTTGGTGGTCACCAGGCCCAGCACCACTTTTTGATGCCCAGGCTTAATAAAGCGCAGAGGCTCGAAGCCGCCAGAGCGCTCGTTATCATACTCCAGGAAGAAAGCGTCGATATTGACGCCGCCGAACAGGATCTCCGCCACCGGCTCATAGCCGCCTTCAGAGATCCAGGTAGAGCGGAAGTTGCCGCGGCAGACGTGCAGGCCCACGGTAAGATCGGCCGGCTTGCCCTCCAGCGCCTTGTTCAGCACGCGGGCATAGGTGCGCGCCAGCTGCTCGGGATCATCGCCGCGCTCGCGGATTTGACGCTTCTGATCTTCTGAACAGAGGTAGGCCCAGACGGTGTCGTCCAGCTGCAGATAGCGGCAGCCCGCATCGTAAAAGGCTTTGATTGCCGTTTTATAGGTTTCGGCCAGATCGTCGAAGTAGTCCGCCAGGTCGGGATAGACGTTTTCGTCGATCACTTTACGGCCGCCGCGGAAGTGCAGCACGCTCGGGCTGGGAATGGTCATCTTCGGCACCGCATCGCCCGCGATGCTCTGCAGGAAGCGAAAATGTTCCAGCATCGGGTGATCGCGGAAGCCCAGTTTGCCCACCACGCGCACGCCGTGCGCTTTGGTCTGCACCCCGTTGAACTGAATGCCCTGCTCGGCTTCGAACAGCTCAACGCCCTCCAGGCCGCCGAAAAAGTCGAAGTGCCACCAGGCGCGGCGGAACTCGCCGTCGGTCACGACCTGCAGGCCATTAGCGATCTGCTTGCTGACGACGTCGCGGATCGCTTCGTCTTCGATACGGGTCAGCTGGGTTTTATCAATCTGCCCGGCGGCATACTGCTCGCGCGCATTTTTAATGGCGGCGGGACGCAGGAAGCTGCCGACGGTATCGGCGCGGAACGGGGCGGTCTGTGCGGTCATTTTCTACTCCTGATCGCTGTCGTTAATCACGACAGGGAATAATTTCACTCTGTTATATGTAGCCATCTGGATGGCTAAACGTCTGCGGACAGAGTGGCACGCGCGCGACGCTTCTGCAACAGAAGAAATTTCAGTAGAGTTGAAAAAAATTCACGTTAGCGTTTACTTCGCTTCTATGGCAGCCAGCGCCTGCTCTCGCTGCGCCGTCGACAGCGGCAGATAGCCTGCTTCGCTGACGCGACGCTGTCCCTGCGGCGACAATACCTGGTGCAGAAAGGCGTCAACCAGCGGCGGCAGCGGCTTGCCTGGGGGCTTATTTACGTAGATATAGAGCGGGCGCGCCCAGGGATAGCGGCCGCTGCGGATAGAGTCAGCGTCCGGCGCTACCGCCGCGCGCTGGCCGTCGGCCACGGCGAGCATCTTCACGCCGCTGAGATGAAAGCCGAAGCTGGCGTAGCCGATGCTGCGCGGATTGGCGGCGACCGCCTGCACCACGGCGGCCGAGCCGGGAAACTCAGCCACGTCGGCGCGAAAATCGCCGTTGCACAGCGCCTGCTGCTTGAAGAAGCCCCAGGTGCCCGAGGCGGAGTTGCGCCCGTAGCGCTGAATCGGCCGCCGTGCCCAGTCGGGCTGGCGCACGCCCATATCGCCCCAGCGAGTCGGCACCTGCGGCCCGCCGCACAGGCGCGTCACGGAAAAAATAGCGTCGAGCTGGCGCGCGTCGATCTGCGTCAGCGGGTTGCGCTGATTCACCACCACCACCAGCGCGTCGAGCGCCACCGGCACGGCGAGCGGCGCGTAGCCGTAGCGCGCCTGAAAGGTTTGTCGCTCCTCCGCCTGCATAGGGCGGCTCATCGGCCCGAGCTGCGCGGCGCCCGCCGCCAGCGCGGTTGGCGCGGTGGAAGAGCCAGAGGCCTGCACCTGCAGATTGACGCCAGGGGCCTGCGCGCTGAAATCTTCGCTCCACAGCATCATCAGCGTCCCCAGAGTGTCAGAGCCGACGCTGCTGAGGTTGCCGGTGAGCATGGCAGGCTGAGGCGCCGCCGCCAGCGTCAGCGCGGGCGAGAAGAGTGAGAGCAACAGCAGCAAGGCGCGCATGAGAGGTTCCATTAACGGTTAATGGACGGCATTCTCCTGCAATCCCGCGCTGACGATCAACCTCGACGGCAGCGTAAAGGTGAAGCAGGTCTCTTTATTGGGAATGCTGGTGATCTCCAGCCGCGCATTATGGTGGCTGAGGGCGTGCTTGACGATCGCCAGCCCCAGCCCGCTGCCGCCGGTGGCGCGCGAGCGCGCCTTATCTACGCGGTAGAAGCGCTCCGTCAGGCGCGGCAGATGCTCCGCCGGAATGCCCGGCCCGTTGTCGCATACCCTGAACTGTGCGCCCTGGCGGCTGCGCAGCCAGCTGATATCGATGCGCGTGCCCTCTGGCGTATGGTTTACCGCGTTATAGACCAGGTTAGAGAGGGCGCTGCGCAGCTGATCGTCATCGCCGAGCACCTTGAGATGGGGATCGGTATGGAAATGGATCTCATGGCGGCCGCTGCTCAGCGTCTCCGCTTCGCGCTGCAGCAGATGCAGCATCATCGGCACATCCACCGTCTCTTTCATGTCGAGAGCCGGCGCGGCCTCAATGCGCGACAGCGTCAGCAGCTGGCGCACCAGGCTGTCCATGCGGCGCGTCTGCTCCTGCATAGTCTGCAGCGCCTTGCCGCGCGAGCGCTCGTTCATCACCGAGTCGTTCATCATCTCCAGATAGCCCTGCAACACCGTCAGCGGCGTGCGCAGCTCGTGACTGACGTTGGCGAAGAAGTTGCGGCGCGCCCCCTCCAGCTGGTGCATCTGCGTCACGTCGCGCGCCACCATCAGCCACTGCCCTTCGCTGTAGGGCATGATGCGAAACTCCATATGGTGCTGGTTATTGAGGATCAGGGTGAGCGGCTTGTTGAAATCGCGCTGGCGAATATAGCGGGAGAATTCAGGGTAGCGCAGCAGGTTGAGGATGTTCTGGCCGTTATCTTCCGGCCAGCGCAGGCCAAGATGCTGCTGCGCCAGGCCATTACACCAGAAAATCGCCCCCTCTTCCGTGGTGAGCACCACCGCGTCGGGCAGCGTCTCTGCGCCGCTGCGAAAGCGCTTGATCAGGTTACCCAGCTCGCGCCGCCGCCGCCGGTTGCGCAGCTGCATCTGATAGAGCCCGTAAAACAGCGGCTCCCAGCTCGCCCGTCCGGTGGGCGGCGTCATGGTGCGATCCACCCACAGCCAGTGCGACAGCCGCATCAGATTATAGAAATGCCACAGCAGCACCCCCAGCACGCTGGCCAGCAGCAGCCAGGGCAGATAGCCGAAAATTAAACCGATAATCAGCGCCGGCAGGCAGGCCAGCGCCAGCTCGGAAAGCAGTCTCTTCCAGGAGAGTCGTTCCAGCACGGTAAAGGCTCCGTTTAGTAGCGGGCGGAGAAACGATACCCCGTTCCGCGAACGGTTTGAACCATGCGATCGTGGCCGGACACCTCCAGCGCCTTACGTAAGCGGCGAATATGCACGTCGACGGTGCGATCTTCCACATAGACATTGGTGCCCCAGACGTGGTTCAGCAGCTGCTCGCGGCTGTAAACGCGCTCGGGGTGGGTCATAAAGAAGTGCAGCAGCTTATATTCGGTCGGGCCCATCTCCAGCGGCGTCGAGGCCGACATCACGCGGTGCGACGAGGGGTCGAGGCTCAGCCCCTGCATCTCGATGACCTCCTCCACCGCCATCGGCGAAATGCGGCGCATCACCGCTTTGATGCGCGCCATCAGCTCTTTCGGCGAGAAAGGCTTGGTGATGTAGTCATCGGCGCCCACCTCCAGACCGCGTACGCGATCTTCCTCTTCGCCGCGCGCCGTCAGCATCATCACCGGAATATCGCGCGTCAGGGCTTCGCGCTTGAGGTGCTTGATAAACTGAATACCGCTGCCGCCCGGCAACATCCAGTCCAGCAGAATAAGATCTGGCCAGGGCTCAATCAGTTTCCCTATCGCGCTGTCATAATCCTCCGCCTCGATAGGCTGGTAGTCGTTCTGCTCCAGCACGAAGCACAACATTTCACGGATAGGGGCTTCATCTTCCACAACCAAAATGCGCTTAGCCATTGTAACTCCTGCTGATGTGACTGCTGTCACCGTTATATGCGGCGCCATTATGCGTCAGATTTATGACACTTTTATGAAAAACATAGCCGCTTAATCAGCGCGTTAACACTGCTTTATGACAGCCGGCGCGGCTTTTTTCGCTTTTGCGCCATAGCCGGTATAATCGTCCGGCAAATCGTTACGGCAGGGAGTTTTATGCGCATCATTCATACCGCGGACTGGCACCTCGGTCAGTTTTTTTATAACAAGAGCCGGGCGGCCGAGCACCAGGCCTTTCTCGACTGGCTGCTGGCGCGTATTGAGGAGCATCAGGTCGATGCGCTGATCGTCGCGGGCGATCTTTTCGACAGCGGCACGCCGCCGAGCTACGCGCGCGAACTCTTTAACCGTTTCGTGGTGGCGCTGCAGCCGACCGGCTGCCAGCTGGTGGTGCTGGCGGGCAACCACGACTCGGTCGCCACGCTTAACGAGTCGCGCGCCCTGCTCGCCTGCCTGAATACTCAGGTGATCACCACGCCGCAGGCGGATCATAACCTGCTGCTGCTGCGCGACCGCGCCGGCGAACCGGGCGCGCTGCTCTGCGCCATTCCCTACCTGCGGCCGCGCGATATTCTGCGCAGCCGGGCGGGCCAGTCGGGGCGTGAGAAGCAGCAGAGCCTGCTGGAGGCGATTGCCGCCCACTACCAGCGCAGCGTTGACGCGGCGCGCGCGCATCCGCTGGCGCTGCCGGTGATCGCCACCGGCCACCTTACCACCGTCGGCGTCAGCAAAAGCGATTCGGTGCGCGATATCTATATCGGCACGCTCGACGCCTTTCCCGCGTCGGCTTTTCCCGACGTCGACTACGTGGCGCTGGGCCATATCCATCGCGCTCAGCGCGTCGCCAACAGCGACCATATCCGCTACAGCGGTTCGCCGATTCCGCTCAGCTTCGACGAGCTCGGCAGCGAGAAAAGCGTCTTCCTGCTGGAGCTGGACACCCGCGGCCTGCGCGCCGTAACGCCGCTGCCTGTTCCGCAGTTTCAGCCGATGAAGATGCTAAAAGGCTCGCTGGCAGAGATCGAGGCGCAGCTGGCTCCCTTCGCCGACCATCAGGGTGAAAAGCCGGTATGGCTCGATATTGAGGTTACCACCCAGGAATTTCTCAGCGATCTGCAGCGTCGGGTCGAAGCGCTGACCGCCGGGCTGCCGGTTGAAGTGCTGCTGCTGCGCCGCAGTCGCGAACAGCGCCAGCACAGCCTGGCGCAGCTGAAAAACGAAACCCTGAGCGAACTGAAAGTGGAAGAGGTCTTCGCCCGCCGCATCGCGCTGGCGGAGGATATCGATGCGCCTCAGCATGCGCGCCTCAGCGCCCTGTTCCGCTCAACCCTCGCCTCGCTGGAGGAGAGCGAATGAAAATTCTCACGCTGCGCTTTAAAAACCTGAACGCGCTGAAAGGCGAATGGTTTATCGACTTTCGCACCGAGCCCTTCGCCAGTAACGGCCTGTTCGCCATTACCGGCGCAACCGGCGCAGGCAAAACCACGCTGCTCGACGCCATCTGCCTGGCGCTCTATCACCAGACGCCGCGCCTCGGCGTACTGTCGCAGACGCAAAACGGGCTGATGACCCGTGACACCGCCGAATGCCTCGCCGAAGTGGAGTTTGAGATCAAAGGCGAAGCCTGGCGCGCCTTCTGGAGCCAGAACCGCGCGCGCGGCGCGGCCGACGGCAAGCTGCAGGCGCCGCGCGTTGAGCTGGCGCGCTGCGTCGACGACAAAATCTTCGCGGACAAGGTTAACGACAAATTAAAACTGATCGAGTCACTGTCGGGCCTCGACTTCGAGCGCTTTACCCGATCGATGATGCTGTCGCAGGGACAGTTCGCCGCGTTCCTTAACGCGAAGCCCGGCGAGCGCGCCGAACTGCTGGAGGAGCTGACCGGCACCGAGATCTACGGCCAGATCTCTGTCGCCATCTACGAGCAACACAAGACGGCGCGGCAGGCGCTGGAGAATCTGCGCAGCCGCGCCGGTACGCTGGCGCTGCTCGACCCCGAGGCGCGCGCCGCGCTGCAGCAGCAGCTGGCCGCGCTGACCGAAGCGGAGCAGGCGCTTACTCAGCAAAACAGCAGACTGCACCAGCAGCATCAGTGGCTGACGCAGGCGCAGCAGTTGGACAGCGATATTCAGGCCGCGCAGGCGGCGCTGGCGCAGGCGGAACAGGCGTGGCGCGAGGCGGAAACGGATCGCCAGCGGCTGGCGCGCAGCGAGCCGGCGGAAAAACTGCGCGATAAATTAGTTCAGCGCGACAGCCTGCTGCAGGAGCAGCAGCGCCTGCAGCAGGCGCAGCAGCAGCTGGCAGCGCAGCGCCAGGCGGCCGAAGAGCAGACGCAGCGCGATCGGCATCGCCGCGAGACGGCTCAGGCGGCGCGCGACGCCGCGCTGCGCGAGCAGCAGACGCAGGAGACGCTGCTGACGGAACAGGTTATCCCGCTCGACCAGCAGATTGCCGCCCTGCTGGCGCAGGCGCAGCAGCAGCAGCGGGAGAGCGATCAGCAGCAGCAGACGCTGGCGCAGAGCGAGCGCGCGCTGCAGCAGGAAACGGGGCAGCGCGACAGCCTGCAGGCCGCGCTGGCGGAACAGCAGCAGTGGCGCGCGGATCAGGGCGCGCTGCCGCAGTGGGGCCCTTCGCTGGCGCTGTGGCAGGAGCGTTTCACCCAGCTGACGCAGCGGGAAATGGCGCTGGCGGCGCTCGGCGCGCAGCAGCGTCAGCAGCAGCAGACGCTGGCGCAGCGGCAGGCGGAGATCGCCCGGCTGGAGCAGCAGGCGGCCCCGCTGAGCCTGGCGGAACAGCAGGCGGCGAGCGCCCTGCAGAGGGCGCAACAGGCGCTGGCCGATCTGGAGCAGCGCCATCCACCGCAGGCGCTGCAGGCCAGCCTGGCGCAGATCGAGGCGAGCCGCCCGCAGCGCCAGCAGCTGGCGGTGCTGGCCTCGCAGTGGGCGCCGCTGCAGCAGCACATCGCCGCGCGTCAGCAGCGCCTCGCCGCGCTGGACAAGACGCTGCAGCAGGATGATGAGACGTTGCAAAGGCTACGCGCCACCTTCGCGCGCGAAAAGGCCGCCCTTGCCGATATCAAAAAAATCTGCGAGCTGGAGCAGCATATCGCCGATCTGGCCGCCTGGCGCGCGCGCCTGGAGCCTGAGCAGCCCTGCCCGCTGTGCGGCTCATGCCAGCATCCGGCGGTGGAGCGCTACGCCGCGCTGGAGCTGAGCGCGAACCAGCGACGGCTGGCCGAACAGGAGCAGCAGGTCGAGGCGCTGCGCGAACAGGGCATTAAAAAAGGCGAGGCCGTTAAGCAGGCGCAGGCCGAACGGCAGCGGCTGCAGGAGGAGCTGGCGGCGGAAACCCGACGGCTGGAAGAGCTAGCCCAGCAGTGGCAGGTATTACAGAGTGAGCTAGCGCTCACATTTGATGCGGGCGACAGCGCCGCGCTGGCCGCCTGGCAGCAGCAGCAAAACGGCGCAGAGCAGGCGCTGCAGCAGCAGCTTCGTCAGCAGGAGGCGGCCGCGCGTCAGCGTCAGCAGGCGAAAGATGAGCACCTGCGGCATCAGCAGGCGCTGCAGCAGCATCAGCAGCAGCTTCAGCTGGCCCAGCAAACGCTTACTAACCTGCAGGAGAGCGCGGCAACGCTGGCGCAGCGTCTGGAACAGGAGGAGCGCGACTGGCAGCAGCGCCGCGATGCGCTGCATCAGGAGCTGGCGGACGCCGGCCTCGCCCTGCCCGACGCGGCGGCGCGCGACGGCTGGCTGCAACAGCAGCAGCAGCGCTGGCAGCGCTGGAATGAGAGCGAACAGCAGCTTGCCCGGCTGCAGCCGCAGCTGGCGCGCGCCGAGGTGCAGTGCAGCAGCCTGCAGCAGCGCGTAGAGAGCGAACGGCAGCGGCTTGACGCACTGCGCCAGCAGCGCGCGCAGAGCGAGGCGACGCTGGCGCAGCTGCGCGCAACGCGGCAGGCGCTGTTCGGCGATGGCGACGTTGCCGCAGCGCGGCGGCAGATGCAGGCGCAGATCCAGCAGCAGGAGGCGGCCCTCGCCGCCGCGCTGGAGGGAATGCAGACCACCCAGAGCCACCTCAGCCAGCTGGCCGGACGCGCCGCAGAGCTGGACGCGCAGCAGGAAAAAGCCAGCCAGGCGCTGCGCGAGGCGCAGCAGCTGTTCAGCGCCGCGCTGGCCGCCGCCGCCTTCGACGATGAAGCCAGCCTGCGCGTCGCGCTGCTTGACGAAGAGGAGGCGCACAGGCTGCGCGCCCGGCTACAGCAGCTTGAGCAGCAGCGTCAGACGCTGCAGGCGCAGGCGCAGCAGCTGGCGCAGCGGCGCGAGGCTCATCAGCAGAGCCGACCCGAGGGGGCGGCGGAAAGCGCCGCCGCGCTGGAAGCGCAGCTTGAGCAGCTGCGTCTGGCGCTGCGCGACAACGCGCGCCAGCAGGGCGAAGCGCAGCAGCAGCTTCAGAGCGATGCGCGCCTGCGCGAACAGCAGCAAAGCCTGATGATGCAGATCGAAGAGGATGAAGCGGCGCTGGCGCAGTGGAGCCAGCTAAACGATCTTATCGGCTCCGCCAGCGGCGACAAGTTCCGCCGCTTCGCGCAGGGGCTGACGCTGGATCACCTGGTGGCGCTCGCCAACCGCCAGCTCGATCGGCTGCACGGGCGCTATCTGCTGCAGCGCCGCGCCAGCGACGCGCTGGAGCTGGACGTGATCGATACCTGGCAGGCGGACGCCGCGCGCGACACCCGCACCCTGTCGGGCGGCGAAAGTTTTCTCGTCAGCCTGGCGCTGGCGCTGGCACTTTCAGATTTAGTCAGCGTGAAAACCCGCATAGAGTCTTTGTTTCTCGACGAGGGGTTCGGTACGCTGGACGCCGAAACGCTCGACACCGCGCTGGATGCGCTGGACGCGCTCAACGCCAGCGGCAAAACCATTGGCGTAATCAGCCACGTCGAGGCGATGAAAGAGCGCATTCCGGTTCAGATCCGGGTGCGCAAAATTAACGGGCTGGGCTACAGCAAACTGGAACTGCCCCGCGCTCAGGAGGCGTAATGAAAACAGGCATGGCGCTGCTGCTCGCCAGCGCGCTGCTGGCGGGATGCAGCAGCACACCGCAAAGCGATCTCAGCTGCGGCCGCACGTATTCGGCGGCGCAGTGCAACTATCTGCGCGACGTTCAGCATCAGCTGGTCAGCAGCTTTAACAGCAGCGTCGCGTCGCGCTATCCGGGCCAGACCTGCCTGGTGTCGGCGCACCGTCGCGCCGACGGCGGCTACAGCGTGCTGCGCACCGAGGGAGACGAAGCGCTCTGCCTGCGCGCCTGGCAGCAGGTCAGCAGCGCGCGCAACCTGCCGCTGCCGCCGGTGGGCGTGCCGGAAGACTGGCAGTTCGCCTTCGGCTCAACGCAGTAACCCTTACTTTATCAGCGGCCAGAGCCAGGCCGCGCCGCGCACTCCGCTCGAATCGCCGTGTTTTGCCTTCAGCACCGGCGTTTCACACTCCCCGCCAAATACCCACTGCTTCATCAGCGTCGGCACCGTCTGATAGAGACGATCGTTGTTGCTCATGCCGCCGCCGAGCACGATCGCATCGGGATCCAGCAGGTTCACCACCTGCGCCAGCGACTTCGCCAGCCGGGTTTCGTAGCGGCGCATCGCCTGCTCGGCGATCGGATCCTGCTGCGCGATCAGCTTAACGATCTCGGCGCCCTTTAACGCCTGGCCGCTCAGCCGCCGGTAGTCGATGGCGAAGCCGGTGCCGGAGACAAAGGTTTCGATACAGCCCTTCTGCCCGCAGTAGCACGGCACCTCCTCCCGATAGCGCAGCTCATCCTCATCCATCCACGGCAGCGGATTATGACCCCACTCGCCGGCGTTGCCGTTGCCGCCGATGCGCGCCTCGCCGTTGATCGCTATCCCCGCCCCCGATCCGGTGCCAATAATCACCGCAAACACCAGCGGCTGGCCTGCGCCCGCGCCGTCTACCGCCTCGGAGACCGCCAGGCAGTTGGCGTCGTTGGCGATGCGCACTTCGCGCTGCAGCGCCAGCGCCAGATCGCGATCCAGCGGCTGGCCGTTAAGCCAGGTGGAGTTGGCGTTTTTCACGCGGTGGGCGTAAGGCGAGATCGTGCCGGGAATGCCGACGCCGACGCTGCCGGTCTGGCCGGTTTTCGCCTCGGCGAGATGCACCAGACCCGCGATCGCCTGCACCGTGGCGGCGTAATCGTCGCGCGGCGTATCCACGCGGTGGCGAAACAGCTCATTTCCCTCATCAGACAGGGCGATCACTTCAACCTTGGTGCCGCCCAAATCAATACCTATACGCACGCGTTATTCCTCATTATTCGTCAGGGTGAGAGATACATTAGGAGCGGCGCCGGGGAAAGGCAATGAAACCGTTTCGATGTTTCGCTATCATGCGCGCTGACCTCTCGACTTGTGCGCCCGATCGCGCGACCCGGTAAGGAATTGTGATGTTGTGGTTTAAAAATATGATGGTTTATCGTCTGAATCGGGACATTCCGCTCTCTGCAGACGACATGGAAAAACAACTTGAGGCTTACACCTTCTCCCCCTGCGGCAGCCAGGATATGAGCAAAACCGGCTGGGTGTCGCCGATGGGCAACCGCAGCGATGCGCTGACCCATGTGAACAACGGTCAGATCGTGATTTGCGCCCGCAAAGAGGAGAAGATCCTGCCGTCGCCGGTGGTGAAGCAGGCGCTGGAAGCGAAGATCAGCAAGCTGGAAGCGGAACAGAGCCGCAAGCTGAAGAAGACGGAAAAAGATTCGCTGAAAGATGAGGTGCTGCACAGCCTGCTGCCGCGCGCGTTCAGCCGTCTCAGCCAGACCTTTATCTGGATCGACACCGTAAACAACCTGATCATGGTCGACTGCGCCAGCGCGAAAAAGGCGGAAGATACGCTGGCGCTGCTGCGTAAGAGCCTTGGCTCACTGCCGGTGGTGCCGCTGACGCTGGAAAGCCCGATTGAGCTGACGCTGACCGAATGGGTGCGCTCCGGCGATCTGCCCGCCGGTTTCGCCCTGATGGACGAAGCGGAGCTGAAGGCGATCCTCGAAGATGGCGGCGTGATCCGCTGTAAAAAGCAGGATCTGGTATGCGACGAGATTGCCAACCATATCGAAGCGGGCAAGCTGGTGACTAAACTGGCGCTCGACTGGCAGGAGCGTATCCAGTTTGTGCTGGCGGACGACGGTTCGGTGAAGCGCCTGAAGTTCAGCGATACCCTGCGCGAGCAGAATGACGATATCGACCGCGAGGATTTCGCCCAGCGTTTCGACGCTGACTTTATCCTGATGACCAGCGAACTCGCCGCGCTGACCAGTAATCTGGTTGAGGCGCTGGGCGGGGAAGCGAAGCGTTAAGAAATCGGCCCATCAGGCCGGTTAACACTATCTGAAAGCGAATGACATGGCCCGAAGTGCAAAGCGTCCCGCGACAGGGAGGTCGCGGGCCGAGCGGGCCATGTCATCCGCACTGGCACACTGCCATGGCCCGTTTTATTACTCTTTCAGATAGCGGCAGAGATAGGAACTCGGCTCACCCACCTGCAGATGAAACTCGCTGTGGCCCGGCACGTTAAACACTGAACCCGCCTCAAACCATTGCCATTCGGTTTCGCCCGGCAGCAGCACCTTCAGCGATCCGCTCACCACCGTCATCTCTTCCGGCTGCGCCGTGCCGAAGGTGTATTCGCCTTCCGCCATCACGCCCACGCTGGCACGACCGGTGCTGGCACTGTCGAAGCCGATAGATTTTACTTTTCCGTCAAAATACTCACTTACATTGAGCATGTTACTTCCTCACAGCACATTAAGGTATCTGGCAGTGTAGAGCGGAACTCGCTGATCTGTCACGCGAATTGCAGCTTCGCCTCCCGCTTTGTGATCGCGCCGTTATCAGACGATAAGTTCAGCGGCCAGTTTCGCCACCAGCACGTTGGAGAGCAGCACCGGAATGCCCAGCAGCTTCTGCAAAAAGTCGCGATGGGTCTGGTTATAGCCGATGCAGTCGAGCACCACTACGTCCGCGCCCTGCTCCTGCAGCGAGAGCGCCGCGTCGGTCAGCTTCTCGTTATCGGGAATATAGGGGCTGGCAACGGCGAAGCAGGGCCGGCGCTGCAGATTGCGCCACTTGTTCGCCTGCTGCTGCATCTGCTCCTCAACCGGCACCACGATGCCGACCTGATGGTCCTGCACAATGGCGGAGACCAGCGGCGGAATAATGCGGTCAGGCTCCAGCAGCAGCGCGCTTTTGGCGGTCAGCGCGCCGAACTCGCCGGTGCAGAGCAGCAGAATAGTGTCGTAGCCCTCAGCTTCCAGCGCGGCGATTTTCGCCTGCAATCCCTGCTCGACCTTCGCCGTAGCCAGCCGCACCTGCGTGCCGTTGCGCAGGCGCGACACCAGCACGCCATCCTGCGCGTCAGGGGCGAAGCGCGCGGCGATCTCCGCCTCGCTCAGCCCGTCCAGCAGGCCGACATGATCGGTCTGCTCAGCCGGTAAACAGGCCGCCAGCAGCGGCATAATATCGCTGCGCGGCGACTGACCAATGGTCAGGGTAACCAGGGATTTCGTCATTATTCGTCTCGTTTACGCAGGTGACTCAGGCTGCCGTAAAGCGCCAGCAGGCGGGCGTACTCGTCGGCATCGTAGAAATGGCAGGTCTCGCGGCCAAACTCTTTTGCCACTTCTACCGCAAACTTCGCCGCCGCCGCAATATCCACTTCATGGCTGGCGCCGGTTCCGCAGCCCGGCACCACCGACTCCGCCGTGATCGCCACGCCCACCACCGGCACGTCGGTCGCCGTGGAAGGTTGCAGAATGCTGTTCAGGTGATAAATGCCGTTGCCGTAAGGGGTAATATCCTGCGTGGTAATGGGAAAGGTTACCGCCGGACGGCCGGTGGTCATCTCCATAATGCGCAGCAGATCGTCCGATACGCGCAGGATATAGCCCTCTTTTACCGTAGGCGACAGCGCAAATCCCTTGTGGTTAATAATGCGGTTGCCCTTTGTGGTATCGATCGACAGGATAGCGTCCACCTCCTGCACCACCTCATTATTGTTCATGGTGACGTCGTCAACAGGCGAATCCATAAAGTCGACCGGCTCGTGCGGGCGCGTCGGCGCATCGGGACAGATATGCGTGGTAACGATAACGTCGCCCGCCAGCACGTCGCCTTTGGTCTGCATTACGGCCAGCTTCAGCGCACTGCTCACCGCCGCCACGGCGCCATCGGCGTCGGAAACCATGCCGATGCGGGTCGGGCGCGCGCCGATGCCGCCCAGGCGGCCGATAATGCCCAGCGTCGGCGCGCTGCCGCCGCTCGCTTTGCCCTGCGCGCCGGGAATATCGATGCGAACAAAATCGGTGCGCCCTTTTGGCCCGCTGACGCGCTTAACGCTGGCGCTGACGCCGGGAAAGCCGGCGAAGAGATCCGCCACCTGCTGGCCATCGATAAATGCGCTGTCGAATAACTCAAATACCTGTAACGTCTGGTGCAGACTCATGACATCCCTTAATTATTTTTTGCCGCTGGCAAACAGCGAGTGAAAGAAGCTATAGAGCGCGTCGCCGGCGATAAAGCCCGCCGCCAGCACCTCCATCGGCGAGCGACCGCGTTCGCCCCATACGCGAATAATGATGATGCGCAGCGCGATACCCACGACTACCGCCCAGCCGGCCATCGCGTTATTGATCAGCAGGCCGGTGGCGAGCAGCACGCCGAGCTGGCGTTTCGGCCCGCCGATCAGCTGAATAATGGCCCCGGGAATCGCCCACATCAGCAGGCTACCGGCGATGCCCGGCTCCGCGCCCGCCTGGATGGTTTTGGCGTAGACGCGCGCCACCGGCGGCAGCAGGTTTTCCGCAAAAAACAGGTTGTGGGCGTACCAGACAACGGGAACAGAGACCAGAAACGCAATCATCGCGGCGATCAGCTGAATGCGGCGCCCCCACAGCTCCTGCTGCAGATCCGCGCCGTTGCCGCGCAGAATAAAGCCTGCTTTAAGATCGTAGCCCATGTCGGCGAAGGCGGGCCCGGTCGCTGCGGTAAAGCCGCACAGCAGGCAGAGCGCCAGCGGCGGAAAGCCGAGCAGAATGCCGACGATCAGCGTGATCAGCGCCACCGCGAACGCCGGGAACCAGCCGGAGTGCATCGCAGCGATGCCGACGATCAGCTCATGCACAAAGGCGGCGAACGCGGCGTAAATCACAAACAGCAGCAGCATCGGCAGGCTCATTTCGCTCCACAGTCCGCCCGCCAGCGCCAGCAGCGCCGAAATAATCAGGTAGCCCGCGCCGCCGAGGCCGAGGGCGCGCCTCACCTCATTGCCGCCGCGGCTCACCTTCTGCTCATCGTGGCGGCGGCTGCGGATTACCATGACCACCTGAATCAGCGCCACCAGCCCGGCGCCGACCATCACGCCGTGCGGTAGGTAGAGCGCGTTGATATCGATATCAGCAACCGGTTGCGCGTAGGCGCGCAGCAGAAAGCCGACGCCCAGCATGCCCAGCGCCCAGATATTGCCGATAAAGGCGGTGCCGAACGCGGACATCGGGATGGTGAGCATTGAGCCGAGGATACCGCCGGCGATGCCCGCCGCCAGCAGCCAGGCCTGGCGCCCGCCCCTGTCGCCTGCCTTGATCGCCTCGGCGGCGGCCACGCCCGGCGGCCAGGCGTTGCCGGCGGGAAAAACGCGGGTATCGAACAGGCGGTAGAGCAGATAAGCGTCCAGCAGCATCGCCGCGCTGACGCCGCAGAACATCGGCAGCACCAGCTGCGGCTCGCCCAGCGCCCAGGGCACGGCGATCGGCATTAATAAGCTGTTTGCGGCGCCGAAGGTTGCGGAAGAAATAGCGGTCTGGGCGAGGTTTTGAATTTCAATCGAGCGATAGCGGCGAAACGCCTGCAGTGGAATACGCGCCAGCAGCATGGCAAATAAGGCGCCGATAATAGAGGTATTCGGCGTCACGCCGATAGTGGTAATAAGCTGCACGCCAATAATTGCGCCCGCCACCGACAGGGCGATTAATACTATCGCCACGCCAGCCTGTTTTACTGGATTAACCTTCTCCATATTGTCCCCGTCAGGAATGCCGGTAGAAATGAAATGACGCTTCGCGAGCCTGAATCAGACTCGCTTACGTCGTTTTTTTATTTCGTCCGTGAGCATGAATAAACAGGCCCGAAGGCCTGGCGTTTTCCCGGTGTGGCGAAAGTATTGCGCCGATAAAAAAGTAAATTCAGAGTGGCGTTGCGCCATATTTCTCGGCCAGGTCGCTGGCCGTTATGCGTAATTCATCGAGCAGCGCGGGCGGATAGCCTGGCGAACTCTCCTGCGATAAAAATGAGAGGCAAAGCGCTACCGTATCGCCGTGATATTTATTATGCAGCGCGACGGAGAGCGAACTGATGCCGGGCAGCGTTTCGTTGCGCGCCAGCGACCAGCCCTGGCTGCAGATCGCCGCCAGCTGCGCGCAGAGCACCTCGAGCGTTTGCGGCGAATTGGGCGGCAGCGGCTGCCAGGCGTCGCGGTAGCGCTCGCATACCTCTTCTTCGCTGAGCTGCGCCAGCAGTACGCGGCCGGTGGAGGTGGCGGCGGCGCTCATGCGGCTTCCCGGCGGCGTCACCAGCTGGGTAAAGTGGCGCCCGTGAAACATGCGCATCACCACCAGATCGCGTCCGTCGAGGCGCGAGATATAGCCGATGCTGCCGGTTTTATCCGCCAGTCGCGCCATTGCCGGCGCGGCGCTGTCCACCAGCGGCGCGGAGAGATAGTGTCCGGCGACCGACAGCAGCACGCGGCCAATATGAAAACAGCGGCTCTCTGCGTCACGCTCCAGCATGCCCTGACTTTCCATGGTGGCCAGCAGGCGCGACACGGTGCTTTTCGGCAGGCGCAGCGCCTCCACGACATCGGTAAACGTCAGCCCGGGATTTCCCTGCGTTACCCCTTTTTGCTGAAACAGCTTAAGCACCGCGGCGGCGTTTTCGAGTGTGGTCATGGCGTCAGTTTCACTATATGGAACCGAGTTCCTGTATCGATGTTTTAAACTAAAACGCGGGGCAACAGGGGTCAAGCGTCAATTTTTGTCAGCGAAGATCAGGCGCAGTGAAATAACCGGGCGAGGGGCAAAGAGAAATGATTTTATAGGGTCGCAGGGAGAAAGTGCAGAATGGATATTAGCTTCACCGCGCGCAGGCAGCGAATAACAGCAAATAGCATTACCAGAAAAACGCTATTGAGGCTGGCGTCCCTGCCAGAGAGATTGCGCTACTCTTTTTCCACATCCTCATAGCGAACTTTGGCGTCATGCGCTTCCGCTTCTGACGTGTGCTCGCTAATTAACGTATTAGGCGATGGATGATCGGCACGCAATTCCCATGAGGTTACGGTGCTGCCCGGCGGCCCCTTCTCAACGGTGACGACGCGAGCTTCGCGTGGATAAGGCGGTCTGGTCGGCATATTCAATCCCTCCTGGCTAAGCGTATTCCACACGACGAGACGATTCCCGTCTGAGGATCAGTATAGCCAGGCTACGCAACCCAGACGGGAAAGCGGGAAGAATCTGAAGAAAAAATGTGGAGGCTAGCTGGCGCGCGCCAGCGACAGCGACTGAAGAATATCGTCGATAACGCGATCCGGCGTCTGCATGGCGTTGACTTCATGGTGGGCGGCGTCGCGGTAAAGATGCGCGCGCTCGCGCAGGATATCGCCCATCTCTTCGGCGATGGGACGGCCGGTCAGCGTAGGGCGCTGCGCCGCTTCCGGCTGGCTCTCCAGCCGCTGCGCCAGAATATGCGACGGCGCGCTAAGCCAGATTACGCGCCCGTGCTCGCGCATAAAGCGACGGTTGTGCTCCGCCAGCACCATGCCGCCGCCGGTGGCGATGACCGTTGCCGGCGCGGTGACCGCTTTCAGCGACTCGGTTTCCCGCGCGCGAAAGCCTTCCCAGCCCTCATCCGCCACAATCTGCGCGACGCTGCGCTGCGTGCTGAGCTGCAGATGGTGATCGGTATCGCGAAAGGCGTAGCCCAGCGCGTGCGATAGCGCCTCGCCTACGGTGGTTTTGCCGCAGCCGCGCGCGCCGATCAGATAAATGGGTAGAGACATCGGGCAGTTCCTCCGCCGTTACAGGCCGTATATCGCGGCATATCGCTTAATAATGCGACGCATAATAACTGGAAACCGCCATAGCCTCCACCCGCGAAGCAAGAAATGCGCATCCTTTTCGGGTTTCAGCCTATATTTAATTAAATATTAAGGGGTTAACCATGCGCATTTCGTGCAAAGCGCCCTAAGCCCGGCGGCGGCAACATTTGCTTACCTGGCAGATTTTACTTTGCCGCGCCCCGCCCCCATATACTTATTTAATCTCAACAGGAGAGCCATCATGTATAGCCAGGAACACCAATTGATTGAGGGTCTGTTCAGCCGTCTGAAACAGGCCGAGAGCCAGACCGGACCGCGTGACGCGGCGGCGGAACAGCTGATTAAAGAGCATCTGCAGCAGCAGCCCGGCGCGCCTTACTATATGGCGCAGGCGATCCTGATTCAGGAAGCCGCGATGAAGAAACTCAACGATCGCATCACCGAGCTGGAGAACCGTCTGGCGCAGCAGCAGCAGCAGCAGCAGCCTCAGCAGCAGAGCAGCGGCGGTTTTCTGTCAAGCCTGTTTGGCGGCGGCTCGCGTCAGCAACCACCTGCGCCTGTGCAGCAGCCCCAGCAGCAGGCGTGGAACAACGCGCCGCAGCAGCCGCAGTATAACAATGCCCCTGCCGCACCGGCGCGCGGCACCGGCTTCCTCGGCGGCGCGCTGCAAACCGCGGTCGGCGTCGCAGGCGGCGTGGTGATGGCGGATATGCTGACCAGCCTGTTCCACCACTCTCAGCCGGAAGAGATTGTGAATATCATTAACGAACCGCCGCTGCCGCAGGTCGATGAGAACCTCGATACCTTTAACAGCGGCGGCAGCGGTTTCCTTGACCAGAACAACGGCTGGGATAACAACTACGCGGACAATAATGACTTCAACGATCTCGGTAATGACAGCTTCGACGGCTTTAACGACGACGACGACAGCTTCGTCTGATTTCAGCGCTGACGCTGCGTCAGCCAGCTGTCGAGCGCGTTAGCGAACTGCTGGCGGTCTCGCGGACTCATCGCCGCGGGGCCGCCGGTTTGCACGCCGCTGGCGCGCATGGTATCCATAAAGTCGCGCAGGGTGAGCTTTTCGCGGATAGTGGCGGGCGAATAGCGTTCGCCGCGCGGATTAAGCGCCTCGCCCCCTTTCTCCAGCACCTCCGCCGCCAGCGGAATATCGGCGGTAATCACCAGATCCCCCTTCTCCACGCGCTTCACGATCTCGTTATCCGCAACGTCAAACCCGGCAGGCACGCGCAGCGTTTTCAGCCAGGGTGAGGGCGGCACGCGCAGCGACTGGTTGGCGACAAAGGTCACCTGCGTTTTGGTGCGATCCGCCGCGCGGTAGAGCACTTCTTTGATGACGTTGGGGCAGGCGTCAGCATCAACCCAGATAACCATATTCTTTCCTTACTCTTTGGGAATGATGGAGATCTTGCCGGTCTTCTCCAGAATGGCAAACTTTATTTGGTCAAGCCGCTCCAGTCCCTGCGAGCTGCGCGCGCTCTGCAGAATATCCTCTTCGTCTATCCCTGCCCGCTTCGCCCGCTGGTGCAGCAGCCTGCCCTCTTCCACCAGAATCAGCGAAGAGCCATCAATCAGCCGCTCCATACGGGGAAAGCGCGTTTTCATCACGCCGAATACAATATCAATCACGATCAGCGTCACGATGGTCAACCCGGCGCCGGTAACGGAAAAGTCATCGCCGAGCAGCGCCTGCTGGGTCGCCTCGCTGATAATCAGCAGCAAAATCAGATCGAAAGAGGTCATCTCCATCAGCGTGCGCCGTCCGGCGATTTTAAATACCACCATCAACAGCAGATACATGCTGGCTGCGCGTAACACCGTTTCCATGCCAATCTCCTAGGGATAAATAAACTGACTAAACCGCGCGGTCGAGGCCTCGTCCAGCGTGACGGACAGGCGATAGCGGCCGAAGTCTTGCGGCTGCGTGCCGATCCAGAGGGTGGCCTCCTGCTGATCCGCGCGCCGGTGCCAGCGCAGCACCAGGCTGTCGCCGGTGCTCCAGGCCTCATCCGGCTGCGGCTGCAGGGTCTGTAGCTGTATACTGTCGAGCTGCGGACCGCGCAGCCTGATCTGGTAAGCGTCGCCGCGCAGCTGCTTCAGGCGCAGCGTCATATCCATGTTGCTTTCGCGTCGCCCGAAACGCTCATAGTCGACGCTCAGCCGCCTGTCCGCGCTGACAACGCGTTGATTGCTCAGCCATCCTTTGGAAAAGAGACCGGCTGCCCCGGCGATCACAATCAGCAGCAGCAGCACGAAGCCCACATGCTGAATGCGCCACTCGAGGCGTTGCCACGGCATATTCTCTTTGACCGGGTAGTGCCGGCTTTGATTTTCATTGTCGCCCATGCAGTGTTCTCCTTGCTGACTTGTTATTAATCCTGGCTGAAGTAAGCTAACGCGTTAAGATTTTCGAACTTTCTTAAGGATACGGCGATGCTGGAGAAGAAAATTGGGTTTATCGGCGGCGGCAATATGGCCAAAGCCATTATCGGCGGGCTGGTGAAAAGCGGTCAGATCGCGCCCTCGAACATCTGGGTATTTGACCGCAAGGCGGAAACCAACGAGGCGCTGGCGCGCGAGTACGGCATTCAGGCCGCCGAAAGCGCCGAGGCGCTGGCGCGCGAGGTAGATATTCTGTTCGGCGCGGTCAAACCCAACGTTATCCTGAAAGTGCTCAAAGATCTGGCCAGCCAGCTGAAGAAAGAGGCGCTGGTGATCTCTATCGCCGCGGGCGTAACGCTGGACTCGCTGGCGACGGTGCTGGGCCATGACCGCAAAATTGTCCGCGTGATGCCGAACACGCCCGCGCTGGTCAACGAAGGCATGACCTCGGTTACGCCGAACGTGCTGGTTGAGCAGCCGGAGATCGACGAAGTCGTGACGATGTTTGAGAGCTTTGGCAAGGCGGCCGTGGTGAGCGAATATCTGATTCACTCGGTGGTCGGCGTCAGCGGCTCCGCGCCCGCCTACGTCTTTATGTTTATCGAAGCGATGGCGGACGCCGCCGTGCTCGGCGGCATGCCGCGCGCCCAGGCCTATCAGTTCGCCGCCCAGGCGGTAAAAGGCTCTGCCCAGATGGTGCTGGAGAGCGGTAAACACCCCGCCGAGCTGAAAGATATGGTCTGCTCGCCCGGCGGCACCACTATCGAAGCGGTGAAGGTGCTGGAAGAGAAAGGTTTCCGCGCCGCCGTTATGGAGGCGATGCAGCAGTGCATGGCGAAGTCTGAAGCGCTGAGCAAAAAGTAATATGCGGGGCGGAGCGTCCGCTCCGCCCGCCTTCGCTACTGCTGGTAGCTCGCCACCGTCGCCAGCGCCTGTTCCATGGTCATCGGCTGCTGCATCTCCAGCACCAGCGCTGCGGTCAGCGTATACATGCCGCAGGAGAACGCCGCCGCGAGCTTGCCCTGCTGGCCGTAGAGGGCGATAAAGGTTTTCTTCTCCAGCGAGCCGATCAGGCGATACTCATCCCACCTGTCGGCATGGCCGAGATACTCGTAGCGCGTGCCGAAGTGCGTGGTCCAGAAAAAGGGCACCCGATCGTACATCATGCGCCTGTCCAGCATATTAAAGGCGGCGATGCGCCCCTGCTGATGGGCGACGCGATAGTGCTCGACGCGCAGCGGCCCCTGCGGCGTCAGATAGCTGGCACTATCCCCTGCCACCCAGACGTCTGGCGTCACGCGCAGCTGGCTGTCGGCCAGCAGGCTGCCATCCTCGCGCAGCGGCAGATCGTGAATAAAGCCGGTGGCTGGCTGAATACCGGTCGCCAGCAGCACCACGTCCGCTTTGATGCGGCGGCCATCCTGCAGGCGCAGCGCGGTAACCTGATGTTCCCCCTCCAGCGCCGCTGGCTCGCCGTCGACAAAGTGTACGCCGTTGCTGCCGTGCAGATCGCGGAAATAGCGGCCGATCTGCTCGCCGAACTGACGCGCAAAAGGCAGCGGATGCCGCGCCACCACGCTTACCTCAACGTCGCGATTGCGCAGCGCCGACGCCATCTCCATGCCGATAAAACTGTTGCCGATAATCACCAGCTGCTGGCTCTGATCGACCTCCTGCAGCAGCGCGTCAGCCTGCGCCAGCGAACGCAGCAGGTGTACGCCCGCCAGCTCGCTGCCGGGCAGTTCGGGACGCTGGGGCGCGCCGCCGGATGCGATCAGCAGCTTATCGTAAAAGAGCGACGTGCCGTCGGCGAAGTGGATTCGCTGTTCACGGGTGTCGAGACGCGTCACCTCCCCCTGCAGGCGATCGACATGCTGCAAAATGTCCTCTTTCAGGATGCGCGGCACATCCTTGATATCCATCTTGCCGGAGGGAACGAATTTGGTCAGCGCAGTGCGGTCGTACGGCGCTTCCGGCTCGCGCTCCACCAGCACCACCTTTCCTTTAAACCCTTCGCGCCGCAGCGTCCAGATGGCGGCGCTGCCAGCTGCGCCGCCGCCAAGCACCGCATACACCGGCGCCTCGCCGCCGCTGCCGATGGGCGTCGCAGATGACATCGGTTTAGGGTTGACCTGCACGATGCCGTTCTCGACGCGCAGCGGAAACTGTTTGAGATCCGCCAGCGCCAGCGGTTCGCACATATGGCCATCCTCCAGCGCAAACACCGCTTTATGCCAGGGACAAACCAGTTTATCGCCGCAGATAGCGCCCTGCTCCAGCGGCGCACCCGCATGTGGGCAGGTGGCCTGAAAGGCGCGCACCTGTTCTCCATCGCGCACCAGCAGAATATCGGTATCGGCTATTTTTGTTTTGGTCGGCTGGCGGTCGGGCAGATCTTTTAAGGCGATGACAGGCTGATAATTCATGACTCGGCTCCTTCTTTGTCGTTATTCACCAGGGCGTCCCGTGCGGGCGCCGCTATTCCCCTGCAAAAAGTAAGTGTGGCAAAAGAAAGCGAAAGGCAGAGTCGGAAAAGAGAAAAAGCGTTTAACCCGTTGTTAAGCTGCCGGATTAAAGTTTTAGCAAGTGTAAACGGATAAAAAAGCGGAGCGGGAGAGGCAAAAGAATGCGTACGGCCGCAGTGCGGCCGTTATAAATAAGGTATCAGGCTTTTTTCAGGCAGGAACTCATAAAGGTTTTACGGGCGTCACCGCTGAGCTTTTTATCGCCCGCTTCATTATTACAGGTTTTCATTTTCACCTGCTGCGGCGTCATGCCGGAAATCTTGCTCTCTTTCTTCAGGCATTCGCTCATAAAAGATTTACGCGCGTCACCCTTGAGATTTTGCGTGCTGGCGTGCTGGTTGCACTGCGTCATTTTTTGCTGCTGCGCCGTTTTTTCAGCGGCCTGCGCTACGCTGACGCCGCTGACCAGCAGACCCGCCATCACGACTGCCGCTAAATGCACTTTCATGGTATGACTCCCTCTATGAATAGTCCGTTAATTCTGGCACGAGATAAACAGAGCGGTGGATTTTTGCGCAAATTTGCAGCAGCGATCGCACTGCCGGACTATTTACAATCAGACGCGCGGATGGTTAAGTAATTTATCCAGGTAGTTGCGTAACAGAAGCGCGTCTTCATTACTGGCGTCAGCGTTAGCATTGTGCATCGCATTATCAATACCTGCGGCGATAGCGTGCTGTTGTTCGGGATCCAGCTTGCGCAGCATCGCCGTTACGATAATTTCCAGCGCCTCAACCTGAGCCACCAGTTCTTTAGACTCTTCTTCTTTTGCCGCCAGTTTTACCAGTAATTCAGCGATAAGGTTCTTCATGCCCTTGTCCCGTGGCTAAATAAAAGCAGACGGTATCACTCAGCAAAATAAAAAAACAGCGCTTTTGGCCGATTTTGCTCAGCGCTTTATCACCACTTTTATTAAAACAGGGGCTAAACCTATTTTAAGAAGCGGGAGAAACGTTTTACCGTTAATTAAGCGAGACGTAAATCGTTTCAGCCCGGAATATAATAGAGATTATGCGGGATTAATGCGGGCCAGCGAAACCGTGACCGGGACCGCCCCAGCCGCCACCACCACCGCCGCCGCCAGGGCCTCCCCAGCCGCCGCCCGGAGGCGGAAAAATACAGCCGCTCAGCGCGGCGATCAGCGCCACAACCGCGGCAACTTTAATAATGCGTACCATAACAACCTCTGGGTGGATGAAATCGGGCTGAGTGTATGAGCGTCAAAACGGGCCGACAAGAGAGAATTCTCTGACTCAGGGCGCTATTAATCCTTGCATACCAGGCTTAACGATTTACTGGCACTAAGGCGACACAAAACCCGCATTCCAGCCCGCTGCGGCGCAGCGTCCGCTAAAAAAGCGCGGCTGTCGCCTCGCTGCCGCTCTTTACAGCCAGCGGAAAACATTGCATTGTGAGCGCAATACAAATTAAGGATCCCCCTATGCCAACGCCGCCGATCTCACTGAGCCAACTTCTTGCCCGCCGCGACTGGGAAAATCCGGTCGTTACCAGCCTGAATCGCCTTGACGCACATCCCCCCTTCGCCAGCTGGCGCAGCGAAGCGGCAGCGCGCGACGACCGTCCCTCTCTCGCGCAGCGCAGCCTGAACGGCAGCTGGAACTTCAGCTACTTCAGCTGCCCTGAGGCGGTACCAGAGCGCTGGCTGCAGGAAGATCTGCCCGACGCCGCCGTTCTGCCGGTGCCCTCTAACTGGCAGCTGCACGGCTACGACGCGCCTGTTTACACCAACGTTCAGTATCCCATCGCCGCAACGCCGCCCTGCGTGCCGCAGGAGAATCCAACAGGTTGTTATTCGCTCACATTTACTCTTGACCACGGCTGGCCTGCGGAGGGGCAGACCCGCATCATCTTCGACGGCGTCAGCTCCGCCTTCTATCTCTGGTGCAACGGCCGCTTTATCGGCTACTCCCAGGACAGTCGTCTGCCCGCCGAATTTGACCTTAGCGCGGCGCTGGTGCCGGGCGCTAACCGGCTGGCGGTCATGGTGCTGCGCTGGAGCGACGGCACCTGGCTGGAAGATCAGGATATGTGGCGCATGAGCGGCATTTTCCGCGACGTCTCGCTGCTGCATAAGCCGACGCCCCATCTGGCGGACGTCCAGCTGGAGACGCAGCTCAGTCCCGAATACCGCAGCGCGGATCTGGTGGCGCGCGTGCGCGTGACCGCTCAGGACAAGGCGCTGCGTTTGCGACTGACCCTGTGGCGCGAGGGCGCGCAGGCGGGCGTCGTCGAGCAGCCGCTCGGCAGCGCAATTATCGACGAGCGCGGCAACTATGCGGATCGCGCCGAGCTACGCCTGCACGTTGACGCGCCCGCGCTGTGGAGCGCTGAAACGCCGACGCTCTACCGCGCCACGCTGGCGCTGCTCGACGCGCAGGGCGAAACGATTGAGGTCGAGGCGTACGATGTCGGTTTCCGCCGTGTCGCCATCGAAAACGGCCTGCTCTGCCTGAACGGCCAGCCGCTGCTAATACGCGGCGTAAACCGTCACGAGCACCATCCAGAGAGCGGCCAGGTGGTGGATGAGGCGACGATGCGGCGCGACATTGAGCTGATGAAGCAGCATAACTTCAATGCGGTGCGCTGTTCCCACTACCCTAACCATCCGCTCTGGTACCGGCTGTGCGACCGCTACGGCCTGTACGTGGTCGACGAAGCAAATATTGAAACCCACGGCATGCAGCCCATGAGCCGCCTGGCGGACGATCCGCGCTGGTTCGCCGCCTTCAGCGAACGCGTCACGCGCATGGTGCAGCGCGATCGCAACCACTGCAGCATTATTATCTGGTCGCTGGGCAATGAGTCAGGTCACGGCAGCACGCACGACGCCCTCTATCGCTGGGTAAAAAGCGCTGATGCGACGCGGCCCATACAGTATGAAGGCGGCGGCGCCAACAGCGCGGCAACCGATATTCTCTGCCCGATGTATGCGCGCGTCGATGAAGACCAGCCCTTCCCCGCCGTGCCGAAATGGTCGCTAAAAAAGTGGATCGGCCTGCCGGGGGAAAACCGGCCGCTGATCCTGTGTGAATATGCGCACGCCATGGGCAACAGCCTCGGCGGCTTTGCGAAGTACTGGCAGGCGTTTCGTCAGTTTCCGCGCCTGCAGGGCGGCTTCGTCTGGGACTGGGTCGATCAGAGCCTGACGCGCTACGATGAAAACGGACAGCCCTGGCAGGCCTACGGCGGTGACTTTGGCGACAAGCCCAACGACCGCCAGTTCTGTATGAACGGGCTGGTGTTCGCCGACCGCACGCCGCACCCGGCGCTGTTTGAAGCGCAGCGCGCGCAGCAGTTCTTCCACTTTACGCCAGACGCCGACGATCCCTGGCGCTTTAGCGTCAGCAGCGACTACCTGTTCCGCCACAGCGATAACGAGGTGCTGCGCTGGCGCGTCGAGCAGCAGGGAGAAGTAGTGGCGCAGGGCGAAGCCGCGCTCGATATCGCGCCGCAGGGAACGCAGCGCTTCAGCATTCCGCCGCTGGAGAAGCTCACCGGGGAGTGCTGGCTCAACGTCGCCGTTCATCAGCGCGCCGCAACCCCCTGGTCAGACGCCGACTGGCGCGTCGCCTGGCACCAGTGGCCGCTGCCCGCCGCGCTGGCACTTCCGCCGCTGCCGCCGCAGGGCGAGCCGCCGAGGCTTAACGCGCAACAGGCGGTTATCGCGGTGACGCACCGCGGCCAGCGCTGGCACTTTAGCCGCCAGAGCGGCGAGCTGACGCAGTGGTTTGTTGACGATCGGCCGATGCTGCTGTCGCCGCTACAGGACTGCTTTATCCGCGCGCCGCTCGACAACGATATCGGCACCAGCGAAGCGGAGCGCGTCGATCCCAACGCCTGGTCGGAGCGCTGGAAAGCGGCCGGCTATGACGCCATGACCCACCGCGTAGCGCGCATCGAGACGGAGACGCTGTCGAACGCGGTGCAGATCAGCGTGCTGCACGGCTGGTATGCCCAGGGCAGGCTGGCCTTTCTTAGCCATAAGCGCTACCGGTTCGACGCGCAGGGCGAAATGTATCTGGAGGTAGAGGTGGAACAGGCCGCCGACGCGCCCGCCCCGGCGCGCATCGGCCTGCGCTGCCAGCTCGCCGACGCGCCGCAGCAGGTTGCCTGGCTGGGGCTTGGCCCCCATGAAAACTACCCGGACCGCCAGCTGGCGGCGCAGTTTTCGCGCTGGCAGCTGCCGCTCGACGCGCTGCACACCCCCTACGTCTTCCCGAGCGAAAACGGCCTGCGCGGCGGCACGCGCTGGCTCGAGGCGGAAGGCTGGCGCGTCAGCGGCGCGTTCAGCTTCTCGCTGAGCCGCTACAGCCTTGAGCAGCTGCGCGACGCGTCGCATCGCCATCTGCTGCGCGCGGAGCCCGGATGCTGGCTGCATCTGGACGCCGCGCATATGGGCGTGGGCGGCGACGACTCCTGGAGCCCGAGCGTTAGCGCCGAGTTTCTGTTGACTCAGCGTCGCTGGCGCTATGCGCTGCGCTTCTCCCCTTCGGCTCCAGCAGGGTGCGCGGACGGCGGTAAAAGCGCTTCAGCAGCAGCACGTTAATCAGCACCACCAGCGCGGTGGCGAAGAAAACCCAGCGGTAGCCGCTCAGCGCCGACACCGCGGCGCCGAGCAGCGGACCGGCGACGTTGCCGAGATACATAAACGACTGGTTGTAGCCGAAGATACGGCCGGTAATGTTGTCACGCGAGTGGCGCACCAGCAGCGTCTGCACCGCAGGCATCATCGCGCCGTCGGCAAAGCCGAGCAGAAAGCGCAGCACGCCGAGCTGGGTGGCGCTGGTGACGAAAGACATGGCGATCAGCAGCAGCAGCGACGCCACCATGGTCGCCAGCAGAATACGCTGGGTGCCGATGCGGTCGCCCAGCCTGCCGAGGCGCGGCGCGGCAATCAGCGCCGAGATGCCGGGCAGCGCGGCGATAACCCCGCTGAGAAAGGCGATATTGTCCGCCGTCGGCGCCAGCTCGCGCACGAACAGCGTCAGAATCGGGTTAACCGAGCCGTTGCACATCTGGATCACCATCGTGGTGACAAACAGGCAGAGCATCAGCCTGGGGTTATCAAGCGAGGCGAACACCTCGCGCCCGCTCAGCTTCTCCTTTTTACTGACCGGCTTATAGCCGGTCTCTTTAATCAGCAACAGCGTCACCAGGAAGCTCACCAGCAGCAGCGCGGCGGTAACGATAAAGACCATGCGCAGGCCGACCCAGTCCGCCAGCAGCCCACCGAGCATCGGCCCAAGGATCACCCCGCCGATCTGGCCGGTGGAGACGCAGCTCAGCGCCCAGCCGCTGCGGTCGCGCGGCACCTGCGCCGCCACCAGCGCCATGGCGTTGGGGATATAACCCGAGGTCAGCCCCATCAGGGCGCGCAGCAGCAGCAGCTGCCAGGCCTGGGTGACAAAGGCCTGCAGCAGGATCACTATCCCCATGCCTGAGGCGGCGCGCAGCAGCATCAGCTTGCGTCCTTTGCGATCGGCGAGGCTGCCCCACAGCGGCGCGACGGCGGCCGAGATCACAAAGGTGATGCTAAAGGTGAGTCCCGACCAGAGGCTAAGCGCATCGCCGTCGGTGATCCCAAGCTGTTCGATATAGAGCGGCAAAAAAGGAATGATCTGGCTGATGGCCAGGCCGGTGAAAAAACAGCCGAACCAGACGGAGATAAGATTGATTTTCCAGGATTCTATTGTGCGTGGCATGAGCAAACTGGCGCTATCAGAGGGAGAAGAGAGTTTAACAACGGCTCCTTATTGCTGAGCGGCAAATCATGGCACGAAATGAAAAAAACCGTTTTTCGCTGTCTGAGGCCCTTTTCACCCTCCCGCAGAGGGCGTTAGCGCTTTTTTGCAGTGAATCGTGAGGGTATTCCCGCTGGCGTGTCAGCAGAGATGAAAAAATATGTCAGGCTGTTACTGACAAGTTCCGGTGTCGGTTGTATGTTTAAAAAAACGCCAGTTTCTCTGGCGTCGGCGCCCCGTTCCGGCTGCGCTAACGCCTCCGCCACATCCTGTCGCGGCGAGGTCCACAGTTACCCTTTACGTTGACTTTCACGCTGCGCTGCGCAGGTCGTGACAGACGCGCCGTCGCCTTAGCGGAGGTGGATATGAGAACTCAAAACAGTGCCAGCCGTGCGATTGTGGACTATTTCAACAGCCCGGCGTGGAACGCGCCGCAGGAGTCCGATCTGCTGGCGGTGATCCTGCGCGAGCTAATGGAGGCTGGCGAGCCCGCTACCAATAAAGCGGTGATCGCGCGCGTTATTGAGCGGCTGGAGGTGGAAGGCGACGCGCGCCGCCTGGAAAATTATCGTCAACTGCTGGCGCAGCTAATGGAGACCGGTTCATCGGAATAGGCTAAAAAAATTCCCGCCGAAGCGGGAATAAACAAGACGAGCATTGCATATTGAGAGTGACGTGGAAATCTCTGTTATCCGCTCTCTATACTCAGCCTGATTGATGACCAGCGCGTGACAGTGCGACGCTTTTTTTATGACGGCTCAGCCGCAGTAAACCTGGGTGATAACATCATCTTTGTCCGCCAGGAAGTTGAGGCGGTGCAGATTAAAGTCCATTGTCACCGCGCTGTTCCAGCGGATGGCGCGTACCGGCGTCTCCAGACGCACACTGCTGGCCGCGCTGAGCGGTTTGCCGACGTAGCTCTGATACTGCGAAGCACCACAGGTGTCGCTTGCCGCATCCGCGCCTGCCGCAGCGCTTTCGGTTTTAGTCGCCGACTGGCAGCCGGCTAAGGCGAACATTCCCAGCGCCAGCAGCGCTTTTCCATAATATTTCACGTTTTCTCCTCATGGACGTGGTGAACTCGCCCCAGAGAGTAGCAAAGGCGCGCCCTCGCCTTAACCCTTTGCGGCTAAAAAGATCGCCAGCAGGCGGCCGATCGCGCCGAATTTTTCAGATAAATCGCACTTACTGAACAAATCTCCCTCAGCGGCCGGCTAAAATTATTAGGAATTTTCCTCGGAGGATCCTATGGAACTGGCAATTTTTGTGGGCTTTGCCGTTCTGATGACCGCTGTAGCGGTTAAAGTGCGTTAAGCCCGAACCTGTTGAGATGTTGTCTCCAGAAGCGCAGTAAAGACCGCCAGCGGCACGGGGCGTCCCAGAAAGTAGCCCTGCCCTTCTTCGCAGGAGAGCCGCTTTAGCTGGTCGAGCTGCGCTTCTGTCTCAATCCCTTCCGCCGTAATCGTCAGCGCAAACGCATGCGCCAGCGCGATAATACCCGCCACGACCGACGCCGCCTGCTGCGACTCCGGGAAATCCTTTATCCAGGAGCGATCGATCTTCAGACCGTTAAATGGAAAGGTCTTCAGATAGCCGAGCGCCGCATAGCCGGTGCCGAAATCGTCGACCGTCAGCCTGACGCCGAGCGCGCGCAGCGCCTGCATCACCTCCAGCGCCTGCTGCGGATGGTCGAAGGTAACGTTTTCCGTGATCTCCAGCTCCAGCCGCTTCGCGGGCAGTCCGCTGCTCTCCAGCGCGTGCGCAACGCGCTGCACTAAATCATGAGTGCGAAACTCTACCGGCGAGATATTGACCGATACGTAGCGATCCGCCCCCCAGCCGCTGGCGTCGCGGCAGGCGCGCGCCAGCACCCAGTCGCTAATGGCGACAATCAGGCCGTTCTCCTCCGCCAGCGGAATAAAGCGATCGGGCGCGATCGTCTCGCCGTCCGAAGGCTGCCAGCGGATCAGCGCCTCCGCGCCCGCCAGCCTGCCGCTTTGCAGCTGATAGCGCGGCTGGTAATGCAGGCAGAACTCATCGTTGCGCAGCGCCTGCTCGAGGCGCTGCACCATCTCGCGCTTATGCTCGCGCTGGCTGGCCATATTGCTGGCGTACCAGACCCAGCGGTTGCGCCCCGCCGCGCGCGCCTCGTTAAGGGCGATATCCGCCATGCGCAGCAGCGCCTCAGGATGGCTGGCGTCCTGCGGCGCGCAGGCGATACCGACGCTGGCGGTAAGGTAGTGTGCCTGCTGGCCCGTGTAGATCGGCAGCTGCACCTCCTGCAGCAGCCGGGCGCAGCGGCGCGCTATTTCGCCGGCGTCGCTCTCCTGCAGCACCAGCACAAATTCGTCGTCTCCCAGCCGCGCCGCCAGCTCGTGGGCGCCGACGCCGCGCTGCAGCCGCTGCGCCAGCTGATTCAGCACCTGCTCGCCCGCCGCGTGCCCCCAGTTATCGTTCAGCGGTCTGAACTGATCGAGATCGAGGCTGAGGATCGCCAGCGGCTGAGGCGGCTCCAGATGGCGCGTTAAATACTCCTGCAGCTGAATGCGGTTGGCGAGTCCCGTCAGCGCGTCATGGCGCGACAGGAACTGGATGCGCGCCTCCGCCTCCATACTCTGGGTAATATCGGACACCGTGCCGCGAAAGCCGGCGCGGCGCCCCTCTTGCCAGATGGTTTTCGCCACCAGATGACCAATGCGCCGTTCGCCCTGCGCGCTCATAAACTGGCAGCGCAGCGGCGCGGAGGAGCCGTTGCTCTCCTGGCGCATCAGCCAGGCCACCAGCGAATGACTCGGATGGGTCAGCAGACGGTCGATATGCTCTCCCATCCAGTCGGCGATGGCGTGGCCGGTCAGGCGATGAAAGCGTGAAGAGAGATAGATCAGCCGCCCCTGCTCATCGGTTTCCCAGATCCAGTCCGAGGCGGCTTCCGCCAGATCGCGAAAGCGCGCTTCGCTGTTGGCCAGCTCCTGCTGGCTAAGGGTCAGCATGGCGAAGCGGCGATCGGAGAGAAGGGCGTGATGCAGCGCGTGGCGGCTGACGCGGCGTGTAATCCAGCCGGTGACCAGCGCCACCGCCGCCAGTATCGGCAGCAGCAGCATCAGCAGGCCCGTGCCCGGCATTTTCGGCTGCCAGCGCAGCGTCACCGCTTCGCCCCCTGCCGCCCCGAGCGTCAGGCTCGCGGGCTGAGGCGCGTCAGCCTGCGCCGCGCCGCGCAGTGCCCAGACGTCGAGCATCTTGCCCAGCGCCTCTAACTTCGCGGGGGTAAACAGGTTAACAAACACCAGCACCGACGGCGCGCCGGGCGGCTCAGCGAGGCGCGCCGCCTTGCCCATCGAGATGGGCGCCGCCACCACAAGAGCGGGCTGGCGCGCAATAACGGCGTTTTGCGCCAGCGCCGCGTGCTGCAGCCTGCGCGCGTCGCGCAGCAGCGAGGCGCTCTGCGCGCCGAGCCAGGCCTCCAGCGGCAGATCGGTGAGTTTTCCATTGATCACCGCGTAGCGCGTGCGGCCCGCGCTATCCACGACAAAAACGCCTTCGTAGTGATACTCGTTATAGAGATCCGGGCCAAGATTCTCCTCATCCCAGGCCCAGCGCGTGTTGAGCGTCAGGTGCAGGTTGCGCCACGCCTCACCCCAGAAGGCGTAGTCGCGCACGTCGGTCAGCATCGTCTCCTGCCGGGCTTCCCACGCCTGGAGCAGCCGCTGTCGATCCTGATCCGTCGCGTCGCGGTTCTGCCGCTGGGCGATGACAAGCACCATCAGCACGACCAGCAGCAGCACGACGGCAAGCAGCAGCGAAAAGATGCGCAGGCTGCGGCGCGTGCGCTCTTCAGCCGCCGGCGCAAAGCGGCGCGACGGCGATTCCGGTGGAACAAATGTCATCAGGGGCGCTCACAGCAAAACGGTTAAATGCGTTCGGGCGACAGCGGGTCGACGGCTGACGCAGGGGAGCCGAACAGGATTAAGCGGTTATCGGCGCGCGCCGTCGCGGATTTAGCCTGGGGCGGTAATTTACTGCGCTAAGTTTGTACGCGCGCCTCCCTCGACAGGGATCGGGCGCGTTGCTACTATGCGCTTTCCTTCGATGGCTGGGTCGCCTATGAACACCAATCCCGACAGAGTGACGTTGACGCTGTTCTACGTCGGCAGCTTTGTGGTCTATTACCTCGTGACGATGCTGATTACGCTGTTTCCCAACTACGGCGTGCTGCGTAACGACGGGCTTCTGGTGCCGGTGCTCTGCCTGTTTGAATTCGCCGTGATCTACCCGCTCTACCGCTTCTATTGCCAGCGCCGCAGCGATCTGCCGCTGGGAGAGCTGCGCGTTCGTCAAACGCTCTTTTTTATCCTCGTACTCTTTGTGCTGATGGCGGCGCAGACGCAGTTTTTGCAGCCTGAAGGCTGGCTGGTGGAGCAGGCGCACCAGGGACGCAATTCGATGCTGATCCTGCTGCTTACCGCCGTGCTGCTGGCGCCGGTGTTTGAAGAGGTGCTGTTCCGCGGCTTTCTGCTGCAGGGATTTCTTCTGTGGGCGCCGCGCAGCCGCTTCGCCTGTATGCTGCTGACCTCGCTGCTGTTTGCGGCGATGCATACGCAATATGTTCACTGGGAAACCCTGGTGGCGCTGACGCTCTTTTCCCTGCTGCTCTGCTATGCGCGCCTGCGCAGCAACAGCCTGGCCCTGCCGATTTTCCTGCACACCCTTAACAACCTTATCGCCCTGCTGCCCGCCTGGTTTTTCTCCTGATACGCCATACCGCTCTGGCTGATAATGCCTTGCCGACACGTTTGTCTATACTGGATCGTAAAAAAGGAATCTTAGCATCACAGTCCGTACCAACGAGACCGTGTAAAGGAGTCGAGCCATGTTGATTGGATTTGTGTTGTTAGTGAGCGCCTGCGGCCATGACGCCTGCGATGCCCTGCCGGTATCGGAGCGTATTTACCCGACGAAAGCGGCCTGTGAAACCATGGCGGATCGCATTCATAAAGTGCGGCCCGGCGTGGTCCTGCTGTGCGGCGAAGTGCATCGCTAATTAAGGCCGCTAAAGGATGTGGAGAAAAAAGAGGCGGTTTAAACGTTGCAGCCAGCGGCAACAGCGTTCAAAATATAAGCTGTTTTAACCTATTATCGTTGTGAATCCCATGAAAACACCACGCCCCCGTCGTCCGACTGGACGCTGGGTTTATTACATTTTGTATGACGGCATTATCTGGCCCTGCCCGGTACGCTGGGAGTGGGAAAGCGGCTACGGCGGCTGGCTGCCGTTTTACTATTCGCCGACCTTCGAGTTCGTCGCCGGCGATCCCGGCAAGGCGTATCGTATCGCCCGCAGCGACGTGCGCGCTAAACGGCGCGAGCAGGAGGAGCGTGAATATGTGTAGCGCCGCTCAGGAGGAGACCCAGGGCAGCCAGGATGAGGTCAGCAGAAAGTGAATCAGCTCCAGCGCCAGCACAATCATCACTAATACGCCCAGCTTGTGGCGGCAAATCCACGCTTTCAGGCCCATATCATCGCCGCCCAGCGGATCAGCATTAACGCGCCGCAAATACAGATCAGCACCAGCACCATTTTCCAGTGTCTTTTAGCCGGCAGATATTTCGCCACGCTCCCCCTCCTTCCGCAGAAAGAAAAGATGCGCCCCAGGGCGCATCCATTGCGGTTCATCGGAACCGATATCAGCCAGCACAGCTTAATCGCTGGCGGCCTGCTGAATCAATTATTCAGGGTGTAGTCGAGGGTGATCTCAGCGTTGAGCACCTGCGAAACCGGACAGCCCGCCTTCGCCTTCTGAATGATTTCGTCAAACGCCGCGCTGTCGATGCCCGGCAGGCTGATGGTGCTGTTCAGCGCCACTTTGGTGATGGCGAAGCCTTCGCCTTTTTTGTCCAGCGAGACGTCAGCGGTGGTGTCGATGCTCTGCGGCTTGTGGCCAGCATTACCCAGCATCAGCGACAGCGCCATCGAGAAGCAGGCGGCGTGCGCCGCGCCGATCAGCTCTTCCGGGTTGGTGCCCTTCTCGCCTTCAAAGCGGGTGTTAAAACCGTAAGGCGTCTGGCTCAGCACGCCGCTTTCGGTGCTGATGGTGCCTTTCCCTTTGATATCGCCTTCCCAGTGCGCCGATCCTTTCTTGTGAATAGTCATTTCAATCCTCCTGTTGATGAAGAGTGAGTAAGTATAGACAAGGCTCAGCTAACAGCACGCGGACGCGGCGCTTCGCTGGCATAAGCGAGCGACGCGCCGGCATCCACCAGCGCGTCGCGCGTGATTTCGGCGATCGATTTCGCGCCGGTCAGGGTCATCGCCACGCGCATCTCTTTTTCCACCAGCCCAAGCAGGTTTTCCACGCCGCGCTGGCCGTGGGTCGCCAGCGCGTAGAGCCAGGCGCGCCCCAGCAGCACGCTGTCGGCGCCCAGCGCGATCATGCGCACCACGTCCAGCCCGTTGCGAATGCCGCTGTCGGCGAGAAGAGTAATGTCGCCTTTCACCGCATCGGCGATGGCGGGCAGCGCGCGCGCCGAGGAGAGCACGCCGTCCAGCTGGCGGCCGCCGTGGTTCGACACCACGATGCCGTCCGCGCCGAAACGCACCGCGTCGCGCGCATCCTCAGGATCGAGAATGCCTTTGATCACCATCGGGCCGTCCCAGAATTCGCGGATCCACTCCAGATCGCGCCAGGAGATCGAGGGATCGAAGTTGTTCGCCAGCCAGCCAATATAATCTTCCAGCCCGGTCGGCTTGCCGAGGTAGGTGGAAATATTACCGAGATCGTGCGGGCGGCCGTGCAGGCCGACATCCCATGCCCACTGCGGGTGGGTCGCCGCCTGCCAGTAGCGACGCAGCGCGGCGTGCTGCCCGCTCATGCCGGAGTGCGCATCGCGATAGCGCGCGCCGGGCGTTGGCATATCGACGGTAAACACCAGCGTCGAGCAGCCTGCGGCTTTGGCGCGCTCCAGCGCGTTGCGCATAAAGCCGCGGTCGCGCAGCACGTAGAGCTGGAACCACATCGGGCGGTTGATGGCGGGCGCCACCTCTTCAATCGGACAGACCGACACTGTCGACAGGGTAAAAGGGATCCCTTTGAGCGCCGCGGCACGCGCCGCCTGCACCTCGCCGCGACGCGCATACATTCCGCATAGCCCAACCGGCGCCAGCGCCACCGGCATCGATAACGTTTCGTTGAACAGGCGGGTTTCCAGGCTTAGCTCGGACATATTCTTCAGCACGCGCTGGCGCAGCGCCACGTCGGAGAGATCCTCGACGTTGCGCCGCAGGGTGCGCTCGCTGTAGGCGCCGCCGTCGATATAGTGGAAAAGAAACGGCGGTAAAATACGCTGCGCGGCGGCGCGATAATCGGAAGCGGCGGAGATAATCACAGGTCGTTTTCCTTGCGGTTAAAAAGAGTCATTGCCTGGCAGACGCGTAATGCGCGCCTGGCGCGCTTCGTCTTCATGCAGGTTTTTCAGGGTGGCGTGGACAAAGCCGAGGTGATCCATCGCCGCCCGGCGCGCCGCCTCCGCCTCGCCGGCGAGGATGGCGTCGAGCAGGCACTGATGCTGTTCGGTGAGACGGGCGAAAATCGCCGGCTGGCTGTACATACGCTGGCGGCTTTGCAGCACCGAGGACTGCAGCAGCGCAAAGAAGCCGCGCATGGTCTGCAGCAGCACCAGGTTGTGCGACGCTTCGGCGATAGCGAGATGAAAGCGCACGTCGGCCTGCGCGGCGAGATCGGGATCGTCGCTCTCTTTCAGCTTTAGGGTGGCGTCGAAGGCGAGCCGCAGCCGCTCCTTATCCGCCTCGGTTGCGCGCTGCGCCGCGTACCAGGCGGTGCTCGCCTCGATCGCGTGGCGCGCTTCGAGAATGTCGTAGCGGTAGTCGGGATCGTCCTGCAGCAGCGCGCGTACCGGGGCGACGATGCGCTGCTCTGCCCAGGGGGCCAGCTGCTGGCGCAGCCAGGTGCCGCCGCCGCGACGGCTGATCAGCAAGCCGCTGCTGACCAGCTGCTGTAGCGCTTCGCGCAGCGAAGAGCGCGACACGCCCAGCTCAGCGGCGAGCTGGCGCTCGGCGGGCAGCCTCATGCCCGGCTCCAGTTTTTGCTGCTCTATATAGCGCCGCAGCCGCACCACAAGGTGCTCAGCGGCTGGCGATGTCGATTCACTCATGGCGTCATCCCGAAGCGGCGCTTTTGGTCGGACCAAAAGCGCGCGGTGCGTCAATATAGACTTAAATGGTTAATCTTTTGTTAACCTGAGACAACCTCACGGGCGCGAATTTTCCGCTTCTGTGACTTGCGCTAAAAAGCAGGCTGGAATTGGTAGGACCAAAAAGGCGGGCGGAGAGAAAAGAGAGGCATAAAAAAGCCTCCGGCTGGAGGCTTGGTTCTACTGGGACGATGGCGTCAGGCGCTTTTTGCCCATTTCTGAGCCGTCATCATTTCCATCGCCAGCGCAAACAGCTGCTGCTGATGCTGTTCCGCGCTTTCGGCATAGCAGCCGATCATTGAGACAACCTTGTCAGCAGATAAGCTTTCACCGTGGACATGCAGCGTAAGCACTGCGCGACCAACGATTTTCAGCACTTCTTCATGTGATCCCTGGGCAATATTACTCAATGGAGAACCCTCAAACTGTCGTTGTAATAGAAGCTGGCGCGCTAAATATAAAGCAATTGCAGTGATTATTTTATCGGCTCGATCGGGGAGTTTATTTAATGATTAATTCTTTTGCTGGAGGAAAAAAAAGGGAATCATCTGATACAAAAAGAAATTAAGTTGCCCGATCGGGCAGTTATAAAGCTTCAGCTGGTCTTAAAAAGCCACACGATATGCACAAAAGCTCGCGCGCGGCGGGTAAACATTAGAAGATAACATCCATTCTCACCGATCTTCGGGTTATTCCTAAGCGCCTGCATGGCGAAGCAATCATGCAGGTAACCCTTTTCGCTGGTTGCCGCGCGTCGCACATTCTGCCAGACTTGCCGCGCTATTTTTCGACCACCTTTTGCCGCCGAGGCCGCCCGTGACCGCATTTACTACCCTTACCGCTCTTCCCGCCAGTCAGATCGCCAACCTGGCCGATATGGGCTATACCGAGATGACGCCTGTTCAGGCCGCTACGCTGCCCGCTATCCTGGCGCGGCGCGACGTGCGGGCGCAGGCGAAAACCGGCAGCGGCAAAACGGCGGCGTTCGGCATCGGCCTGCTGCATCATATCGACAGCAGCCGCTACGTTACCCAGGCGCTGGTGCTCTGCCCGACGCGCGAGCTGGCGGACCAGGTCAGCAACGTGCTGCGTCAGCTGGCGCGCTTTACCCGCAATATCAAGATCCTTACCCTGTGCGGCGGCCAGCCCATGAGCGCGCAGCGCGACTCGCTGGTACACGCCCCGCATATCGTGGTCGGCACGCCGGGCCGTATTCTCGATCACCTGAAGCGCGAGACGCTGAAGCTCGATCGGCTCGACACGCTGGTGCTCGACGAGGCGGATCGCATGCTGGAGATGGGATTCCGCGACGATATGGAGGCGGTGGCCGCGCTCACGCCCGCCAGCCGCCAGACGCTGCTCTTCTCCGCCACCTGGCCAGAGAGTATCGCCTCGCTTAGCGCACGCTTTCAGCGCGACGCGCTGCACGTTGCCACCGAAGAGGTAAGCGAGCTGCCCGCTATTGAGCAGGCGTTTATCGAAGCAAGCCCAGGCGAAAAGCTGCCGCTGCTGCAGGCGCTGCTGGCGCAGCGTCAGCCAGCCTCGTGCGTGGTCTTCTGCAACACCAAACGCGAGTGCGACGATATCGCCGCCGCGCTTAACCAGCAGGCTATCAGCGCGCTGGCGCTGCATGGCGATCTGGAGCAGCGCGATCGCGAACGCGTGCTGATCCGCTTCGCCAACGGTAGCGGGCGCGTGCTGGTAGCGACCGACGTGGCGGCGCGCGGCCTGGATATTAAAGCGCTGGCGATGGTGGTGAACTATCAGCTGGCGTGGGATCCCGAAGTGCATGTACACCGCATCGGCCGCACCGGACGCGCCGGCGAACAGGGCAGCGCGGTGAGCTTTGTCGCGGCGGATGAGATGGCGCGCGCCCACGCGCTGGAAGATTTTCTGCAGCAGCCGCTCAGCTGGCTGCCGGCCAGCGCGCTGAAAAAAGGCGCGCGCCAGCCGCTGCCGGCCGCCATGATGACGCTCTGCATCGACGGCGGGCGCAAGGCGAAGATTCGGCCTGGGGATATTCTCGGCGCGCTGACCGGCGACGCGGGCTTCCGCGCCGACCAGATCGGCAAAATCGATATTACCCCGACCCATGCTTATGTCGCCGTAGCGGCGAGCGAAGCCAAAGCGGCGCTGGTCAGGCTGAAGCAGGGAAAAATGAAGGGTAAGAGCGTGCGGGCGATTCTGCTGCAGGATTAAGAGTAACGCTGGAATGGCGCGGGGGTTAACTGCCCCGCGCCGGAAATAAATGTGCCGAAACGCCGGCCGGGTTACGGCAGGTCAATCTGGGTGACGTGCAGCACCGTATTCTCGCCTTTACCTTTTACGTGGCCGCTGACGCGCACCTGCTCGTCCGCCTTAAAGGTTTTGCCGTCGAAGGTTTTTTCCGGCGCGATAATGGTGATGGTGCCGGTGCTGTCGCGGAACTGGTAGTTATCGCCCTGCAGCTTCTTCAGAATATAGCCTTCAAGCGTGACGTAACCGTCCTGACGAAAATCGCGGATCTGGTTGATATGGGTCTGGCCGGTATCCTCTGAACCTTTATAGCCTGCATCCTGCTTTTTCTGCGGCGGCGGCGTTGCGCCCGCTTCAAAACCGCCCTTCTCAGCCAGCGCTGGCAGACTCAATACGGCCAACAGCGTAAACGTCATGACTTTTTTCATGGTGCGCTCCTTTAATGAAATTTTTCCGTTGTGACCCTCTAAGCCTGGCACAAGAATCGCTAACTGCGCGCGCGATCAAATTTGCGCACTCGCCTCTCACTTTTTAGCCAGTCGTGCCGATAACGCTTTTATCATTCACTTTCGCCGCGCATCAGGCGGCAGCAAGGCAGAGCAACGATGGATAATTTTCAAAAAGAGATAGATGAAAGAGCGAATCTGGCGTTATCGAACCGCTTTGAACTGCTGCTGTTCCGTCTGGGCACCGATCAGGCCAGGGGGAAATCGGAGCTGTTCGGCATTAACGTCTTCAAGCTGCGGGAAATTGTGCCGATGCAGCCGATTACCCGCGCGGCCGGCATGCGTTCGCCGCTGCTGGGCATGACCAATATTCGCGGCCAGTTTATTCCGGTGATCGACCTGCCGGCGGTGGCGGGCTGCACGCCGGAAACCGGGTTGAATCTGCTGCTGGTTACCGAGTATGCGCGTAATACCCAGGCTTTTGCCGTGGAGTCGGTGGATAACATCGTGCGCCTCGACTGGAGCCAGGTGCATACCGCTGAGAAAGGCATCGGCGGCCGCAATATCACCAGCATCGCCTGCCTCGACGATGAAAAGGGCAGCAACAGCCTGGCGATGGTGCTCGACGTCGAGCAGATCCTCTATGACGTGATCCCTTCGGTGCGCGGCAACGAGCCGACGCCGGAAACGGTGCGCAGCTTTAAGATCAAGCCTGGCGCGGTGGCTATCGTTGCGGAAGATTCGAAAGTGGCGCGTCAGCTGCTGGAGCAGGGCCTGAAGAGCATGGGCATTCCCGCGCTGATGCACAACACCGGCCTGGAAGCCTGGCTGAAGATTAAAGAGATGAACGAAGCGGCGCAGGCGGCGGGCGAATCGATCCACGACAAGATCGCACTGGTGCTGACCGATCTTGAGATGCCGGAGATGGACGGCTTTACCCTGACGCGCAATATCAAGCGTGAGGCGTCGCTGAAGGACATTCCGGTGGTGATTCACTCCTCGCTCTCCGGCAGCGCCAACGAAGATCACGTGCGCAAAGTGGGCGCCGACGGCTACGTCGCCAAATTCGAAATCAACGAACTCTCCGCTGTGATCCACAGCGTGCTGGAAAAAGCCCCCTGATGCACCCGGCACGCGCGACGCCCCGTTGCGCGTGCCTTTTCCGCCCCCGCTTTATCCTCTCTTTTACCGCGTTCCCTCAATCCTTTTATCCCTCTCTCAGCCCATGCCGATCGCCTCGCGGCGTGCCATCGATCTCGGCTAAGCCCGCCCTGCTCTCCCCACAGGCTCACCGCCTTAATGTAATTGCTTAGCGTGACTAATATTATCGCACTCACCCGCCGGGCTGCCGTTTGTGCCACTAATGATTGTCCTTCACCGCCTCAATTAACCCTGCTTTTTGTGCAGAAATAACCCGCAAAAAATTAAAGTCAAAACAGAAGCATCCGATAACTTGTGCACCGGCTCTCATTTTTAGCCCTTTGCGGGCGGCCTGGGGGCAGTAAAGAGGGATCACACAAAAGCGTTAAAAAACTTAACCATTCAGCAAAACACTTAGGTAATCGCGGGAGAACAGAGATGTTGAGATTGAAAAATATGAAGGTCGGCGCCCGGCTTGGCATCGCCTTCGGTATTGTTGTGGTGCTGATGGTCATCATCGGCGTCACCACCGTTAGCAAAATCCAGAGCATTAACAGCGGCATTTCCGCCATCATCGATGACCGCTATGTCAAAGTCCGCCTCGCCTTCGACGTGCGCGACGGCGTCAACGACCAGATTAAATATCTGCGCGGCCTGGTGATTGATACCGCCCATCCCGACAGAAACATCAAACGCTATGGCCAGCTGGATGAAGCGACCCAGCGCACCAATACCGCGATGAACCGCATCGCCGCTATTCAGGTTACCCCCATCGGCAAAAAGAAAATCAAGGGGCTGATTGAGGCGGGCCAGCAGTTTGAAGTGGCAAAAAACGCGCTGATTGCGCTGATCAAAGCGGGTGATTTTGAAGGCGCAGGCGTTTACGCGCTGAAAACCATGACGCCAGCCCAGAACGCTTTCCTTGAGGGCGCCGAGAAATTTGCTAATTCGCAGGATTCACAGCTGCGCGGCGAAGGCCAGAGCATTATTAGCGCCGCCAGCACGGCGATTATGATTACGCTGGTCTGCGCCGTACTGGCGATCCTCGCCTCGATACTGCTGGGCATTTACCTGACCCGCTCGATTGTGCGTCCGCTGAAGGAGGCGCTCGGCGTGGCCGAACGCGTTGCCGCAGGCGACCTCAGCTCTAAAATCACCATCGACAGCCGCGACGAAACCGGCGTGCTGATGCGCGCGCTGCAGCAGATGAACGATAACCTGCTGAGCATTGTGACCGAAGTGCGCACCGGCTCCGATACCATCGCCGTGGCGTCGAATCAGATCTCCAGCGGCAACCTGGACCTCTCAACCCGCACCGAACAGCAGGCAAGCTCGCTGGAAGAGACCGCCTCGGCGATGGAGCAGATGACCTCTACCGTGAAGCACAACGCCGACAACGCGCGCGAAGCCAATCAGCTGGTGGCAAGCACCTCGGCGGTGGCGCGCGAAGGCGGCGTGGTGATGGAACAGGTGATTGAGAAAATGGAGGCCATTGCGCTGTCGTCGAAGAAAATCGTCGATATCATCAGCGTGATCGACTCTATCGCCTTCCAGACCAATATTCTGTCGCTCAACGCTGCCGTCGAAGCGGCGCGCGCCGGCGAACAGGGACGCGGATTCGCCGTGGTGGCGAGCGAGGTGCGTAATCTGGCGCAGCGCTCGGCATCGGCGGCGAAAGAGATCAAACTGCTGATTGAAGATTCCGTGGCCAAAGTTGAGGAAGGCAGCAGGCTGGTTTCCCATGCCGGATCCACCATCGGTGAAGTGGTGAACAGCGTGAAGAGCGTGGCGGGCATTATGAGCGAAATCACTATTGCCAGCAGCGAGCAGAGCACCGGCATCAGTGAGATCAATATGGCGATTACCCAGATGGAAGCGGTAACGCAGCAGAACGCCGCGCTGGTGCAGGAAGCCTCCGCCGCATCGCAGGCGCTGCAGGATCAGGCCGAGCGTATGGCGCAGGCGATGAGCGTATTTAAAACCGGCGCGCTGCGCCCGGCGCAGTAAGCCGTTCAGCATTGGGCGACCCCGAGGGCCGCCCGATGTGATTAACGCGAGTAAACCACAGAGGCATGTAACCCGGTCGTGTGTAGCGGATGAAAGACATCCATTAAAAAGCACGCGCCTTATAGAGGGCGTAAAGACAGTAGTAAGCCGCAAAGCTATTTAAATTCATAATAATATACTTCAGCTTTTCGTTGCGGTTCAGCAGGATAAAAATCCCTTTCGAATATTTTCCGCGTTTTATCTCGTTAATTTCCCGCGAAATTTCATTATGCGTAAAGGCGTCGTGGTACATCGAGGTTACGATCTGCATATCGAGCGCCAGCACCCGCTTCGACACCCCTTTAAGAAAGTAGTCGAGATCGCGATGCATATACTTTTGCATAATGGTGTCATACAGCCCGGTCAGAAACTGTTTGCGCTCTTTTAGCTCGTTGTACTGCACGCGCTTCTTTGACAGCGAATCCATAACGTTTTCGTAATGATAGGCGGCGCTGTCGATCACCAGACAGTTGCTGACGTTGTAGAAATAGTTGAGGTTGAACAGCAGATCTTCACTCATGGAGATCCCCTCCAGGAAATAGAGATTGTTCACCTCAATGACGCGCCGGCTGTAACACTTATTATGCAGATAGCCGATATTATCGCTCATCTCCAGCTCGCCCAGCAGATAAGGCATCTCCTGCGCCGCGAAATAACCATATTTGCGGAGGGTGCCGATGCGGTCGTCCACCAGGTTGCCGACAATTAAATCTACCGGCCTGCCGCGACTGTTATCCAGCGACTGCTGAAAACTGGCAAGAAATGAATCCTCTACCCAGTCATCGGCGTCGAGGAAAATAATAAAATCCCCTTGCGCCTGCTTTAACGCGCGATTGCGCGCCGCGCTGACGCCGCCATTCGGCTGGTTGATTACGCGAATCGTGGGCTGATAGCTAAACTCCTCCAGCAACGCGGCGGTGCCGTCGGTGCTGCCGTCATTAACCACTATCACCTCGTAATCATCGCAGGTTTGCTGCAATACACTGATCAGGGTTCTTCTCAATGTTTTTTGCGCATTCCACGCGGGAATAATAATGCTGAACTTTGGTGTTGGAATCATGTTTAATTCCTCTTAACTATCTGAGGGTTTTGGCGTCGTTTAATAAAAACCATATTTTTTTAGGGCTGAAAAAAGAGCGATGAATAGTGAACATCGGTTGAGCGGCAAAAAAGTAATTCAGCAGCGTAAAAGAGAGCAGCTCGGTCAAAATAACGCTAAAGGCCGCACCGGTCAGACCATAGAGCGGCACCAGCACGGCGGAGGAAACCAGGCAGATCAGCAGCACGAAAAAGGTTTTTTTCACCAGATAGGCGTAACCGTTGTACTTGATAATAAAGCGATCCATAACGCTGCTCAGCAGGCCGAACATCGCGCCCAGGCAGAGCCAGACCGTTGGCGCGACCGCGTCCTGGTACGCCGGGCCGTAAAAGTAGTGAATAAAGGGTGGCGCCAGCAGCGCGACCGCGGCGATCACCAGCGCCGAGACGCCGACCACCAGCAGGTGCAGCTGCTGAATTTTTACGATGGCGCGTTTGGGATCGCGCTCCGAGAAAAAGGCCGGATAAAAGGACGCCAGCAGCGCATTGGGCAAAAAGACCCAGGCGCCGGAGAGGGTCAGGGCCACGGAAAAGACGCCCGCCTCTTTTACGCCGAGAAAATAGCTGACGCTGAACTGATTGAGCCGCGTATAGAGCGCCACGGCGATCACCGAGAAGATAAGCGTGCCGCCGGAGGCCAGCATATAGCGCGAATAGGCTTTAAGCTGTTTGCGGTTCGGCGTGCGCAGCCCTCCTTCGTAGCGGCGGAACAGCGCCAGCTTGATCACGAAGGGAATCAAGGTTGCCAGCACGATCGGCAGCGCCAGCCAGGCGGGATCCGCTCCCCAGTATGAAATAACAAAGCGAATCGTCAGGCTGATGGTTAACCCGATGGCATTGGCGATGACGTTCAGCTTCGCATTCAGCATCGCCTCGTTGAAAACGTTGACCAGGTCGATGGCGGAAAAGAGGCAGCCGATGGCCGCGGCGATAATAAAGATCTGCGCCTGCGAGCTCATCTCCTCGCGCATAATCACCATACCGGCAGACGCCAGCGCCAGGTAGAGCGTGAAAATCAGCACCGAGGCGGAGATCATCAGCCTGATGCCGGAGGCTTTATTTTGCGACAGCCGCTTCAGCAGGATAACGTCGCTGCCCATGTAGGCCACCGTCTGCAAAAACTGAAACACCAGCAGCGAAATAGAAATAATGCCGAAGGTGGTCGGCCCGACATATTTCGCTACAAACGAGGTGACAAAAATCAGGCCGAAGACCGCGATAATCTTCTCAGCGATCATCCACATCGAGTTCTTCAGTTTGTCTTTCATAGCTGCTCTCCCCGCCCCGCGCTTTGCGCCAGCTTGCGCAATTGCGACACCAGCCGCGGCGAGCAGAAAAAGAGCGTGAAGTAGAGGCTCCAGCCGTTAACGATAACGCCTGAAGAGAGATAGGCTTTAAAAGCCTCTCGATAGCGTCGAATATGCTCGTTAATAAAGGCAGAATTAAATTCGCCGGAGGCGATGGCCTTATATAAATAGGCAGAAGAGACCTTCAGCAGCAGAAAATAGAAAAACTTATCGTTGCTGCGCGACAAGAGCCGCTGCATTTCGCTAAATGAACGGGCGAAGGAGAAATGTTTTTCGCGCACCGACGAGCGCGTCGCCGAGTTCTCTGACTCGACGTAGTGATAAATCACGCTGTTGATGCAGATTACCCGCCGGGTGCCGAGCAGGCTGAGATACTGCATAACAAACAGCAGATCCTCGAAGTTCGCGATCTGTTCATTAAAGCGCAGCTGAGCGGCGCGAATAAGCTCGCCGTTAAACAGCTTGTCGCAAATGCCGTGGCGCGGATGAAAATAGAGCAGATCGTTAACCGCATCGCTGGCGCTGAGCACGCGCTGCGCCTCGGTCGGAAAGGCGCGTGCGATCGGCTGCCCCTGCGGCGTAAAGTGCTGTGACTCGCCGACAATCAGGCCGACCTCGCTATTCATCAGCGCCAGGCAGAGGCTTAACGCGTCGGCGGGCAAGAAATCGTCCGCATCGACAAAGCGCAAATAGGTACCGCGCGAGGCCGCAATACCGGCGTTGCGCGCCGAGGAAACGCCAGCGTTGCGCTGGGTGATAATGCGCACCTGGGGATGGTCGGCCCAGCTCTCCAGGATGAGCGGCGAACTGTCGGTCGATCCGTCATCCACCAGAATCAGCTCGATGCGCGGCGCCTGCTGCGCCAGCACGCTTTCAACGCAGCGAATAATCGAGTTTTCGGCATTATATACCGGCACAATTACGCTAATTAACGGGTTGTTAAGCGTCACCATAGATCCTCTGGATAAAATATTTTACGTGCGCGTTAAAAGCGCGCAGAAATAACCGCAATAACGCCTTAGTGCCGGGCTCACGTCGACATTTTTGTTTTTTTCCCGGATAGATCAGATACGACTAAAGAAAAAATCAGGATTGAATGATGAGATATTACGTGCCGCTTTTATTCCGTCAATGGGTGGTGCGCTAAACCGGAATTTCCGCATGACCGCTCTGCTTATCTATCAGAATTAATGGATAAGCGGACATTAGGGTTATCTGCAAGATTTTTCGCAGCCTTAAGCAGGAAGCATTAACAGGCAACGATAAAGAGAATAACAGCGCCGCCAGCCTGACCTGGAGAAATTTTTATTCATTAGGAATTATCCTGGAGGGTGAAAACAAAAAAGGCTGTGCTTTCATGGCATCGCAAAATTAGATATGCGTTCGTGCCAGCGTGGCTTGATTGTTTTCTTTTCTCAAGGCGCGCCCTGTTTATCAGCGGTCAGTTATGCGCTCTTAAGAATGATAACAGGATCTATTTAGCCTGTAGCGCCAGCTTAAACAAAGCTGATATGAAAAAATCAGAGGAAAAGGCGCAAAAAATTAAGGCGCTTAATGTGACGCAGGTCGCGTAAATCTTGTGGGGCGGATTAGGAATTGAGCGAGGCGTCAGGACAGAGGGAAACCAGGCATCGCGTCGGTGCCGGGTTATGAAGGGCTGGCAGCAGCCCTTCGTGCTGATTATTAAAGCGAATTAAGGGCGTTCATCACCGCATCCGGCATGCTCGGCCTGCCGTTGCTGAGACAGGTGGCAACAAAGGTCGCTTCTGCACAGATAACGCCATCGACCTTAATCTGCTGAACGAAGTTGACCCGATTGCGCTTTTCATTCTTCTCCAGCGCGCAGGTCACCTCCAGACGATCGCCCTTTTGCAGGCTTTTGCGGAAGCGCAGCGAATATTCCAGCACCATATAGAGGCGTCCCTGCTTAAACTCCTCTTCTATGTCGATGCCCAGCGCTTCGCGCATATAGGCATGGCGTGTCCATTCCATATAGAAGGGATAGTAGAGGCCATCGACGATGCCCTGGAAATCGATATGCTTTTCATCAACTTCATAGTGCTTTGCAAACATGTTCCGTATCTCGCGGTAGTGAGCAGATTAACAGCCTGATTTTGCTAATCTAACCTGGCCTGGTGCGGATGCCTTGCTTTTTTTGTGCTGCCGCAAAGGGGAAAAAGCCAGGCGTTTCGCCTGGCGCAGCATCACTTCAGGTGCGTTTTCAGCCCGTCTGCCGCCTGGCGCAGCGCGGTACGCACCGCCGGTACCTCGCTCAGCCCGTTCAGCAAGCCGTAGTCGTGGATCAGCCCGTTGTAGCGCGTTACCGTGACGTCGACGCCCGCGGCGTCCAGCTTGCGGCCAAAGGCCTCGCCTTCGTCGCGCAGCACGTCAAGCTCGGCGGTCTGGATTAAGGTTGGCGGCAGCCCCTGCAGCTGTTCGCGGGTGGCGCGCAGCGGCGACGCCAGAATATTGTTACGGTCGCTCGCCCTGGTGGTGTAGTTATCCCAGAACCATTTCATCATATTACGCGTCAGGAAATAGCCCTTCTGGAACTGCTGATAGGAGCCGGTATCGAAGCGCGCGTCGGTCACCGGCCACAGCATCAGATCGTAGCGAATCGCCGGGGTATGCTGCTGCTTCGCCTGCAGCGCCACGGCCGCTACCATATTGCCGCCGACGCTGTTGCCTGCCAGCGCCAGCCGCTTGCCATCTACGCCAATTTCGGCGCCGTGCTCGGCGACCCAGCGGGTGGCGGCGTAAGCCTGGTTGATGGCGACGGGATAGTGCGCCTCCGGCGACGGCGTGTAGTTAACGAACACCGCGGCGGCGCCCGACTCAACCACCAGGTCACGCACCAGGCGTTCATGGGTCTGGAAATCCCCTAATACCCAGCCGCCGCCGTGAAAGAACATAAATACCGGCAGCGTGCCCTGCGCCCCTTTAGGCTTCACGATATTCAGCTTTAAAGGCTGGCCGTTTACCTCAATCGTCTTTTCCGTTACCTCGGCGTCAGGCAGCGTTGCCCCTTTTTGCGCACCGATCAGCACTTCGCGTGCCGCCTGCGGCGAGAGCTGTTCAATAGGTTTGCCGCCGCTGCTGTTCAGCGCATGCAGAAAATTCTCTACGTGACGCTCAGGCTGAGGCGCGTCGGCAAAGCTGTTGGCGGACGCGGCGGCCAGCGCCAGCGCTAAAACGGTATGCTTAATGGTCATGAGATTACTCCTTTAATTTATTCACTATTAAATCGCACACTATTTAAATGCATCGCCTTTGCTGCGGCGCATTCGGGATGAGGTGAATATATATAGTGCGCTATTTAATAGCAAACATAAAAGTGAGAGCTTGCACGCAATTTACTTTAATGCATTGATAAATAATGATTTTAAAAATGACTTAGCGCACAGGCTGTCAAAACCTGCCCTGCTTGCACCCGGTCGCTGGCAAACCATCCAGGCGATGAAAGGCATAGAAGCGATCGTGATTCGGGAACTGGCAAGAGAGGTTAATCGCGGTTTTGCGGCGTATGGAGGGATGTTCAGTCGCTGCCTGTGGGAGACGTGTGGGATAAGAAGAGGACACTATTGTTCGCAGCACAGCTAATGCGAGTCTCTCGGCCTGTTGGGCAGAGATGATTGAATAACCCTTCGCTGTATCGTGCGCCAGTTTTGCTTTGTCCTCGGTCGTGGCGTCTGGCGTTTTACCTGGTCAGGAACGAGGAATGAGCCAGCTGTAGCGCATGGCGCATTATTCTCAACCGCATTTTTCCCTGCCTGCCAGTCCTGACTGGTTGTTCAGCTGTGCCGTCATCGCGCCCAGCACCGCGTGCGCCATCGCGTTCGCAGCGATGTTCTCTTCGCCTATCCGCTTCTTGATTTCCGTCGCCAGGTACGGCGAGGTGCCGCTCGCCAGCGCCCCCGTCACTGCCTGCGCCGCCTTCTGCAGGTCGCTGCCGGTGCCGTACTGCCGCATGGCGTTGTCATACGCCTGCTGCATCACCGCCGCATCGCTGACCGGTCTGCCGTTCGCTTCCCTTTCCAGCTGCTGCCGGGCCTGTGACAGCGCCTCCGGGTCGGTCTGCGCCCCAAGAGCAGGTTGTGGTGATACCAATTTACCATCTGATGCAGCAGCGTCTGGCCGGAACAGCTAATAATCCGGCTGGCCAGTTACAAGTAGCTGACGGGTGTAAAGTATAATCTCGCCGGTAAAGGACGGAATTTATTTTGCTATCTATTTCTGCTTTGCCCGTAATGCTGATAATAGATCCACCAGCTACCTAAAGCCATCAACGATCCAGTCAGAGACGCGGCTTTAGTATATTTCCATGCATCTGCCCAAACCAATTCAAATGGAATTTGATATATCAGCAGAAGATAGACTCTTATTAGAATATATAAAAACAGGAACATTACTATCATTGCTATGTTACAGGCAGAAAATAAGTAGAAAAAAATAATGAATCGCGATTTTTTTATCATTATTGTTTCCCTGCATTACTATTTACGGCTGCTTTACCAAGCTGATCATTGAGGATCTCCGTAGTTGCACTACCTGATGCATTACCTGCCATACCTGGCACTGGATTAACTGGGTGAGGCTTAGATATCCCCATACCTACATCAACCCATTCCCAGTTTTTCCAGTTCGGATTAAGCACTTTATCAAGTTGCCCCTGAAAAAATTTACCGGCTCCATATCCCAGACCAGACGCAGCTCCGCTTATTGCGCCACCTTTCAACGGATCATCACCTTTAATATAGTTTGAGGTTGCGCCTCCCGCAGCATTCCAGCCGACTGTACCTAACAGTCCGGTATTCGATGTAGCCGCACTAACCCAACTGGCCATAAGCGCATCGGTATAATTTACTTCATCATTTACCACATACTGAATAGTTCCATATTTATCTAAAGCTACCAAATTAGGCTCTCCCGTTAACTGGTCTGAATGCAGTACCACCATCACCAGGTTTGAGGTTTCGTATAACATCGGTGTTTGTCGATTGATCCCAATAAACTGACCTTCCGCCGCTTAGCTCTTTGACAGAAGTTGGATTTTTTACAACCTTCACAATGCGTTGAGCAAACTGTTCTTTTGTCCTTATTCCCAAATTAGCGTTTAAATTTTTCGGTAGTAGAAAAACCAGTACACAAATCCCACACCAATACCGACCAATCCTGTTTTCAATACCTTATAAAAACTCCCTTTAAAATATTCCAGCATCTGTTCTCCACCGCCAACCCAATATCCAACAAACTGAAAAAATACGCTAACAAAAACAATCAACAAAAAGAAAGCGATGCATAGATATAAAAGTACAAATAGTGACCTCTTACTTATCAACATTATTATTCTCCTTACTTTTTAGAGAACCTTGTAATACATCAGAGAACCAACCAAAGGCAGCAGAGTCAGCCACATTTCCCGAAAGAGAAGGCAAATTACTTTGAGGAACTGGTTTTGTTATAGTCCAAACACCTGTTGGCACCCATTCATACTGTTTTGATATAGGGTTTAACTTTTTATCCATTGGTATCTTGATGATATTACCAGCAGCATAACCAACTGATGCCCCAGCCTTGCTGAGCAATGCCCCCAAGAACGGATCATCATCCTTGAGTTATGCCTGATAATAACCACCTACTGCATTCCAGGCTACTGTTGGGTTGTAACCTTTACCGGCAGTAATAAGACCGATAACTCCTGCGCCGATAACATCGGATAATTTTATCTCCCCAGTTTTACTTGTTCCATACTGGATGACTGTGTTAGCAGCACTTGATACTCCTGCAGCTATTAATTGCTCCTTGGTTCCAGAGTTACTAGTCAATATGGCTTTTCCTCCCATAACTAATACCGGCCATGATGTTGGGTCGCTTACTACCGATAATATTCGGTCTCCCTGAGTGATATTTTCTTTTAGGAATTTCAAATCGACGCCATTCAGATAATTTACTAACGCAGCAGCTGTTGGATCTTTCAGTTTCTCATCTACCCTGAACTGTGAAGAATTTGCATCATTTGCCACGTTTGTTGCTCCCTGAATCAGTTCTTCCCAGGTTACACAGCTAACGCCGCCACCGGTACAGGCTTCCTGAAGCTCCATGCTGTTTTTGTTACTGATGTCGATGTACTTTTAAATAACCTGATTACAGTCCCCGCCTGACGCTTTACAGTCCTGCATTTCCTGATCAAGCTGATGGGCTTCTTTTGAGCTCAGCCAGTTATTCTCAACGACTATTATTTCCTGTAACTCTCATGCAATTTATTTTTCAACCATACTCCAGCACCTAATACTACTCCTGCAATGCTCCCTTTTTTCAATGCGATATATAATGCCTCTTCCCATGAAAAAAGGAATGCCCCATCCTTGAAGTAGAAAATTGTTGACACTCCTAGTTGGCATATGAAAAGAACAACAGAAATTAAGGCAGTACAGTACACAACCAGGAAAAGAAGCCAAAGGATACCAACCTTGCTGAAGAGATTCATTGCTTCTTCTCCCGCTTGTCTAACTCATCTTTTACAGCTTTTCCTGTAAGTTCAGAAGCAGTAGAACCTGTAACTGCACCAATAACATCCTTTGTCACTTGATCAGTTACCGGAGACAATGAATCAACAACTTTTCCCCCTAAACTACCAGCCGCACTACCAAGGCCAGTACTTATCACAGAGTTAGTTGGATCTTCCCCTTTAATCGCACTGCCAATCGCAGCACCTCCCATATTGATCGCTGCTGATGCCTGCCAACTTTTACCTGTAGTCGCGGCAGCTGTCACACCGGCGAGAATTGCATCAACATAGCTGAAAGGATCATTCCCACTAAGTTGTACGGCCGTATTCACGCCTACACCGATTGCAGCATTAAGCGCCATACCTTCTTTTATGGTAGTACCTAGCACATTGCCACCAAACATCAGCGGCGCATCACTTATGCTGGCATTCGATTTATGGTAGCCCCAAGTATTCATGATGCTCTGAGCTTTATACATGGCTTCAGAGTCAGGGTTACGTTTCATGTAATCCTGGCCCGAGAGCAGCCCGGTAACCAGTTGTTGTGCTACCGCTGGCCCGTAGGCATTTTCCATTTCAGAAGCATACATACGAAAATACCCGGCCAGTTCAGCTCGCTCAGTAGTGCTCATCTGTGAAGGGTCTTTAGTAAATTTAGAAACCAGTGCATCACTGCGTTTGTCGGCATTTTCCAGCTTAATAAGCTCATTGGCTGTAGCTAATGACTTATCACCGTTCTTAATTTTCTCAACGACTTTGTCGAGCTTGTCTGAAGATGTCACACCAAGGAGGTTATTCTCCACCGCATTTTTCCCCGCCTGCGCTGCGGCCACCGCTCCCGCAGTATCCCCCGTCGCCAGCCCGCCTGCAAGCCCCGCCGCCAGCTGGCTCAGCGCGCTCACCTGCTGCTTCTCGCTTTCGCTCAGCTGGTCCGCCGTTTTGCCCGGAAACAGGTAGCCGGCAATGTAGCGGGCGGCCAGTTCGCCGCCGCCGGCCCCAGCGCGCCGTCCGGGAGTTCAGTTCTCTAGACTGGTAGTCTAGCCAGTAAACTGTTTACTTTTTCGGTATCTTCAGGATGAAGTTTTACATACCTTTCACACGCCAGACGAACATACTGATAGCAGGTTTCTTCACTGATAATGACTACGTCTGCTTCTGAATACGGATAGCCTGAAGCAAATTCAACTCCTTCAAAGTGTTCGCTCTCATCACAGCTATTCATATCTGGAAAATTACAATATGCACCATCGACGAAAAAACTATCCTTGCTCACCAAATACCCAACCATCTTTAAAAAATGACCATCTTCATACATACGATCAAAATAGGATGCAATGATTAAATTACAACCTTTTTCAATGTCTTGTTGAGCAAATAACTCTTTTCTCATCTGCCACCTCAATTAGGATGAAAGTTCCGCACAGTTCCAGTAGTTTTATCTACATATATTCTGAAACTGACACCATCAACAGTTGCAGTTGCTTGCCCATTAGAACTTGCCATCGCATCCTTATATCCTTTCGCGGCAGCTTGCTGTCCTAAATCTAAAATCTTTTGGTCTGTGAAAATAGCAGGATCATAAATTGTTTTCGGCAATTCTGCTGCTTTGTACCCAGTCACATTACCAGCCCTGTCATAAGAAGGAATTTTATATACAACATGAGTAATGCCGGGAACACTGGTAGGTGTTTCACTGACAATTTGTATATTGTACTCTTTCGCCGCGTCATAAAACGCATTCGCATTATGACCGCCTGAGACACCGCTTTTCTGCGTAAATCCATCAACTGTTGCTAGGTGCTTTGGCTGATTAATGCTGAAATTTATGCCCGATGGATAAACAACAACTTTTTCAGCCAGGCTACTGAGTTTACTGACAGCCGCCGCACCCAACACTGGTGTCATCGAAGCCGCAACCGCCTTCATCCCGTCATAGGTTTCGACATAGTTTTCAGCCGTCGCCTTATCCACACCAAGCTGCACCATCGCGTAGTTCACCATCGCATCCTTCACCTGCTGTTGATTCTGTGCATCAACGCTGGTGATGTTCAGCAGGTTTACGATGTTGCCGTACGCATCCGCATACTGCTGGCTGGCTTTCGAGTTGTAGTTACCGAGATTTTCGTACTCGCTCTTCGCCGCTATCACTTCAAGCCTTGCCGTGGCACAGGCCGCACTTCCGGCACCGCCATTGCTACAGGCATTAATAACTTTCTTATCACTGCTGATGTCTTTCTCTACCAGACGGGCCACATCCTGCTGCGCCTTTTCACGCTCTGCCGGATCTTTACTGTTTTTAAGCGTCTGCTTCGCTAACTCAAGCTCAGTCTTCTCACTGACGCTCAGCCAGTTATTCTCAACCGCATTTTTCCCCGCCTGCGCCGCGGCCAACGCTCCCGCAGTATCCCCCGTCGCCAGCCCGCCTGCAAGCCCCGCCGCCAGCTGGCTCAGCGCGCTCACCTGCTGCTTCTCGCTTTCGTTCAGCTGCTCCGCCGTCCTGCCCGGGAACAGTTGCCCGGTGATGACCCGCGCCGCCAGCTCCCCGCCGCCGGCGCCCAGCCCGCCTGCCAGTCCTGACTGGTTGTTCAGCTGCGCCGTCACCGCGCCCAGCACCGCATGCGCCATCGCGTTCGCAGCGATGTTCTCTTCGCCTACCCGCTTCTTGATTTCCGTCGCCAGGTACGGCGAGGTGCCGCTCGCCAGCGCCCCGGCCAGGTTATTGCCCGCCAGCGCCGTCAGCGCGCCCGTCACTGCCTGCGCCGCCTTCTGCAGGTCGCTGCCGGTGCCGTACTGCCGCATCGCGTTGTCATACGCCTGCTGCATCACCGCCGCATCGCTGACCGGTCTGCCGTTCGCTTCCCTTTCCAGCTGCTGCCGGGCCTGCGACAGCGCCTCCGGGTCGGTCTGCGCCTTCAGCCCGGCGATGTCGCCCTGAGTGCGGATAACGTCCATCGCCTGGCCGCCAATATCCCCGATAAGCTGCGCCTGCTTCAGCCGGTTCTGCTCTTTCTCCTTGTCGAATATCGGGCTGATGCTGCCGTCGCTGGCATGGTCGGTATCCCGGTTAAGCTGCGCCACATCCTGCTGCTGCTTGTCTTTGTCGCGGATAAGCAGCGTCCCCTCGCTGACGCCGGCTTTTGTTGTGCCCTCAGCGTGCCCGCTGCTGCCTCCCCCGGACAGCATCCCTCCGGCCATATTAGTCAGCAGGTTCCCGCCCACCGGCCCGCCGGTGCTAAACGAGCCGCCGCTGTGGCTGGTCTGGTAATCCGCCTGGTTGTGGATATCCGTCCAGCCCAGCGTGCCGGTATCGAGACGGTTTTTGTCTGCCGTTGCCGTGGAGGCGATAACCGCGCCGTCAAGCTGGGTATGTTCCCTTACGTGGACGTCAAACCCGCCTTTGCCCGCAAACAGCCCGGTCTGCTCTTTCACCGAATCGAAGTTGCTGTGCAGTTTGTCCTGGCTGGCGCTCACCCAGGCGGAACCGGTCATCGTGCCGAAGGTGAAGCTGCCGCCCGCGCTAACGTTTTGCTGGCTGGCGTCGTAGCGGTCGCTGTCCTGCTGGCTTTCAAGCAGCAGGTCACGGCCGACGTCGACGGTGATTTTCTCTCCGCTGGCCTGCGCGCCTTTAAGCGTGGTATCGCGGCCGCTGGTCACCCTGAGGTGGCTTCCGGCATCCAGGGTGGTTTCGGTATGCGTCAGGCTCTGGCCGTTCTCATGCCCTTTACCGGCATTGATCCCAGCCGAAACGCTGATGCCATAGCCCCCCGCGCCTGCGCCAATGCCCACGCCGATGTTACCGCCCTGGCTGCTGTTTTTGCTGACGCTGCTTTCGCTGTTCTGCGCCGACTGCAGAGTAATGTCGCGCGCCGCATCAAGCGATAGCTCCTTGCCCGCTTTCAGCTGGCTGCCGGTAATGGCGATATCGCCGCTTTGCGCACCCTGGTTCTTGCCGGTCGCCGTTATCGACAGGTTTTGCCCGGCGGTCAGCGTGCTGCCCTGCGACTGGCGGCTGTCGGTACGGGTTTCACTCTTCGACGACTGGCTGCCCCAGGAGGCGCTGATGCCGATGGTGTTGGTGGCACCCTGCGCCGCACCTTTGTCTCCCGGCTGTAAACCGGCAGCGGCGTTTTTCGCCTCCGCCGAGGCGGTCAGCGCATTATCCCGCTCCCACGCCTGTGCGGCCTGCACGCCGGAGAGCGCCGCTTTGGTGTTTTGCAGCGCGTTCAGGCGCCCGTCGCCTTCTTTTCTTGCCTGTTGCGCCGAGCTGACGGCGGTGTTGAGCGCGCCGCCCGCGGTGCCCGACAGCGCTATGGTCAGGCCGCTTTGTTTCTGCTCAAACGTTTCCTTGCGGGTACGCTGGTCATAGCCCGGGTCGATAGTCACGCTGTCGCCGGTAAGAGCCAGATCCTTGCCCGCCACCAGGTCGGCACCGCCAATATGCAGCTGGTTGCCCGCCGTGATGTTAACGCTGCCCTGACTGCTGCCGATGGTGCTGACGCTCTGGCTTTGGGTGGTGGCTTGCTCATCGACTTCGTGTTTGCTCGACTGTTTGCCAATCGTGAAACCGATGCCGCCGCTGCCCAGCAGACCGCTCTTTTTCTTCTCTTCCAGCAGGTAGTGCGTCTCGGTCTCAGTGGCCGCACCGATATCGACGTTATGGCCGGCCTGCAGGTTTACGTCCCGGTCGGCGACAATCGCCGAACCGGTGACCGTCAGGTCATTGCCCGCGCTGACGCTGACGCTGTTGCCACTCAGCAGCGTGCCTTTCTCGCGCGTGGTTCGGTCGTCGGTCACGGTGTGGCTGCTGCTCTTGTTCAGGAACCCTTTTTTCTGAGAGCGTTCCTCACTGTAGAGCGACTCGCGTTCGGTGGCGGTATTGAGAGTCACATCATTTTTCGCCTGGAGGAGGATGCCGCCCTGGTCACTGTGCAGAGCGCTGCCGGTGACGGTGATATCGCCCTCACGGCCGATAACCGTTATCCCCTGCCGGGCGCTGAAGGTGCTGCCGGTGCTGGTTTCACGTTCGCTTTCCTCATAGCGACTGCTTTTGGTTCTGCCCTCGCGTTTGTTTTCGCTGTCCAGAGCGAGCGTGTGAGCACGGGCGTCTTTGATGGTCACGTCCTGCGCACTGATGCCAATGCCGCCGTTTTTACTGTCAACCTGCGCGCCTTCGGCCTGCAGCTGGTTGCCCGCCACCAGCGTAACGCCCTGCGCACCGCTCAGGGTAGTGAGCGTCAGACGATCTTCCTGACGATCGTTGCTGACCGACGAGGTACGGCTGTTGGCGTCGAGGTGGGTGGTGTTGGTGGTGGTCTCAGCCCTGATAGTAATATCGTTTCCGGCCTGCACCTGCAGATTGCCACCGGCACTGGCCTGACTACCTGCGAGCGTCACGTTATGCCCGGCATTAAGCATAAGGTTGCCGCCAGCGTTAAGCTCGCTGCTCAGCGCCTGCTGCCATTCGCCGCTAATGTGCGCCATCCGGGAGCCAGCCTCTTCCATGCCGCTGCTGTTACGGTTCCCCATCGCGCCGGAGATGACCTCAAGGTCGGCCGTGCGGCTGCTTTTCGCCGCAGTGATGGTCAGATCGTTACGCGCACTCAGGCTGAGGGTGTGTGTGGCGTCGAGTTTCGCGCCTGAGAGCGTGATATCGCTACCACTGAGACGGATGTCGTCGGCCCGCATCGTTGCCTGGCGCAATGCATCCTGCAGGTTGGTGCTTATTGTCAGGCTGTCGGCCCGCACGTCAATGCTGCCAGCCTGAATGTCGCCGCCCTGATGCAGGAACTGCCCGGCATCCACGGTGAGCGCCTTGTCGGCAAACAGGCTGCCGGCATTGGTGATACTGTCTGCCGAGAGCTGCAGATTACCACCGCTAATCATCGCGCCATCGCCAGTCAGACGCAGCGTGCTCTGCGCCAGATAGACCTTCGGCACCCACACCGACTGCGGGCCGTCGGCCGTTTGCACCGTCTCGCTCACCAGCCAGACAATATCCTGCTGCAGCGCCGCAATCTGCTCTGGCGTCAGGGCCACGCCCGGCACCAGATGGAAGTTCTGGGCGACTTCAGCGCCGTTATTCATCAGTTGCTGGTACTGCGCCATCGCATCCCAGCCCTTGAGTGAGGGTCTGCCGGTGAGTTTCAGCACCTGCTCGCGTACCAGGCGCTGCTCGTAAAAGCCGTCGCCCAGGCGCTTGTGCGCCTGCGCGGGGTTATACCCTACACGCTCAAGCATGTAGTCGCTGCTGATAAAGTTGTCGCGCCGGGTAAAACGCTCGTCGGTTACCACCAGGAACGGGCTGCCGCTCGCCGTATGCTGGCTGAACAGGGCGTTGTTGGGGATGGAGGTCGCCACGCTGTCCAGATGCTGTAGCTGCGTTAGCGCCAGCTCTGACGGCAGCAGCGGGCGACCCAGCGGTGAAGACGGCGTGGCCCCCGGGTAAGTCACTGCCTCACCCGGCGCAAGCTGCGTATCACCGCCAGCAACTCCCTCCCCTTCTACCGTGAAGGCCAGCGGGTTGCGCTTAAGTTCGGCGCGCTCGGCGTCAACGGCGTTTAATGCCGCCTCAAGCTGGCTGATTTGTGCCTGACTGACCGTGGTACTGGTAATGCTGGCCCCGTTGATGGTGACATTACCGTTGCCGGTGATAACGCCGTCAACGCTGGCCAGAGCCGTGGTCTCATCCCGGCTGAACTGCGGATACCAGTGGCGCCTGGACTTGTCATAGTGATCGACAATGACCTCCTGGCGCCGCTCGTTAATCGAGTAGCCTCGGTTGTCCACCGCACCCCCGCCCTCCTGGGTGAGATTGCCGTGGGCGGCGATCGCGCTGGCGTCGTTAAGCAGCTGACCGGTTATGCGCAACACCATATTGCCGCCTGCCAGAATACGCGCCCCGATACCCTCGCTTACCAGTTTGTCGCGCGTCACCGTGCCGGTAACGCTACGCTCACGCAGGTTGCTGTAGTCGGTAACGAACGGCGCGCTGTCGAGGTCGATGTGCTGTTCGGGATCCCACTGTTCAGTGCGAGTGCGATTGTCCTCACGCCAGACGGTATTGTGATAGGGGGTGGGCACATATCTCTGTCTGACTCCGCGAGTTTCATAGAAGGTCATCGCGTAGCTGCCGTCGGCGTTGGGCTGGAGTGCCAGATAGTTGACCCACAGGTCAGTCAGCTTGCCGACGTTGTTCTTCACCCGCACCTGCGCACGCTTACTCGCCGCATCAATAGCCAGCAGCGTACCGTATGGGTTGGTTTGCGCCGCCGCGTCATCCTGGAAAGTCAGCTGTTGGGTGGTCGGTGCCAGGGTGCTTTTATCGGAGATGACCGTTGGACCAAAGGAGCGCCAGTAATAGTTATAGCGGTGCCACTTGTAGTCGCTCTTCTCCGCCTCGCGCTCAATCACCAGCCCTTCGCGCAGGTTATTCAGCCGATGGGCTTCAATCCTGGTGTCGCCGTCCGCCTCAATAAAGCTCGCGCGGTTTTCAATCAGGTCATCGCTGTGCAGGTGCAAACGATCGCCGCTGTAGAGCAGAGCGCCCTGCTGGTTAGTCAGGCGCTCACTGACCTGCAATGTCAGGCTCTGGGTCGCCGCTATCACCGCAGACGCGCCGTGGTTGTCGATAGCGCGACCGCGCACGGCGATCGCGTCCCCCATCAGCGCCGCGGCGTTGTCCAGGGTATCGACGTTCAGCGTCATGCTGTCCGCTTCAATGCGCCCGCTGTTTTGCAAGGCTCCGGTCGTCAGCTGCAGCATTTTGCCCACCAGGGTGGCGGGATTGGCTATGCTGGCCGCGTTGAGCACCAGATTACCTGGCAGCAGCCAGTCCGCCAGGCTGGTAAAAGCACCGCTCAGGGAGAAGGTCACCGTGCCGTTACTGCTGAGGGTTTCGCCGGCCTGGCGGGTATAGTCCTGCTGCGCGGAGAGCGTCAGCGCCTGCAGCCCCAGCAGGGTGCCGTTCTGGTTATCCAGGGTGCGGGTATTCGCTGTCAGTGCGCCGCCGCTCTCCACGCGCCCGCCCTGGTTAAGCAGCGCCAGCGGCGAGTCGGTCGGTGACCGGTCGGCATTGATGTCGAGATTGCCGTTGGCCAGAATGCGCCCCTGGCGGTTGTCCAGCTGCGTTACCCCCGAGAAGGTCATCTGGCTGCTGCTCTGCAGGCGGCCTGCGGTATTGTCGATATCACGGGCGGTGATGTCGGATCGCGTGGTGCCCAGTATTAGCCCGCCATCGCGGTTGTTCAGGCGCTCGGCCAGCAGGCTGATTGCCGCCTGACTGCTTATCGTGCCCTGACCACTGTTATCGAGCACTCCGGTCTTCAGTGTCAGCCCCTGGGTTGACACTAATTGCCCGCCCTGGTTGTTTATCTGCACGCCCTCAAGCGCGAGCGCGTCGCCGCTGTGTACCTTGCCGTGCTGATTGTTAAGCTGGTCGATACGGTAGACGCCCGCCCCCTGACTGATAAGCGTCCCGCCGTCGTTGTGCAGCTGCGCTGAGGTTACTCTGATGCCGCCGCGGCTGCTGAACAGGCCGCGCGCATTTTCGATACCGGCCGCCGACACCAGCTGGTCGCCATTGCTGCGCACGGCACCGCCGCTATTCTCAAGCAAGCCAGCAATGCGCAGCGTCACCTGTTGCTGGCCCTCTATCGTCCCGCCGGCGTTATTCAGGGTTTGTGCATCAAGCTGAAGGGCCTCACCACTTTGCGCTCTCCCATCGCGGTTGTTCAGCGCGCCGCTCAGCGTAAGACGCTGTTGTTTCTGGCTGAAGAGCAGCCCGCCCTGCGTATTGTCGAGTGCGCGGGCGACGATACTCAGCCCCTCGCCAGCCAGCCACTGACCGCCAGCGTTATTGATGGCACCGGCCTGTTCGCCATCTCTGGCGCCCGCGACAGCAAGCTGCCCCTGCGTCGAGACCTTGCCGGCCCGGTTGTCGATCTCCCGCACAACGCGCAGCACCAGATCCTGGGCCGACTGCAGTACGCCTTTGGCGTTGCCCAGCCAGTCAGCCGCAAGGCGTGCGGCCTGCAGGCTCTGTACGCTGCCTTCGGTATTATCAAAACCGCCGCTGATAGCCTGCCAGCCGCCCTGACTGCCCATCCAGCCCTGCGCATTGACGATATCCTGCGCCTGCAGCAGCTGAGACGACTGACTAAAAATCCGCCCCTGGCCGTTATCCAGCTGGCCGGTAAACTGCATATCCAGGCTCTCCAGCGCGTTGATAGCGCCCTGGGCATTTACCAGATCTGCAGCGCGCACCTGGGTGTGCCCACTGCCGGTAAAGGTGCCACCCTGGTTGTTCCAGCCGCCGGTCAGGTTCAGGGAGAGCGCCTGCCCAGCGAAGATCATACCGGCGTCGCGGTTGGTCAACTGGCCACCCTGGAGGGATAAGTCACCGCCGCTCTGCAGTGACCCGCCGTCATTGTCGAACAGGCTGGCTGCGCCGCCCTTAATGGCAAGGGTCTGTTGCGCGGTCAGCTTGCCGGTGCCATTGAGGATATTGCCTGCGGCATCAAGGGTCAGGTTACCGCCGGACTGTAACCGACCGCCGCTGTTATCCAGCGACGCTGCGCTGGCGGTGACCTGGTGGCCGCCCTGAGCGGTGCCGCCCCGGTTGTCCCAGCGCTCATTAGCTTTAACAGAGAGCAGGTTGCCGGCTTCAAGCCAGCCAGCGGCGTTAACCAGCCCGCGCTCTGCCGTCAGGCTCACATCCTCCCTCGCCACCACCTTGCCCTGGGTGTTATCAAGCTGCCCGGTGGTCAGCGTAAGCGACTCGCCGCTGATTTCCCCTTCGTGGTTGTTCAGCGCGCCTTTACTGGTCAGCGCCAGCCGCTGTCCGCCCAGCAACTTGCCAGCCTCGTTGCGGATCTCTCGCGCTGACACAGTGGCTTGCCCATTGCCCTGCACCGTCCCCTGATGGTTGTTCAGCTCGCCCTCGCTGCTCACCGTCAGCGCCTGACCGGCACCCAGCAGCCCCTGCCTGTTATCCAGCCCCTGACGGGCTTGCAGGTCAAGCCGCCTCTCGCCAGTCACTCTGCCCTGCGTGTTATCCAGCCGCTGCGCCACCAGACGCACATCTCCACCGCTCAGGGTACCGGACGCGTTGTTCAGCTCGCCTCCCGTCTCCAGCGTCAGGCCGTTCCCGGCCAGCAGGTTGCCCCCGGCATTATTCACTGCGCCGTCGGCGTGAAGCCGGAGTGCCGCCTGGGTTTTTATCGTGCCGCTCTGATTATCGAGGCGGTCGGCATCCAGATGCAGGTCGCCATTGCTGCCCAGCGTGCCGCTGGCATTGTCGAGCACGCCGCCGACCCGCCAGCGTTGCGCGGTGCTGTCGAGCGCGACCAGGCGGCCACGCTGGTTGGTCAGCTGACCGGCCATAAGTGCCAGGCTGTGGGCCTCAATAGTGCCGGCGCTGTTATCCAGATGGTGGGTAAGAGTAAAGCGACTCTCGCTCGCCTCAGTCTGGGACCAGACCGCTTGCTGGTTAAGCAGCGTGCTGGCGTCAACCTGCCAGCGCCCCGCCTTGATTTTCGCCTGCTGCGCATCCACATCGCCAGCGGCACTTACGACCAGCTCACCGCTGTCAACGGAGGAGCGGCGCAAGCTAACGCCGCCTTCCCGCGCCTTCAGGGCGGTCTGTTCGGCTGCAACCTGCGCGCCGCTGATATCCACCTGGCGTCCGGTCGCGCTGAGGTTCTTTTTAGCGAGCAGGCTGCCACTGGCGCGGATATCCCCCTGGCTATCAAGCTGCAGGCTGGCATTATGGACCAGGGCGCTGTCGGCATTACTGCCCGCCAGCAGGTGGCCGCTGCTCTGGATACCGCGTGCAACGTTCAGCTGCATATTCCCGGCCGCCGCCAGCGTCCCGGACTGCGTTAACCTTCCTGCGCCCTGCAGGGTCAGCTGACCGCCGCTGTACACTTTACCGTGCGTCTCAATATCGCCTTTTGCTGTCAGCTGAATATCGCCGCCCGACTGCGTGGCGGCATCTGGCACATCAGCCCGCCAGCTGAGCCTGCCTTCGCTGCTGACGGTCAGGGTTTTGCCTGCCCGAACCTGTCCGCTCAGGTTACGCACGCCGACGCCCGCCTCGGTGCCGATCATACGGATACTGCCGCTGTACATCCCGCCCAGCTGGCCCATATCGATGGCAAACTCAGGCCTGGCACTGTTGTCGTCGGAAAGCGCCGTCGCGCTTTTGCCGTCCGCACTTACGCGGTTACGGCCAGCCACCACCGACACGCCTTCTTTCGCCCAGACGCCGGCGTTGATCTCCACCGCGCGCGCCAGAATGTCGACGTACTGGGTATCATGACGGGCATCACCGTTAAGCCCGCCGCCTTCGATGCGCACCACGCCGCGCTCGACCTGATACCCCGCCACGCTGCCGTCGGCGTTCAACTGCGGACGGCCTGTGGTCAGCGTCATGCGCCCGGCGTTGATGGTGCCGCAGCCGTTGCAGACAATCCCGGCAGGGTTAGCCACAATCACCTGCGCCTTGCCGCCGGCCACCTCCATAAATCCGCGCAGCTGGCTGGGGTTGTTGCTGTTAACCTCGTTGAGAATGACGCGTGCCGGTGCGGTATTGGGATTGAGGTTGGGATTCCCCTGGATCATCCCGGCCATCTGGGTCGAGGTCATCACCGCCGAGTTGTTGAGGATGGCGCCTCTGGCGTCAACATCGAACTGCTGATACTGGTTGTGCGAGACGCCAGCCTGGTTGGGGGCGGTGATGTTGACCTGCGGCAGGCCGTTCTGGGTAGTGATAACCTCTGGCCGCTGCGCCCGACTGGCAGCACCGTCCGCGACAATTCCGCTTGCCATGACGGGATCGGCGAACATCAACAGCGCAAGTAGCCACACTGACCGACGCACGGTGACCCACAGACGGCCTCCACCTGAGATCCCTGAGCCGATGCGCTGCCCCGGTTCGCTGCAGTAGCTGCGGGCCAGTTCAGAGACCACCCGCAGTTCCCCGTGGGTGCGGCTGAAGATAAGTCGATAGCAATGTTTATTCATAGCAGAGTCCATTCCCGGCCCGGTCTCAACACCATGCTGCATCGGGCCATCATTATTACGTTACCCGGCAACGCGAGGTCGCCACAAAGCAGTGCCCAGGGTCAGATTTCCAGGCTGACGCTAAAGCCCGCGGTCGCACCGGAGGTGTGGAACCCCTCAGGCTTGTATAGCGGTACACCGGCAAACAGGTCATAGCTGAATCGGCCCCACAGCGCGCCGCGCACGCCGAGTGCGCTGCCTGCCAGCTGATGCCCCACCAGATAGCGGGTGCCCGGGCCGTCCACCCGGCCATAGTCGGCGGCCAGGTAGAGTTCGTGCCCGCGAGAAAACAGGTTCCACGCGATTTCATTGCGCCACAGCAGACCTCTTTCGCCTGACAGCATCTGTTCGCCGTCGAAGCCGCGCACGGTGTAACGCCCGGCAATAGCCATTCGCTCCTGCGGCGTCAGCGCATTCGGGCTCCACTGGCTGCGCACGCTGCTATAGATCCGCCAGGGCTGCCCGCCCAGGGCAAAGGGAATCGTGATGGCGGCATCACCCAGCAGTATTCCGCTGCGCGCCGAGCCGTCGTGACTGGCTTCTTCCGGCGCACGCAGCGCCCCCAGCGCGCCGGTGCCACGTCGCCAGGCCAGCGACGCATCCAGCGTAGAGCGGCCAAGGTAACTGCGCTGGTTCAGCCCAATTTCCCAGCCGGCGGTTCGCCGCTTTTGCTGGGTCAGCTCAATGTCATTTACGTGATTGGTGGAGTGCCGGCGATAACCGCGCAGGTTGAGCGTGGTCTTGTGCGACTGGTCGCGGTAGAGCAGCCGGGAGAGAGTCAGCTGAATATTGTCGCTCTTGCCGCTGTAGCGCAGCGTCTCGTTGGCGCTGGGGATGTTCTGATGATAGGTGTAGTCGCTGTAGTTGGCCGAGAAGGCCCAGTATCCCACCGGAAAGAAATAGTTCAGCGTATGCGAACGGTTGCCAGACGGCCCGTGCTGAAACAGATCCTTGCCGATGTTGGCGTAGAAGAGATCATTCTGCGCAAAAGGGGCATCGATAGCGAGCGTGGCCGAGCCCAGATAGCGTCCGGTACTTCTGGATCCGCTGTCGTCCAGACCAAGACTGAGCCGCACCGGCCGCCCCTCGTGCCAGTTGACCTGCAGGTCACTGGTGGCTTCCCTGGCGCCGGGTACGATTTTGATGTCGACACTGGCGCTGGGTACTCTTCTGAAGTTCTCCAGCCCCTGCTCGATATCACGCAGGTTAAGAATATCGCCGCGTGAGGACGGAATGGCGTTCCACAGCCGGCCGCGCCAGGAGACCGGTTCCTCAAAGCGGATCTCTCCAATACGGCCAGGCTGCAGCGTCAGCGTCAACACACCTTTGGTCAGGTCCTGCTCCTGCGCCATCACGCGGGTTGTAACGTAGCCTTTGGCCAGTATGGCGTTCTGCACTTTATTGATGGCAAGCACAATGCCCTGCTCCCCCAGGCAGCGGCCTCTGGCATCTGCTGCCGCCTCAAGCGCCCACTGAAAGCGATCGGCCGACTCGCCAGCCAGGGTGAACCGGTTGATGGTAAAGCAAGGGGACTCATCGACCGGATAATCCGGCAGCATAACTTCAGGACGGGTAAGCCGCGTATCGGCCTGCGGCCTGTTCTGCTCAAGCAGGGCGCGCTCGCGCTCCTGCTGACGCTGCTGCTCCAGAGCATCAATAGCTGAAGCTGCCCGCTGCGGGGAATTTGCCTGCGCCGGTGCAGCATCAGCCCCGACTGAAATACACAGCCCTCCCGTAAATAAAAGAGTTAACGCCCTGCGCAATAGCGCTCCCTGGCACTTTATCATTATTAACTTTCCCTGGTGTAGAGCACGACTGATTAACAGGGCGCGCAATAAGGTCGATACACTGCCTGATTAAAAAACCAATAAGTGAGTGAGTGGCGATTATTATAATTTTTCATCTCTGCAAACATCAATAAGGCAATATAAGGCTCAGCGTAAAAATAGAACAATACACCTGAAAGCATTAGAAACCCATTTCACAATGCAAAGCAGCGGCGTCACACCAGGTAAATCATCTATTAAAGAGTAATATAACAGGTGAATATACACCCTAAGCCTGACTTTTAAATAACGGCGAAAATTAGAGTAACTAAAATAAAAACCAGGCAAATAATAATCACACAAACTATTCCAGAGGCATATACCCAGCCAGGCCGCATAGAATAAAAGCATTCATTTACATAGGGTTAATCAAAAAATGACAGCAATCGCAGCCAGAAACAACCCCATTCACATTACCAGCAAAAAAGTGGATTCGCTCCCTGATGGCATGCAAAAAAACACCCCCATAACTCTTAAATAATATTAATAAGATATTTTATTTCAGGCTCTCTGCTGGCAGGGATGAGGTTGGCATCCACCCTTCTATCGCAGCATTTTATTTATGCAAAATATAAAGCAGCACCTGCACTCCCATCACTGCAATTACAAATATGACTTTCCTGCAGCTATAAACCCCACCGGATGCCGCATATCTTCTTGAAATAACCTCCACGGAAAAATACAACGCTGCCTTATTATTTAGCCACCTCGATTCAAAATAATCTTAGCCGGATATAACCTTTATCCATCGCACCCGCATCGGGTCGCTCAATAAGCCATCATCCCTGCTGGGCAAAAGAATGTTCGCTACCCGATGCCCGGCACGACGCAGGCGCAGCCTGTGCCAGATCTGCTCTCGCGTGCTCCGATCGCCAGCCTCTGTCTGACAGGCAAAGCACGGCTTAACGCTGCAGGCTTTCAGGGAGGCAGATGGTTGGGTTAGGAAGGATTGATCATGGATTGCGGCTAAACCGGGTTGCTAACAGAGGAGAAGCGAGGGGGTCAGAAACTACAGGATATGAGGTTTTTTGATTCGGGAAGCGCTGGGGAGAGTGTAAACTGGTGCCGGAAACAGGAGTCGAACCTGCGACCTTCGCATTACGAATGCGCTGCTCTACCAACTGAGCTACACCGGCATAGAGGCGAGAACTACGGGGCATTAAGTTAGAAAAAAGCGTCACTTCCGTCAAGAGCCGCAGCGCGCGGATGCTGCTTTTCTCGTCATCTGGCAAGGAAAAGAGCACGCTCCTCTCCTTCCCGCACGTTTCAGACGCCAGAAACAAAAAAAGGCGAGGCCGTAGCCTCGCCAAAACGTGCCGCTCATCAATCGTAATAAGGAACCTTGCGGTCGGTACCATTGATATTGATCAGCACAAAGCCCGAAGGCGTGGTTTTATTTGTCGGCGTACCCGCGGTCGTCGCGAGCGTGACTACGCCTTTCTCGTTGGCGCCGATACCCGCCACTCCATTGTGCAGGCCAAAGCGCGCTGCCGGCTTCAGCGTCCCCATTTTGGTGGTATCCGTTACTACCGACATATCAGACTGGAACAGAGAACATGAACCGGTATCGAAGCGCGTCGGGCCGGTACATTTCAGGTTGAACATGGTGTCCCCACTGTTCGCGGCCAGCTTTACCCAGACCACCGCGTAGGTGGTACCCACACGGCTGTAGCGGATATCCAGCACGGCCGGCTGCCCCATATGGTGGGCATCGGCCCAGACGGTTTCCAGCCGCTGCAGGTTAATCCAGGTTTTACCGGTTCCCACCATATTCACCGGCGAGGCGGCGGTGGTAGATGGCGAGGTGGCGTCGCCTTTGCCGATCATCTCGATCACCCACTGCTGGTTGGCGTTGGGGAAGAAGAACTGACCGAGGCGATACCAGTTATCGGTGCTGGTATTGTTGGTCACCTTATAACCGCTGAAGTAGCCTACCCGCAGCGAGCCGGTCATAAAGGTGCCGTGGTTTTCATCACGGCGATAACCATACTCAAAGGTAGAGAGCCAGCGGCCGCTGGCGGCGTCCTGAGAGATTCTCGCGCCCGACTGCAGGCCGATCTGACGCATCACCACGCGCGCATTGTTCAGATTGAACGGGTTGCCGCAATCCTCAATGTTCAGCGTATCGATGGTCCAGCCGCCGTCGGAGAGATCCCCCGGGTTGCGCGTATGCTCAATCCAGACGTTGCGCATAATCCCCTGGGTAACGCGCGGCATATAGAGCGTGGCGTCGCCGTAGCCGGTCTGGAAGTTGGCGTTGCTCAGCTCGATCGCCGTCGAGTGGTCCCAGACGCCGCGCGGTGAGTTTGACCAGCCTACATCGAACACGCGCGAATAGGTGTAGAGGGTATAGATCTGGTCGAACTTACTGTCGAGCGTATCCAGCAGCTTGAACACCGTGCCGCCGGTGTTCTGCGCGCGGAAGCAGTGAATATTCACCGTCTCCCCTTCGATACAGGTGTTCTCGAAGAACGGCTGCTTGTTGCTCACCAGATCGGCGGTGATGGTGCCGGTATTGGCGACGGTATCGGCGCTGGCCTGACCGTTCCACGCCATACCGGTAATCACCGTGCGGCGCGCTTTTACCTTGAACACCGGCGCATCGCTCTTGTCGGAGATAATGGTGGTGCGCGGCAGCGAGCCCAGCGGCGAATCGTCGCCGAGCAGACCAAAGAAGGTCGCGTCGGTGGCGCTGAGGTCGATCGGCTTGATCAGGAACTTACCGCCAGGGAAACGCACGGGCAGCGCAACGCAGTTGGCGTTCCAGGTTTTAGTCCAGTTGTACATGCGCATAAAGGCTTCGGTGTCGTCGGCGTAGCCGTCCCCTTTCGCGCCGAAGTGCAGCACGTTCAGCTCTGCGGGATCGTTAATGGTGCGCTTCCAGTAGAAACCGTCACCTACCGCAATGGTGCCGCCGTCATCTTTCAGCGTGGTGGTGCCGATAAAGCCGACGAAATCGCCGCCGCCGCGGAAGGTGGAATCCTTGTCGTAGTAACGGTTCAGGCTGGCGACCTGGCCTGCTGCTGCGGGTTTGGTGGTACGCAGTTCGGCAAATGAGTTCACTTCAATCATGGCATCCTCCTCAGGATTTTAGGTACTAAAGCATCAGATAAATCAGGGTTTGGCCGAATGGCCGCAAAGCTGATCCCACATGTCGTTGTGGGTATTGATGGCGCGAACGGTGCGAACGTCCATGCGTTGCGCATCGTCGCCGTGGGTATAAATCGGGGAAAACAGCACGCAGGCCGAATCGGTGACGGCCACGGGCTCAGGGTTTGTTGTATTTCGACTGCTGCAGCTTGTCGCGAGCAGCAGCGTCATCAAGATTGTTGTTCTCGGTGGTAACACGGGTCGCCTCCTCGCGATGCTGTTGCTGCTGTTGCGCCACGGCGGCGGTTTGCGCCGCCTCTTTCTGCGCGCTCTTCGTATCGGCCTCGGCCTGCTGCTGCACCTTGCCGATCTTCTTGCCGCCGAAATAGCTGGCGCCCAGCGCGGCGATGAGCGCACCGATGACGGCGAGCCAGTGCCAGCCGCCGCTGAGCAGTGCAGTAAATAAACTCATGGTTTTTTCGCCTCCAGCAGCTCCTTCTGTCGCACCAGATTCTTCTGCCGCACAAACTGCGCGATTACGCCCATTGCCACCATAAAGGCGCCAATCAGGCCGAGGTAGTTGTGAGGAAGAATGGATTTGACGTCTTCCGGCAGGGCGTTCCAGGCGTCCAGCGAGGCAGAGGGAAAGGATTGCACCCAGGCGCTGAGCATCGAACCCAGCGACGCCAGCCAGACCGACCAGGTTTTAAACAGCAGGCGCGCATGCGCCACAAACTCCAGCGTGGTAAAGCGCTGCATAATCAGCAGCACGATCACCACCATCAGCACGGCGATAATAAAAAAGAGCCATCTCATAGCAGCCCCCTGTAGACGTCATAGGTGCCGCTGCGCATCACTTCGGCATGACGGCGGGCGCGCCCCGGCGTCTGACGCGCCCACAGGCTGTTGAGCATGGCGTTGGCCGCGCTGTCGTAATCCTCGGCCGCCACGGCGGTCAGCATGTTTTTAAACAGCGAGAGTCCGTCGACGCCGAGCTGATACGCCATGCTGTAGAGCACGTCGCTGCGCGCGTCGTTGCACTTCGCCAGCGCCTGCTGCAGCAGCGGCAGGCTCTGCATCTGCTGAGCTTTGCCTTCGATAATGCACTTCTTCCAGACGTCACCGACCTGGCGCGGCACGCGAAACACGTAGTTATTGAGCGACGCACCTTTTGGGCCGATGCGAATGCCGCCCGCCACGGTGGGGAATCCCTGCGTGTCGAGATAAGGCGCTTCAACGTAGCCCTCTTCAAAGTTGAGAATCTCAATAATCTGGGTCATAGCCATTCCTCTTTTGCGGGCACGGGAACAGGTTCCCAATGCGACAGCGACAGTTAAATCACACTGATCAGTGCCAGAGATAACACCAGCAAAACCGCAGGTGAAACCAGCAGCGGGTCTAAACAGTGGGTTGAGAATTCCCGTCCAGACAAAACGGGAGAAAAGATGAGATACAGCGGTAAAGGCAGTTACAGAGCAGGTTCAGCGCACGGCGTAGAGGTGCACATGCGGCAGACAGCAGTTATCGAAACTGGCGTTTTCGGCGCGGTTAACAGGCCCAGGGGCAATGGCCCGCTCAACGCGCGAGGTCACCGGACGCTGAACGATGCGTTCGGCGCGGCGTAACGGGGGATTTTCGGGTTCGCAGCCCAGCGCCTGATCGATGCTGAGCTTGAGTCGACTGAGCGGCTGGCGCCGCCGATGCCTGCGGGTGCGGGCATTACCTACAAAGACGCTTTTGCCATAGTGTATTATCGCCATAACTCCTCCTGTGAATGAGTCTTTGGCGATGGGGTGGCAGGCGCGGGTTTTCGGCAAGCCGAACCGTCCCGGATACCGCGTTTTCCGCTCACAGCGCAATGCCCCGGCTGTAATAACAGCCAGGCTAAGCGCGAGTAGGGAGAAAAAGGCGGCATCTGACGACGCTGCATGTGCGCATCCACCCCATCCCAAAGTTCACTGACTTTGGATGGTTTGATTCGCGCTTGTGCAGCGCCTCGATTGTTTAAGAGCGGCTCACTCCGTGAGAGAAGGGCTTCGTTGGTCCACGCTCAAATTATTAACCTGTTCTTATGCTTTATCAAACACCAACAGTTAATTTTTTATTTACTGTCGGTTAAATTTTTGAATTTTGCTGAATTATTTTTTTTCAGCAGGTTGCAGCTGAACACATTTCGCCCAGAGGTTAACCCAGTAGCTGATAGTGCCGCGCCTGGCTCAGGATGACCTTTGCCATTACCTGCATACTGTCGACCTCCTCCCGATTAAGATACCAGGTTTCATAACGCTTATTATCTGAAATAACAGCGATTTTTTTGTGCTGCAGCTGCAGACGCTTGAGATAAAGCTGGTTATCAAGGGTAAAGATATAGATGCCATCGCCGTCGAAAAACTTCACGCTGATATCCACGAACAGCTGATCGCGCGGCGCAAAGGTCTCTACCATCGAATCGCTGTTGATGGCGATCAGGCGAATGTTCTCTGCCGGACGGCCGTTGAAAAGCACGCGCGCCTCATCCACGCCATATTCAATGGCGTGGATAGTCTCGACGAACTCATCGCGCGCGTGCAGCCCAGAGGCTGACTTTTGCCCGATATCAAGGCTTTCGATGCGAAAGACATTGCGCTGCGCCTTCAGACTATCGAGCGAAAGCGACTCGGCGGGCTTTTCCATTCCGTACTGCAGCCACTCAACCCGTACGCCCAGCAGTCGGCTTAGCGCCAGCAAATTATTATCATCCGGCACGGACTGCGCGTTGAACCACTTCCATACGCCCGGCGTGGATATTTTGCACCCCTGCTGCTGTAACGCTTTAGCAACCTGTTTATTACGTCCATGTCCGACAATTCCCGCACTTTCGCACGCGGCAATCAGCCTGGCAGTAAAAGCTTGTCTCGTACTCTCTTTTTTAACCATTAGTTAATAATCTGCCATAGAGGAGATACTGGATGTTATTTTCATTATTGCTACCAGTTCATTTTATATTACCGTCCGTTTGCTACCCAATTGCTTTTGTAAAGCAGCGCTAATTATCATTATCCTCCTCAGACTCTGGGCAACCAGTCTCAATCGCGCTGCGCCCTGTTGCGGCGCGGCTTTCAGGAATGTTCTGCAGAAAAACGGGTAAAAAACAGACAGCCGCTTTGCAGAAAAAAAAGTCGCGTCAGGAGACGTCGAAAGTCGCACCGAAAAACTCCAAAATTAACTGGATCGAAAAACAGGGGTCAAAAAAAAAGGCGCCCGTTCTGGACACCCTTTTTGTTAAATAAAGTCGCAATCAGGGGCGCAGCGTATCGTCGCCCCACGCGACCCATTTATAGGTCGTTAGCGCCTCCAGCCCCATCGGGCCGCGCGCATGCAGCTTCTGGGTACTCACCGCCACTTCCGCGCCGAGACCGAACTGGCCGCCGTCGGTGAAACGCGTGCTGGCGTTAACGTACACCGCCGACGAGTCGACCTGTTTCACAAAGCGGCTGGCGTTCTGCGTGCTGCGCGTCAGGATGGCGTCAGAATGCTGGGTGCCGTGGGTGCGGATATGCGCGATCGCCGCATCCATGTCATCCACCAGCTTCACGTTAAGATCGAGCGACAGCCATTCATCATCGTAGTCGCCCGGTGCAATCGGCGTGACGCTGGCCGGGCCGTCCTGCAGCCGCGCCAGCAGGTTTTCGTCGGCGTGTAGCGGGATCCCCTCCTGCGCCATACGTGCCACAAACGCCGGCAGAAAACGGTCGGCGGCGTCGCGGTGGATCAGCAGGGTTTCCAGCGAGTTGCAGGCGCTGGGCCGCTGCTTTTTCGCGTTGACGATCACCTCCAGCGCCGGCGCGATCTCCATAGTGTCATCGAGATAGATATGGCAGACGCCGATGCCGCCGGTGATCACCGGAATGGTCGAGTTTTCGCGGCACAGCTTGTGCAGGCCCGCGCCGCCGCGCGGGATCAGCATATCGACGTAGCGATCGAGCTTCAGCAGCTGATTGACCAGTTCGCGATCGGGATTCTCAATCGCCTGCACCGCCGCCGCCGGCAGGCCGTGCTGCTGCAGCGCGTTCTGGATCACGCGAACGGTGGCGGCGTTGGTGCGCCACGTCTCTTTGCCGCCGCGCAGAATCGACGCGTTGCCGGTTTTCAGGCAGAGGCTGGCGACATCGACCGTAACGTTGGGGCGCGCTTCATAGATCACCCCGACCACGCCGAGCGGAACGCGGCGACGTTCGATGCGCAGCCCGCTGTCGAGCTGGCCGCCGTCGATCAGCTGGCCGACCGGATCGGCGAGCTGGCATACCTTGCGCACGTCGTCGGCGATAGCGCTCAGCCGCTGCGGATTGAGCGTCAGGCGATCGAGCAGCGCGGCGCTCATACCGTTAGCGCGCGCATCGGCGAGATCCTGCTCGTTGGCCGCCAGAATCGCCTCGCGCTCCGCGTCGAGACGATCGGCGATGGCAAGCAGCACCTGGTTTTTTTCAGCGGTCGACAGATCGGCCAGCTTATATGCGGCGGCGCGCGCCGCTTTTCCCATTTCTTCAAGCATTTGACCGCTCCTTAACTGACGATCATGTCGTCGCGATGCACGGCCACCGGACCGTATTCGTAGCCGAGGATCTCCCCGATCTGCTGGCTGTGATGGCCAGCGATGATGCGCAGCGCATCGCTGTTGTAGCGCGAAACGCCGTGCGCGATATCGCGGCCCTCAAGGCTGCGAATGCGGATCACCTCGCCGCGCGAAAAGTTGCCGCGCACGTCGCGGATGCCTTTCGGCAGCAGCGAGCTGCCACGTTCCAGCATCGCCGCCAGCGCACCGTCATCCACGGTGATCTCTCCGGCCGGGGGCGCGCCGAAGATCCAGCGCTTGCGGTTCTCCAGCGGGGTCTGCATAGCGTGAAAGCGCGTGCCGACCGGATTGCCGGCGATAACGTCGGCGATGACGCCGGGACGGCTGCCTGCGGCGATAATGGTGTCGATACCGGCGCGACAGGCGACGTCCGCCGCCTGCAGCTTGGTGGACATGCCGCCGGTGCCCAGGCCGGAGACGCTGTCGCCCGCCAGCGCGCGCAGCGCGTCGTCGATTTCATGCACGTCGGCGATCAGCTCCGCCTGCGGATTGCTGCGCGGGTCGGCCGTATAGAGCCCCTGCTGATCGGTGAGCAGCAGCAGCTTGTCGGCACCGCCCAGCATCGCCGCCAGCGCCGACAGGTTATCGTTGTCGCCGACTTTGATCTCCGCCGTGGCCACCGCGTCGTTTTCGTTGATCACCGGCACGATATGGTTATCCAGCAGCGCGCGCAGGGTGTCGCGGGCGTTAAGGAAGCGCTCGCGATCCTCCATGTCTGCGCGGGTCAGCAGCATCTGGCCGATATGGATACCGTAGATGGAGAAGAGCTGCTCCCACAGCTGGATTAAACGGCTCTGCCCCACCGCAGCCAGCAGCTGCTTTGAGGCGATGGTAGGCGGCAATTCCGGGTAGCCCAGGTGTTCGCGTCCGGCGGCCATCGCGCCAGAGGTAACGATCACGATGCGATGGCCGGCCGCGTGCTGCTGCGCGCACTGACGAACCAGCTCCACCATATGCGCCCGATTCAACCGGCGCGAACCGCCGGTAAGGACGCTGGTCCCTAATTTGACCACCAGGGTCTGACTGCCGCTCATATTTCCTGCCGTTTCAGTAAAAAAAGAAAAAATTTCTGCGAAGGAACTTTTTATCAGGAGTCAGATGCGAAGCCAACTCTCAGCCGGGGAAAAGCACGAAAAACCCGAGACAGTCGGGTAGACCAAAAGTTCGCATATCACAAGAAACCATAAAAAATGTCATGAAACCTTCATATCCAGGCGGTAAAACGTCCCCTGTTTTATAAGCCCTTTTCAGGCGCATAACATATTTTACTCATCGGGATTGATAGCAAATGAAGAAAAGTATACTGGCACTGGTCGTCTCTGCTCTGGCGCTGACCTCTGTTGCTCACGCGGCGGAAGTGTATAACAAAGACGGCAATAAGCTGGACTTCTACGGCAAAGTAAAAGCGATGCACTATCTGAGCGACGCGGACAGCCTGGACGGGGATAAGTCCTATGTTCGTATCGGCTTCAAAGGCCAGACCCAGATCAACGACCTGATGACCGGTTACGGCCAGTGGGAATATCAGTATAACGTCAATAACTCCGAAGGCTCCGACGCCAACAGCGGCAATAAAACCCGTCTGGGCTTTGCCGGCCTGAAGTTTGGTCAGTATGGCTCTTTCGACTACGGCCGCAACTACGGCGTGCTTTACGATGTGGAAGCCTGGACCGACGTCTTCCCGGAATTCGGCGGCGACGGCACCGCGCGTTCAGATAACTATATGACGCAGCGCGCCACCGGCGTAGCCACCTATCGTAACAACAACTTCTTTGGCCTGGTTGACGGCCTGCGCTTTGCGCTGCAGTACCAGGGCCGCAACGATGCCAACGGCGCCAACGCGCGCAGCGATATCAACCGTCAGAACGGCGACGGCTACGGCGCCTCGCTGGGCTACACCCTCGGCGACACCGGCGTGAGCCTGATGTCGGCGATCACCTCTTCCGACCGCACCAACCAGCAGCAGGCGCGCGTTTACGGTCAGGGCGACCGCGCGGAGTCCTGGGGCGCTGGCGTGAAGTATGACGCCAACAGCGTCTACCTGGCGGCGATCTATACCGAAACGCGCAATATGACGCCGTTCAGCGGCACTGACCGCGCAACGGGCCTGAGCGCGGCTGGCGCGGCGAACAAAGCGCAGAACATCGAGCTGGTGGCGCAGTATCAGTTTGATTTCGGCCTGCGTCCGTCACTGGGCTACGTCCAGACCAAAGGCAAAGATATCGAAAACGGTATCGGCGATGCGGATCTGGTGAAATATATCGACGTGGGCGCCACCTACTACTTCAACAAAAACATGTCAGCGTTTGTGGATTACAAAATCAACCAGCTGGACGACGACAACCGTCTGAGCCTGAACAACGACGACGTGGTTGCGCTGGGTATGACCTACCAGTTCTAAAAAATCTGACGCCGCCGCGACGCGCGACGGCGACAGTGTTTCTCCCTCAATGTGTCTGATAAACAAGGGCCGCCTCATCAGCGGCCCTTTCTTCATACTGCTCCATGGTTAAGAAGCGGATGGCATGGGCTGAAGAGCAAAGCGTCCCGCGCCAGGGATGGCGCGGGCCGAGCGCGCAAGGATGCCTTGAGCGACTTTGCGATCGGCCCATGTCATCCGCTTTTGCACCTGCCGAAAAGGGGCCTCCTCATGGTGGCCCCTTTTCTTTCTACTCAGAACGTCCAGCGCACGCCGGCGTTATAGCGCCAGCCCTTCGCGCCGTTGCCGTCGATCTCCTTGCGGTAGTCCGCCTCGGCGTAGAGCGAGAGGTCGTTGCGAAAGCGCGTGGTGGTGCCGACGCCAACGTCCCACATCTGCCCGAACCTGCCGCTGGTGAAATCCTGACCGATATCGCTCCCCGCCGCGCCAACCTTCACCTTCGCGCCGCCGCCCCAGCCGTGGGAATAGTTGGCACGCAGATAAGGCGTGTATTCGCGCTGCGCGTCATCCTGCCAGGTGCGATCCAGCCGCGCGCCGAGACGGCCGATGGTCTGGTCGTCGTCGTCAAACGCCACCTTAACGCCATCCTTATCGGTGGCGTCATCGAACTTCAGACGCATCCAGGTCAGCTGCGCCTGCGGCTCGAGACGCAGCCCGTTCGCGAAAACAAAGGGATAGCCCGACTCCAGCGAGGCGCTCCAGCCGTCGGCCTTCAGCTTCGCCACCTCTTTTTGCCGCGCGATATCGGTGTCGCCGCGGTGCCAGCTCCAGCTCAGCGCGCCGTCAAGATAGAAGCCGCTGTCGCGCTGCCAGGTGCCGTAGAACGAGACGCTGTCGCTGTCGAAGCTGGTTGAACTGTAGCCGTCGGCCGCGTGCGGACGAATGCGCGTATTACCGCGCGTATAGGCCATGCCGCCGCGCAGGCTGTCGCTCGCGCCGTCCAGCTGCAGCAGGTTGCCGCCGAGCTGCACCGCGCTGTAGTCGATATCGGCATCAAAGCCGTAGTCGCTCAGGCCGCGGTTGCTCTGCCAGCTGAGGTTAGAGCCGAGGTAGCGCAGAAACAGCTCGCCGCCCGTTCCGCTGCGCTGACCGTCGCGCAGCTCGCCGAGACGCTTGTGCAGATCGTCGGTGAGCGCCTAGGTGTAGTAGGCCAGGCCGACCGGCGCCGAGAGATACGCGGGCACCTGCGGCGCGAGCGCCGGGCGGGCGGCGCGCGATGCGGTGCTGCCCGCCTGCGGCTGGCACAGCGAGCCATCTTCGCACACATAGCGGTTAGCGAGCCGGTAATCCCAGCCCGCCCCACCGTTCGCAGGCGCGAAAGCGTAAAGCCCGTACTGCCAGGGCCCGGCGGCCAGATAGCCGCCCTGCAGCGCGAAGCTGTCGGCGCTGGCGCTGCCGGAAACCTGCGCCAGCGAAACCCCTTCGCGGCCATCTATCGCCCCGTCGCCGTTGGCGTCACTCTGCGTCGCGGCGCTGCCGGCGAGAATACGATCGTCAATCAGCGTGGTGCCGGTGACGTCGCCGTTTACCCGCAGCGCGTCGCTCTGGCCGCCTGCGCCGTTAAGCCGCGTCGCCAGCCTCAGCGTGCCGCCAAGCGACGCCAGCGTGCCGTCTAGGGTCAGCAGATTGCTGGCCGCGCCGCCGTTGCTCAGATCCAGCGTGCCGGCGTTGTTTACCACCAGTGAGTCGTCGGTAGCGCCCGCCAGCAGCGGGTTGACGCCATTGCCGGCAAACAGCGTGGAGTCGCGGTCGATATTAATGGTGCTGTGCGCCAGCTTCAGGTCATCGGTGAGCGTCCACTGCGTATGGATAAAGTTGATCGTGCTCCAGCCCGCGCCGAGGTTGACCCCTCTGCTGAGATCGTCGCGGCTAAAGGAGCCGCCGCCAGCCTCGATGTTGCTGAAGCTGAGCGTGCTGCCGACGCCGCCCGCGGTGGTGATATGGCGGGTATTCGCCAGGCTGACGTTCTCAATCAGCGCCTGGTTGTTTTCACCGCTGCCCATCGTCAGGCTGCCGTTCAGGGTGCCGCCGGTGACGGCAAGCGTATCGCTGCCGTTGCCGGTATTGACCTCGCCGGTTACGCTGCCGCCGATAAAGGCGAGCTGGTCATTGGTCGCGCCACCCGCCACGATCGGCGTCTCCGGGTATTCCGCGCTGATATCGCCCTGGTTGATAAACACCGTCTGGCCGCCGCGCAGATCGATCACCGGCGCGACGCGACTGTAGGAGACGATGGTGCCGCGGTTTATCACCTCGCTGGCGCTGCGGGTGACAATCGCCGATCCGCCCGCTTCGCTGCCCACGGCGATAAAGCCGTCGGCGAAGACGCGGCCGGTGGTACTGGCGCGAATGCCGTCCCCGCTGCCGTTAACGATAATGGCGTAGCCTGGCGGCACCACCAGATCGTTAGCGGTGGCGGAGCCATCCTCGTTCTGAAACAGATAGCCGACGCCGCTGCCCTGCACGTCAATCGTCGCCTTGCCGCCGTAGTCGAACGACGTGGCGGAGCGGATGCCCGCGCCGTCAGTGGGAATAAGGTAGGCGTTATCCAGCGCAATATTCGCGGTTTCGGCGCGGTTGTTGATGGCGCTGCCGCCGCCTTCGGCGCTGAGGATAATTTCGCTCGCCTGCAATCCCGCCGCGCCGCGATCCAGCAATACCGCGTCCGCCCCCCCTTTGACCCAGATACCGCTGCGGAACAGCTGGTCGCCCTCAATGTTGAGCGTCGCCTTTTCTCCCACGCGCGCGCCGGCAATGCCGCCGTCTACCTGCACCGTGCCGTTGAAGGGCTGATAGAGGCCCGCTCCTTCGCTGGCGTCAACCCCAATGCCAGACGCGACATGGATCCAGAGGTTATTGATCAGGCGGCCGCCGTCCAGCAGCCGCGCACCGGTGCTGTTCTCGCCGTCGAGGATAATGGTGCCGTTGTTCATCACCGTCGCGCCGCCGGACGCCTGCAGCGCGGTAACGTTTTTGCCGCTGCCGATGATGTTGCGGTTGCTGAACACCGCGCCGTCGCCGTTTTCGCTGATTGCGCCGATGGTCTCGTCGCCGTTCAGCCACACGTCGCCCAGATCGCCATAGGCGCCGCCGGAAGCGCGCAGCGCCACCGCCCCCTTGCCGTTAACGAAGTAGGTTTCATTTTCATAGAGCGTCGCGCTGCCGGACATTTTCACCCCGGTGGTGTTGGCGCCGCTCAGGGTGATCTCGCCTTGCCGCTGCAGCGACAGGATCGCGCCGTCGCCCAGCTGATAGAGCGTTGAGCCGTCGGTAGAGACATCCTGATTACTGCCGTACGCGTAGATAGTGCCGCCGCCCTCCACCACCCGGTAAGCGGTCTGGTTGGGATCGTGAAACACCACCCTGCTCTGCTGGCCGAGCACCAGCGCGCCGCCGTAGAGCGCTTCGCCCGCCAGCACGTTGCCGCCATAGAGGTTGATAACGCCGTCTTGCTCGATGCGCGCCGCGTCGCCCGTGGCGTATAAGCCGGTAGTGGGGAAAAAGCCGTCCGCGCTGCCTGCCGTCACGTTCAGCGTGCCGCTGCTGGTGATGGTGCTGCTTTTCGGGTCGGCAAAGGCGTAGCCCGCTGCGAACAGCGCGACCGCGCCGTCGCTGACGCTGATATTACCGCTGCTGGAGGCCTGACCGCCGACCAGCGCCTGAATGCCGTAGCTCTGCTCGCCGCGCAGGTTGATATCGCCAGTATTGGTCAGCGCGCCGCCGTACTGGGCGATTAAACCGATCTGCTGATTGCTCTGGCCATTGATATTGGCATGGTTAACCAGCGTCGAGGCGAAAGGCCGATCGAAGCTGTTGGTGATGTAGCGCGTCAGGTTGTAGTAGTTGCCGTCGACCACCGCCGCCGTCGCGCCGCCGACGTTGAGGTTAAGCTGCGTCGCCGCGTCAATGGTGCCCTGCGCGCCGCCCTCGATGCGCAGCCCGGTGGAGGTGTTGCCGATGTTGAAGGTCGCGCCGTGGGTGTTAACCACCGAGCCTTCGCCCACCGCTTCGATGCCGGTGGAGAAAGCCGCGCCCGGCGAGATGGTCAGGCCCGCGCCGTCAAAGTCCGCGCCGTCCTGATAGCGAAAAATCGTGGCGTACCAGTCGTCAGATCCGGTGGCGTAGTTGCCTGCCTGCGGCAGATTGATTCTGGCATTCGGCCCGATGGCGAGGAAGCCCATCTGATACTCGCCGCTGCCGCCGAGCTGCGGCACCGCTGCCTCGGTTAAATCGACCGTGGCGTCACCCTCGGCGCGAATGCCGACCGCGCCGTTGCCCTGCAGCACAATGGGGCCGCTCAGCGTGGCGGACGCCTTACCGCTCCCCTGTCCGTTAAGCCACACCGCTGTGTTAAAGCTGCCGTTCAGGGTATCGGCGCGGCCGGTGACGTTGATCGCCCCGCTGGAAAAGGCGCTGGCGCGCTGGCCGTCGTGGGCGATGACTTTAATGCCGGTGCCGCCGTCGCCGTTAAGGTTGATGGTGCCGTTGTTGCCCACCAGCCCGCCGCTGCCGGAATCTATCGCCAGCAGGCCGACGGTTTCCGCCGGGCGAAACTGCGCGCGGCCGTTGAGATCGATGGTGCCGTTGTTCAGCGCGACCGCGTCCGGGCCGTTCTCGACGCGCATGGCGGCAGCGTTCTGCACCTTGCTGCCGAGCACAATGCGCCCGTCGTTGATCGCGGTGGCGTTAAACTGCTGCGCAATGGCGCTGACGCCGCCGCTCTGGTTAATTGCCACCTCCTCCACGACGTCGCTTTTCGCGTTCTGCGGCGCGCGGCCGACGTAGATCACGCCGCTCGCGGTGTTAATAAAGCTGGCGCCGCTGGTGTCGAGCAAGACGCCCGCGCTGCTGTGGCTGCCGCTCGACTCCGCTACGCCGAGGTTAATCGCGCCGTTGTTGATCCCCAGGGCGTCACTTAGCTGCAGCGCATTGCCCGGTTGCGTGGTGGCGTAATTAAGCACGCCGTTATTGACGAAACGGCTGCCGTCGGTCGCCAGCACCGCGTTGCCGCTGTAGCCGAGTGTCGCCGCATCCACGCCGCTGCCGTCTGCGTTGTTAAAGAACCCGCCGTTAATCACCCCGTTATTGATGCCGGTGCTGCCCGCCAGCCGCAGCGCGCTGTTCTCATGGGCCGCCGATCCGCTGGCGGCCAGCTTGCCGTCGATGGTGGCCTTTGCGCCGTTGGTGGCGCGTACCGCGCCGCCGTCCGCATCGACCACCTCCAGCGTCGCCCCCTTCTGCACCGAGACGCTGGCGCCAGGGCCGTCGGCGCTCAGCACCGAGCGCTCACCCACCGGCAGCGTCACCTCGTCGTTGTACTCATCAGCGTCGATCACATAGGCGATGGGCGCGCCGTAGAGCGTCAGCGCCTTATTGAATTCGCCATTGTAGCTGCCCGCGCTGAGGTTGCCGCTCTGCAGCTGCTCAATCAGCCAGTCGTTGTACTGGCGCAGATCGTTGAGGCTGGCGACGTTAAACTCGCGGCTGTTGCCGTCCAGCGTGGTGACGCTGAAGGGGCCGCTATAGTGGGCGACGTTATCCACCCACCAGGCCAGATTGTAGGTGTATTCGGTATAGGATCCGGTAAAGGCGATGCGGTTGGCCGACTGCCAGTTCATCGCGCCGCTGCCGCTGGCGGTGAAGAGCTGGCTCTGCTTCGCCGCCATGCTCCAGCCGTTGGTGGCGGCGGTGGTCGCCGCGCCCTCAACGCCGATATCGACGTTAATGGTGCCGTTGCTCACCTGCGCCACGCGGGCATCAATATATTGCTGTCCGTTAACGTTGTAGTAATTGGGCAGTTCGCTGGCGGGCGTCACCGGGGCGAGCGCGCTAATACTGGCCGAATTAAATACCTGAAGCGGATGATTACCGCCGTTGATATCGGGCACGCTAATAACATAATCTTGCGCGCCGAACGTCAGGCGATCCGCGCCGATGACGTTGTCATCGGAAATAATTCTGCCGCCTGATAAGAGTTCGCCCACGGTAATGGGACGGCCGCCATCTTCGCCCGGCTGAAAGCGTTGAATACCGCTCAGGGTTTGCGTCGATCCATTACAGACGCAAAAGACGCCTGCCTTATTATCATTTACCAGCGGGGAAAAGGGTTTTAACGTAGCGGCCTGACTACTGGTAATGGGAAAAAGCAGCCCGGGCGCAGCCGCCAGGCTTAATAACAGCGGATTTAATTTAAACAAAGGGTTTTCCTCCAGAGAGACAGCACAGGACCACCCGGACTTTTAGCTGTCCGGGTTGGCATTCTTTTTTTTGCCGATAACAAACGGAGAAAAGCCGCGACGGGGGCGGTCGCGCTGGCTGGTATCACACCATTTCGTCAGGAAAAGGTCTACAAAGCGTCAGTGCGATTCGCCTCAATAAAATGAGAATAAGAATAATGCCGTGCCGCACTCTGATTTATCTGGCCCGGTTATTTCAGCTGGCGGCGTTGATTACTCAGCCTTTATAAAGCGGGTTTAGTTAATATCCATAATCAAATAAGCAACGCAGCTGTTTTGGTCTGAAAGAGAGAATTAAATTAAAGCGGGAGAAGAGAGATAATATAAACGCAGCGCAAGGGCAGCAATATTGCAGAACAGGCATAGCCAAAGCGAATCGGGCTATGCCTGCCGTTCAGGGTTGAGTATCAGGCGCTAAGATCGACCGGCTCTTTAAAGCCGCTGGCGGGCGTCAGGCCCAGATTCAGCTCCTCCAGCATCGCTTTCAGGCGGGTATGGAAGTTACGCAGCGTCTCTTCCACCTTCTGCGTGTTCTCTTTGCCCTTGATATTTGCAACGGACCAGTCGCCGTCTTTATCGAACAGACCAATATGATAAACGTAGGTAAAATGGTCTTGCTGTGCGTCCAGCTCCATCCACCAGCCCCAGAACTCACGGCTTTCCGGCGCGGGTTTGACATTGACGCAGGCGGCCAGGCAGTCGAAAAAGAACCGCGTTTCTTCACATTTCCCTTCGCGGATATACGGTCCCAGCTCGGTGAAGCGCTTAAGCAGGCGACTACGGGGATGACCACTCGGTAACGTCATGCTAATTCTCCATAAGTTTGACCGTTAGTATTAAAGCAAACCGCTGTGAATTTGCCAGCTACTGTTGTAACCGCTTTGCCAGCCAGTCGCAAACCTGATTCAGCGCGCGCTCGAAATTTGCCAGCACCGGCCTGACGCCGATCGGCAGCAGCTTGCCGTCGGCGGAAGAGCTGGCGATCAGCCGCGCATCCTCTTCCGGGCCAAAAGGATCGTTCGGCCAGTAGCCCGCCAGCATCGGCGTCGAGGTGCGGCGGCCCAGCAGCCCCTGCACCTTGAGCGAGTAGCGATTCAGTTCGGTGCGCAGCGCGCTGTCGCTGGTAAACGCCATGCCGAGGCGGCTGGCAAGCATATCCATATACATATCTGGAATGGCGTCCTGCTGCTGCGCGCTGGTCAGCAAGCTGTGCACCATCGGGCCGAGCGTCGCCACGGCGCGCAGGCGCGGCGCTTCCAGATAGGCGAGCCGCACCGCGACGTTGGCGCCAAAGCGATAGCCGAACGCCGCCACGCGCTGATGATCGATCCAGGGCACGTTCGCCAGATCGCGCAGCACCTGCTGGTGCAGAAAGCTGGTGTCCTGATTAAGCCGCCACTTAACGGAAAAGCCCACCGACGGCATATCCAGCGTCAGCATGGCGATACCGCGCGGCGCGAGGTAGTCATGAAACAGGCGATAGTGATCGCTTTGCAGCGAGTCGAGGCCGCCGCACAGCAGCACGGTGGGATACGGCGCCGGGGTGTTGGGCGGCATATGCAGAAAGCCGGTGATGGGGCTGCCCCCTTCAATATTAAAGCTAAGCGCCTTGAGTTCGCCCGGCAGGCGGCGCGTCGCCTCTTCATAGGCGCGGTTCGCCAGCGTCTGCGCCTGATCCGCCAGCTCGTCGCCTTTAATATAGGGATAGGCGGCCAGGCTAAAGAGGTGGGAGGCGCGCAGCCAGTGCTCGCCGGCAAGGCTGTCGTCGCGCTCTTCCTGCGCGCGCGCCTGCCAGAGGCCCGCCTGCTTCGACCACTCAAACGCCCAGTTGCCGCTGCGAAAACCGATAACGGTATCGAGCAGCGCGTCGTTGGTATGGCGCTGGTCGCTGATGGCGATACGCGCCAGCACCTCGCTGATCTCCTGTGGCGGCACGCCGCGCCATGTCCACATTAGCTTGTTGAGCATACGATACCAGCCGTGCTGGCTGCTGCCGTCCAGCGTCGCTTCGACCTCTACTTCGGCGTGGTGCTGGCGATGCACCAGCGAGGAGGTTTCGGGGTAGTTGTAGTGCGGCTTGAATAGCTCTTCGCTGAGATTTTTGCTCGACATACTCGTTTCTCCTGACGGCCCTGGCAGTGGCTAAGTGTACTGCAGCGTCAGGAGGGGCGCGAGGTGCAAAAGAGCGCAGAAAGCACAACGCCCGGCAAGCCGGGCGTTGTTAACAGGAGAAGATCAGGCGCCTTTAACGATAGGCGGAATATAGACCACGCCCATGTCCCACGGCTGTTCAATCCAGGTGTTCTGCGGGATATCCACCACGTAGTCATCAACCAGCGGGCGGCCTGCCGGCTTGGCGAAGATGGTGACGAAGTGCGCTTTAGGATACATTTCGCGGATCGCCTGCGCGGTGCCGCCGGTGTCGACCAGGTCGTCGATAACGATAAAGCCTTCGCCATCGCCTTCCGCGCGCTTGAGGACTTTCATTTCGCGCTGGTGGTCGTGGTCGTAGCTGGAGATGCAGACGGTATCGACATAGCGAATGCCAAGCTCGCGTGCCAGCAGAGAAGCAGGCACCAGGCCACCGCGGCTGACTGCGATAATGCCTTTCCACTGTTCAACAGGAAGCAGGCGCTGAGCCAGATTGCGGGCATGAATCTGCAGCATGTCCCAGGTAACGACGTATTTTTCACTCATGAATAGCGATCCCAGCCAGTTTAATCGGCTTAAAAATGTGCAACGGGGAAAAGGTTGCGCGAGATTATAAGGATCCTCAGCGCTAAAAACCAGCATCCGAACCACCGGTTGCGGCTTTTTAGCGCGCCTGAGTACGCACCCGACGCTAACAGTGATATTCTCAGCCCCATCACGTCAGATTCGCTGACGGCGACCATTCACTGGAAACTCGCGCACACCGGCCTGGCCGGCGCACTGACACAGGAGACCTGTCGTGTCTGAATTGTCTCAGCTTTCTCCCCAACCGCTGTGGGATATCTTCGCCAAAATCTGCTCCATTCCGCACCCCTCTTTTCATGAAGAGGCGCTGGCCACCTATATTGTTGGCTGGGCGAAAGAGCAAGGTTTCTGGGTTGAGCGCGATGCGGTCGGCAATATTCTGATCCGCAAACCGGCGACCGCCGGTATGGAAAACCGCACGCCGGTAGCGCTGCAGGCGCACCTCGATATGGTGCCGCAGAAAAACAACGACACCGCCCATGACTTCACCAAAGATCCGATTCAGCCCTATATTGACGGCGAATGGGTCAAGGCGCGCGGCACCACGCTGGGCGCCGACAACGGCATCGGCATGGCCTCCGCGCTGGCGGTGCTGGCCGACAGCAGCCTGACCCACGGCCCGCTGGAAGTGCTGCTCACCATGACCGAAGAGACCGGCATGGACGGCGCTTTCGGTCTGCAGCCGAACTGGCTTCAGGCTGAGATCCTGATCAACACCGACTCGGAAGAGGAAGGCGAGATCTATATGGGCTGCGCCGGCGGCATCGACTTTATTACCACCCTGCCGCTGACGCGCGAAGCGGTTCCGGCTAACTTCGACACCCTGAAGCTGACCCTGAAAGGGCTGCGCGGCGGCCACTCCGGCGCGGATATCCATATGGGTCTCGGCAACGCCAACAAGCTGCTGGCGCGCTTCCTCGCCGCGCACGCCGCCGATCTCGATCTGCGCCTGATCGATTTCAACGGCGGTACGCTGCGTAACGCCATCCCGCGCGAAGCCTTTGCCACGCTGGCGGTCGAGAGCCATAACGTCGACGCGCTGAAAGCGGCGGCGGCGCACTTCCTGCTGGCGCTGCAGAACGAGCACGGCGTAAAAGAGAAGAACATTAACGTGGTCACCGAGCCGCTGGCGCACCAGGGCGAGGCGCTGAGCGCAGAGAGCCGCGACCGCTTCCTGAACCTGCTGAACAGCACGCCGAACGGCGTTATCCGCAACTCCGACGTGGCGAAAGGCGTGGTGGAAACTTCGCTGAACGTCGGCGTGGTGACGATGGATCACGACAAGGCGGAGATTAACTGCCTGATCCGTTCGCTGATCGACACCGGCCGCGACTATGTGGTGCAGATGCTGACCTCTCTCGGCCAGCTGGCTGGCGCGCAGACCAAACCGAAAGGCGGCTATCCGGGCTGGCAGCCAGACGCTAACTCGCCGATTATGGCGCTGACGCGTCAGACCTATATCGCGCTGTTCGACAAAACGCCGAACATCCAGGTGATCCACGCCGGTCTCGAGTGCGGCCTGTTCAAGAAGCCTTATCCGAATATGGATATGGTTTCCATTGGCCCGACCATCACCGGTCCGCACTCGCCGGACGAGCAGGTGCATATTGAGAGCGTCGGCCTTTACTGGAAACTGCTCACCACCCTGCTGAATGCGATTCCAGAAAAGTAAGCGCGGCATAGTTCGATAAACCAGGCTCCGGCCTGGTTTTTTTATGCCCGCGCCGCGCCAGCATAAAACACCGCTTTTCACTGAGTTCCCCGCTGTAAAACACCAGAGTTATCTGGCGAGCCAGCTTTAGCCGCCAAACTATCCAGATGTCTGGATGGCTAATAAGATTTCGTGCTAGCTTATGCGCTTTCGGCTGTTGCCGCGCCTGAGACTTCAGGAAAAAATTGCGGCCAGCCAGTCACAGGGGAGCTTCAGCTGATGAGTGCCTTAAACCGCCTTGAGATGCGCAATATCTCGCTCGCATTCGGCGGATTTGCCGCGCTGACGCAGGTAGATTTCGTCACGGAAGGCCACTCGGTTCACGCGCTGACCGGCGCTAACGGCGCGGGCAAATCGACGCTGATGGCGGTGCTGTCGGGTGCGCACAGCCACTACAGCGGCGAAATCCTGCTGGACGGCGCGCCGGTCTCGATACGCAGCCCGCGCGACGCGAAACGGCTCGGCATTCATCTGGTGCAGCAGGAAGTGGATGTGGCGCTGGTGCCCCAGCTGAGCGTGGCGGAAAACATCCTGCTGGATCGGCTGGCCGAACCGGGGCACGGCTTTCGCTGGCGCGCTATCCGCCGCCAGGCGCGCGCCCTGCTGGCGCAGCTTGAGGCGAATATCGACGTCAGGCAGCTGGTGGAGCGCTGCACGCTGGCGGAGAAGCAGCAGATTTTGCTGGCGCGCGCGCTGTCGCACCACTGCCGCTTTCTGATCCTGGATGAACCGACCGCCCCGCTCGACCAGCATGAGAGCGAGCGGCTGTTCGCCGTGGTGCGCCGCCTGCAAAACAGCGGCATCGGCGTGGTGTTTATCTCACACCGCATCCATGAGCTGAAGGCGATCTGCGATCGCCTGACGGTGCTGCGCGACGGTCGCCTGATCGAGAGCGGCCCGATGGCGGCGCTCAGCGGCGAGCAGATCGTTGAGAAGATGCTCGGCCATCAGCTGACCGATATCTATCCGCCGCGCCGTCCCGCCAGCGCGCAGCCGCTGCTGCTGGCGGTAGAGGGCCTGCACGACGACCGGCTGCTGCAGGATATTTCGCTGCGGCTGCATCAGGGAGAGATCCTCGGCATCGCCGGGCTGGCGGGCGCGGGTAAAACCGAGCTGTGCAAGGCGCTGTTCGGCGCCAGCAAAAGCCGCGTAACGCGCGGCGAGCTGCACGGCAGGCCGTGGCGGCCGCGCTCGCCGCACGATTCGGTGAGCCGACGCATGGCGCTGGTGCCGGAAGAGCGGCGCAAAGAGGGCATTTTTATCGACGAGCCGGTGGCGATGAACCTCAGCGTCAGCGCCGACAACAGCTTTTCGCGCTGGAGCCTGTTCGGCCACCGTCAGGCGTGGCGCTGGGCGGAAGAGGTTATTCAGCGCCTGAACGTGCGCACCACCGGCCCGGCGCAGCCGCTGCGCCGCCTCTCCGGCGGCAACCAGCAAAAAGTCGCCATCGGCAAGTGGCTGCGCAACCACGCTGACGTGCTGATTTTTGATGAGCCAACCAAAGGCGTCGACATCAAGGCGAAAACCGAACTGTTCCGTTTAATCAGCGATCTGGCGCAGGAGGGCAAAGGTGTGATCTACGCCTCTGGCGAGTTTGCCGAGCTGGTCGGGCTGTGCGACAGAATTTGCGTGCTCTGGGACGGGCGCATCGTGGCCGAGCTGGACGGGCGCGCGGCCACCGAAGAGACGCTTTTGCTCTATTCCACTGGAGGAACCCCTGCGTGAGCAGCAAAGAGATTACCCTGACCGCGGCGACGCCGCTGCGCCATCGACTGTTCGACTTCTTCTATAAGTGGGGGATGCTAATCACGGTCGCCCTGCTGATTGCCGGCTTTGGCCTCGCCTCAGAGAGTTTTCTGGAACCGAACAATATCATCAATATCCTGCGATCCATCGCCATCGTGACGGTGATCGCCGTGGGCGTGTCGGTGTCGCTGACCGTCGGCGGCTTCGATCTCTCGGTTGGCTCCACCGCCTCGCTGGCCAACGCGCTGGTGATCTCGCTGTTCGTCTGGTACGGCATGAACAGCGTTGAGGCGATTGCGCTGACCCTGGCGCTCTGTACGCTGATCGGCCTGTTCAACGCCTTTCTGATCGTCATTCTGCGCATTCCCGATATGCTGGCGACCCTCGCCACGCTGTTTATTATCCAGGGCGTGGCGATGACCTACAGCTTCGGCGGTTCCATCACGGAAAATATGGTGATGCCGAGCGGCGATATGGCGGAAGGCACGATCCCGGCGGGCTTTGGCCTGCTCGGCCAGGTGCCGGTGATCGTCATTATTATGCTGGTGGTGACGGCGGCGGCGCAGCTGGCGCTGTCGCTGACCACCCACGGCCGCCGCATGTACGCGCTGGGCGGCAACCCTGAAGCGGCGCGCCTCTCCGGCATCCGCACCACCCGCTATCGCGTGCTCGCCTATGTCATCGCCTCGCTGCTGGCGGGCCTGGGCGGCATTCTGCTGGCGTCGCGCATCGGCTCATCGCAGGTGAATGCGGGCGGAGGTTACCTGATGGACGCCGTGGCGGCCGCCTGGATCGGCCTGTCGCTGGCGGGTGCCGGCAAGCCTAACGCGCTCGGCACGCTGGTGGGCGCGGTGCTGCTCGGCGTGCTGCAAAATGGCCTGGTGATGCTCTCTGTCCCCTACTACGCCATGGATATTATTAAAGGACTGGTGCTGGCTCTGGCACTGGCAATGACCTACGTTCAGCGCCGCTAACGCTGATTAACCGGGAAATGACAATGAAAAAAATAACGCTCTCTCTGCTGACCGTCAGCCTGCTCTCCGCCAGCGCCTTCGCCGATACCCTTGTGCCGGTGCCGGCCCCCATCGCGAATCACCAGGGGCCGGTGCGCATCGCGGTGATCCGCAACCTGGGCTCTGACGACAACACCACGCAGTTTGTCGCCGGCGCCATTCAGGAGGGCCGCAAGCTGGGCTTTAAGGTCAGCACCTTCCTCAGCAACGGCGACGACGCACGCTTTCAGGACTTCGTTAATCAGGCGATTAGCCAGAAGTATGACGGCATTATTCTGTCCCACGGCAAAGCGCCCTACGCCAGCGGTCTGGTGAAGCGCGTCGCCGACGCCGGTATTAAAGTCTCGGTGTTCGATACGCCGGTTGATACGCCGCTCCCCGGCGTGACCGTCACCGCGCAGGATGACGCCTCGCTGGCGCAGTCGTCGCTTGGCCAGCTGATCAAAGACTTCAACGGCAAGGCGAATATCGTCAAGCTGTGGGTAGCTGGCTTTCCGGCGATGGAGCGCCGTCAGGTGGTCTATGAGAAGCTGCTGAAGGAGAACCCCGGCATTCATCAGCTGGAGTCGATCGGCGCGGTCTCTTCTGACGTGCAGGGCGATACCGCCAACAAGATCGGCGCGATCCTGGCGAAGTATCCGAAAGGCAAGATCGACGCGATCTGGGGCGCGTGGGACGCCTTCAGTCAGGGCGCCTATAAGGCGCTGCAGGAGAACGGCCGCACCGAGATCAAACTCTACAGCATTGACGTCTCTAATCAGGATCTGCAGCTGATGCGTGAGAAAAACAGCCCGTGGGTGCAGACCGTGGCGGTCGATCCGAAAACCATCGGCGCGGTAAATATGCGTCTGGTGGCGAACAAGATCGCCGGTGAAACCACGCCCGCCACCTACGATTTCAAAGGCGCGTCGATCTCTCAGCAGCAGCTGAATAGCCAGCAGGGGGCGATCAACGTCGCGTCGCTGAATAAGATTGTGCCCGGCTGGGGCGGCAACAACGATTTCGTCGCGCCCTGGTTCGCCACGCTGGAAGCGAAGTATAAGAAGTAAAACAGAAAGCGGCCTGAAGGCCGCTTTTTTACTGTAGTGCGCCGCCGACCTTCAGCGTCGCCGCGATATTTCTCGCCGCCAGCCGCAGATTGGTTTCCGCGTTTGCCAGCGCCTCCTCCAGCGTACAGATGCTGTAAAGCACGCTGAATACCGCGTCCAGACCGTGCTGATGCACGACGCCAACGTCCGCCGTCAGGCTGCCGGCAATGCCAATCACCGGCTTGTTAAACTGTTTCGCCACCTGCGCCACGCCAATCGGCACCTTGCCGTTGATGCTCTGGCTGTCGATGCGTCCTTCGCCAGTGATCACCAGCGAGGCGTCTCTGACCTGCTCCGCCAGCCCCAGCGCCTCGGTGACAATCTCGATGCCGCGCCGCAGATCCGCCTGGCAGAAGGCATGCAGCGCCGCGCCCATGCCGCCCGCCGCGCCGCCGCCGGGAATATGCAGCACGTCGATATCGAGATCGCGCTGAATAATCGCCGCGTAGTGCGCCAGCGCGCTGTCCAGCTGCCTGACCAGCTGCGGCGTCGCCCCTTTTTGCGGGCCGAAGATGGCCGATGCGCCGTCGTGGCCGGTCAGCGGGTTGGTGACGTCGCACGCCACTTCGAAACGGCACTGCCGCACGCGCGCGTCCAGCCCGCTGATATCGATCTTCGCCAGCGCCGGCAGCGCGCCGCCGCCGAAGCCGATCTCGCTCCCCTGGGCATCCAGCAGCTGCGCGCCCAGCGCCTGCATCATGCCCGCGCCACCGTCGTTGGTGGCGCTGCCGCCGATGCCGATAATGATATGCCCGACGCCCTTGTCCAGCGCGCTCTTGATCAGTTCGCCGGTGCCGTACGAGGTGGTGGTCAGGGGATCGCGCTGCGCGGCGGGCACCAGCTCCAGCCCGCTGGCGGCCGCCATTTCGATAAAGGCGGTGCGCGCGTCGCCGGAAAGGCCGTAGAAGGCGTCAACCGGCGCGCCGAGCGGTCCGGTCACGCGCAGGTTAACGATACTCCCCGCCGTCGCCGCTACCATCGCCTCAACCGTGCCTTCGCCGCCGTCGGCAACCGGTATCTTTACGTAGGTGGCGTCAGGAAAAATCTCGCGGAAGCCCGCTTCAATCGCGGTTGCCACGCCTGAGGCGGATAAACTCTCTTTGTATGAATCCGGTGCGATTACGATTTTCATAGGCAATCCAGGCGCTGTTGATAGACGATTCATCATCCCTGATGGCGCGCTGCGGCGGCCGCGCCGACCGCCGCAACGCGTTAACGGGTTATCTCAACTTTGGCTAATTTTTCATAATAGCAGGCCAGCGCGCTGTGGTCGGCGTTGCCCTGCCCGTCGTTGCGCAGCGCCTGCATCATCTCCATCACTGCGGCGGTGAGCGGAAGATGGGCGCCGATGCCGTGCGAAGTATCGAGCGCGTTCGCCAGATCCTTGATATGCAGGTCGATGCGGAAGCCCGGCTTGAAGTTGCGATCCAGCACCATCGGCGCTTTGGCGTCGAGCACGGTGCTGCCCGCCAGGCCGCCGCGGATCGCCTGATAGACCAGCTCAGGATTGACGCCCGCTTTCGTCGCCAGCGACAGCGCTTCCGACATCGCCGCGATATTGAGCGCTACGATGACCTGGTTCGCCAGCTTGGTGACGTTGCCCGCGCCGATATCGCCGGTGTGTACCACCGATCCCGCCATCGCCTTCATAATGTCGTAGCAGCGGTCGAAGGTCTCTTTGTCACCGCCCACCATCACGGAGAGCGTGCCTTCGATCGCTTTCGGCTCGCCGCCGCTCACCGGCGCGTCGAGCATCTTAATTCCCTTCTCCGCCAGCGCGTCATGCACCTCACGGCTGGCGAGCGGCGCGATAGAGCTCATATCGATAACAATCAGCCCCGGCTTCGCGCCGTCGATAATGCCGTTTTCGCCCAGGCACACCTCTTTCACCTGCGGTGAGTTGGGCACCATGGTGATCACCACGTCAACCTGCTCCGCCACCTCTTTTGGCGATCTCGCCACGGTCGCGCCCAGCGCGGTCAATTCCGCCTCGTTGCTGGCGTTGTGGTCGCGCACCACCAGCGAGTAACCGGCTTTCACCAGGTTTTTACTCATTGGTTTGCCCATAATGCCGAGGCCGATAAATCCAATTTTCATTGCCTTTCCTCTCTGTCAGTTACAGCTTAAATTTGTCGCACAGCGCCTGAGTGGCGTTGCGGAAAACCCCTAAATCGCTGCCTACGGCAACAAAGCTGGCGCCCCATTCAAGATAGCGGCGCGCGTCCGCCTCGACCGGTGCCAGGATGCCGCTCGGCTTGCCTGCCGCGCTGGCGCGCTCGAAGATATGCTTGATCACCTTCAGCACCTCCGGGTGGGCAGGCTGGCCGAGATAGCCCAGCGCGGCGGAGAGATCCCCCGGCCCGACAAAGATGCCGTCAACGCCGTCAACCGCGGCGATAGCGTCGATGTTGTCGACCGCCTGCTGGGTTTCGATCTGCACCAGCAGCGTAATATTGTCGTTTACCGTGGCGTTGTAATCCGGCAGCGTGCCGTACATATTGCTGCGGTGCGACACCGAGACGCCGCGAATGCCGGCGGGCGGATAGCGGGTCGAGGCCACGGCGCGCAGCGCCTCCTCTTCCGTTTCCACAAACGGGATCAGAAAGTTGTAGAAACCAATATCGAGCAGGCGCTTGATAATCACCGGCTCGTTGCAGGGCGGACGCACCACCGGCGCGCTGACGCTGCCCTTGAGCGCCATCAGCTGCGGCACAAAGGTGGTGATATCGTTGGGGGCATGTTCGCCGTCCAGCACCAGCCAGTCGAAACCGGCCAGGCCGAGCACTTCGGTGGTAATAGGGTTGGCCAGCGCGCACCAGCTGCCAATCAGGGTTTCGCCTGCCAGCAGGCGACGGCGAAACGTGTTCGGCCAGGCTCTGTTACTCATCATCTCTTCTCCCGTTACGGCGCTCCCAGCCGGGAGCGCAAAAATTAGCGCACCAGACAGGGACGTTTATTGTCGAAGGTCCAGTTCGGCACAAGGAACTGCATCGCCTGCGCATCGTCGCGCGCGCCCAGCCCATGTTTTTGATAGAGCGCGTTGGCCTGCATCACCTGATCCATATCCAGCTCGACGCCCAGCCCTGGCTTCTGCGGCACCTGCACCATGCCGCCTTTGATCTGCAGCGGCTCTTTGGTCAGGCGCTGGTTGCCTTCCTGCCAGATCCAGTGGGTATCGATAGCGGTGATGGCGCCCGGCGCGGCGGCCGCGACGTGGGTGAACATCGCCAGCGAGACGTCAAAGTGGTTGTTGGAGTGCGAGCCCCAGGTCAGGCCGAAGTCGTGACACATCTGCGCCACGCGCACCGAGCCCTGCATGGTCCAGAAGTGCGGATCGGCCAGCGGAATATCCACCGACTGCAGCGACAGCGTATGGCCCATCTGCCGCCAGTCGGTGGCGATCATATTGGTGGCGGTCGGCAGCCCGGTGGCGCGGCGGAACTCCGCCATCACTTCGCGTCCCGAATAACCCTGCTCGGCGCCGCACGGATCTTCCGCATAGGCCAGCACCCCTTTCAGCTGCTTGCCGAGCAGGATCGCCTCGTTCAGCGACCAGGCGCCGTTGGGATCGAGCGTAATGCGCGCCTCCGGGAAGCGCTTCGCCAGCGCCGTCACCGCTTCCGCCTCTTCGCCGCCGCGCAGTACGCCGCCCTTGAGCTTGAAGTCGTTAAAGCCGTACTTGTCGTATGCCGCCTCGGCCAGCCGCACCACGGCCTCTGGCGTCAGCGCCTCTTCGTGGCGCAGGCGATACCAGTCGCAGCGCTCATCCTCCTGGCTCTGATAGGGCAGCGCGGTTTTCTTACGGTCGCCGATGTAGAACAGGTAGCCGAGCATCTCGACGCGGTCGCGCTGCTGCCCGTCACCCAGCAGCGTGGCGACGTTCACCTGCAGATGCTGGCCCAGCAGGTCGAGCAGCGCCGCCTCAATGCCGGTGACGACGTGGATCGTGGTGCGCAGGTCAAAGGTCTGGCTGCCGCGTCCCGATGCGTCGCGGTCAGCGAAGGTGCTGCGCACCAGGCTAAGAACGTTTTTATACTCGCCGACCGTTTTGCCGATCACCAGCGCCGCCGCCTCTTCCAGCGTCTGGCGGATCCGCTCGCCGCCGGGGATTTCGCCTACGCCGGTATGGCCCGCGTTATCCTTAATAATGACGATATTTCGGGTGAAAAAAGGCGCGTGTGCGCCGCTCAGGTTGAGCAACATGCTGTCATATCCGGCTACCGGAATAACCTGCATCGCTGTGACTTTTGGTGTCGAACTCATCTCCTGCTCCTTACACTGTGGCGCGGCCGAATGCCGGGCGCTTGCGGTCGAACGTCCAACCGGGAATCAAATACTGCATGGCGGTGGCGTCGTTACGCGCGCCCGCCGGCAGCGAGTTATAGAGGTCGTTGGCCTGGCGCAGCCGATCCCAGTCCAGCTCGACGCCCAGCCCCGGCGCGTCGGGAACGGCGATTTTACCGTTGCGGATCTGCAGCGGCTCTTTGGTCAGGCGCTGGTCGCCCTCCTGCCAGATCCAGTGGGTATCGAGCGCGGTCGGATTGCCCGGCGCAGCGGCGCCGACGTGGGTGAACATCGCCAGCGAAATATCGAAGTGGTTATTGGAGTGGCAGCCCCAGGTAAGCCCCCACTCGTCGCAGAGCTGCGCCACGCGCACCGCGCCGCTCAGCGTCCAGAAGTGCGGATCGGCCAGCGGAATATCGACCGCGTTGAGCATCACCGCATGGTTCATCTCGCGCCAGTTGGTGGCGATCATATTGGTGGCGACCGGCAGCCCGGTAGCGCGGCGGAACTCCGCCATCACCTCGCGGCCGGAATAGCCCTGCTCCGCGCCACACGGATCTTCGGCGTAGGTCAGCACCTCCCCCATGCCTTTGCAGAGGCGGATCGCCTCGTCCAGATGCCAGGCCCCGTTGGGATCGACGGTAATGCGCGCCTCGGGAAAGCGCCGTTTCAGCGCCGCTGCGGATTCCATCTCCTGTTCGCCCGGCAGCACGCCGCCTTTGAGTTTGAAATCCTTAAAGCCATATTTGTCCTGCGCCGCCTCGGCCAGGCGCACTACCGCTTGCGGCGTCAGCGCCTCCTGATGACGCAGGCGATACCAGTCGTGGTCGCCGCTCTCCCCGCTCAGGTAGGGCAGATCGGTTTTGCGGCGGTCGCCGATATAGAAGAGATAGCCGAGCACCGTTACCTCGTCGCGCTGCTGGCCGGGGCCAAGCAGCTCCGCCACCGGCACGCCGAGGCACTGGCCAAGCAGATCGAGCAGCGCCGCCTCCAGCGCGGCGACCGCGTTGACGCGCAGTTCAAAGGTCCAGGCACCCTTGCCGAAGGTATCGAAGTCGGCCGACTGGTTGCCTTTGTGCACCTGCTGCACCAGCCGGTTCATGCGCGCCACCTGCTGCCCCTCGACCTGCGGGATCGCCTCGACCAGCGTCTGGTAGATGGTGTCACCGCCGGGCGCTTCGCCGACGCCGGTATGCCCCGCGCTGTCGGTCAGCACGACGATATTGCGGGTAAAGCAGGCGTTATGCGCGCCGCCGATATTCAGCAGCATGCTGTCATATCCGGCGACCGGGACCACCTGCATGCGGGTGACGATCGGCGAGCTTTGCGTAGACATACTTTCTCCTTATCCGCGCGGTTTCAGTTCGATACGTTTGATATCGCCTGCAATCACCAGGAAGCTGAACGCGGCGACGAACGCATGGATGCCGACATAGATCAGCGCCCCTTCAAACGAGCCGCTGCTGGCGATGATATAGCCGATAGCGATAGGCGTAACGATGCCGGATAAGTTGCCGAACATATTGAACAGGCCGCCGCTCAGGCCGCTGATCTCTTTCGGCGCGGTGTCCGCCATTACCGCCCAGCCCAGCGCGCCGATGCCTTTGCCGAAGAAGGCGAGCGCCATAAAGAACACCACCACCCATTCGGTATCGCTGTAGTTACACATCACCATGCTGATCGAGAGCAGCATGCCGAGCACGATAGGCGTTTTGCGCGCAATATTGAGCGAGCCGGTTTTCCGCATCAGGTAATCGGAAATAACGCCGCCCAGCACCCCGCCGAGGAAGCCGCACACCGCCGGAATCGAGGCGATCATCCCCGCTTTCAGAATCGACATGCCGCGCGCCTGCACCAGATAGACCGGAAACCAGGTGATAAAGAAATAGGTGAGCGCGTTGACGCAGTACTGGCCGAGATAGATACCCAGCATCATGCGCGAGGAGAGTAGCTGTCTGATCTGGAACCACTTCTCATCCCAGCTCACTTTCTGCTGCGTCTTTTTCGCGTCCATATTGATCAGCGCGCCGCCCTGCTCCATATACTCCAGCTCGGCTTTGTTCACGCCGGGATGGTCGTTTGGATCGTGGATCACTTTCAGCCAGATAAAGCTGAGAATGATGCCGAGACCGCCCATAAACCAGAACACGTGCGCCCAGCCCACTTCGGCCACCAGCCAGCCCATAATCGGCGCAAAAATAACCGTGGCGAAATATTGCGCGGAGTTGAAAATCGCCACCGCGGTGCCGCGCTCCTGCGCCGGGAACCAGGCGGCAACGATGCGGCTGTTGCCGGGAAACGAAGGGGCCTCGGCCAGGCCGACCATAAAGCGCAGCAGAAACAGCGAAACGACAATGCCGAAGCCGCTGAAGATATCGACAAAGCCCTGCAGCAGCGTAAAGAGCGACCAGGTAAAGATGCTCCAGAAGTAGACGCGTTTAGAGCCGAAGCGGTCCAGCAGCCAGCCGCCCGGGATCTGGCCGATAACATAGGCCCAGGAGAACGCCGAGAAGATATAGCCGAGTCCCACCGAGTCCAGGCCGATATCTTTCGACATGGCGGAGCCGGCGATGGAAATGGTGGCGCGGTCGCCGTAGTTGAACGAGGTGACGATAAACAACATCACCACGATCCAGTAGCGGGCGTTGGTGCGCTTCTGCACCGCTTCCGCCGTCTGGCTGTAACTATTCATGATGCACTCCTGAAATATAGCGTTCGCTACATTCGCTCTGACTGCATACACATCGCGTTGGGTATCAGAGAGAAGTCGGGTTAAACACGGCGATTTTTTATAGGGGCAAACCGATAGTGCGTCGTGACGAATAACCTAACGTCGAATAACGAAAGCCAGTATAGGAATGACAACAGGCGGAGGCACTGGAAGAACGCCTGACAATTAAGCCTCTGGGACACGCATTGTCTGGCAGTTGCACAGCCGACTGCGGCGCGCCTCACGGAACCCGCTTTTTTCAGCCAGTAATGGCGATTTATTAAGCAGCGGCGGACGCCTTTGTGAGACTCTTCACTTGCTTTTGGAGAAGCGAACCAAAAAGCAGCGTAAATGCGCGCAAATGCCGGTCAGTTGCACAATGCGGGCGACAACCGGGGTTCATATACTAAGGCTGGCAAATCTGATGTGCGTCATGAAGAACGATAATGCGCCGCCACGTACGGCGCGCCCGGCTGCTGACAAAGCCTGCTCGGGCACGGGATTAATCATTATTCGCGTATGCATGACTGGAAGGTGAGCGATGAACCGAATTCTGAATGAGCCGCCGCTCTGTATCAAAGTCCATGAAGATGACAATGTCGCTATCGTGGTCAATAGCCAGGGCCTGCCGGCAGGCACCACCTTTCCCGATGGGCTGACGCTGACGGAACATGTTCCGCAAGGGCATAAAGTCGCCCTCGCCGCGATTCCGCAGGGGGCGGCCATCCTCCGCTATGGCGAAACGATCGGCTATGCGCTGCGCGATATCGCCCAGGGGAGCTGGATCGACGAGTCGCTGGTTATGCTGCCTGAAGCGCCGCCGCTCGCCAGCCTGCCGCTGGCGACCAACGTGCCGCCCGAGCTGCCGCCGCTGGAGGGCTACACCTTTGAAGGCTACCGCAACGCGGACGGCAGCGTCGGCACGCGCAACCTGCTCGGCATTACCACCAGCGTACACTGCGTGGCGGGCGTGGTGGACTACGTGGTGCAGATTATCGAACGCGACCTGCTGCCGAACTATCCGAACGTCGATGGCGTCGTGGCGCTAAACCACCTGTACGGCTGCGGCGTGGCGATTAACGCGCCGGCGGCGGTGGTGCCGATTCGCACTATTCATAACCTGGCGCTGAACGCTAACTTCGGCGGCGAAATCATGGTAGTGAGCCTCGGCTGCGAGAAGCTGCAGCCGGATCGTCTGCTGACCGGCACCCCCGACGTGCAGGCGATTTCACTCGACGAAAGCGATATTGTGCGCCTGCAGGATGAGCGCCATATCGGCTTCGGCGCGATGGTGGAGGAGATCCTCAGCGTGGCGAAAAGGCACCTTGAGCGACTCAACCGCCGCCAGCGTGAAACCTGTCCCGCCTCCGCGCTGATCGTCGGCACGCAGTGCGGCGGCAGCGACGCCTTTTCCGGCGTCACCGCCAATCCCGCCGTGGGCTTCGCCTCCGATCTGCTGGTGCGCTGCGGCGCGACGGTGATGTTTTCCGAAGTGACAGAAGTGCGCGACGCTATCCATCTGCTGACGCCGCGCGTTATTAATGAAGAGGTCGGCAGGCGGCTGCTGGAGGAGATGGCGTGGTATGACGACTATCTCGATCAGGGCCAGACTGACCGCAGCGCCAACCCCTCGCCCGGCAATAAAAAAGGCGGGCTGGCGAACGTGGTGGAAAAAGCGCTGGGATCGATCGCCAAATCGGGCCGCAGCGCGATTGTCGAAGTGCTGTCGCCCGGCCAGCGGCCGACGCGGCGCGGCCTGATCTACGCCGCTACTCCCGCCAGCGATTTCGTCTGCGGCACGCAGCAGATGGCGTCGGGGATTACGCTGCAGGTCTTTACCACCGGACGCGGCACCCCTTACGGACTGGCGGCGATTCCGGTGATCAAGATGGCGACGCGCAACGCGCTGGCCGATCGCTGGCACGATTTAATGGATATTAACGCCGGCACTATCGCCACGGGAGAAGAGACCATTGAGCAGGTCGGCTGGCGGCTCTTTCACTTGATACTGGACATCGCCAGCGGCCGCCAGCAAACCTGGTCAGATCGCTGGGGCATTCGCAACCAGCTGGCGGTGTTCAATCCGGCGCCGGTGACCTGACAGCGAGGCGCGCTGCGCTGCGGCGGGGCGCGGTTAACTCAAAGCTGTTTTCCCCAGGCTTCAACCCAGGGCGACGTGACCGTCTCCGGCTCAGGATCTTCGGTAGCGTCCACCAGCAGCACCTCGCCGACGCGCTGCGCGTGCTGCTCCTGCAACAGCGCGTCAAAGGTTTTGCCCGCGCCGCAAAAGTGGTCGTAGCTGCTGTCGCCCAGCGCGATCACGCCGTAACGCAGCGTCGGCTGATAGCCCAGCTTATCTTTCACGTCGTGATAGAGCGCGGCGATATTGTCCGGGAAATTGCCCTGCCCGGTGGTCGAGGTGATCACCAGCGCGACATCGCTGCTGTAGCCCTGCCACTGCGCTAAGGTCGGATCGTCATAAACCGCCACGTCGTGCCCCTGCGCCTGTAAAATCGGCTGCGCCTCTTCCGCCACCAGCAGCGCGTTACCGTATACCGTACCTACAAAAATGCCAATCTTCGCCATGTGCCTGCTCCTTAAGCTGAGCTGCTATCCTCGCCTGCCGCGTCGGCAAACTCAAGTCCTGCGGCGGCGAACGCCGCCTGCCAGCCAAACGCGTCGGCCAGCCCGCGCCATATCCCGTCCAGGCCGGCGCGGATCACCAGCGGTTCGCCGGTCACCGGGTGCGTCAGCGCCAGGCTGCTGGCGTGCAGCATCAGGCGGTCGGCACCGAAATGCTGCGCCGCGCCGCGATTCTGCCGCAGATCGCCGTGGGTGGTATCGCCGATAATCGGGTGGCGCAGGTGCGCCATATGGCGGCGCAGCTGGTGCTTGCGGCCCGTGCGCGGCGAGAGCTGCATCAGGCTGTAGCGCGCGCTCGGATAGCGCCCGATAGCCACCGGCATCTCCGCCCAGGCGAGCGCCTGATAGTCGGTCACCGCCGGCTGCGGCGCACGCGCTTCCGTGGCGAATTTATCGGCGATCTTGTCCAGCTCCTCTACCAGCGGGTAGTCGAGCGTGCCGCTCTCCTGCAGCCAGCCGCGCGTTACCGCGTGATAGGTTTTCTGCATCTGATGATGCTCAAACTGCTGCGACAGCAGGCGCCCCACTTCGCTGGAGAGGCCCATCAGCAGCACGCCCGAGGTCGGGCGATCGAGGCGATGCGCGGTAAAGACGTGCTGGCCTATCTGATCGCGCACCGTCTGCATGACCACCACTTTTTCTTTGCGATCCAGCCAGCTGCGATGCACCAGCCAGCCGGCGGGCTTGTTGACCGCCACCAGCCACTCATCCTGATAGATAATCTCCAGCATCAGGCGCGATCGTCCATAAACAGCGCATCGAGCTGCGTCAGGCTATGCAGGATCGGCCCATGGCCCGGCGTAGCAGCGGTCAGCGCGACTTCAAAATAGGGGGCGATAGCGAAATTTTGCGGCAGCGGCTGCTGCGCGGCAATAAGCGCCCGCATGCGCGGGATAAGAACCCACTGCAGCCACTCAAGCGGCTCCAGCGTGTCGAGACAGAAAGGCTGGCTGCTGGCGAGCGCGCTGGCGGACGGGGGCGTCTCCTGCCAGTGATGGTGATCGCGCAGCAGCGCTTCAAGCTGCTCCAGCCGTTGTAACAGTAAAAGGGTCATACGCCACCTCCAGCGAGCGGTAAATTGGGGCGGCAAGCATACCACCGCCGAACGCGCGCGCAAAAAAAGGGAGCACTGTTAAAACAGTGCTCCCGGTTCGTTTGCAGCTTTCCCGCTACTTTGATGCTCCCTGCTCATCCGTGACAACTTTTCCTGCGCGCTATCCTGCGCTTATCATCCCGATAATTCCTTTGGCTTCCGGGCCCACCGCGCATCATGTGCGGCTCTCGTTCTCCTTCCTGGAGGTGTCCCTGACTCTTTCCTGAGTGTCCTGCTTCATCCTGAAGCCTTCCGTGTGACGTAAACTCCGTTACGTTCCCGCCTCCTGGCATGACGTATCCTGACGCTATCTTCAATCCTCTGGCTTCCTGCCAACTGCTGACTATTCTGTCAGAGGCGGCTGAATAAACAAGATACTTAACAGCGTTACCTTATTTGTTTATAGACCAAATTTAGGAGTAATGCCATTAAGTCAATGATTCACAATATTTTTACATTGCGGACTTCTGGATGGCCCTTGAGAAAAATGCCAATCTCTCACATCATATGTAAGAGATATCTCACAATGCCACTAGCGATTATCTGCAAATGCCGGCATAACCACCTGTAAACCCTTAAGAAAGGTCTGAGTGTTTTCCGCCAGCACTTCTCGCTTTTGAGTACCGGGCTGTTCAAGAATAACTTCCCCGGTCAGATTGCAAACCGAGACGATCTCCTGCTCCGATTCAGTGGCAGCGATAAAGAGCGTCGGCGTCTGCTTTAAACGGCGCTTCATAATCAGATGTCCTATCAGGTTCTCCTGCAGCCGCAGGAAATCCTCTTCGCTCCAGACCTGCAGCAGCGACAACTCGAGCTGCCCCAGGCGCGCCGTCATATCGCCCGCAAACTGCGCGGTGTAAAAGGCGGCAATATCCTCCTGCAGCCGGATATCCAGCGCGCGCTCTACCGCTTCCAGCGTGGCAGGCAGGGTAAAGGGCTGCGGCTGCCACCATACCTCGTCAGCCTGAGTGGCGATAATACAGGGCGACGGCACGCCACAGAGCGCCTGGCTGGCGGGCGCGTGGCCGGTGCGCTGTTGCCAGGCGTCGCAGTAGCGGGCGGTAAATTCGCGCAGGGCATCGACAGTCTGTTGCATCTCTCTTTTTCTCACGTCTGATGGGTTACACTTATCTACTTTGTTTTGTATCACGGGTAACCGCTATGTCTTTATATGAAAAGGATCGGGCGCTGAGCAACCTGACCCTGGGCAAACCCACAGCCTATCACGATCAATACGATCCCAGCCTGCTTCAGGCGGTGCCGCGCAGCCTGAACCGCACGCCGCTGGGGCTGACGCCCGATGCGCTGCCCTTTAGCGGCGCGGATATCTGGACGCTTTACGAACTCTCCTGGCTTAACAGCAAGGGCGTGCCGCAGGTGGCGCTGGGCGAAGTGGTGCTGAACGCCACCAGCGAACATCTTATCGAGTCGAAGAGCTTTAAGCTTTACCTTAACAGCTTCAACCAGACGCGCTTCGCCGACTGGGGCGACGTGCGCCAGACGCTGGAGCGCGATCTCAGCGCCTGCGCGCAAGGCGAGGTCAGCGTGGCGCTGTTCCGCCTGAGCGAAGTCGAGGGCCAGCCCATCGGTCAGTTTAGCGGCTACTGCATTGACGAGCAGGATATCGAGATAAGCGACTACAGCTTTAATGCCGACTACCTGGCCAGTGCGGCGGGCAGCAAAACAGTGGAAGAGACGCTGGTCAGCCATCTGCTGAAGTCCAACTGCCTGATTACCAACCAGCCCGACTGGGGCTCGGTGATGATTCGCTACAAAGGCCCGTGCATCGACCGCGAGGCGCTGCTGCGCTACCTCATCTCTTTCCGCCAGCACAATGAGTTTCACGAGCAGTGCGTGGAGCGCATCTTTAACGACCTGCTGCGCTTCTGTCAGCCGCAGCAGCTCACCGTCTATGCGCGCTACACGCGCCGCGGCGGCCTGGATATTAATCCGTGGCGCAGCAACGTGCCCTTTACGCCGGGATATTCCCGTCTGGTGCGTCAGTAGCTTTGCGAGGCCTCTCGCAGGCTGCGCGTCAAAGGTTGCGTTCCTCTTGAGCATTCAGGGTCGACAAGGCACTCTGGTGAAGGCGGCGATCGGAGGATCGCCGACCAAGGGATTTTCGCCACCGCAACGGCGGTGTCATTAGTCACCCAGGCGGGTGTAACGGAGTTCATTTGATTACGCATATCAGCCCTCTTGGCTCAATGGATCTGCTCTCTCAGCTGGAAGTCGACATGCTCAAGCGCACGGCGAGCAGCGACCTTTACCAGCTGTTCCGCAACTGCTCCCTTGCCGTCCTGAATTCAGGCAGCCAGACCGACAGCAGTCACGAGCTGCTTTCCCGCTTTGAAAATTTCGACATCAACGTGCTGCGCCGCGAGCGCGGCGTTAAGCTGGAACTGATCAATCCGCCGGAAGAGGCGTTTGTTGACGGACGCATTATCCGCTCGCTGCAGGCCAACCTGTTCGCCGTGCTGCGCGACATTCTGTTTGTTAACGGCCAGCTGGCGATCGCCGGCATGGAAGAGGCGCCGCCGGATGATTCGGCGCATATCACCAACCAGGTTTTCTCTATCCTGCGCAACGCGCGCGCGCTGCATATCGGGGAGTATCCGAATACCGTCGTCTGCTGGGGCGGCCACTCCATCAACGCGGTGGAGTATCAGTACTGCCGCAACGTCGGCACTCAGCTGGGCCTGCGCGAGCTGAATATCTGCACCGGCTGCGGGCCAGGCGTAATGGAGGCGCCGATGAAAGGCGCGGCGGTGGGCCATGCGCAGCAGCGCTACCGCGACAGCCGCTTTATCGGCCTGACCGAGCCGTCGATTATCGCCGCCGAGCCGCCGAATCCGCTGGTGAACGAACTTATCATCATGCCGGATATCGAAAAACGTCTGGAAGCCTTTGTGCGCATCGCGCACGGCATCATTATTTTCCCGGGCGGCGTGGGCACCGCGGAAGAGCTGCTCTATCTGCTGGGCATTATGATGAACCCGCAGAACCACGAGCAGGTGCTGCCGCTGATCCTCACCGGCCCGCAGGAGAGCGCCGACTACTTCCACGTACTGGATGACTTTATCGTTAATACGCTGGGCGAAGCGGCGCGCCGCCACTACAAGATCATTATCGACGACGCTGCCGAAGTGGCGCGCCTGATGAAAAAAGCGATGCCGCAGGTGAAAGAGTATCGCCGCGAAACGGGCGACGCCTACAGCTTTAACTGGTCGATCCGTATCTCGCCCGATCTGCAGAAGCCGTTTCTGCCGACCCATGAAAATATGGCCAACCTTAATCTCTACACCAGCCAGCCGGCGGAGCAGCTGGCGGCGGATCTGCGTCGCGCCTTCTCCGGTATCGTCGCCGGGAACGTAAAAGAGATCGGCATACGGGAAATTCGTGAGAAAGGGCCCTATAAGCTGCACGGTGAGCCGGACATTATGCGCCGCATGGATGAACTGCTGCAGGGCTTTGTCGCCCAGCACCGCATGAAGCTGCCGGGCACCGCCTATATCCCCTGCTACGAAATCATTAAATAAACCGCAAGGAAGGCAGCCCTGAGGGGCTGCCGTTTAGCTTATGTCATTTCACCTTCTTATTGTGGACGCGCTCAACCTGATCCGTCGTCTGCACGCAGTACAGGGATCGCCCTGCGTCGAGGGTTGCGTCGCGGCGCTGCGCCAGCTTCTGGGGCATACGCAGCCGACCCACGCCGTGGCGGTATTCGACAGCGAGCAGCGTCACCAGGGCTGGCGTCATCAGCTGCTGCCGGACTATAAAAGCGGCCGGCCGCCTATGCCGGAAGATCTGCATGCCGAACTGCCCGCGCTGCAGGAGGCGTTTCGCCGCGTCGGCGTCAGCTGCTGGATCGCCGAGGCGGATGAAGCGGACGACCTGGCCGCCACGCTGGCGGTAAAAATGGCGCAGGCGGGCCATCAGGCGACCATCGTCTCAACCGATAAAGGCTACTGCCAGCTGCTGGCGCCGCAGATCCGCATCCGCGACTACTTTCAAAAGCGCTGGCTGGATCTGCCCTTTATCGAAAATGAGTTCGGCGTCGCGCCGCAGCGGCTGCCCGATTACTGGGGGCTGTGCGGCATCAGCAGCAGCAAGATCCCCGGCGTGGCGGGCATCGGCCCGAAGAGCGCGAAAACGCTGTTGCAGACCTTTGAAACCCTGGAGGTGCTCTATGCGCGGCTTGATGAGGTGCCGGAAAAATGGCGCGCGAAGCTGATCGCGGGCCGCGAGTCGGCCCTTCTCAGCCGACAGGTGGCGATGCTGAAGCAGGATCTGGTATTGCAGGGAAATCTGAAAACGCTGCGCTATGAAGGCCAGGCGACGCCGCGCCCGGCCTGACGCTTAGCGTTCGTCGCGGCGGCCGGGAATGGCGCCCCAGATGCGGCGGATATGCACCGTCACCTCTTCGCGGTCGTGGTAGAGCTGGCGGGCGCGGATCTGCGCGTTGATGCCCTGCGCCTTTAGCGCCTCGTCGATCATCGCCAGATTCTGCGTCACCTCTTCATAGCGCTTTTTCATTGGCAGCTTGAGGTTAAAGATCGCCTCGCGGCACCAGCCGTTGATCAGCCATTCGGTCATCAGGCTGGCGACGCGCACCGGCTTCTCTACCATGTCGCACACCAGCCAGTCGTTGTTGCGCGTCGGGCGAAACTTAAAGCCATCCTCGCGGCAGTGCGTGACCTGTCCGGTCTCCATCAGGCTCGGCGCCATCGGGCCGTTATCTACCGCATCAACCCACATGCTGCGCTTCACCAGCTGATAGGTCCAGCCGCCGGGGCAGGCGCCGAGATCGACCGCGTGCATGCCGCCCGCCAGACGCTCGTCCCACTCGTCGGCAGGAATAAAGACGTGAAACGCCTCTTCCAGCTTCAGCGTCGAGCGGCTCGGCGCATCGGCCGGGAACTTCAGGCGCGGAATGCCCATATAGAACGGCGAGTTGTTGTCAACGACAGAGTAGCCGACATAGCAGGCGCCGGGCGCAATAAAGAAGACGTGCACCACCGGACGCTTCGGGCTTTCGTAGTTAAGCAGAATGCCCGCTTCGCGCAGGCTGGCGCGCAGCGGTACGGTAAACTTGCGGCAAAACTTCGTCAGCTCTTTTGCGTCGTTGGTGTCCGGCACCTCGACGCGCAGCTCGCCGCCCTTCTCCACCACGCCGGTCAGCATGCCGACAATCGGCGCGATGCGATCGTCCGGCGGCAGATCTTTCAGCAGCTCGCCGACCACCAGCATCTGGCGGGCAAAGATCAGCCTCTCAAAAGGCAGCTCGCGCACCAGGCGATCCGCCTCTTCGTGCTGATAGCATTCGAACAGCACATAGCCGCTGTTCTCTTTTACCCGCGGGAAGCCGTAGATTTCACGCTCGGCGGCAGCGGCGGCGATTTCCGCGGCGCACTCTTTTTCAAAACCGGGACGGCAATAGAGTAAAACTTTATTCATGGCGATCTGCCTTTCGTTTAAGACGCAGCGCGCCAATCAACATCAGAAACCAGCCGACCAGGAAACAGAGCCCGCCGACCGGCGTAACAAAAACCCAAAACTTCAGATGCGACAGCGCCAGAGAGTAGAGGCTGCCGCTGAACAGCACGATGCCAAGGGCAAGAAAGGCGCTGCTCCAGTAGAACCAGAGGTTGGCGCGGCGCAGCATGGCGGCGCCGAGACCGATAACCGCCAGCGTATGGTACGCCTGATACTCCAGCCCGGTATGGATCCAGGCCATTTCGGTTGGCCCCAGAGAGCGGCTTAAAACATGGGCGCCAAAAGCGCCAAAGGCCACCAGCAAAAAACCGCTGATGGCGGCAAAGATAAACATGGCACGACTGGACATCTGACTATCCTCAAGGTGCATCTGTACTTCACTCTACAGAAATCAGTTAGTTAGTGGTCGTAGCGAAAGCGAAATTTTTCTTGTTCGCTGGCGGCTTTCGCGATGATCCACTGTCGAAAGGCGGCTATTTTACCCAGTTCTGCCTGGCTGTCATGACAAACCAGATAAAAAGCGTTTTTACTTACCAGCACGTCGTTGAACGGGCAGATCAGCCGACCAGCTTCGATTTCGCTCTGCGCCATCACGTTATTGGCCAGCGCCACGCCCTGGCCGTGGATCGCCGCCTGCAACACCATGGCGCTGTGGCTGAAAATCGGCCCCTGCTGCACATTAATATGCTGCAGGCCCAGCTGCCGAATATAGGATTGCCAGTCGCGCCGCGAGGCGTCGTGCAGCAGCGTAAAGCGCGACAGATCCATCGGCGTTTTCAACGGGTTGTCGCCGGTCATCAGCGCGGGCGAGCAGACCGGCAGCAGATATTCGGCATAGAGTTTCTCCACCCGCAGTCCTGGCCAGTTGCCGCGGCCGTAGAAAATCGCCACGTCAACGTCGTCAGCCAGTTTCTCCTCATCGCGGTCCACCGCCTGGATACGCACGTCGATGCCCGGATAAGCCATATTAAAGCTGGAGAGGCGCGGCACCAGCCACTGAATGGCAAAGCTCGGCAGCAGGCTGACGGTCAGCGCGCCCTTCGCGCTGCGCGCCTGAAGCTTGCGCGTCGCGTCGTTTAGGGCGGTGAAGATCTCTTTAATATCGAGATAGTAGCTTTGTCCCTCTTCCGTCAGCAGCAGCGAACGATTCCTCCGGCGAAACAGCTTAAGCCCCAGAAAATCTTCCAGCGATTTTATCTGATGGCTGACGGCTGCCTGGGTGACGAACAGCTCTTCGGCGGCTTTGGTAAAGCTGAGATGACGCGCCGCGGCGTCAAACACGCGGAGTGCATTAAGAGGAGGAAGGCGTTTCGACATGGTTTTCCGTGCTCGGATCAGGGGCAATACGCATGCGCTTATAAAAAGCGGTCACATATTAGTTTTAGTAATCCGAGGCATTATAAATTGTCCGTTGAGGAAGCTCCAGCAAATACCTATAGTTGCCGCACTTCCTGAGCCGGAACGAAAAGATTTCAGGATTTGTGAGTGAGTTCGCAGATTTCCGGGAAGCTTTTGGCTTGTGGTCGTGATGTTGTGTTTGCATTTTGATCTGCCGCTTTGCAGATCAAGCTTTTAATTCCTGTAGATTTACCCTGTCTGTCCATAGTGATTTTGAATAGCACCGCAAATTGCGGTGCTTTTTTTTTGCCTGCAGCCGACGCCGAAGCGATTACTGCATCTCAACCATCTCTTTGACGTCAGCGCGGTTAATCTGCTGCTTGTTGCCGTTAGCGTCTTTATAGCTGATCATACCGGTATCGCTGTCTACGGAAGGCTTGCCTTCTGAAACAATGGTGCGACCGTCATTGGTATGCATAACGTAATTGCTTGAACACGCGGCCAGAGTAAAAGCCATAGCGCAGACAGCCAGCACTGCTGAAAGTTTTTTCATTTTCTATCTCCTTGTAGATGATTGCATCAAACCACCCGCATGGGCTAACTCTGGTCAAATTGACTAAAGAAGGTTGCTCATTGTGCGGGTTTTGGTTTAAACCTTGCATTAATCAGCATAACGCGCTTTTACAGCTTTGCCAGGAGAGCGCCAGGCTTTTGATCTGGCCCTGTTTATTTGTATGACGAGACAAAGCATGACCGCATTCAATCCCACCGCCTTCCGCCAGCAGTTTCCCGCGCTGAGTGACGCCGGCGTTTATCTCGACAGCGCCGCCACGACGCTCAAGCCCCAGGTGGTCATTGACACCACGCAACAGTTTTACAGCCTGAGCGGCGGCACCGTGCATCGCAGCCAGTACGGCGCGGCGCGTCAGCTCACCGAGCGTTATGAACAGGCGCGCTATCAGGTGGCGCGCCTGCTGAATGCGGAGAACGGCCACCAGATCGTCTGGACGCGCGGCACCACGGAAGCGATCAACCTGGTCGCCAACGGCTGGCTGCTGCCGCGGCTAAAGGCTGGCGACGAGATCCTGGTGAGCGAGGCGGAGCACCACGCCAATCTGGTGCCCTGGCTGATGGTGGCGCAGGCGAGTGGCGCAAAGGTAGTGAAGTGGCCCATCGGCGCCGATCGTCTGCCAGATATCGCGCTGCTGCCGTCGCTGCTTAACGCGCGTACCCGGCTGCTGGCCATCGGCCAGATGTCCAACGTCACCGGCGGCTGCCCGGATCTGGCGCAGGCGATCGCGCTGGCGCAGGGCGTCGGCGCGAAAGTTATGGTCGACGGCGCGCAGGGCGTGGCGCACTGCCCAACCGACGTGCAGGCGCTGGATATCGATTTCTACGCCTTTTCGGCCCATAAGCTCTACGGCCCGACCGGCATTGGCGCACTCTATGGCAAAGCCGAACTGCTGGAAGAGATGTCGCCGTGGCAGGGGGGCGGCAAAATGCTGACGCAGGTCGATTTTAACGGCTTCACGCCGCAGCCTGTCCCCTGGCGCTTCGAGGCTGGCACGCCAAACGTGGCGGGCGTGGTGGGACTGAGCGCCGCGCTGAGCTGGTGTGAGCAGCACGACTGGCTGAAAGCGGAGATGTGGAGCCAGCAGCTTGCCAGCCTGGCCGAAGAGCAGCTGAGCGAGTTTCCCGGTTTCCGCAGCTATCGCGCGAGCCGGTCGAGCGTGCTGGCGTTCGATTTTAAAGGCGTGCACCACAGCGATATCATCACGCTGCTGGCGGAACAGGGCATCGCGCTGCGCGCCGGTCAGCACTGTGCGCAGCCGCTGATGGCAGCGCTGGGCGTGAGCGGCACGCTGCGCGTCTCTTTTGCACCCTATAATAATTTGCAGGATGTGGACGCGCTGACGCGCGCCGTCTACACCGCGCTCGACCTGCTGTCGGAGGAGGAAGTATGAGTCACGCCCTGGCTGGCCCGCACCCGTTTGGCGATCTGATTACCCTGGACGGCCTGAAAGAGAAGTTCGCCCATTTTCAGCAGTGGGAGGATCGCTATCGCCAGCTTATCCAGCTCAGCCGCCAGCTGCCTGCCCTGCCGGAGGCGCTGAAAACCGCTGATATCGAGCTAAGCGGCTGCGAAAACCGCGTCTGGCTCGGCAGCCAGCGTCGCCAGGATGGCACGCTGCATTTTTACGGCGACAGCGAAGGCCGCATCGTGCGCGGTTTGCTGGCGGTGCTGCTGACCGCCGTGGAGGGCAAAACGCCGCAGGCGCTGCTGGCGGAAGATCCGCTGCAGCTGTTTGACGAGCTTGGGCTGCGCGCTCAGCTCAGCGCCTCGCGCAGCAGCGGCCTGAAAGCGCTGGCGGAGGCGGTTCATCAGGCCGCGCGCGCGGCGCAGCCCTGAAGGTTACGCTGCCTGACGCGCCGCGCGCGCCAGATACTTCTTCAGCGCATGAGAAACGGCGACAAAGCCGAAGGTAGCGGTCACCATAGTGGCCGCGCCAAATCCCGCTTCGCAATCCATTCTTTTCGGCCCTTCGGCGGTGCTGCGCGCGGCGCAGACGCTGCCGTCCGGCTGCGGATACATCAGCGCTTCGGTAGAGAAGACGCAGTCGATGCCCAGCTTGCCTTTGCTGTTTTTCACCACGCCGAGCGCCTTCAGCCGCTCGCGCAGCTTCGCCGCCAGCGGATCCTGAATCGTCTTCGCCAGATCGGCCACCTGGATCTGGGTCGGATCGATCTGGCCGCCCGCGCCGCCGGTGGTGATCAGCGGGATCTTGTTGCGGCGGCACCAGGCGATCAGCGCCGCTTTTGGCCGCACGCTGTCGATGGCGTCGATCACATAGTCGTAGCCCGCCGCCATCAGCTCGGCGGTGTTGTCCGGCGTGATAAAGTCGTCGATGCAGATCACCTCGCAGTCGGGATTAATGGCGCGCAGCCGCTCCGCCATCACCTCGGTTTTCGCTTTGCCGACGTTGCCGTTCAGCGCGTGGATCTGCCGATTGGTGTTGGTAATGCAGACATCGTCCATATCGATCAGGGTAATTTTGCCGATGCCGGTACGCACCAGCGCTTCCGCCGCCCAGGAGCCGACGCCGCCGATGCCGATAACGCAGAAGTGCGCCGCGGCAAAACGCGACAGCGCATCCTGCCCATAAAGACGTGCCGTGCCGCCAAAACGCTGACGCCAGGCGTCGTTAACCACACTCATAATTAACCTTGTTGCTTCATGCGGGCCGTGCGGCCCGCAGAGAATCAGTTTGAACCCAGTAACAGAGAGCCATTATCGCCGTTTTGCGGGTTGCTGAACAGCGGCTGCCCGGCACCCGGCGCGGCCTTCAGCACCCAGACGCGACCATAGTGGTTATAGAAGCCCGCCAGGTGCGCCGCGTCGGGCCCAATACCCTGATAGATATCAAAGTGCTGTCCCTTAATGGCACCGCCGACGTCCAGCGCCACCATCAGGCGCATCTCATACTTACCGTTAAACTTGCCTTTTTCGTTCAGCTGCGGCACTTCCGCCAGCAGCGCGGTTCCCGCCGGGATCAGCGAGCGGTCCGACGCGACAGAGGCCTTCGCCACCAGCGGCACCGCGCTGGCGCCGCGCACTGGCGTATAGGGTTCCGGCTTAAAGAAGACGAACGACGGGTTGGTTTCCAGCAGCGCGCGCACCTCCTGCTCGGAGTGCGATGCCGCCCAGTCGCGAATCGCCTGCATCGACATATCTTCGCGCTTCACCTCGCCGCGATCGATCAGCTCTTTGCCGATGCTGTGATAGGCCCAGCCGTTTTTGCCGCCGTAGCCAAAGAAGGTCATTGGACGGCCGTCGCCGTAGTCAACGTAGCCGCTGCCCTGCACGTCCATAATAAAGTTATCGATCAGCGAATTGCTCCAGCCGATCACATAGCGTTCGTCCAGCGCGCCGTTATAGATAGCAGCGCGGCTCGGCAGCTTCGCACCGCGCTTGCGCGGCGGCATGCGGTAGATGGGGTACTGGAACTCGCCCTGACGCGTATAGCGCGCCTGCACCACCGGCGTGTAGTAGCCGGTAAACTGCACGTTGCCGTAGTTATCGGTTCCTTCCATCTGGAAGGCGTTCAGGCCGAACTGACGCAGCTGGCGCGTGTCGGCGCCCGCCATCAGCCAGCTTTCAATCGCGCTGTAGGTGCCGGTATGGCGTCCATACAGCGCGGAAGAGGCGGACTGGATCTGCCGCACCTGCTCGCCAAAATCTCTGCCGTTGACCGGTCGGCCTTTGGCGTTGGGCTGGTTAACCAGCGCCAGCGGCTGTTCCAGCTTGCCGTCTTTATATTGCTGCCCGCGGTCGGTCGGTTTCGAGCTACAACCCGCCAGCAGCGCAAACATTGCACCAGTAAGTGCGTACTTCGCCCAGTGTCCTTTATTCATCGCCATCTCTTTTATTCATCAGTTTTCGCCCCGCGACGATAGCAAAGCGTCTGGCAGATTGAAATCCGCCTTCCCCTTCCCAGTGCGCAGCTGTGCGATAATTAGCCATATGGAGAAAATATTCAGCAAACAATCCCTAATTTGGCGCTTCGCGCGAAAAAGGGGTTGCATCATCAGCTCCAGGAGGTATAGTGCGCATCCACGGACGCGGGATGGAGCAGCCTGGTAGCTCGTCGGGCTCATAACCCGAAGGTCGTCGGTTCAAATCCGGCTCCCGCAACCAACTCTTCTTATGAAGAGACAATGTGAAAAAGACGCAATGCGCACTACGGACGCGGGATGGAGCAGCCTGGTAGCTCGTCGGGCTCATAACCCGAAGGTCGTCGGTTCAAATCCGGCTCCCGCAACCAACTCTTCTTGTGAAGAGAGAATGTGAAAAAGACGCAAAGCGCACTACGGACGCGGGATGGAGCAGCCTGGTAGCTCGTCGGGCTCATAACCCGAAGGTCGTCGGTTCAAATCCGGCTCCCGCAACCAACATTTAAGCACCTTAAGGGTGCTTTTTTGTTTTTGTGCCTTCTGAAAACGGGATGGCGCAGGCCATCCCCTCTTCTGCTGTTAGCGTCGCGCCCCGCCCTTCTCGAAGTAAGCCTTTATGCCGTGAAAAATCGCTTCAGCCACCTGCTGCTGATAGCGGCTGGTACGCAGCTTGCGCTCCTCTGCCACGTTGCTGATAAAGGCGGTTTCCACCAGAATCGACGGAATATCCGGCGCCTTCAGCACCGCAAAGCCCGCCTGATCGACGGTACGCTTGTGCAGATGGTTGATGCGCCCCATACGATGCAGCACCTCTTTGCCGAACGTCAGGCTATCGTGAATGGTCTGGCGCTGCACCATATCGAACATGGTGTGGTCGAGATAGCGATCGCCGCTCTTGCTGACGCCGCCGATAAGATCCGATTCGTTCTGCGTCTGCGCCAGGAAACGGGCCGCCGCCGAGGTCGCACCTTTGGTTGAGAGCGCGAATACCGAGGAGCCGCGCGCGCTGCGGCTGGTAAAGGCGTCGGCGTGTATCGAGACAAAGAGATCGGCGCGCTGCTTGCGCGCTTTCGCCACCCTCACCCGCAGCGGAATAAACACATCCTCGTTGCGCGTCATATAGGCTTTCATATTGGGCTCTTTATCGATCAGCGCCTTAAGCCGTCGCCCCATCTTCAGCACGATATCTTTTTCACGCGTTTTGTATTTGCCGTGCGCGCCGGGATCTTCGCCGCCGTGCCCTGGATCGATCATCACGATCAGCGGCCGGTCGCGTCCCGCCTTGCCGGGCAGCGGCGCGGACGCCGGCTCGTTGCGTTCCAGATCGCCCTGGTTGTAATCCTTCAGCAGCGCCAGCAGCGGATCGTCTTCTGCGCTATGCTGGCTCGGATAGAGATCCACCACCAGCCGGTGTTTGATCCCGGCCACCGGCGCCAGCGTAAAGGTTTTTGGCGCGACGTTGCGCTTCAGCTCCAGCACAATGCGCACGGTATTGGCGTCAAACTGCCCGACCCGCGCATTTTTAATAAAGGGATCGCTTACGCGCACCAGCTTGTCGACGCCTTTCAGCACCGGATTGAGATGCATATTTGCGATATCAATGACCAGCCGATCCGGATGCGAGAGCGCAAACTGCTTATAGTGAAGCGGCACGCTGGACTCCAGCGTCATGCGCGAATAGGTCGAAGATGGCCAGATGCGAACCGCGACGATATGGTTTTTTGCCGCCAGGCCTGTGCGGCTGACGCTCAGTAGCAATAATGCGCCGGTACCCTGCAGGAGCCTTCTGCGGGAAATAAGGGGATTTGATTCTGACATGCCGCTCCAGCTGCTCTGTTCTGTCTAAAAAAGCGCCACTTTAATAAACGGCGCTGAAAACTTTAGCCCATCCTTTTGGCTAAGTCATCCTGGAAAAGCTAAATAATGCAGTCTCTTAGCTGCCAGCGCACCCGAAAAAACGTAAATTTACGTCAGGTTTACCGCTTGCAAATAGCGCCCTAAAAGAATAAAAATACAAAAATTACGAATAATCATTCATTGAGGTTTGCCGTGAAGGAACGTAGTACTGAGCTGGTTCAGGGTTTTCGCCACACCGTTCCCTATATCAATGCCCACCGTGGCAAGACCTTTGTCATCATGCTGGGCGGCGAAGCGATCGAGCATGAGAATTTCTCCAGCATCGTTAACGATATCGGCCTGCTGCACAGTCTCGGCATTCGCCTGGTGGTGGTCTATGGCGCGCGTCCGCAGATTGACGCCAGCCTCGCGGCGCATCAGCTGGAGCCGGTTTACCACAAGTACACCCGCGTCACCGACGCCCAGTCGCTGGAGCTGGTAAAGCAGGCGGCGGGACGGCTGCAGCTCGACATCACGGCGCGACTCTCAATGAGCATCAACAATACGCCGCTGCAGGGCGCGCATATCAACGTCGTCAGCGGCAACTTTATTATCGCGCAGCCGCTGGGCGTGGATGACGGCGTCGATTACTGCCACAGCGGGCGCATTCGCCGCATCGACGAAGAGGCGATCCATCGTCAGCTGGATAACGATGCGATCGTACTGCTCGGCCCGGTGGCGGTTTCCGTTACCGGCGAAAGTTTTAACCTGACGTCAGAAGAGGTCGCCACCCAGCTGGCCATTAAGCTGAAGGCGGAGAAGATGATCGGCTTCTGCTCCGAGCAGGGGGTGCCGCGCCGCGACGGCACCATTATCTCCGAGCTGTTCCCGAACGACGCGCAGGCGCGCATCGACGAGATGGAGAGCGACGGCGACTACCTTTCCGGCACGGTGCGCTTCCTGCGTGGCGCGGTGAAAGCCTGCCGCAGCGGCGTGCGCCGCAGCCATCTGATTAGCTATCAGGAAGATGGCGCGCTGTTGCAGGAGCTCTTCTCCCGCGACGGTATCGGCACGCAGATCGTAATGGAGTCGAGCGAGCAGATCCGCCGCGCCACCATTAACGATATCGGCGGCATACTTGAGCTTATCCGCCCGCTGGAGCAGCAGGGGATCCTGGTGCGTCGCTCGCGCGAGCAGCTGGAGATGGAGATCGACAAGTTCACCATTATCATTCGCGACAACCTGACCATCGCCTGCGCGGCGCTCTACCCTTTTATGGATGAGAAAATCGGCGAAATGGCGTGCGTGGCGGTGCATCCGGACTATCGCAGCTCGTCGCGCGGCGAGATGCTGCTGCAGCGCGTTGCGCTTCAGGCACGGCAGATGGGGCTGGAGAAGCTGTTCGTACTCACGACGCGCAGCATTCACTGGTTTCAGGAGCGCGGTTTTACGCCGGTGGATATTGAGTCGCTGCCGGAGAGTAAAAAGCAGATGTATAACTATCAGCGGCGCTCAAAGGTGCTGATGGCCGACCTGACCTGAGTGGCCAGCCGGCTCCTCTTTCGGACGGCCCCGTAGCTGATTGCGCGGGCGGCATGGGCCGTGGAGCAAAGCGTCCTGCCTTCGCTCCTGATGCGCCCTTTATACCAGACTTAGCCTTTCCACCAGCCCGCTGCGGCGCTGGGTTTGCAGCTGCACCGCACGCTGGAACACTGCCGGTTCGCTGTAGAGCGTCAGCCGCTTGCGCGCGCGGGTAATGGCGGTATAGACCAGCTCGCGCGTCAGCACCGGCGAGAACTGGGCCGGCATGACCAGCGCGGTATGCTCAAACTCCGATCCCTGCGACTTATGCACCGTCATCGCCCAGGCGGTGTCGTGCGGCGGCAGGCGACTCGGCTGCACCGCCTTCACCGATCCGTCCGGCAGCGGGAAAAAGACCTTCAGCTGATTCTCTGCATCGCGCAGGGTAATGCCGATATCGCCGTTGAACAGCCCCAGCGCGCTGTCGTTGCGCGTCACCATGACCGGCCGTCCCGCATACCATCGGCTGCCGATCGCCGGACGCCGGATACGCTGCAGCTGCACCAGACGCTGCTCGATGCGCTGGTTCAGCCCCTGCACGCCAAACGGCCCGTCGCGCAGGGCGCAAAGCAGCTGGTAGCGGCTAAAGGCCAGCAGAATCTCCTCTACCGGCGCGCGCGACTGCACTAACTTCAGGAAAGGCTGGTAACCCTCCGCCACCGCGTCAAGCATCGCCTGATAGGCTTCGCCGCTCTGCAGCGCCTGAAAATCGATATCTTCAAAGGCGGCGCTAAATACCGACTCAACGGCGCGCGCGTCGCCAAGATTGACCGCCCGCGCCAGCTGCCCGATGCCCGACGTCGCATCAAAGCGGTAACTTTTACGCAGCAGACAGATGCTGTCGCGCACGTCGGGCGCGCCCGCGTCATCCGCGCCGTCGAGCGCGCACTGCGTCAGCGCCGCCAGCTGCTGCGCGCGCGACAGGCTGTAGCCCGTTTCCGCGCAGCGGCAGATGTCGCCCAGCACGGCCCCCGCTTCCACCGACGCCAGCTGATCGCGATCGCCGAGGAAAATCACGCGCGCGTGATCGGGCAGTGCGGCAATCAGCTTTGCCATCATCGAAAGATCGACCATAGAGGCCTCATCCACCACCAGCACGTCGAGGTGAAGCCGGTTGGCGGCGTGATAGCGCAGCCGCTGCGTATCGGGCTGGGCGCCCAGCAGACGGTGCAGCGTTGTCGCTTCACTGGGAAAACGCGCCCGCTCTTCGTCGCTGACCGACAGCGCCTGCAGCGCCTGACCGAGAGATTCGGTCAGGCGCGCCGCCGCTTTGCCGGTCGGCGCTGCCAGCTGAATACGCAGGTTGCTGCCGCTCAGGCGGATCATCGCCGCCAGCAGCTTTGCCACGGTAGTGGTTTTGCCAGTGCCGGGACCGCCGGAAATCACGGCGGTTTTACGCGTCAGCGCCACGGCGGCGGCGATTTTTTGCCAGTCATCGGGCCGATCGCCAAACAGCGCGCTCAGCACGTTCTGCGCGGCGGCGATATCCATCTCCGCCATCTCTGCCTGCCGGGTGAAAAAGTGCGCCACCCGGCCTTCGCTCTGCCACAGGCGATGCAGATAGAGACGCTCATGATTGAGCACCAGCGGCGTGGCGATGCCGCCGTCGCTCAGCGCTGGCCAGCCCGCCAGCGCCGTTTTCCAGCACTGTGGCGCGCCCGCTGCGCGCCACAGCGCCTTAGCCAGTTCGGGATGGCGTCCGGCGAAAAGCGCCTCGGGGGTCAGCTGCGCCAGCGGCAGGCAGACGTGACCGTCCCCCGCTTCGGCGCTGACGCAGGCGGCCGCCAGCAGCCAGGCGGGCTGCGAGGCGTCGGCCAGCAGCCGCGCAAACTGAAGATCAAGCGACCGCAGCAGACGCTTCTCTACCGCCTGATCGAGCAGTGACACAATGTCCGTCATACTTCTTCCTCTTTCGGGCGACGAAACAGCGCGTCCAGTCCGGCAACGAAGGAGGCCGTTGGCCGCGCGGTAAAGATGCCATTTTGCGGCGAACTGCCGTCGACGCCGCGCAAAAACAGATAAAACACGCCGCCAAAGTGGCGCTCATAGTCGTAGTCGGGCAGGCGATGCTGCAGATAGCGGTGCAGCGCCAGCGTATAGAGCTGGTACTGCAAATCGTAGCGATGATCCACCATCGCCTGCGCCATCGCTTCCGGGGTATAGGCCGCTTCGCTCTCCCCCAGCCAGTTGGATTTGTAATCCAGCAGATAATATTGACCGTTCCAGCGAAACACCAGATCGATAAAGCCTTTCAGCATACCCTGTACCTGATGGAACTCCAGCCGGGGGGCGCGCGCCGACAGCGCATCGTGCTGCCGCATCAGCGCATCGAGCTGCGGAGCGTTCAGCATGCGCTCCAGCGGCAGATAAAAGGCCATCTCCACCAGCCGGTCCCGGTTGTTCAGCGCCCCCAGCGTCAGGCCGTCGCGGTTAAGCGGCGTATGCAGCACGCGCGCGATCCAGGCCTCCAGCACCGGCAGCCAGTGAGGCGGATAGCCGTTCTGTTCCAGCTGCGTTTCCAGCAGCGCCCTGTCCGGCGGACGGGTAAAATCGATAGATTCAAACAGGCCGTGCAGAAAGGTGCCCGGCGCCGCGCCGCGCGGGAAGTGATGCGGCGTCAGCGCGCTTTCTGCCTCCCCGCCCTCTTCGCCCGCTGCGTCGATATCGAACGTCGGCATCGCCTCCAGCAGCGGCGAACTGCTGTGCTGCTGAAGCCCGGAATAGCTGGTGACGCGCCAGGCGTCGCGCAGGTCGCGCGTTACCTGACGGCTGCTGAGCGCATCGTCGGGCTGCGCCTGTTCACGCCAGTTTTCGCCGGGGATCAGATCGTCGCACAGCACTTCGGTATCCGCATCCGCCAGCGTCGCCAGGCAGGCGCGCAGGCGGTCGGCGTCGCCGCTCTCTCCCTGCTGCACCAGATAGCCCAGCGCGCTTTTGTGGAGATCGCTGTCGCCCTCTTTTTTGCGCGCGCCTTTAAACAGCGGCGCAATGCCGACGCTGCAGTGAAACACCGAGCGGGTTAAGGCGACGTAGAGCAGGCGCAGATCTTCCGCCAGACGCTCCTGCTCCGCCAGCGCCAGACTCTGCTCGTCGCCCTGCACGTCGAGCAGCGTGGCAAAGCTCTCACGATCGTGATAGAGCGCGCTGGCCGCTTCGCGAAAGCCCGCGGCGAAAGGCAGCCACACCAGCGGATACTGCAATCCTTTGGATTTGTGGATAGTGACGATCTGCACCAGATGGCGGTCGCTCTCCAGCCGCAGCTGCTGCTCCGCCGACTGGCTGTTGGGCCGGGCGATCTGCTGGGCGAGAAAGCGCACCAGCGCATGCGGGCTGTCGAGGTGGGTCGACGCCTCCTGCAGCAGCTCGCCCAGGTGCATCAGGTCGGTAAGCCTGCGTTCGCCGTTCTCCGACGCCAGCATATTTTCCGCCAGCTGCCGCTGGTTCATCACGTCGCGCAGCATCGGCAATACGCCGCGCTGGTGCCAGAGCTGCTGCCAGCCGGCAAACTGCTCGACCAGCGCATCCCATTCGCGCTCGTTCTGGCTCAGCCTGTCCAGCGAGGCGGCGTCGATGGCAAAGATCGAGGTCGCCAGGGCGCTGCGCAGCAGACGCTCCTGCTCCGGTGCCTGTACCGCCTGCAGCAGCCACAGCAGCTCGCGCGCCTCGGGCGTGGTGTAGACGCTGTCGCGGTTAGAGAGATAGACCGACGGAATCGACAGCTCGTTCAGCGCGTCGCGGATCAGGCCCGCCTCGTTACGGCTGCGCACCAGCACGGTAATATCGGACGCCTGCACCGGCCGCAGATCGTCGCCCTTGCCCAGCAGCGCACGTCCCTGCTGCCCGGCGACCAGCCAGCGGCTGATATCGGCGGCGCACTGCTGCGCCATAAACTGCTGATAGTCGCTGACGCCGACGCCGTCGCCCGGCTGCAGCCAGAAGCGCAGCGCCGCCTGCGGCTGCGCATCTTTCAGCAGCGTCAGCGGCTGGTTCGGCCCGGCGGGATGAACCGGCTGAAACGGGATCGCCTCGAAGAGAAACGGTGACGCCATGCGGGCGAAAAGGCGATTAACGCTCTGCACCATGCCCGGCGACGATCGCCAGTTGGTATCCAGCGTGTAGTGCGCGCTGACCTCGCTGCGGGCGCGCAGATAGGTAAAGATATCGGCGCCGCGGAAGGCGTAGATCGCCTGTTTGGGGTCGCCGATCAGCAGCAGTGCCAGCTCGGGCTGATGAAGATAGAGCGTGCGGAAAATGCGATACTGCTGCGGATCGGTATCCTGAAATTCGTCAATCAGCGCCACCGGATAACGGGCGCGTATGGTCTCGGCCAGCAGCGCGCCGCCCGGCTGCTGCAGCGCCTCGTCGAGGCGGCTCAGCAGATCGTCGAAGCCAAGCAGCGCGCGCAGGCGCTTCTCTTTACGCACCGCGTCGCGCACCTCTACCAGCGCGCGGGCGATCACCAGATCGCGCAGCGACAGCGGCTCGGCGAGAAACGCCTCTACCGCCTGGAACAGCGGATGCTGCGGCGGCTCGCCTTTTTTGGTCTTCTCCACCAGCACGCGCTGGGCGAAACGCTCCAGCTCTTTCGGGAAGAGATAGTCGGTGGTTTCGCTGCTGGCCCACTGGGTGATTTTTGCCACCCAGAGCGGCAGATGTTTACTGCTGTAGCTGCGTTTATCCACCCCGGACTGGCTGATAATGCCTTCTACTTCGTCGCTTACCGCCTGCCACTGCCGCTTCATTTCGCTGATGCGCGCCAGGTTGGCGGCGTGGCGCGTCGCCAGGGTTTCGTCATCGGCAGGCGGACGTTTCAGCCGCGGCGACTCGCCCTGCAGCCAGGGCCGCAGCGTCAGCAGCAGGCTTTCCGGGCCGTTCCACTCTGCGACGATGGCACGCGCCACCTCCAGCGTCAGCGGGTAGCAGTGGCGTCGCCAGAAGTCCGCCGTCGCCTGCTTAAACAGCGGCGCCTCATCCTCTATCAGCTCCTGCTCAAACAGCATGCCGGACTCAAAGGCGTTCAGGTTAAGCATGCGCTGGCAGAAGCCATGAATGGTAAATATCGCCGCTTCATCCATCTGACGCTCCGCCGCCAGCAGCAGCGAAGCGGCCTGCGCGAGATCGTTAATCTGCTCCAGCAGCTGCGCCAGCACCGGATTGTTGCTGGCGCCGCGCACGCAGGCCAGGCGCAGCTCGTGAATATTTTCGCGGATGCGCCCGCGCAGTTCAGCGGTGGCGGCCTCGGTAAAGGTCACCACCAGTATCTCTTCCACCGACAGCGGACGGCTGTAGCTGTTTTCGCCGCCCAACCCCAACAGCAGGCGCAGATAGAGCACGCCGATGGTAAAGGTTTTGCCGGTGCCCGCCGAAGCCTCGATCAGACGCTCGCCGCGCAGCGGCAGCGTCAAGGGATTCAGCGATTCAGGGTAACTCATTGCGTCTCACTCTTAACCGGTAGCGACTGCTGCAGTTTCGCTACCTCATTCCAGGTTTTCCAGCCAGGCAGCCGCGCAAAGGCGACGCTTTCCGCGCTGTTGCCGGCAATTTGTGACGTCATCGCCATGCCCTCTTTCTGCAGCACGGCGCGATGGAAGAAGTCCGCCAGCGCGCCCGGCGTCAGCTGCTGGAGCTGCGCGATCACCTTCTGCCGCGTATCGAAGGCGTAGTTCTGGCGATCGAAGTCGCGGCTATAGCGCGACGCCTCTTCATCGAGGGTCTGCGGCCGCTGATTCAGCTGATTAATCATCGCCTGCTGATACTGCGCGAAGTCGCTCTGCGGCATGGCGCGCAGCCGCTTTTCTGCCTGCGGGTAGAAGGCCTGATAGCGCTGCAGCAGATAAGCGGGCTGCTTGCTGTTGCTCTGCAGCAGGAAGCCGATGCCCCACTGGCGGCCGATCGGCATCTGGAATGCGAAGACCGCATAGCCCAGCTGCTCTTCGGTGCGCAGCTGATTGTAGAACCAGGGCTGCACGATCTGGCTCAGCATCGAACTGCTCGCCATGCTCTGATATTCGCCGTAGCCGAGCGGCACATAGAGCGCCGCCAGCGCCGAATCGGTGCTGCTGCCCGCTTTTTGCAGGTTGGCTTTCACCGGCTTAGCAAAAGAGACGTAGCTGTTGCGCCAGTGCTGCGTGCCCTGCGTCTGCATCTGCTGCTTCAGCTCGCGGCCCAGCTGGGTCACGCTGTCGGCGCTGAGGTTGCCTACCGCCAGCAGTTCAGGGGTCGCATGATGGATCAGATTGTCGCGATACGCCACTACCTCATCAAGCGCGATTGCCTTGACCAGCGCGCGGCGCGTCTCACGCTGCGTATAGGGCAGCTGCGACAGCATCTGCATCGGCTGGATCGCCAGCTCGAACGCCTTGCCCTTATCCGCCGCGTCCAGCTGATCCAGATACCAGGATTTCGCCTGCTCCAGCTGCTGCGGTGTCGGCCGGAAGGCGGCGTAGCCTTCTACCAGCTTTTTCAGCAGCGTTGGCAGCCGCTGGGTAAAGCCGCTGGCGCTGAATACCAGCCCGTCATTTTCGCTGGTGGAGAAGCTGATGCCGCCCACCGAGGCCTGCGAGTTAAGCTCATCCAGCGCCAGGCTGGAGAGATAGTCGTTCAGGCCAAACAGCACCTGCTGACGCGCGTCGCTGATGGCGTGCGGGTTGCGCAGCGCCAGCATCACCGAGGCTTTCGGCTCGCTGGCGTAAAAACGGCTCGGCATCCAGTAGATCGGCATGCCGAAGTCGTTGGGCAGTGAGACCGGATGGGCATAGCTTTTACCATCCTGCGGGATCAGGGTGAAGTCGTCAGGAATATAGGGGTTCAGCGTCGGCATCGAGAGGTGGATCTGGCTGGCGCGCTGACGCCACTCTGCAAAGGTCTGCTCGCTGATGCGATCGACCTGATAGGGCGCATTAACGAAGTAGGCCTCTTTGTTGTGCGGCTCCTGCGGGCTGATATACCAGATGCGCGCCTTCTGCGGCGTCATCTCATCGAGGCGCGCGTTGATGGCGGCGGCGTCATAGTCATCGGCCAGGTAAGGCGCATCCAGCGTATGCTCCACCGGCACGCGCAGCATGGTGTCCGCCAGCCATTCAATGTAATCCATATCGCGCGTCAGCGAGGGATAGCGAAAATCGAGCGCCAGGACGTGAGAGACCTCGTCAAAGTAGCGCTTGTCGATGCCCTGCTCGCGCAGCATGGCGATATAGCTAAAAATCGCCGCTACCACTTCATCGCGCTGCGCCAGACCTTTATCGGTGAGCGAGGCGGTAATGGCGAAGACGCCGCTGCTGCGTTCGCTCATCGGGTCGGCGCCGGCATTGACGCCGTCGGCCAGCCCGCGCTTCTGCAGCCAGTCGGCCAGGGTATTTTTGCTGCGGTTGCCGATCAGATAGCCGATCAGCGTATCGGTCTTGCTGCGGAAGCGGTCGCTGTTATTGGCGATGCGAAACTCAATTTTTAGCTGCTTGCGCGGCTGCGCCGGCACGTAGTGGATCACGATGCCCTGCTGCGCCTCGGTCACAACGGGCACGTCGATAGCGGGCACCGTGGCGTCGTGGCTGGCGATGCGGCCAAAGGTGTTGGCGGCGATCTGCGCCATCTCCGGCAGCGGTTTATTGCTGTAGAGCACCGCCTTCATCAGGTTGGCGGAGTAGTGGGTGTGATAAAACGCCGACAGCGCGTCGAGCAGTTTGCTGTCCGGCTTATCCTTCAGCGTGTCGAGGTTGCCGCCGGAAAAGCGCGAGCCGGGGTGCGCCGGATTAAGCGTCTCTGCGCCGACCTGTGCCATACGCAGGCCGTCGCGCGAGCGCGCCATCGTCAGCTCGGCATTTACGGCGTTGCGTTCGCGATCGGCGTTGACCGGATCGAGCAGCGGCGCGGCCAGCGCATCCGCCATGCGGTCCACCGCCGGCTCCAGCGCGTCGTTTTCCACCTCAAGGTAGAACGCGGTGCGGTAGGAAGCGGTGCTGGCGTTGTGGCTGCCGCCGTGCTTTTTCAGAAACTCCGCCAGGTTATCCGGCTGCGGATAGCGCTGCGATCCCATCAGCACCATATGCTCGAGGAAGTGCGCCAGCCCGAGCTGCCGATCGGGATCGTCCAGCGAGCCGATGGGCAGGGTAAGCGCCGCCAGCGACTTCGGCGCCTGCGCGTCGGAGACCAGCAGCACCACCAGCCCGTTGTCGAGCCGGACGGCCTGATACTGGCGCGGATCGTTGTCGCTTTTGCGAATGGTTTCATTGACCGCCGTCCAGCCCGTCGCGGCCTGCGCCTGCGCGGCGCAGGCCGTCAGGCTCAACATCAGCGCCGCTATCCAGCGAGCGTATCTACGCATGTAAACCCCTTCTGTTACCCTTGAAACTGCGCTGTCAGGCAGGCGCAGCCGAAAATGGTTCAAACTGACGTACCTTGTTATCGGGCGTCGACGCGTCAGCGCTCGTCGCACCGCTTGCTATTCATCATCCAGGTGGGCCTGCAGCACCGGCAGATACCAGCGCTGCGCGGCCTCGGTGATCTGCGTAAGCTGCGCCTCGTTCAAGACGCGGCATAGCCGCTGCAGGTAGGGATCGCCGCCCTCGCCCTCCAGCTGATAGCCACCGGTCCAGGCCTGCAGCAGGCGATTGCGCGCCTTGATCTGGGTCGCCTCGTCCAGCAGCAGCTGCCGCGTTTTTTTATCGTAACTCGCCGTCAGCCAGGCGCCGCCGCTCTTGTTGAGCAGCAGCAGCGGCTGCGACATGCCTTGCTTATAGCCCTGCATATAGTGCGTCAGCATCGCCTGCGCCTCTGACTGCGCCACCGCCGCAAAGCGCCAGCGGCTCTTTTCCCGGCCCATCATGCGGCTTTCGCCGTCGCCGCCCAGCGCGCAGTAGATAAGATGCTCCAGCCAGAGCAGCAGCCCATCGTTCATGTTCAGCACGCCAGGACGCCAGCGCAGCAGGCCGTCACGCTGAACCTGCGTCAGCCAGCCGGTCAGCGTGACGCCGTCGAGCGGCAGACTCACCTCCCAGCTTTCGCCTTCGCTGCGCTGCTCAACCACCGCCGCCGCGACCTCCTGCATCTCTTCCTGCTGCGCCTGCCAGAACAGCTCGCCGAAGGCCCCGTAAGGCAGGTTGCCCGCCGCGCGATGCAGGGCGTAAAGACGCTGCGTGTCCTCCCCCTCCACCAGCGCGTTCAGCAGCTCGGCGTTGATCTGGTAACGTTCCAGGCTATCGAGCGCGAAAGGCTCGTTGTCCGACAGCTCCGTCTCTTCCAGCCAGAAGGCGACGCCGAGCCGCTGGTGAAACCAGGCGCGCACCGGATGCCGCCAGAAGCGCAGGAACTGTTCGCAGGAGACCGATTCCATCTCCGGCAGCGGCAGCGGCTGCACAAAGTCGGGCTGCGCCTCGCCTTTTCCCTGCGCGGCGGGCAGCCACTCGCGCGCAAAGCTGTGACAGCGCGACTGCGGCTGAAAATTTTCGGCAGCGAAGGGCATACGGCTGTGTAGATGCTGAATATGCCGCTGCACGCGCTGCGCGCTCTCGTCCAGCTCTTTCGCCTCGTCGCCGGGCAGGCAGAAGCTCTGGCCGATATAATCCAGCAGCTCTGTGACCAGCACTGAGGGATAGCGTTCCGTATTATCCTGAATGGCGCGACCGATATAGCTGATATAGAGCCGATCCTGCGCCGACAGCAGCGCCTCAAGAAACAGATAGCGGTCGTCGTCGCGTCGGCTGCGATCGCCTTTGCGCGTCTGCTGCTGCATCAGATCGAAGCCCGGCGCCGGCAGCGTACGCGGATAGACGCCGTCGTTCATGCCGAGCAGGCAGACGACGCGGAAGGGAATCGAACGCATCGGCATCAGCGTGCAAAAGTTAATCTGGCCGGCGAGAAAGCGCTGGCTGATACGCTGCTGATCGAGGCGCGCGCGCAGATCGTCGCGCAGCAGCGTCACCGGAATCGCAGCTTCATAACGCGCCGCCTGGCCATATTCGATTAGCTGTTTCCACTGCTCCTCTACCAGCAGCAGCGCCGCTTCCGCTTCGGCGTCGCCGTGGAAGAAGTCGTTGATCATCTCCCGACAGAGCGGCAGCCAGCCCTCCAGCGGCCGCGACTCGCTGAGCCGGGCGCGCCAGTGGTTTAGCCGCATCAGCAGCTCCGCCAGATGGCCAGCCAGCTCGCCGACCAGTCCGCTCGATTCGTCATAGGGCAGAATGCCCTGCCAGTCGCCGTGATGGCTCTCCATCGCATAGCCCAGCAGCATGCGCTCGAGGCCAAAGCGCCAGGTGTGCTGGCCGGTGACCGGCAGCGCCAGCGCTTCGGCGCTGTCGTCGTCCAGCCCCCAGCGCACGCCCGATTCATCCACCCAGCGGCGCAGCAGGCGCAGGCCGCTCTCATCCACCGAAAAACGGTTCGCCAGCGCCGGCACCTCCAGCAGCGCCAGCACATCTTCCGCGGCAAAGCGGCTGTCCGGCAGCGCCAGCAGGCTCAGAAAGGCGAAGATCGCCGGATGCGCCTGGCTGGCGCGGCGATCGGAGATAGAGAACGGCAGATAGCGATCGGCGGGCGCGTTAGCGAAAACCGCCTGAATAAAGGGGGCGTAGCTGTCGATATCGGCCACCATCACGATAATATCGCGCGGCTTGAGCCCAGGATCCGCCTCCATCATCGCCAGCAGATGATCCTGCAGCACTTCCACCTCGCGCTGGGCGCTGTGGCAGATCTGCACGCTGATAGAACGATCGTCAGGATCGAGCGGACGCTTGTTGCCGCTCCAGGCCAGCTCCTCCGCGCTCAGCCCCAGCACCGCGTTATCCTGCAGATTCAGCAGGTCGTGCTGCATAGCGTGCAGCAGATTATCTTCCTCAACCTCGACAAAGGCGTCGACGTCATCCGCCTCGTCCATCTGGCTGAGCAGGAACAGGTTGTCGCGGCCCAGCTTGCCCCAGGAGGCGAGCAGCGGGTTGCTGAGCTGCTGTTCGCCTTCGGCGTTGAAGCGCGCGGGCGCCTCAAGCGGATCGCTGAAGAGATCGCGCGACTCGTCGCTGTCGAGGCGGCGACGCTGGCGGCTCTGCAGCTTCGCCAGGAAGGCGTAATCCTGAATATCGCCCCAGTAATCGCGGCAGGGATTGGTGAACAGCAGATGAATATCGATATGGCGGCCCAGCGCCTGCAGCGCCTGCAGATAGACCGGCGGCAAGGCGGATATACCGCAGATAAAGACGCGCTTCGGCAGGCTGGGCGGCGCCTGCTCGGCCCGCTCCAGCGTCTGAATAAAGCGCGCGTAGAGATTAGCGCGGTGCCATTTCGGCTGTCCCAGCGCATCGGTGTAGGCCACCAGATCGCGCCACAGCGCCGACTGCCACAGCTGCGCGTCGCCCAGCCCCTCTACCAGCTCGCCCTGCTCCCAGCGATTCAGCCAGTCGGCGCGGTAAACCAGATACTGATCGAAGAGATCGGCGACGCGAGAGCAGAGCTGGAACAGCTTGCGCTTGTCGCTGTCGTCGTGCAGGTAGTGGCGCAGCGAAACAAACGCCTCCTCGGTCAGCAGCGCCGGCAGGCGATGCATCAGCTTCCAGCTCATGCTGGCTTTGGTAAAGGCGCTTTCGGCGGGAATATCCGGCAGCACGCGCACGAACATATCCCAGATAAAGGAGGCGGGAAGCGGAAAGTCGATATTGGCGGCGATGCCGAAGGTGTGCGCCAGCTCCATCTGCAGCCACTGCGCCATACCGGGACTCTGCACCAGCACGGTTTCAGCGGCGAAAGGATCGCTGAGGGGGTCATGTTCTATCACCGCTGCCGCGAGAATCTTCAGAACATCGAGCTGGTTTGAGTGATAAACGTGAAACATGGAAACTCCTGTGGTGACACTGTCTGGCGCGGCAAAGCGGCAGACTGGTCACTCTACCGCGTATCGCCTGGGTTGCCCATAGTGCGCGGGCGCTTTTGCCTCTCAGCAGCGTAAACGCGTCAGCGTGGCGTGCGCCCCGTAAGGCCCGCTCACCTCGGCGCGCGCCAGGGTGCAGGTGGAGATCGTGCCGCTGCGCTGCAGTGAGGTGCGCCAGCCCGCGACCTCGTGGCCCATCAGACGCTGCGCGGCGACGCGCGCCGCAGCGCGCTGCTGCCACTGCTGGCTGAAGCCCTGCGCCAGGACGCGATGATACTGCAGCAGCGCGCTGACGCTGGTCGCCAGCAGCAGCAGCGCAAACAGCGCTTCCGGCAGGCTAAACCCGCGCTGCCTACAGGCAGCGCGCCCCCGCCAGCGGGCAGTAGTCGATCCAGCCGTGCGGCAGCGCTCTGATGCGCGCGCCTTCCAGCGCCACCCAGCGCCACAGCGCCTGTTCGCTCGCCGCCGCGCGGCCTTTAAGTAACGCCCGTTCATCCCCAGCCCTCTGTAAACAGCTTTGCCAGCCCTGTTCCGGCGCCTGCTGGCAGCCCGGCAACGTCGGCCAGCTCAGCGTCAGCCCCCACTGCAGCGCCGACTGCGCCGCCCAGAAATCGCGATAGTGCTGCCGCTCATCCGCCACCAGCGACATCCCCTGCTCCAGCCGTTCCCGGCTGGCGTGCAGCGTCAGGCTGCCTGCCAGCAGGATCGTCAGTACCATGCCCAGCGCGCTGTTGCCTTGCTGATTCACAAATTCTCTCCTTCAACCCAGCTCTCCAGCCTTTCCAGCCAGCGCCCGGCGCGCCCGGCCAGCCGCAGTTTAATCAGCGCGCCCGCGCGTTCGACGCTGAACTGCTCAACGGTGAGAAACGAAGGATCGGTCAGGCGCTCCCAGCCGGTTCCATCGCAGCTATCCACGCCGCGCTGGGTTTCCAGCTGCTTTTGCCGCAGCCGGAAGCCGTAGTAATCGCTGTCGCTGTGGGTCACGCCTTCCCATTTGCCGTTGCTGTTGTCGTCCCAGCGCAGAAGCAGGCAGCTGGCGGAGAAGCTCAGCGCCGCCCCGCCGCACTCGCCGTTGCAGTAGCCGGCGCGGCGCACCGCTTTTTCCAGCGTCTGCATCAGCTGCTGCAGATCCTCCTGCAGCTGAACGCGCTGCTGCAGGCGCAGGCTTTCCCCAGTGAGCAGCGGTAAAAATCGTCCCGCGCTCAGCATCAGCACGGCGCTGACGGCCATCGCCACCAGCATCTCCAGCAGGCTGAATCCCGCTATCTTCAGTCGCACCCCTGCTCCTCCGGCTGGCAGAGCCGAATGCGGCCGCGGGCGGAGATAATCAGCCGCAGCCTGCCGCTGGCGTTGCCGAACGCCAGGCTGCCCGCCTTCGCCATATTGCGGCGGCCGTAGAAGCCCGGCTCGCCCTGCAGCGCGGTCAGGCTAATACCGGAATAAGACGCCACAAACCGCAGCTGTCCGCCGCGCGCGCAGCCGCCGTCGGGTTTCGGGCCGCTGCCCAGACAGCCGCGCTCGCCCGGTATCAGCCAGAGCGCGCGATCCTGGTTCTGCCAGTTGGCCTGGGCGCGCAGCCGCTGTAAAAAGCCCTGCAGCTGTTGCGCCGTCTCGCGCAGCTGCTGTCGCTGCTGCCAGCGCTGCCAGCCCTGCAGCGCGCCGAGGCTGAGGCTGCCGATGATGACCAGCACGATCAGCAGCTCCGGCAGCGTAAAACCTCTGTCTCTCTCTTTTTCCATGACGCAACTCTGCCGCGCCGCGCGCGCCGCCGCCAGCGGTGCAGAGGGGAGATGCGCGCCGCTTTCCAGCCAAAATGATCGGGTTGCAGGCGGCCACAAAGAGATGCGAAGAGAGGCGCAAAATCAGGATAAAAAAAGCCCCGGCGAGCAGGGCTGCGCCGGGGCCTGATTACCGCAGAGCGAGTCGCTACACCGCGACCGGTGCCTTAATGGCCGGATGCGGATCGTAGCCTTCGATCTCAAAGTCCTCGAAGCGGTAGTCGAAGATCGAGTCGGGCTTGCGCTTAATCACCAGCTTCGGCAGCGCACGCGGCTCGCGCGTCAGCTGCAGGCGCGCCTGCTCCAGATGGTTGCTGTAGAGGTGGGTGTCGCCGCCGGTCCAGACAAAATCGCCCACCTGCAGATCGCACTGCTGCGCCACCATATGCACCAGCAGCGCATAGCTGGCGATATTGAATGGCAGGCCGAGGAAAATATCGCAGGAGCGCTGATAGAGCTGGCAAGAGAGCTTACCGTCCGCCACGTAGAACTGGAAGAACGCGTGGCACGGCGCCAGCGCCATCTCGTCCAGCTCACCGACGTTCCACGCCGAGACGATAATGCGGCGTGAGTCGGGATCGCGCTTCAGCTGTTCGATAACCTTTGCAATCTGGTCGATCTCTTCGCCGCGCGCATTGCCCCAGCTGCGCCACTGTTTGCCGTAAACCGGGCCGAGGTCGCCGTTTTCATCCGCCCACTCGTCCCAGATAGTGACGTTGTTCTCTTTCAGGTAGCCGATATTGGTCTCCCCTTTCAGGAACCACAGCAGCTCGTGAATGATAGAGCGCAGATGAACTTTTTTCGTGGTCACCAGCGGAAAGCCGTCCTGCAGGTTGAAACGCATCTGGTGGCCGAAAATCGACAGCGTGCCGGTGCCGGTACGGTCAGATTTCGGCGTGCCGTGGTCCAGCACGTATTGCATCAGGTCCAGATACTGTTTCATTTTACCTCTCGAGTCTGTTGCTGCGGGCGACGACGATACGCCCAGATCATCATAATAATGCCGGCCAGAATCATCGGTATGGAGAGGATCTGCCCCATACTGACGCCGCCCTCGAACAGGCCGAGCTGCGCGTCTGGCTGACGGAAGAATTCAACGATAATGCGAAACGCGCCGTAGCCGATAAGGAACAGGCCGGAAACGCTGCCCATCGGGCGCGGTTTGCGAATAAACAGGTTCAGAATAATAAACAGCACCACCCCTTCCAGCATCAGCTCATAGAGCTGCGAAGGATGACGCGGCAGCACGCCGTAGGTGTTCAGCAGTTCCTGATAGCGCGGATTATTTACCGCCAGCGCCACATCTTCGCTGCGCGAGCCGGGGAAGAGCATGGCGAATTTAAAGTCAGGCGCGACGCGGCCCCACAGCTCGCCGTTGATAAAGTTGCCGAGACGGCCTGCGCCCAGGCCGAACGGGATCAGCGGCGCGATAAAGTCGGAGACCTGGAAAAAGGTGCGTTTGGTGCGGCGCGCAAAGATCAGCATCACCACGATAACGCCAATCAGGCCGCCGTGGAACGACATGCCGCCATCCCAGACTTTAAACAGGTAGAGCGGGTTTTCCAGAAACAGCGGCAGGTTGTAAAAGAGCACGTAGCCGATGCGGCCGCCAAGGAAGACGCCAAGGAAACCGGCGTAGAGCAGGTTTTCAACTTCCTCTTTTTTCCAGCCGCTGCCGGGTTTGTTGGCGCGGCGCACCGCCAGCCACATGGCAAAAATAAAGCCGACGAGGTACATCAGTCCGTACCAGTGCAGCGAAACCGGTCCGACAGAGAAGATCACCGGATCGAACTGCGGAAAAGCGATATAGCCGTTATTCATCATTCACCATTCAATTTTCAGCCCTGAAAAAGGGGCACCAGGCGGATATGTTAAAGGCTGCGCATCATAGCACAGCCTGATTTTTTACAGAGCAGCGTAAATGTAAACGAGGATAACGCCTAGCGCCCGCCGCGGATCAGGCCGCCCAGGCCGCGCCGCTCCATAAAGGCGGCGACCAGATGGCGAACCTCCGTCGCGGTGTCTGCGCTCAGCCCCTGCTCGCTCAGCTTTTGCGTCTCTTCTTTATCCAGATGGCGCAGCAGATATTTTACGCGCGGCACGTTCTTGCCGTTCATGCTGAGATGGTGATAGCCCAGCCCCACCAGCAGCGCAACGCACATCGGATCGCCCGCCATTTCACCACAAAGGCAGAGTTCAAGATTCGCCAGACGGGCTTCGGTGGCAATCGCCTGCAGCGCGCGCAGCATCGCGGGATGCAGCGGATCGTAGAGGTTGGCGACGCGGGTATTATTGCGATCCACCGCCATCAGATACTGGGTGAGATCGTTGGTGCCGACCGAAACGAAATCGACGCGCGACTGCAGCTGCGGGATCATAAACAGCATCGACGGCACTTCAATCATCACGCCGATGCGCGGTTTAGGGATCGCATAGCCCAGCATCTCCTCCACTTCCCGCCCGGCGCGCTGGATCAGCCGCACCGCGTCGTCGATCTCGTCGATATGGCTGATCATCGGCAGCAGAATGCTGAGGTTGCCGGAGGCGGCGTTGGCGCGCAGCATCGCACGCACCTGCACCAGGAAAATTTCCGGCTGATCGAGCGTCAGGCGGATGCCGCGCCAGCCGAGGCAGGGATTCTCTTCGCTGATCGGCATATAGGGCAGCTGCTTGTCGGCGCCGACGTCGAGCGTGCGCAGGGTGACCGGCTTGTTATGAAACAGCTGCAGCATGCCCTGATACTGCGCCACCTGCTCCTCTTCGGACGGGAAGCCGTTCTGCAGCATAAAGGGAATTTCCGTGCGGTAGAGGCCGATACCGTCCACCCAGTTGTCGAGCGTCTGTTCATGTTCGGGGCTGAGGCCGGCGTTAAGCATCACCTGAATACGCTCGCCGCTTTTCAGCTCGCCCGGCTGATCCACCACCCCTTCCGCCATTTTGCTCAGCGCGTTCTCTTCGCTGATCAGGCGCTGATACTCCTGCACCAGCACCGGCTCGGGATCGATCAGCAGCTCGCCGCGATAGCCGTCGACAATCAGCAGGCGTTTATTTAGCTGCGCGGGCAGGATGTCGGCGCCCATCACCGTGGGGATGCCCATGGCGCGCGTCAGGATCGCGGCGTGCGAGTTAGCCGCGCCGTCGCGCACCACGATGCCCGCCAGCCGCTCGTGCGGCAGCTCCGCCAGCGTGGTGGCGGTAAGCTCGTCGGCCACCAGCACAAAGCGCTCCGGCCAGGCGTTGGTGCCGACCACCGAGTCATCAAGATGAAACAGCAGGCGCTGGCCCAGCACGCGCAGATCGCCCGCGCGCTCGCGCAGATAGCTGTCGCTCAGGCTGGCGAACTGGGCGGCGAATTTCTCAATAACCTTTTTTACCGCCCATTCGGCCACCGATCCCTGCTCGATCTCGTCGAACAGATCCTTTTTCAGGCGGGCGTCGGTTAGCAGGTGGGAGTAGAGATCGAAGATCGCCGCGCTCTCTTTCTGCACGCCGGCGGCAAAACGTTTGCTGAAGCGGCGGAATTCGCTGGCGGCTTCGCTCATCGCCAGCACCAGCCGCTCGCGTTCGCGCTGCACGTCGAGCGTCGAGGCGGCGGAAACCTGATCCAGCAGCGGCTGCGTTTCGTCGACCCAGCCTGGGGCAACGGCGACGCCCGGCGCGGCGGCGATGGCACGCACCCGCGTCTGGCGGAACTGGCCGAAGAGCTGGCCGAGCTGCGACTGCGACAGCAGCGTCGCCATCTGCGTCGCCAGCGTTACCAGGAAGGACTCTTCGCTCTCGTCGAACTGTCGGTGTTCGCGCTGCTGCACCACCAGCACGCCCAGCAGCTGGCGACGGCTGATGATCGGCACGCCGAGAAATGAGCGATAGCGCTCTTCTTTCACGGCAGGAATATATTTAAAGCTGGGGTGGCTTTGCGCATCCGCAAGGTTGATGGGTTCGGCGAGACGCCCCACCAGGCCGACGATCCCTTCATCGAACGCCAGCGTGACGGTGCGCCCGCGCGGCTTTTTCAGGCCGCGCGTGGCCATAAGGTAATAGCAATGGTGATCGTGATCCGCGAGATAAACGGAGCAGACCTCCGTATCCATCGCCAGGCAAATCTCATTGACCAGGATGTCGAGCGCGTCGTTAAGCCGCGGCGCGCCCGCCACCTTTTCTACTATTTCGCGCAACTGAGTGAGCATAAGGGCGTGGCCTATCCTCTTTTCCGTCGATGGGCTGGCGCGCTGCGCTGCTGCCCCGCACTCTCCTGCATCGACATTACCACGCCAGCGAATTCCTTCATTACGCGACGGTAGACGTCACGTTTAAAGGAGACAACCTGACGCACCGGATACCAGAAGCTTACCCAGCGCCAGCCGTCGAACTCCGGCGTGCTGCTGTGTTGCACATTGATATCCGCGTCACTGCTCATCAACTGCAGAAGAAACCACTTTTGTTTCTGGCCGATACACACCGGCTTCGTGTCCCAACGCACCAAACGTTTTGGCAATTTGTAGCGCAACCAGTTACGGGTAGATGCAAGTATTCGAACATCTTTACGGTGTAAACCCACTTCTTCGAACAGTTCGCGATACATCGCCTGTTCGGCGGTTTCACCGGGATTGATGCCTCCCTGAGGAAACTGCCAGGAGTGCTGTCCGAAGCGCCTGGCCCACAACACTTGTCCTTGCCTGTTACAGATTACGATACCAACATTCGGGCGGTAGCCATCATCATCGATCACTGGACTACCTCAAAGCTAAATTTGAATAGCCTGATTGTTTCACACTCCTTACAGGCGGTAAACCACTGGATTAACGGGAAGAACGCGGTGCTCAACCTGGATAACTCACAGTATTGGCCCGAGTTATAAACAATTAAGGCGGCAAAGCGCCGATCTTATTCACGTTTTCTGTGGATAGCTTTGTGCAGAACACGGGAATTAGCTGAATAAACTTTTATGGCCCTGAACCACCCCACAAATGAACAACCTGCTTTTAACCATTTAAAACATGAACTTAAATCACTCTTATTCAGAATTAAAATAGCTGATTTTGCGGTGAACGACGCGAAAGCGTTTTAGCTGGTTAAAGATCAAGCGACGCCGTTTTTATCCACAGACAATGCAGTAAACTTGCTCATCAGCGGATAAAAAAGCGGCTTTTCCGCCGAAGTCAAGGCTGTAAATGGAACCAGTAATGGGGATGAGGTGGGGTTATCCCACCGATCTGTGGATAACTCAGGCGAAGATCCTGTTCATTAATGCCCTCAGTCCGGGATAACCTTGTGCCGTAATGGAAAGTCAGCACCGGGGGCGATTAAAAAAGCGCGGCGAATCATGCTATTATCAACGCTCTTTATCCTGACGCCGCTGTGGGAAAAGTTGCCGGGAAAAAAATTGTCTATTTTTTGACCAGTTGAGTATTCGCTATGTTCCAGCTCCCTGATCCGCCCGAAAATGAATCTGTTCTCCTGGCTCGCGCCCATGCGCTGGCGGGCCAGACGCTGGCAGCCCTGGCCTCGCAGGCCGCCTTGCCGATGCCGGCCGATCTGAAACGCGATAAAGGCTGGGTCGGCATGCTGCTGGAGCGCTATCTGGGCGCCAGCGCAGGCAGCAAGGCGGAGCAGGATTTCGCCCATCTCGGTATTGAACTCAAAACCATCCCCATTGACGCCCAGGGCAAACCGCTGGAAACCACCTTTGTCTGCGTGGCGCCGCTCACCGGAAACAGCGGCGTAACCTGGGAGACGAGCCATGTGCGCCACAAGCTGGCGCACGTGCTCTGGATCCCGGTGGAGGGCGATCGCGCGATCCCGCTCGCACAGCGCCGCGTCGGCGCGCCGCTGCTGTGGAGTCCGAACGAAGAGGAGGATCGCAGGCTGCGCCACGACTGGGAGGAGCTGATGGATATGATCGTGCTGGGCCAGGTCGAACGCATCACCGCGCGCCACGGTGCCTGGCTGCAGATCCGGCCGAAAGCCGCCAACAGCCGGGCGCTGACCGAGGGCATCGGCGAACACGGCGAGCCGATTATGACGCTGCCGCGCGGTTTCTACCTGAAAAAGAGCTTCACCGCCCCGCTGCTGGCGCGTCATTTTTTACTGTAAGTTCATTGATGCGGATGCGTATAATCGCCGTTTAATTTTCGTTTAAGATTGAGTGTGCGCATGTTTGAGTGGATAACCGATCCCAACGCCTGGCTGGCGCTGGGCACGCTGACCATCCTCGAAGTGGTTCTTGGCATTGATAATATTATTTTCCTCTCTCTGGTGGTGGCGAAACTGCCTAAGCATCAGCAGGCCAGCGCGCGTCGTCTCGGCCTGATGGGCGCGATGCTGATGCGTCTCGCCCTGCTGGCCTCTATCGCCTGGGTCGCGCGGCTGACCCATCCGCTGTTTACCCTGTTCGATCACGCCTTCTCCTGGCGCGATCTGATCCTGCTCGGCGGCGGTCTGTTTCTGCTGTGGAAGTCGAGTATGGAGATCCATGAAACCATCGAAGGCGGCGAAGAGGAGCATAAAACCAATGTGCACTCCTTCCTGGGCGCTATCGTGCAGATCATGCTGCTGGATATTATCTTCAGCCTGGATTCGGTGATTACCGCCGTTGGCCTTTCCGATCATCTCTTTATTATGATGGCGGCCGTGGTGATCGCCGTGCTGATGATGATGTTTGCCGCGCGCGCCATCGGCGAGTTTGTCGATCGCCATCCGTCGATCAAAATGCTCGCCCTCTCCTTTTTAATTCTGGTGGGTTTTACCCTGATTCTGGAGAGTTTCGCGGTTCATGTACCAAAAGGTTACATTTATTTCGCCATGTTCTTCTCCATGGCCGTTGAGTGCCTGAACCTGATGCGCACTAAGAAAAGCGCGACGTAAAATGTCAAGGGCGGCTACGGGCCGCCCTTTTATTTTCAGATTCATGCGATAACGCAAAGCGCCAAAACGATTTATTACTACACTTTTTGCAGTTAATGCCGCTGGCCTCTGACGAGGCGACGCGGCCCACTGGCTGACGGGAGTGAGAGGAATAAGCGTGATGAAAGAGTTGGCGGGCGTAGCAGTGTTGATGTTTGCCGCCGTTACACTGAGCGGATGCAGTTCAGATTATGTAATGGCAACAAAAAATGGCCAGATGATTATGACGGAAGGCAAGCCGACCATTGATAAAGAGACCGGTCTGGTGAAATATACCGATCAGTCCGGCCATGAAGTGCAGATCAATGGCGACGAAGTGTCGACCATTATTGAGCGTTAAGTGCCATTTCAGCTCACCTGTCCCGCAATTTGTCCGGACAGGTGATTTCCCCGATTTTCCCCACTTCCTTCCCCGCTGATTCACGCGCTATAGTCCCACAGGACACACCATTACATTCCATAAAAATAAGGAAGACGGCTATGCACTATCACCGTATCCCCCATAGCACGCTGGAAGTGAGTCAGTTGGGGTTGGGAACCATGACCTTTGGTGAACAGAATAGCGAAGCCGACGCCCACGAGCAGCTCGATTTCGCCATCGCCAGCGGCATTAATTTTATCGATACCGCTGAAATGTATCCGGTGCCGCCGCGCCCGGAAACCCAGGGGTTGACCGAACAGTACATCGGCAGCTGGCTGAAGAAGCGCGGCAGCCGTGACAAGGTGATCCTCGCCAGCAAAGTGGCGGGCCCGTCGCGCGGCGCGGACGCGTCGATTCGCCCGAATCAGGCGCTGGATCGCAAGAATATCCGCGACGCGCTGGACGCCAGCCTGAAGCGCCTCAACACCGACTACCTCGACCTTTACCAGCTGCACTGGCCGCAGCGCCAGACCAATTACTTTGGCAAGCTGGGCTATCAGTACAGCGAGAACACCATTCCCGTTACGCTGCTGGAGACGCTGGAAGCGCTGGCCGAGCAGGTGCGTGCCGGTAAAATTCGCTATATCGGCGTGTCGAACGAAACGGCCTGGGGCGTGATGCGCTATCTGCAGCTGGCGGAGAAGCACGAGCTGCCGCGCATCGTGACCATTCAGAATCCCTATAGCCTGCTGAACCGCAGTTTTGAGGTGGGCCTGGCGGAAATCAGCCAGCATGAAGGCGTTGAGCTGTTGGCTTACTCCAGCCTCGCTTTCGGCACCCTGAGCGGCAAATATCTGAACGGCGCGAAACCAGCCGGGGCGCGCAATACGCTGTTCAGCCGCTTTACGCGCTACAGCGGCGAGCAGTCGCAGCTGGCGATTGCCGAATATGTGGCGCTGGCGCAGAAGCATCGCCTGGATCCGTCGCAGATGGCGCTGGCCTATGTGCGTCAGCAGCCGTTCGTCGCCAGCACCCTGCTGGGCGCCACCACGATGGAGCAGCTGAAGACCAATATCGACAGCTTCAACCTGACGCTGGACGCGGAGGTTCTGGAAGGGATTGAGGCGATTCACCGCCGCTACACCTATCCGGCACCTTAAGATGCGCAGAAGGCACAATGGCTTAGCAAGCGGATAGCCTTGCCCGCAGAGCAAAGCGTCCCGCGCCAGGGACAAAAACGCCGTGCGTTGGCCCGATACGGGCGCACCTCAGGGATGAGGTGCGTACTGGTTTTTCCCTGTCTGACTACAGCCCCAGCAGCAGCTGCCGCTCAAGCTGCGGATCGAGCAGCGTTACGTGCAGCCCGACCAGCCGCACGCCGCGTCCGGCGCGGCGCTCATCCCAGGTTTTGCGCGCCACCGCGATCAAATCCTCTTTGTTCAGCTCCGGCCAGATATGCTCCTGCGTCGTCAGCTGAAAATCGTTGAACTTCAGCTTCACCCCCTGCCGCGCGATCTGCCTGTCGGGCCGCACCTGCGTCAGGCGGCGCTCCAGCTCCGCGTAAAGAAAATCGATAATTTCCAGGCAGGCGTCCCAGCTGTGAATATCCTCCGCCAGCGTGCGCTCGACGCCGACGGATTTGCGCTCGCGCTCTACCACCACGCCGCGCTCGTCGATGCCGTGGCTGCGCTCCCAGAGCACGCGGCCAAACTTGCCGAAGCGCTTAAGCAGCTGCGCCACGTCGGCTTTCTGCACGTCGGCGCAGGTATGCAGCCCCATCTCCTCAAGCTTTTTCGTTGCCACCTTGCCGACGCCCGGGATCTTCGCCAGCGGCAGCGACAGCAGAAAGTCGGGCATCTCCTGCGGCGTAATAACGTACTGCCCGTCAGGCTTATTGAGATCGGAGGCGATCTTGGCGAGAAACTTAATCGGCGCGATGCCGGCCGAGGCGGTCAGCCCCGTCTCGCGCTGAATGGTGGCGCGGATCTCGCGGGCGATCAGCGTGGCGGAGCCGTGGCAGTGCGGGCTGTCGGTGACGTCCAGATAGGCTTCGTCCAGCGATAAGGGTTCGATTAAGGGGGTATAGCGCAGGAAAATCTCGCGGATCTGCTGCGACGCCTCTTTGTAGGCGTCAAAACGTCCCGGCAACAGCTTCAGATGCGGGCAGAGCTTTAGCGCCATGGCGGTGGGCATCGCGCTGCGTACGCCAAATTTGCGCGCCGGGTAGTTGGCGGTGCTGATCACGCCGCGCCGTTCACGGCTGCCGCCGATAGCAATAGGGATATCGCGCAGCGCCGGGTTGTCACGCATCTCCACCGCTGCATAGAAGCAGTCCATATCGACATGTATGATTTTCACGCTTGCCCGCCATCCGCTTTTCGTCACGCCTTATGATACTGTATAGATGTACAGATGCAAAAGCGCCGCCGTCAGTCCGCCGCGTCAGGCGGCTCTGAAAAGCGGATTTACCCCTCTTCGCCACTAAAGTTTACAAATTTCTGGCCGTCATATCTTGAGGAATACGCGAATTTACCGGGCGGCGTCTTGATAAAAAAACAGACAATGCTAATGTTGCGCTGCGGTAGCGGAGTTTTCCGATAATGCAAGTCCCAGACGCCTCTCGCGTCATCGTTCTCTTCACTCAAGGTATACACAGCATGGGCAAAATCGCACTTCTGTTTGCGATGATTTTGATGCCAGCCCTCAGCATGGCAATGACTCCCGAGCCGACGCAGCAGATGTCGACGCCGGTGAGCAAAGAATTAAAGAAACAGCTACTCGGCACGCCGGTCTATATTCAGATTTTCAAGGAAGAGCGCACCCTGGAGCTTTACGGCAAAATCGGCAACGAATTCCGCCTGCTTGATACCTACCGCATCTGTAACTTTTCCGGCGGCCTCGGCCCGAAGCGCCGCGAAGGGGATTTCAAAAGTCCGGAAGGTTTTTACAGCGTCAGGCTCAATCAGCTCAAGCCGGATAGCCGTTTCTATCGCGCCATCAACGTCGGTTTTCCTAACCAGTACGATCGCGAACACGCCTACACCGGCAACTACCTGATGATCCACGGCGACTGCAAGTCGATTGGCTGCTACGCCATGACCGACGCCTACATGGATGAGATCTTCACCTACGTGAACGCAGCGCTGCGTAACGGCCAGTCAGAGGTGAATATCAGCATCTTCCCGTTCCGCATGACCGACGCCAATATGCAGCGCCATCGCTACTCCACCTACGCCAGCTTCTGGCGCGAGCTGCAGCCGGGCTATGCCTGGTTTGCGAAATACCATCAGCCGCCAACGGTCAACGTTGCCAGCGGCAGCTACGTGATGAACAGCGGCAGCCCGGCGATCGTCAATCCCGAAGCCGCCTCTAAATCATTCCTGGCGCTCTCCAAGGCAGAATAACGCCCACTCGCCTGGCACGATCCGCTGCCAGGTTTCATTGGTCGTCAGCGGCTGCGTCGCAATCACCGTCACCACGTCGTTGGCGGTGGTGTGCTGCTGGAAATCGATCTCCACATCCTGATCGAGCAGCTGCGCTTTGCCAAAGGGCGCGCGGCGCGTGATCCAGTAGAGATTGGTCGAGCAGAACGCCATCAGATAGCGCCCGTCCGACAGCAGCATATTGAACACCCCTTTCTGCCGCAGTTCACCCGCCAGTTGCGCCACATAGCGAAATACCGCCGGCCAGTTGGCAGGCGTGCGCGGATAGCGCGTCGCCAGCTTGTGCAGGATCCAGCAGAACGCCTTCTCGCTGTCGGTTTCGCCGACCGGGCGAAAATGGCCGGTTTCCAGCTGGCGATAGCCCTTTAGCTGACCGTTGTGGGCATAGGTCCAGTTGCGTCCCCAGAGTTCGCGGGTGAAAGGATGGGTATTCTCCAGCGAGACCGGCCCGCGATTCGCCTGGCGGATATGCGCCACTACCGAATGGGACTTAATCGGATACTCCTGCACCAGCCGCGCCACAGGTGAGTTATAGCTCGGCAGCGGATCTTTAAAGGTGCGGCAGCCCCGATCTTCATAAAAGGTAATGCCCCAGCCATCTTTATGCGGCCCGGTTCCGCCGCCGCGCTGCACCAGGCCAGTAAAACTGAAACAGATATCGGTTGGAACGTTGGCGCTCATCCCGAGCAATTCGCACATAGCTACCGCCTTAGTCAGAAAAGCCGCCAGCCAGCAAGATGGCGGCTGAACCCTTACTTCACCATCTCTTTTTCGATCAGCAGCATCAGGATATGGATAACTTTGATATGGATCTCCTGAATGCGGTCGGCGTAGCCGAAGTGCGGCACGCGAATTTCGATATCCGCCGAACCGGCCATCTTGCCGCCATCTTTGCCGGTCAGGGCGATCACCTTCATGCCCTGCGCCCGCGCCGCCTCGATCGCCTTGATGATATTGGCGGAGTTGCCGGAGGTCGACAGCCCCAGCAGCACATCGCCCGGACGCCCTACCGCTTCGATATAGCGTGAGAAAACGTAATCGTAGCCGAAATCGTTGCTGACGCAGGAGAGATGGCTGACGTCAGAGATGGCGATCGCCGGGTAGCCCGGACGGTTTTCGCGGTAGCGGCCGGTCAGCTCCTCAGCGAAGTGCATGGCGTCGCAGTGCGAGCCGCCGTTGCCGCAGGAGAGCACTTTTCCGCCCGCTTTAAAACTGTCGGCCAGCAGCACCGCGGCGCGCTGGATGGCGTGAATATTCGCCTCGTCGCTAAGAAAGTTATTAAGCGTATCCGCTGCTTCATTCAGCTCGGAGCGAATGATGTCCTGGTACATAGGGATGTCCTTGTTAGTAAAAGAGTGACTTTGCAAGTTTAACGGAATGGCGGGTTGGCGCAAAGCGCGCGCCGCGCGAAAGCCTGCGCCGCCAGCGCAGCGGATTTAACGATTTTGTGAGTAAGGTTGTAATTGCGATGTAAACAAATTGCTAATTAACCGCCAGTGTCATACACCTCTACAGAGAACAGGTCAGACCTCTTACTACTTACGGAGCCGTGATTATGATGGTTGTGTCGATCCTCGCGACGCTGGTATTAATCAGCGCCCTCTTTTATCACCGCGTCTCTCTGGCGGCGAGCAGCGCAATTTTACTGTTGTGGACCGCCGCCTGGTCCGCGGCGCATATCTGGACGCCCTGGCTGCTGCTGCCGCTGGCGATCCTTCTGCTGCCGTTTAACCTCCCTTCCCTGCGCCGCTCGCTCTTTTCGAAACCGATGCTGCAGCGCTTCCAGAAGGTGATGCCGCCGATGTCGCGCACGGAAAAAGAGGCGATCGACGCCGGCACCACCTGGTGGGAAGGCGACCTGTTTCAGGGCAAGCCTGACTGGCAAAAGCTGCATAACTATCCGCAGCCACGCCTGACGCCCGCCGAACAGGCCTTTCTCGACGGCCCGGTGGAGGAGGCGTGCCGCATGGCGAACGATTTCGCCATCACCCATGAGATGGCGGATCTGCCGCCGGAGCTGTGGGCCTACCTGAAAGAGCAGCGTTTCTTCGCCATGATCATCAAGAAAGAGTATGGCGGCCTCGAATTCTCCGCCTATGCCCAGGCGCGCGTGCTGCAAAAGCTGGCGGGCGTGTCCGGCATTCTGGCGATTACCGTCGGCGTGCCTAACTCGCTTGGCCCAGGGGAGCTGCTGCAGCATTACGGCACCGACGCGCAAAAAGATCACTATCTGCCGCGTCTGGCGCGCGGCGACGAGATCCCCTGCTTCGCGCTGACCAGCCCGGAAGCGGGATCCGACGCCGGGGCGATCCCCGATACCGGCGTGGTCTGCATGGGTGAATGGCAGGGCAAGCAGGTGCTGGGCATGCGTCTCACCTGGAATAAGCGCTACATTACGCTGGCGCCGGTGGCCACCGTGCTGGGCCTCGCCTTTAAGCTCTCCGATCCCGATCGTCTGCTGGGCGAAACCGAGTCGCTGGGCATTACCTGCGCCCTGATCCCCACCAGCACGCCGGGCGTGGAAATCGGCAAGCGCCACTTCCCGCTTAACGTGCCGTTTCAGAACGGCCCGACGCGCGGCAAAGATATTTTCGTGCCGATCGATTTTATTATTGGCGGGCCGCAGATGGCCGGTCAGGGCTGGCGCATGCTGGTTGAGTGCCTGTCGGTGGGTCGCGGCATTACCCTGCCCTCTAACTCCACCGGCAGTTTGAAAAGCGTGGCGCTGGCCACCGGCGCCTATGCGCATATCCGCCGCCAGTTCAAAGTCTCAATCGGCAAGATGGAAGGCATCGAAGAGCCGCTGGCGCGCATTGCCGGTAACGCCTACGTGATGGACGCCGCGGCGACGCTGATCACCACCGGCATTATGCAGGGCGAAAAACCGGCGGTGCTGTCGGCGATTGTGAAGTATCACTGCACCCATCGCGGCCAGCGCGCCATTATGGACGCCATGGATATCGCGGGCGGCAAAGGCATTATGCTCGGCAACAATAACTTCCTTGCCCGCGCCTATCAGGGCGCGCCTATCGCCATTACGGTAGAGGGCGCCAATATTCTGACGCGCAGTATGATTATTTTCGGTCAGGGCGCCATCCGCTGCCATCCGTTTGTACTGAAGGAGATGGCGGCCGCCGCCAGCCAGGATCTTAACGCCTTTGACGCCGCGCTGTTTAGCCACGTCGGCTATGTCGGCAGCAACGCCGTGCGCAGCCTGTGGCTCGGCCTGACGGCGGGACGCGGCAGCGCCTCGCCGACGCGCGACGCCACGCGCCGCTACTACCAGCATCTTAATCGCCTTAGCGCTAATCTGGCGCTGCTGGCGGACGTGTCGATGGCGGTGCTGGGCGGCAGCCTGAAGCGCCGCGAGCGGATTTCGGCGCGCCTGGGTGATGTGCTGAGCCAGCTCTATCTCGCTTCTGCCACGCTGAAGCGCTATGACGATGAGGGCCGCCACGAGGCCGATCTGCCGCTGCTGCACTGGGGCGTGCAGGATGCGCTGCATCAGGCCGAGCAGGCGATTGAGGATCTGCTGCGCAACTTCCCCAGCCCGCTGGTGGCTGGCGCGCTGCGCATGATGATTTTCGCCGGCGGCAAGCACTGCCCGGCGCCGAGCGACCGCCTCGATCATAAGCTGGCGAAGCTGCTGCAGCTGCCTTCCGCCACGCGGACCCGTCTGGGGCGCGGCCAGTATCTGACGCCGAGCGAGCATAATCCGGCAGGCCAGCTTGAGCAGGCGCTGCAGGAGGTTATGGCGGCGGAAGCGATTCACGATCGCCTGTGCAAGCAGCAGAAAGAGCACTTCTCTTTCACCCGGCTGGATGCGCTGGCGCAGCGGGCGCTGAAAGCGGGCTGGATTAACGCCGCCGAGGCAGAGGTGCTGACGCGCGCCGAAGCGAGCCGTCTGCGCGCCATTAACGTCGATGAGTTTGACGCAGATGCGCTGGCGGTTCCGGTGAAACAGCCGGCGGTGAAGGCGGCGCGGGAGAGCGAGGCGGCGTAAACCTTAGCTGTCGATGTTGTCACTCGACAAAGCGCACAACAGTCCGTTAGCGGGTAACATGGACCGAAGAGCAAAGCGTCCCGCGACAAGGATGTCGCGGGCCGAGCCTGCAGGGATGCCTTGAGCGACTTTGCGATCGGGCCATGTTACCCGCGTTCGCGCGGAGTCAACCGACGCGGCCTGCCCTTACCCCGCCTGCCGAATACGCGCGATCAGCGCCTCGGCGTCCTCAATATGATCCGCCGCCAGAATCAGCGTGCGTCCCAGCGTAATGCAGCTGCGGATGCATTCGGTGCGCATTGCCTCATCCTTAATCAGCTTCATATCCGCCACGTGCGACATGCCGACGGTGCGGCGAATCAGCTCGGTGCCGCAGTAGCCGATGGTATCGGCCCACACCTTGCGCAGAAACGCCTGCGCATAGCCTGGAGAGGCGAGCGCCACGTCGCTGGTCTTCGCTTGCGCCAGCGCCAGGAAGCGCGCAGAGAAGGTATTCCACACCTCGCGCACGTCGTTGAGACGCAGCTCGCGCCCTTCCGCCGCCTCGCGCGGGGCCAGCAGCCCCGGCAGGCCGCAGTAGTTGATCAGCAGATTGCCCAGCGCCGTGCCGACGTCGAAGCCCATTGGGCCGAAATAGCCGAACTCCGCATCGATCGCCTTCAGGCTGTTGTCGGCGACGAAAATCGAGCCGCTGTGAATATCGCCGTGCAGCAGCGCTTCGGCATGGGCGAAAAAGCGGTGCTTCAGTCCGGCCACGGCGATGCGCAGCGTCTCGTCACCGCGCAGGCTGGCCACCAGCGGCTCCAGCGCCTGCGGGTAGCTGTTGCGCTCGTGATCGATATAGGGATCGTTAAAGAAGAGATCTTCGGTGATCTCGCACATTTCCGGGTTGATAAAGCGCGCCACTTGCGCTTTTTTCTGATGGGGATGCAGCACAAAATCGGAGGTATGGAACAGCGTCTGCGCCAGGTATTCGCCCAGCTGTGCCGCCGCCTGCGGATAGAACGCCCCCTTCACCAGCTCGCCGCGCCAGATGCGGTGGCTGGAGAGATCCTCCATCACCATCACCGCCAGCGTCTCATCATAGTGCGTTACCCTGACGGTGTGCTGCGGGCAATATTTGTAGTGTTCAATCAGGGTTTGCGCCTCCAGCCGCGCGCGGTCCAGCGTCAGCGGCCAGGATTCACCCACGCAGCGCACGTAAGGCAGCGCCTGCTTTACGATCACCCGACTGTTGCCCTGACGGTCGAAAATTTTGAAGACCAGGTTAAGGTTGCCATCGCCAATCTCTTCCGCCTCGACCAGCGAGGCGGGATCGTCCACGCCGCCAAACTGCCGGGCATACTCAACGGCGTCCGCCGCGGTGAAGGTACGGTATTGCGACATTGCCTTTCCTCTCATGCAAAACTGAAACGAAACCCGCCGGGGCAGTATAATAAGCCGTTCAGACGTCTATACATCCGTCCCGCATGTTGGCACAATACGTGACAACAACGCAACAGAGATTTCACAGACAATGCAAACACTCCACACCACTAGCTTACAGGTTCGTGACAGTCAGCTCTGGATCCTCGACCAGCAGGCGCTGCCGCAGCAAAAAAACTGGCTACCGGCGCACGATGTCGCGCAGCTGGTCGGGCATATTCACGCCCTGCGCGTGCGCGGCGCGCCGCTGATCGGCCTCTCCGCCTCGCTGCTGCTGGCGCTGCTGGCCGAGGCGGGCGCCAGCCGCGACGCGCTGGCGCAGGCGCTGGAGGTGCTGCGCGCCGCGCGCCCCACGGCGGTCAACCTGATGAACAATCTCGATCGGATGAAGGTGGCGCTGGCGCAGGTGGATTTCGCCGCCGCGCTGGGTCAGGAAGCGCTGCGTCTGGTGGAGGAGGATCGCCAGCTGTGCGACAACATCGCCGAGGCGGGCAGCGCGCTGGTGAAGCCAGAGAGTCGCCTGCTCACGCACTGCAACACCGGCGGACTGGCGACGGCGGGCGTCGGCACCGCGCTGGGCGTTATCGCCCGCGCGCATCAGCAGGGCAAGGTGGCGAACGTCTGGGTGGGCGAGACGCGTCCGCTGCTGCAGGGCGGACGCCTTACCGCCTGGGAGCTGGGCGAGCTGGCGATCCCCTTTCAGCTGATCACCGACTCGATGGCGGCCAGCCTGATGGCGAGCGGCCAGGTCGATGCCGTCTGGGTCGGCGCGGACCGCATTGCGGCCAACGGCGACGTGGCGAACAAGATCGGCACCTACAGCCTGGCGGTGCTGGCGCATTACCATCAGATCCCGTTCTATGTCGCCGCGCCGCACACCACGCTGGATCGCCAGTGCGCCAGCGGCCGCGATATTCCTATCGAGCAGCGCGCCGCCAGCGAAGTGACCGGCGCAGCGGGCAGCTTTGGCAGCGTGCAGTGGGCACCGGAAGCGGCAGCGGTCTGTAACCCGGCGTTCGACGTGACCCCAGCGGCGCTGATTAGCGGCTGGGTGCTGGATACCGGCGTCATCGTGCCGGAGGCGGTTAAGGCGGGCGCGTTTCAGCCCTGACAGGGCGCGCCTGGCGCGCCCGTCTGGCGTGACTACGGCAGGCGCGGATAGGCGTCGGCGATGGTGTCGCCGGTGAAGTGCGCCACCCAGCCCTCCTGATTATCGAAGATGCGGATGGCGGTGAAGTTGGGCGAGGATCCCATATCAAACCAGTGCGGCGTGCCTGCCGGCACCGAAATCAGATCGTTTTTTTCACACAGGATCTGGTAGACCTGGCCGTCGAGATGCAGGCAGAAAAGGCCCGCGCCCTCGACAAAAAAACGCACCTCATCTTCGCCGTGGGTATGTTCAGAGAGAAACTTCTCGCGCAGCGCCTCTTTTTGCGGATGGTCTGCGCGCATGCTGATCACATCCCAGCTCTGATAGCCCTTCTCCGCCACCAGCCGATCGATGGCGTGCTGATAGGCCTCGATCACTTTGGCCGGCTCTGGATTGTCACCTAAATCGCGATCCGCCGCCCAGCGCTCAAAGCGCACATTTTTTGCATTCAGCCGCTCGCGGATCATCTCCGCGTCAGTGCTGTGCCACACCGGCAGCGTGGCTTCGGTATCGGTAAAAATGGTCAATGCGCTCATGCTAAAACAACTCCCGAAAAGGTGTTCACCTGATGATGGCGGCTTTCGCTGTCTGCGGGGCCGCGAATTAACTGCACGGTATTCCATCCGGCTTCCGCTGCCGCATCCAGCTCCTGACGAATGTCGGAGAGGAACAGCAGCTGCTCAGCGGGCAGGCCGGTTTGTTCGGCGATATTGCGGTAGGAGGCGGCCTCGCGCTTGGCGCCGACGCGCGTGTCGAAATAGCCGCTAAACAGGCCGGTAATATCTCCTTCATCACTGTAGCCAAATAACAGTTTTTGCGCCGCAACCGAGCCGGAGGAATAGACGTAAAGCTGAATTCCCTGCTCTCGCCAGGCGCGCAGCACGGGCGCAACGTCGGGATAGAGATGGCCGGTAAAGCTGCCGTTTACGTAGCCGTCGCGCCAGATCATCCCCTGCAGCGCTTTCAGTCCGGTAGATTTGCGATCCTCATCCATAAAGCCCAGCAGGATCTGCGTTACGGCGTCGAGATCGGCCTGCGGCTGCCCCGCCTCGGCGCGCACCGCCTCAAGGGCTGCGCTGACGTCAGGATCCGCATGCTGCGCGCGGATAAAGGCGGCGAGATGTTCACGCGCGTAGGGGAAGAGCACGTCATGCACGAAGCGAATATCGCTGGTCGTGCCTTCAATATCGGTAACGATGGCGCGGATCATTGGGCCTCCAGCAGGCGACGTTGGCGTTCGCATTCAAATAAAAATTCCAGACCTTCCAGATGACGGCGCGCCTCGCCCACGTCCTGCCCCCAGCAGGTCAGGCCGTGACCGCGCAGCAGAAAGCCGTAGCGCAGCGGGTTGCTATGGGCATACGCCTCAATGCGCTGCGCCAGCGCGTCGATATCCTGATCGTTATCAAACAGCGGGATTGCCACGCTGTCGAGGTGGCTACGCTGCCCCGCCAGCGATTTCTGCATCTCGTAGCCGGTCAGCCGCAGCGCATCCCCCTTCTCAACGCGCGACAGCACCGTTGCGTTCACCGTATGGGTATGCAGCACCGCACCCGCCTCGGGGAAGAGCCGGTAGATCAGGGTATGCAAGGCGGTTTCCGCCGAAGGCCTGCGCCCGGACGGCGCGCGGCTGGAGGCGATCTCCACCTGAATAAAGTCATCCTGCGTCAGGCTGCCTTTATCTTTGCCCGACTCGCTGAGCAGGCAGAAGCGGGCATCCTGGCGAACGGACATATTGCCGCCGGTGGCGGGCGCCCAGCCTTTGGCGCCAATCCAGTGGCAGGCTGCCACCAGCTGGTCGAGCGGAGAGAGTGCAGACATAGCGTTTCAGGCATCCTGTAAGGTCGGTTTTAGACGTCTAAGCGTCTCGATTGCCAAATACTAACATCCTGTTTATAGTGGCTTCAACACAGGGTTACTCCGCAATGACATTCGCGCTTAAGGCAATCAACCATGACGCAGCCCAACCTGACGCCGGAGAGTAAACTTCCCGCTCTCGGCACCACCATCTTCACCCAGATGAGCGCGCTGGCGCAGCAGCATAACGCCATCAACCTTTCGCAGGGCTTTCCCGATTTCGACGGACCGCGCTATCTGCAGGCGCGCCTGGCGCATCACGTCAGCCAGGGCGCGAACCAGTATGCACCGATGACCGGCGCGCTGCCGCTGCGCGAGGCGATCGCCGAAAAAACCGCCGAGCTGTATGGTTATCGCCCCGACGTTAACAGCGATATCACCGTGACCGCTGGCGCCACCGAAGCGCTCTATGCGGCGATCACCGCGCTGGTGCGGCCGGGCGACGAGGTGATCTGCTTTGACCCGAGCTACGACAGCTATGCCCCTGCCGTTGAGCTGTCGGGCGGCGTGCTGAAACGCATCGCGCTGCAGCCGCCGGGCTTTCGCGTCGACTGGCCAGCTTTCGCCAGCCTGCTCTCCAGCAAAACCCGCCTGGTGATCCTGAATACGCCGCACAATCCCTCCGCCACCGTCTGGCATAACGCTGATTTTAACGCGCTGTGGCAGGCGATCGCCGGACAGGAAATTTACGTGCTGAGCGACGAAGTCTACGAGCATATCTGCTTTGACGAGGCGGGCCACGCCAGCGTGCTGGCGCACCCGCAGCTGCGCCAGCGCGCCGTCGCCGTCTCCTCGTTTGGCAAGACCTTTCATATGACCGGCTGGAAGGTGGGCTACAGCGTCGCGCCCGCCGCCATCAGCGCCGAGATCCGCAAGGTGCATCAGTATCTGACCTTCGCGGTTAATACGCCCGCCCAGCTGGCGATCGCCGATATGCTGCGCCACGAGCCGCAGCACTACCGCGAGCTACCCGCCTTTTATCGCGCGCGCCGCGACCGTCTGGCGCAGGCGCTGGAGAAAAGCCGTTTTAAAGTCTTGCCCTGTGAAGGCACCTATTTTCTGCTGGCGGACTACAGCGCCATCTCCGACCTTGACGACGTCAGCTTCTGCCAGTGGCTGACCAGAGAGGTGGGCGTGGCGGCGATTCCGCTCTCGGTGTTCTGCGCCGGGCCCTTTCCCCACAGGCTGATCCGCCTCTGCTTCGCCAAACAGGAAGCGACGCTTGACGCCGCCGCGGAGCGCTTATGTCAGATTTAAAGATCACCGTTCTGCAGGAAACCCTGCACTGGATGGATGGCGAAGCGAACCTGCGCCATTTCGACGCCGTGCTTGAGGGCGTGACGGGCCGCGATCTGATTCTGCTGCCCGAGATGTTCACCACCGGCTTCGCCATGGAGGCGGCGCAGCGTTCGCTGCCACAATCGCAGGTGGTGGAGTGGCTGCACAAACACGCCGAGGCGAGCAACGCCCTGGTGGGCGGCAGCGCGGCGATTCAGACGCCGCAAGGCGCGGTGAATCGCTTTCTGCTGGTGGAGCCGGACGGCACGCTGCACCAGTATGACAAGCGCCACCTGTTCCGCATGGCGGACGAGCATCACCACTATCTGCCGGGCGAGACGCGCGAAGTGCTGAGGTGGCGCGGCTGGCGCATTCTGCCGCAGATCTGTTACGACCTGCGCTTCCCGGTCTTCTCCCGCAACCGCAACGACTACGACCTGGCGCTCTATGTGGCAAACTGGCCGGCACCGCGCGCCCTGCACTGGCAGGCGCTGCTGCTGGCGCGCGCCATTGAGAACCAGGCCTACGTCGCGGGCTGCAACCGCGTCGGCAGCGACGGCAACCAGCATCACTACAGCGGCGACAGCCGGATTATCTCGCCGCTGGGCGAGATCCTCAGCGAAGCCGAGCCCTTTGCCCAGGCGCGGCTCAACGCCACCCTGTCGCTGGAGACGCTGACCGCTTATCGCGAGCGCTTTCCCGCCTGGCGCGACGCCGATGGGTTTACGCTGACGCCGTAACCCACCTGCAAAAAAAAGCCGCAGCGGTCAGGCTGCGGCTTTCTCATTTTTACGCTTAGTACGATCAGATATCGAAGCGGTCCAGGTTCATTACCTTCGTCCAGACGGCCACGAAGTCGGTCACGAACTTCTGCTGCGCATCGCTGCTGGCGTAAACTTCCGCCAGCGCGCGCAGGATGGCGTTAGAACCAAACACCAGATCGGCGCGGGTCGCGTGGTACTTCACTTCGCCGCTCTGACGGTCGCGCCCTTCAAACAGCTCTTCGCTCTCGTCGGTCGCGCGCCAGGCGGTGCGCATATCGAGCAGGTTGACGAAGAAGTCGGTGCTCAGCACGCCGGGGCGATCGGTAAAGACGCCGCGGTCGCTGCCGTCGAAGTTGGTGCCCAGCACGCGCAGACCACCCAGCAGCACCGTGAGTTCCGGTGCGCTCAGGGTCAGCTGCTGCGCTTTATCCAGCAGCAGCGTTTCGGTCGATGAACCGCCCTGCACGCGACGATAGTTACGGAATCCATCGGCCAGCGGCTGCAGCAGCGCAAAAGATTCCACGTCGGTCTGATCCTGACGCGCATCAACGCGGCCCGGCACAAAGGGAACCTGCACCGCGGCACCCGCGGCGGCGGCGGCCATCTCCACCCCGACGTTACCCGCCAGCACAATCACATCCGCCAGCGACGCCTTACCGGACGCCTTCTGGATCGCCTGCAATACCGGCAGCACATCCTGAATCACGCTGGCGTTGACCGGCCACTCTTTCTGCGGAGAGAGCGCCAGACGCGCGCCGTTGGCGCCGCCGCGTTTGTCACCGCCGCGGAAGGTCGATGCGGACGCCCAGGCCACGGAGACCAGTTGGCTGACGCTCAGGCCAGAGGCGGCAATTTTCGCCTTCAGCTCGCTGATGTCGCTGGCGTCTGGCTGGTGGATCGCCGCAGGCAGCGGATCCTGCCACAGCAGATCTTCTTTCGGCACTTCCGGCCCGAGGTAGCGCGCTTTCGGCCCCATATCGCGGTGGGTCAGCTTGAACCACGCACGCGCAAAGGCTTCGTTAAACGCCTGCGGATCGTTAAGGAAGCGGCGCGAAATTTTTTCAAACTCAGGATCGAAACGCAGCGTCAGGTCGGTCACCAGCATGGTCGGCTTGCGTTTTTTCTCTGGATCGAAAGGATCGGGAATAATCGCTTCGGCATTGCTCGCTTCAAACTGAATGGCGCCCGCCGGGCTCTTCGTCTGCACCCACTCATATTTGAACAGGTTCTCGAAGAAGTAGTTGCTCCACTGGGTCGGCGTTTGCGTCCAGACCACTTCCAGCCCGGAGGTAATGGCGTCAGCGCCTGAGCCGCTGCCGTAGCTGCTCTGCCAGCCGAAGCCCTGCGCTTCAATCGGCGAGGCTTCCGGGTCAACGTCGAGGTGGCTGGCCGCGCCGGCACCGTGGGTTTTACCCAGCGTATGCCCACCGGCGATCAGCGCCACGATCTCTTCATCGTTCATGCCCATATTGCCAAAGGTGGCGCGAATAGCAGGCGCAGCCGAGGCGGGGTTACCGCTCGCTTCCGGCCCTTCCGGGTTAACGTAGATCAGGCCCATTTCGGTCGCGCCCAGCGGGGCGTTGGCGAGGCTTTCCGGATGGCGGTGCGCCAGCCATTCGGTTTCGTTACCCCAGTCCACATCCATATCCGGCTCCCACACGTCTTCACGTCCGGCACCAAAGCCAAAGGTACGGAAGCCGGCGTTCTCCAGCGAGACGTTACCTGCCAGGATATAGAGATCGGCCCAGGAGATTTTCTGGCCATATTTTTGCTTCACCGGCCACAGCAGACGGCGCGCTTTGTCGAGGCTGACGTTATCTGGCCAGGAGTTAAGCGGCGCAAAGCGCTGCTGGCCGCGACCTGAGCCGCCGCGACCGTCAACGGTGCGGTAGGTACCGGCGCTGTGCCAGGCCATACGGATAAACAGGCCGATATAGCTGCCCCAGTCGGCTGGCCACCAGGACTGCGAATCGGTGAGCAGCGCGCGGATATCCGCTTTCAGCGCTGAATAGTCGAGCTTGCTGAACTCTTCGCGGTAGTTGAAATCTTCGCTGAGCGGGTTGGAACGGCTGGAGTGCTGGTTTAACAGATCCACGCGCAGCATGTTAGGCCACCAGTCGCGGTTGGTGGTACCGCTGCCGGCACCGCGCGCCAGTACGCTTTTCTCTTCAGAGGCGCCGTGGTGGAACGGACATTTGCCGGCGTCAACGCCGCTCTCGCTCTGACTTTTTTCCTGCGACGCGCCATGGGGAAAAGGGCATTTACCTGCGGCGTTATTGTTATCTTCGGGCGTGCTCATTATCGGCTCCGTTGGCTCTTGGTTACCGGATTACAATAGCGGCACCGCTAAGCAAACTCTATCTGGAAAGACCAACGGTTTTGATAGCCGTTAGCTTTCAAATTTAGCTACCGCGATAGGTAGACCACGACCAGGGCGAGATCAGGAAAGGCAGGTGAAAATGGCTGCCCGCCTCGGCGATAATAAAGTCGATCTGCGCGGAGACGTAGAGCGCATCGCGCCCGTCCGCCGCAAAGTAGTCGCCAATTTCGGCGGTCAGCCGGTAGTGGCCCGGCGTCAGGGGCGCCGGGGTTAAATCGCCGATGCGTCCGTCGCTGTCCGTCGCGCCTTCGGCCACCGGCAGCCAGCCCTCCGGGCTGTTCTGCTCAAGAGAGATTGCGACGCCGACCGCCGGTTTGCCCAGCGCCGTGTCGAGAATATGGGTCGTAATGGTGCTCATGTCAGGCTCTCCTTCAGACGCAACAGGGTAATCTCCCGCAGCTGCTCCAGCGCTTCGCGCGCTTCAGTGGTGTCGTCATTTTCCAGCCGGCGCTGAAGCTGCGCCAGCATCTCCTCGCCGCTGCGCCCTTTGGCGCGGATCAGAAACACGCGGCCAAACCGCGCCTCATAGGCCTGATTCCCCGCCTGCATCGCCAGCGTCAGCGCCGCGTCGGCGTCGCCCATAGCGGCCTGCTCCTGCCGCGACAGCGCCGCCTCTTTATCCGCGCCGCCTGCGCGTTCGCCGATGCGCGGGTGGGCGGCGAGCGCCAGGGCAAGATCGTCGCTCGTCCACTCCTGAGTCAGCCGCTCCGCCTCCGCCATCAGCGCTGCCAAAGAGGTAAAAGCCCGCGCGGCGATCAGCGCCTGCTGCCAGCGCGGGATCGCTACGCAGTGGGCAATGGCGGCCTGCGCCGCCGTCGCGGGCAGCGCGTTAAAGGTGGTCAGATTCATGGCGCGCCCCGCTGCGCCAGCTGGCACACGGCGTGCAGATAAGCGCGCACCGCCAGCGCCACGTCGCTCGTCATCACCGCTTCCGCCGGATGGTGGCTGATGCCGCGCTCGTTGCGCACAAAGAGCATGCCGACCGGCCAGCGCTCGGCGATAGCGATAGCGTCATGGCCCGCGCCGCTCGGCAGCGCCAGCGCGCGGCCCTGCACCGTCTCGACGGCGCTGCTCAGCGCCTGCTGGAGCTGGCTGTCGCAGGCGGTGGCGCTGATGCGGTAATACTCTTCCGCGTCAAAACGCAGCCCGCGCCGCAGCGCAATCGCCTCGCCCTGGGTCAGCAGGCTCGACAGCAGCCGCTCCAGCGGCAGATCCTGCGGGCCGCGCACGTCGAGCGACAGCGTGACCTCGCCGGGAATAACGTTGACCGCGCCGGGGGCGCAGTTCAGGGTGCCGACCGTCGCCACCAGCTGCGGATCCTGCTCGCGCGTGGTCGCCTCGACAAAGACCATCCACTCCGCCGCTGCAGCCAGCGCATCTTTACGGTGGGTCATCGGCACCGTGCCCGCATGCCCCGCCTCACCGGTAAAGCGGCAGCGCAGGCGGCGCGCGCCGTTGATGGCGGTGACCACGCCCAGCGCCAGCCCTTCCTGCTCCAGGCAGGGCCCCTGTTCAATATGCAGTTCAAGATAGGCGACGATGGCGTTAAGGTCACGGGCGGCGCGCGGGATCGCCCCGGCATCCAGCCCAACATCCGCCATCGCCTGGGCGACGGTAATCCCGTTGCCGTCGGGATGGGTGGTCCAGCTCTCTGGCCAGCTGCCGGCGATGCCGCGGCTGCCGAGCAGGGTTATGCCGAAGCGCGTGCCCTCTTCATCGCCGAAGCCGACAATCTCCACCGCCAGCGGCAGTCGCTGCCGCTGCTGGTGCAGCCACTGCACGGTCTCAATTGCGGTCAGCACGCCGAGCATGCCATCGTAGCGGCCGGCGTTGCGCACCGTGTCGAGGTGGGAGCCGAGCAGCAGCGCGGGGGCGCCGTCGCTCGCCCCTTCGTAGCGGCCGCAGATATTGCCGACCTCATCCTGCCAGACGCGCATGCCCGCCTGCGCCATCCACTCGCCGACCTGCGCGTTGGCGCGCAGATGCTCCGGCGAGAGATAGACGCGCGTCAGCTGATCGGGCGATTCGCTGATCGCCGCCAGCGCGTCGCAGCGCGCCATTACGCGTTCGGCAGCCAGCTGCGCCTCAGCGGCGTTCATCATCATGCGCGGCTCCCGTAGTGATCCCAGGCGGCCTGCATCGCTGCGCCCTGGGTGGCGCGGAAGCCAACGTGCGTCAGCACCGCCTCCAGCGCCGCCAGCGTGGTCATTACGCAATCTTTGCGCGCGTTGAAGCCCATGGTGCCGATGCGCCACACTTTGCCGTGCAGCGGACCGAACGAGGTGCCAATCTCGATGCCGAAATCGTTCAGCATCAGCTGCCGCACCTGGTCGCCGTTGACGCCCTGCGGAATAATCACGCCGAGCACGTTGTTCATCTTGTGCTTCAGATCGCCGAAGGTTTCCAGCCCCATGCCCTGAATGCCCTTCAGCAGCGCGTCGCCGTGCAGCTTGTGGCGCGCGATGCCTTCGTCCAGCCCTTCCTGCAGGATCAGCCGTGCGCACTCGCGCGCGCCAAACAGCGCGGTGGTCGCCTCGGTATGGTGGTTGAGGCGCTCCGGCCCCCAGTAGTCCATGATCATGCCGAGATCGAAATAGTTGGAGTAGATCATCTCCTCTTCACCATCCTGATGGGCGGCGGTGCGGATCCCCTCTTCAACGCACTTGCGTCGGCGGATCGCCGCCTCCATCTGCGGGCTTAAGGTGATCGGCGACGTGCCGGACGGGCCGCCGAGGCATTTCTGCATGCCGGCTGAAACCGCATCCAGGCCCCAGGCGTCGGTCTCCAGCGCGTTGCCGCCGAGCGACGCGGTGGCGTCGGTGTAGAAGAGCACATCATATTTTTTGCAGATCGCCCCCAGCTCCGCCAGCGGTTGCAGCATGGTGGTCGAGGTGTCCCCCTGCACCGTCAGCAGCAGGCGCGGCTTCACGCGCTTAATCGCATCTTCGACCCGATCCGGCGTAAACACTTCACCCCAGGGCACCTCGATGGTGTGTACCTCGGCGCGGCAGCGGCGGGCGATCTCGCACAGCAGATGGCCGAAACGGCCGAATACCGGCACCAGCACCCGATCGCCGGGACGGATCGCCGACAGCAGGATCGCCTCGATCCCGGCGCGCGAGGTGCCATCGATCAGCATCGTCCAGCGGTTTTCGGTGCGGAAGACGCCGCGATAGAGTTCCATCACCTCATTCATATAGTGGGTCATCGCCGGATCGTACTGGCCGATCAGCTGGGTCGACATGGCGCGCAGCACGCGCGGATCGGCGTTGATTGGGCCAGGCCCCATCAGCAGGCGCTGCGGCGGATTGATTTGCGGGTAGCGGTTTTCCATGTTGATTTCCTTACTAAATTAGAGTCGCACCGAGGAGATGAACTGCTTCAGCTCCGGCGTCTGCGGCGCGGCGAACAGGGTTTTGCTGCTGCCCTGCTCCCAGACGCGCCCCTGATGCATAAAGACCACGCGATCGCCGACGTCGCGGGCGAAGTTCATCTCGTGGGTGACCAGAATCAGCGTCATGCCTTCGGCGGCGAGCTGCTCCAGCACTTTCAGCACCTCGCCCACCAGTTCGGGATCGAGCGCCGAGGTAATCTCGTCGCACAGCAATACTTTTGGGTTCATCGCCAGCGCGCGGGCGATGGCGACGCGCTGCTGCTGGCCGCCGGAGAGGCTGGACGGATAGTAGTCGAGGCGCTCGCCGAGGCCGACTTTCTCCAGCATCTGCGCCGCCAGCGCGCGGCACTCCGCCTCGCTTTTCTTTAATACGCGGCGCGGCGCCAGCATTACGTTTTCCAGCGCGGTCATATGTGGAAAGAGATTAAAGTTCTGGAACACCATGCCGACCGAGCGGCTGATCTCACGCGCCTGGCTGTCGCGGTCGGTAATGGTCATGCCGCCCAGCTTAATGCTCCCCTCCTGATAGCCTTCCAGCCCATTCATGCAGCGCAGCAGCGTACTTTTACCGGAACCGCTGCGGCCGATAATGGAGATCACTTCGCCCATCTCGATATCGAGATTGACGCCTTTCAGCACGTGATTGTCGCCGTAGTACTTCTGTACCTGATTAATGGTGATGAGCGGCATGGAATTTTTTCTCCAGGTACTGGCTGTAGCGGGACAGCGGATAACACATCAGGAAGTAGCCCAGCGCGACCAGGCCAAACACCTTAAACGGCTGATAAGTCACGTTGTTCAAAATGGTGCCGGCTTTGGTCAGTTCGATAAAGCCGATAATCGAGGCGAGCGCGGTGCCCTTAATCACCTGCACCGCGAAGCCGACCGTTGGCGCGATAGCGATGCGGATCGCCTGCGGCGCGATCACCCGGCACAGCGTCTGGCCGAAGCCGAGGCCGAGACAGCGCGACGCCTCCCACTGCCCTTTCGGCAGCGCGCGAATGCTGCCGAACCAGATATCGAGCAGAAAGGCGCTGGTGTAGAGCGTCAGGGCGAGCGAGGCCGCCGTCCAGGGCGCAACGTCGATGCCAAACAGCCCGACGCCGAAGAAGGCAAGAAACAGCTGCATCAGCAGCGGCGTGCCCTGGAACAGCTCGGTGTAGCAGCGGATCAGCCGCGTCAGCCACTTACGCTGCAGCAGGCGCAACAAGAGCAGCGGCAGCGTTACCAGCGTGCCGCCGACAAAGGCGGTCAGCGACAGCAGCAGGGTCCAGCGCGCCGCCAGAAGCAGGTTGCGCAAAATGTCCCAGTCGGTAAAGGTCGTCATCATGCCTGCGCTCCAAAGCATTTTCGTCCCAGCGCCAGCAGCACCTGACGCATGGCGATCGATAACAGCAGATAGATCAGCGTGGTCACCAGGTAGACCTCGAAGCTTAAAAAGGTGCGCGACTGGATCAGGTTGGCGGCGAAGGTCAGCTCTTCATAGGAGACCTGCGATACCACCGAGGAGCCGAGCATCACGATAATGCACTGGCTGACCAGCGCCGGATAGATACGCTGCAGCGACGGCGGCAGCACCACGCGCAGAAAGGTTTGCGCGCGGGTGAGGCCCAGCACGCGCCCCGCTTCCCACTGCCCTTTCGGCGTCACCTGAATGCCGGCGCGGATAATTTCGGTGCTGTAAGCGCCGAGGTTAATCAGCATCGCCAGCAGCGCCGCCTCGCCCGCCGTCAGCTTCAGCCCCAGATTGGGCAGGCCGAATACGATAAAAAAGAGCTGCACCACGAACGGCGTGTTGCGGATGATCTCAACGTAGAGGCCCCACAGGCGGCTGGCCCAGCTCGCTTTGCCGCTGCGCAGCGCCGCGCCGAGGATCCCCAGCCCAACGCCGCCGACGGTGGCCAGCACCGTCAGCTGGATCGTGACCCACAGCCCGGCGAGCAGCTCCGGCCAGTAAGGCCAGAGCGCAGGGAAATTAAGTTGCCCGAGCATAGCGCGACCTTATGCGCCGAGGCTGGCGGGCAGCGGCGCTTTCAGCCACTCTTCCGACAGTTTATTGAGCGTGCCATCTTTGATGCCCTGCTCAATCAGCGCGTCGACCTTCGCCTTCAGCGCCGGCTCCTCTTTTTTCAGGCCGATAAAGCAGGGCGAATCTTTCAGCATAAATTGCGCGACCGGCGCTTTTTGCGGGTTCTGACGGGCGATTGCCGCCACGACCAGGTTGCCGGTCGCCACATACTCCACCTGCCCGGAGAGATAGGCTGACAGCGTGGTGTTGTTATCTTCATAGCGTTTTACCTGCGCATCTTTCGGCGCAAGGCTGGTTAGCACCATATCTTCCACTGCGCCGCGCGTAACGCCGATGCTCTTGCCGCTCAGCGCCGCCGCATCTTTCAGCGTCTCGCCTTTCGGGCCGAAGACGCCGAGGAAGAACGGCGCATAGGCGCGGCTGAAGTCGATCACTTTTTCACGCTCCGGGTTTTTCCCCATACTGGAGATCACCAGATCGACCTTATCGGTTTGCAGATAGGGCACGCGATTGGCGCTGGTGACCGGCACCAGCTGCAACTTAAGTTTCATCTGTTTCGCGAGGTATTTCGCCGTATCGATGTCGTAGCCCTGCGGCTGCAGATCGGTGCCGACCGATCCAAACGGCGGGAAGTCCTGCGGCACCGCGACGCGCAGCACGCCTCGCTTCTCAATATCCTGTAGCTGATCTGCCAGCGCACTGCCGGTCTGAACCATAAGTAACGCCGCTGCCGCCACCGCCATTAACGCTTTTTTCATTATGCACCCCGGTAAGTTGACCTGAAACAAAAGATTCTTGTAAATGTGATTTGCAACTAATGTGCCAACCACGGCGGCGGTGGGTTTAGCGGCAAAAAGGGCTATTTTAAGGAAGAAAGGCGGCGTGTCGCCGCCTGGTGTGCAGGGATCAAAATGAGGCAAAGCACCAAAAAGGTGCTCTTTAACGGTGCTCCAGCTCCTCCAGCTGCTGATAGAGATCGGCGATCTGGTGAATGCGCTGGCGGCCTTGCGTCAGCATTTCATGCAGCAGCGCATTGGTCAGCAGATTAATCAGGCTCATCGCCGAGGCGTAGCTGTCGAAGGCCGATACGCTGTCGAGCGGCGCGCAGAGCTGCCAGCGCGCCAGGCCGCTCATCGACTGCGCCTGCGGCTCGCACAGCGCCAGCAGCGGGATCTGCCGCTGCTGCAGCTGCTGCATCAGCGGGCGGATCAGGCGCGGACGACGGCGAAACGCCATCACCACCACCATATCGTCGGGGGTGATATCGACCACCTCTTCCGCCAGCGTCTGGCCCGGCTGCGGCAGGACCATAACGTCCCCGCGCGCCTGCAGCAGCTGCTGGCGCAGGTGCAGCGCCAGCGGCCAGGAGTTGCGCATGCCGATAACGAAAATGCGCTTCGCCTGGGTCATCTGCTGCACCGCCTCGCCGAACTGCTGCGCGTCAAGCGCGTTGACCCACTGCGTCAGGTTTGCCATCTCCTGCTTGTAGTGGCGCGCCAGCAGTGTGTTGCCCTGCACCGCGTCGCGGTTATCGGTAAGCGGCATGCCGCTCTGGCGCAGGATGCGCAGCTCGTCGCGCATATCTTTATATTTGTCATAGCCCAGCCGGCGAAACAGGCGGCTGACGGTCGCCTTCGAGACGCCGCTGAGCCTCGCCAGTTCGGCGCTGTTATAGCTGATTAGATCGTCGAAATGGTCAAAGACGAAATCCGCAATGCGCTGCTCCTGCGGCGAGAGCTGCGGATAGTGGCTTCTGAGTCGTTCATCAAGCTGTTTCATGCGTCGTCCTGTAACTTTCGTTTCAGCAGAAGCTAGCATAATTCGATCCAGGTTACCGCCGCCGTGCGCGATGGCAAAAAACTGGAACGGCTCTTGCTTGGATCCCCGCTCTGTTACCCAATAAGACATCTCATTATGATTCAGAGCAATATGGCCCCGCTGGGCATGGCGGTGGCACCGCACCATCTCGCAAGCGAGAGCGCGCTGGCGGTACTGCGCGACGGCGGCAACGCCATCGAGGCGATGGTCGCCGCCGCCGCGACCATCGCCGTGGTCTATCCCCATATGAACGGCCTCGGCGGCGACGGCTTCTGGCTGGTGCTGCCGCCCAGTGGCGATCCCGTGGCTATCGACGCCAGCGGCGCGGCGGGTGCGCTGGCGCATCCCGATTTCTATCGCGGCGCAAGCGCCATCCCCCATCGCGGTCCAGCGGCCGCGTTAACGGTGGCTGGAACGGTAAGCGGCTGGCAGGAGGCGCTGGCCCTCTCCGGCGAGCTGGGCGGCACCCCGCTGCCGCTGCCGCGCCTGCTACGCGACGCTATCCGCTACGCCGCCGACGGTATTCCGGTTACCGCCTCGCAGGCGGCCGCCACCGCCGCCAAGCGGCACGAGCTGGAAGATCAGCCGGGATTTGCCGCGACCTTTCTGCCCGACGGCGAGCCGCCGCGTGAAGGCAGCCGCTTTACCCAGCCGGCGCTGGCGCAGACCCTCAGCCTGCTGAGCGAGCAGGGGCTGGACAGCTTCTATCGCGGCGAGCTGGCGCACCATCTGGCGCGCGAAATGTCGGCGCTCGGCATGCCGGTGACGCTGGCGGATCTGCAGCAGCAGCGCGCGCGTCGCTGCGCCCCGCTGCATGTGGCGCACAGCGAAGGCGACCTGTGGAATATCGCGCCGCCGACTCAGGGGCTGGTGTCGCTGGCGATCCTCGGCATTACCGACGCGCTGGCGATGGCGCAGGCTGACGAGGCGCAGACGGTGCACCGCATTGTCGAAGCGACGAAAAAAGCCTTTGCGCTGCGCGACGCCCATCTTACCGATCCGCGCCATATGACCTGCGAGGCGCAGTCGCTGCTGACCCAGGATCATTTCGCCACGCTGGCGAGCCAGATTAGCGAGACGCAGGCCGCGCCCTGGGGCGCTGGCCGCGGCCCCGGCGACACGGTGTGGATGGGGGTGATGGACAGCAGCGGCCTCGCCGTCTCCTTTATTCAGAGCATCTATCACGAGTTCGGCAGCGGCGTGGTCATCCCCGGCACCGGCATCACCTGGCAGAATCGCGGCGCGGCTTTTAGCCTCGACGCGGATCATCTGCTGGCGCTGGCACCGGGCAAACAGCCGTTTCACACCCTTAATCCCGCCGCCGCGCGCCTGAAGGATGGCCGCACGCTGGTCTATGGCGCAATGGGCGGCGACGGCCAGCCGCAAACGCAGGCGGCGATTTTTACCCGCCATGTGATTCAGGGCATGCCGCTGCAGCAGGCGGTGAGCGCCCCCCGCTGGCTGCTGGGTCGCACCTGGGGCCAGTCCTCCGACTCGCTCAAGCTGGAGGGCCGCTTTGCGCCGGAAACCGTCGCCAGGCTGCAGCAGCTGGGGCACGAGGTCGAGCTGCTGCCCGACTTCAGCGAGGCGGTAGGCCACGCGGGCGCTATCGTGCGCCATATCAACGGCATGCTGGAAGGCGCATGCGATCCGCGCAGCAACGGCAGCGCGAGCGGATTCTGACAGGAGAAAACAGAGATGGATCAGACAACAGACTGGGCGCGCTATCTGGCGCAGATGGAGCAGCTGCTGGCGCTGGAGCTGGACGACTCGCGTCGCGCCGAGCTGGTTATTCAGCTTGAGCGCATCGCCGCGCTGGCGGCACCGCTGATGGCGTTTCCCCTCGATGAGCGGCTCGAAGTGGCGGGAGTGTTTCATCCATGAACCTGAGCGAACTCTCTCTCCGGGCGCTGCAGCAGGCGATTCAGCGCGGCGAGATCGGCGCGCGCGAGGTCGCGCAGCAAACCCTGCAGGAAATTGAACGGCACCAGGTGATTAACGCCTGGACCGAGATCACCGCCGACCGCATGCTGCGCGAGGCGGACGCCATCGACGCGCAGCGACGCCGCGGCGACGATCTGCCGCCGCTGGCGGGCATTCCCTATGCGGTGAAGAACCTGTTCGACGTGGCGGGTCACACCACGCTGGCGGGCGCCGCCCTGTTTCAGGATCGCCCGGCGGCGACGCAGGACGCCTGGGCGGTCAGCCGCCTCAGCCGCGCCGGCGCGCTACTCTCCGGTATGCTGAATATGGACGCCTACGCCTATGGATTCACCACCGAGAACAGCCACTTCGGCGCGACGCGCAACCCGCACGATCTGGCGCGCGTGGCGGGCGGATCGTCGGGCGGCTCCGCGGCGGCGGTCGCCGCTGGTCTGGTGCACTTTGCGCTCGGCACCGATACCAATGGTTCGATCCGCGTGCCCGCGTCGCTGTGCGGCACCTTTGGCCTGAAGCCGACCTTTGGCCGCCTGTCGCGCAGCGGCAGCCACCCCTTTGTCGCCAGCCTCGATCATATCGGCCCCTTTGCGCGCCGCGTCGAGGATCTGGCGCTGGTCTACGACATGCTGCAGGGCCACGATCCGCAGGACGCCTTTCAGGCCAACCGGCCCGCCGATCCGGCGCAGGTTGGACTGGAGGTGACGGGCCAGCGCTGCGCGCTGCTGGGCGGCTTTTTCTCTACCTGGTGCGACGACGACGCGCGCGATGCGCTGGCCCGGGCCGCGCGGGCGCTGGATATCCATGATGAGGTAACGCTGCCGGAGGCGGAGCTGGCGCGATCGGCGGCCTTTATCCTGACCGCCTGCGAAGGCGGCAATCACTATCTGCCCGCGCTGCGCACCTCGCCGGCGCGCTTCGAGCCCGCCTCGCGCGAGCGGCTGCTGGCGGGCGCGATGCTGCCCGCCGCCTGGTACGTACAGGCGCAGCGCTTCCGCCGCCATTTCCAGCAGCAGGTATTGCCGCTGTTTGAACGCTTCGACGTGCTGATCGCGCCCGCTACCCCCTGCACCGCGCCGCGTATCGGCCAGGAAAGCATTCGCGTTAACGGCACCGATCTGCCGTCGCGCGCCAGTATGGGCATGCTGACGCAGCCGATCTCCTTCCTGGGTCTGCCGGTGTGCAGCGTGCCGCTGGCGACGAAGAGTGGACTGCCGATCGGGCTCCAGCTGATTGCCGCGCCCTTTAACGAAGCCGCCGCGCTGCGCGTCGCCTTCGCCCTTGAGCAACTGGGTATTACCCTGGCGCCTGCCTCTATGGATAAAACTGATGCAAACTGAAGAGATTAATTTACCGCAGGTGCTGGCGGAGCTTACCGCCGCTTTTTACCGCTACGAGCAGGCGCTGGTGAGCAATGATATCGCAACGCTCGACGCGCTCTTCTGGCACGATGAACGCACCGTGCGCCTCGGCGCGGGCGAGAACCTCTACGGCATTGAGCAGATCCGCGCCTTTCGCGCCCAGCGTCCCGCCGCCGGACTGGCGCGCACCCTGCGCAACACCGTCATCACCACCTTCGGCGAAGACTATGGCGTTTGCAGCACTGAGTTCACGCGCGAAGGCTCGACGAAAACTGGCCGTCAGCAGCAGAGCTGGGTCAGGCTGCCGCAAGGCTGGCGCATCGTCGCCGCACAGGTGAGCCTGATGAGCGAAAGCTGAGGCTAGCGGGCGCGCTGCGCCTGACGCTGCGCCGCAATCGCTTCGGCGCGCTGCAGCAGCTGCTGGAGATCATCTTCATCGATATCCAGCAGCTGGCCGCTTTCCAGCGCCTGGTGCAGATCGTCGCGGGTAATCGGCACATCCAGCGCCACCGGCTCGGGCTTCGCTTCGGCAGCGGCCAGCGGATGCGGATAGCGACGGCCCGCCAGGTTGTTGAAGATAATCGCCAGCAGCGCCAGGCAGAGAGAGTTAAGCAGGATCGGCGTCAGAATATAGTGATAGCCCAGCTGATGGACGTTGCCGCCGCCCAGAATGGCGGTCAGCGCCACCGCGCCGCTGGGTGGATGCAGGCAGCGCAGCTGAAACATGACGGCGATCGCCAGGCAGGCGGCGACGCCGCAGGCCAGCGGTGCATAAGGAATGGTCATGGCCGCGGTTACGCCAATTGCCGCCGCCACCATATTGCCGCCGACAATCGACCAGGGCTGCGCCAGCGGGCTGTTGGGTATGCCAAACAGCAGCACCGCAGAGGCGCCCATCGGCGCGACAAACCACAAATTAACCTGCCCCAGCAGCCAGTGGCTGATAAGACTGGTGATCGTCAGGCCCAGCCCGGCACCCGCGCTGGCAATCACTATCTCTTTTTTTGCCACCGGCAGCGGATGCGGCCAGAAGCGGGCAAAAAAGGTGCGCAGCGCGCCTCTCTCCTTTGCCTGACGCGTTTCACTCATCTTCACAACGTGTATTCATCAGAAAAATTACAGAAGCGGCGATTGTCGCCGATCGATTTAGCGCTAACAACCCGGCCCGGGCAGCATGGCCAGGATTCGGAATAGTGCCCAGGGCTGGCGCGACGCCAGCCCCAGAGGCTATTTGACAACCGGACTCTTTTTCAGCGACAGCGCAGAGAGGAATGCGTCGTCGAGCTGCAGATGCTGCGCCACCAGCTCGCGCGGCGTACTGGCGAGCCATTGATTAAGGGAGATATCGGCGTAGTAATCGCTTTTAAACAGCTCCAGGAACCGCAGCGGCCCGCTGCCGGTATTCTCGATATAGTGCCCCATGGCAAAGGGCACATAGCCGACGTCGCCCGCTCGATAGTCAAAGGTTCTCGCCTGGCCCGATGAGGCGAATACGCCCATACGCCCCTCGCCTGCCAGATAGTATTGCCACTCATCGTTGTTGGGATGCCAGTGCAGTTCGCGCATGCCACCCGGCGCTATCTCTACCAGCGCGGCAGCGATGGTTTTTGAGATCGGAAAAGTCGAGGAGTCGGTGATGCGCACCGTGCCGCCCGGCGCGTTAATCGGCGTCTGCGCCAGCATATGATGGGTGAATACGCGCTTAGCTTTTGGCGCGCCCCTGATGGCGTCCGCGCCCAGGCTGCCCGGCACCTTGCCGGCAAAAATATACTCATCGTCCGGGGATGGCAGCTTTGCAAAGGAGGAGACCGGCACGCTGAAATTTTTCGCCAGAATTTCCGGCGGAATATGCCTGAACCAGTCGGACAAAAGAAAGGTGCTGTCTTCATCGAAGCCGCCATCGTCAAAAGCCAGCAGAAACTCACAGCCGTCTGGCCCCAGCCCCTGAATTGAGTGCGGTATGCCCGGCGGAAAGTACCAGAGGTCGCCCACCCCGATATCGTCCACAAACCAGCCGCCGTCGGTATCGAAGGCGGTGACGCGCGCGTTGCCGAAGGTCATATAGGCCCATTCACCCTCTTTGTGCCAGTGCAGCTCGCGGATGCCGCCCGCATTCAGGCGCATATCGACCCCGGCGATGGTGGTGGAGATGCCCAGCTCGCGCTGCGTCACCTGTCGCGTCCAGCCGCCGCTGCCTTTGCGCACGTGCGCGTCGCTGAAAGAAAAGCGCAGGTTAGGCAACGTGCCGCTGTCGGTGGCGGGCGGATCGACGATATCGGGGTTTTGCGCCTCACGCGCCGGATCGTGCGGGCCGGGATCGCGCGGCGTACCGGCGGGCCAGGCGGTAATAACGTCATGGGCGTGGACCTGGCCTGCCGCCAGCGCCACCGTGCCGCCCGCCGCGAACGCCATAAAGTTTCTGCGGGAAAGTTTGCTCATAAAACCATTCCTTTTTCCGTGATTGACCTGGAATAGCTATACGCGCAAAGGGGAATGCTGGCGGCAGGCAAGATGTAACAGTTGAACAGGCGGCAGATATAATTAGCCTTGTTAATCAATTTTGCTGCGCAAATATGTTTATTTCATTTAGCTGAGGTTAAAAAATAGCAGCAGAATCGGCTTTTTCACACGCACGATTCGTTAACGGTTGCGGAGATGCATTAATATTCCTGCTAAATAATCCGTTACATCTTTTTAACAAGGAGGTACAGCAAAACGCGGCCGTGCGGCCGCGTCGGTTAGCCTCAGGGCTGCGGCGCAGGGTGCGTGGCGGCCCAGTGATCGGCGATCTGCTGACGGGTACAGATCCAGACGTCGTTATACTGCTGGATATGGTCGAGGAAGTTCTGCAGCGCTTTGAATTTGCCGGGGCGACCCAGCAGGCGACAGTGCATGCCGACCGACATCATCTTCGGCTGGGTTTCCCCCTCTTCATAGAGAACGTCAAAGGTGTCGCGCAGGTAGGTAAAGAACTGTTCGGCGGTGTTGAAGCCCTGCGGCGTGGCGAAGCGCATATCGTTGCACTCCAGGGTGTAGGGAATGACCAGGTGCGGCTTCACGGTACCGTCCTGACAGGTGACCTGGGTCCAGAACGGCAGATCGTCCCCGTAGTAGTCGCTGTCGTAGCTGAAGCCGCCCTGCTCGACCACCAGCCGCCGCGTATTGGGGCTGTCGCGCCCGGTGTACCAGCCGGTGGGCGCTTTGCCGAACAGATCGGTGAGCACGTCGACCGCCTGCTGCATATGCTGGCGTTCGGTTTTGGCGTCCATCGACTGATAGTGGATCCAGCGCCAGCCGTGGCTTACCACATCATAGTCAGCCTGTTTGATCGCCTCGACGATCTCCGGATGACGCGCCAGCGCCATCGCGACGCCAAATACCGTCAGCGGCAAACCGCGCTTCTGGAATTCGCGGTGGATGCGCCAGAAGCCGGCACGCGAACCATATTCGTAAAGCGAGTCCATCGACATATGGCGATCGGGATAGCTGGCCGCCCCGATGATATCGGAGAGGAACTGCTCGGATCCGGCATCGCCGTGCAGCACGTTGTTCTCTGCGCCCTCTTCATAGTTGAGCACGAACTGCACCGCCACGCGCGCCTTGTTCGGCCAGGCGGCATGCGGCGGCGTGGCACCGTAGCCGATCAGATCGCGCGGATAGTTTTTGTTGAAGCTGTACTCTTTCTTTTCTGCACTATCCATTCATCAATTCCTGTTTCATTACGACAAGGTTCCGTTAGTTTAGATGCTGAAACGCGCCTGAGAGAGGTTTCGCAATCGGCCAGTCGAGATCGCCCTGTTTGCTGGTGCCAAAGCCAAGCGCCACCAGCGCCTCTACCATTTTCACCGCCGCACTGACGCCGTCGATAACCGGCATGCCCAGCTCCTGCGTCAGCTCGCGCGCCAGCGTCGCCATCCCGCCGCAGCCCAGCACGATCGCGCCGCTGCCATCCTGTCGTTTCGCCTGCAGACACTGCTGGCGCACCTTCTCCTGCGCCACACCTGAGCCATCCTCCAGCGCCAGCACCGGCAGGTCGATGGCGTGCAGCGCGGCGCAGTGGTGGGTAAAGCCGTACTGCTGCAGCAGATGGCGCGCGATGATCAGCGTGCGCGGCAGCGTGGTGACGATGGAAAAGCGCGTCGCCACCAGCGTCGCGGTGTGCATCGCCGCTTCGGCGATGCCAATAACCGGCCCGCTGGCCAGCTCGCGCGCCGCCAGCAGGCCAGGGTCGCCAAAGCAGGCAATCACGTGGCCGCTGACGCCCTGCGCTTTGCCACGCTTTACCTGCTCCAGCACGCCAATCGCCGCGATCGCCTCATCAAAGTGCCCTTCTATCGACGGCACGCCCTGCGTGGGCGACACCGCGAGGATCTCGGTGCCTGGCGCGGCCACCGCGCGCGCCACCGCGCCGATGGTCTCCGTCATCGCCTGGCTGGTGTTGGGGTTGATCACCTGAATCAGGCTCATAATGTCACCTCTTTATGACGGGCAAATAACCGCGAGAAATCGGGCAGCGTTTCGCCGCTGCGTTCAAAGTGCAGGCTGGAGACGATATGGTCGAAGTGGTGCTGCAGCACCTGGGTCAGCGCGGCGAGATCGCCATCGCGCAGACAGGCCACCAGCCGGTCATGGTCGTCGCAGCGGCAGCCCTGCTGCCAGGGCGCGCCCCAGGCGGCGATCACCAGCGAGGAGCGCTGCGTCAGGCGCGTAACCAGTTCAGTCAGGACCTGATTGCCCGCAATCGCCTGCAGTTCAATATGGAAGGCGGCGGAGAGGCGAATTGCCGCCGCGCCGTCGCGCGCGTCGTGCGCTCGCTGCTCTTCGGCGATGCGCTGCGTGAGTCCCGCCAGGTGGGGCGGCTGCAGATGCGCCAGTACGGCGGGCAGATTGGCGCACTCGATCAGCGCCCGGGTGCGGAAGATATCACGCGCTTCGTCAACGCCGGGCGTCGCCACCTGTGCACCGCGCCTGGGCAACAGCGTGACCATCTGCACTGCGGCGAGGCGCTGCAAGACTTTACGAATGCCGGTGCGGCTGACGCCGAATACCTCTGCCAGCGCCTCCTCCGGCAGTTTGCTGCCGGGCGGCAGCTGATGCTCCACGATGGCGTTCATCAACGCCTGATAGATAGGTTCGTCTTTATCCCCGAGATCGGCGGCCAGCGTCTGACCTGTCTCACTTCTCATATCGGACTCCCTTTACGCGCTGTGTGCCAACATCGTATACGCGAACACTTTTTTTTGTATACAAGATTTCAATTCTGGCCTGGATCCTGCAACAGCTTTTTACGTTGCTATGACCGTTAACCCTGGTAAAAAGGAGCAGGTTTCATGCCAAACCCTCAAAAAAGTGTTTCTGCGTCGGCCGCTGAAGCCCGCGCGCGCTACAGTCCCCGCCTGACCAATGAGGATCTGGCGCCGACGCGCCAGCAGAACTGGACGTGGTACAACATCTTCTCGTTCTGGATGTCGGATGTGCACAGCATGGGCGGCTATGTGGTCGCGGCCAGCTTTTTCACCCTTGGCCTGGCGAGCTGGCAGGTGCTGATTTGTCTGCTGGCGGGGATCTGCATCGTGCAGCTCTGCGCTAACCTGGTGGCGAAGCCGAGCCAGATGGCGGGCGTGCCCTATGCGGTGATCAGCCGTCAGGCGTTTGGCGTCTTCGGCGCCAATATTCCGGCGGTCATTCGCGGGCTGATCGCCTTCGCCTGGTACGGTATCCAGACCTATCTGGCCGCCAACGCGCTGATGCTGGTGCTGCTGAAGTTCTTTCCGACGCTGGCGTCGATGACCCACGCCAGCTGGCTGGGCCTGTCGCTGCTCGGCTGGTGCTGCTTCAGCGTAATGTGGCTGCTGCAGGCGATGGTGTTCTGGCACGGCATGAGCGCCATTAAGCGCTTTATCGACGTGGCGGGTCCCGCGGTCTATGTGGTCATGGTGGCGCTGGCGGGCTGGATTGTATACAAGACCGGCTTCGACGGTATCTCTTTTACCCTGGCGAGCAAATCATTAAGTGCAGGCGAACAGAGCTGGCAGATGATTACCGCCACCGCGCTGGTAGTCTCCTACTTCTCCGGGCCGCTGCTCAACTTCGGCGACTTCTCGCGCTACGGCAAAAGCATGGGGGAGATCCGTCGCGGCAACCGCTGGGGCCTGCCCTTTAACTTTTTGCTCTTCTCGGTGGTCACGGTGGTGATCGTCTCCGGTACTCAGTCGCTGTTCGGCAAGATGATTACCGATCCCATCGAGACCGTCAGTATGGTAGGCAATGATGTGGCGGTCGCGATTGGGCTGCTGACCATGATCACCGCCACCATCGGCATTAATATCGTGGCGAACTTCGTCTCGCCCGCGTTTGATTTCTCTAACTGCTCGCCGCAGAAAATCAGCTTCCGCACCGGCGGCATGATTGCCGCGGTCGGCTCGGTGCTGCTGACGCCGTGGAACCTGTTTCAGTCGCCGGAGCTGATCCACTATACCCTTGACGTTCTGGGCGCCTTTATCGGCCCGCTGTTCGGCATTCTGCTGGCGGATTTCTATCTGATTAAACGCAGCCGCGTCTCAGTTGACGATCTGTTCGATGCGACGCCGCAGGGGCGCTACTGGTATCGCGGCGGCTTCAACCCGAAAGCGATCGCCGCGCTGCTGCCGTCGGTGATCATTGGGCTGATTATCAGCTTTGTGCCGTCGCTGCATGAGGTTGCCAACTTCAGCTGGTTTATCGGCGCGGCGCTGGGGGCTGGATGCTATCGCTATCTGGCGCGCCATGAGCGCGAAGCGGGCGCGGCGCAGCCTTTCGCCGGCGGCGTTGCAATGCAGAAAGAGTAAAAGCTGAGGCGTCAGAAAAGCAAAAGGCCGATTCATTGCTGAATCGGCCTTTCTGAAGAGTTGGCGGTGCGGACGGGACTCGAACCCGCGACCCCCGGCGTGACAGGCCGGTATTCTAACCGACTGAACTACCGCACCGCGCTGTGTTCCCCGTCGGGAACGAGGCGCATATTAATGGCCGCCCGAGACCCCGTCAACGCTTTTTATCGCCGCGCCGCGCGTTTGCTGTTTTTTTACGCTTACCGCTGATTTAACCAGCGAAACCCTGTCGGTTAACCGCGCCACAGGCAGCTTCCGCCCTTTTTCATCACCAGATCGAGGCGCGACTCATGCGCCATCACCTCTTCGTCCGACGCCGCCACCACGCGCAGCGCCGACGCGGGTCGAACGATACGCTGGATGGTTTCGCCTTCGTTCTGCTGCGCACCGTCCCCTTCCTGGGAGAACGCCAGCAACGTCTGGCCGCCGGTCATCGCCAGGAAGACTTCCGCCAGAATTTCGGAGTCGAGCAATGCGCCGTGCAGCGTACGCTTGCTGTTGTCGATCTCATAGCGCGAGCAGAGTGCGTCCAGGCTGTTGCGCTTGCCCGGGAACATCTTGCGCGCCATTGCCAGGCTGTCGGTGACATGGCAGAAGGTTTCGGTTTTCCCAATGCCGCGGTTCAGCATGGAAAACTCGTAGTCCATAAAGCCGATATCAAACGAGGCGTTATGGATCACCAGCTCGGCGCCGCGAATATAGTCGAGGAATTCATCTGCAATGTCGGCGAAGGTTGGCTTATCGGCGAGAAACTCATCCGCAATGCCGTGCACGCCGAACGCTTCCGGGTCCACCAGCCGATCGGGCCGCAGATAGATATGGAAGTTGTTGCCGGTCAGGCGACGGTTCACCACCTCTACCGCACCAATTTCAATGATGCGGTGACCTTCGTAATGCACACCGATCATGTTCATGCCGGTGGTTTCAGTATCGAGTACGATCTGGCGGTTATTTGCAGTGCTCATAGGATTCGTTTTATGTCAGACTTGGCGTTTTTCTCAGAAGGGAGTCTACCAGAGATGCGCAAGCAGGTAGAAATATTCACCGACGGATCCTGCTTAGGCAATCCCGGTCCCGGCGGCTATGGCGCGATTTTGCGCTACGGCCAGCACGAAAAGCAGTTCAGTGCGGGCTATCGGCTCACCACCAATAACCGCATGGAGCTGATGGCGGCCATCGTGGCGCTGGAGGCGCTAAAAGAGCCTTGTCACGTCGTGCTGAGCACCGACAGCCAGTATGTGCGCCAGGGCATTACCAGCTGGATCCATAACTGGAAAAAGCGCGGCTGGAAAACGGCGGATAAAAAGCCGGTGAAAAACGTCGATCTCTGGAAGCGCCTCGACAGTGCGCTGGCCGGGCATGAGATCCAGTGGGAATGGGTTAAAGGCCATGCCGGCCATCCGGAAAACGAACGCTGCGACGAGCTGGCGCGCAGCGCGGCGTCCCATCCGCAGTCAGAGGATATCGGCTACAAGGTCGAGTCCTGATCTTTCGCCGCGCGGAACTGCCGCGTGGCGTTTACCGCCGGACGCAGATGCCCCTGAGAGAGCGACTTTTTCGCTTTGGTCGGCGTCAGCGGGAAAGTGCGCTTGCGCGCCACGACGATATTCAGACAGCCCAGCGCAGGCAGATGCGCGCTGATCACCTTGCCGCCCTGCCGATGCCAGGGCACCACCTGAAAACGGGTGCGGAATACCACTTCGTAATTCAGCAGGCTCAGCCAGTCAAGCAGGCGCATCTGGCTAAACATCCGTCCGCTCCATGGCGCTTTGCGCTGAATGCCGGGCAGCGCTTTAGTGATGCCCAGCAGCGAGAAGGGATTAAAGCCGCTGATAATCATCCAGCCGTCGTCAATCAGCACGCGATCCACTTCGCGCAGCACCCGGTGTGGGTCCTGGCTCCACGCCAGGGTATGCGCCAGCAGACAGGCGTCGATAGACTTGGATTCAAACGGCAGCTGTGTCGGATGCGCCAGCACCTGCAGCAGCTCGCCTTCGCTGCCGACGTTGACCTGATGTGAAATAGCACAGTGTTCGGTGTTGATTTCTGCACTAAGGTTGCCAAGCTTAAGCATATGAAAGCCATAAAGCTTTCCCAGGTAGGGCTGAAGCTGCTGAGTCAGCGCATCGCGGAAATAGTCTCCCCATGGCATATCGCGCCAGGAGTGCGGCGCGGTCAGAATCTGGCGTGTTTTAGCGCGCTTCATGCTTTACCATCTTCCTTTTCTAACGGCCTGCGAGAGGTGATTATGAATCTTACCAGTATTCCTGCGCTACAGGATAACTACATCTGGACGCTGAACGACGAGGCCGGCAACTGCCTGATTGTCGATCCCGGCGAGGCGCAACCCGTGCTGGAGAAAGTCTACGCGAACGGCTGGAAACCGGCGGGAATTTTGCTGACCCACCATCATCACGATCACGTCGGCGGCGTACAAGCCCTGCTGGAAAAATTTCCCGGCATTGAGGTTTTCGGTCCACAGGAGACGGAAGATAAAGGCGCGACCAGGGTGGTTAGCGAAGGGGATACGGTGTCGCTGCTGGGTATGCGCTTCAGCGTAATCCATACGCCTGGTCATACTTTAGGACATATCTCATATTACAGTGCGCCTTATCTTTTCTGTGGCGACACAATGTTTTCCGGCGGCTGCGGGCGTCTTTTTGAAGGCACAGCAGAGCAAATGTACGAATCTTTTCAAAAACTTGATCAGCTTCCCGGCGACACGCTGGTCTGCTGCGCGCATGAGTACACTTTATCCAATTTGAAGTTTGCTGCGGCTATTCTGCCTCATGACCCGCAAATTATGGCCGAATATCAGAAAATTAAGGACTTACGCGCCAAAAACGGCATTACTTTACCCACAAAACTGGCGCACGAACGGCAAATAAATTTATTTTTGCGTACGCAAGATCCTGATTTACAAAGAGCATTGAACATAAATTTAACACCCGACCACATATGGGACACATTTGCCCTTTTACGTGAGAAGAAGGACAAGTTTTGATTTTTCGGGTTGTGTTGTGACAAGGGGTCACGTATAGTTGCTCGTCTTTTAAGCGAACTATTGACACACACATGAAGGCTAAAGCGATATTACTCGCCTCGGTCTTGCTGGTGGGATGTCAGGCATCACGGAATGACGCCAATATCCCCGAACAGCATGCACAGAGTCTGTCTTCAGCTGGTCAAGGTGAAAATGGAAAGTACGGTGATCGAATGTTGTCGCCGCGATGGCAGGAAGATGGAACTGGCCTCGCAGAAGATACCGATCTCTGGAGTTTCATTAGTGACGAGTTGAAGATGGGGATTCCGGAAAACAGCCGGATCCGCGAACAAAAACAAAAGTACTTAAAAAATAAGAGCTATCTCCACGATGTAACATTACGGGCAGAGCCGTACATGTACTGGATAGTCGAGCAGATACATAAACGTAAGATGCCGATGGAACTGGTACTGCTACCCATAGTGGAGAGCGCTTTTGACCCTCATGCAACCTCATCAGCCAATGCCGCCGGCATCTGGCAGATTGTTGCAACAACGGGCAAAAACTATGGTTTGAAACAAAACCAGTGGTACGACGGGCGCCGCGACGTGGTGGCCTCGACCAAAGTTGCGCTGGATATGATGCAGCGTCTGAACAAGATGTTTGACGGCGACTGGTTGCTGACCGTTGCTGCTTATAACAGCGGTGAAGGACGCGTATTAAAGGCGATTAAACAGAACAAGGCGCGCGGAAAGCCCACCGACTTCTGGAATCTGTCGCTGCCGCGCGAGACTACGGTTTACGTACCGAAAATGTTGGCCTTGAGCGAACTGCTGAAGAACAACAAGCGCTACGGTATTAAACTGCCGACGCCTGACGAAAGCCGCGCACTGGCGCGCGTTGAAGTCGGTCAGCAGATGCAGTTGACGCAGGCTGCCGAAATGGCGGGGATGTCGCTCAGCAAGCTCAAGAGCTTCAATACCGGCTATAAGAAAGGGGCTACCGCGCCCAACGGACCGCAGTACATCTTAGTGCCTAAGTCCCACGTGGCGAAGCTGCGTAGCTCGCTGGCTTCCGGCGATATCGCTGCGGTACAGCCAACGCAGCTGGCAAAAGCCAGCGCGGCTGGCAGCAGCTACAAAGTGCGTCGCGGTGATACGCTTTCCGGCATCGCCAGCAAACTGGGCGTCAGCGTTGCGTCGCTGAAGCAGCAGAATAATTTGCAGGGCGCCAGCCTTCGCACCGGTCAGACGCTGACCGTCGGCGAGAGCGGCACGAGCCTGGCTGATAATAGCAACAGCATCACCTATCGCGTGCGTAAAGGTGATTCTCTTGCCAGTATTGCAAGGCGCCACGGCGTCGATATCAAAGATGTGATGCGATGGAATACGGTCCTGAGCAGCGCGAAAGATATCCAGCCTGGTGACAGGCTAACGCTCTACGTAAATAATAACGCGTCGCCTGATACCTGATGCGTTGAAAAGGCCAACAATTGTTGGCCTTTTTTACATTTCTGCCCCCTTCCCTCTCCCCCTGTTCTCATTCTTAAGCGTCGAGCGATACGCCCTTTTCCCGCATTTGTCTCCCTGATGCTGACAGGCTATAGATGACGGAAATGAAAGTCAGAGAGACAGGGATTGCATTGAGGCGGATGGGGTCGCCTTCTCACGCGAGTGAGGCGGAGAAGGCTACGGGACGCCGTAACGAGCAGAGAGGTCAGCGTGCGGCGTTAAACTCTACCAGCAGGGGATTATGGTCCGAGGCGCGCGTAACCAGCACTGAGGCGCGGCTGACGTTCATATCGCGATAGAAGACGAAGTCCAGCGGGCGGCCAAAGGCTTTACGTCGATGATCGTCGGTAAATTTCACCTCTTTTAGCGTCATTTCGCGCGCGAACCGGTAGAGCGCGTGGATACGCTGGCGGCTCCAGGCGTTGAAATCGCCCGCCATGATAACCGGCCCTTTGTGATGGAGGATCTGCTCGCCTATGGGGCCCAGCTGTTTGCTGTAGACATCGATGCCGAGGCTGAAATTGACCGCATGAACATTGACGACCATCAGCATTTCTCCGGTCGGCAGCGGATAGGCGGTGACCAGCGCCGATTTAGCCAGCCTCAGCAGCGGCTCTCGCTCGCGCAGCGGGCAGCAGTAGACCGGATGGGCAGAAGCCAGCGTCATCACGCCAGAGGGGTGCTGCGGCAGCACAAAGGCGGGAACCTGATCGGCGGCCAGGTAGTTGCTGGTTGCAAACTGCACCAGCTCAGGCGTGGTTTGCGCCTCCTGTAGCAGCACCAGGTGCGCGTCTTTGCCGAATCCCTGTAATACGGACATCCAGTCGGCACGCTGCTGCTTGAAGATATTCCAGACCAGCACTTTGAGATGGGCATCAGGCGACAGTGGCGCCCCTGGCGGCAGCGCCTGGCCAAGATGCAGCATAGCGCCCGGCGGAAAGATCTGTTCGACCGGCTGACCCGCGACATAGCGCATTGCATAAGTTTTTTTTCGCACGTTATTGCCCAATTCCTTCCGTACCCGTTGCACCTGTCTGTTATAGGGATTTTAGTCGGGGGATTCAATCGGTGTTGATAATTGTCAGAATCATCGCGTGCGGTGATCTTTTTTTCGGAAAAGAAAAAGCCCTGACTTCTCAGTCAGGGCTTCTCTGTTAGGTGGCGGTGCGGACGGGACTCGAACCCGCGACCCCCGGCGTGACAGGCCGGTATTCTAACCGACTGAACTACCGCACCACCGAATACTGCTGCTACCAGCGGGGTCTCGCTGATAACCGGTGTCACCCTCGCGGGTGGATACCAATTTGGATGCCTGGCAGTTCCCTACTCTCGCATGGGGAGGCCCCACACTACCATCGGCGCTACGGCGTTTCACTTCTGAGTTCGGCATGGGGTCAGGTGGGACCGCCGCGCTAAGGCCGCCAGGCAAATTCTTGTGCCAGGAACGAATCTTTTACGCTGCTGCTGCGTTGGCTGCGCTCGTAAACTCAGTCACATACCCCTGTATGCTCCTTCCTTTACCGCGCTTGCCGCCTTGCTTCAGCGCAAAATCTTTCGTTCCCGCTAATTCTTTATCCGGTACAAGCTGAAAACCTCGCGTCTCACAAAACGCCTCTGGCGTTGTAAGGTTAAGCCTCACGGGTCATTAGTACCGGTTAGCTCAACGCATCGCTGCGCTTACACACCCGGCCTATCAACGTCGTCGTCTTCAACGTCCCTTCAGGACCCTCAAGGGGTCAGGGAAAACTCATCTCGGGGCAAGTTTCGTGCTTAGATGCTTTCAGCACTTATCTCTTCCGCACTTAGCTACCGGGCAGTGCCATTGGCATGACAACCCGAACACCAGCGGTGCGTTCACTCCGGTCCTCTCGTACTAGGAGCAACCCCCCTCAGTTTTCCAGCGCCCACGGCAGATAGGGACCGAACTGTCTCACGACGTTCTAAACCCAGCTCGCGTACCACTTTAAACGGCGAACAGCCGTACCCTTGGGACCTACTTCAGCCCCAGGATGTGATGAGCCGACATCGAGGTGCCAAACACCGCCGTCGATATGAACTCTTGGGCGGTATCAGCCTGTTATCCCCGGAGTACCTTTTATCCGTTGAGCGATGGCCCTTCCATTCAGAACCACCGGATCACTATGACCTGCTTTCGCACCTGCTCGAGCCGTCACTCTCGCAGTCAAGCTGGCTTATGCCATTGCACTAACCTCCTGATGTCCGACCAGGATTAGCCAACCTTCGTGCTCCTCCGTTACGCTTTGGGAGGAGACCGCCCCAGTCAAACTACCCACCAGACACTGTCCGCAGCCCGGATCACGGGCCTACGTTAGAACACCAGCCATTAAAGGGTGGTATTTCAAGGACGGCTCCACGCAGACTGGCGTCCACGCTTCGAAGCCTCCCACCTATCCTACACATCAAGGACCAGTGTTCAGTGTCAAGCTGTAGTAAAGGTTCACGGGGTCTTTCCGTCTTGCCGCGGGTACACTGCATCTTCACAGCGATTTCAATTTCACTGAGTCTCGGGTGGAGACAGCCTGGCCATCATTACGCCATTCGTGCAGGTCGGAACTTACCCGACAAGGAATTTCGCTACCTTAGGACCGTTATAGTTACGGCCGCCGTTTACCGGGGCTTCGATCAAGAGCTTCTCCTTACGGATAACCCCATCAATTAACCTTCCGGCACCGGGCAGGCGTCACACCGTATACGTCCACTTTCGTGTTTGCACAGTGCTGTGTTTTTAATAAACAGTTGCAGCCAGCTGGTATCTTCGACTGGCCTCAGCTCCGGGAGCAAGTCCCTTCACCTACGCGCCAGCGTGCCTTCTCCCGAAGTTACGGCACCATTTTGCCTAGTTCCTTCACCCGAGTTCTCTCAAGCGCCTTGGTATTCTCTACCTGACCACCTGTGTCGGTTTGGGGTACGATTTCGTGTTGCCTGGAGCTTAGAGGCTTTTCCTGGAAGCAGGGCATTTGTTGCTTCAGCACCGTAGTGCCTCGTCGTCACGCCTCAGTGTAAAGTGAACCGGATTTGCCTGGAACACACACCTACACGCTTAAACCGGGACAACCGTCGCCCGGCCAACATAGCCTTCTCCGTCCCCCCTTCGCAGCAACACCAAGTACAGGAATATTAACCTGTTTCCCATCGACTACGCTTTTCAGCCTCGCCTTAGGGGTCGACTCACCCTGCCCCGATTAACGTTGGACAGGAACCCTTGGTCTTCCGGCGAGCGGGCTTTTCACCCGCTTTATCGTTACTTATGTCAGCATTCGCACTTCTGATACCTCCAGCATGCCTCACAGCACACCTTCGACGGCTTACAGAACGCTCCCCTACCCAACAACACATAGTGTCGCTGCCGCAGCTTCGGTGCATGGTTTAGCCCCGTTACATCTTCCGCGCAGGCCGACTCGACCAGTGAGCTATTACGCTTTCTTTAAATGATGGCTGCTTCTAAGCCAACATCCTGGCTGTCTGGGCCTTCCCACATCGTTTCCCACTTAACCATGACTTTGGGACCTTAGCTGGCGGTCTGGGTTGTTTCCCTCTTCACGACGGACGTTAGCACCCGCCGTGTGTCTCCCGTGATAACATTCTCCGGTATTCGCAGTTTGCATCGGGTTGGTAAGCCGGGATGGCCCCCTAGCCGAAACAGTGCTCTACCCCCGGAGATGAATTCACGAGGCGCTACCTAAATAGCTTTCGGGGAGAACCAGCTATCTCCCGGTTTGATTGGCCTTTCACCCCCAGCCACAGGTCATCCGCTAATTTTTCAACATTAGTCGGTTCGGTCCTCCAGTTAGTGTTACCCAACCTTCAACCTGCCCATGGCTAGATCACCGGGTTTCGGGTCTATACCCTGCAACTTAACGCCCAGTTAAGACTCGGTTTCCCTGCGGCTCCCCTATACGGTTAACCTTGCTACAGAATATAAGTCGCTGACCCATTATACAAAAGGTACGCAGTCACCCCATTAAAGAGGCTCCCACTGCTTGTACGTACACGGTTTCAGGTTCTGTTTCACTCCCCTCGCCGGGGTTCTTTTCGCCTTTCCCTCACGGTACTGGTTCACTATCGGTCAGTCAGGAGTATTTAGCCTTGGAGGATGGTCCCCCCATATTCAGACAGGATACCACGTGTCCCGCCCTACTCTTCGAGTTCACAGCATGTGTGCTTTCGTGTACGGGAGTGTCACCCTGTACCCTGCGACTTTCCAGACGCTTCCACTAGCACACAAGCTGATTCAGACTCTGGGCTGCTCCCCGTTCGCTCGCCGCTACTGGGGGAATCTCGGTTGATTTCTTTTCCTCGGGGTACTTAGATGTTTCAGTTCCCCCGGTTCGCCTCGCAACACTATGTATTCATGTTGCGATAGTGTGTCGAAACACACTGGGTTTCCCCATTCGGACATCGCCGGCTGTAGCGGTTCATATCACCTTGCCGGCGCTTTTCGCAGATTAGCACGTCCTTCATCGCCTCTGACTGCCAGGGCATCCACCGTGTACGCTTAGTCGCTTAACCTCACAACCCACAGGCGTCTTGCGACGTCGCGGATGTGATTATTGAGAGACTCGAACGCGCTGCCTTTCATTCCTGTTTACGGGGAATGAACGCAGGGCGTCGTTTCAATTTTCAGCTTGTTCCGGATTGTTAAAGAGCATAATACTTCGCAGCCCACCGTTACCGGTACGCTCTGAAGTATTTCAGAAAACAGTATGGTGGAGCTAAGCGGGATCGAACCGCTGACCTCCTGCGTGCAAGGCAGGCGCTCTCCCAGCTGAGCTATAGCCCCATACAGTTACTGCAGAGACCGTCTACTACCACTCAACCGAGTAAACATTCTTGCGTGAAGAATGTAATTTCTTCTCAGGCAAGGCATGCGGAAGGGAAGTTTACCTCAGGTAAACGACCGCGCCCATAACGCAGCATGAGGAGAAATTTGGTAGGCCTGAGTGGACTTGAACCACCGACCTCACCCTTATCAGGGGTGCGCTCTAACCACCTGAGCTACAAGCCTGTAGAGGTTTTTCTGCTCGTTACTTTCTATCAGACAATCTGTGTGAGCACTTCGAAAGGCAGTATCTTCAGGTAAGGAGGTGATCCAACCGCAGGTTCCCCTACGGTTACCTTGTTACGACTTCACCCCAGTCATGAATCACAAAGTGGTAAGCGCCCTCCCGAAGGTTAAGCTACCTACTTCTTTTGCAACCCACTCCCATGGTGTGACGGGCGGTGTGTACAAGGCCCGGGAACGTATTCACCGTGGCATTCTGATCCACGATTACTAGCGATTCCGACTTCACGGAGTCGAGTTGCAGACTCCGATCCGGACTACGACGCACTTTATGAGGTCCGCTTGCTCTCGCGAGGTCGCTTCTCTTTGTATGCGCCATTGTAGCACGTGTGTAGCCCTACTCGTAAGGGCCATGATGACTTGACGTCATCCCCACCTTCCTCCGGTTTATCACCGGCAGTCTCCTTTGAGTTCCCGACCGAATCGCTGGCAACAAAGGATAAGGGTTGCGCTCGTTGCGGGACTTAACCCAACATTTCACAACACGAGCTGACGACAGCCATGCAGCACCTGTCTCAGAGTTCCCGAAGGCACCAAGGCATCTCTGCCAAGTTCTCTGGATGTCAAGAGTAGGTAAGGTTCTTCGCGTTGCATCGAATTAAACCACATGCTCCACCGCTTGTGCGGGCCCCCGTCAATTCATTTGAGTTTTAACCTTGCGGCCGTACTCCCCAGGCGGTCGACTTAACGCGTTAGCTCCGGAAGCCACTTCTCAAGGAAACAGCCTCCAAGTCGACATCGTTTACGGCGTGGACTACCAGGGTATCTAATCCTGTTTGCTCCCCACGCTTTCGCACCTGAGCGTCAGTCTTTGTCCAGGGGGCCGCCTTCGCCACCGGTATTCCTCCAGATCTCTACGCATTTCACCGCTACACCTGGAATTCTACCCCCCTCTACAAGACTCTAGCCTGCCAGTTTCGAATGCAGTTCCCAGGTTAAGCCCGGGGATTTCACATCCGACTTGACAGACCGCCTGCGTGCGCTTTACGCCCAGTAATTCCGATTAACGCTTGCACCCTCCGTATTACCGCGGCTGCTGGCACGGAGTTAGCCGGTGCTTCTTCTGCGGGTAACGTCAATCGACGCGGTTATTAACCACATCGCCTTCCTCCCCGCTGAAAGTACTTTACAACCCGAAGGCCTTCTTCATACACGCGGCATGGCTGCATCAGGCTTGCGCCCATTGTGCAATATTCCCCACTGCTGCCTCCCGTAGGAGTCTGGACCGTGTCTCAGTTCCAGTGTGGCTGGTCATCCTCTCAGACCAGCTAGGGATCGTCGCCTAGGTGAGCCGTTACCCCACCTACTAGCTAATCCCATCTGGGCACATCCGATGGTGTGAGGCCCGAAGGTCCCCCACTTTGGTCTTGCGACGTTATGCGGTATTAGCTACCGTTTCCAGTAGTTATCCCCCTCCATCGGGCAGTTTCCCAGACATTACTCACCCGTCCGCCACTCGTCACCCGAGGAGCAAGCTCCTCTGTGCTACCGTTCGACTTGCATGTGTTAGGCCTGCCGCCAGCGTTCAATCTGAGCCATGATCAAACTCTTCAATTTAAGTTTGATTTGCTTAAACAAGTTAAGCGGTGCTCATCTGTAAAACGTCATAATGAATGTCATTATGTGTCCACTCGTGAGGCTTGATATTTTTTAAGCCCGAAGGCTTTTGATATCTGCTCTCGAGTGCCCACACAGATTGTCTGATAAATTGTTAAAGAGCGGTGCAGTCAGCGGCGGAGCCTGCTGCTGCGAGGTGGCGTATATTACGCTTTCCTCCGTGCCAGTCAAGCGTTTATTTTCGCTTTAACCGGCGGTGATTTTCATCACCTCAACACCGCATTCCGTAAGCCGTTGTGCCGTGTCGATGGAGGCGCATTATAGGGAGTCGTTCAGAGAGCGCAATACCCTTTTTTAAAGTTTTGTGTCGTTCGTCTGATTAATGCGCAAAACGCGCGTTTTTAGCGCTTTTTAATCGCCTGAGGCAGCTCAGCGAGACTGTTAAGCACCCAATCCGCAGCCGCCTCCCCTTCCGCCGTAACGGGTTTACCGCTGCGTACCAGCACGGTTGTGCCCACGCCCGCCGCTTTGCCCGCCAGCACATCTTCCGTTTTGTCGCCCACCATATAAGAAGCGGCCATATCGATATCCAGATGCTTCTGCGCGGAGAGCAGCATGCCAGGATGCGGCTTGCGGCAGTCACACTCCTGACGATATTCCTCAACGGGGGCATCCGGCAGGTGCGGACAGAAATAGATGCCGTCGAGATCGACGTCGCGGTCCGCCAGCGACCAGTCCATCCATTCTGTCAGCTGCATAAACTGGTCTTCGCTGAACATGCCGCGGGCGATGCCAGACTGATTGGTAATGACCACCAGCGCAAACCCCATCTTTTTCAGCTCCTGCAGCGCCTCGATAGTGCCGTCGATAAACTGGAAGTTGTCGATTTCATGGACATAGCCGTGATCGACGTTCAAGGTGCCATCACGATCGAGAAATACAGCCGGGACTTTATTCGCCACTGAGAAACTCCTGCTACTAAAGATGCTACTAAAATTGCCGCCTAGTATTGCATGATTGCAATAAAAGAGAGAATGGCAGATAAGATGACTTTGATTGATTTAGACGTCTGGATGCCTTACCATCCATTCAGCTTTCGCCCGGAAGATCGCCGCGAAAGGTTCCACACCACGGACAACGCAAGACGATAATAAATAACCTAATGATTAAACTCGAAAATATTACCAAAGTGTTCCAGCAGGGCTCACGCACGATTAAGGCGCTCTCTGACGTCACTCTGCACGTGCCTGCGGGACAAATTTATGGCGTTATCGGCTCCTCCGGCGCTGGTAAAAGCACGCTTATCCGCTGCGTTAACTTACTGGAACGCCCAACCTCAGGTCGCGTACTGGTGGACGGCCAGGATTTAACCCTCCTGAGCGAACGTCAGCTGACGCAGGCGCGCCGTCAAATCGGCATGATCTTCCAGCACTTTAATTTAATGAATTCGCGTACCGTCTTCGGCAACGTGGCGCTGCCGCTTGAGCTGGGTAGCCTGTCGCGCGAAGAGATTAAAAAGCGCGTAACGGAACTGCTGGAGCTGGTCGGCCTGGCGGATAAGCAGGACGCCTGGCCCGCCAACCTCTCCGGCGGTCAGAAACAGCGTGTCGCTATCGCCCGCGCCCTGGCCAGCAATCCCAAAGTGCTGCTGTGCGACGAAGCCACCAGCGCGCTCGATCCGGCCACGACCCGCTCTATCCTCGAGCTGCTGAAAGATATTAACCGTCGCCTCGGCCTGACCATTCTGCTGATTACGCATGAGATGGACGTGGTGAAGCGCATCTGCGATCAGGTGGCAGTCATTAGCCATGGCGAGCTGATTGAAAAAGACAGCGTCAGCGAAGTCTTCTCTCATCCCAAAACGCCGCTGGCCCAGCAGTTTATCCAGTCGACGCTGCACCTCGATATCCCGGAAGATTATCAGCAGCGCATGGTGCCGCAGCCCGCAGCCGAGCGCGTGCCGCTGCTGCGTCTTGAGTTCACCGGCAAATCCGTTGATGCACCGCTGCTCTCTGAAGCCGCGCGCCGCTTCAACGTCAATAACAACATTATCAGCGCGCAGATGGATTACGCCGGTGGCGTGAAGTTCGGCATTATGCTGGCCGAAATGGACGGCGCCGAGAGCGACGCCAACGCCGCCATCGCGTGGCTGCAGGAAAATCATGTGAAAGTAGAGGTACTGGGTTATGTCTGAGGCGATGATGGCTTTACTGGCGCGCGGCGTCTGGGAAACGCTGATGATGACCTTTGTCTCCGGCTTCTTTGGCTTTGTGCTGGGCCTGCCGGTCGGCGTGCTGCTCTACGTCACCCGTCCGGGACAGATTCGGGAAAACCGGGCGCTCTATCGCACTATCTCCGCGCTGGTGAATATTTTCCGTTCTATTCCCTTTATTATTCTGCTGGTCTGGATGATCCCCTTTACCCGCGCCATTGTCGGCACCTCTATCGGCCTGCAGGCGGCTATCGTCCCGCTGACCGTTGGCGCCGCGCCTTTTATCGCGCGTATGGTTGAGAACGCGCTGCTTGAGCTGCCGACCGGACTGATCGAAGCGTCGCGCGCCATGGGTGCTACGCCACTGCAGATTGTGCGCAAGGTGCTGCTGCCGGAAGCGCTGCCTGGCCTGGTGAACGCTGCCACCATCACGCTGATTACGCTGGTGGGCTACTCCGCCATGGGCGGCGCCGTCGGCGCAGGCGGGCTGGGACAGATCGGCTATCAGTACGGGTATATCGGCTACAACGCGACGGTGATGAATACGGTTCTCGTGTTACTGGTCGTTCTGGTGTATTTAATTCAGTTTTGTGGCGACCGCATCGTGCGTGCCGTGTCCCATAAATAAGTCAGCAATATCATTACGTCTCCATTAAGGAAGAGATATGACTATTACATTTAAAAAAATTGCCGCTGTGGGTGCACTGATTGGCGTGATTGCGCTGGCAGGATGCGATCAGAAAGCCAAAGATCCTAACCATATTAAAGTGGGCGTGATTGTTGGCGCAGAGCAGCAGGTCGCCGAAGCGGCGCAGAAAGTCGCGAAGGATAAGTATGGCCTCGACGTCGAGCTGGTGACCTTTAACGACTACGTGCTGCCAAACGAAGCGCTGAGCAAAGGCGATATCGACGCCAACGCCTTCCAGCACAAACCTTATCTGGATCAGCAGATCAAAGATCGCGGCTACAAGCTGGTGCCGGTCGGCAACTCTTTCGTCTATCCGATCGCGGGCTACTCGAAAAAAATCAAATCGCTGGACGAGCTGCAGAACGGTGCTCAGGTTGCTATCCCTAACGATCCGACCAACCTCGGCCGCTCTCTGCTGCTGCTGCAGAAAGTGGGCCTGATCAAGCTGAAGGATGGCGTTGGCCTGCTGCCTACCTCGCTGGATATCGTCGAGAACCCAAAAAACCTGAAGATCGTCGAGCTGGAAGCGCCGCAGCTGCCGCGCTCGCTGGATGACCAGCAGATCGCGCTGGCGGTGATCAACACCACTTACGCCAGCCAGATCGGCCTGACGCCGGCTAAAGATGGCATCTTCGTTGAAGATAAAGATTCGCCGTACGTGAACCTGATCGTCAGCCGCGAAGATAACAAAGACGCTGAAAACGTGAAGAAATTCGTAGAGGCCTACCACTCTGACGAAGTCGCGCAAGCCGCGGACAAAATCTTTAACGGTGGCGCAGTGAAAGGCTGGTAATCCCTTTCCTGACACCTTTGACCGGGGCGGCGCTTAGCCGCCCTTTCTTTTGCGCCGCATCCGGCGCGACTTGTTATTTCCCCTGGTCCTTGTTTCAATAACGCCACTTTTTTACAACCTTGAGGATGTTGCCATGCGTTTATTACCGCTCTGCTTGTTAGCATTGATGCTGACCGGGTGCGTTCACGAATATCACCCGATAAGCAGCGCACCCGCTCATTCGCAGCCATCCCGCGAGCCCGCGCGCAAACCTGCGCCGCGCCCCGCGCCGGTTAAAGTTTATACCGATGCCGCCGATCTGGTCAGCAAACCGTTCCGCGATCTGGGCGAAGTTGCTGGCGATGACTGCCAGAGCAGCCGCCAGGATTCGCCGCCGAACCTCGCCACCGCGCGCAAGCGTCTGCAGATTAAAGCCTCCTACCTGAAAGCCAATGCCGTTCTGCTGCATAAGTGTGAAATCGTCAGCAGCACGCCGGGGTGCTATCGCCAGGCGATCTGTCAGGGCTCGGCGCTGAAAGTAAATCAATGAGCACTTTCGCCTTCGAGCAGATCGGCGTGATCCGCTCGCCGTGGAAAGAGAAATTCGCCGTTCCGCGCCAGCCTGGCCTGGTACAGGACGGCCACGGCGAGCTGCATCTGATGGCGCCCTATAACCAGCCGGAGGCGGTGCGCGGCCTGGAGAGTTTCAGCCATCTCTGGGTGCTGTTCGTGTTTCATCAGACCATGGCAGGCGGCTGGCGACCTACGGTGCGCCCACCGCGCCTCGGCGGCAATGCCCGCATGGGGGTGTTCGCAACGCGCTCGACCTTTCGCCCGAACCCCATCGGCATGTCGCTGGTCGAGCTGAAGGCGATACGCTGCGAGAAGAGTCAGGTGATCCTGCAGCTCGGCAGCCTGGATCTGGTGGACGGCACGCCGGTGGTGGATATCAAGCCTTACCTCCCCTTTGCCGAAGCGCTGCCGCAGGCGCGGGCCGGCTTCGCACAGGAGGCGCCCGCGGCCGATATGCCGGTGCGTTTCTCGCCGCAGGCGGAACATCAGCTGGCGCAGCAGCGGCAGCGCTATCCCCATCTGGCGCGTTTTATCCAGGAGGTGCTGGCGCAGGACCCGCGTCCCGCCTACCGCAAAGGCGAAGCGCAGTCGCGCGAATATGCCGTCTGGCTGCTCGATTTTAATGTGCGCTGGCGCGTCGATCAAACCGGCACTGAAGTGACCGGCATCGACCCGCGCGAAAACGCGCTTTTGAGCCCGTGATCTCGCTGGTACACTAGCCGCCACCACAACTTTTGTCAGTGACTTTCCGTTCAACTGGAACCTTAATCAATGCGTACTACTCAATACTTGCTCTCCACCCTTAAGGAGACGCCCTCCGACGCGGAAGTGATCAGCCACCAGCTGATGCTGCGCGCCGGGATGATCCGCAAACTGGCTTCAGGTCTCTATACCTGGCTGCCGACCGGTTTACGCGTGCTGAAAAAAGTCGAAAACATCGTGCGCGAAGAGATGAACAACGCGGGCGCGATTGAGATCTCGATGCCGGTGGTTCAGCCTGCCGACCTGTGGCAGGAGAGCGGTCGCTGGGAGCAGTACGGCCCGGAACTGCTGCGCGTGGCCGACCGCCACGAGCGCCCGTTTGTACTTGGTCCGACGCATGAAGAAGTCATCACCGATCTGATCCGTAACGAGCTCAGCTCCTATAAGCAGCTGCCGCTGAACCTCTATCAGATCCAGACCAAATTCCGCGATGAAGTACGTCCGCGCTTCGGCGTAATGCGCTCGCGCGAGTTCATTATGAAGGACGCCTACTCCTTCCATATCTCGCAGGAGTCGCTGCAGGAAACTTACGACGCGATGTACCGCGCCTACAGCAACATCTTTAGCCGTATGGGCCTCGACTTCCGCGCAGTTCAGGCGGACACCGGCTCTATCGGCGGCAGCGCGTCGCACGAATTCCAGGTGCTGGCGCAGAGCGGCGAAGATGATGTGATCTTCTCAACCGAATCGGACTACGCTGCCAATATCGAAATGGCCGAAGCGGTGGCGCCGGCGGGCGATCGTCCGCAGCCGACCCAGGCGCTGGCGCAGATTGATACGCCGAACGCCAAAACCATCGCCGAGCTGGTGGAGCAGTTCCAGCTGCCGATCGAGAAAACCGTGAAAACCCTCATGGTGAAAGCCAGCGAAGAGAGCGGCCACACGCTGGTCGCGCTGCTGGTGCGCGGCGATCACGAGATGAACGAGATCAAAGCAGAGAAGCTTGATATCGTCGCCACGCCGCTGACGTTCGCCACCGAAGAAGAGATCCGCGCCGCAGTGGGCGCAGGTCCAGGCTCGCTCGGCCCGGTAGGACTGACGATGCCGATCGTTGCCGATCGCAGCGTCGACAAGATGAGCGACTTCAGCGCCGGCGCCAACGTCGACGGTAAACACTATGTCGGCATTAACTGGGAACGCGATCTGCCGCAGGCGATCGTAGCCGATATCCGCAACGTGGTGGAAGGCGATGCAAGCCCGGACGGCAAAGGCACGCTGCAGATCAAACGCGGCATCGAAGTGGGCCATATTTTCCAGCTCGGCACCAAATACTCGGAAGCGATGAAAGCGGCGGTTCAGGGCGAAGATGGCCGCAATCAGGTGTTAACCATGGGCTGCTATGGTATCGGCATTACGCGCGTTGTCGCGGCGGCAATTGAGCAGAACCACGACGATCGCGGCATTATCTGGCCTGCGGCGCTGGCACCGTTCGACGTCGCGATTCTGCCGATGAATATGCACAAATCTTTCCGCGTGAAAGAGCTGGCGGAAGAGCTTTACCACACCCTGCGCGCCAAAGGCGTTGAGGTGATCCTCGACGACCGTAAAGAGCGTCCGGGCGTGATGTTCGCCGATATGGAGCTGATTGGCGTGCCGCACACTATCGTTATCGGCGACCGCAATCTCGATAACGAAGAGATCGAGTACAAAGCGCGTCGCGCCGGCGAGAAAGAGATGATTAAGCAGAGCGAAATCGTCGACTTCCTGCTGAAAGCGCTTAACAAGTCATAATCTTCCCGCCCCCGACCTCGGGGGCGTTTTTTTACAGTACTTTTCCCCGCATCGACTTGGTCGAACTGCGCCGCGCTTTCCCTTCCAGCCGCCGCTCTTTCGACGCGCGCGTCGGCCGCGTAGCGCGACGGATCTTCTCTACGCGCGTCAGCTCCTGAATCAAATTAACCAGCCGCTGCACCGCCGCTTCGCGGTTCATCTCCTGGCTGCGATATTCCTGCGCTTTGATTATCACCATGCCTTCCGGCGTAATCAGATGGTGCTTCGCCGCCAGCATGCGCTGTTTGTGAAACGGCGGCAGCGAAGACGCGGCGATATCGAAACGCAGGTGGATAGCGGTGCTGGTTTTATTCACATGCTGCCCGCCCGCGCCCTGGGCACGAATGGCGCTTAGCTCAACTTCGCTATCGGGCAGCTCGACCGTACGTGAAACTTTAATCATCTGTCACCTGAGAGAGCATTGCCTCGTTTAACCCGTTCATCAGCTTAACCTTTTGTGCTTGCTGTTTATGGCGCGTAGCCAGCGGATTCTGTCACTTTAGCCGCTTTCAACGCGATGATCCTGCTTTACCCTGGCTGAAATCCTGGAAATGCCTGTGATATAGTTCCTCAGGCAACCAGAGTATTCTTGCTCTGCTGAGGAGGTGAACGTGCAAAAATATTGTGAATTGGTTCGCCAGAAGTATGCCGAGATCGGCAGCGGCGAACTGGGATATGTGCCCGATGCGATCGGATGCGTTTTGAAGGCACTCGATGATATTGCCGCAAATTCTGCGCTAAACTCTTCTGTCAGGGAACAGGCAGCTTACGCCGCTGCAAACTTACTGGTGAGCGACTATGTTGACGAATGAAGCCTATAGACCCATCAACTGTGATGATTACGACAACCTGGAACTCGCCTGCACGAAACGCTGGACCCTTGAGCTGACCCTGAAAAACGGGGAAGCGCTAAAGGCAAAAGCGACGGATATGGTTTCACGTAAAAACGTCGAATACCTTTCTATCGATCTCTCAGGCGAAACACGCGAGCTGCGCCTCGATCACATCGCCAGCTTCAGCCATCCTGAGCTGGGCACCGTTGTCGTCAGCGAAGAGTAACGACAGCGCCTCGGGCGGGATATTCCCGCCCCCTTCCCTAAGGTTTCAGCGATCCATAGTAAGCCGACAGATCCGCCATATCCCCCTCGCTTAATCCCGCCACAAACGCCTTCATGACCTCCGCCTGCCCGCCGCTGCGCTCGCCTTTTTTATAGGCCTGCAGCGCATGATTAAGATAGGCGGCGTTCTGTCCCGCCAGACTGGGATAGAGCGGCACGCTGCTTTTTCCCTGCGCGCCATGGCAGGCGGTGCAGGCGGCCGACTTCTGCGCGCCCGCGTTGACGTCGCCATCGGCCAGCGCCGGCAGCGCCGCCGCCAGCAGCAGGATGGCCAGTACTCTCTTCATAGTTGCTCTCCAGCACACGCGTTATTTTGCCAGATCGCCTGCCAGCCGCTGTCGTCAACGGCGGCGCCTTCCCGGGTGACAAACAGGCCGGGCGCGCAGACAAGCGTCTGATTGTAATAGATCAGCGGAATTCGTTCGCGCTGCCACGGCGGGATCGCCAGCTCCTGCCACAGCTTCTTGATTTCACGACCGCCCGCGCGGCCCGCCAGATGAAAATAGCCCTGCGCATGGAAACGCACGCTGATCTGCTCGTCCGCGTCGGGCTGGCGCAGCGCCGACGGCGCGCTGCGCGCACAGAGCACACCGAGCCCCTGCGGCAGCGGCAGCGGCGTGCGGCGATCGGGCCAGGGCAGCTGCAGCGCTTTTAGCGAGGCGCAGCGCGGCAGCCAGTAGAGCCGGTCGCGATAGCGGCGCGCCTCCGCCTCGCCAAAGCGCAAGCGCGGCTGCGCATCTTCGCGGCTCAGCATCACCTCCTGGCGCAGCCGCGTCAGCGCGGCGCGCGACACCATCGGCGCGCCGTTCCGGGCTATCCAGCGCCGCAGCAGCGCGTTGGCGCGCGTCTCGCTCATCTGCAAGAGCGGCGGAAAATGCAGGCTGCCGTCAGGATGCATCAGACTGGCCAGCTGTTCCGCCAGCAGTTCGTCCAGCAGCTGCTCCTGCTCGCCGCACAGCGCCGCGCTGCGCGCGCACGCCGCGGCGAAGTGCGGCCAGCGCGCCTGGAGTTCAGGCAGCAGACGCTGGCGCAGAAAATTGCGATCGTAGCGCGCGTCCTGGTTACTTTCATCTTCGATCCAGCGCAGCTGATGCTGCTGCGCATAGGCTTCAAGCTGCGTCCGCGACTGGGTAAGCAGCGGACGCAGCAGCACGCGGCCGTGGCGCTCATGCCGCACCGGCATCGCCGCCAGCCCGGCAGGGCCACTGCCGCGCTTCAGCGCCAGCAGCAGGGTTTCACACTGATCGTCGAGATGCTGCGCGGTCAGCAGCCACTCTTCTGGCTGCATCGCCGCCGTCAGCGCCTGATAGCGCGCCGCGCGCGCCGCCCCCTCAACGCCCTGCTCGCGCGCATCAATATGCACGCGCAGCACCTCGCAGCGCAGCGCCCAGGCTTCGCAGAGCGCCAGGCAGTGCGCCGCCCAGCCGTCGGCGTTGGGACTTAATCCATGATGGACATGCAGCGCACGCAGGCGCGCCTGCGGGTGCGTCTGTTGCCAGCTAACCAGCTGATGCAGCAGCACGGTGGAGTCGAGACCGCCGCTAAACGCCACCACCAGCGCGGCATCGTCAGGCAACAGCGAGGCGAGATGAGACAAAGGCATGACGCGTTCCAGAATCAGGGCTGCCGGATGCAGCCCCTGCGCGCGCTATTTTACGCCTGATAGAGCTCCAGCGGCAAACCATCCGGATCGGCAAAAAAGGTGCACTGCTTGCCGGTTAAATCGTCGATGCGGATGGGTTCGCACACCACGCCTTTTTCCGCCAGCGTCGCGACCGCCGCGCCAACGTCCGGAACGGTAAAGGCCAGATGACGCAGGCCGCACGCTTCAGGATGGCTGACGCGCGCCGGCGGCGAAGGAAAAGAGAACAGCTCGATGGTGTACTGACCGTTCAGCGCCAGATCGCCTTTCCATGAATCGCGCGCCTCGCGGTAAACCTCGCCCATCAGGCTGAAGCCGAGCACATCGCAGTAAAAGGCCTTACTGCGCGCATAATCTGTGGCGATGATGGCGATATGGTGAACAGAAGATAACTGCAACATTAATAGACTCCCTGACTGTTTTGCCTATCCTGAGACGTGCGGCGGCGGCTTGCAATGCGCAATTGTCTGAAGCCGCTGCCTTTTTTCTCTATTTCAGCACCCGAACGCGATAATCGCCCTCTTCCGTCAGCGTCGCGCCGTGAATATCGGTCTCAAAGCCGGGATAGTGGCGGCCGATAGTGCAGAGCATCAGCAAGAAGTCGAGCACCGCGCGGCTCTCTTCGGTGATCATCTCCCCCGGCATCACCAGCGGTACGCCTGGCGGATAGGGCAGGATCATATTTGCGGAGACGCGCCCGACCAGCTGTTTCAGATCTACCGTCTCTACCCTGCCCTGCACCTGCTGCTGGAACGCCTGATGCGGCGTCATCTTCATTTCCGGCAGCACGTCGAACGCCTTGAGCATCAGGCGCGGCAGATCGTGCTGACGGATCAGCTGGTGGATACCCTGCGCCAGCGTCTGGATGCGCATATTGCGGTAGAAGTCAGGATCTTCTGCATAGAGATCGGGCAGCATATTTTTCACCCGCAGGTTGAGATCGTAGGCGCGCTTAAACTCGGTCAGGCCGCGCAGCACGCTCATCGCCCGGGTCTTGTCGATGCCGATGCTGAACAGAAACAGCAGGTTATAGGGCCCGGTTTTCTCTACCACGATGCCGCGCTCGTCGAGGAATTTCGCCACCAGCGCCGCCGGGATCCCTTCATCCGCCATTTCGCCCAGCTCGCTCATCCCCGGCGTCAGGATAGTGACCTTGATGGGATCGAGATACATATGATCGGCGTCCGCCTGGGTAAAGCCGTGCCACGCCTCCTCGCCCGGCTGGATCGGCCAGCATTCGGCTTCGTCGATATGCTCCGGCTGCCAGATATCGAAGAACCAGCTGTCGGACTCCTCGCGCAGGCGCTGGATCTCGCGGCGAAAGTGCAGCGCGCGCTCGACCGAGCGATTGATCAGCCGCTTGCCGGGATTGCCGCGCAGCATCGCCGCCGCCGTTTCAATCGACGATACAATCGCGTAGTTGGGCGAGGTGGTGGTGTGCATCATGTAGGCTTCGTTGAAGGTGTGCTCGTCGTAGTCGCCTTTAATATGGATCAGCGACGCCTGCGAAAAGGCCGCCAGCAGCTTATGGGTCGACTGCGTCTCGTAGATCACTTTGCCGGGCGTGCGCTCGCCGCTCATGCCGCTTTTGCCGGCGTAGATGGGATGAAAGTTGGTATAGGGCACCCAGGCGGAGTCGAAATGGATCGACGGCACCTCCAGCGTCTGCTTGATGTACTGGGTGTTATAGAGCAGGCCGTCGTAGGTGGAGTTGGTAATCACTGCATGCACCGGCCAGCTGGCGCGTGGCGTCGCCGCAACCTTCTGCTCGATGCTGGCGCGGGTGAATTCACGTTTAGGAATGCCGCCGAGAATCCCCAGCGCGTTGCGCGTCGGCTTGAGCCAGACTGGCACAATGTCGCTCATCATCAGCAGATGCGTCAGCGACTTGTGGCAGTTGCGGTCGATCAGCACCGTGCTGCCGGTTGGCGCGGCGTACATACCGACAATCTTGTTGGAGGTTGAGGTGCCGTTCGTCACCATATAGCTCTGCTCGGCGCCGAAGGTGCGCGCGACATACTCCTCGGCTTCAAGGTGCGGGCCGGTATGATCGAGCAGCGAACCAAGCTCGGTCACCGAGATAGAGATATCCGCCTTGAGCGTATTGGCCCCGAAGAAGTCGTAAAACAGGCTGCCGACCGGGCTTTTTTGAAAAGCGGTGCCGCCCATATGGCCAGGCGTACAGAAGGTGTACTTGCCCTCTTTCACGTAGGTAAACAGCGCCCTGGTCAGCGGCGGCGTAATCTGCTCAATATAGTCGTCGGTGTACTGGCGGATATGCAGCGCAATATCATCTGCGGCGCTCAGCGCGTATTCAAAGAAGTGCAGCGCCATACGCATCTCGTTGATGCTGACATCCATCTGCGAATGGGTGTTGATAAAGGCATAGAGCGGCAGATATTCATTGAGCTGATTGATATCGGCGCAGAGCGCCGGACTGTTGTGCGCATCCCAGTCAAAGATCACGCCGCAGATACGCGGGTTATGCTCTATCAGCTTCAGCAGGTCGTCGATATTAGTGGGATAAATCAGCTGAAAGCCCTGCTGCGTCAGCGCCGTATTCAGTTCGCGCAGCGGCTCGTCTTTGTAGAACATGCCGTGTGAACCCATAATCGCCAGAATATTCAATGCGCACCTCCCTTTTAATGTGGCAGGGCTAATCATAGCGAAGGATGGCGATTGGGTACGTCGGAATGCTCTACTCTGTTGCCAGTCGGTAAATCAGAGGCATAAAAAAAGCGGACCGGAGTCCGCTTTTTACCGCTGACTACGCTTAAGCGTAGCCGTAGCTCATCAGGCGCTGATAGCGACGATCGAGCAGCTCTTCAGTGCTCAGGCTGTCGAGATCGGCCAGATCCGCCAGCAGCTGATTTTTCAGCGACAGCGCCATATCCACCGGCTGACGGTGCGCGCCGCCCAGCGGTTCAGGGATGATCGAGTCGATCAGCTTCAGCTCTTTCAGACGGTTGGCCGTAATGCCCATCGCTTCTGCCGCCAGCGGGGCTTTATCCGCGCTTTTCCACAGAATTGAGGCGCAGCCTTCCGGCGAAATCACCGAGTAGGTGCTGTACTGCAGCATATTTACTTTGTCGCCCACGCCGATCGCCAGCGCGCCGCCTGAGCCGCCTTCGCCGATCACGGTGCAGATAACCGGAATTTTCAGACCGGACATTTCACGCAGGTTGCGCGCGATCGCTTCCGACTGTCCACGCTCTTCCGCGCCCACGCCCGGATAGGCACCCGGCGTGTCGATAAAGGTGATCAGCGGCATTTTAAAGCGCTCGGCCATCTCCATCAGACGCAGCGCTTTGCGGTAGCCTTCCGGCGCCGGCATACCGAAGTTGCGGCGGATTTTCTCTTTGGTTTCGCGACCTTTTTGATGACCAATGATCATTACCGGGCGGCCGTCGAGACGGGCGATACCGCCGACAATCGCTTTGTCGTCGGCATAGGCGCGATCGCCAGCCAGCTCGTCAAAGTCGTCAAAAGCGTTGCGAACGTAGTCAAGCGTGTAAGGACGCAGCGGATGGCGCGCCAGCTGCGCGACCTGCCATGCGCCCAAATCGGCGAAGATTTTACGGGTCAGCTCAACGCTTTTCTCGCGCAGGCGCTGTACCTCTTCATCCAGATTAATGTGTTTATCATCCTGACGACCAATCGACGTAAGCGAATCAATTTTCGCTTCAAGTTCCGCGATCGGCTGTTCAAAATCCAGGTAATTAAGACTCATAATGTTCCTGTTTTAGTCAAACTCCAGTTCAACCTGCTCCGACCCTATCAACGAACGCAGTTCGTTGAGCAGGCGATCGCTGGGCGAAATACGCCACGCTGCACCAAAGCGTAGCTTCGCTCGCGCGTCGGCTCTCTGATAGTAGAGATTCACCGGAATCGTCCCCGAGCGATGGGGCTCGAGAGACTGGCGGAGCCGGTTTAATAGCTGGTCATCAATTTGCCTGTCCGTCAGCGAGATAGCAAGTCCGCGCGCGTATTTTTCGCGCGCTTCGTCAATGTCCATGACTTCCCGGGCGGTCATTTTAAGGCCGCCGCTGAAGTCATCAAAGCTGACCTGTCCGCTGACGATCAGGATACGGTCTTTCTCCAGCAACTGCTGGTATTTATCTAACGCATCGGTAAATAACATCACCTCCAGACGGCCGGAACGGTCGTCCAGAGTACAGATACCAATTCGGTTGCCGCGCTTGGTCACCATCACGCGCGCCGCCACCACCAGACCGGCAGCAACGGTAATTTTACCACGCTCGGTGGGATGCATGTCCTTCAGGCGCATGCCGCCCACATAGCGTTCAATCTCTTTCAGATACTGATTAATCGGATGGCCGGTGAGATAGAGGCCGAGCGTTTCCCGCTCGCCGTCGAGCTGCACCTGCTCCGGCCAGGGGGTGACGCTGGCGTAGGATTTCTCAACCTGCTCCGGCTCTTCCGCCAGCACGCCGAACATATCAGCCTGGCCGATCGCCTCTGCTTTCGCGTGCTGATCCGCCGCCTTCAGCGCGTCGCCAAGCGAACTCATCAGCGCCGCGCGGTGCGGGCCGAGACGATCGAAGGCGCCGGACATGATCAGCTTCTCCATCACGCGGCGGTTGATCTTTTTGGTGTCGGTGCGCGCGCAGAGATCGAACAGCTCGCGGAAATAGCCATCCTGGTTGCGCGCCTCGATGATCGCTTCGATCGGGCCTTCACCAACGCCTTTGATCGCCCCGATGCCGTAAACGATCTCGCCGTCGTCGTTAACGTGGAACTGATAAAGGCCGGAGTTGATATCGGGCGGCAGCACCTTCAGGCCCATGCGCCAGCACTCATCCACCAGACCGACCACCTTCTCGGTGTTATCCATATCGGCAGTCATTACCGCCGCCATAAACTCGGCCGGATAGTGCGCCTTCAGCCATAGCGTCTGGTAAGAAACCAGCGCATAGGCGGCGGAGTGCGATTTGTTAAAGCCGTAGCCGGCGAATTTTTCCACCAGGTCGAAGATCTTCATCGACAGCTCGCCGTCGATGCCCATGCGTTCCGCGCCCTCTTTAAACACCGAGCGCTGCTTGGCCATCTCTTCCGGTTTCTTTTTACCCATTGCGCGGCGCAGCATATCCGCGCCGCCCAGCGTATAGCCGGAGAGCACCTGGGCAATCTGCATTACCTGTTCCTGATAGAGGATAATGCCGTAGGTGGGTTCCAGCACCGGCTTCAGGCTCTCATGCTGCCACTGAATATCCGGGTAGGAGATCGCCTCGCGCCCGTGCTTACGGTCGATAAAGTTATCTACCATGCCCGACTGCAGCGGACCGGGGCGGAACAGCGCCACCAGCGCGATCATATCTTCAAAGCAGTCCGGCTTCAGGCGTTTAATCAGGTCTTTCATGCCGCGCGATTCAAGCTGGAACACCGCCGTGGTTTCCGCGCGCTGCAGCATGTCGAAGCTCTTTTTATCATCCAGCGGGATAGCGGCGATATCGATCGGCGGCAGCCCCTGCTTCTCACGGCGCGGGTTGATCATCTTCAGCGCCCAGTCGATGATGGTGAGCGTGCGCAGACCCAGGAAGTCAAACTTCACCAGCCCGGCATACTCCACATCGTTCTTGTCGAACTGCGTCACCGGATGGTTGCCGTTTTCGTCGCAGTAGAGCGGCGCAAAGTCGGTGATCTGCGTCGGGGCGATAACCACGCCGCCGGCGTGCTTGCCAGCGTTACGCGTGACGCCTTCCAGCTTGCGCGCCATGTCAATCAGCGCTTTGACCTCTTCGTCCGCATCATACATTTCCGGCAGCTGCGGCTCGACGGCGAAGGCCTTCTCCAGCGTCATGCCGGGATCGGGCGGGATCAGCTTGGAGATGCGGTCAACGAAGCCGTACGGATGCCCCAGCACGCGGCCGACGTCGCGGATAACCGCTTTCGCCGCCATGGTGCCGAAGGTGATGATCTGCGATACCGCTTCGCGCCCGTACATTTCGGCGACGTGATCGATCACCTGGTCGCGCTTCTCCATACAGAAGTCGACGTCGAAGTCCGGCATCGAGACGCGTTCCGGGTTCAGGAAGCGTTCGAACAGCAGATCGAACTCCAGCGGATCGAGATCGGTGATCTTCAGGGCGTAGGCGACCAGCGAACCGGCGCCGGAGCCGCGTCCCGGCCCGACCGGAATACCGTTATCTTTCGACCACTGGATAAACTCCATTACGATCAGGAAGTAGCCGGGGAAGCCCATCTGGTTGATAACGTTAAGCTCAATCTCCAGACGCTCGTCATATTCCGGCCGCTTCTCCGCGCGCACCGCCGGGTCGGGAAAGAGGAACTCAAGGCGTTCTTCCAGCCCTTCGCGCGACTTCATCACCAGGAAATCTTCGGTGGTCATATCGCCGGTCGGGAACTGCGGCAGGAAGTACTCGCCGAGGCGCACCGTAACGTTGCAGCGCTTAGCAATCTCTACGCTGTTTTCCAGCGCTTCCGGGATGTCCGAGAAGAGCTCGCACATCTCCTCTTCGCTGCGCATATATTGCTGAGGACTGTAGTTGCGCGGGCGTTTGGGATCGTCCAGCGTATAGCCGTCATGGATCGCCACGCGGATTTCATGGGCGTCGAAATCTTCTTCGTTAAGGAAGCAGACCTCATTGGTGGCGACCACCGGCACGCCCTCGGCGATGGCAAGCTCAACCGCAGCGTGCAGATAGCTCTCTTCGTCGGCGCGGCCGGTGCGCATCAGTTCGAGGTAGTAGCGATCGGGAAAGTGAGTCTGATAGAAGTCGAGGCACTGCGCCACCAGCGCGCTGTTGCCGCGCAGCAGGCTGCGGCCCACGTCGCCGCAGCGTCCGCCGGAGAGCAGAATTAATCCTTCGCTCAGCTCCTGCAGCCAGTCGCGATCGATAACCGGGCCGGCGATGCCGTAGCCGCGCTGGTAAGCGCGCGAGATCAGCAGCGTCAGGTTCTGATAGCCGGTATTGTTGGCGGCCAGCACCGTCAGCTGGGTCAGCTCGTCGCCCATCAGTTCGCTGGCGACCTTGAAGTCCGCGCCGATAATCGGTTTGATCCCCGCGCCGTGCGCGCTGCCGTAGAAACGCACCAGCCCGCACAGGTTCATAAAGTCCGTGATAGCGATGGCCGGCATGCCGAGCGCAGCCGCCTTCTTGACCAGCGGCCCGGTTTTCGCCAGGCCATCGACCATAGAGTAGTCACTGTGGACACGCAGATGTATAAAACGGGGTTCAGCCATATCGGTTTCCGGTTAAAACAGCATCAGGCTATTAAAGCGTAGCTGGCTGGCCAGCGGCCAGGACTTCAGCGTCGATCAGGGCGTTGCGCACCGGCGCAAAGCTGCGGCGGTGATGCGGCGTGGCGCCGTGCAGCGTCAGTTTTTCCATATGCAGCGCGGTGGGATAGCCTTTGTGCTGCGCGAAGCCATACTGGGGAAAGAGCCGATCCAGCTCCGCCATTTCGCTGTCGCGGGAGACCTTGGCGATAATCGACGCCGCGCTGATCTCCGCAACCAGGCTGTCGCCCTTTACCACCGCCTGCGAGGGCATCGGCAGCGTGGGCGTGCGGTTGCCGTCCACCAGCACGAAATCGGGCGTGATGGCCAGGCCTGCGACCGCGCGCTGCATCGCCAGCATGGTGGCGTGCAGAATATTGAGCCGGTCGATCTCCTCCGGCTCGGCGCGGCCTAAACTCCACGCCAGCGCTTTTTCTTTAATCTCGTCAAACAGGGCGAGGCGGCGCTTTTCCGACAGTTTCTTCGAGTCCGCCAGCCCCTGAATCGGCCTTGTGGGATCGAGAATAACCGCCGCCGTGACGACCGCGCCGACCAGCGGGCCGCGGCCCACTTCGTCAACGCCCGCAATCAGGCGGGCATCGGGATAGATAAAATCAGCCATTGGCGATCTCCAGTACGGCGTCCGCTGCCTGTTCGTCTGCGTTCCAGCGAATCTGCTGATGCAGCTCGCTGAAGGTCGCGAGCAGCGCGTCGCGTTGCGGACCGGCATGCAGCAGCGGCTCGAGCGCCGCCGCCAGCGCGTGCGGTTCACACTCCTCCTGCAGCAGCTCTTTCACCAGCTCGCGCCCCGCCAGCAGGTTAGGCAGCGAGACGTAAGGCGTCTTCACCAGCCGCTTCGCCAGCCAGAAGGTTGAGGGCTTCATACGATAGCCAACCACCATCGGACATTTTGCCAGCATACACTCCAGCGCGGCGGTGCCGGATGCCAGGATTGCAGCGTCGCTCGCAATCATCGCCTCGCGCCCCTGACCGTCCAGCAGATGCATCGGCACTTCAGGCGCGACCTCCGCTTTGATCTGTTCGAACTGCGCGCGACGCTTCGCGTTGACCAGCGGCACGACGATTTCCAGCGCCGGATAGCGTACGCGCAGCAGCTGCGCCGCCCGCAGAAAATCGGCGCTGAGCATCTCCACCTCCGCATGGCGGCTGCCGGGCAGCAGCGCAAGGCAGAGCGCCTCGTCGCTGATGCCCAGCGCGCGGCGCGCGGCGGACTTGTCCGGCTGCAGCGGCATCGCATCCGCCATGGTATGGCCGATAAAGCGGCACGGCACGTTAAAGCGATCGTAAAACGCTTTTTCAAAGGGTAAAAACGCGAGCACCAGATTGGTATTACGGCCAATCTTAAACACGCGCTTTTGTCGCCACGCCCACACCGATGGGCTGACGTAGTGAATGGTGCGAATGCCGTTACGCTTCAGCCGCCCTTCCAGCGTGATATTGAAATCGGGCGCATCGATACCGACGAAGACGTCCGGCTTGAGTTCGGTAAAGCGCTGCGTCAGGTCGCGGCCGATTTTCATCAGGCGCGGCAGACGGCCGAGCACCTCTACGATGCCCATCACCGCCAGCTCTTCCATCTCATACCAGGTTTCGCAGCCTTCGGCCTGCATGCGCGGGCCCGCCACGCCGACGAAGTGAGCGTCGGGATGGCGCGCTTTAAGCGCGCGGATAAGACCGGCGCCGAGAATATCGCCGGAGGTTTCTCCGGCGACCAGGGCTATCGTAAGGGGACGCTCTGACATGAATTAACGAATCAATCCACGCGTGGAACGAGCGAAGAAGTCGTAGAAGGGCTGCACTTCGCTATGCTGCTTCGCCAGCGCTTCAATTTCCGGCTTGGCTTCTTCCAGCGTTTTGTTACTGCGGTAGAGCACTTTGTAGGCGTTGCGAATGGCGTGCAGCGCCTCTTTGCTGAAACCGCGGCGCTTCAGGCCTTCGATATTGATGCCGAACGGCGTCGCGTGGTTGCCCTGCGCGATAACGTACGGCGGCACATCCTGTGCAACGCCTGAACAACCGCCTACCATTACGTGCGCGCCGATAGTGCACCACTGATGCACCGCCGTCATGCCGCCGATAATCGCGAAGTCGTCCACGGTCACGTGGCCGCCCAGCGTGGCGTTGTTGGCGAAGATGCAGCGGTTGCCGATCACGCAGTCGTGTGCGATGTGCGCGTTCACCATCAGCAGGTTATCGCTGCCGATAGTGGTGACGCCGCCGCCCTGTGCGGTGCCGCGATGAATGGTTACGCTTTCGCGGATGCGGTTGCGGTCGCCTACTTCAACGCGCGTCGGCTCGCCGGCGTATTTAAGATCCTGATTCACTTCGCCGATAGAGGCGAACTGATAGATCTGGTTATCTTTCCCGATACGCGTGTGGCCATTAATGACCACATGCGACTTCAGGACGGTACCTTCACCGATCTCCACATGCGCGCCGATAAAGCAGAACGGGCCAATGTGAACGTTAGGGCCGATAATGGCCCCTTCTTCGATGACGGAACTGGCATGTATGGTGGCGGTTGGATCAATCACAGATTATGCCTCCCGGCTACGGGCACACATCATGGTCGCTTCACAGACAATCTTGCCGTCAACGGTAGCAACGCCTTTAAAACGCGTCAAACCGCGGCGGGTTTTCTCGAAAGTCACTTCCATGATCATTTGATCGCCCGGTACAACCGGACGCTTGAAACGGGCTTCGTCGATGCCGGCGAAATAGTAGAGCTCGCCCGGCTCCAGTTTACCCACGCTTTTAAACGCCAGGATACCGGTAGCCTGCGCCATCGCTTCGAGGATCAGAACGCCGGGGAAAATCGGTTTACCAGGGAAATGCCCCTGGAAAAACGGTTCGTTAACAGAGACGTTCTTTACCGCGCGCAGATACTTGTGCTCTTCAAACTCCAGCACGCGGTCAACCAGCAGAAACGGGTAGCGGTGCGGCAGCAGCTCTAAAATTTCTTCAATTTTCAGAGTATGAGTTTCAGTAGTCAAAATACTCTTCCTGTCCTAAAAATCTGATGACATCAATAACACGGCCTGCACAGATCAAAATGATCCTCCGCAGGCCGAAATCGGTTCAATGGCGCCTGGCTTGCCTGCTTAACAGTTTTTATTAGCAAGCCGGTCGCATGTGGGATGGCGTTTAGTCGTCTTTGCCGACCTTCCGCTCGATGGCTTTTAAGCGCTTGCTCATGTCATCGATGTTCATCACCAGCGCTGCAGTTTTGCGCCAGGTTTTATTGGGTTGTAGCGGAATGCCCGAGGAGTATACCCCAGGCTCTGTGATAGGACGCATAACCATGCCCATACCGGTCACAGTCACCTTGTCACAGATTTCCATATGGCCGTTAATGACGCTGGCACCGCCAATCATACAGTAACGTCCAATTTTCAAACTACCCGCCATGATCACACCACCCGCAACCGCGGTATTGTCGCCAATAACCACGTTGTGTGCGATCTGACACTGGTTGTCTATGATAACACCATTGCCGATCAGAGTGTTATCCAGCGCGCCACGATCGATAGTGGTACAGGCGCCGATTTCTACCCGATCGCCGATAATTACAGCGCCAAGCTGCGGGATTTTCACCCAGTTGCCGCGATCGTTGGCGTAGCCGAAACCGTCCGCGCCGATCACGGTGCCGGACTGAATCAGACAATCCTGACCGATTTCGATCTCATGGTAGACGGTGACGTTGGCCCAGAGGCGGCTGTTGTTGCCGATGCGCGTCTTTTTACCGACGAAGCAGCCCGCGCCAATCACCACGTTGTCACCCAGCACCACGTCCGACTCGATCACCGCGTTGGCGCCGACAGAGACGTTTTGCCCCAGCGTCGCGCTGGGATCGATTACCGCGCTGGGCGCGATATTCTGCGCAGGCTGCGGCGTGGTATCCAGCAGCTGAGCCATGCGCGCATAGGTCAGATAGGGATTCTTCACCACCAGCGCGGCCGAGTGACACCACTCCAGATCCGCTTCCGTCAGCACCACGGCCGATGCCTGACACTGGACGAGCTGCTCGCGGTAGCGGCTGTTGCTAAGAAATGTGATTTGGCCGGTTTGGGCGGATTGCATAGAAGCAATGCCGGAGATGGCGATATCGCCATCTCCGTGCAATTCTGCATCCAACTGCTGGGCTAAATCAGCCAGTCGAATTGATGACATCGATTATTTAACCTGTTTCAGCACGTCAGCGGTAATATCTTTCGCGTTCGCTGCGTAAGCTACGGCGTTGGCGTCGATCACCACGTCATAACCTTCGTCGCTCGCCACTTTCTTCACGGCGTCCTGAATACGGCTCAGCAGCTTGTTGCGCTCTTCCATCTGACGACGACGGTTATCCTGCTCAAAAGCCTGCGCTTTTGAAGAGAACGCTTCACGCTGCGACATGACATCTTTCTCCATGCGGCTGCGCTCGCTGGCCTTCATGGTTGAACCGTCGCGCTGCAGGCGCTGCATTTTGGTCTGCAGGTCGCGTTCCTGGCTCTGCAGCTCGGTTGCGCGGCCTTTAAACTCGTTTTCCAGCTGTTTAGCAACGGTCGCACGCTGCGGTAACTGTTGGAAAATGCTGGACACGTTTACCACTGCGATTTTGTCAGCAGCCTGAGCGCCTGCGGATACAGCTAAAGCAAGACCCAGTCCTGCGGCACACAACAACTTTTTCACTATAAACTCCTTACCATCAACGTTTGTGTCAGCGACACAGTGTTTGCTCCGAACCGCCTGAAAAACCGCGGTTCGGTAGCAAGACTTCAGCTTATGCTTCCTTGCTCAGAACCTTACCAGGTTTTACCAATGTTAAACTGGAACTGTTCTGATTTATCCCCTTCCACTTTTTTGACCGGCTGGGCATAGGAGAAGACCAGCGGCCCCAGCGGGGACATCCACTGCAGCGCAATACCGCTTGAAACGCGGATATTGTTTGGATCGCTATAGTCCGGGATGCCAGCGGCACGGGTTTCAGCCGTATTCTCCCACTTGGTGTCCCAGACGGTACCCGCATCCACGAACAGCGAAGTTCGTACCGAGTTAGCATATTTTTCGCTCAGGAACGGCGTCGGGGTAATCAGCTCCAGGCTGGCCACCGCCATCGCATTGCCCCCGACCGCATCGTCCGACTTACAGATGCCGTTCGGATCGCTCAGCGTACAGGTTGATGAGCGGTCGTTCAGGTAGGCTGCTTTTGGACCGATGGTGTTGGAGCGGAAGCCGCGCACCGTGCTGGAGCCGCCCGCATAGAAGTTCTCATAGAACGGCATCTCTTTGCCGCCCAGACCATCGCCGTAGCCGACGCGGCCGCGGCCTAACAGCACCCAGGTGCGATCGCGGTTCAGCGGCACGTACTGCTGGGTATCCAGCGTCGCTTTATAGAAGCTATTGTCGGAGCCCGGAATCGTGACCTTACCGTTCAGGTTGGTACGGTTACCCGCGGTCGGGAAGAAGCCGCGATCGAGGGTGTTGTATGTCCAGCCGTAGTTAAAGGTAAAGTCATCCGCGGAGAAATCGCCTTTATCGTTAAGCTCCTGCGGCTTGCCGACCGAGTCGAGATAGCGCCACATCGCCACCTGCGGCTGCATGTTGGAGAGGTCGTTATGGACATAGCCCAGACCCACGCGCAGCGTGTTGTTTTCGTTGACCGGGAAGCCCAGGGTGCCGTCTACGCCGTAACTCTTGTTGGTGTAGTCCGACAGGTCCGCATCGTCCGCTTTAAAGTCGTTGTAGAAGACGCGGCCGCCCAGGCTCACGCCATCTACCGTAAAGTACGGATCGGTCAGCGAGAACTCGGCATAGGTCTGGTAATCATTCTTGGTACCGCTGATGCTTACCGTGTTGCCGGTGCCGAGCCAGTTATCCTGGGTTACGCCGACCTGGAAGCTGACGCCGCTTTCGGTGCCGTAGCCGACGCCGAAGTTAAAGGTACCGGTATTGCGCTCTTTTACTTTGTAGACCACATCTACCTGATCGGGCGCACCCGGCACGCGCTGGGTATCCACGTCGACGGTTTCAAAGTAGCCGGTACGGTTCAGGCGCTCTTTACCCTGCTCTACCAGGTCGCTGCCCAGCCATGCACCTTCCATCTGACGCATTTCGCGACGCAGCACCGCATCTTTCGAGGTGTCGTTGCCTTCGAAGCGCACTTTACGCACGTAGTAGCGGTTGCCGGCGTCCACGCTGATATGCAGCTTCACCGTTTTGTCGGCGTCGTTGATTTCCGGCTGCGTCATCACGCGCGGATAGGCGTAGCCGTAGCGGCCCAGCAGCTTCTTGATGTCATCTTCCATCTGGGTAACTTTGGTGCCGTTATAGAGCTCGCCCGATGGAATTTGTGTCAGATGTTCGATTTCTGCCGAGTGGCCCGCCATACTGCCGTTGACGATCACGCCGGCGATTTTGTACTGCTCGCCCTCGGTGATGTTAACGGTGATATAGATGCCTTTTTTATCCGGCGTCAGGCTGACCTGCGTGGAATCGATGTTGAAGCGCGCATAGCCGCGATCGAGATAGAAGCTGCGCAGGGTTTCAAGGTCGCCCGCCAGTTTTTGCTTCTGATATTTGCGATCGCCCACCACGTTCCACCACGGCACTTCGTCGCGCAGCTGGAAGCGAGAGATCAGCTCGTCAGAGCTAAACGCCTTATTGCCGACGATGTTAATCTGCTGAATCTTGGCAGAGACGCCCTCGGTGAAGACCAGTTTCAGGTCGACGCGGTTGCGCGGCAGCGGCGTCACCACCGCCTTCACGTTGGCGGTATATTTACCGACGCTGTAGTAGAAATCCTCCAGTCCCTTCTCAATCGAGGAGATGGTGGTGCGGTCCAGGGCTTCGCCTACGCGTACGCCAGAGGCCTCAAGGTTCTGCTTGAGCTGCTCCTCTTTCACCGCTTTGTTGCCGGTAAAGGTAATGCTGGCAATGGTAGGACGTTCTTTAACCTGAACAATCAGCGTAGTTCCGTCGCGCAGGACCTGAACATCCTCAAAGTTGCCGGTAGCGAAGAGTGAACGAATGGTATTTTTGACATCTTCGTCATTAACCGTATCGCCCACTCGTACCGGCATGCTCAGCAGAGCCGCGCCGACGGCGACTCGCTGCAGCCCTTCGAAATGAATATCCTTCACCACGAAATCGTCTGCACCGTAAACGGTGGCGCTGCTAAACAGCAGCGACGCTATGAGCAACTTTTTCATCGCCATCGTTATTATGCGTTTTCCTAACACATCCCGCGTCTGTCTGCGTTCCAGCGATTACAGACGTGAGAAATCATTGAAAAGTGCAAGCCCCATTAACAACACCAGCAGGATTGAGCCAATGCGATAACTGAAGTCCTGAACTCGCTCGGACACCGGTCCACCTTTGATCTTTTCGATCGCCAGGAAGAGCAAATGCCCACCATCTAACACCGGCAGTGGGAAGAGATTGATGATCCCAAGGTTGACGCTAATCAACGCCAGAAACATCAGGTAGTAAATCATCCCATATTCCGCTGACAATCCTGCACCCTGCGCAATCGAAATCGGCCCGCTCAGGTTGTTCAGCTTCACATCGCCGGTAATTAACTTGCCCAGCATGGAGACCGTCAGCTTCATCAGTTGCCAGGTTTTCGCGCTGGCCTCACCGATAGCGTCAAACGCGCCATACTGCCTTACCGTTTTATAGGCCTCCGGCAGCGGAACAACGCGCGGGATAACCCCGGCGAACCCTTCTGCCTTCGCGCCCGGCCTGGCTTCCGGCGTCAGGTGCAGCTGCACCGTTTCGCCGTTGCGATTGACGTCCAGGACCATCTCTTTGCCAGGATTATCCCGCACCTGCATGACAAAAGTCTGCCATTGCGTTAACGGCTGACCATCGACTTTAACGATCCTGTCGCCCGCTTGCAAACCGGCAACGCTCGCTGGGGAGTCTACCTGCACCTCCGCCAGCGTGGTTTCGATTTGCGGGCCGCGCGGACGAATGCCCAGCGCCACAACCGGATCCTCTTTGTCTGGCTCGAACTGCCAGTCGCGCAGGTCAACCGCTTTCTGCTGCGTCGCCTCTTCGCCGAAGCGTGAGACGGTCAGCACCGTCTGCGCGTCACCGATTTTGCCGATCAGCGCCATACGCACGGCATCCCAGTCAGGCGTTTCGATACCGTCGACTGCTTTAAGTTCCATTCCGCTGACAATTTGCGCCTGCGCCGCCACCGAACCGTTCACTATTTCGCCAACGACCGGGCGCACGCCGGGCACGCCGTGAATAAACACGACCCAGTAGGCGAAGATAGCGAAGATGAAATTAGCGACGGGACCGGCGGCGATAATCGAGGCGCGCTGCCAGATGACTTTATTGTTGAAAGCCTGATGACGCAACTCGGCGGGCACGCTTTCCACGCGCTCGTCGAGCATTTTGACATAGCCGCCGAGCGGGATCAGTGCAATCACATATTCGGTGCCCTGACGGTCGCGACGCTGCCAGAGCGCCTTGCCGAAACCGATCGAGAAGCGCTCTACGCGCACGCCGCAGCGGCGCGCCACCCAGAAATGGCCGAACTCATGAACGGTGATCAGCACGCCAAGGGCGATGATAAAGGCGACAAAACTCCACAGTATACTCAACATCTACGCCTGTCCTCAGAGAGTGCGGAACACCAGCAGCAGCAAACAGGCGAAAACCGGCACCGCAGCGGTAAGGCTGTCGATGCGATCGAGTATACCGCCGTGACCCGGGATCAGGCTGCCGCTGTCTTTGATGCCCGCTTCACGTTTGAACATACTTTCCGTTAGATCGCCCAGCACCGAAGCGAGCGTCGCCACGACGGCGCAGACGATCAGCGTGCCGGCGGAAACGGTCAGCGGCGCGAAGCTGGCGAACAGCCAGGCGAGCAGCGCGGAGGAGACCAGACCGCCGAGAAAGCCTTCCCAGGTTTTACCGGGCGAGACTTTGGGTGCCAGCTTATGCTTGCCAAACATCTTGCCGAACATGTAGGCACCGGAATCGGCGCCCCACACCAGGAACATCACGAACAGCAGCCACCAGGCGCCCGCAAAGCGATCGCTCTCATAGTGATACTGACGCAGCGCTACCATGCCCCAGAAAAAGGGGATGAGCGTGAGAATGCCGAACAGCAGGCGCAGGGGACGCGATTGACGCCACAGCGCGGCCGATGCGGGATAGGAGAGAACCAGGAGCAGCGCCGCAATCCACCACGCCAGCGACGCCCAGAGCGACGTGGCGACCTGCGGCAGATGCACGTCACGCTGATAGGGAGGAAGAGTAAAGAGCATCCCCGCCAGCAGCAGCCCGCACAGCAGGGAAAGCCAGATGCGCTGTTGGCGCGACGCCATGCCCGCAAGCTGGCCCCATTCCCAGGCGCCGAGCATGCAGATAATAATCATCGTAATCGCAAAACCAACGGGCGGTAACCAGAAAAGCGCAGCAATCACCAGCGGAATAAGAATAAGCGCGGTAATCAGACGAGACTTCAGCAAAGGTTACCCCCTGTTTGCTCAGGCGCCGCCTGGTGCAGCGCCGCCAAAACGACGCTCCCGCAGAGAGAATGCATTCAGTGCACCTTCAAAAACGTGTTCATCAAAATCAGGCCAGAGAACATCGGTAAAATAAAACTCAGCATAGGCGATCTGCCACAGCAGGAAGTTGCTAATCCGATGCTCTCCCCCGGTCCTTATCACTAAATCCACTGGAGCCAGTCCCTGCATGCACAGATGGGCAGACAGGTTTTCCTCGGTGATCTGGTCAGGACGCAGCAAACCTTCCTGAACCTGCTCAGCGAGTTTTTTCACTCCCTGGATAATATCCCAACGTCCGCCATAGTTCGCGGCAATATTGAGAGTCAGTCCACTATTTTGCTGAGTCAGTTCCTCGGCGCGACGAATACGCTCCTGAATACGGTTACTGAAACGGCTCACGTCGCCGATGATGCGCAGACGCACGTTGTGCTTGTGCAGGCTCTTTACTTCACTGTCGAGCGCCCAGACAAACAGCTCCATCAGCGCCGTGACTTCCTGAGGCGGACGGCTCCAGTTTTCACTGCTGAAGGCATAGAGCGTCAACGCTTCGAGATTATTGCTGACGGCGAAGCTGACGGAGCGGCGCACCGCTTTAACGCCCGCTTTATGGCCGGAAATACGCAGTTTTCCCTGATTTTTAGCCCAACGACCATTGCCATCCATAATGATAGCCACGTGACGCGGGCCTGTTCCCTGTTGGTCATCGGTTTTGTTGTGATTATTGGACGACATAACGCGTAATTAATTCCTGTTGTCAGAAATGCTGTGGTTTCTGAATACATTGCGCCCGGTCTTCTCCCGCCCAAAAGGGGCGAGGCGCATCAGATGCGATGCCATACCCGGAAACGCGAGCGAGCGACTATACCATTTTCGCTACAGGCGAACAAATAGCGGCGCGCGTTAACGCGAGGTCGCGAAACGCGGCAGCATCGCTGTGGCGCTGGCGCGTGCGGCACGATCGATATCCAGCACGGCCTCAACCGAATCTGGCTCCGCAAACGCCTGAGCCGCCAGCGCTTCGCTGTTGATCGCCGCGATGTCGGTAAAGCGGATCTGGTTATCCAGAAAGGCCGCCACCGCAACCTCATTGGCCGCGTTGAGCGTGGTGGTCGCCGCCTGCCCTGCCTCGCAGGCATCTATCGCCAGTTTCAGGCAAGGGTAGCGGGCAAAGTCGGGTTCAGCGAACGTCAGCGCGGACATGCGGGTGAAGTCCAGCGGCGTAACGCCTGCCGAAATACGCGCGGGCCAGGCCATGCAGTGTGCAATGGGGGTGCGCATATCCGGTGAACCGAGCTGAGCCAGCACGCTGCCGTCGCAGTAGCGCACCATGGAGTGGATCATCGACTGCGGATGCAGGATCACCTCCATTTGCGCTGCGCTGGCGTTAAATAACCAGCGGGCTTCAATGTATTCGAGACCTTTATTCATCATGGTGGCCGAGTCGACGGAGATTTTACGTCCCATCGACCAGTTCGGATGCGCGCAGGCCTGCGCCGGCGACATGGTCGCAAGGTCAGCCAGCGGCGTGTCACGAAAAGGACCACCCGATCCCGTAAGGATAATGGACTCAATGCCATTTTCTCGCAGGTCAGCGTATCCTAACTGATGCTGGATGGAAGCGGGTAAACTCTGAAAAATGGCGTTATGCTCGCTGTCGACGGGGAGCAGCTGCGCCTGATGATGACGCACAGCCTCCATAAACAAACGGCCGCAGGTGACAAGCGACTCTTTATTGGCGAGCAACACGCTTTTTCCGGCGCGGATCGCCGCCAGCGTTGGCAGCAAACCCGAGGCACCGACGATCGCCGCCATCACCTGGTCGACCTCGTCAAGCGCCGCCAGCTCGCACGCGGCCTGAACGCCGGAGAGCACTTCGGTAGAGACGTTGAGTGCTTTCAGTCGTTCACGCAGCGCCTGCGCGGCCGCTTCATCCGCCATTGCGGCGTAGCGCGGCTGAAATGCCTGGCACTGTTCCGCCATCAGCGCGACGTTTTGTCCGGCGACCAGCGCGGTGATTTGATAGAGTTCAGGATTGGCGCGAACCACCGCCAGCGTGCTGGCGCCGATCGATCCGGTAGAACCCAGCAAAGTTAATCGCTTCATTAAGCTATCCCTGTGAAGACGTCGAATAACGCCGCTTGCGCAGCAGCATAATGTAAAACGCCGCCAGAGCGCATTCGCAATGAATACAGCCCTGAACGGCGTTTTATACCCAAGGATATCGGGTATAGAGAGCAACCGATGGGATTAGAACTCCATCAGCTCCTTCTCTTTTTCAGCCAGCGCTGCATCAACATTCTTGATGCGCGCATCGGTCATTTTCTGGATCTCGTCCTGCGTACGACGCTCATCGTCTTCGCTGATCTCTTTATCTTTCAGCAAGGCTTTGATTTTGTCGTTGGCGTCGCGGCGCACGTTACGCACGGAAACGCGGCCCTGCTCAGCTTCGCCGCGCACGATCTTGATAAGATCTTTACGACGCTCTTCGGTCAGCGCAGGCAGCGGAACGCGGATGTCGCTACCGGCTGAGTTCGGGTTCAGGCCGAGGTCGGAAGCCATAATGGCTTTTTCCACTGCCGGGCCCATGGAGCGGTCGAACACGTTGATTTTCAGCGTGCGTGAGTCTTCTACGGTAACGGAAGCGAGCTGACGCAGCGGCGTCGGCGTACCGTAGTATTCGACCACGATACCGTCGAGCAGTGAAGGAGAAGCGCGACCGGTGCGCACTTTGCTGATGGTGTTTTTAAACGCTTCGACGCATTTGTCCATGCGCGTTTCAGCATCTTTTTTGATGTCGTTAATCACGTTGAAACCCTTGGATTCGGTTTGACCTGGCCATTCCGGCGGCGCCGGAAGCGGTATCGCTGTTGAGCGATAATCCTGAATGGTGCGCGGTGAGGTTCACCGCGCCGACAGAATATACCTTATTTTATCTTGCGTCGGGTATTAATGCGTAATCAGGGTGCCTTCTTTTTCACCCATAACGACGCGACGCAGTGCGCCAGGTTTATTCATATTAAATACGCGGATCGGCAGCTGGTGGTCACGCGCCAGCGTAAAGGCGGCCAGATCCATCACTTTCAGCTCTTTTTCCAGCACTTCGGCGTAGGAGAGCTGATCGTAGAGCGTTGCATCCGGGTTTTTCACCGGATCGGCGGAGTAAACGCCGTCGACTTTGGTTGCTTTCAGCACCACGTCCGCCTCGATCTCGATGCCGCGCAGGCAGGCCGCCGAGTCGGTGGTAAAGAAGGGGTTGCCGGTGCCGGCGGAGAAAATCACCACGCGGTTATTGCGCAGCAGGCTGATCGCTTCGGCCCAGCTGTAGTTGTCGCACACGCCGTTGAGCGGGATGGCAGACATCAGGCGCGCGTTGACATACGCACGGTGCAGCGCGTCGCGCATCGCCAGGCCGTTCATTACGGTCGCCAGCATGCCCATGTGGTCGCCGACGACGCGGTTCATTCCCGCCTGCGCCAGTCCCGCGCCGCGGAACAGGTTGCCGCCGCCAATTACCACGCCTACCTGAATGCCCAGCTCGACCAGCTCTTTCACCTCTTGCGCCATGCGGTCAAGCACGCTCGCGTCGATACCAAAACCTTCGGCACCTTGCAGTGCTTCGCCACTCAGTTTCAGCAGGATACGTTGATATACAGGTTTTGCGTTGGTCGCCATGGTCGGTTCTTCCTGGAAGAGTTGAAAAGGAGAAATTAAATCTGATCGATCATCCGCTTAGCGCGCGTAAATTACTATTGGGATGAGACTGAAAAGTGTCTGCTTAGCGTAGCAGACAAAAAAGAACCGCCTTCTGGCGGTTCCTTTCACAGCATTAAGACTGTTTGGACATTGCCGCTACTTCAGCAGCGAAGTCGCTTTCGACTTTCTCAATGCCTTCGCCCACTTCGAAGCGGATGAAGTTGATGACGTCAGCGCCCTGCTCTTTCAGCGCCTGGCCAACGGTTTTGCTCGGATCGATAACGAAAGCCTGACCGGTCAGAGAGACTTCGCCGGTGAATTTCTTCATGCGGCCTTCAACCATCTTCTCTGCGATCTCTTTCGGCTTGCCAGACTGCATCGCGATGTCCAGCTGAACCTGGTACTCTTTCTCAACCACGTCGGCAGAGACGTCTTCCGGCTTAACGAATTCCGGCTTGCTGGCTGCAACGTGCATAGCGATCTGCTTGATCAGCTCTTCGTTAGCGCCTTTCGCGGAGATCAGCACGCCGATGCGTGCGCCGTGCAGGTAAGAACCCAGCTGCTCGCCTTCCAGCACTGCGATACGACGGATGTTGATGTTTTCGCCGATTTTCGCGACCAGCGCTACGCGCTCTTCTTCGAATTTCGCTTTCAGCGCTTCAACGTCGGTGATGCGTTCTGCAGTCGCCGCGTCCAGCACTTTGTCAGCGAAGGCCTGGAAACCAGCGTCTTTCGCAACGAAGTCGGTCTGGCAGTTAACTTCCAGGATCACGCCGTAGTTGCCGTCGATTTTGGTTTTGATCACGCCGTCAGCAGCCACGTTGCCTGCTTTTTTCGCCGCTTTGATCGCGCCGGACTTACGCATGTTCTCAATCGCCAGCTCGATGTCGCCATTCGCTTCGGTCAGCGCTTTTTTGCAGTCCATCATGCCCGCGCCAGTACGCTCGCGCAGTTCTTTTACCAGTGCAGCGGTAATTTCAGCCATTCCAGAATCCTCGGTTCGTACCCCCGTGCTTACGCACTAAGGCACCTGTTGCGGAAAATTTACTCTGTCCCGCCCGCCTGAAAGGAGGCGTGACAGACGGAGATAAAATAAAGGGGCCAAGACTGGCCCCTTAACAGATTACATCTGATGTCTAAGGGCTCTGTGTCAGAGCGAACCTTATTAAGCGTTTTCTAAAGACGCTTCTTCAGCCTGCTCAGCCAGATCCTGTGAACGGCCTTCGCGCACGGTAGTGGCAACGGCAGTCAGGTACAGGCTAACAGCACGGATCGCATCGTCGTTACCCGGGATAACGAAGTCAACGCCGTCTGGATCAGAGTTGGTATCAACGATAGCGAATACCGGGATACCCAGGTTGTTCGCTTCTTTGATCGCGATGTGCTCGTGATCGGCGTCGATAACGAACAGCGCGTCCGGCAGACCGCCCATGTCTTTGATACCGCCCAGGCTGTTTTCCAGCTTGGCCAGTTCGCGACCGCGCATCAGCGCTTCTTTCTTGGTCAGTTTGTCGAAGGTGCCGTCCTGAGACTGAGTCTCAAGATCTTTCAGACGTTTGATAGACTGACGAACGGTTTTCCAGTTGGTCAGCATACCACCCAGCCAGCGGTGGTTTACAAAGAACTGGTCGCAGCTCAGTGCAGACTCTTTAATCGCTTCGCTGGCAGCGCGCTTGGTACCGACGAACAGGATCTTGCCTTTACGGGCAGAGATTTTGTTCAGCTCAGCCAGAGCGTTGTTGAACATCGGTACAGTCTGCTCAAGGTTGATGATGTGAACTTTGTTACGCGCACCGAAGATGAACGGCTTCATTTTCGGGTTCCAGTAACGGGTCTGGTGACCGAAGTGAACACCAGCCTTGAGCATGTCGCGCATGGAAACAGTTGCCATGATTACCTCTAGATTAAGTTTGGGGTTGGGCCTCCATGTATCCCATACGACCGACCTCTTTCGAAGCACCCCGGCGTATGTGTCGATACATGTGTGTTTTAGTACACAAAGTGAGTTTTTCGCGTTTCTCGCCGACCATAAGGGTCTGACAGAGAATCGTCGGCGCGCTTTATACCACAACCAGGCTACTGAAGCCAGAATTTGTTCAGCGCGCGGCCGCGCGACGCGAACTGTTTGGCGGCCTGGTTTTCGGCTGCTAACATGACAGCACATCGTTCATTATTGCTGAAATTTTCGGCAACTGCGGATTAATTTAATGGCAATTTCAATTAAAACCCCTGAAGAAATCGAAAAAATGCGCGTCGCGGGCCGGCTGGCCGCCGAGGTGCTGGAGATGATCGCCCCGCACGTCAAACCAGGCGTCTCTACCGGCGAGCTGGACCGCATCTGCCACGATTACATCACCAACGAGCAGCACGCCATCTCCGCCTGTCTCGGCTATCACGGCTTCCCGAAATCGGTCTGCATCTCGGTCAACGAGGTGGTGTGCCACGGCATTCCCAGCGATGACCGTCTGCTGAAGGATGGCGACATCATTAACATTGACGTAACCGTTATTAAAGATGAGTACCACGGCGACACCTCGAAAATGTTTATCGTGGGTAAACCGACGATTCAGGGCGAGCGCCTGTGCCACATTACGCAGGAGAGCCTCTACCTGGCGCTGCGTCTGGTGAAGCCGGGCATTCGTCTGCGCGAGCTAGGCCGCGCTATTCAGAAATATGTTGAGTCCCACGACTTCTCCGTTGTGCGTGAATACTGCGGCCACGGCATCGGCAAAGGCTTCCATGAAGAGCCGCAGGTGCTGCACTATGACGCAGACGACGGCGGCGTGGTGCTGCAGGCGGGTATGACCTTTACCGTCGAGCCGATGGTCAACGCCGGCGACTACCGCATCCGCACCATGAAAGATGGCTGGACGGTAAAAACCAAAGATCGCAGCTTGTCCGCGCAGTACGAGCATACTATTGTGGTGACCGATAACGGCTGCGAAATCCTGACCCTGCGTAGCGACGACACCATCGACGCGGTGCTGGTCAACGAAGGGTAATCGTCCCCCACTGATAAAAAGCCGGCCCTGCGCCGGCTTTTTTATGGCTCAAGAAGAGAGATGCGGTATGAGCGCTATCCTGACGGATGAGGTCATTGACGGCCTGAAAGACTCCCCGGCGCACTGGGATGATGCGGTGCTGACCCGCGACGCCCTGAAGCAGAAGCTGGAAACCTTTAACGCCTTTCTCTCCACGGCGTTCGACGCCGGCGAATCGGCTGAAACCTTGATCGATGCGCGTACCCTGTTTATTGACCGCCTGCTGCGCCGCCTGTGGCGCTTTTACGGCTTCGACGCCCTGCCCGCTATTGCGCTGGTGGCGGTCGGCGGCTACGGCCGCGGCGAGCTGCATCCGCTCTCCGACGTCGATATTCTGATCCTCAGCCGCGATCCCCTCGACGACGCGAGCGCGCAGCAGACCAGCGAACTGCTGACGCTGCTGTGGGATCTTAAGCTGGAGGTGGGCCACAGCGTGCGCACGCTGGAAGAGTGTCTGCTGGAAGGCTTAGCTGACCTGACCGTCGCCACCAACCTTATCGAATCGCGCATGCTGACCGGCGATGTCGCCCTGTTTCTGGAGATGCAGAAGAACATCTTTAGCGAAGGTTTCTGGCCGTCGGCGACCTTCTACGCCGCCAAGATCGAAGAGCAGCAGGCGCGCCACCAGCGCTATCACGGCACCAGCTACAACCTTGAGCCCGATATTAAAAGCAGCCCGGGCGGCCTGCGCGATATCCATACGCTGCAGTGGGTGGCGCGCCGCCACTTTGGCGCCACCACGCTGGATGAAATGGTGGGGTTCGGCTTTCTGACCGAAGCGGAGCGCAACGAGCTTAACGAATGCCAGGCCTTTCTCTGGCGCATCCGCTTCGCCCTGCATCTGACTCTGACGCGCTACGACAACCGGCTGCTGTTCGATCGGCAGCTCAACGTCGCGCAGCGCCTTAACTACCAGGGCGAAGGCAACGAGCCGGTCGAACGCATGATGAAGGATTTCTTCCGCGTAACGCGTCGTATCGGCGAGCTGAACCAGATGCTGCTGCAGCTGTTTGACGAAGCGATTCTGGCGCTCTCCACCACCGAGAAGCCGCGCCCGCTGGATGACACTTTTCAGCTGCGCGGCAACCTGATCGATCTGCGCGACGAAACCCTGTTCGAACGCGAGCCGCAGGCGATCCTGCGCATGTTCTACGTGATGGTGCGCAACGAAAATATTCGCGGCATCTACTCCACCACGCTGCGCCAGCTGCGCTACGCGCGACGTCACCTCAAGCAGCCGCTGTGTCAGATCCCGGAAGCGCGCCAGCTCTTTATGGCGATACTGCGCCATCCGGGCGCGGTCAGGCGCGCGCTGCTGCCGATGCACCGCCACAGCGTGCTCTGGGCCTACACGCCGCTGTGGGGACAGATCGTCGGGCAGATGCAGTTTGACCTGTTCCACGCCTATACCGTCGATGAGCACACTATTCGCGTGCTGCAAAAGCTGGAGAGCTTCGCCAGCGAGACCACGCGCCCGATGCATCCGCTCTGCGTTGAACTCTGGCCGCGTCTGCCGCAGCAGGAGCTGCTGCTTATGGCGGCGCTGCTGCACGACATCGCCAAAGGCCGCAACGGCGATCACTCGATTCTCGGCGCGCAGGACGCGCTGGAGTTCGCCGAGCTGCACGGCCTTAACTCACGCGAGACGCAGCTGGTCGCCTGGCTGGTGCGCCATCATCTGCTGATGTCGGTAACGGCCCAGCGCCGCGACATTCAGGATCCCACCGTGATCCAGCAGTTCGCCGAGGTGATGCAGAACGAGAACCGGCTGCGCTATCTGGTCTGCCTGACCGTGGCCGATATCTGCGCCACCAATGAAACGTTGTGGAACAGCTGGAAGCAGAGCCTGCTGCGCGAGCTCTTTTTCGCCACCGAGAAACAGCTGCGGCGCGGCATGGAAAATAGCCCGGACCTGCGCGAACGCGTGCGCCATCACCGACTGCAGGCGCTGGCGCTGCTGCGCATGGACAATATCGACGAAGAGCGGCTGCACAATATCTGGAACCGCTGCCGCGCCGACTATTTCCTGCGCCACACGCCCAACCAGCTCGCGTGGCATGCGCGTCATTTAATGGAGCACGACCTGCGCCAGCCGCTGGTGCTGGTCAGCCCGCAGGCGACGCGCGGCGGCACCGAGATTTTTATCTGGAGCCCCGACCGTCCTTACCTCTTCGCCACCGTGGCGGGCGAGCTGGATCGCCGCAACCTCAGCGTCCACGACGCACAGATTTTTACCAGCCGCGACGGCATGGCGATGGATACCTTTATCGTGCTGGAGCCGGACGGCAGTCCGCTGGCGCCCGATCGCCACCTGATGATCCGCCAGGCGCTGGAGCAGGCGATCGCCCAGACCAGCTGGAATCCGCCGCGCACGCGCCGTGCGTCGGCCAAGCTGCGCCACTTCAGCGTCGATACCGAGGTTAACTTTTTGCCGACCCATACCGACCGCCGCAGCTATCTGGAGCTGATCGCGCTCGATCAGCCCGGCCTGCTGGCGCGCGTGGGGGAAGTCTTCGCCGATATGGGCGTCTCGCTGCACGGCGCGCGCATCAGCACCATCGGCGAGCGCGTCGAGGATTTATTTATTCTGGCCAACAGCGAGCGTCGCGCGCTTGACGCGCAAATGCGCAAAGCGTTGCAACAACGGTTGACAGAAGCCCTTAATCCAAACGATAAAGTGTGACCGCAATCGATTTACTTATTTACTCTTGTGCCGGGACGTGGCCCGGCATGCACCAGACAGATCAGGAAAAAATTATGCAACAGTTACAGAGCGTTATTGAAACGGCCTTCGAACGTCGCGCCGAGATTACCCCAGCGAGCGTCGATCCGGTGACCCGTGAAGCTATCAACCAGGTGATCGCTCAGCTGGACAGCGGCGCGCTGCGCGTAGCAGAAAAGATCGACGGTCAGTGGGTAACGCATCAGTGGCTGAAGATGGCGGTTCTGCTGTCGTTCCGCATTAACGAAAACCAGGTAATGGAAGGCGCAGAAACCCGTTTTTACGACAAGGTGCCGATGAAGTTCGCCGGCTGGGACGATGCACGCTTTAAAGAAGCAGGCTTCCGCGTCGTGCCGCCAGCGGCGGTTCGTCAGGGCGCCTATATCGCACGCAATACCGTGCTGATGCCCTCCTACGTCAATATCGGCGCTTACGTTGATGAAGGCAGCATGGTCGATACCTGGGCGACCGTTGGCTCCTGCGCGCAGATCGGCAAAAACGTTCACCTCTCTGGCGGCGTCGGCATCGGCGGCGTGCTGGAGCCGCTGCAGGCGAACCCGACCATTATCGAAGATAACTGCTTTATCGGCGCGCGCTCGGAGATCGTCGAAGGGGTTATCGTGGAAGAAGGCGCGGTGATTTCCATGGGCGTCTACATCGGCCAGAGCACCAAAATCTACGATCGCGAAACCGGCGAAGTACATTACGGTCGCGTACCGGCGGGCTCCGTAGTGGTTTCCGGCAACCTGCCCTCTAAAGACGGCAGCTACAGCCTCTACTGCGCAGTTATCGTGAAGAAGGTTGACGCGAAGACGCGCGCCAAAGTGGGCATCAACGAACTGCTGCGCACTATCGACTAAGCTTCTCTGACGGGCCGCTGCGGCCCGTCATCTTTTCTTTACACTTCCCTCTCTTACAACCTGATTCGCGCGACGAATTAACAGGTGCGTTTACTTTTCACCCAGGTCATAATCCGCGCCAGTTATCTCCCGTCGCGCAGTGTTCAATCCGTTTTTTTGTCTACAGTTATTTTTGTGCCGTGAACACAGATGCGCGCTTCTCTCTTTTTGGTGGAAAAATCGCTATGTATGACAATCTTAAAAGTTTAGGCATTAACAATCCCGATGACATCGATCGCTACAGCCTGCGTCAGGAAGCGAACAACGACATTCTGAAAATTTACTTCCGCAAAGACAAAGGCGAGTTCTTCGCTAAAAGCGTGAAGTTTAAATATCCGCGCCAGCGCAAAACCGTCGTCGCCGACAATATCAATCAGGGCTACAAAGAGGTGCAGGAAATCAGCCCCAACCTGCGCTATGTGATCGACGAGCTGGATCAGATTTGCCAGCGCGATCAGGTGGAAGTCGATCTCAAGCGCAAAATCCTGGCGGATCTGCGTCATCTGGAGAGCGTGGTCACTAACAAAATCAGCGAGATCGAGAGCGATCTGGAAAAGCTGACGCGCAACAACCGCTAACGCGCCTGATATTACAGGGAGGTCGCGGGCCGAGCGCGCATGGATGCCTCAGGCGACTTTGCGATCGGGCCATACTATCTGCGCCAGCGCTCAGACTCCTTAACAGAAGGCCAGCTAACGCTGGCCTTTTTGTTGCCTTAGCTCTGCTCATCCAGCTGCAGCGCCACATAAAGCAGCAGACGATCGTCAAACTGGCTGAGATTCAGCCCGGTCAGCTCGGAAATGCGGTTCAGCCGATACTCCAGCGTATTACGGTGAATAAAGAGCGCGCGCGCCGTGGCGCTGGGCTGCACGTTATGGGTAAACCAGGCCACCAGCGTGCGCCGCAGCAGACCGTTATTATCCATGCTTTTCAGCCGCGCCAGCGGACGCGCCAGCTCATTGGCCTGCCAGCCGCCGCGCAGGCTGTCGAGCAGCACCGGCAGCACTAAATCCTGATAGAAATAGCTGCGCTGCTCCGGCATACGCTGCTTGCCGACTATCATGGTGGTGCGCGCGGTGCGATACGAGCGCGCAATGCTGCCCGGCCCGGTGAAGTGATTGCCGAGTGCGATGCGCATCCGCATCTGGCCGCTCTCTTTCATACGCTGCAGCAGCTGCTCGACGCGCCTGCGCTGATCCTCCTGATCGTAGCGCCCGTGCGCATTCAGCGCCGGTTTCAGCACCACCATCTCCGTCAGGGAAACAATGGCGATCAGGTTATCGCGCTCCGGGGTCGTCAGCAGCGTTTGCAGCTGCTGAAGCTCCGACATGGCGCTGTCGACGCCGAGCTGTCCGCTGTCGACCTCCACCACCGCCACCACGCGCGGCTGATTGAGATCGATGCCGAGACGCTGCGCCCACTCTGTCAGCTGCGGCGTCAGACTCTCGCTGCGGATAAGGTTTAGCACCAGCTCTTCGCGCAGTCGACTGTCCTGCGCCAGCATATTGAGCAGCCTCGCCTGCTCCAGCATCATTTCTGCCGCCATGCAGACCAGCTCGCCGTAGTGGCGCAGCGCCACCGGATCGCCGGTCAGGCCGATCACCCCGACGATCTCGCCGTCAATGCGCAGCGGCAGGTTAATACCTGGCCGCACGCCGTGCAGATGTTTCGCTACCGCCTCATCAATGTCCACGATACGTCCCTGCGACAGCACCAGCAGCGCGCCTTCGTGCAATTCGCCAATACGCTCGCGATCGCCGCTGCCGATAATGCGGCCACGCGCGTCCATCACGTTGACATTGCTGTCAATAATCTTCATGGTGCGCGCCACGATATCCTGCGCCAGGCGCGCATCGAGATGATAGGTTGCCATCCTTAAATCCTGACAGGGAGTGAATAGTCCAGCATACGCATGGCGGAAGAGGTCGGCATTGTGCAGATGCACAGAGCCAGGCAGGGATTTGCAGATTTTGCGGCTCCGGTCACACTCTGAACCGCGCCCATAAAAAAGGCGGACCGAAGTCCGCCTGACAGCATAACCCGCTTTACTGCATCAGCAGATAGAGGCTGGTGTCGCCGCGCTTGACGTTAAGCGCCAGCACTGAAGGTTTGGTATCGAGAATTTTGCGCAGCTCGCCCAGGTTGGTGACGCGCTGCTGGTTGACGCCAAGGATTATGTCGCCTTTTTTCAGGCCAATACGCGCTGCGGCGCTGTTGGCCTTCACGTTATCGACGCGCACCCCTTTATCGCTGCCGCTGTCGTTGCTCAGATCGGCGCCCTCGATGCCGGTGTAGATGGTGGCCGACTGCACTTTATCCTGCGTGCTCTGCTGCAGCTCGACGGTGACGCTCAGGGGCTTGCCGTCGCGCAGCAGGCCAAGCTGCAGTTTGGTGCCAATCGGCAGCGAGCCTACTTCGGCGCGCAGGGCGGCAAAACTGCTCAGCGGCTTGCCGTTCATCGACACCACGACGTCGCCCGCTTTCACGCCCGCTTTCGCCGCAGCGGAATTCGGCAGCACCTGGCTGACGAAGGCGCCGCGCTGCGCGTCGACCTTCATCGCTTTCGCCAGCTCGGAGTTCAGCTCGGCGCCCAGGATGCCCAGCTCGCCACGTTTCACCTGACCGAACTCCACCATCTGCCCGGTGAGGTTTTTCACCATATTGCTTGGAATAGCGAAGCCGATACCGATATTGCCGCCGTCCGGCGCGAGGATCGCGGTGTTAATACCGATCAGCTCACCGTTGAGATTGACCAGCGCGCCGCCGGAGTTGCCGCGGTTAATCGCCGCATCGGTCTGTATAAAGTTTTCGTAGTTTTCCACGTTAAGCCCGCTGCGCCCCAGCGCGGAGACGATGCCTGACGTGACGGTCTCGCCGAGACCGTACGGGTTGCCGATAGCGACGGTGTAGTCGCCGACGCGCAGGTTATCGGAGTCGGCAATTTTAATCGCCGTCAGGTTTTTCGCGTCGATCAGCTGCACCAGCGCGATATCGGAACGGGGATCTTTACCAATCACTTTACCGTCATAGCGACGGCCGTCGCTGAGCTGCACCTGAATTTTGGTGGCGTTATCGACCACGTGGTTGTTGGTCACCACATAGCCTTTCTCGGCGTTAATCACCACGCCGGAGCCAAGCGCGCGGAATTTTTCCTGCTGGGTATCAGGGCCAGCGCCGCCCTGCTGACACATCGGCGAGCTCTGGAAAGGTGACCCATCCTGGCAGAACGGCGAATTATCGCCGAAGAACTGCTGGAACTGCTGCGGCAGGCGCGGGGTTTTAACCGTGGTGCTGCCTTCAACGCTAATACTGACTACCGATGGCATCACTTTTTCCAGCATCGGCGCCAGGCTCGGCAGCTGCTGACTGGTAGAAGAAGCCGATTCGGCGGCGAAAACGGCGGCAGGGCTTAACGCCAGGCCAAGACTGAGCGCCAGCGCGCTCAACGTTAAGGTGTTTTTTTTCATTCGTATTAGTCTCATCCAGTAATAAACGTCAGACCCTTGCTGTGGTCAGTTATGAGATTTATCTTTTAACGCGAAGTTCCAGCAAAAGTTTGCGGGAAAGGTAAAAATTTATGCACGACCTTTACAAAAGTCCAGTTATTCCACCGCCATTAGTCGGCGATACTCATCCCATGCATAGAGATCGGTCATGCCGCTAATATAATCCTGAATCAGGCGAAAGCGATAATAACGCTCCCACAGCAGGCGCTGATATTTATGCTCAACCACTAGCGTGCGCATTTTTTGCTGATAGGCTTTGCGGTGTTTGCCGGAAAGTTTATGGAACAGGCGCGTTTCAATGGGGTGCTGGCGCAAAAAATCGTCATTAATCAGCGTGGTAAAGGCTTCATACGTCAGCGTCATTAAAGGTTGATATATTTCTAACAATCCCTTAATAACGCGATAACCCTGTAATTCCAGCTGTTCGACTTCGGCATGGTTAAATACGTGGCGACGCGCCACCGTTTTAAACATCTGCAATAGCCGCCCCTCTTCGCCGTCATCCTCTAATAGCGCATGATTAAAATCGCCGTTGAAAATAGCCGGCAGATTATCGACGAAACGTCTCACCGCATGGCTGACCAGCACGTTCTGAACGTTAACCCGCAATGACATAAAGAACTGATCGCTTCTGCTGCGACGCTTTTTGTTACAGGCTTCGCGCCAGGCATCGCCGACCGTTCGACTAAAGGCGTCATTATTTTTAATCGGCCCCCAGTTTTTACATAAATAGTCATAAAGCGCATCAATGTTAAATATATCTTTTTCAACGGCGTCATCAAGATCGGCGATGCAGTAAGAGATATCATCCGCCGCCTCCATAATATAGGTCAGCGGAAAGCGATGATGCTCTTCCATATGGGTCGCGGCGCGCAGCTCGGCGATATAGTCGCGCTCGGAGAGATAAAAGCCGGGCTTTTTCATCAGGGCGCTAAACTGTTCCGGCTTCTCACCCTGCCACCAGGCGGGGGCGGTATATTTCAGGATGCAGGCGACCTGTGAATAGCTGAGATTGAGCTGCAGCAGGGTATGCACCATACGGATCGCCTGCGCGTTGCCTTCGAAGTGGCACAGATCCTGGCGGATCATGGCGTTTAGCTGGCTAAAGTCAGCGCGCTGCTGCTCGCCTTCAACCCCGGCCACCAGCGGATCCACCAGCTCCAGCGGAAGGTGCTCTTCAAACCAGTCGTTGATGGCGGCCTCGCCGAAATGGCCGAACGGCGGATTGCCGACGTCGTGCAGCAAACAGGCCATCTCCACCAGACTTTCGAACGCGCCCTCCATCCCGTCCAGCCCATACTGCGCCAGACCGCCCTGATTTTTCAGGGTTTGCAGGATCTCTTTGGCGATATAGCGCCCCGTCTGCTGCACCTCCAGCGAATGGGTCAGGCGCGAACGTACCGCGGCGTTACGCTCCAGTGGAAAGACCTGGGTTTTTTGTTGCAGTCGGCGAATTGCCGCCGAGTTGATAATGCGGCCGCGATCGCTCTCAAAGTGGCGGGTAATAAAGTATTCCCCTTCCGGCTCTTTGCGCGTGTTATAAGGGCGGGTAAAACTGATCTTCTTCCTGAAATTAACCGTCGCCATCATTTCCCCTTATACCTTCGTGAATCAATCCCCTGCCAGCCATGCTAGACTATGCCTCACTTTTTACGACCACTTCCACCACATTAGCGAGACTCTTTTATGAAAGCAGGCATTATTGGCGCGATGGAGCAGGAAGTGACCCTGCTGCGTGACAAAATCGAGAACCGCCAGACCCTGACGCTGGCCGGATGCGAAATTTACACCGGCACGCTGAATGGCGTTGAGGTCGCTTTGCTGAAATCGGGTATCGGTAAAACCTCAGCGGCGCTCGGCACTACGCTGCTGCTTGAGCTGTGCAAGCCGGACCTGGTGATCAATACCGGATCGGCCGGCGGCCTGGCGCCGACGCTCTCGGTTGGCGATATCGTGGTCTCAGACGAAGTGCGCTACCACGACGCCGACGTCACCGCCTTTGGCTACGAGCCGGGCCAGATGGCGGGCTGCCCGGCGGCCTTTACCGCTGATGCGCAGCTGATCGCCGCTGCGGAAGCCTGCATCAGCGAGCTGAATCTGAACGCGGTGCGCGGCCTGGTGGTCAGCGGCGACGCCTTTATCAACGGCGCCGAGCCGCTGGCGCGTATTCGCACCACCTTCCCGCAGGCGATCGCCGTAGAGATGGAAGCGACCGCAATCGGCCATGTCTGCCACCAGTTTAAGGTGCCTTTCGTGGTGGTGCGCGCCATCTCCGACGTGGCCGACAAAGCGTCGCATCTGAGCTTTGAAGAGTTTCTCAGCGTTGCGGCGCAGCAGTCGTCGCTGATGGTGGAGAAGCTGCTGGCGCGTCTGGCGCGTGGCTAAATCGCTCTGGCCGATCGGGCTGCTGCTGTTTTGCAGCAGCCTGCTCGCCGCCGCCCCGCGCGTTATCTCTCTCGCCCCACATCTCACCGAAATGGCGTTCGCCGCGGGCATCACGCCGGTCGCGGTCAGCGCCTGGTCCGACTATCCGCCCGCCGCGAAGGCGCTGGAGCAGGTCGCCAACTGGCAAGGCGTTAAGGTCGAGCGCATTCTGGCGCTAAAGCCGGATGTGGTGCTGGCCTGGCGCGGCGGCAATCCGCAGCGCCAGATCGATCAGCTGCAGCGGCTCGGCGTTAAGGTCGAGTGGCTCGATCCCGGCTCGCTGAAAGAGATGGCGGACGCCGTCGCGTCGCTACAGCGCTGGAGCCCCCATCCGCAGCAGGCGCTGGATGTCGCGCAGCAGCTGAAACAGCAGGAAAACGCCCTGCGCGCGCGCTACGCCGCCCTGCCCGCCGTGCCGCTTTTTCTGCAGTTCGGCCAGCAGCCGCTGTTTACCGCCGCGCGCGATACCCTGCAGAACGACATCATCACGCTGTGCGCCGGAAAGAATATTTTTGCCGACAGCCGCGTCAGCTGGCCGCAGGTCAGCCGGGAGCAGGTGCTGATGCGTCATCCGCAGGCGATTGTGGTCGCCGGCTACGCCGCGCAGGCGCAAAGCGTGGCAACATTCTGGCAGCCTCAGCTAGCCGTGCCGGTTATCGCCATTAACGATGACTGGATTAGCCGTCCTGGCCCACGTATGCTGCTGGCGGCAAAGCAGCTCTGCGCCGCCCTGCATCCGGCACAGTAAATCAGCATAAATCGGTTAAAGATCCCGCTAACTTTGCCGTTAATCAATTAACGAGACGCCGACGCCACGTAAGCTCAGCGTCCTTTTATGCGCACCGCGCATTTTGCACACCAGGAATCCTGTATGACCAGAGCCTTGCTGCTGGCCTTCGCGCTCGCAACCGTCGCGCCCTTCGCGGCTGCGTCAACCACGGGAACGATAGGCGTCCAGTTGATTATCTATTCGCGCTGTGAAGTTAACAGCCAGCCGCAGCGAGCAATGCCGCAGATCGATTGCGGTCGCCGCCTCAACGCGCAGCCGCGCGTAACGGAAAGCGTGCTAAAGAAGGATGGAATTCGTAAGGAAACGGCGAAGCTGGTAACCGTTGAATGGTAATAAAAAGGCCGTCGCAAGACGGCCTTTTTGCATCAGATACTGAAAGAGGAGCCGCAGCCGCAGGTGGTTTTAGCGTTCGGGTTAGTAACGATAAAACGCGACCCTTCCAGGCCTTCGGTGTAGTCCACCGAGCCGCCGACCAGATACTGCAGGCTCATCGGATCCACCACCAGCGCCACGCCCTGCTTCTCAATGGTCATGTCGCCGTCGTTCATTTTATCGTCAAAGGTGAAGCCATACTGAAAGCCGCTGCAACCGCCGCCGGTGATATAGACGCGCAGTTTCAGATCGGGGTTCTCTTCGTCGGCAATCAGGTTCTTTACCTTGCTGGCCGCCGCATCGGTAAACTGTAACGGCAGTGCTGCAACATCATCACTCATCTTATACTCCGGTAAAGGTCCAGGCCATAAAACGACCTCAATTGCGCTATTATCCGCCAGCGCGATAGCGCAATCAAGTTTTGCCCTTCGCACTCTGTGCCGCCGGCCTTCAGCTAAGGTAAGTATAGCGCGCCCTTTCCGGCCTTTCGCCCGGCCGTTATCTTCCCGTAGAATGGCGCGAGAATTTTTATGAACCGCTGGAGCCGAATAAATGAGTAAGTCCGAAAACCTGTTTGCCGAAGCGCAACGCCTGATCCCCGGCGGCGTTAACTCGCCGGTGCGTGCGTTTAACGGCGTAGGCGGCACGCCGCTGTTCATCGAGCGCGCCGACGGCGCCTGCCTGTATGATGCCGACGGCAAAGCCTATATCGACTATGTCGGCTCATGGGGGCCGATGGTGCTGGGCCACAACAACGCCGCGATCCGCAACGCGGTGATCGAAGCGGCTACGCACGGCCTGAGCTTCGGCGCGCCTACCGAGATGGAAGTGAAGATGGCGCAGCTGGTGTGTGAGCTGGTGCCGAGCATGGATATGGTGCGTATGGTGAACTCCGGCACCGAAGCGACCATGAGCGCCATTCGTCTGGCGCGCGGCTTTACCGGCCGCGACAAGATTGTGAAGTTCGAAGGCTGCTATCACGGCCATGCTGACTGCCTGCTGGTAAAAGCGGGCTCCGGCGCGCTGACGCTGGGTCAGCCCAACTCCCCTGGCGTGCCGGCCGATTTCGCCCGCCACACCCTGACCTGCACCTATAACGATCTCGACTCCGTGCGCGCTGCGTTCGAGCAGTACCCGGAGGAAATCGCCTGTATTATCGTCGAGCCGGTCGCGGGCAATATGAACTGCATTCCTCCGCTGCCGGACTTCCTGCCGGGCCTGCGCGCACTCTGTGATGAGTTCGGCGCGCTGCTGATTATCGATGAGGTGATGACCGGCTTCCGCGTGGCGCTGGGCGGCGCGCAGGAGTATTACAACGTGCGGCCAGATCTGACCTGCCTCGGCAAGATTATCGGCGGCGGCATGCCGGTAGGCGCCTTCGGCGGACGCCGCGAAGTGATGGACGCGCTGGCACCAACCGGGCCGGTTTATCAGGCGGGCACCCTTTCCGGCAACCCCATTGCGATGGCGGCCGGCTTCGCCTGTTTGACGCAGATTGCCCAGCCGGGCACGCATCAGACGCTGACCGAGCGCACGACGCAGCTGGCGCAGGGTCTGCTGGCGGCGGCGAAGGCGGAAAATATCCCGCTGGTGGTGAATCACGTTGGCGGCATGTTCGGTATTTTCTTTACCGACGCCGACAGCGTCACCTGCTACGCCGACGTAACCCAATGCGACGTTGAGCGCTTCAAGCGTTTCTTCCACCTGATGCTGGAAGAGGGCGTTTACCTTGCGCCTTCCGCCTTTGAGGCGGGCTTTATGTCGCTGGCGCACGGCCACGAGGAGATCGAGCGCACCATCGACGCCGCTCGCCGCTGTTTTGCGAAGCTGTAAGCGTGGGATTGACGCTGATGGCTGGCTCAGTCAAACAGCGGATGATAGGGGCTGAAGAGCCAGGCGTTCCGCGCCAGAGACAAAACGCCGGGAGCGTTTTGAACAACCCAGCGCGCTAGCCCGACAACGACACCCGTGTGCGGGACGCGCGTTCAGGGAGGTCTTGCGCGACGTTGCGATCGGAACCTGTCTTGCGCGTGAGCACGCAGCCAACAACATCAGACCGGCAACTTGCCGGTCTTTTTTTTACCGCGAGCGCCGTAACAGCCAGATAAAATAGGGCGCGCCGATAAAGGTTGCCATCAGCCCCGCCGGCAGCTGATCTGGAAACGCCAGCATGCGTCCGCACCAGTCGGCCAGCAGCATCAGCCCTGCCCCAAACAGCCCCGCCATCGCCATCTGCGGCAGCGCGCGGCGGAAACCGAGCATGCGCGCAATATGCGGCGCCATCAAACCGACAAAGCTCAGCGGCCCGATAGTGAGCGTCGCGGCGGCAGTCAGCGCGGCCGCCAGCAGCATCAGCGCCAGTCGCGACGCGTTAAGCGCCATGCCCGCCGAGCGCGCCGTGGCGGATCCGAGCGGCAGCAGCGTCAGCCAGCGGCTGGCGAGCGGCGCCAGCGCCGTCAAAACCAGCGCCAGCGCGGCGCTCTGCATCGCTGCCCTGCTGCTGATGTTATAGGTCGAGCCGGAAATCCAGCTCAGCAAGCCGCCCATACGCGGATCGCCGCTTGCCAGCAGCAGCATCAGCAGCGTAACGAACGCGCTGTTAAGCGCCATGCCCGCCAGCAGCATACGCTCCGGCGAAAAGCCGCCGCGTCCCGCCACCAGCATAATAATCAGCAGCGTTCCCGCCGCGCCCAGCGCCCCCGCCGGCAGCAGAAACGCCAGCGCGTCGCCCGGCACGAAAAACAGCATCACCACCACGCCGAACGCCGCGCCGGAACTGATGCCCAGCACTTCCGGGCTGGCCATCGGATTACCGGTCAGGCGCTGGATCAAACAGCCCGCCACGCCAAGCATCAGCCCCACCGCCAGCGCCGCCACCAGCCGCGGCGCGCGCCACGGCAAGAGCTGATGAAACAGTTCGCCGCTCGACCACAGCCAGCCGTGCGCGTCGCGGCCGAAGGCGAGCGCCATCCAGGCCAGCACGCCGAGCAGCGCCAGCCCCGCGAGGGACCAGCGCCACACCGCGTGGCGTTCAGCCGGCACCTTATCGCCCATATCGAGCGCGGGCGGCGTCGAGCCGGTGCGCAGCCGCGGCAGCAGCCAGAGCAGCAGCGGCACCCCCGTCAGCGCCGTCAGGGTGCCGGTTGAGACTTCGCGCCAGTGCGCGGTAAGCCACAGCACGCAGGCATCCGCCAGCCACAGCAGCAGCGCGCCGATCAGCGGCGCCAGCAGCATGCGGCTCAGCAGCCGACGCGCCCCCAGCAGCTTCGCCAGCAGCGGCGCAAACAGGCCGATAAAGCCGATAATGCCCGCCACGCTCACCAGCTGCGCGCTGAGCAGGATCGCCAGCGCCAGCGTGCCGACGCGGCCCAGCGCCAGCGCCAGACCGAGGTTTTTCGCCACGCCGTCGTCCAGTCCCATCAGCGTCAGCGGACGCAGCAGCGCCAGCGCCAGCGCGAAGGCGAGCAGCAGGCGCGGCCACAGCAGGCTGACGTTCTCCCAGCCCATCTGGTTGAGCGAGCCGGTGCTCCAGAGGAACATCGTCTGCAGCTGGTCGTGATTGAAAATCGCGAAGATCTGGTTCACCGCCCCGCTGTAGAGGCTCAGCACCAGCCCGGAAAGGATCAGCGTAACCGGCGACAGCCGTTTGCCCCAGGCGACGCCGAACACCACCGCGCCAACCGCCAGCGCGCCGATCAGCGCGGCCAGCTGCGTGGTGGCCGCGCCGCCCGGCAGCTGCCACAGCGTGGCGACGGTAATGCCGAGCTGCGCGCCGGAAGAGACGCCCAGCGTGGTCGGCTCCGCCAGCGGATTGCGCAGCGTCTGTTGAAACAGCAGGCCCGCCAGCCCGAGCCCGGCGCCAACCAGCAGCGCCAGCCCGAGGCGCGGCAGCAGACTGTAGTGAAACAGCATCTGATCGATATTATTACGATCCGGCGACAGCAGCGCCTGTGTCCACTGCGACGACGGCAGCGCCGCGCGCAGATTGATGACGCTCAGCAGCAGCGCCAGCAGGAACAGCAGGCTCAGCAGCGCGGCAGGAAAATAACGATGGCGCATCAGCGCGTCTCCAGCGCGCGTTCCAGCACGCGAACAAAGTGCAGCGCCGACAGGGTCGCGCCGTAGTACCACACCGCCGGCACGCGCTGAAAGCGTCCGGCACGAACAAAGGGCAGCGCCTGCCACAGCGGGCTGCGCGCGAGCTGCGCCATATCGGCGTCGTTAGCGTGATCGAAGCAGATCGCCTCGACGTCGCGCAGATGCGCCAGCCGCTCAATGCCGATCACCGCGCTGCCCCAGAAGTTGGTTTCTCCCTGCCAGGCGTTGGTTAACCCCAGCCGCTCCATCACTTCCAGAAACAGGCTGTTCTTGCCGAACGCCAGCGCATGTCGGCTATCCATCAGCGACATCAGCAGCACTGGACGCGCGGCCCAGGGCGCAAGCCGCTGGCGCGCGGCGGCCAGCTCGCGATCCAGCATCTGCAGGTGCGCTTCCGCTTCGGCTTCGCGGCCGATGCGCTTTGCCAGCATGCGCAGCGAATCGCGCGCCGCGGAGAGCGGTTTGCCGTCGCCGCGGTTGAGGTCGAAGCCCATAATCGGCGCGATGCGCTGAAGTTTTTCCGGCGACGGGCCGTAGCCGTTGGAACAGAGGATCAGCGAGGGCTGCAGCTGGGTCATCAGCTCCAGGTTAGGTTCGGTGCGCAGCCCGACATCCACGGTGTGCGGCGGCAGCGGCGGCTCGCCGACCCAGATGTTGTAGTTGCGCGTATCGGCGACCGCCAGCGGCGCAACGCCGAGCGCCAGCAGCAGCTCGGTCGGCAGCCACTCCAGGGCGATAATGCGCTGCGGCGATGGCGCGGCGGCGTGCAGCGGCAGCGCGCGTAGCCACGGCGTCAGCGCCAGCGCCGCCAGCAGGCGACGACGAGAGATCTCCATGCTCAGGCCCTCAGTAGACAAAGCTGACCGGCGCGCCGCCCTGCGGATGCGGCAGGATGCCCATAGGAATACCGTAAATCGCCCCCAGCACCTCGGCCTGCATAATGGCGTCCGGCGCGCCTTCGGCAATGGTCTTGCCGCCGCGCAGCGCCACCAGATGGTCGCAGTAGCGCGCCGCCATATTGATATCGTGCAGCACGGCGATCACCGTCAGTCCGCGCTCGCGGCTGAGGCGCTGGATCAGCGCCAGCACCTCGACCTGATGGGCGATATCCAGCGCCGAAGTCGGCTCGTCAAGCAGCAGGCAGCGGCTGTTTTGCGCCACCAGCATCGCCAGCCAGGCGCGCTGGCGCTCCCCGCCGGAGAGGCTGTCCACCAGGCGGCCAGCCAGCGGCTTCAGCCCGACCTGCGCGATCGCCTCTTCAACCCGCACGCGATCCTCCTGACCAAAGCGGCCCAGCGCGCCGTGCCACGGATAGCGGCCTATCGCCACCAGCTCGCGCACCGTCATACCTTCGGCGGCGGGCAGCTGCTGCGGCAGATAGGCAACTTCGCGCGCGAACGCTTTGTTGCTCCACGCCTCGACCGGCGTCGCATTAAGCAGCACCTTCCCCTCGCTGGGGTACTGATGGCGTCCCAGCATCTTGAGCAGTGTCGATTTTCCGGAGCCGTTATGGCCAATAAGCGCGGTCACTTTGCCAGGGGGAAAGGTCAGCGAGAGTGGATGCAGCAGCGTGCGGCCGGGCACGTGAAAGCTGACATTATCCAGCGTAAAAGTGGCTGCGTCGTGCATAGGCTGCATGATCATCCCAGGTTAAACGGGCGCCGCGGCGCCCGGTTGCATCAGAAACGGAAAGTGGCGGTGCCAACGATTTGACGCTCTGCACCCCAGTAGCAGGCGTAGTCGCGGTAACAGCTGGCGACATAGTCACGGTCAAACAGGTTTTTCACGTTGACGCCCACCGACGAGCCCGGCAAACCGAATCGGCCAAGGTCATATTTCAGCATCGCATCCACCGTGGTGTAACCCGCGACGTCGAAGTTCTGATTGTTCTGCGTGCCGGTGCTGTAAAGCCCTTTGCTTTCACCAACGTAGCGCACCCCTGCGCCGACGGAGACCCCAGAGAGCGCGGTCTCGTGGAAGGTGTAATCCGCCCACAGCGACGCCATATGCTTCGGCACCTCCACCGGCGTGCGGCCTTTCAGCAGCGTGTCGTGGGTATATTCTGCGTCGGTGTAGGTGTAGGCGGCCGTCAGGTTAATATTGGCGTTCACCGCCGCTTTGGCTTCCAGCTCCACGCCGCGCGAGCGAATTTCGCCGCTCTGCACGCTGGCGAATGGATGATTTACCGTATCTGGGTCGGCGGTCAGATTTTTGGTTTTGGTCAGCTGATAGAGCGCGGCGGTCAGGGTGATCGGACGATCTTTCGGCACATATTTCACGCCCGCCTCATACTGCTTAGCACGTGAAGGATCGAATGCCTGACCTTCATAAGTCGAACCGGAGTTAGGAATAAAGGCTTCGCTATAGCTGAAGTAAGGTGCAATGCCGTTATCAAATACGTAGTTCAGTCCACCGCGCCATGTAAAGGCCTGATCGTTCTGCCGACTTAACGTGCCGTTATAACGATCATATACCGATGTCATGGCGTAATCGTAGCGACCACCCAGTGTCAGCACCCAGCGGTTCCATTCCATTTGATCCTGCGCATAGAGTCCAGTCTGGCGCTGTTTATTGAGATGCTGGTAGGGATCGAAAGGAGTGAAACTGTCATCACCATACTGCGGAGCGACAGCGTTCAGGCTGCTGGCCGTACCAAACTGCGCATCGATATCGTTGCGGGTGCGCTGGAAGTCCACTCCCAGCAGCAGCGTATGATCCACCTCGCCGGTGGCGAATTTCGCCTGCGCCTGCGTATCGACGGCGAACTGATTCAGCCTCTCCTGCGACGTTGCGGAACCGCGCGTAATCGACTGCGTGGCGGCGTCGAAGCCGTTGCCGTAAATGCTGCGGTAGTCGGTGCGCAGATCGGCGTAGCGCAGGTTCTGACGCACCGCCCAGGTATCGTTAAAGCTGTGCTCGAAGCTGTAGCCCACCATTTTGGTGTTGCGTGAGATTTTGTTGCTCTCTTCGCCTTCGTCAAAGCTGGTCGGCAGCTTGTACTCGCTGCCGTCCGCGCGCGTAATCGGCACCACCGTGCCCTGACGCGGCAGCCAGCCGTAGTAGCCGGTTTCCGGCTCGTTCTGGAAATAGGTCAGCAGGTCGAAGCGGGTATTTGCGTCCGGACGCCAGCTGAACGACGGCGCGATGGTGTAGCGCTTCTCTTTGTTTTTATCCTGCTGCGCGTCAGCGCTGCGCGCCAGGCCGGTCAGACGATAGCTGTAGACGCCGTCGTCATCCAGCGCGCCGCCAAAATCGAATCCGGTGGAAAAGAGGTTGTCGCTGCCCATCTGAAACTGCACTTCGCGCAGGGTTTCCTGGGTCGGGCGCTTGCTTACCAGCGCCACTACCCCGCCGGGATTGCTTTTGCCGTAGAGCACCGAAACCGGGCCGCGCAGCAGCTCGGCGCGCTCAAGGAAGTAAGGATCGATAGCGAATTCGGAGTAGTTGTCGCCCTGCAGCTTCAGGCCGTCAAGATACTGGTTGGTATTGGTTTCGCTGAAGCCGCGAATCGACAGCGCGTCGATCACCTGCGAGCTGCCGCGGTTGCCGGTCAGCACGCCTGGCGTGTAGTTGAATGCCTCTTTTACCGTGGTTATCTGCCGCGTTTCCATCTCTTCACGCGTCACCACCGAAACCGACTGCGGGTTTTTCTCGATCGGCGTATCGGTTTTGGTGCCGGTGGCGCTCTTTTTCGCGGCGATGGTCGGCGCGGGGCCCCACGCGCTCTCCTGCGCCGCGCCGGACGCGGCGTCTGCCGATACTACCAGCGTCTCTTCAGCCAGCGCAGAGGCGCTTACTGAGCCAAAAATAACGGCAATGCTTAAAGCCAGAGGACGGCGCAAAAATGGGCCGCGCAGATAACAGGAAAACGTCGTTCGCGCATTCATAGTAGTGTCTCTTGAATAAAAGTATGGGCAGGCGAATGAAAACGAGAATGATTATTATGCCGAGTGGATTCTAGGCGAAACGCTTTACTTTCTGCAAGGGATAATCCCGCGCGCAGCGCCGTCTGGCGGCCCTTCGCGCAGTATTGATCAGGCACAAAAAAAGGGCGCCGTAGCGCCCTTTTTAATCGCCGAGTTAGTTGCCGCCGAACATATCTTTAATCCAGCCGGCAACGCCGTCGCTCTCTTTCTGCTGCTGCGGCTGCTGTTGCTGCTGCATCTGCTGCTGATTTTGCTGCTGGTTCTGCTGCTCCTGCAGCTGCTGCTGGTTCTGCTGCTCCTGCAGCTGCTGCTGTTGCTGCGCTGGAACAGCTGCTGTTGCTGCTGGCAGAGCGCGTCGGGATCGAGCGCCCACACCGGCAGCGAGCGCCAGGTGCTGCTGCCGTTGCCGCAGACGAAATTGCCGGCGGAATCGACGTTCATCATTGAGACATCTTCCGGCGGCGTCAGCACCAGCGGCATCGGTGCCTGGTTATCCAGATAGCGGCGGTAGATCTGCATCGCACCGCTGGCACCGTACAGCTTGCTGGGCTGGTTATTGTCGCGGCCCACCCAGGTAATAGCGACCTCTTTGCCGTCAACGCCGGCGAACCAGCTGTCGATCAGGTCGTTGGTGGTGCCGGTTTTGCCCGCCAGATGCGCTTTCGGATAGCGTGCGCCCAGCGCGCGTGCCGTACCGTGATCGGCCACCTGCTGCATGGTGTAGAGCGTCAGATAGGCGGCCTGCGCCGGCTCGACGCGCTGCGCCTGCGGGTAGCTCTGATAAAGCACGGTGCCATCTTCCGCAATCACCGAGCGCACCGCTGAGAGCGGCGCGCGGTTGCCGCCGCTGGCGATCGACTGGAACGCCTGCGCCACTTCGATCGGCGTCAGGTTAAGCGCGCCGAGCAGCATCGACGGCACCGGGTTGAGCTGATCTTTCGGCACGCCCAGTTTGGTCCAGGTATCCACCACCGCGTCGAGCCCCAGCGTCATGCCAAGGTTGACCGTCGGCACGTTCATGGAGTTGGTCAGCGCATCCACCAGCATCACTTTGCCGCTGAAGCGACGATCGTCGTTCATCGGTTTCCAGACGGTGCCGTTCGGCTGTTTCAGCGCGATCGGCTCATCGGCGATCCAGCTGTTGAGACGATAGGTGTTCGGCTGGCTGAGCGCGGTCAGATAGGTCGCCGGTTTCGCCAGCGAGCCGATTGAGCGTCGCGCCTGCAGCGCGCGGTTGTAGCCCGCGAACTGCGGATCGGCGCCGCCGACCATGGCGCGCACTTCGCCGCTGAAGCGGTCAACCACCACCATCGCGGTTTCCAGATCTTTCAGGCCGCGCTGTTTTTTCAGCGCCGGAATGCCGTCGAGCACCGCTTTTTCCGCCGCGTCCTGCGAGACCGGATCGAGCGTGGTGAAGATCTTCACGCCGGAGAGATCTTTTACCTTGTCGCCCAGCTTCGCCTGCAGCTCGTTACGCACCATCTGCATAAAGGCGGGCTGCGGCGTGATCACGCCGCCTTTCGGCTGTACGCCGAGCGGACGCGCCGAGAGCATGTCGTAAAGCTCCTGGTCGATCACCTTCTGCTGCTGCAGCAGGCGCAGCACCAGATTGCGTCGCTCCAGCGCCAGCTTCGGATTGCGCCACGGGTTGTAGAGCGAAGCGCCTTTCACCATGCCCACCAGCATCGCCTGCTGATCGAGGCTCAGCTCGTCAACCGGACGGCCAAAGTAGTAGAGGCTCGCCAGCGGGAAGCCGCGGATCTGGTCGTTGCCCGCCTGGCCGAGATAGACCTCGTTCAGGTAGAGCTCCAGGATGCGATCCTTGCTGTAGCGCGCGTCCATAATGACCGCCATATAGGCTTCGCGCGCTTTACGCCACAGCGAGCGCTCGTTGGTCAGGAACAGGTTTTTTACCAGCTGCTGCGTCAGCGTACTGCCGCCCTGCACCGCTTTCCCGGCCGTGATATTGGCGAGGAAGGCGCGGCCGATCGAGTAGGGGCTGATGCCGTCATGCTCGTAGAAATGGCGGTCTTCGGTAGCGATCAGCGTGTCGACCAGCAGATCCGGGAAACCGGCGCGCGGCACGAACAGGCGCTGCTCGCCGTTGGGCGACTGCAGCATGGTGATCAGGCGCGGATCGAGACGGAAAAAGCCGAAGTCGCGGCCGGAGTCGAGGTTTTTAATCTCGCCCAGTTCGTCGCCGTCAAACACCATCTGCGCATGCACCTGGCCCTCTTTGCTGTCCGGGAAATCGAACGGACGGCGCAGCAGATCGATGGTGTTGCCTTTCACCGAGAACTCGCCGGGACGCGTGATGCGCGACACCTCGCGATACTGCGTGCCTTCCAGCAGCGCAATCATCTCTTTCTTGTTATAGGCCATGCCCGGTTCGAGGCTGACCATGCGGCCGTAGACGGTCGCGGGCAGCTGCCACACTTTGCCGTCGATGCGTGCGCGGATCTCCGAGTCGAGGTAGATACCCCAGGCGGCCATAATCACCACAAACACAAGGAACAGCTTGATCAACCAGCCTAACCAGCGGCGCTTCCCGCGCGGCGGACGCTTTCCTTTACTTTTACGCGGCACAGGCGTTTTCTCCTCAACCTCATCGGCAAAATCATCATTATCAAAATCCTCTTCATCCCTGCGGCGACCCCGGCGCGTAGCGTTACGCGGCGGCCTGGGTTGTTTTCCTTTACGCCCAATGGGTTCGCGATCGTTCCCAGACATTGGTTTCATTCTCCAGGTATTACGTTAGCAGCGCCGCTACTCTAGCGACTTTTACCTTTTCCGTATGGTGCAACCCTCTGAAATCGATCCAGCCGGCTCAACCTTGCGGGGAATATTTTTTCGTGCGTCTTGTCGGCAGCGCGCTGGCCGGATCGTCGGGCCAGGGATGGCGGGGATAGCGCCCTTTCATCTCTTTCTGCACTTCCGGATAAGCGCCGCGCCAGAAGGCGGCCAGGTCGCGGGTGATCTGCAGCGGACGCTGCGCGGGCGACAACAGCTCCAGCACCAGCGGCACGCGCCCTTCCGCCACGGCGGGATTGCTCGCCTCGCCGAACATCTCCTGAATGCGCACCGCCAGCACGGGCGGCTTATCGATATGGTAGCAAACAGGCAGTCGGCTTCCGGTTGGCACAGTGTAATGAGTTGGCAGCGCACTATCCAGCCGCTGGCGTTGCGACCATGTCAGCAAATGTAATAGCGCACTGACAAGGTTGACCGCCTGTAGCGATTTGAGATCGCGCACCGCGCCCATCTCCGGCAGCAGCCAGCGGTCGAGCGTCGCCAGCAGCGATTCGTCGTCCACGGCGGGCCAGTTCTCTTCCGGCAGCCACTGCGCCGCGCACTGCAGCCGCACGCGCAGCTGCTGCGCCGCCTCGCTCCAGCCCAGCACCCCCAGCCCCTTTTGCGCCACCCAGCGCAGCATCGCCGCGTGCAGCACCTCAGGTTCCGGACGCGCCATCGGCTGCGCCTTCAGCACCAGCGCGCCAATCTGCTCGCGACGCAGCGCGCGCAGCGTGCCCTTCTCTTCGTCCCACTCGACTTCGGCGCGCACCTCTACCAGCGCCGGCCGCGCCTGGCGCAGCGCGTCGATATCGACCGGCAGCGCCAGCAGCATACGCGCGTCCGGCGTCGCGCTGCCCTGCAGCAGGGCGGGCGCGATCAGCCATTCGTAGCGGTTCAGCCCCTCCTGTGCGTCAAGCATCGCCCCCAGGCCGTTGGCGAGCTGGTAGCGGCCGCCGCTGTCGCGCCGCCGCGCCAGCCGATCGCCGAAGCCCGCCGCCAGCAGCGCGGGAAAGCGATCTTCATCGACGCGCCCACCGCTGACGCCGAGCCGCGTCTGCCACTGCTTTGCGCGCCGCAGCCACTGCGGCTGCGGGCGATGCAGCGCGTCGCGCAGATCGGGCGAGCCGCTGCGCGGCGGATCCTCCAGAATCGCCACCAGCAGCGCGGCGCTGGCAGCGGCGTCGGGCGCCTGTCCGGCGGCGCAGAGCACGGCGCTGAGGCGCGGATCGCCGCCGAGCTGCGCCATGCGTCGTCCCGTCGCGCTCAGCTTGCCGCTTTCGTCCAGCGCGCCGAGTCGGGTCAGCAGCTCGCGCGCCGCGCGCAGGTGTTTTTCTGGCGGCGCATCGAGCCAGGTAAGCTGCTCCGGCTGCTGGCAGCCCCACTGCAGCAGCTCGATCCAGAGCGCGGCGAGATCGCTGTGCATGATTTCCGCCTCGCTCTGGGCGGCAGCGCGCGCCGCCTGCTCTTCGGGGATCAGATGCAGGCAGATGCCGGGCATCAGACGACCGGCGCGGCCGGCACGCTGCGTCATCGACGCCTGGCTGATGCGCTGGGTCAGCAGCCGGGTGACGCCGCTGCGCGCGTCGAACTGCGCGGCGCGCTCCAGCGCGCTGTCCACCACCAGGCGAATGCCTTCAATGGTCAGGCTGGTTTCGGCGATATTGGTGGCAAGCACCACTTTGCGGCGGCCGGGCGGCGCGGGCAGAATGGCGCGGCGCTGCGTCGCCAGCGGCAGGGCGCCATAGAGCGGCGTCAGATCGACATCCTCCGCCACGCGCGACTCCAGCTCGCGTTTCACCCGCTCAATCTCCGCCACGCCGGGCAGAAACAGCAGCAGCGAGCCGCTCTCTTCGCGCAGCAGCTGCGCCGTTTCGCGCGCCACCGCCTCTTCAAAGCGCAGCGTGGTGCTAAGCGAGGCGAAGCGGCGCGTCACGGGATAGCTGCGTCCTTCGGAGACGATTAGCGGCGCGTCGGGCAGCAGCGCCGAGAGGCGCGCGTTGTCCAGCGTCGCCGACATCAGCAGAATTTTCAGATCGTCGCGCAGCCCTTGCTGGACGTCGAGCAGCAGCGCCAGCGCCAGATCGGCCTGCAGGCTGCGCTCGTGGAATTCATCGAGGATCACCAGCGACACGCCGCTCAGCTCGGGGTCGTGCTGCAGCATGCGCGTCAAAATGCCCTCCGTCACCACCTCCAGCCGGGTAGCTGGCCCGACGCAGTTCTCGCCGCGCATACGGTAGCCAACGGTGGCGCCGGGTTGTTCGCCGAGCTGCTCCGCCAGCCGCTGCGCCACGTTGCGCGCCGCCAGCCGCCGCGGCTCCAGCATAATAATGCGCCCCGTCAGGTTCGCCTTCTGCAGCAGCTGCAGCGGCAGCCAGGTTGATTTGCCCGCGCCGGTCGGGGCCGCCAGCAGAATTTGCGGCGCGACGTCGAGCGCCTGAAGCAGGTCGGGCAGCACGGCGCTGACCGGTAAATCACTCACGGCAAACTCCCGTTCAGCCTGTGTTAAGATGGCGCGCATTGTAGCACTCATCCGCGAGGATTGCCGGAGACCGCCATGGAGACGCAACGCCTGTTTTTCGGCATCGGGCTGCCTGATGCGCTGCAGCAGCAGCTGGTGCGCTGGCGCGCCGATCGCTTTGCCGACGACGCCGGCCGCCCCATCGCGGCGGCCAATCTGCACCTGACGCTCGCCTTTCTCGGCGAGGTCAAAAACGAGACCGCGCTGAAGCTGCAACAGCTGGCGGCGCGCATTCAGCAGCCCGGCTTCGATCTCGACCTCGACGACGCCGGCCACTGGCCGCGTCCGGGCGTGGTATGGATCGGCTGCCAGCGGCCGCCGCGCGGCCTGCTGCAGCTCGCCGCTCTGCTGCGCGCCCAGGTCGCGCGCCACGGCTGCGCCCAGAGCGCGCAGCCGTTTCATCCGCACGTTACGCTGCTGCGCGACGCCGCCCCGCGCATCGCGCTGCCGCCGCGCGACTTTCACTGGCGCTTTCGCGTCGACCATTTTTCGCTGTTTTCCTCGCACTACGCGCGGGGCCGCACGCGCTATCAGGCGCTGGCGAGCTGGCCGCTGAGCTGATTCTGGAGCGCTATGCTGTTTTCACCGCCGTTAAAGCCCGCCCGACTGATTACCCGCTATAAGCGTTTTCTCGCCGACGTGGTGACGCCGGAAGGGGAAACCCTGACGATTCACTGCGCCAACACCGGCGCCATGACCGGCTGTGCCACGCCGGGAGACAGAGTGTGGTACTCCACCTCCGACAGCCTGACGCGCAAATACCCGCACAGCTGGGAGCTGACCGAAACGCAGCAGGGCCACTGGATCTGCGTTAATACGCTGCGCGCCAACCAGCTGGTAAAAGAGGCGCTGCTCGCCGCAGCGCTACCGGAATTAGCGGGATACGAACGCTGCCAGGCTGAAGTAAAGTACGGCGCGGAAAAGAGCCGAATCGACTTTCTGCTTCAGGCAGGCGGCAGGCGCAACTGCTATATTGAAGTCAAGTCCGTGACCCTTTTACATCAAGGAAAAGGCTATTTTCCGGATGCGGTGACGGTTCGAGGCCAGAAGCATCTGCGCGAGCTAAGCGCCGTCGCGGCTGCCGGCCATCGGGCTGTTTTGTTGTTTGCGGTTCTGCACTCGGGGATTGAGGACGTCTCCCCCGCGCGTCACATCGATGCACGTTACGCAGACCAACTGGTCCAGGCGCAGCAGGATGGCGTAGAGATTTTGGCATATCGCGCGGATTTATCACCGGCAGGCCTGTTTCTGAAAAAACCGGTTTCCGTAACCTTGTAATATCTTTTGCAAATTATTGTGGTATGAAGGGTTAACGCGAGGCGCCAAATACGCTGTTCCTCACAGGCTTGTCAAGGTGCGTTCATCAATAATTGCCAACCTTGACTGCTTCTGTTATTTATAGCGGCCTGTTTTTCCCCGTAGGGGGATCGATGTACCCATTTGCGGCAACGCGGCGACACCCGCCAGGCAAAATGTAGATCACTGACTACACTCATCCGCCTGACGCCTAATCGCTGGCGCTGAACCACAAAAGGTATAGTGCGTGTTATCCAGGAGAAACAACATGCAAGAAGGGCAAAACCGTAAAACATCGTCCCTGAGTATTCTCGCCATCGCTGGGGTGGAGCCATACCAGGAGAAGCCGGGCGAAGAGTATATGAACGAAGCCCAGCTGCAACATTTTCGCAAGATTCTGGAAGCCTGGCGCAATCAGCTGCGTGATGAAGTTGACCGTACCGTCTCGCATATGCAGGACGAAGCGGCGAACTTCCCGGATCCGGTTGACCGTGCTGCGCAGGAAGAGGAATTCAGCCTTGAACTGCGCAACCGCGACCGCGAGCGTAAGCTGATCAAGAAGATCGAAAAGACGCTGAAGAAAGTTGAAGATGACGACTTCGGCTACTGCGAATCCTGCGGCGTGGAGATCGGCATTCGCCGTCTGGAAGCGCGTCCGACCGCCGATCTTTGTATCGACTGCAAGACGCTGGCAGAAATCCGCGAAAAACAGATGGCTGGCTAACGCCAAGCCTGACTCACCGCACTGCGGAAAAGCACGCTGCTGTGCCGCTGTGCGGTGAATTTTAAAGCCTGTGTCTACGCATCCCTGCATCGGGCGCTTCGCCCCCTCGCCTTCTGGCGACCTCCATTTCGGCTCGCTGATTGCTGCCCTGGGTAGCTATCTGAACGCGCGCGCGCAAAACGGCCGCTGGCTGGTGCGCATTGAAGATATCGATCCGCCGCGCGAAGTCCCCGGCGCCGCCACCCGTATTCTGCAACAGCTGGAGCACTACGGCCTGCACTGGGACGGCGAGGTGCTGTGGCAGTCGCAGCGTCATGACGCCTATCGCGAGGCGCTGGCCTGGCTGCAGGCGCATCGCCAGAGCTATTACTGCACCTGTACCCGTCGCCGCATCCAGCAGATCGGCGGGTTCTATGACGGTCACTGCCGCGATCGCCAGCTGGGGCCGGAAAATGCTGCGCTGCGCCTGCGCCAGCACGCGCCGGTTTTCAGCTTCGAGGATCGGCTGCACGGCCGCTTATCGGTGGATGCGCGCCTGGCGCAGGAAGATTTTATTATTCATCGTCGCGACGGCCTGTTTGCCTACAACCTTGCGGTGGTGGTCGACGACCATTTTCAGGGCGTGACGGAGATTGTGCGCGGCGCGGATTTGATTGAGCCGACGGTGCGGCAGATTGCGCTCTATCAGCAGTTCGGCTGGCCGGTGCCTGACTATCTGCATTTGCCGCTGGCGCTCAACCTGGACGGCAACAAACTGTCGAAGCAGAATCATGCGCCTTCCCTGCCCGCAGGGGATCCGCGACCGCTGCTGGTGCAGGCGCTGCGCTTTCTGGGGCAGCCCGTTTCGGCAGGCTGGCGGGATGAAACGCAGGAGAAACTGCTGGAAAGCGCCCTCTCGCAGTGGAATATCGCTTTGATACCCCGGGAGAACGCCCCGAAACCGGCTGAGCCGACAACACCATTCCTAAATGATTCGCAACAGGCTATGATTAGCCGCTGATTTTATTTACACCACTTTACGTCGCTGTCGAGGTGTCCCATTTTTACCCGAGTTGCTAATTTTTGCCGGAAAGTCCTCATGCGTGATGAGGAGGCGCCTGTCGAGGTTGAAACTGAGCGTCATCAGATGACCATTATCCCTCGTGAGAGCCATAACATCTCGCGCAAAGACATTAGCGAAAATGCCCTCAAGGTCCTCTATCGCCTGAACAAAGCAGGCTACGAATCCTATCTGGTGGGCGGTGGCGTTCGCGACCTGCTGCTGGGTAAAAAGCCCAAGGACTTCGATATCACCACCAACGCCACGCCAGAGCAGATGCGCAAGCTGTTCCGCAACTGCCGTCTGGTCGGGCGTCGCTTCCGTCTGGCGCACGTCATGTTCGGCCCTGAAGTGATCGAAGTCGCGACCTTCCGCGGCCATCATCAGACCGAAGAGGATGTTGAAGAGGATCGCAATCAGTCGCAGCGCGCCCAGAGCGGCATGCTGCTGCGCGACAACATCTTTGGCAGCATCGAGGATGATGCGCAGCGCCGCGATCTGACGATCAACAGCCTCTACTATAACGTCGCCGACTTTACGGTACGCGACTACGTCGGCGGCCTGCAGGATCTGCAGCAGGGTATTATCCGCCTGATTGGCGATCCCGAGACGCGCTACCGCGAAGATCCGGTGCGTATGCTGCGCGTGGTGCGCTTCGCCGCCAAGCTGGATATGACCATTGCGGCGGAAACCGCCGAGCCGATCCCGCGTCTCGCCACGCTGCTGCGCGATATTCCGCCGGCGCGCCTGTTTGAAGAGTCGCTGAAGCTGCTGCAGGCGGGCTACGGCTACAGCACCTATGTTAAGCTGCGCGAGTTCCAGCTGTTCCAGCCGCTGTTCCCTACCATCACGCGCAACTTCACCGAAGATGGCGACAGCTATATGGAGCGGATGGTGGCGCAGGTGCTGAAAAACACCGATAACCGCATCCATAACGATATGCGCGTCAACCCGGCTTTCCTGTTCGCGGCGATGTTCTGGTATCCGCAGCTTGAGGCGGCGCAGCGCATCGCCCAGGAGAGCGGCCTGACCTATTTCGACGCCTTTGCGATGGCGATGAACGATACGCTGGATGAAGCCTGCCGCGCGCTGGCTATCCCGAAACGCATCACCACGCTGATCCGCGATATCTGGCAGCTGCAGCTGCGCATGTCGCGCCGCCACGGCAAACGCGCCTGGAAGCTGATGGAGCATCCAAAATTCCGCGCCGCCTACGATCTGCTGGCGCTGCGCGCCGAGGTGGAGAATAACCCGGAACTAATCCGCCTCAGCCACTGGTGGGGCGAATTCCAGGCCGCCGCGCCGACGCAGCAGAAAACCATGCTCAATACGCTGGGCGACGACCCGGCGCCGCGCCGCAAAACGCGCCGTCCGCGCCGCCGTCCGGCTGCGCCGCGTCGCGACGGTCAGAGCGCCTCGTGACGCGCGTCTACCTGGCGCTCGGCAGCAATCTTGCCGATCCGCTGCACCAGGTCGACGCGGCGCTGCGGGCGCTGGACGCGCTGCCGGATACGGCGCGCGTCGCCACCTCCTCTTTCTACCGCACGCCACCTTACGGCCCGCCGGACCAGCCGGATTACCTGAACGCGGCGGTGGCGCTGGAAACCGATCTGGCGCCGGAAGCGCTGCTGGATCATACCCAGCGTATCGAGCTTGAGCACGGTCGCGTACGCAAGGCGGAACGCTGGGGAGCGCGCACGCTCGATATCGATATCCTGCTTTTCGGCCAGCAGCACCTCAACACGCCGCGCCTGATCGTGCCGCACTACGATATGCACAACCGCGCCTTTATGCTGGTGCCGCTGCTGGAGATCGCGCCCGACGCGACGCTGCCGGACGGCCGCCCGCTGCGCGACCTGCTGGCTCGCCTCGACGCCAGCGCCATTCGCCCCTGGCACGGCTGACGCCGCACAGATTGATACGCGGGAGATTCCGCTCTCCCCCGCTATCCAGTACACTGCGCCCATCTGAAATACTTGAGTTGAGAGCGCAATGAAACCCACCACTATTTCTCATCTGCGTCAGTGGAAAGCCAGCGGACGTAAGTTCGCCACCCTGACCGCCTACGATTTCAGCTTTGCCCGCCTGTTCGCCGACGAAGGCATTCAGGTGATGCTGATTGGCGATTCGCTCGGCATGACCGTTCAGGGCCATGAGTCGACGCTGCCGGTCACCGTCGCCGATATTGCCTATCACACCGCCGCCGTCCGCCGCGGCGCGCCGCAGGCGCTGCTGATGGCCGACCTGCCCTTTATGAGCTACGCCACGCCGCAGCAAACCTTCGACAGCGCCGCGCAGCTGATGCGCGCCGGCGCCAATATGGTGAAGCTGGAGGGTGGCGAGTGGCTGGTGGAGACGGTGCGTATGCTGACCGAGCGCGCAGTGCCGGTATGCGGCCATCTCGGCCTGACGCCGCAGTCGGTGAATATCTTCGGCGGCTATAAGGTGCAGGGCCGCGATGAGGCGGCCGCCGAGCGGCTGCTGGCCGACGCGCTGGCGCTGGAAGCCGCGGGCGCGCAGCTGATGGTGCTGGAGTGCGTGCCGGTTTCGCTGGCGCAGCGCATTACCCAGGCGCTTACAATTCCGGTTATCGGCATTGGCGCGGGCAGCGTCACCGACGGCCAGATTCTGGTGATGCATGACGCCTTCGGCATTACCGGCGGCCATATCCCGAAATTCGCGAAAAACTTTCTCGCGGAGGCGGGCGACATGCGCGCCGCTATCCGTCACTATATCGCCGAAGTCGAAGCGGGAACCTACCCCGCGGCTGAACACAGTTTCCAGTAATCCAGGAGCTTTACCGTGCTGATCATTGAAACGCTGCCGATGCTGCGCCGTGAAATTCGTCGCTGGCGGCAGCAGGGAAAACGCATCGCGCTGGTGCCGACCATGGGCAACCTGCATGACGGTCATCTGACGCTGGTGGACGAGGCGCGCGAGCGCGGCGATATTGTCGTGGTGTCGATTTTCGTTAACCCAATGCAGTTCGATCGCGCCGACGATCTGGCGCGCTATCCGCGTACGCTGCAGGAGGACTGCGAGAAGCTTAACCGGCGTAAGGTCGACGTGGTGTTCGCGCCTTCGCCTGCGGAGGTTTATCCGCACGGGCTGGCGAACCAGACATTCGTCGAGGTGCCGGTGCTGTCATCGCTGCTGGAAGGCGCAAGCCGTCCCGGCCACTTTCGCGGCGTCGCCACCATCGTCAGCAAGCTGTTTAATCTGGTGCAACCCGATATCGCCTGTTTCGGCGAAAAGGATTTTCAGCAGCTGGCGATTATCCGCAAGATGGTGGCGGATATGGGCTTCGATATTGAGATTGTCGGCGTACCAACGGTGCGCGCCAAAGATGGTCTGGCGCTCAGCTCGCGCAACGGCTATCTCACCGACGACGAGCGTCAGCTTGCGCCTGCGCTGGCGCAGGTGATGAACGGGATGGCGGCGCGCCTCGCTAACGGCGAACGCCATATCGAAGAGATTATCGAAGCCGCCGAGGCAGAACTTGGCGAGAAGGGTTTGCGTCCGGACGGACTGGCGATTTGCGACGCCGATACGCTGGAGCCGCTGACGGTCGAGAGCCGCCGCGCGGTGATCCTGATGGCGGCATGGCTGGGCAAAGCGCGTCTTATTGATAATCAACAGGTCGACCTCACGCAGTAAGCGGGGTCGTTTTCAGGCAGAACAACAAGGTCTTCTGGTTATGATACGTACCGTTTTACAAGGCAAGCTGCATCGCGTGAAGGTGACCCAGGCGGATTTACACTATGAGGGCTCCTGCGCCATCGATCAGGATTTCCTCGACGCCTCTGGCATCCTGCAGTATGAAGCCATCGATATCTATAACGTCACCAACGGCCAGCGCTTTTCCACCTACGCTATCGCCGCCGAACGCGGATCGAAGATTATTTCGGTAAACGGCGCGGCGGCACGCTGCGCCTGCGAAGGCGATATCCTGATTATCTGCTCTTACGTGCAGGTGGAGGATGCGGAAGCGCGCCAGTGGCAGCCGAAGGTGGCCTATTTTGAGGGCGACAATCAGATGAAGCGTCTGGCGAAGGCGCTGCCGGTGCAGGTCGCCTGAGGGGCGGTGCTGACGTGGGCGGCGTGAACCGATCGCAAAGACGCAAAAGATGGCATCCCTGCCCGCTCGGCCCACGCCTTCCATGGCGTGGGACGCTTTGCTCTTCGGTTCACGTCGCCCACTTGTCAGGCTTTTGAGCCGTCTGGCAAAAAAAAGCAGCCATCCGGCTGCTTTTTTTATCAGGTGCGCAGGCCGCGTCCGCGCTGAATCAGCGTGTAGACCAGAATATAAAACACCAGGATAAAGGCGATCAGCACCGACAGGGTAAATACCAGCGGCACGTCGTTGATGCCGAGGAAGCCGAAGCGGAAGCCGCTGATCATATAGACCACCGGGTTAAGCTTCGACACCGCCTGCCAGAACGGCGGCAGCAGCGTCAGCGAATAGAACACCCCGCCCAGATAGGTCAGCGGCGTCAGCACAAAGGTCGGGATCAGGCTGATATCGTCGAAGGTGCGCGCGAATACCGCGTTCAGCAGGCCAGCCAGCGAAAAGAGGATCGCCGTCAGCAGCAGCGTCAGCGCCACCATCGGCCAGGAGTGAACGTGGAACGGCACGAAAAACAGCGAAACCGCCGTGACCAGCACCCCGACGCAGAGACCGCGCGCCACGCCGCCGCCGACATAGCCGGCAATAATGATATGCGTCGGCACCGGTGCCACCAGCAGCTCTTCGATATTGCGCTGAAACTTGGCGCTGAAGAACGACGAGGCGACGTTGGCGTAGGCGTTGGTGATCACCGCCATCATAATCAGGCCCGGCACGATAAACTGCATATAGCTGAAGCCGTGCATATCGCCGATGCGCGAGCCGATCAGGTTGCCGAAAATAATAAAATAGAGCGTCATGGTGATCACCGGCGGCACCAGCGTCTGGATCCAGATGCGCGCGAAACGGTTAATCTCCTTGGCCCAGATACTCTTAAGCGCCACCCAGTACAAATGTGTCATGCTTTTACTCCTTTACCCTGCACCAGGCTGACAAACAGCTCTTCCAGGCGGTTCGCCTTGTTACGCATGCTTAATACCTGCACGCCCTGCGCGCTCAGCTGGCCGAACACGCTGTTCAGACCCTGTTCGCGCATAACTTCAACCTCCAGCGTTGAGGCGTCCACCAGACGATACTGGAACCCTTCCAGCGTCGGCAGCGCGCTGCCCGGCGCCAGATCGAGAATAAAGGTTTCCGACTGCAGCTTGGCCAGCAGTCCCTTCATCGAGGTGTTCTCCACCAGCTCGCCGCTCTGGATAATGCCGATGTTGCGGCACAGCATCTCTGCCTCTTCCAGATAGTGCGTGGTCAAAATAATGGTGGTGCCTTTTTCGTTCAGCTCTTTAAGGAAGGTCCACATCGAGCGACGCAGCTCGATATCGACGCCTGCCGTCGGTTCGTCGAGGATCAGCAGCTTCGGCTCATGCATCAGCGCGCGGGCGATCATCAGACGGCGCTTCATGCCGCCGGAGAGCATCCGCGCGCGCTCGTTGCGCTTGCCCCAGAGATCGAGCTGCGTCAGATACTTCTCTGCGCGCTGCTGCGCATCGCGGCGCTCTACCCCGTAGTAGCCCGCCTGGTTCACCACAATTTGCTGCACGGTCTCGAACGGATTGAAGTTAAACTCCTGCGGCACCAGGCCGAGCTGGCGTTTGGCGTTCACCACCTCTTTTTCGAGGTCGTAGCCGAACACCCGTACGCTGCCGCCAGATTTGTTCACCAGCGAACTGATAATTCCGATGGTGGTCGATTTGCCCGCGCCGTTTGGCCCCAGCAGCGCATAAAAATCGCCGGCTTCGACCTTAAGATCTATGCCCTTCAGCGCCTGCACGCCGCCGGAATAGGTCTTGGTCAGCCGGGAAAGTTCCAGTGCATAAGTCATTCCGAATCCATATCCTGTTTTAATGTCGGTGAGTCGCGATAGACATAGCGAGCCGCTGGCTGACGCGATGTCGCCGCAACGTTGCTACTTATGATGAGCCACCCTGAGCGTAAAATCTTCCTGGGTGGGCATTTTTTTGCGGAGGTGAAGGCTGAACTCCTGAATCGGAGCACAGCCTACACCAGGCCGAGGCGGTCGGCCTTGGAAGATCGTGCGGTCAGGCTCAGGATTCGAGCGGCACCACTTTGCCGATAAAGGGCAGATGACGATAGCGCTGGGCGTAGTCGATGCCGAAGCCGACCACGAACTCGTCAGGAATGGTGAAGCCGACATACTCCACCGTTACTTCTACTTCGCGACGCTCGGGCTTATCCAGCAGCGTGCAGATGGCGAGAGATTTCGGCTCGCGCAGGCGCAGGATCTCGCGCACCTTGCTCAGCGTATTGCCGGAGTCGATGATATCTTCGACAATCAGCACATCTTTGCCGCGAATATCTTCATCGAGATCCTTGAGGATTTTTACGTCGCGCGAGCTGGACATGCCGCTGCCGTAGCTGGAGGCGGTCATAAAGTCGACTTCGTGAGGCACCTCGACGGCGCGGCAGAGATCGGCCATAAACATAAAGGAGCCGCGCAGCAGACCGACCAGCACCATCTCGCTGCCGCTGTCGCGATAGCGCTCGGAAATCTCTTTACCCAGTTCGGCAATGCGCGTTGCGATCGCCTCTTCGGAAATCATCACTTCAACAGTATGTTTCAAAACCTGTACTTCTCGTTGATTTTAAAGGGATCGTTCATCCTCAGCAGCGGATGAACAGAGAGAACCCGCACAGACCTGAGCGGGTAGCGATTCGCAGGAGAGTATCACAGCTTGCCAGACGCGGCGAGATGCAGCGCTAAGCCGCCGTCAGGCTCAGGGTACGCAGATGATATAAACTTAGAACTTACCGGCCTTTAACAGAACATTCCGCTGCGTGTTAGCTTATGACCAACATATCGTTACCTTACATCTGCGCTGAGCAGGAGATCCCATGTCCCATAACTCCAGTAAAAAAACCCATATTGGCGATCGTAAGCTGCATCCCGAAACCCAGATGCTTAACTACGGCTACGATCCGCGCCTGTCGGAAGGTGCGGTCAAACCGCCGGTCTTTCTGACCTCGACCTTTGTCTTTAACAGCGCCGAAGAGGGGCGTGACTTCTTTGATTATGTGGCGGGACGGCGTGAACCGCCGGAAGGCAAAAGCGGCGGGCTGGTCTATTCGCGCTTTAACCATCCCAACAGCGAAATCGTTGAAGATCGGCTGGCGATCTATGAAGAGGCGGAGAGCTGCGCCCTGTTCTCGTCGGGCATGTCGGCCATCTCTACCACGCTGCTGACCTTTGCGCGCCCGGGCGATGTGATCCTGCACTCGCAGCCGCTCTACGGCGGCACCGAGACGCTGCTGAGCAAAACGCTGCATAACCTGAATATTGAGCCGGTGGGCTTCAGCGACGGCACCGATGAAGAGAAAGTGCGCGCCGCCGCGCAGACGGCGCTGAGCAAGGGTCGCGTCGCGCTGATCCTGATCGAGACGCCGGCCAACCCCACCAACAGCCTGGTCGATATTGCGCTGATCGCGCGCATCGCTGATGAGATTGGCCAGCAGCAGGGATCGCGTCCGGTGGTCGCCTGCGACAATACCCTGCTCGGCCCGCTGTTTCAGCGTCCGCTGAACTTCGGTGCCGATATCTCGCTCTACTCGCTGACCAAATATGTCGGCGGTCACTCCGACCTGATTGCCGGCGCGGCGATGGGCAGCAAGGCGCTGATTACCCAGATACGCTCGCTGCGCAGCGCCATCGGTACCCAGCTCGATCCCCACTCCAGCTGGATGATTGGCCGTTCGCTGGAGACGCTGTCGCTGCGCATGGAGAAGGCCTGGCAGAACGCCGAGGCGGTGGCCGCCTTTTTGCGCGACCATGAAAAGGTGGCGAAGCTGCAGTGGCTGCCCTACCTCGACGAGAACAGCGCCGAAGGCCGTACTTTCCGCCAGCAGTGCAGCGGCGCCGGCTCGACCTTCTCATTTGATATTGTGGGCGGACAGCCCGCCGCCTTCCGTTTCCTTAACGCGCTGGGGCTGTTTAAACAGGCGGTGAGCCTGGGCGGCACCGAGTCCCTTGCCAGCCACCCCGGCAGCACCACCCATTCTGGCGTGCCGGAGGCGGTCAGGCAGCGCATCGGCATCAGCGACGCCACTATCCGCCTCTCTATCGGCATCGAGAACGCCGGCGATCTGGTGGAAGATATTCGCCTGGCGCTCGAGAAAGCCTGATTAGCCGACGGTGAAGCCCAGCATCATGCCGGTGTCTTCATGCTCGAGCAGGTGGCAGTGCGCCATATAGGCGTGTTCGGCGGCGGCGCGGTGGTCAAAGCGCACCAGCACTTCGCTGCGCCAGCCGTCGACATTGACCATATCTTTCCAGCCCTGCCGGTGCGGCGCAGGCGGCTTGCCGTTTTCTGAAAGAATGCGGAACTGCGTGCCGTGGATATGGAAGGGGTGCAGCATCTTGTCGCCTTCGCCGGAGATGGTCCATTTTTCCAGCTGGCCGGGCGTAACGTTAAACATCGGCTTCGCCATATTAAAGGCCTGGCCGTTGATCTTGTTGCCGCTGTGGAAATCGTAGCCCTGCGCTGCGCCGCCGCCGTGCGCGTCATGCGTCGGCATATCGTGACCGTTCATCGCCATCCCCTCATGGCCGCCAGCTGCCGGCATGGCGTGATGGCCGCCAGCCTTGCCCATCGCTTTATCGCCGTAGCGCTGCATCAGCGCCGCCATGCCCTGCCGATCGAGCTGCGGATCCATCATTAGCTGCAGCCAGCGTGCGTTAGCGCCTTCCGCCGAGGGAACCGGCGGCAGCTGCACCAGACTATCCGGCAGCGTCGCGCTCGCCATTACGCGCAGCGGCAGGATCTGCACCAGCGGCAGCGGCTGGTCGAACGGCGCCAGCGTCATGCCCATCTGCTCAACCAGCAGAGTGACGATATCGAAGGTTTTGCCGTCAGAGGTATCGACCATCACCTCGAAGCGTTCTCCCGGCAGCAGCGGCAGCGACGTCACCTTCACCGGCTCCGCCAGCAGGCCACCGTCGCTGCCGATAACATAGAGCGGTCGGTTGTCGCTGGCGGCGATATGCAGCGAGCGCGCGTTGCAGCCGTTCAGCAGGCGCAGGCGCAGCCAGCCCCGCGGCACCGCCTGCTGCGGATACTGTACGCCGTTGGTCAGCATCATATCGCCGAACCAGCCTACCGCGGCGCTCATGATATCGAGCTGATAGTCGATGCGGCTGCCGTCCTGGGTTAGCCGCTTGTCCTGGAAAATCAGCGGCACATCGTCTGAGCCCCACTGCGACGGCAGGCGCAGCTTGTCGGTTTCCTCATCCTGTAGCAGGATCAGGCCCGCCAGTCCTTGCGCCACCTGATGGCCGGTTTTGCCATGCAGATGGGGATGGAACCAGCAGGTAGCGGCGGGCTGATCCGGCGTAAAGCTGACCTGGCGCGTCGCACCCGGTTCAATACGCGCCATCGGCCCGCCGTCGACGTCGCCGGGGATCGCCAGCCCGTGCCAGTGCAGCGTGGTCGCTTCCGGCAGGCGGTTAAGGATATTAACCGTGGCCTGCTTGCCGCGGCGCAGCACGATGGCTGGCCCCAGCAGCGCGCCGTTGTAGCCCCATGTCGGCACATCCTTGCCCTGCCACTGGCTGGTGCCGGTCATGGCGGTGATCTGGATCTGGCCGCGCGGATCTGGCTCCAGCCGTGAAGGAATCGGCAGCAGCGGACGGCTGGCTGCCATCAGGGATCGACTCCAGAGCGGCAGCGCCCCGGCCGCGCTCAGCGCTGCGGTCAGTTTGAGAAAGTGGCGACGATGCATAGCTTATTCATCCGTGTGATAAGGGAACCACAGCCTAAACCCTTCCCCTGCGGGAGGGTCAAGCCCTGTTAGCGGAAACGCCTGAAAAAAGTGCTCGAGCGGCCTTCCAGCGGCAAAATAATCGGAATCCTGCCAGTCACTGTGCTATCGTCACATGATGATTAATGAATGAGAATTACTATGAAGAAAAGCATCAGGATCCTGTTACTGGCAGGACTCTTTGGCTTCTCCTCCACCAGCTTCGCACTAAGCGAATCCGAAGCAGAAGATCTGGCCGATCTCACCGCGGTATTCGTTTACCTGAAAAATGATTGCGGCTATCAGGATCTGCCTGATGCGCAAATCCGCAAAGCCCTGGTGTTTTTCGCTCAGCAGAACCGCTGGGATTTGAGTAATTACGCGGCCTACAACATGAAGGCGCTTGGCGAAGCGAGCTATAAAGATCTGAGCGGCATCGCCATTACCAACGACAAGAAGTGCAAGTCGCTGGCGCGCGACTCCCTCAGCCTGCTCGCCTACGTTAAATAAGCCGCACGCCCGCCTTTACGCCGTTCATTTGACCGTGCATGCACGGTCACTCCTGGTTATGATATGCCGCTCTTTTTCATGGCCAAGTCATCAGAGAGGAGCCCACCATGGCGCAAAAAGAAATGTGGTATGAAACCCTTCATGCCGGTTTCGGACAATATTTCACGGTCGATAAAGAGCTGTACCGGGAAAAGACCGCGCATCAGGATTTGATCATCTTCGAAAACGCGCAGATGGGCCGCGTAATGGCGCTGGACGGCGTGGTGCAGACCACCGAGCGCGACGAATTTATCTATCACGAAATGATGACGCACGTGCCGCTGCTGGCGCACGGCGCGGCGAAGCGCGTGCTGATTATCGGCGGCGGCGACGGCGCGATGCTGCGCGAGGTGGCACGTCATCAGCAGCTGGAAAGCATAACGATGGTAGAGATTGACGCCGGCGTAGTGACCTTTTGCCAGCAATATCTCCCTAATCACAGCCAGGGCGCTTATCAGGATCCGCGTCTCAATCTGGTGATCGACGATGGCGTAAACTTCGTCAGCCAGACTCAGGAAAAATTCGATGTGATCATCTCCGACTGCACCGATCCTGTCGGACCGGGCGAGAGCCTGTTCACCTCAGAATTTTACGCTGGCTGCAAAAACGCCCTTAATCCTGGCGGCATTTTCGTGGCGCAGAACGGCGTCTGCTTTCTGCAGCAGGAGGAAGCGATCAACAGCCATCGTAAACTCAGCCACTATTTCGCCGACGTCAGTTTTTATCAGGCAGCGATCCCGACCTACTACGGCGGCATTATGACTTTCGCCTGGGCAAGCGATAATCCGGCGCTGCGTCACCTTGACCTCGCCACGCTGCAAACGCGTTTCGCGGCGTCGGGCCTGACCTGCCGCTACTATAACCCGGCTATCCATGCCGGCAGCTTTGCGCTGCCGCAGTACCTGCTGACCGCCCTGTCCGCTGAACAGCCTTTATAAGGAGGTGAACCAAATTGCAAAAGCTTAAACTGCATGGCTTCAACAACCTGACCAAAAGCCTGAGTTTTTGTATTTACGATATTTGTTATGCGAATACTGAAGCCGAACGCGATGGCTATATCGCCTATATCGATGAGCAATACAATGCCAATCGCCTGACGGAGATCCTGACGGAAACCTGTTCGATTATCGGCGCGAACGTGCTTAATATTGCGCGCCAGGATTATGAACCGCAGGGCGCCAGCGTCACCATTCTGGTGAGCGAAGAGCCGATCGATCCAAAGGATATCGACAATTCAGAGCATCCTGGTCCGCTGCCTAATTCCGTTGTGGCGCACCTGGACAAGAGCCATATCTGCGTGCACACCTACCCGGAAAGCCATCCTGAAGGCGGCCTGTGCACCTTCCGTGCGGATATCGAAGTCTCAACCTGCGGCGTGATCTCCCCGCTGAAGGCGCTGAACTACCTGATCCACCAGCTGGAGTCCGATATCGTTACCGTCGACTACCGCGTGCGCGGCTTTACCCGCGACGTAAACGGCGTGAAACACTTTATCGACCATGAGATTAACTCGATCCAGAACTTTATGTCGGAAGATATGAAGGCGATGTATGACATGGTGGATGTGAACGTCTATCAGGAAAATATCTTTCACACCAAGATGTTGCTGAAAGAGTTCGACCTGAAGCACTACCTGTTCAATACCCGCCCTGAAGATCTCAGCCCGGCGGAACACAAACGCATTACCGACCTGCTGTGGAAGGAGATGCGCGAGATTTACTACGGCCGCAATATTCCGGCTGTGGGCCTGAAGACCTTTTAATGACCAGGCGCGCGATGTCACGCCATAGCGGCAGACGCGCGCCGATTTCTTTGGGGGTTTTAATTTCTAAGCTGCCTGTACGGCAGTGAACGGTTACCTTACCAAACTAACCTGCTCATATCCCACTAAAAAGCAGCAATATTGAGCCAAAACCCCTTTTATCAGACACGCACTGCCGCGCCTTATTTTTCAATAAATTACAGCCAGCCTATAAAAAAGGGTGTGCAAAAGGATGCCGAAAAAAATCCAGGCGAGAAAGGCTGATTAGTTTTGAAATAAAAAACAGGATCGTACTTTTCAGCCGAAGCGCTCAATCCCACGCATGCCCAATAAACAGGCGCGGCCGTCCTGCCCTTCCCCTTATTTCAACGAGAAAAAAGCGCAGCGGGTGCCAGCTAAACGACCCGCAGCGTTAATCCGTCAGCGCCAGCGCAATTCCGCGCTCGCGCAGCGTGCGGCACACTTCTTCGTCTAACCGGCTGTCGGTCACCACATCGGTCAGCTCATCCACCGGGGCGGCGCAGAACAGCGACCAGGAGCCATATTTGCTGCTGTCAGCCAGCAGAATGCGACGGCGCGCATTCGCCAGCAGATCGCGCTTCAGCCCGGCCTTCTCTTCTGTCGGCGTGGTGATGCCACGCTCCAGGCTCCAGGAGTTGCAGCTGACGAAAGCGATATCGGGATTAATGCTGCGCAGCAGACGCCGCCCGTGCTCACCTACGCACGACTGGCTCGAGTCGTCGATGCGGCCGCCGATAATGGTCACTTCAATCTGTTTGAATTCCGAGAGAAACAGCGCGATATGCAGATCGGCGGTAATCACGCGCAGCGGCAAATGCGTCAGCTGACGCGCCAGCTCCAGCATGGTGGTGCCGGCGTCCAGCACTACCGCATCGCCCGACTGCACGAACGTGGCGGCGTGGTGGGCGATAGCCTGCTTCTCCGCCAGATTACGCTGCATCTTCTCCAGCGTGGTAGGCTGCGCCGGAATAAAACGATTCAGCGTAACGCCGCCGTGGCTGCGGCTAATCACGCCTTCTTTATCCAGCTTAATCAAATCACGTCGAATGGTTGCCGGCGAGGCGGAAATAGCGCTCACCAGCTGATCAACAGTCACCAGATTATGGCTTTTCAGATAGTCCATAATCTGGTCAAGGCGACTTTGTCCCTTCATATTTCCCTATGCTAACTGCATCGCGAGTTTAATGGAGATCGCCATGCTCTCAGACTTCGCTTTACCTGTCCATGCGATATCAAAAGCGGTGCCGTGGTCTGCAGAGGTGCGGATAAACGGCAGACCGGCAGTGATATTCACGCCGTCGTAAAAGCCAAGCAGTTTCAGCGGGATATGTCCCTGATCGTGGTACATCGCCACCACGATGTCATACTGCCCTTCCTGACACTGCAGGAACACCGTATCGGGCGGACAGGGGCCGAAAACCTCAATGCCCTGCGCCTTCATCGCCTTCACCGCCGGCGCGACGGTGGTGATCTCCTCGTCGCCAAACAGACCGTTTTCACCAGCGTGCGGATTAACGCCCGCCACCGCGATACGCGGCTTTTCAAAACCGACGCGGCGCAGGAAGGTATCCGCCATGCCAATCACCGTTTCGATGCGCGTGCGGCTCAGCGTGTCGAGGAACTTACGCAGCGCGATATGCGTGGTGACGTGAATAACCTTCAGCTTATCGGTATAAAGCACCATCGCGTAATCTTTGGTGTCGGTCAGATGCGCCAGCAGCTCAGTATGGCCAGGATAGAGATGGCCCGCCGAGTGCAGCGCCTCTTTATTCAGCGGCGCGGTGGCGATAGCCTGAACCTCGCCCGCCAGCGCCAGCTCGGTGGCGCGCTTCACGCAGCGCCAGGCGAGATCGCCCGCCTGCTTCTGCACCACGCCCGGCTTCAGCGCATCGGGATCGGCCAGCGGCTCGTCGATAACGTTAATAATGCCTGGCGCGAAGTGCGCCTCTTTTACGCTATCCAGCACGCGCAGCTCGACCTGCGGCGTAATGTTCAGAGCAAGGATGCGGCGCAGCGTCGCCGCGCATCCCACCACCACCGCCGGCGCGCCGTTAAGATCGCCTTCCGCCAGCGCTTTGATGATGATCTCCGGGCTAATGCCCGCCGGATCGCCCATGGTCACCGCAATAATTTTACTCACTCGACTTCTCCTCAATAAAACGAATGGCTGCTACCAGGGTGTTTTCGTCGCCAAAACCGCCCGCTTTGGTCATCACCGGCAGGGTAAATTCACTGTTAAGCAGGACGCCGTGCGGCACGCAGTCCGCCACGATGCCCTGAATCTGAAAGCCGCTGGCGCCCAGCGCCTGCGCAACCGCAATCGCTACGTCGCCACCAGAGAGATAAAGCGCTGCGGGCCGCTGCGCGCGACAGAGCATCAGGGTCAGTTCGCCCAGAAACTGGCAAATCGCTTCGCCCAGCTGCTGGCGCGTTATCTGCTGCTGCCGACACAGCGCCTCGATCTCATGACGCTGCCCGGCGTGCTGGCAGGTGCGAAGCACCGTATGGCGACCGGCGCGCAGCGCAGCGAGAGCCTGCTCCGCCCAGCGCGCGCCGTCCGGCCAGCGAGGGCGTTCAAACAGCTGACGGATATCGATATCCACCAGCGTGATATCTCGCTGCGCCGCCAGCCGGGCGATCTGCTGCTGCGCGCTGGCGCTCATCGAGCCGATAACGGCCAGCACCGGCGCAGTGGCGCGTACCGCCAGCTGCGCGCCGAGCGCGTCGCTCAGTCCGGCGGCGCCCACCAGCAGCGGCGTTTCGTCAAGCTGCGCGGCGGCGGCCAGGATAAGCGCAATATCGCTCTCGCTTTCCGCATCGATCACCACTGCGCCCTGCTGCTCCGCCAGCAGCGCGGCAAAGCGATCGCTGCGCAGCGCGGCGAGATCGATCTCCCTGCCCGCGATCCCAAGCTGCGTTAACACCCGCGCGCTGATCACCGGCGTTTTTGGATCGCTGGCGTATTCGGTCTCGGTCAGCGGCACGCCGTTGACCTGCACCTCGCCGCGGCGCGTCACCCGTCCCAGCCGCGGCACGGCGGGGACGATTAGCGCCCGCTGCTTGCCGCTGGCAGCCAGCGCGGCGCGCACTTCGGCGCCGATATTGCCGCGCAGCGTGGAATCGATCTTTTTAAACAGCCAGCCCTGCGCAATAAAATCCTGATGCCGCCGCACCACGGCTTCGGTACGCGCCGCCGCCTCTGCGGCGCTGACGGCGCGGCTGTCGGTGCTGATCACCCAGACGTCAGCGGCGGCGACATCCAGCGGCGCTTCGCTGCTGAACAGGACGTGCACGCGAGCGCCCGCCTTTGCCAGCCCGCTGCCGGCGTCGTTAGCGCCGGTAAAGTCATCGGCAATAACCAACACCGGCGTTTTCCATGACTTCTGCGTCATCTTCTCTCCCGTTGAGCTGCATGCTGCTACCGAATGATTATATTCAATCACGGTTGATTATATGTGAGCAAGATCAAATTAATCAAAATCGATATGCTCTATAAACTTAACCACAGCAAGTGACAGATATCGCACCCGTTTGACCAAATTTAATCATTCGCTCAGGCTTCGCAGTAATAAGGGTATAAAATGAATATCAACAGCACGGTAATTAGCGGCTTTCAGGCGCTGAACGACATTAGCTATCTGCTGAAAGGAAAAGCCAGCGCGCTGCTGGTGACGGACAAGAATATTGAAACCATCCCGGCGGTGCAGGCGCTTATCGCCCAGCTGAAACAGCATATTGTTCGCGTCAGCGTGATTAACAGCGTACCGCCGGAACCGAGCCAGCATGATGTCGCCGCGGTGCTGGCGGCGCTGCCCACGCGCGATGTGGATCTGGTTATCGGCGTCGGCGGCGGCAGCGTGCTCGATGTCGCCAAGCTGCTTTCGGTGCTGTGCGTCAGTAATGCCCCGTCGCTGGAGGCGCTGCTGGCGGGCGAAAAGCCGACCGCGCGCACCACCTCGCTGCTGATCCCCACTACCGCCGGCACCGGCTCGGAAGCGACGCCTAATGCGATCCTCGCTATTCCCGAACGTGAAACCAAAGTCGGCATTATCTCGCCGGTGATGCTGCCCGACTTCGTGGCGCTGGTGCCGGAGCTGACCACCAGCATGCCGCCGCATATCGCCTCTTCCACCGGCATCGATGCGCTTTGTCATTTGATTGAATGCTTTACCGCCACGGTGTCCAATCCGGTAAGCGACAACTACGCGCTGATCGGCCTGAAGAAGCTGTTCGCCAGCCTCGAAACTGCCGTTGCCGAGCCGCACAACCTGCAGGCGCGGCTTGATATGCTGTGGGCCTCTTATTACGGCGGCGCGGCGATCGCCCATGCGGGCACGCATCTGGTGCACGCCATGTCCTATCCGCTGGGCGGCAAATATCATCTGCCGCACGGCGTCGCCAACGCCATCTTGCTGGCACCCTGCATGGCCTTTGTACGACCGGCAGCGGTAGACAAATTCGCGCAGGCTTACGATCTGCTGCCGGATGCGGATACCTCGCTGGATAACGAGAGAAAATCGCACGCGCTGGTGGCCTGGTTCACCGCGCTGGTTAAACGACTGAAGCTGCCAGCCAGCCTGGAAGAGCTTGGCATCGGCCCGGATCACCTGCCCTATTTAGTGGAAGCGGCGCTCGACGTGCAACGTCTGATGAAGAACGTACCCGCTGCCGTCAGCGCGAATGACGTCCGTGACGTCTACCTGACGCTGTTCCCTTCACATCAGGAATAAAGAGGATTATATGAGTCAGAAAATTACCGGCGTATTGACCGCTATCGTGACCTGCTTCGATTCGGAAGGTGCTTATAACCCCGCCGCCCAGCGCGAGCAGGTAAAACGCCAGCTGGCCGCAGGCAACGGTATCTTCTGCGGCGGCACCAACGGCGAGTTCCTTGTGCTGAACGAGCAGGAGAAGCTCGCCGTCACCGAGACCTGTCTTGATGAAGTTAACGGCCGCGCGCCGGTGGTGGCGCATATCGGCGAGATCTCGACGCGTGAGACCATCCGTCTCGGCAGGCAGATCGCGAAGCTGGGCGTGGATGCGGTTTCTGTGATCACGCCCTACTTCGTGCCGCTTCGTCAGGAAGAGCTGATCTATCACTACCAGACGGTCGCTGACGCGCTTGAGGTGCCGCTGTTCCTCTACAACATTCCGGCACGAACCGGCAATACGCTACAGCCGGACACCGTGCGTGCCCTGGCGTCCCATCCCAACATTATCGGCATCAAAGACTCGGCGGGCAGCTATGAGAGCCTGAGCGGCTTTATCAAGGCGGCGGAAGGCATCGAGAACTTCGACGTGCTTAACGGGCCGGACTCGCTGATCCATCAGGGCTTCGTCGACGGCTGCTCCGCCTGTATCTCGGGCCTGGCCAACGCCGCCCCGAACGAAATCAACGCCATCTGGTCGCGCTTCAACGCAGGCGATATTGAGGGCTCGCGCGCGGCGCAGGAGAACGTCACCGGCCTGCGGACCGATCTCTACAGCATCGGCTTCTCGCCAGCGGCGGTGAAGAAGGCGGTATCGCTGCTGGGCTACGACGTAGGCGACAGTCGCTATGCGGTGCGGTTCAGCGCCGACGAAGAGCAAAAAATCCGTCAGGTCGTCAATCAGTACCTGAAGTAATGGCCGTCAGGGCAGCCGTTGCTGCCCTTTTCTGCTTTAAACCCATTGGGAAACGCGATGAAGATAATCTGCACCTCGCCGTCGTTCGCCAGATATGACACGACGCCGATTGATACCCTGAAACAGCACGGCTTTGAGCTGGTGACCCTGCCCGCCGACGCGCCGGCAGAAGCGCTGGCGCCGCATCTGCCAGAGACCGTGGCGATGATCGTCGCCTTTACCGAGGTAGACGACGCGCTGCTGGCGCAGGCGCCTGCGCTGAAAATTGTCTGCAAGCACGGCGTCGGCGTCGATAATATCGACCTCGACGCCACGCGCGCGCGCGGGATTTACGTGACCAACGTGCCGGACGCCAACAAGCATGCCGTCGCCGACTTCGCCTTTGCGCTGATCCTCAGCGGCGCGCGCCAGCTGACTCAGGCGGTAACGGAAACGCGCGCGGGCAACTGGCCGCGTATTTTCGCAACCGACGTCTACGGCAAAACGCTGGGCATTATCGGGCTGGGCAATATCGGTAAGCAGGTGGCGCTGCGTGCAAAAGGTTTCAGCATGCGCGTCATCGCCTTTGACTTCTATCCTGACGAAGCCTTTGCCGCCGAGCATGGCATCACCTTTGTCAGCCTCGACCAGCTGACCGAAGAGAGCGATTTTATTACCCTGCACACGCCGCTGACCGACGAGACGCGCAACCTGTTCGACGGTGCGCGTCTGCGCCGCATGAAGAAGCGCGCCTTTTTGATCAACGTTTCGCGCGGCGGCGTCGTCAATGAAGAGGATCTCTTCCATGCGCTGCAGGACAACGTAATTGCCGGTGCGGCGGCCGACGTATTTGTCCAGGAGCCACTCACTTCGCACCCGCTGTTTAGCCTGCCGAATTTTATCCCGACGTCGCATATCGCTGGCTACACCGACGGCGCCATCAGCGCTATCGGCGAACGCTGCGTGGCGCAGATTGTGCAGTGCGTCCGACAGGGCGAGCGGCCGATCAACGTTATGAACGGGCTGGCGTAAGCGCCGCCCTCGCCTGCAACCTGATTCGAGTGGAAAATAATGATGAACTCTACGCTGCGCTCGACCAAAATTCGCTGGTGGATCGCTGGCCTGATGTGGCTGGCGGTCGCCATTAACTATATTGACCGGACGGTGCTCTCCGCCGCCGCACCGCATCTGATCACCGAGCTGGAGATCAACCCGGAGATGATGGGCCTGATTATGGCCGCCTTCTTCTGGTCTTATGCGCTGCTGCAAATCCCGGCGGGCTGGTTCGCCGACCGTTTTGGTCAGAAAAAAGGGCTCGGCATCGCAGTCGGCTGGTGGTCGATCGCCACCATGGCGATGGGCCTGGCGACCGGCTTTAAATCGCTGCTGGCGCTGCGCCTGGCGCTGGGCGTCGGTGAAGCGGCCGCCTATCCCAGCAACGCGGGCATCGCCGCGCGCTGGTTCCCGGATCGCGAACGCGCCACCGTATCGGGGCTGTTCGACAGCGCCTCGAAATTCGGCGGCGCGGTGGCGATGCCGCTCATCGTCTGGATGATCGCCATGGTGGACTGGCGCATTACCTTTCTGGTTATCGGCGCCATCGGCCTGTTCTGGGTCATCGCCTGGTATTTTATCTATGCCGAGAACCCGGAAGACCATAAAAGGATCGACCAGAACGAAGTGCGTCTGATCCGCGACGGCCAGGCGCAGAAACATGGTGAGAAAGGCGTGCGGCCGATGAAGTGGTACCGGCTGCTGCGCTACCGCAATATCTGGGCGATGTGCATCGGCTTTTTCACCATCAATTACACCTCCTACTTTTTTATTACCTGGCTGCCGACCTATCTGGTGAAAGACAAGGGCATGGACTTTCTGAAGATGGGCTTCGTCGCCGCGCTGCCGCTGATCTGCGGCATGGTGATCGAGGTGCTGGCGGGCTGGGCGTCGGATCGCATGGTGCATAAAAAGGTGCTGTCGCTGACCGCCACGCGCAAGCTGTTTCTGACCATTGGCTTGCTGATGGCGCTCTGCATCGGGTTCGCGCCCTTTACCGAATCGGTGTTTATGACCGTGCTGCTGCTCTGTATCGCCAAGTCGGGCACCACCGTGGCCGCCTCGCAGGTCTGGGCGCTGCCGGGCGACGTGGCGCCGAAAAACAGCGTCTCTATCGTCGCCGGGCTGCAGAATACGGTGTCGAATATGGGCGGCGCGGTCGGCCCGATTATCACCGGCGCGATTGTTGGCGCCACCGGCAATTTTACCTGGGCGCTGGTTTTCTCCGCCGTGCTGGTGGTTATCGGCATCCTCAACTATCTGTTCCTGATGGGCAAGGTTGAGCCGATTGTCGATAAAGAGAAAGCGCCAGAGCCGCAGGCGGTCGCCAGCAGCGTCTGACAGGCGCGGGCAAAAAGGCTCTGATGGCGATCGGAGCCTTTTTGCGTTTAACGCGGCGCAATATTGATCAGGCTACCCGCCTGCAAGAGTGGCTTGAAACGGCGGTGCTGACGGCGTTCAGCGATCGGAGTGGCCGCGCTGACTCAGCGCCCCTGTAAAAACTGGCGGTAGGCGTTCATAACGGCAAGAAAATCCTCCACGCCGCAGAACGACAGGCTCTCTTCGTCGTAGTAGTTCATGCCTTCTTCCAGCCCGTCATCCTCTAAGGCAAGGTGGTTAGCGCGGATCATGATCTCTTCATCGTCCATCCACAGCGTATATTCATGGCCAATGCGCTGCCACTGGCGCTCGCTGCCCTTGATACTACGCATCGCGGCTTCGACCTCGTCCAGCAGCGCCAGGTTTTCTTTCACTTCCTCGTTAAACCAGTGGCCCACCGCTTCGTGATCCATTGACATGCGTACTTTCACCTGCCCGGTGAGATCGCGTAAAAATTCGTATTCCATGGGCTAACCCTTTGGTTAATGACGCGAGTGAATCCGCACCAGAATAGTGTGTGCGCATCATCAACGCTAAAGTGAGATCGGGGCGACATTATTGCGGGGAAAAGGCAAAAGAAAAAGGGGCGATTATCGCCCCTTTGTTTTTTAGTGAGTCACTCAGACCGCAGTCTGGAAAATCACATTGTCTGCTTTATCGGTGTACTGATCCAGCTGGTCAAAGTTGAGGTAGCGGTATGTGTCGCTGGCAGTTTTATCCACCTGCACCATAAACTGCTGATACTCATCCGGCGTCGGCAGTTTGCCGAGCAGCGACGCGACCGCAGCCAGTTCAGCCGATGCCAGGTAGACGTTAGCGCCGGTGCCGAGACGGTTCGGGAAGTTACGCGTCGAGGTAGAAACCACCGTCGCGCCGTCCTGCACGCGCGCCTGGTTACCCATGCAGAGCGAGCAGCCCGGGATCTCGATACGCGCACCGCTCTTACCGAAGACGCTGTAGTAGCCCTCTTCAGTCAGCTGAGCCGCATCCATCTTGGTCGGCGGCGCAACCCACAGGCGGGTCGGCAGCTGGCCTTTATGGCTGTCGAGCAGCTTACCTGCCGCGCGGAAGTGACCGATGTTGGTCATGCACGAACCGATAAACACTTCGTCGATCTTCTCGCCCTGCACGTCAGAGAGCAGGCGCGCGTCGTCCGGATCGTTCGGCGCGCAGAGGATCGGCTCTTTGATATCGGCCAGATCGATCTCGATAACCGCCGCGTATTCGGCGTCGGCGTCCGCTTCCAGCAGCTGCGGATCCGCCAGCCATTTTTCCATGCCCTGGATACGACGCTCCAGCGTACGGCGATCGCCGTAGCCTTCTGCGATCATCCACTTCAGCAGCACGATGTTGGAGCTGAGGTATTCGATAATCGGCGCTTTATCGAGCTTGATGGTACAGCCCGCCGCTGAGCGCTCAGCAGACGCATCGGTCAGTTCAAACGCCTGCTCGACTTTCAGATCCGGCAGACCTTCGATCTCCAGGATGCGGCCAGAGAAGATGTTCTTTTTGCCTTTCTTCTCAACGGTCAGCAGGCCCTGTTTGATGGCGTACAGCGGGATGGCGTGCACCAGATCGCGCAGGGTGATGCCCGGCTGCATTTTGCCTTTAAAGCGTACCAGTACAGATTCCGGCATATCGAGCGGCATGACGCCGGTCGCGGCGGCGAAAGCCACCAGGCCAGAACCCGCCGGGAACGAGATGCCGATCGGGAAGCGGGTGTGCGAGTCGCCGCCGGTGCCGACGGTGTCCGGCAGCAGCATGCGGTTCAGCCATGAGTGGATAACGCCGTCGCCCGGACGCAGCGAGACGCCGCCGCGGTTCATAATGAAGTCCGGCAGCGTGTGGTGCGTGTTAACGTCGACCGGCTTCGGATAGGCGGCAGTGTGGCAGAATGACTGCATCACCAGATCGGCGGAGAAGCCGAGGCACGCCAGATCTTTCAGCTCGTCGCGCGTCATAGGACCGGTGGTGTCCTGAGAACCTACCGAGGTCATCTTCGGTTCGCAGTAAGCGCCAGGGCGGACGCCTTCAACGCCACAGGCGCGACCAACCATTTTCTGCGCCAGCGAGTAGCCGCGCGTGCTTTCCGCCACGTCTTTCGCCTGACGGAACACGTCGCTGTGTGGCAGGCCCAGCGATTCACGCGCTTTGCTGGTGAGGCCGCGGCCGATAATCAGCGGAATACGGCCGCCGGCGCGGACTTCGTCGATGAGCACGTCGGTTTTCAGCTCAAAGCTGGCCAGCAGCTCGCCGGTTTCGTGGTTGCGCACTTCGCCTTTGTACGGGTAGACGTCGATCACGTCGCCCATGTTCAGCTCGCCTACATCAACTTCGATCGGCAGCGCGCCCGCATCTTCCATTGTGTTGAAGAAGATTGGTGCGATTTTGCTGCCCAGCACCAGACCGCCGCCTTTTTTGTTCGGGACGTTCGGGATGTCGTCACCCATGAACCAGAGTACGGAGTTGGTTGCCGATTTACGCGAAGAGCCGGTGCCGACGACGTCGCCGACGTAAGCCAGCGGATAGCCTTTGGCCTGCAGCGCTTCAATCTGCTTGATCGGGCCGACGTTGCCCGGCTCATCCGGGTTGATGCCTTCACGTGCGTTTTTCAGCATTGCCAGCGCGTGCAGTGGAATATCTGGACGAGACCATGCATCCGGCGCCGGAGAGAGGTCGTCGGTGTTGGTTTCGCCGGTCACTTTGAACACGGTGACGGTAATTTTTTCTGCCAGCTCAGGGCGTGACAGGTACCACTCGGCGTTCGCCCAGGATTGCATTACCTGCTGCGCATGGGTATTGCCCGCTTTCGCTTTTTCTTCAACGTCGTAGAAGTTGTCAAACATCAGCAGCGTGTGCGACAGCGCTTTGGCGGCAATCGGGGCCAGCTTCTCGTTGTCCAGCGCCTCAATCAGCGGATGAATGTTGTAACCGCCTTGCATAGTGCCGAGCAGTTCAATCGCTTTTTCAGGGGATACCAGAGGAGAGGTCGTTTCGCCTTTAGCAACCGCGGCAAGGAAACCCGCTTTAACGTAGGCGGCTTCATCAACGCCGGGTGGGACACGGTTGACCAACAGATCGGTCAGGAATTCTTCTTCACCCGCTGGCGGGTTTTTCAGCAGTTCAACCAGCGCGGCCATCTGGGAAGCATCTAACGGCTTAGGTACGATCCCCTGGGCAGCACGCTCAGCAACGTGCTTACGGTATTCTACTAGCACGACGTTCTCCTCGCTCACATTGTATGGGTCTCCGGTGCACCCTGATGCTAAGCATTCCATGAGTAGGGTAAGGTGCCCGGTTCCGCGTGGGGCAGCATAGCAGGGTTCAGGCTGTTTGTTAATCCGTTTACAAAAACACAACATAATTAACAGGGGTAAATTGTGCGGTTTTTGCGTTTATGGGCTAGCTGAGAAGTGAGGGCAAGAAATGAGGCAGATTTTGTTAATTTGCTCTGGCCTGAAGATAGCTGCATCAAGAAATAACTCAGCAGTGCCGAAGGTGTTGATATAACTTTTGGATTAATTTTTTATGAGGAGACAGGCGTATTGGTTATGGGTTACGCGTTAAAATGAAGTAAACGGAGGTTTAAAATAAGAATGTCTGTTTGAGGTTGTCTGTACACTATGACTGCCTGTGAGCTGCGTATGTGTCTTTCCAGGCTGCCTGTACGGCAGTGAACTGCTGGTGCGTTTTACCGGCGAGATGCAAAAATTTCCAGGCTGCCTGTACGGCAGTGAACTGTTGCCAACACATTCTAACTTGCTCATTAGAAATTATTTTTGACCAAATCCTCATCAAAACCCTTTTTCGCAGAATCAAAATAAATCAATAAAAATCAAAAACTTAATTTTGAAAGAAAAAACAGGGTATGGGTCGCGCCAGTTATCGTTCATTATTTTCTTCCATCTGCCCCTAAGCCTTCAAGTTAACTCAGATAAAATCCAGAAAGCCCTGACAAGAAATAATGGGTACGCGTCCGGCATCGGGATTGATAATTCTTTCACCTGAAAACCATATCCTTCTTTTTCAGTTTCAACCTGAAAACGATGTACTTACAGGAAACTCGTACCAGGCAACGCCCGACGGTGGACTCAAAGAAGATGAATCTTTCGAAGAAGCAGCATCGCGAGAACTTTACGAAGAAACAGGCTTTATATATAAAGCGCCCGGCTTACAGGTAGCAAAAAACAGCTCAGGATGATGCTGCCGAGTGGAGAAACGGTTCTTACGGACGAGCGTTTCTTTGTGGTTAGGGTGAACAGTCAGGAGGCCGATGTCATCGGCTGGAGTAACAATGAGCAGCACTTCACCCAGAGACACCACTGGAGGACAAAAGAGGAGATTGAGCAATCAAGCGAAACTATCTTTTCTCGCGATCTCATCATCAAGTCGATGCAACTAAAATAAACCCGCCCATAAAAAAGCCCCCTTTCGGAGGCTTTTTCTGAACCAGCAAAAGAAACTTACTTCTTCTTCGCTTTCGGGTTCGGCAGGTCGGTAATGCTGCCTTCGAAGATCTCAGCCGCCAGGCCAACCGACTCGTGCAGCGTCGGGTGCGCATGAATGGTCAGCGCCATATCTTCCGCATCGCAGCCCATCTCGATCGCCAGACCGATTTCACCCAGCAGCTCGCCGCCGTTGGTGCCGACAACCGCGCCGCCGATAACACGATGCGTCTCTTTATCGAAAATCAGCTTGGTCATGCCGTCAGCGCAGTCAGAGGCGATAGCACGGCCAGAAGCCGCCCACGGGAAGGTCGCCGTCTCGTAGCTGATGCCCTTCTCTTTCGCTTCTTTCTCAGTCAGGCCAACCCACGCCACTTCCGGCTCGGTATAGGCAATTGACGGGATCACTTTCGGATCGAAGTAGTGCTTCATGCCGGCGATAACTTCTGCCGCCACGTGGCCTTCATGCACGCCTTTATGCGCCAGCATCGGCTGGCCGACGATATCGCCGATAGCGTAGATGTGCGGCACGTTGGTACGCATCTGCTTGTCGACGCGGATAAAGCCGCGGTCGTCCACTTCCACGCCCGCTTTGCCAGCATCCAGACCTTTACCGTTCGGCACGCGGCCGATCGCCACCAGCACCGCGTCGTAACGCTGCGGTTCAGCTGGAGCTTTCTTGCCTTCCATCGTGACGTAGATACCGTCTTCTTTCGCTTCAACCGCGGTGACTTTGGTTTCCAGCATCAGGTTGAACTGCTTAGCGATGCGCTTGGTGAATACTTTCACCACATCTTTATCGGCTGCCGGGATAACCTGGTCAAACATCTCAACCACGTCAATCTGCGAACCCAGCGCATGGTAAACGGTACCCATTTCCAGACCGATGATACCGCCGCCCATTACCAGCATACGCTCTGGCACTTCTTTCAGCTCCAGCGCATCGGTAGAGTCCCATACGCGCGGGTCGTCGTGCGGGATAAACGGCAGCGTAATCGGACGAGAGCCAGCCGCGATAATAGCGTTGTCGAAGTTGATGGTGGTCGCGCCGCCTTCTCCTTCCACAACCAGAGTATTTGCACCGGTGAATTTGCCCAGGCCGTTAACCACTTTAACTTTACGACCTTTCGCCATGCCAGCAAGACCGCCGGTCAGCTGGTTGATGACTTTCTCTTTCCAGGTGCGGACTTTGTTGATGTCCGTAGAGGGCTGACCAAACACGATGCCGTGCTCTTCCAGGGCTTTCGCCTCTTCGATCACCTTAGCAACGTGCAGCAGCGCTTTTGACGGGATACAGCCTACGTTCAGACAGACACCACCGAGGGTGCTGTAACGCTCTACCAGTACGGTTTCCAGACCTAAATCAGCGCAACGGAAGGCTGCAGAGTAACCTGCAGGACCAGCCCCAAGTACCACGACCTGGGTTTTAATCTCTGTACTCATCATGACCTCTTAGTTGTGATCCGGCGGGTCAGACGTAGAGCGCTTCTCATCAGGCTGGTCGGCCACTTGCATCCGGGCAGTGCGCGACGCCTTGCGTATCTTGAGTACGCTGCGGGTTCTGCGCGCTGGGCGTCAACAACTGACTGCGCCAGGTACGCCTGACGAAACAGGCTCACGATGTCCTTTGCTCCACCGGGACATTTATCACCGCAAGAGTTTACAGAATTGTTAACAAACTGCAAACCGCGATGCCACGAATCTTTTACAACAAGGCCGGCGATTGCCGGCCTTGATTGTGCTTACATCACCAGACGGCGAATGTCAGACAACATATTGCCGATGATGGTGATGAAACGCGCACCATCAGCTCCGTCGATCACGCGGTGGTCGAAGGACAACGAGATCGGCATCATCAGGCGCGGCACAAACTCTTTGCCGTTCCAGACCGGCTCCATCGCCGATTTGGAGACGCCGAGGATAGCCACTTCCGGCGCGTTGACGATCGGTGCGAAGTGCGTCGTACCGAGGCCGCCAAGGCTGGAGATGGTGAAGCAGCCGCCCTGCATATCGCTGGCGGTCAGCTTGCCGTCGCGCGCTTTCTTCGAAGTCGCCATCAGCTCGCGAGAGAGCTCGGTGATGCCTTTTTTGTTCACGTCTTTAAAGACCGGAACCACCAGGCCGTTTGGCGTATCAACCGCCACGCCGATATTGATGTACTTCTTCAGCGTCAGGCGCTGCGCATCTTCTGACAGCGAGCTGTTGAAGCGCGGCATCTGCTCCAGCGCGGCAGCGACCGCTTTCATGATGAACACCACCGGGGTGTACTTCACGTCCAGCTTGCGCTTCTCGGCTTCGGCGTTCTGCTGCTTGCGGAACGCTTCCAGATCGGTGATATCGGTTTTGTCGAAGTGGGTAACGTGTGGGATAACCACCCAGTTACGGCTCAGGTTCGCGCCAGAGATTTTCTGGATGCGGCCCAGTTCCACTTCTTCCACTTCACCAAACTTGCTGAAGTCCACTTTCGGCCACGGCAGCAGGCCAGGCAGGCTTCCGCCGCTGGCAGCAGCAGCCGGTGCCGCTTCCGCACGCTTCACCGCCTCTTTCACGTAGCTCTGAACGTCTTCTTTCAGAATACGACCTTTGCGACCGGTGCCTTTTACCTTCGCCAGGTTCACGCCAAATTCGCGCGCCAGACGACGGATAACCGGCGTCGCATGCACGTAGGCGTCGTTCTCAGCGAAGTCGCCCTTCGCGTCCGCTTTCGGCGCAGCCGGTGCAGCAGCGGCAGGCGCGTCAGCTTTTGCCGGAGCCGAAGCCTGTGCAGCCTCCTGCTTCGGCGCTTCGGCTTTCGCCGCGCCTTCTACTTCGAACACCATGATCAGCGAGCCGGTGCTCACTTTATCGCCGGTGGAAACTTTCAGCTCTTTGACGGTACCCGCGAACGGCGCAGGCACTTCCATAGACGCTTTGTCACCTTCAACCACAATCAGCGACTGCTCGGCTTCCACTTTGTCGCCGACTTTCACCAGCACTTCAGTGACTTCCACTTCGTCGCCGCCGATATCCGGTACGTTAACCTCTTTCGCGCCCGCGGCTGCAGCCGGTGCCGAGGTTGCCGCTTCTTTCACTTCCGGCTTCGCGGCAGCGGCAGGCGCTGCGCCTTCCGCTTCGAAGACCATGATCAGCGAGCCGGTGCTGACTTTCGCGCCGGTTTCGATTTTGATCTCTTTCACCGTGCCGGCGAACGGCGCAGGCACTTCCATTGAGGCTTTATCGCCTTCAACGACGATCAGCGACTGCTCAGCTTCGATTTTGTCGCCGACCTTCACCAGGATCTCGGTGACTTCAACTTCGTCGCCGCCGATGTCTGGCACGTTAACGTCTTTGGCTGCGGTAGAGGCGGCCGCCGGCGCCGGAGCGGCTTCGGCCTTCTTCTCTTCCGCCGCAGGCGCAGCTTCTGCCGCTGCACCCTCTGCGTCAAAAATCATAATCAGCGAGCCGGTTTCGACTTTGTCGCCGGTGGCGATTTTGATCTCTTTCACCACGCCCGCCTGCGGCGAGGGAACTTCCATAGAGGCTTTGTCGCCTTCTACGGTGATCAGCGACTGCTCGGCTTCCACCTTGTCGCCAACCTTCACCAGAATTTCGGTGACTTCAACTTCATCAGACCCGATATCCGGTACCTTAATTTCAGTAGCCATTACTCTCTTACCTCTTAAGCCAGACGCGGGTTAACTTTATCGGCATCGATGTCGAACTTAGCGATCGCGTCCGCTACCACTTTCTTGTCGATTTCGCCACGTTTAGCCAGCTCGCCCAGCGCAGCCACGACCACGTAGGAGGCGTCCACTTCGAAGTGGTGACGCAGATTTTCGCGGCTGTCAGAGCGGCCGAAGCCGTCGGTGCCCAGCACGCGGTAATCGCTGGCCGGAACATAGCTGCGAACCTGTTCAGCGAACAGCTTCATGTAGTCGGTCGATGCCACCGCCGGCGCGTCGTTCATCACCTGAGCGATGTACGGCACGCGCGCTTCTTCAGTCGGATGCAGCATGTTCCAGCGCTCGCAGTCCTGGCCGTCGCGCGCCAGTTCAGTGAACGAGGTCACGCTGTAGACGTCGGAGCCGATGCCGTAATCTTTCGCCAGGATCTGCGCCGCTTCACGTACGTGACGCAGGATAGAGCCTGAGCCCAGCAGCTGCACTTTACCTTTGCTGCCTTCCACGGTTTCCAGCTTGTAGATACCCTTACGGATACCCTCTTCAGCGCCTTCCGGCATCGCTGGCATGTGGTAGTTTTCGTTCAGCGTGGTGATGTAATAGTAAATGTTTTCTTGCGCTTCACCGTACATACGCACCAGACCGTCATGCATGATGACCGCCACTTCATAGGCGTAGGCCGGATCGTAAGAGATACAGTTCGGGATAGTCAGCGACTGAATATGGCTGTGACCATCTTCGTGCTGCAGACCTTCGCCGTTCAGCGTGGTACGACCGGACGTGCCGCCCACCAGGAAGCCGCGCGCCTGCTGGTCACCCGCCAGCCACATCAGGTCGCCGATACGCTGGAAACCGAACATAGAGTAGTAGATGTAGAACGGGATCATCGGCAGGTTGTTGGTGCTGTAAGAGGTCGCCGCCGCCAGCCAGGATGAACCTGCGCCCAGCTCGTTGATCCCTTCCTGCAGAATCTGGCCTTTCTCGTCTTCTTTATAGTAAGCAACCTGCTCGCGGTCCTGCGGCGTGTACTGCTGGCCGTTCGGGCTGTAGATACCAATCTGACGGAACAGACCTTCCATACCGAAGGTACGGGCTTCGTCCGCAAGGATCGGCACCAGACGATCTTTGATCGACTTGTTCTTCAGCATCACGTTCAGGGCGCGCACGAAAGCGATAGTGGTAGAGATCTCTTTGCTCTGCTCTTCCAGCAGCGCCTTGAACTCTTCCAGCTTCGGCATTTCCAGTTTTTCAGTGAACTGCGCCTGACGGGTTGGCAGGTAGCCACCCAGCTTCTCGCGCTGGCCGTGCAGGTAGTTGTACTCTTCCGAACCTTTCTCGAAAGTGACGTACGGCAGCTCTTCGATCTTGTCGTCGGCAACCGGCACGTTGAAGCGATCGCGGATGTAGCGAACGCCATCCATGTTCATCTTCTTCACCTGGTGCGCGATGTTTTTACCTTCCGCGGTGTCGCCCATACCATAGCCTTTAATGGTATGCGCCAGAATCAGCGTCGGCTGACCTTTGGTCTCCTGCGCTTTCTTCAGTGCCGCGTAGATTTTCTTCGGATCGTGACCGCCGCGGTTCAGGGCGAAGATCTCTTCGTCTGACCAGTCTTTCACCAGCTCCGCCGTCTCCGGGTATTTACCGAAGAAGTGTTCGCGCACATAGGCGCCGTCACGGGATTTAAAGGTCTGGTAGTCGCCGTCAACGGTTTCGTTCATCAGCTGAATCAGCTTGCCGCTGGTGTCTTTCTTCAGCAGCTCGTCCCAGCGACCGCCCCAGATCACTTTGATTACGTTCCAGCCGGCGCCCGCGAAGATGCCTTCCAGTTCGTTGATGATCTTGCCGTTGCCGGTAACCGGGCCGTCCAGACGCTGCAGGTTACAGTTGATGATAAACACCAGGTTGTCCAGCTTCTCGCGGGTCGCGATGGTGATCGCGCCTTTGGATTCTGGCTCATCCATCTCGCCGTCGCCGAGGAAGGCGTAAACGGTCTGGTTAGAGGTGTCTTTCAGGCCGCGGTGTTCCAGATATTTCAGGAACTTCGCCTGATAGATGGCGTTCAACGGACCCAGACCCATGGAAACAGTCGGGAACTGCCAGAAGTCCGGCATCAGTTTCGGGTGCGGATAAGAGGAAAGGCCGTTGCCATGTACTTCCTGACGGAAGTTGTTCATCTGCTCTTCGGTCAGACGACCTTCCAGGAAGGCGCGCGAGTAGATGCCCGGCGAGATATGACCCTGGAAGTAAACCAGATCGCCGCCGTCTTTATCGCTGCGCGCGCGGAAGAAGTGGTTAAAGCACACTTCATAGATGGTCGCGGAAGACTGGAATGAGGAGAGATGGCCGCCCAGCTCCAGATCTTTTTTCGAGGCACGCAGCACCGATACGATGGCGTTCCAGCGAATTGCGGAACGGATACGACGCTCCAGAGTCGTGTTGCCCGGATACTCCGGCTCGTCTTCAACGGCGATAGAGTTGATATAGTTACTGACGGCGTTGCCGCCTGCCGCCACTTTTACGCCGCCTTTGCGGGCTGCGCTCAGCACCTGATCGATCAGATACTGCGCACGCTCAACACCTTCTTCACGGATGACCGATTCGATCGCCTGTAGCCAGTCACGAGTTTCGATCGGATCCACGTCATTCTGTAAACGTTCTGACATGGGGGGTATTCCTTATCTGTGTCTAATACGTTGAATTGTCAGGAGCCTGTCTCCATGTGTTCTGCTTGTGTGGTTCGCCAAAGCACAAGGAGACAGGCCCGTCGTTAATGTCCGCGCGTTCTTTGCCGCGCGTTATTCCTTACGTTGCTGTAAACGACGCAGGGAGCGTTCACGACGAGTCTGCTCCCGACTTCTGTCCAGCAAGATTTCCTCTATGAACGCCAGGTGACGATGCGAAGCTTCGCGCGCCTGTTCCGGCTCGCGCGCCACAATCGCCTCGAAAATACTGGCGCGGTGACCGCTTACTTTCGCCAGCATTTCCCGGCGCGAGTAGAGCAATTCAAAATTCTGTCGAACGTTTTGTTCCAGCATCGGTCCCATCGAACGCAGCAAATGCAGCAGCACCACATTATGGGCAGCTTCTGTGACAGCGATCTGATACTGCATCACCGCATTTGCCTCGGCGTCGAGATCGCCGCTCTCCTGAGCCTGCTGTATCTGCACGTGGCAGTGGCGGATACGCTCGATATCCTCTTCCGTGCCGCGCAGCGCCGCGTAGTAAGCCGCGATCCCTTCCAGCGCATGGCGCGTTTCCAGTAAATCAAACTGGGATTCCGGATGCTTAGTAAGCAGGCTGACGAGCGGATCGCTCAGGCTTTGCCAGAGATTCTGCTGGACGAAAGTACCGCCGCCCTGACGGCGCAGCAGCAAACCTTTCGCTTCCAGACGCTGTATGGCTTCGCGAAGGGATGGACGTGAGACATCAAATTGTTTGGCGAGTTCGCGCTCAGGCAGCAGCTTCTCACCAGGACGCAGCGTCCCTTCCATAATCAGCGATTCCAGCTGCTGCTCAATGGCATCTGAGAGCTTGGGTTGGCGAATCTTACTGTAAGCCATCTTCCCTTCTTATCAAGCCGTCGTCCGGAGTAAATTGGTAATACCAATTCCAAAAAGTTGGCCGTAAAGTAACAAAGTATTCACCTTGTGTCTATATGACGCCGGTCACAATCCTTGCCATACCGGCCTCCTCATGCCCTTAAGTTGCCGCCGGAAAAACAGAAATAGCGCGGTGAAGCCGATGTTAAATCTCGCTACTTTTACCAAACCTTACACGGCGTTAAGGGCGATTCCCTCCCTGGCCATAAGACAACCTTATTCGTCTTTGGCCTCAATTCATGGCAGAACAGGCGCAGGCGGCAGTGTGATGGCGACGATGCTTTTTCAGTCAACTCTCAGCACGAAAAGAGAAAGCAGGTGCAAAGCGCATCGCATATCACTATTCTTGTCGCCAGGGTAGCATCCGCTTACAGAGAAGGCGCCTGATACCGTAAATAAATCAGTACGTTATTGTAACCACTTCCTGACAGCCATCACGCGCTGCAACAGAAGAATTAAAACAACACGAGGTTCGTATGGAACAACAGCATGGCGACACGCTGAAGCGCGGGCTGAAAAACCGTCATATTCAGCTGATCGCGCTGGGCGGCGCGGTGGGAACCGGCCTGTTTCTGGGCAGCGCATCGGTGATCCAGGCTGCCGGTCCGGGCGTTATTCTGGGCTACGCCATTGCCGGCTTTATCGCCTTTTTGATTATGCGTCAGCTGGGAGAGATGGTGGTCGAGGAGCCGGTCGCCGGCAGCTTCAGCCACTTCGCCTACAAATACTGGGGTAACTTCGCCGGCTTCGCCTCTGGCTGGAACTACTGGGTGCTCTACGTACTGGTTGCCATGGCCGAGCTTACCGCCGTTGGCAAATATGTTCAGTTCTGGTGGCCCGATATCCCCACCTGGATTACTGCCGCCGTGTTCTTTGTGCTGATCAACGCCATTAACCTCACCAACGTGAAAGTCTATGGCGAGATGGAGTTCTGGTTCTCTATCGTTAAAGTGATCGCGGTGATCGGCATGATCCTGTTCGGCGGCTGGCTGCTCTTCAGCGGCACCGGCGGCCCGCAGGCCAGCGTCAGCAACCTCTGGGCGCAGGGCGGCTTCCTGCCGCACGGCTTCAGCGGGCTGGTGATGATGATGGCGATCATTATGTTCTCCTTCGGCGGTCTGGAGCTGGTCGGCATTACCGCCGCGGAAGCCGATAATCCAGAGCAGAGCATCCCCAAAGCCACCAATCAGGTTATCTATCGCATTCTGATTTTCTATATCGGCTCGCTCGCGGTGCTGCTGTCGCTGATGCCCTGGACGCGCGTTACCGCAGATACCAGCCCCTTTGTGCTGATCTTCCATGAGCTTGGCGACGCGCTGGTGGCGAACGCGCTGAACGTGGTGATCCTGACCGCCGCGCTGTCGGTCTATAACAGCTGCGTCTACTGCAACAGCCGCATGCTGTTCGGCCTGGCGCAACAGGGCAACGCGCCGAAAGCGCTGCTGCAGGTGGATCGTCGCGGCGTACCGGTGGCCACCATTCTGGTCTCTGCCGTAGCGACCGCCCTCTGCGTGCTGATTAACTACCTGATGCCGGGCGAAGCCTTCGGCCTGCTGATGTCGCTGGTGGTCTCTGCGCTGGTGATCAACTGGGCGATGATTAGCCTTGCGCACCTGAAGTTCCGTCGTAAGAAAGATCAGCAGGGCGTGACGACGCGCTTCAAGGCTCTGCTCTATCCGTTCGGCAACTGGCTCTGCCTGGCCTTTCTTGCAGGTATTCTGGTTATTATGCTGATGACGCCGGGTATGGCGATATCGGTCTGGCTGATCCCGGTCTGGCTGGTGATCCTGGCTATCGGCTACGCCATCAAAAACAAGGTGCAGCGCGCCTGATGTTTAGCCCGCCGACGTCGCTCGGCGGGCTGTTTTCCCTCTCGATCCAGCTCACACTTTTCCCGCCGCGCCTGTTTTGTCCATCTTACTGACTATTTGTTGCCAGCCATCCCGCTGATACAGCAACGATAATTCTCTGCTCATACCTAATGCGCAGGATAATTATCATGAAGGATTCCGCCCTCTCTTTTCGCGAAAAGCTGGGTTACGGCATGGGCGACGCTGGCTGTAATATGATTGGCGGCGCCATCATGCTGTTTCTTAATTACTTCTATACCGATGTTTTCGGTCTCGCGCCTGCGCTGGTAGGAACCCTGCTGCTCTCGGTACGCGTGCTTGATGCGGTTACCGATCCGATTATGGGTGCCATCGCCGATCGTACCCAGAGCCGCTGGGGGCGCTTCCGCCCCTGGCTGCTCTGGATCTCTGTGCCCTACGTGCTTTTTAGCGTGCTGATGTTCACGACGCCGGACTGGAGCTATGAAAACAAGGTGATTTGGGCCTTCGTCACCTACTTTCTGATGTCCCTGACCTACACCGCCATCAACATTCCCTACTGCTCGCTGGGCGGCGTGATCACCAGCGATCCCGGCGAGCGCGTCTCCTGCCAGTCCTATCGCTTTGTCATGGTCGGCATTGCGACGCTGATCCTTTCCCTGTCGCTGCTGCCGATGGCGGAGTGGTTCGGCGGCGAGGACAAGGCGCGCGGCTATCAGCTGGCGATGAGCGTACTGGCGCTGATTGGGCTGGCAATGTTTCTGTTCTGCTTCGCCACGGTGCGCGAACGTATTCGCCCGGCGGTGCCGACCCATGACGCGTTAAAAAGCGATCTGCGCGACGTGTGGAAAAACGACCAGTGGGTGCGCATTCTGCTGCTCACCTTCTGCAACGTCTGCCCCGGCTTTATCCGCATGGCCGCCACCATGTACTACGTCACCTGGGTGATGGGGCAGTCGACCCATTTCGCCACGCTGTTTATCAGCCTCGGCGTGGTAGGCATGATGCTGGGCAGCACGCTGGCGAAACTGCTTACCGACCGCTGGTGCAAGCTGAAGGTTTTTTTCTGGACCAATATCGCGCTGGCCTTGTTCTCCTGCGGCTTCTACTGGATCGATCCGCACGCCACCGTCGCGGTGGTCGTCGCCTACTTTTTGCTGAACGTGCTGCATCAAATCCCGTCGCCGCTGCACTGGTCGCTGATGGCCGATGTCGATGACTACGGCGAGTGGAAAACCGGCAAGCGCATCACCGGCATCAGCTTCTCCGGCAACCTGTTTTTCCTCAAGGTTGGCCTGGCGGTCGCGGGCGCGATGGTCGGCTTTTTACTCTCGATTTACGGCTACGACGCGGGCGCGAAACAGCAGTCTTCGCAGGCGGTAAACGGCATTATGCTGCTGTTCACCGTTATTCCGGGCGTGGGCTATCTGATTACCGCAGGCGTCGTGCGCCTGCTGAAGGTCGACCGCGCGCTAATGCGCACAATTCAGGACGATCTCGCACTGCGCCGCGCCAACTTCCGCGAACTGCATGAAGTGCATCAGCGCGACGGCGTCGTCACCCAACCCGGAGAAGCGAAATGAGCAAACCCTGGCCGAACCCCTTTATTGAACAGCGGGCCGATCCCTTTATCCTGCGTCATGAGCAGCAATACTATTTTATCGCCTCCGTACCCGCCTATGACCGGCTGGAGCTGCGTCGCGCCAGCACGCTGCACGATCTGCGCCATGCCGAACCGGTCGTTGTCTGGCGCAAGCCAGAGAGCGGCCCCTGCAGCGAACTGATCTGGGCGCCGGAGCTGCACCGCATCGACCAACAGTGGGTGATCTATTTCGCCGCCGCGCCGACGCGCGACATTAAAGACGGGCTGTTTCAGCACCGCATGTACGCGCTGGTGTGCGACGACGCCGATCCGCTCAGCGGACGCTGGCAGGCGCCGCGCCGGGTGTTTAGCCAGTTCGACAGCTTTGCGCTGGACGCCACGCACTTCGTCCATCAGGGTAAAAACTGGTATCTGTGGGCGCAGAAAGATCCGGCGATTCCGGGCAACTCCAACCTTTATCTGGCGGAACTGCTTAATCCCTGGACGCTGAAAGGCACGCCGACCATGCTGAGCCGGCCGGAATATGAGTGGGAGTGCGCCGGGTTCAGCGTTAACGAAGGGCCGGCGGTGATTAAGCATGGCGACCGGCTGTTCGTTACCTACTCCGCCAGCGCCACCGACGAAAACTACTGCATGGGGCTGCTGTCGATCGACGTGCGGCAGGATCTGCTTAATGCCGCTAACTGGCGCAAGTCGGCGCGGCCGGTCTTTACTTCAAACTGGGATAACCACCAGTACGGTCCGGGCCATAACTGCTTTACTCAGGATGAGAACGGCGAGGATGTGCTGGTCTATCACGCACGCAACTACACGGAAATCGAAGGGGATCCGCTGTGGGACCCCAATCGTCATACGCGGCTAAAAAGTTTTATCTGGCGCGACGACGGCACACCTGACTTCGGCGTGCCGCCTGCGGACTATACCAGCGTGCCGTAGATGGTAAGCAGTGCCACCACCACCACCAGCACCAGCGAGATGCGCTTCGCCAGCGCCACCGCGATGCGCGGAGTTTCAACCTTGTCCAGGTGCGGATCGCGCTCCAGCGAAAACTGCGCCAGGCTGGTCAGAACCTGATACTGCGAGCGGTGACGGTCGGTCAGCGCAGCGAACCAGGCGGGCAGCGCCTTCTCGCCGTGCCCCATCAGCGCATAGGCGACGCCGGCCAGCCGCGCCGGGATCCAGTCGATAACGTGCAGCAGGCCGTCGACGCCTGACTGCGCGCGCTCCAGCGGCGACTGATGCTTCGCCAGCCAGCTCTGCCAGGCGCGCAGGAAGGCGTAACCCACCAGCAGCACCGGCCCGTAAGGGCCGCCCGCCACAAACCAGAACATCGGCGCCAGATAGAAGCGAAAATTAATCCAGATCAGCGCGTTTTGCAGCTCGCGCAGGAACTCCCGCTCGCTGCACTCCACCGGCACGCCGTGGATCAGCGTCAGCTCCGCCGCCATCGCCTGATGCGCTGCCACATCGTCGTGACTCGCCGCTTTCAAATAGGCGTGATAGTGCCGGCGCGCCGATCCGGCACCGATGCAGAGCAGGCCGATCAGGATCCAGAACAGTAGCTGCGCGACGCCAAACAGCAGGCCTTTTACGCTCCAGATCGCCAGCGCCGTCAGCGCCATCGCCAGCAGGGTCATACCGAGCGTGCGCGGCAGCGAAAAACGGCGGCGGCGGCGAAAGATCGGCTCCAGCCGATGATCGAGCTGCCAGTGCTCACCCAGCTTAAACAGGCGTTCCCAACCTAAAACCAGTAACAAGGAAAACAACGTCATACCCACTCCGCGAAAATCAAAAAGAAGTCTGCGCCAGCAGCTGCTGATACTGCTCCCAGTCAAAAGCCGGCCCCGGATCGGTCTTGCGCGTCGGGGCGATATCGCTGTGGCCGGTAATGCGCGATGGCGTTAAAGGATAGTGCTGCAGCAGCAGCTGTGTGACGGCGGCCAGCGCCTGGTACTGCGCATCGGTATAAGGCAGATCGTCGGTGCCTTCCAGCTCGATGCCGATAGAGAAGTCGTTGCAGTTTTCGCGGCCCTGATAGCTGGAAACCCCGGCGTGCCAGGCGCGATGATCGAAAGAGACATACTGCACGATTTCGCCGTCGCGGCGAATCAGGCAGTGCGCGGCGACCTGCAGATGGGCGATGTCGGCAAAATAGGGATGGGCGTCGGGCGGCAAGGTGCCGGTAAACAGCCGATCGATCCACGGCCCGCCGAATTCGCCCGGCGGCAGGCTGATATTGTGGATCACCAACAGCGAGGGCGTCTCGTCATTGGGACGTTGATTAAAATGCGGCGACGGCACCTGACGAATGTCGGTCAGCCAGCCCTGTTCCAGTTTCATGCTGGTTTTTCCTTAGCAGAGTCCGGCTGAGAATAGCATGATTTACGATAACTTTTTGCAGCCTAAAGGTGCGGCCAGGCGACGCTGCCGGACGAGAGTTAAGTATACTAAACAAAAGTGCGGCTGCGTCTGGTGAAAAGCGCCGTTTCGATCTATTGTGGCTGCCTCTGTATTGAGGTCATCAGGAGCGAAATCGTTATGCCAACCCGCCGTTATAGTGTTGATAGCCGCCGCGAGGCGCTGATCGCCCGCATCGAGCAGGACATTCCCGCTACGGTCGCGCGCGCCTTGCAGGAGGATTTAGGCGGCGAAATCGACGCCGACCGCGACATTACCGCCCAGCTGCTTCCTGAAGAGAGCCCGGCGCACGCCCGGGTCATCACGCGTGAGGCGGGTGTTTTCTGTGGTAAACGCTGGGTAGAAGAGGTGTTTAACCAGCTTGGCGGCCATGTGACGCTGAGCTGGCAGGTCGAAGATGGCGACAGCCTGACACCCGATCAAACGCTGTTCACCCTGAGCGGCCCTTCCCGCCTCCTGCTGACCGCCGAGCGCACCGCCCTGAATTTCGTCCAGACGCTGTCAGGGGTAGCGACCGAAACCCGACGCTATGTGCAACTACTGGAAGGCAGCGACACGCAGCTGCTGGACACGCGCAAAACCCTGCCGGGACTGCGCACTGCGCTGAAATATGCGGTGCTGTGCGGCGGCGGCGCGAACCATCGCCTCGGCCTCTCGGACGCCTTTCTGATTAAGGAAAACCATATCATCGCCAGCGGGTCGATTCGTCAGGCGGTAGAGAAAGCGTTCTGGCTGCATCCGGACGTGCCGGTAGAGGTCGAAGTGGAGTCGCTGGAGGAGCTGGATCAGGCGCTGGCGGCGGGTGCCGACATTATTATGCTGGATAATTTCACCTTCGACGCGATGCGCGACGCCGTGGCGCGCACGCAGGGACGGGCGCAGCTTGAGGTCTCCGGCAACGTGACGGAAGCGACGCTGCTGCAGATTGCCCAGACCGGCGTCGACTATGTCTCCGTCGGCGCGCTCACCAAACACGTGCGCGCGCTCGATCTCTCGATGCGCTTCACCAGCCTGTAAACCGTCAGGGCCGTGCCGCCGCGCACGGCTTTTTTGCGCGTCCACTCCCACCCTGCTGTTTCCCTCGCTGCAACGCTGCCGTTTTCTTGCGCGCCTTTTTCCGGCCCGGAAATCTGCCGCTGGGCCTGACGCCTGCGCTTTTCTACTCTGCCGTCTCTTACCCATAAGAAAGGCGATGCAATGAGCAACCAACAGGGCTTTACCCTGGTCGAGCTGATGATTGTGGTGGGGATCGTGGCGATCCTCAGCGCTATCGGCATACCGGCCTACCAAAACTACCTGCAGCGCGCGGCACTTACCGACATGCTGCAAACCATGGTGCCTTACAAAACGGCCGTTGAGCTCTGCGCGCTGGAGCGCGGCGGCCCGGCGCAGTGTCAGGCTGGCGAGAAAGGCGTTCCGGCGGCGAAAGGTTCACGTTACGTCTCTACCCTCAGCGTCGTAAACGGCGTCATTACCTTAACCGGTCAGGAGAGCCTGAACGGCCTGAGCGTCGAAATGACGCCGGTATGGGACAGCGCGGAAGGCGGTTTGAGGTGGCAGCGCAGCTGTAACAGCAGCAGCGACAGCCTGCGCGATAACTGCCTGGAACAGTTCCGCTTCGATGATAAAGGAGCTGACGATGCCTGATGCCGCTATTCGCGCCCTGTGCCAGCGCTATCGGGCCGTGCTGCTGCATCACGATGCGACGCTGCTGCGCGTCGCCGTGGCAGAACCGGTGCCGGAGGGGCTGAGCGAGGCGCTGCACTTCGCCAGCCAGTGTCAGATTGAAATCGAATGCTGGCCGCTGGCGCGGCTCGATCTTCACCAGCACGGCAGCGCCTCTGCGGATGCCCCGCGCGAGGCGCTGCCGGAGTCGGCGGTCGACGCCGTAAACCAGATGCTGCAACAGGCGCTACGGCGGCGGGCGTCCGATATTCATATCGAGCCGCAGCGCGACGGCGTAAGGATACGGCTGCGCATCGACGGCGTGCTGCAGCCGCTGACGCCGCTGAGCGAGGCGCCGCCCGCCGCGCTGCTCGCCAGACTGAAAATTCTCGGCGGGCTGGATATTGCCGAGCGACGGCTGCCGCAGGATGGGCAGTTTACCCTGACGCTGGAGGGCAAAACCGCCGCCTTCCGTCTGGCGACGCTGCCGGTGCAGTACGGTGAAAAGGCGGTTATCCGTCTGCTGCAGAGCGAAAGCAGTACCCTCTCGCTGGATAAGCTGGGCCTGCCCGCCGCGCAGCGCCGTCTGCTGAGCGCCGCGCTGGCGCAGCCGCAGGGCCTGATTCTGGTGACAGGGCCGACCGGCAGCGGGAAAACCTTTACGCTCTATAGCTGCCTGAGCACGCTCAATCAGCCGCAGGTAAACGTCAGCAGCGTCGAGGATCCGGTGGAAATTCCGCTGGCCGGCGTTAACCAGACGCAGATCAATCCAAAATGCGGACTCGATTTCAACCGGGTGTTGCGCGCGCTGCTACGTCAGGATCCCGACGTGATTATGGTGGGCGAGATCCGCGATGCGGAAACGGCGGAAATCGCGGTTAAAGCGGCGCAGACCGGCCACCTGGTATTATCGACGCTGCATACCAACTCCACGGCGGAAACGCTGACGCGGCTGCGGCAGATGGGCATTCCCGGCTATCTGCTCGGCCCGGCGCTGCGGCTAATCGTGGCGCAACGGCTGGTGCGGCGGCTCTGCCCGCACTGTCGCCAGCCGGCGCAGGCGCTCGCCCATTTCCCGCCCGACATCTGGCCCGGCACCCTGCAAACCTGGCGCGCGCCCGGCTGCGACCACTGCTTTTCCGGCTATTTTGGGCGGCTGGCGCTGTTTGAAATATTGCCGGTTGGCGGCAAGCTGCAAAACGCCATCGCCGCGGAAATGCCGCTCGACAGCGTGCTGGCGCTGGCGAAAAAGCAGGGTATGCGCACCCTGTTCAGCAGCGGGCTAGAGGCGGTCAGCCGCGGCGAGACCTCGCTGGAGGAGATGCAGCGCGTGACCGGACTGGAAGATGTCCCGTCTTAGCCTCTACCGCTGGCAGGCGGTCAATGGCCAGCAGCAGCTGCATGAGGGCGAGCTGCTTGCGGCTGACGAAGAGAGCCTGCTGCGCCAGCTGGCAGAACAGGATCTGCTGCCGGTTAGCTGGCAGCGCGCCAGGGTATGGCGCGCGCGCGACTGGAAATGGCAGCAGAAAATCGACCTTGTCAGACAGCTTGCCACGCTGCTTAAAGCGGGCCTGCCGCTGGCGCAGGGGCTGGAGCTGCTGTCGCAGGGCCATCCGCAACCCGGCTGGCGACTGCTGCTGCATGCGCTGCGCCAGCGGATATTAAGCGGCGAGCCCTTCTCGCAGGCGTTAAGCCAGTGGCCGCAGATTTTTCCGCCCCTGTTCGCCGCGCTGATGCAGGTGGGCGAACTCACCGGCCAGCTTGACGTCTGCTGCGCGCAGCTGGCCGATCAGCAGGCGCGTCAGCAGCAGCTGTGGAATAAAGTGATAAAAGCGCTGCGCTACCCGCTGTTTATTTTACTGGTGGCCGTGGCGGTAAGCGCCGCCATGCTGCTGTTCGTACTGCCAGAATTCGTCTCGGTCTACGCCTCGTTTAATGCGCCGCTGCCCGCCTTCACCGCCGCGGTGATGGCGCTCTCTGTTAGCCTGCAGCGCTGGGGCGGCTGGATCGCGGTCGCGCTGCTGACAGTCGCCGCTGCCTGGCGCGCGCTGCGTCGACGCTCGCCTGCGTGGCAGCTGTGGGAGCAGCGTCTGATGCTGCGCCTGCCGCTGCTCTCGGAGCTGTGGCGCGGCAGCCAGCTCAGCCAAATCTATGCGGTTTTGCAGCTTACACAGCAGGCGGGCATCACCCTGCTGCAGGGGTTGCAGGCGGCGGAGGCGACGCTGACGACCCGGCTGTGGCGCGACGCCGTGGTAGAGCTTCAGCACCATATTACGCAGGGGGCGCCGCTGCATCAGGCGATGCGTGACCACCCGCTGTTTACGCCGCTCTGCATGCAGCTGGTACACGTCGGGGAAGAGGCTGGCGCGCTCGATACCATGCTGGCGCGGCTGGCGGAATGGCATGAGGCGCAAACCCTGGCGCGGGCCGACAGGCTCGCCGCCTCGCTGGAGCCCGCCATGATGGTGATCGTTGGCGCCATCGTCGGCACGCTGGTGATCGCGATGTATCTGCCGGTGTTTGGGCTGGGGAGTGTGATCTATTAGGGCGCACAAGGCGCCCTAATGCCGGACGGTCGTTAACGGTTAAAAACGCGGTTTTCCTGCTCGGCGACGCGGATAAAGGTGGTTCGCTTGGTCAGCTCCTTCAGCCGCTCTGCGCCAACGTAAGTACAGGCTGAACGCAGGCCGCCGAGAATGTCGCGCGCCGTCTCGGCGACCGGACCGCGCAGCGGCAATTTCACCGTTTTGCCTTCCGCCGCGCGATACTGTGCGACGCCGCCCACGTGACGCTTCATCGCCGACTCTGAACTCATACCGTAAAACAGCATAAACTGCTCGCCGTTCTCTTCGACCAGCGTGCCCTCGCACTCATCGTGCGCGGCCAGCATGCCGCCCAGCATCACGAAATCGGCGCCGCCGCCAAACGCTTTAGCGATATCACCCGGCACCGCGCAGCCGCCGTCGCTGACAATCTGCCCGCCCAGGCCGTGCGCCGCATCTGCGCACTCGATGACCGCCGAAAGCTGAGGATAGCCAACGCCGGTTTTCACGCGCGTGGTGCATACCGACCCCGGGCCAATGCCCACCTTAACGATATCCGCGCCGGAGAGGATCAGCTCTTCCACCATTTCGCCGGTAACCACGTTGCCTGCGCAGATGGTGCGATCCGGGAAGCGTTCGCGCGCGCGCTGCAGAAAGGTAACAAAGTGCTCGGAATAGCCGTTCGCCACGTCAATACAGATGAATTTGAGATCGGCGGAGAGCGCCAGAATCGCCGTCAGCTTTTGCAGGTCGGCGTCGGAGGTGCCGGTCGACACCATAATATGATTCAACACCGCGACCGGGGAACGCTGAATAAAAACGCGCCACGCCTCGACGTCGTAATGCTTATGCACCGCCGTAAGGATATCGAAGCCAGCCAGCGCTTCCGCCATGCTGAAGGTGCCGACGGTGTCCATGTTAGCGGCAATCACCGGCACGCCGCTCCAGCTCAGGCCAGAATGCTTAAAGGTAAAGTGACGCTCCAGTTCGACCTCAGAGCGGCTTTTCAGCGTGGATCGTTTAGGACGGATCAGCACGTCTTTAAAACCCAGCTTTAAATCTTCTTCAATACGCATAAAAATTGTCCTGGTAAGTGGCGGCGAATCGCAGTTCGGGTAGCGCACACGGCTCCAGTGGCCTAATCATACGCGCCATACGCCTGCCGACAAGACTGCGAATTTCACTTTATTTAAGCTACAATCCGATAAATTTAACTGAGAATTTTCATTGTGATCGCGCACACAGTTTTACGCTGCGGTTTACCTGCTGCGTAGCGCGCCTGAGAGAGTGATATGCCTTATACCGTGGCGCTGACCGGAGGAATCGGCAGTGGAAAAAGCACCATCGCCAATGCTTTTGCGGCGCTTGGCGTGCCCATCATCGACGCGGATGTGATCGCGCGCGAAGTCGTCGAGCCGGGATCCGCGGCGCTGCAGCGGATTGCGGAACGCCACGGCGAACGTATCCTGACAGAGCAAGGCGCGCTGAATCGCCCCCGACTGAGAGAGATTATTTTCCAGTCGCCCGATGAAAAAGCCTGGCTGAACAATCTGCTTCATCCCCTGATTAACGCCCGCACGCAGCAGCTGAAAGCGCTGTCGACCGCGCCTTATGTGCTGTGGGTTGTGCCGTTACTGGTCGAAAACGGCCTGCAGCATCAGGCGGATCGCGTCCTGGTGGTTGACGTCGATGAAGCGACGCAGCTCAGGCGCACTATCCAGCGCGACGGCATCGACCGCCAGCAGGCGCAAAATATTCTGTCTGCTCAGGCGACGCGCAGCGCGCGCCTCGCCGTAGCCGACGACGTCATTAATAACAGCGGCACGCCCGATGAGGCGCTGCCGCAGGTTGCCGCCCTGCACCAGCGCTATCTGGCGCTGGCGGCAACGCAACAGGATTAACGCCATGAGCACAGTCGTTCTGTTTGAACATCCCCTGAATGAAAAAATGCGCACCTGGCTGCGCGTGGAGTTCCTGATCCAGCAGCTGCATGAAACCGTGCCGCTGACCCGCACCGCTTCGGCGCTCACCTTTTTCCGCATCATTGGCGAGCTGCTGGATATTTTCGAGCGCGGCGATATGCGCACCGAACTGCTGAAAGAGCTGGAGCGTCAGCAGCAAAAACTGCGCGCCTGGGCTGATGTGCCGGGCGTTGATATGGCCGTGGTCGATGCGCTGCGTGACAAGCTCAAAGCGCAGGCGGTTCAGCTCAACAGCGCACCGCGTATGGGGCAGCAGTTGCGCGAAGATCGGCTTATCGGCCTGGTGCGTCAGCGGCTCAGCATTCCGGGCGGCTGCTGCAGCTTCGATCTGCCAGGGCTACATATCTGGCTGCATCAGCCGCAAGAGGTGCGCGACGGCCATGTCGCCGCCTGGCTGGAGACGCTGGCGCCGCTGCACCAGAGCCTGGCGATGATTCTGGATCTTATTCGCCAGTCGGGCGCGTTTCGCCATCAGACCAGCCTGAACGGTTTCTATCAGGACAATGCCGAAGGTGCAGAGCTGCTGCGCCTGCAGTTACAGCTGGAAGATGCGCTTTACCCCCAGGTTTCCGGCCACAAAAGTCGTTACGCCATCCGCTTTTTGCCGCTGGACAGCGAACGCGGCGAGGTGCCCGCACGACTCAACTTTGAACTGGCCTGTTGTTAGAGGTAGCTATGCAAAATGAAGTGATTACCGTTCAGTGTCCGCACTGCGGGAAAGATGTAATCTGGGATGAGCTCAGTCCGTGGCGTCCTTTCTGCAGCAAGCGCTGCCAGCTGATTGATTTAGGCGAATGGGCGGACGAAGAGAAGCGCATCCCCAGCGAGGGCGATCTGAACGACAGCGATGACTGGAGCGAAGAGCAGCGCTGACAGCAGGGGCTGGCGCCCCTGCTATTAAAGCTCGCCGGCGACCAGACGCGCAACCAGCGCATGGTTAGCCGGCGGGAACTCCTCCGCCACCAGCGCGCGCTGCGCAACCCAGCGCTGCGGCTGTCCTTCGCGGCCCCACGGCTCCCCTTTCCAGCCTTCCACCAGAAAGAAGTTCAGCGTCACGCGCAGCGCTTCATAGGTATGATCCGCCGAGCCAATCGCCGTCGCCTGCGTTACCTCGATGCCGGTCTCCTCCAGCAGTTCGCGCTTCAGCGCCTCTTCAGCGCTCTCGCCCGGCTCGATCTTGCCGCCGGGGAACTCCCACATATTTGCCATATGGGACGACGCCGGGCGCTGGGCCAGAAAGATCTCTTTATCGGCGTTACGGATGATGCCAACGGCAACCTGCAGGTGCTTCATACAATTTTTTCCACGTCAGGTGGGTGAATGTGCGCTGATTTTAAAGCATGGGCGGCGCAAAGTTAATCACGCCGCGCAGGCAAGAAAAAAGGCGCCGAAGCGCCTTTTTTACAGCTGTCAGGCCAGTCGGCCGTGGCACTGCTTATATTTTTTACCAGAGCCGCACGGGCAAAGATCGTTGCGTCCGACTTTGCGCTCGCCACTCTGCGCTGCCAGCGATGCGGCGGCTGCCGCTTCGTCGTCAACATGGCTGAGCTGCTGCTGCTGCGCCAGGCGTTCCGCCTCTTCGCGACGCTGCTGCTCCATCGCTTCAACCTCTTCCGGCATACGTACCTGAACCTTGCTCAGGGTGCTGACCACTTCATATTTCAGCGACTCAAGCATGGCTGCGAACATGGCGAAGGATTCGCGCTTGTACTCCTGCTTAGGATCTTTCTGCGCATAGCCGCGCAGATGGATGCCCTGACGCAGATAGTCCATCGCCGCCAGGTGCTCTTTCCACAGCGAATCCAGCGTCTGCAGCATGACGCCTTTTTCGAAGTTACGCATCATCTCAACGCCAACCACCTCTTCCTTGCTGGCGTAGCTCTCGCGGGCGCGCGTCATGATGCGCTCGCGCAGCGTCTCTTCATGCAGATCCGGCTCTTTATCGAGCCACTCGGCGATCGGCAGGTCGAGATCGAAGTCAGCGCGCAGACGCTCTTCCAGACCCGGCACGTCCCACATCTCTTCCAGCGACTGCGGCGGAATGTAGGTGTCGATGGTGGTTTTAAACACGTCATCGCGGATGCTGTTAATGGTTTCGCTGACGTCGGAAACGTCCAGCAGCTCGTTGCGCTGGCTGTAGATAGCGCGACGCTGGTCGTTCGCCACGTCGTCATACTCCAGCAGCTGCTTACGGATATCGAAGTTACGGCTCTCGACTTTACGCTGCGCGTTAGCGATGGCTTTGGTTACCCACGGGTGCTCGATCGCTTCACCCGGCTTCATGCCCAGTTTACGCATCATATTAGAGACGCGATCCGAGGCGAAAATACGCATCAGCGCATCTTCCATCGACAGGTAGAAACGGGAAGAACCGGCGTCGCCCTGACGACCGGCGCGACCGCGCAGCTGGTTGTCGATACGGCGCGACTCATGGCGCTCGGTGCCGATAATATGCAGACCGCCTGAGGCGAGTACCGCATCGTGGCGCTGCTGCCAGGCCGCTTTAATCTCTTCGATCTGCGCTTCTGTTGGCTCGACCAGTTCGGCGACCTCTGCATGCCAGCTGCCGCCCAGCATAATGTCGGTACCACGACCCGCCATGTTGGTAGCGATGGTGACCGCACCCGGTTGACCCGCCTGAGCGACGATGTCCGCTTCACGGGCGTGGAACTTGGCGTTCAGCACGTTGTGCTTGATGCCCGCGCGGGTCAGTTCATTAGAGACCACCTCTGATTTTTCAATAGAGATTGTCCCCACCAGCACCGGCTGCCCATTGGCGGTACGCTCGCGGATATCTTCGATGATCGCGTCGATCTTCTCTTTTTCGGTCATATAGACCAGATCGGGCAGATCTTTACGTACCATCGGACGGTTGGTCGGCACGACGATCGTGTCGAGTTTATAAATAGAGCTGAACTCAAAGGCCTCAGTGTCCGCCGTACCGGTCATACCGGCCAGCTTTTCGTAGAGACGAAAGTAGTTCTGGAAGGTGATAGAGGCCAGCGTCTGGTTCTCGTTCTGGATCTCCACGCCCTCTTTGGCTTCAATCGCCTGATGCAGGCCATCTGACCAGCGGCGGCCCTGCATGGTACGGCCGGTGTGCTCGTCGACGATAACCACTTCGCCATCCTTCACGATGTAATCCACATCGCGCGTGAACAGCGCGTGAGCGCGCAAGGCCGCGGTGACGTGATGCATCAGCATGATGTTGGTTGGCGAGTAGAGTGATTCGCCCTCTTCCATAATGCCCTGGCTGACCAGCAGCTCTTCGACCTTGATCAGACCGCGCTCGGTCATGTGCGCCTGACGCGCTTTCTCATCAACCCAGAAATCGCCTTCGCCCTGGAAGGTGTCAGAATCTTCTTTCTCCTGGCGTACCAGGCCAGGAATGATTTTGTTGACCCGGGTGTACATTTCCGAGCTGTCTTCCGCCGGACCGGAGATAATCAACGGCGTACGCGCTTCGTCGATCAGAATGGAGTCGACCTCATCCACCAGCGCGTAGTTTAGCTTACGCTGCACGCGCTCTTCAGGGCTGAACGCCATATTGTCGCGCAGATAGTCAAAGCCATATTCGTTGTTGGTGCCGTAGGTAATATCTGCCGCGTAGGCTTCGCGCTTCGCCACTGAAGGCATGCCCGGCAGGTTAATGCCGACGCTCAGGCCCAGGAATTCAAACAGCGGACGGTTATTTTCCGCATCGCGCTGCGCCAGATAGTCGTTGACGGTGACAACGTGCACGCCTTTGCCGCTCAGGGCGTTGAGGTACGCCGGCAGGGTCGCGGTCAGCGTTTTACCTTCACCGGTGCGCATCTCTGCGATACAGCGATCGTTCAGCACCATGCCGCCGATCAGCTGTACGTCAAAGTGACGCATGCCGAAGACGCGCTTACTCGCTTCACGCACCGTTGCGAAGGCTTCCGGGATCAGGCTTTCCAGCGTCTCGCCCTTTTTCAGGCGCTCGCGGAACTCGTCGGTTTTCGCTTTCAGCTCATCGTCAGAAAGTTTCTCGAAATCCGGCTCCATCTTGTTGATGACGTCTACGACTTTGCGCATGCGGCGCAGGGTACGATCGTTGCTGCTGCCAAATACTTTAGTTAACAGTTTGATTAACATATTAAAAACTTCTCAATTCAGCCGCGTCGCGCGGGCTGCGATAATAAATAAAGGTATTTTAAAAAGGGGTTCAGACAAGCAGCGTAGACGGTCCGGCGCGAATTGCATGGGTTTTGCTGCGCCAGTCGGCCAGTGAAGTGGCAGGCGCGAGCGTATCGCGCGGCGCCTCAGCGACCGGCTGCGACGGCTGGCGCAGAGAGGTGTGGGTAGTCAGCAACGCCTGAAGCGAGTCGATCAACGCCAGCTTGTGCGCAGCCAGCGGCAGCATATCGGGCGTTTCCGCCTGCGGCGTCAGGGTAAAAGAAAGATGGCGGATAACCGTGCGGATAGCGTGCTGATGCCAGTAATCTATCGTAAAGCTGGGACGACGCGCCGTCTCCTGCAGCCGGATCAGATGATCGAAGCGCGCGGCGTTGCCGACGAACAGGCTGCTGGAGGAGGATTCGGATGAGGTGTTGAATTCGGCGCTCTGGGCGCAGACAGGCAAGCCAAAGCTGGCCGCCACCATCCCCAACAGGAGATGAGGCCAGAAATAGCGTCTGCCTAAATGTCGCCAGCGTAGAAAAATTCCGATCACAACTCTTCCATTGCGCATCAACGAGCGCGTCGTTGTCAGGGGTTTGCCGCTCGTCTTTGAACAGCGGCGCTCAGCTTTTCAGAGCGCCTGATAGTACCATTAATGTGGGGCGCCCACATCAGTGTTTAAAGTCGCTCTGGAAGAAAAGCCGCCTGTTTGTTCAGCGTTTCAGCAACGCTATGCCATTTAGTGCGAGACGTGTCGAAAATTCAGAGGGGCAAAAAAAGCGCAATAAAAAAGGCTGGTGCCGCTGACCGGAGAGGGTGTCAGCATAACCAGCCTTTCAGGGTTCCGGGGTAATTAAGCCAGAACCAGATTCGGTGCCTTGAACGCCAGCGGCAGTTCCGCTTCGTCTTCGAAGGTAGCCCATTCCCAGGCTTCTTGTTTCGCCAGGACGGCCTGCAGCAGCTTGTTGTTCAGTGCGTGGCCTGATTTGAACGCGGTGAACGCGCCGATAATATTGTGGCCGCACATAAACAGGTCGCCGATCGCATCCAGCATTTTGTGACGAACGAATTCATCTTCAAAACGCAGGCCTTCTTCATTCAGCACGCGGAAATCGTCGAGACCGATAGCGCAATCCAGACTACCGCCCAGGCACAGGCCTTTGGATTGCAGATACTCGATTTCGCGCATAAAGCCGAAGGTACGCGCGCGGCTGATCTGACGCACAAAAGAGTCGGCAGAGAAGTTCAGCTGATAGCGCTGGGAGCTGGAGTCGATCGCCGGATGGTTGAAGTCGATGGTGAAATCGAGAGAGAAACCGTTGTACGGCTTGATCTCGGCCCACTTATCGCCATCTTCCACGCGAACAGTCTGCTTAACGCGCACGAATTTCTTCGCGCTGTTCAGCTGTTCGATACCCGCATCCATCAGCAGATAGATAAAGGGCGCGGCGCTGCCGTCCATAATCGGAATTTCCGGCGCATCCACTTCAACGATAATGTTGTCGATACCCAGGCCAGCCAGCGCGGCGTTCAAATGCTCAACCGTCGAAATACGTACGCCTTCATCATTCACCAGGCAGGTACTCAGCATGGTGTCGCGCACATATTTTGCATCAGCCGGGAAATCAACCGGTGGATTCAAGTCAGTGCGACGATAGATGACCCCGGTATTAGCCGGCGCAGGGCGTAAGGTCAGCGTGACTTTCTTGCCGGTATGCAAACCGACACCAGTCGCCTGAACAATACGTTTTAATGTCCTTTGTTTGATCATCGTATTATCTCGCAATATTACCCATCCGACCGCCAGTATACTTTACCAGCGGGCGAACACTTTAGCACAAAGAGCGGAGAATCCCAATTCTCAGCTTATTCCTAATCGGCCTGCTTACGCAGAAACGCTGGAATATCAAGGTAATCGGGCTCTTTGTTTGACTGCGCAGTCTGGTCGTTGACCACTTTAGCCGCCGGCTTTTGCTCCTGCGGCAGCGGCGACATGCCGTGCTGCTGGTAGCGATGATCCATCACAGGCTGGCTGGCTGGCTTGTTGGTCACCAGGGTAATTTCCGGACGTTTGTCCATGCCGATGCCGGTTGCCACCACGGTGACGCGCAGTTCGTCGTTCATCTCTGGATCCAGCGAGGTACCGATAACCACGGTCGCATTGTCAGAGGCGAAGGCGCGGATAGTGTTACCCACGGTTTCGAACTCATCCAGACGCAGGTCGAAGCCCGCGGTGATGTTGACCAGCACGCCGCGCGCGCCAGAAAGGTCGATATCTTCCAGCAGCGGGCTGGAGATCGCCATTTCCGCCGCCTCTTCCGCACGGTCTTCGCCGCAGGCAACGCCGGAACCCATCATGGCGTAGCCCATTTCGGACATAACGGTGCGCACGTCAGCGAAGTCGACGTTCATCAGGCCCGGACGCGTAATCAGCTCGGCGATGCCCTGTACTGCGCCTTTCAGCACGTCGTTTGCCGCGCCAAAGGCGTCGAGCAGAGAGATGCCGCGACCCAGCACTTTCAGCAGCTTGTCGTTCGGGATCGTAATCAGCGAATCCACATGCTTAGAGAGCTCGGCGATGCCCTGCTCGGCAAAGGCCATGCGCTTTTTGCCTTCGAAGTTAAAAGGCTTGGTCACGACCGCAACGGTCAGAATGCCCAGGTCTTTGGCTACTTCCGCCACCACCGGCGCAGCGCCGGTACCGGTACCGCCGCCCATACCGGCCGCGATAAACACCATGTCTGCTCCCTCCAGCGCAGAACGCAGTGCTTCGCGATCTTCTTCCGCAGAGGTACGACCAACTTCCGGATTCGCTCCGGCACCCAGACCTTTGGTGATATTGGTACCGATCTGGATAGTCTGGCCAACCGCTGTTTTACGCAACGCCTGGGCGTCGGTGTTCACAGCGAAGAATTCCACACCTTCGATACGCTCGCGTACCATGTGCTCTACGGCGTTGCCACCGCCCCCGCCGACGCCGATGACTTTAATCACCGCGTCATTGGTTAATTCCATCGGTTCAAACATGATTTCTCTCCGTTATGTGCCTGTCGCCTGGAGACCATAAACAGTGCCAGCATGGTCTCCTTTCTAAAATCAAAATTCTTTCTTCAACCAGCTATTGATGCGCTTGAACCAGTTGCCCACCGATGCGCGTTTTTCCGTCTCTGCATCGCCGTTCATATGGGACTCTTTGCCATAGTGCAGCAGTCCCACTGCGGTCGAGTAATAAGGTTCCTGCGCGTAATCTGTCAATCCTGTGATATTGAGCGGCTGCCCGATGCGCACCTGCGTATGGAAAACGCGTTGCGCGCAGGCGGCAAGCCCTTCAATTTGCGCCGCGCCACCGGTCAGCACAATCCCGGCTGCCAGATGGTGCTTAACGCCCTGCTGACGCAGTTGTTCCTGTAGCTGCAAAATCTCGTCGTTAACCAGATTCAGCAATTCGGTGTAGCGCGGCTCGATCACTTCAGCCAGCGTCTGCCGTTGCAGACTGCGCGGCGGACGTCCGCCAACGCTCGGCACTTCGACGTTTTCGTCTTTGCCGACAATCGAACCCAGCGCGCAGCCGTGGCGAACTTTAATCGCTTCCGCATCTGTCGGCGGCGTGCCGAACGCGTAGGCGATATCGCTGGTGACTACGTTACCCGCATAGGGGATCACTTTAGTGTGACGCAGCGCGCCGCCTGTATAAACAGCGATATCCATTGTACCGCCGCCGACGTCGACAACACAGACGCCAAGCTCACGTTCATCTTCGGTCAGTACGGCGAAGCTGGACGCCAGACCGGCAAAAATCAGTTGGTCAACTTTAAGGCCGCAACGTTCAACGGCTTTAACGATATTTTTCGCCATATCGTTGTGACATGTGATCAGGTGCACTTTTGCCTGCATGCGCACGCCCGACAAGCCGACCGGATTTTTGATGCCTTCCTGATAATCGATAGCGTATTCCTGAGGAATAACATGCAGGATGCGGTGCTCATCGCGCACGCGCACTGACTTCGCAGTGTGTACGACATTTTCCACATCATCCTGAGTCACTTCCTCTTCTGAAATCGGAACCATCCCGATTTCGTTCTGGCAGCTGATATGTTTGCCCGATAAAGCGAGGTAGACCGACGAGATCTGGCAATCCGCCATCAGCTCAGCCTGGTCGATGGCGCGCTGTACGCATTTCACCACCGACTCGAGGTCGTTTACGCCGCCTTTATCCATGCCGCGAGACGGGCAACTGCCCACCCCGATAATGTTGACCATACCATCGGGCAGAATTTCCCCAACCAGGGCGGCAACCTTCGCGGTGCCAATTTCGAGTCCAACTACCAGTTTTCTGTCCGTTGCCTTGATCATTGTTTAGCCTGTGCCTGGTTCTGTTGCTGATTACTGTCCTGGAGCTCTACGGGCTCCGGCGTCCAGCCCACGGCTGCACCCGAGTCGTACCGCAAATCCACATAGCTGATACGCTTGTGCTCATTTTGCCCTTGCTGCTGCAACGCCGGGTAGAGCTCGATAAATCGGTTAAGACGCTTCATGGGTTCGCCGCGCCCCAGCTCGATGCGTACATCGTCGCTGGTGACCAGCTGCCATGACCGCCGCGCCGTCATCGACGCGACCTTCAGGGTAAACTTGTTGGCCTTCAGCACGTCGCTCATGCTGTGATAGCCCGCCAACACCTCTTTTTCGCTGCCTTCCGGCCCATACAGCATCGGCATCGTTTCCTTGCCGATATGGCTGGCCGGCACGCTGAAGGAGACGCCGTCCGCGTCCACCATATGCAGATCGTTCCAGCGCGCCACCGGCACATATTCCACCAGGTGGATCTTCAGCTCGTCAGGCCACTGCTTGCGCACGCTGACCTGTTTAATCCACGGCAGTCGCTCAATCTGCTGCTGGAGGATGTTAACATCCTGCGACATAAAGGTGCCCGGCGCGCCCAGCGACAAAATCGCCTGGCGAATATCATCGTGCGTGGTGTAGTGGGTTTCGCCCGTCACCACCAGCCGTGAAAGCGGCAGGCGCGACGCGTCGTTCATCCACTTCAGTACCACCAGCCCGCCGAAAATCATAATGCCAATAACCATCAGCAGAAAAACGATGCCGAAAAGTCTGGCCCCGTTGCTGCGCCCCGTGCGCACGCGCTCCTGGGGTTCGCGGTTCCGTGCGTTAAGTGCCGCCTGTGACATATCAGTCAGCCAGTTCCAGAATACGCGCCACCAGCTGCGAGAAGCTCATTCCCGCAACGCTTGCCGCCATCGGCACCAGGCTGTGGCTGGTCATGCCCGGCGAAGTGTTCGCCTCCAGCAGCTGGAAGTTGCCTTCACCGTCCACCATGACATCGACTCGTCCCCAGCCGCTGCAGCCCAGTGCGCGCCATGCGTCCCAGACCAGCCTCTGCAGTTCTGCCTCCCGCTCGGCGCTCAAACCAGCCGGGCAGAAGTATTGAGTATCGTCAGAAATGTATTTTGCTTCATAGTCATAAAATTCGCTGGCGGTCTGAATGCGTATGGCCGGCAGAATCTGGTCGCCAATAATGCCGACCGTGTACTCCTCGCCGCTGAGAAAGGCCTCGATCAGCACGTTATCGTCATGACGAAAAGCCTCATCCAGCGCGGCAGGCAGCGTCTCCGGCGTGTTGACGCGGCTGATGCCGACGCTGGAGCCTTCGCTGCTCGGCTTGACGAACAGCGGCAGGCCCAGCGCCTCGACGGCGTCGCGCGTTTCAGCGTTCAAACCCGCCTGATACTGCTCGCGCGTCAGCCAGACAAACCGGCCAGACGGCAATCCACGTCCCTGCCAGAGCAGCTTAGTGCGCAGCTTATCCATAGTGATAGCGGACGCCATCACGCCGCTGCCGGTATAGGGCAGCTGTAAAAATTCCAGCACCGCCTGCAGCGTGCCATCTTCGCCTCCGCGGCCGTGCAGCGCGATAAACGCGGCGTCAAAGCCCTGCTCTTTCAGCGTCAGCACCGACACATCGCGGGTATCGACCGCGTGGGCGTTAATGCCCGCCTCGCGCAGACCCGCCAGCACCGCGCTGCCCGACATCAGCGACACGTCGCGCTCTGCCGAGGTACCGCCCATCAGGACGGCGACTTTATCAGCCATGACGCTCCTCCGCTTTACGCTCGGGCTGCAGCTTGCAATCCGCCAGCTTGCGCGCCACTTTGCCTACGTTACCGGCGCCCTGCACCAGAATCAGATCCTTGCCCGACAGCAGCGGCGCCAGCATTTCCGGCAGCGCGTCGTGATCCGGTACCAGCACCGGATCGACCTTGCCGCGTCCGCGAATAGAGCGGCAGAGCGCGCGGCTGTCTGCGCCGGGGATCGGCGTTTCGCCCGCCGAATAGACATCCAGCATCAGCAACACGTCGACCTGCGACAGCACGTTGGCGAAGTCGTCGAACAGGTCGCGAGTGCGCGTATAGCGGTGCGGCTGAAATACCATCACCAGCTTCTTGTCCGGCCAGCCGGCGCGCGCCGCCTTGATGGTGGCGTCGACTTCGGTCGGATGATGACCGTAATCGTCGACCAGCATCGCCGTGCCCGGATTGCCGTTTACCGGCTCCGTCGGGAATTCGCCCAACAGATCGAAGCGACGCCCGGTGCCCTGGAAACTCTCCAGCGCGGCGAGAATGGCGTCGTCGTCGATGCCCTCTTCGCTCGCGACCGCTACCGCCGCCGCCGCGTTAAGCGCGTTATGGCGGCCTGGGGCGTTCAGCGTCACCTGCAGGCGAGGCTTGTCGTGACGCACCAGGGTAAAGTGCCCCTGCGCGCCGCGCTGCTCATAGTGTTCAATGCGCACGTCGGCGTCGTCGCTGAAGCCGTAGGTGGTGATATGACGTCCCACGCGCGGGATCAGATCGCGGATCACCACATCATCGATGCACATTACCGCACGACCGTAAAACGGCAGGTTGTGCAGAAAATTAATAAACGTCTGCTTCAGGTTTTCGAAGTCGCCCTGGTAGGTGTCCATGTGGTCAGCTTCGATATTGGTCACTACCGCCACCATCGGCTGCAGATGCAAGAAAGAGGCGTCGCTCTCGTCCGCCTCCGCAATCAGGTAGCGGCTGCTGCCGAGCCGCGCGTGCGTGCCCGCCGCCTTAACCAGACCGCCGTTAACAAAGGTCGGATCCAGGCCGCCTTCCGCATAGATGCTCGACACCATCGCCGTGGTGGTGGTTTTGCCGTGCGTGCCGGCGATGGCGATGCCGTGACGAAAGCGCATCAGCTCCGCCAGCATCTCAGCGCGGCGGATAACGGGAATACGCTGTTCGCGCGCCGCGACCAGTTCCGGGTTGTCCTGCGCTACCGCGCTGGACACCACCACCACGCTGGCGTCGATGACGTTTTCCGGGCGATGGTTGAAATAGATGGTGGCGCCCAGCGCCGCCAGATGCTGCGTCACCGCGTTCGGCGCCAGATCGGAGCCGCTAATATGGTAACCCTCGTTCGCCAACACTTCGGCAATACCGCCCATGCCGGCACCGCCGATGCCGACAAAGTGAATGTGCCGGACGCGACGCATCTCGGGCACAATGGAGCGCAGTTTTGCCAGTTGTTGTGTATTCATCGTTCCTAGTTACCTGTCATCTTTATCCGTGCCCGTTACGGCACCGGCCAGCAATGCTGGCCCGATTATTCACTTCGCGGCGCGCGCCACTTCTCGCGCAACCCGTTCGGTCGCATCGGGGATCGCCACCTGGCGGGCCTTTTCCGCCATGCTCAACAGCGTTGGGCGATCCCAGCGGCGCAGCGTCTCCGCCACGGCATCCGCGGTAAACTGCGGCTGCTCAAAAATTTTGGCCGCGCCCGCTTTTTCCAGCGGCAGCGCATTCCAGTACTGCTGACGATCTTTATGCTGAAAAGGCACGAAAATCGCCGGTAAGCCCGCAGCGGCGATTTCGCTGACGGTCAGCGCGCCGGAGCGGCAAACCACCACATCCGCCCAGGCGTAGGCGGCCGCCATATCGTCAATAAACTCTGTAACCTTGTGCTGCGTCTGCCCGACCTGCTGGTACGCCCTGAGCACATCCTGCAGTGCGCCTTTGCCGGTCTGATGCCACAGCGTCACGCTGTCGCCCAGCGCGGCCGCGACCTGCGGCAGCGTCTGGTTCAGCACGCGCGCGCCCTGGCTTCCGCCGACCACCAGCACGCGAACCGGGCCGCTGCGGTTAACCAGACGCTGCGCTGGCAGCGGCAGCGCCAGCACGTCGGTACGCACCGGATTGCCGACGACGTCCGCATGCGGAAAAGCGCCGGGAAACGCCTGCATCACCTTGCTGGCGATCTTCGCCAGCCATTTGTTCGTCAGTCCGGCAATGCCGTTCTGCTCGTGCAGCACCACCGGAATGCCACAGCTCCAGGCGGCGAGGCCGCCGGGACCGGAAACGTAACCGCCCATGCCCAGCACCACGTCCGGCTGCCACGCCCGCATAATGGCGCGCGCCTGACGCCAGGCGTTAAAAATACGCATCGGCGCCAGCAGTAGCGCCTTCAGGCCTTTGCCGCGCAGGCCGCTGATGCGGATAAACTCAATCTCAATACCGTGTTTCGGCACCAGATCCGCTTCCATTCTGTCGGCTGTGCCGAGCCAGCGAACCTGCCAACCCTGCTCCATCAGATGATGGGCGACGGCCAGACCGGGGAAAACATGCCCGCCGGTTCCGCCCGCCATCACCATCAAACGCTTCCCACTCATCGGGCACCTCGGGTAAACGCCTGCGCTTTGGTCAGGCGCGTTTCATAATCAATTCGCAGCAAAAACACGATGGCGGTCGACATAATCAACAGGCTGGAGCCGCCGTAGCTGATCAGCGGCAGCGTCAGACCTTTGGTCGGCAGCATACCCGCTGCCGCGCCGACGTTAACCAGCGCCTGGAAGCTAAACCACACGCCGATAGAGCAGGCGAGAAAGCCGGAAAAACGCTGATCGATCTCCAGCGCGCGGCGGCCGATCGACATCGCACGAAAAGCGACGAAGAATACCATCAACAAGGCTAAAACCACACCGATATAACCCAGCTCTTCGCCGATAATAGAGAAGATAAAGTCGGTATGCGCTTCCGGCAGATACTCCAGTTTTTGCACCGAGTTGCCGAGCCCCTGCCCCCAGAATTCGCCGCGGCCAAACGCCATCAGCGACTGGGTCAGCTGGTAACCGCTGCCGAAGGGATCTTCCCAGGGGTTCCAGAACGAGGTCACGCGCCGCATACGGTAGGGTTCCGCGATAATCAGCAGCACCACGGCGAACATGCCGGAGCCGATAATCGCCAGAAACTGCCACAGCTTCGCGCCCGCCAGGAAGAGCATTGCCAGCGTGGTGACGAAGAGTACGACCACGGTGCCAAGGTCAGGCTGCGCCAGCAGCAGCACCGCCAGCACCACCATCACGCCCATCGGTTTGCAGAAGCCCCAGAAGTTGTTACGCACCTCTTCGACCTTACGCACCAGATAGCTGGCGAGATAGCAGAAGAGCGACAGCTTCGACAGCTCCGCCGGCTGGATACGCAGCGGGCCGAGGGCGATCCAGCGCGAGGCGCCGTTCACCGAGCTGCCGACTACCAGCACGATAAGCAGCATCACCACCGTGGCCAGCAGCATAACGTTGCTGTAGCGCTGCCAGAAATCCATCGGCACCCGCAGCGTAACCAGCGCGATGCCGAGTCCCAGCACGATATAGAAGGCGTCGCGCTTGGCAAAATAAAAGGGATCGTCGTTAAGACGCTGACCGACCGGCATCGAGGCCGAGGTCACCATCACGAAGCCGACAATAGCCAGGCCGAAGGTGAGCCACAGCAGCGTGCGGTCATAGAGCACCAGGGCGGAGTCGTCGCTTTCGCGCGCGCCCATTACCCAGTCTTTCAGCCGACTGCCGATAAAGGCGAAGAGTCCGATTATCATTCCGCCGCCAGGAATACGCATCAGCCTAACTCCTTCGCCAGCTGCGCGAAGCGATCGCCGCGCTGTTCGAAATTACGGAACTGGTCGAGGCTGGCGCAGGCGGGCGAGAGCAGCACCATATCGCCAGGCTGCACCTGCGGCGCAATCAGCGCCATCGCCTGCTCCATCGTCTCGGTGCGAACCGCACTCTCGGGCCGCAGCGCCGCCAGCGCGTCGCCGTCGCGGCCGAAGCAGTAGAGGCGAACCTTCTCCTCCTGCACGTAGCGCGCCAGCGGACTAAAATCCGCCGACTTACCGTCGCCGCCCAGCAGCAGCCAGAGGCGGCCCTGCACCTGCAGGCCGTTAAGCGCCGCTTCGGTGCTGCCGACGTTGGTAGCTTTTGAGTCGTTAATCCAGCGCACGCCGTTGGCCTCATGCACCAGCTGGAAGCGATGCGCCAGCCCGGTAAAGCTGGTCAGCGCCGCCAGACTGGAGGCGCGCGGCAGGCCCACGGCGTCGGCCAGCGCCAGCGCCGCCAGCGCATTGGTATAGTTATGCTGCCCCACCAGCTTCATCTCATCGGTGTTCAGCACCTTTTCGCCCTTCACCCGCAGCCAGGTGGCGCCCTGCTGACGATTAAGGTGGTAGTCGCCGAAATCGATGCCAAAGCTGACGCAGCGCGCATCGGCACCGCGTACTGGCATGGTCAGCGCATCGTCGGCGTTCACCACGCAGACGCGCGCGTTTTCATAGATGCGCAGCTTGGCGGCACGATACTGCTGCATACCGAGCGGATAGCGATCCATATGATCTTCGGTGACGTTGAGAATGGTCGCCGCCGCGGCTTTCAGGCTCCAGGTGGTTTCCAGCTGGAAGCTGGAAAGCTCCAGCACATAAAGCTGCGCGGGCGATTTCAGCAGCGACAGCGCCGGCAGGCCGATATTGCCGCCGACGCCAACCTGCCAGCCCGCGGCTCGCGCCATCTCGCCAACCAGCGTGGTAACGGTACTTTTGCCGTTAGAGCCGGTGATCGCCACGATCGGCGCCTGCGCCTCGCGGCAGAACAGCTCGATATCGCCGACGATTTCAACGCCCGCCTCGGCTGCTTCGGTCAGTGCCGGATGCGCCAGCGCCATGCCTGGGCTGGCGACGATCAGATCCGCCGCCAGCAGCCAGTCGCTGTTAAGGCCGCCGGTGTAGCGCTCAACCTGCTCAGGCAGCTTGTCGAGTCCCGGCGGCGACACACGGGTATCCATCACGCGTGGCGTTACGCCTTGCGCTAAAAAGAAATCAACACAGGAGAGGCCCGTCAGGCCCAGCCCGATAATGACGACTTTTCTGCCCCGATAGTCAGCCATAATTAACGTACCTTCAGCGTGGCCAGGCCAATAAGCACCAGCATCAGCGAAATGATCCAGAAGCGCACAATCACGCGCGGTTCCGGCCAGCCTTTCAGTTCATAGTGATGATGAATCGGCGCCATGCGGAAAATGCGCTGTCCGCGTAGCTTGAACGATCCTACCTGCAGGATCACCGACAGCGTCTCCACCACGAACACGCCGCCCATAATCACCAGCAAAAATTCCTGACGCAGCAGCACGGCCAGCGTGCCCAGGGCGCCGCCCAGCGCCAGCGATCCCACATCGCCCATAAAGACCTGCGCCGGATAGGTGTTGAACCACAGAAAGCCCAACCCTGCCCCGACGATGGCGGTACAGACGATCACCAGCTCGCCTGCATGGCGTAAATAGGGAATATGCAGATACTCGGCGAACTTGACGTTGCCGGTCGCCCAGGCCACCAGCGCGAACCCTGCCGCGACAAAAACGGTCGGCATAATCGCCAGTCCGTCCAGACCATCGGTAAGGTTTACGGCGTTGCCGGTACCGACGATAACGAAGTAGGCCAGCACCACGTAGAACAGGCCAAGCTGAGGCATGATGTCTTTGAAAAACGGCACCACCAGCTGCGTGGCAGGCGTGCCTTTACCGGCGGCGTAGAGCGCAAACGCCACGCCGAGCGAAATCACCGACATCCAGAAATATTTCCAGCGCGCGATCAGCCCTTTGGTATCTTTGCGCACCACTTTGCGGTAGTCATCGACAAAACCGATAATGCCGAAGCCCACCAGCACCACCAGTACGCACCAGACGTAGGGATTGGAAGGATAGGCCCACATCAGCACCGAAACGGTGATCGAAGTGAGGATCATAATCCCGCCCATGGTCGGCGTGCCGCGCTTGCTGAAGTGCGACTCCGGGCCGTCGTTGCGTACCACCTGGCCGATTTGCAGCTTTTGCAGCCAGGCGATCAGGCGCGGCCCCATCCATAATGAGATAAATAAGGCGGTCAGCAGGCTGACAATGGCGCGAAACGTCAAATATGAAAAGACGTTGAAGCCGGAATAAAAAGCGACCAGATGCTCGGCCAGCCAGACTAACATGTTCCCATCTCCTGTAGGTTCTGCACGACCTGCTCCATGGCAGCACTCCGCGAACCTTTAATCAAAACGGTTAATTCCTGATGTTCGGACAACAGCGTCCGTAAACGTTCAGTCAATGCGGTTTTAGTGGCGAAATGTTCGCCAACTCCGCTACTTTCACTCATGTATGCGCTCAGTTCGCCAACGCTGAGAACGCGATCGACCCCTGCGGCCTTTGCCGCCAGGCCCACTTCACGGTGACACTGCTCCGCCTCGTCTCCCAGCTCAGCCATATCGCCCACCACCATTACGCGATAGCCAGGCATCTCGCCCAGCACCTGTGCGGCGGCCGTCATTGAGCCGACGTTGGCGTTATAGCTGTCATCCAGCAGCAGCTGATGCTCAGAGAGACGGATGGGGAACAGGCGGCCAGGCACGGCCTGAAGGTTTTTTAACCCGCGCTGAATGGCGCTGAGCGGCGCGTCGATCGACAGCGCCAGCGCGGCGGCAGCCAGCGCGTTGGCAATGTTATGGCGGCCAGGCAACGGCAGCGTAATGGCAATATCGCCGCCTGGCGTCTGCATCGTGAAGTGCGTTCCATCAACGCCCATACGTACGTCACGCACGCTAAAGTCGCTCTCTGCCGCCTGAGGAGAAAAGCGCCAGACGCGCTTGCCGTGCAGGTTGTTCTGCCAGTGCGGCCAGTCGTTGCTGTCGGCGTTGAGGATAGCGGTGCCGTTCGCCGGCAGACCGTTGAAGATCTCCCCTTTCGCCTTCGCCACGCCCGCCAGCGAGCCGAAGCCTTCCAGGTGTGCCGCCGCCAGGTTATTCACCAGCGCGCTCTCTGGACGCGTCAGCTCGGTGGTGTAGGCAATTTCGCCCTGGTGATTGGCACCCAGCTCAATCACGGCGTACTGATGCTGCGGCGCCAGGCGCAGCAGCGTCATCGGCACGCCAATATCATTATTCAGGTTGCCAGCGGTATAGAGCGTTTCACCGCACTCGCGCAGGATCGCGGCGGTCATCTCTTTCACCGAGGTTTTGCCGGAGGAGCCGGTCAGCGCCACGACGCGCGCCTTCGACTGCTGGCGCACCCAGGCGGCCAGCTTGCCGAACGCGATACGCGTGTCGGCGACCACCACCTGCGGGACAGAAAGAGGTAAATGCTTACTCACTAACAGCGCCTGCGCGCCGCTGGCGATAGCGTCAGCGGCAAAGTCGTGGGCATCGAAGCGTTCGCCGACCAGCGCAACAAACAGGCTGCCAGGCGTCACTTTACGCGTATCAGTAGTCACCTCGTTAAGGGTCAAATCGCTGCCGTGGAGCGTACCACCGCTGATTTCAGCCAGAGTTTTCAGGGAAACCGGGATCATGCCGTTACTCCTAATAGCGCGGCAACCGTGGTGCGGTCGGAGTAATCCAGACGGCGATTTCCCACGATTTGATAATCTTCGTGACCTTTACCCGCCACCAGCACGATGTCGTCAGGCTGCGCCTGGAGAACGGCGTTAGTGACAGCTTGCGCACGTCCGGCGACGACACGTGCGCGGTGCGGCTCAAGCAGGCCGGTCAAAATGTCGTTAACGATAGCCTGCGGATCTTCGCTGCGCGGGTTGTCGTCAGTAATCACTACCACGTCCGCGAACTGCTCGGCGATGGCACCCATCAGGGGACGCTTGCCTTTATCGCGGTCGCCGCCGCAGCCGAACAGACACCACAGCTTGCCTGTGCAGTGCAGGCGCGCCGCCTGCAGCGCTTTTTCCAGCGCGTCTGGCGTATGGGCATAATCGACGACTACGGTGGGTTTGCCTGGCGCACTGAAGACTTCCATGCGCCCGCATACCGGCTGTAGCTGGGGTGCGGTCCGCACCAGATCGGCAAGCGGATAATCCAGCGCCAGCAGCGTGGCAAAAGCCAGCAGCAGATTACTGACGTTAAAGGCGCCCATCAGACGGCTGTCGAACTCGCCCTCGCCCCAGCTGGAGCTGAAGCGGATATGCGCGCCGCTCTCCTGATAGGTCACCTCTTCCGCTTTTACCCAGCGGCCACGGCAGCCGGGCTGCAAATTGTCTTCCATAGTAACGGCGACGGCATCAGGCAGCGTTGCCAGCCAGCGGCGGCCAACCTCATCGTCGGCGTTCAGGATCATGCTGCCAACCTGATGCTCGGTGAACAGCAGTTTTTTAGCCGACTCATAGGCCTGCATGTCGCCGTGATAGTCGAGATGATCGCGGCTCAGATTGGTAAAGACCGCCGCAGCGAACGGCAGCGCCGCCACGCGGTGCTGCACCAGACCGTGCGAGGAGACTTCCATAGCGGTCAGCGTCGCGCCCTGCTGCTGCAGCGCCTGCAGCTGGTGCTGCACGTCAACGGCGGAGCCGGTGGTGTTTTCGGTCGCCGTCAGGTGTCCCAGCAGACCGTTACCAACCGTGCCCATCACCGCGCTGGTTTCCCCCAGCAGCTGCGCCCACTGCGCCAGCAGCTGGGTGGTGGTGGTTTTACCGTTGGTGCCGGTAACGCCGATAAGCTTCTGCTTCTCGCCGGGCTGACCGTAGAAGCGGCCCGCCAGCGCAGAGAGACGCTGCTGAAGCTGCGCCAGGTAAATCACCGGCACGCCGTGCATCTCAACGATATCGCCATCGCTGGCTTCGCCTTCGGCCTCTGCGATCACCGCAGAAACGCCCTGCGCGATCGCCTGTGGAATAAAACGTCGTCCATCGGCGTGGTGGCCTGCCACGGCCACAAACAGATCGCCGGACGCCGCCTTGCGGCTGTCCAGTGTCATGTCACCCAGGGGACGCGCCGGCGCGCCTGGCACCCATGGGTCCAGCAAGTCGCGCAGGTTACGATCTGTCACTTTTTTCCTCACTTCTGTTAGTCACCAGCTCGTTTTTGTCATTGGTCGGCAACGCATCCGGCTCGATGTTCATGGTGCGCAGTACGCCGCCCATGATGGCACCGAACACCGGCGCGGAGACCGCACCACCGTAATATTTACCGGCCTGGGGATCGTTGATCACCACCACCAGCGCAAAACGAGGATGACTGGCAGGCGCAACGCCTGCGGTATAAGCAATGTATTTATTGACGTAACGGCCATCCGGCCCGACTTTTTTCGCCGTACCGGTTTTAATCGCGATGCGATAGCCTTTGATGGCCGCTTTTATGCCGCCGCCGCCTGGCAGCGCCACGCTTTCCATCATATGAACCACGGTTTTTACTACCGATTCCGGGAAAACGCGCTCGCCCGCGACGGGCGGATCGACTTTGGTGATCGACAGTGGTCGGTGAATGCCGAAGCTGCCAATCGTTGCGTAGACACGCGCTAACTGTAACGGCGTTACCATTAGCCCGTAGCCGAAAGAGAAGGTGGCCCTCTCTATGTCAGACCACCGTTGTTTTTGAGGGTATAAGCCACTACTTTCCCCGACCAGCCCCAAATTGGTCGGTTTACCCAGGCCAAAGCGCGCATAAGTTTCTACAAGCGCTGAGGAGGGCATCGCTAACGCCAGCCGTGAAACGCCGACGTTACTCGACTTCTGCAGAATCCCGGTAAGGGTCAGTTCGTTATAGCGCGCCACGTCTTTGATCTCGTGACCATTGACGCGGTACGGTACGGTATTAAGCACGCTGTTTTCCCGCACCACGCCGCGCTGCAGCGCCGTCATCACCACCATCGGCTTAACGGTCGAGCCAGGCTCGAAAATGTCGGTGATGGCGCGGTTGCGCATCATCTCTTTGGGCGTGTTGCTGAGGTTATTGGGGTTATAGGCCGGGCTGTTCGCCATTGCCAGCACTTCGCCGGTGTTGACGTCGACCAGCACGGCGGTGCCCGATTCAGCTTTGTTGAACGCCACCGCGTTATTGAGTTCACGGTAGACCAGCGCCTGCAGGCGTTCGTCGATGCTGAGCGTCAGGTTGTGGGCGGCGCGGCTGTCCACCGATGAGATATCTTCGATTACGCGGCCGTTGCGGTCTTTACGCACGGTACGTTCGCCCGGCGCGCCGGTCAGCCACTTATCGAAGCTCTTTTCGATGCCCTCGATGCCCTGACCATCAATATTGGTAAAGCCGATCAGGTGAGAAGTGACCTGACCGGCGGGATAGTAGCGCCGCGACTCTTCACGCAGATGGATCCCCGGCAGCCTGAGCTTTTTGATGTAGTCGCTGATGGCGGGACTGACCTGGCGCGCCAGGTAGATAAAACGGCCTTTCGGGTTGGCGTTAACGCGGGTTGCCAGCTGATCGAGCGGGATAGAGAGCGCGTCAGCGAGCGCCTTCCAGCGGCCGTCGAGGGTGACGCCGCCGGCGTCGTGCAATTCTTTCGGGTCGGCCCAGATGGCGTTGACCGGCACGCTGACCGCCAGCGGACGACCGGCGCGATCGCTAATCATGCCGCGCGCGGTGGGAACAGCCTGCACGCGCAACGAGCGCAGGTCGCCCTCTTTCACCAGCTTGTCCGGGCTGATGACCTGCAGCCAGGCAACGCGGGAGAGCAGACCGAACAGCGCCAGTAAAATACAGCCGCACAGCAACGCAAAACGCCAGCTTACAAAGCTGGCTTTATCTTCCTGTTTTTTCAACTTCAGCGTTTTGCTTGCGCCGCTCATTGCGATTTAGCGTTCCTTATTTCTGTACCACGATATTTTCCTGAGACGGGTCCACATGCTGTAGCTGCAGCTTCTCGGTGGCGATGCGCTCCACCCGGCTGTGATCGCCCAGCGCGTTCTCCTCAAGGATCAGGTTACGCCATTCAATGTCTAGCGCGTCGCGCTCTAACACCAGCTGTTCGCGCTGCGCGGTCAGCAGACGCGTTTTGTGCGTCGTCGTCACCACCATCACGGCCGACACCAGCACGGCGATTAGCAAAATCAGCGGAATTTTGCCGAATCGCAGTAGATCGCCGCCGATGACTCCCGGCAGGCTGTGACGTTCGTTGCCGATCATGCCTCGGTTCTCTCCGCGATGCGCAGTACCGAACTGCGCGCGCGCGGGTTGTCTGCGACTTCCGCGTCGCCCGGCGTCATTTTGCCCAGCAGCTTCAGCTGACGTCCGCCCAGCGCGTTAAGCTGTGACTCGGTCATCGGTAAACCTGCCGGCACCTGCGGGCCGCGGCTCTGGTCGCGCATAAAACGCTTCACCAGGCGATCTTCCAGCGAGTGGAAGCTGATAACGGACAAACGTCCCTCCGGGGCCAGCGCCGTTAACGCGCCTTTTAACGCCATTTCAATCTCTTCCAGCTCGCTGTTGATCCAGATGCGGATCGCCTGAAAGCTGCGCGTCGCCGGATGCTTGAACTTATCTTTCACCGGCGTCGCCGCCGCGATCACCTCGGCCAGCTCTTTGGTGCGCGTCATCGGCTGTTCACGGTTGCGCTCAACGATGGCGCGCGCAATGCGTTTCGCGAAACGCTCCTCGCCGTAGGTCTTCAGCACAAAGGCGATATCCGCCTCTTCCGCCTTCAGCAGCCATTCGGCAGCGGAGTGTCCGCGCGTCGGATCCATGCGCATATCCAGCGGCCCGTCGCGCATAAAGGAGAAGCCGCGTTCAGCGTCGTCCAGCTGCGGCGACGACACGCCGAGATCGAGCAGGATGCCGCTGATTTTGCCGCTGAGCCCCAGCTCTTCGACATAGTCTGCCAGCGCGGAGAACGGCCCGTGCACGATAGAGAAACGCGGATCGTCGATCTCAGCGGCGGCGGCGATAGCTTGCGGGTCGCGATCGATAGCGATAAGCCGTCCCTGCGCGCCCAGCTGCGACAGAATCAAACGTGAATGTCCGCCGCGACCAAAGGTGCCGTCGATGTAGATGCCGTCTTCCCTGATGTTGAGGCCGTTAACCGCCTCGTCCAGCAGCACCGTGGTATGTTTAAAATTTTCCTGCATAGCTATAGCGACAAGTCCTGCAACCGCTCAGATAAAGGTTCCTGAGCCGACTGTTCTGCGTCAATGTCATCCTTAACTTGTTGATACCAGGTCTGTTCATCCCACAGTTCAAACTTGTTGAACTGGCCGACCAGCATCACTTCTTTCGTCAGGCTCGCGTGTTGCCGAAGGGTATTCGCCAGCAGTAAACGGCCTGCGTTGTCCATCTGACACTCACTGGCATGCCCCAGCAGCAGACGCTGTACGCGACGCTCAACGGGGTTCATGCTGGATAAGCGAGACAGCTTTTTTTCGATGATTTCCCATTCGGGCAAGGTATAAAGCAACAGGCATGGCTGATGAAGGTCGATGGTACATACCATCTGCCCTTGAGATTCCCCGATCAGCGTGTCGCGATAGCGCGTTGGTACGGCCAGTCGCCCCTTGCTGTCGAGATTGACTAACGTTGCTCCACGGAACATGCCAGTCTTCCCCTCAGCTCCCCATTTTCACCACTTTACCCCACTTTTTACCACGCCACGAGTTTACGGAGGCGACGAAATCGTTGTCAAGCCGAAGCGCGGCGGGAATATAACTATTTACAAGGGGTAATTTCGCTGATCGAAAAGCGACAAACGGGGCAAAAGGTCAATTTTAAAAATTAACCTGATGAATAATGGAATAAAAACCAGGGCGCCTGAAAAAATGCTTAAAAATAAGCCTGACGACCTGCGCTAATATTCTTCACTATTTCTGAGACAGGGGCTGCATTTTAGGGGTGTTCCGAAAGCGGTGCTGGCCGCTTGAGGCGGGTCGGGAGCGGGCATCCCCCTTAAGAAATGGACATTTAACAATCACATCGCTGCTAATTTGTTAGATGAGGTGTCGCAGATTTACGCTTTTTTACCCTAAAAGCGGAAAAATATTAATACAGAAAAATTTAAGGGCAGCGGTATTGCTGCCCGCCAACTATTTAACTCTGCGGCTCAGCTGGCCGCGGCGAAATAAATTTCGCCGAATGCGAGTTAATCCCGGTTTCGGTTTTCGCGGTTCATCAAGCGAAGCCAGAACTAACTCCAGCACGCGCTCCGCCACGTCGCGATGACGCTGCCCGACGGCCAGCACCGGACACTCTAAAAAGTCCAGTAATTCGTGGTCGCCAAAGGTCGCGATGGCGAGGTCGGTCGGCAGGCGCCCGTCGCGTTTTAGCGTCACATCCATAACGCCCTGCAGCAGGCCGAATGAGGTCGTGAAGAGCGCCTCTGGCATATCGTGATCGTCAAGGTACTTCTCAAACAGCGCCGCCGCCGCCGTGCGCTCGAAGCTGTTGCAGTAGATATAGTCGATGGGGCGCGGATCCTCTTTCCAGGCGTCGCGGAAGCCCATCTCGCGCAGGAAACTGACGGAAAGCTCAGGCAGCGCGCCGAGAAACAGCACGTTTTTCACCGGCAGCTGACGCAATTCAGCCGCCAGCGTAAAAGCGTCGTCCTGATCGGCACCGACGACGCTGGTGAAGTGTTCACGATCCAGCGCGCGGTCCAGCGCGATAATAGGCAGCGGATCGTTGATCCAGCGCTGATAGAACGGATGCTCGGGCGGCAAAGAGGTGGAAACGATTATCGCATCAACCTGGCGCTGCAGCAGATGTTCGATGCAGCGCATTTCATTGTCGGGCTGATCTTCCGAGCAGGCGATGAGCAGCTGATAGCCGCGCTGACGCGCCTGACGTTCAAGATAGTTGGCGATGCGGGTATAGCTGGTGTTTTCCAGATCGGGGATCACCAGGCCGATCGAGCGCGTGCGACCGGCGCGCAGGCCCGCCGCCACGGCATTAGGGTGGTAGTTATGCTCACGCACTACCGCCATCACTTTCTCGACGGTTTTTTCGCTGACACGATACTGCCGCGCTTTGCCATTAATGACATAACTGGCCGTGGTGCGCGACACGCCTGCCAGACGCGCGATTTCATCCAGTTTCACGATAACTCCATACTTCACGGCGAGCCGCGTTGCGGCAGATGTCCGCAACTAAGCTAAGGGTAACTCGTTTGTAACATCTAACAGCAGAACTTCGCGCTGAGCAACCGCTTTTCTTAGCGATCTCTGCATAGCGCATAAAATAAAAAAACCCGGCATTACGCCGGGTTAGAGACAGTCACCTGGGGAAATTACCGCATAATGCGATCGCCGCGCGACACGCCGACAATGCCGGAACGCGCCACTTCAACGATTTCCGCCACTTCACGCACGGTGTTAAGGAAGGCATCGAGCTTGTCGCTGGTGCCCGCCAGCTGAACCGTGTACAGCGTCGGCGTCACGTCAATAATCTGACCGCGGAAGATTTCCGCGCTGCGCTTCACCTCTTCACGGCCGTAGCCGGTGGCCTGCAGCTTCACCAGCATGATTTCGCGTTCGACATAGGCGCCCTGCCCCAGCTCGCTGACGCGCAGCACATCCACCAGCTTATGCAGCTGCTTTTCAATCTGCTCCAGCACCTTTTCATCGCCCACGGTCTGAATAGTCATGCGCGACAGGGTCGGATCGTCGGTTGGCGCGACGGTCAGGCTCTCGATGTTATAGCCGCGCTGGGAAAAGAGGCCCACCACGCGAGACAATGCGCCGGATTCATTCTCCAGCAGAACCGATAAAATACGACGCATACTTATGTCCTCTCCGTTTTGCTCAGCCACATCTCATCCATCGACCCGCCGCGGATCTGCATCGGGTAGACGTGCTCGCTGCCGTCGACGGTCACGTCGACGAACACCAGACGCCCCTTAGCCAGCGTATCCAGCGCCAGCTGCAGCTTCTCCTCCAGCTCAGAAGGATGTTGAATAGCGATACCGACGTGACCGTACGCCTCTGCCAGGCGCACGAAGTCCGGCAGCGACTCCATATAAGATTGCGAATGGCGGCCGGAATAGATCATATCCTGCCACTGCTTCACCATACCGAGAACGCGGTTGTTCAGACTCAGCACCAGCACCGGCAGATCGTACTGCAGCGCGGTAGAAAGCTCCTGAATATTCATCTGAATGCTGCCGTCGCCGGTCACGCAGATAACCGTCTCTTGCGGCAGCGCCATTTTGACACCCAGGGCGGCCGGCAGCCCGAAGCCCATGGTGCCGAGCCCGCCGGAGTTGATCCAGCGGCGCGGTTTATCAAAGGGATAATAGAGCGCCGCAAACATTTGATGCTGGCCGACGTCCGAGGTGACGTACGCCTCGCCGTTGGTCAGGCGCCAGATGGTTTCGATCACCGCCTGTGGTTTGATCTTTTCGCTGGTGCGATCGTAAGCCAGGCATTTACGGCTGCGCCAGCCGTCGATGCTTTGCCACCAGTCGCGCAGGCTGTCGAGATCCTGCTTTGTCTCGCTTTGCGCCAGCAGATCGAGCATCTGCTGCAGCGTCTGTTTCGCATCGCCGACGATCGGAATATCCGCCGCCACGGTTTTCGAGATCGACGTAGGATCGATATCGATATGCAGCACCGTCGCATTGGGACAATATTTGGCCAGGTTATTGGTGGTGCGATCGTCAAAGCGCACGCCGACGGCGAAGATAAGATCGGCGTTATGCATTGTCATGTTGGCTTCGTAAGTGCCGTGCATGCCGAGCATGCCCACCGCCTGACGGTGCGTGCCGGGGAAGGCACCCAGCCCCATCAGCGAACTGGTGACCGGAATATTCAGCTGCTCCGCAAGCTGCAGCAGCTCCGCCTCGCAGGCCGAGGTAATCGCACCGCCGCCGACATACATCACTGGCTTACGCGCGGCGAGCAGCGTGTTTAACGCGCGCTTAATCTGGCCTTTGTGGCCCTGGATGGTCGGATTATAGGAGCGCATGCTCACCGAATCCGGGTAGACATAAGGCAGCTTATTGGCCGGGTTCAGAATATCTTTCGGTAGATCGATCACCACCGGGCCCGGACGCCCGCTGGCTGCCAGCCAGAAGGCTTTTTTCAGCACGGTCGGGATCTCTTCGGTGCTTTTCACCAGAAAGCTGTGCTTCACCACCGGACGGGAAATCCCCACCATATCGCACTCCTGAAAGGCATCGTAGCCGATCAGCGAGGAAGGCACCTGCCCCGACAGGATCACCAGCGGAATTGAATCCATATAGGCGGTGGCGATACCGGTAATCGCATTGGTTGCGCCGGGTCCCGACGTGACCAGCACCACGCCGACTTCACCGGTCGCGCGCGCCAGGCCGTCGGCCATATGCACCGCACCCTGCTCGTGGCGCACCAGTACGTGATCGATTCCGCCGACGGTTTGCAGCGCGTCGTAAATATCCAGTACCGCGCCGCCCGGATAACCGAACACCTGCTTTACGCCCTGATCGATTAACGAACGGACGACCATCTCGGCTCCTGACAACATCTCCATTTTCTGCCTCCAGGCTTGAGGAACTGAATCCACTGACGCTCGCTGTTCCAGCGCGCCACTGGCATCCTGCCCCACATTCGCCAGTTAAGATCAAAACCTTATGTTTATGCGCAGACGCCGGAACGCGTTTCCGACATCCAGATACAGAGAAATCTGCTTGGTTGATTGTTTTAAGAGTTGGTCGATTACCATAACCGTAGAAAACCTGGCAGGCAAACGTCAGAGTCTGCGCTTATCGTTACGCTGGCCGTAAAGCCTCTGCGCGATAAGTTAAGCGCGCGAGGAATTATCTAATTCACCGGAAGTTAGGCAGAATAAAATGCTGGAGACGAAATCATTTACAGCGGGTTATAAGAAATAATAAAAAATTAATTTCGCCTCCGTCAGCCCACAATTTTCCTGTGAAATTCATTTCTGGCGTTATTAACTCTGAAATAAAGCTGACGCACGACAATCTGCTGCCGCGCAGCGGTAAAACCTTTTTAGCGCAGCGGGAGAAAAAACCCAGTTTAAAAGATTAAAATCAGCAACTTAAATTATTACTCCTGTACCATATCGCCGCTTCTGCGCGCCATTTTGTCTGACATTGTCTGTTTCACTGAGCTGGCTCGAAATCGCAGGATTTTTTCCTTAACCGTCGCCAAAAATACCCTTTTACTTATGGTTGACATCCCGTCCTGATTCCAGTACCAATATGTGCAGCACAAAATTTTACGAGGTTCGAATCCATGTTTCATTCATTCCGCCTACTCGGTCTACTACTTAACGCATTCAGTTTGCGCGGTAGACTCGTGGGCAGAATCAAACACTGATTCGAACCTGCTGAAAGTTAAAAACCCGCGCCTTGCGCGGGTTTTTTTATGCTCGTTGCACGGTGAAGTTAACGCATAAGGATGAATACGATGAGCCAGCAAGTCATTATTTTCGATACCACTCTGCGCGATGGTGAGCAGGCATTACAGGCCAGCCTGAGTGTGAAAGAAAAATTGCAGATCGCACTGGCGCTGGAGCGCATGGGCGTAGACGTGATGGAAGTCGGTTTTCCGGTCTCATCGCCGGGCGACTTTGAATCCGTGCAGACCATCGCGCGCACCATCAAAAACAGCCGCGTCTGCGGGCTGGCGCGCTGCGTCGAGAAAGATATCGATGCCGCCTGGGAAGCGCTGCGCGTGGCGGAGGCCTTTCGTATCCACACCTTTATCGCCACCTCGCCGATGCATATCGCCACCAAACTGCGCAGCACCCTGCCTGAGGTAATCGAGCGCGCGGTACAGATGGTGAAACGTGCGCGCAACTACACCAGCGACGTTGAATTCTCCTGCGAAGATGGCGGCCGCACGCCGATCGACGATCTGTGTCGGGTAGTGGAAGCGGCGATTAACGCCGGCGCCACCACTATTAACATCCCGGATACCGTGGGCTACACCCTGCCGGGCGAATACGCCAGCATCATCAGCCAGCTGATCAACCGCGTACCCAATATCGATAAAGCAGTTCTGTCGGTGCATACCCACGACGATTTAGGCATGGCGACCGGCAATGCGCTGGCTGCCGTGCAGGCGGGCGCGCGCCAGGTTGAAGGCACGCTGAACGGGCTGGGCGAGCGCGCCGGTAACTGCGCGCTGGAAGAGGTGATCATGGCGATTAAAACCCGCCAGCAGATCCTGAACGTGCATACCAACATCCATCACCAGGAAATCTACCGCACCAGCCAGATGGTCAGCCAGATCTGCAATATGCCGATCCCGGCGAACAAAGCGGTAGTCGGCTCTAACGCCTTCGCTCACTCCTCCGGTATCCATCAGGATGGCGTGCTGAAAAACCGCGAAAACTACGAGATCCTGACGCCAGAGTCGATCGGCCTGCATAAAATCCAGCTGAACCTGACCTCACGCTCCGGCCGTGCCGCGGTAAAACACCGCATGGAAGAGATGGGCTACAAAGAGAGCGACTACAGCCTGGACGCGCTGTATGACGCCTTCCTGAAGCTGGCCGACAAGAAAGGCCAGGTATTTGATTACGATCTGGAAGCGCTGGCCTTTATCAATAAGCAGCATGAGGAGCCGGAATATTTCCAGCTGAATGCGTTCAACGTGCAGACCGGCTCCAGCGTCACGGCGACCGCGTCGGTGCAGCTGGGCTGCGGCGAAGAGACCAAAGCGGACGCCGCGACCGGCAACGGCCCGGTCGACGCGGTTTATCAGGCGATCAACCGCATTACCGGCTTTGAAGCCGAGCTGGTGAACTACAAGTTAACGGCAAAAGGCCACGGCGAGAACGCGCTGGGCCAGGTGGATATCGTGGTTAACTACAACGGCCGCAAATTCCACGGCGTGGGTCTGGCGACCGATATCGTCGAGTCCTCCGCGAAGGCGATGGTAAACGCGCTGAACAATATCTGGCGCGCCAAAGAAGTCGAAAAAGAATTGCAGCGCAAATTTCAGAAGGAAACGGTGTAACTATGTCTACCTCTTCTCATATCGCAGTATTGCCCGGCGACGGTATCGGCCCGGAAGTCATGGCGCAGGCCCTGAAAGTGCTGGACGCCATTCGCCACCGCTTTGATATGCGTATTACCACCAGCGAATATGACGTCGGCGGCATCGCCATCGACCGCCACGGCGAACCGCTGCCGCCCGCAACCGTTGCGGGCTGCGAGCAGGCGGACGCCATTCTGTTTGGTTCGGTCGGCGGCCCGAAATGGGAGCATCTGCCGCCCGCCGCACAGCCGGAGCGCGGCGCGCTGCTGCCGCTGCGCAAGCATTTCAAACTGTTCAGCAACCTGCGTCCGGCCGCGCTCTATCAGGGTCTGGAAGCCTTCTGCCCGCTGCGTGCCGATATCGCCGCGAAAGGCTTTGATATTCTGTGCGTGCGTGAGCTGACCGGCGGCATCTACTTCGGCCAGCCGAAAGGACGCGAAGGCAACGGCCCGCACGAGCGCGCCTTCGACACCGAGGTCTATCACCGTTTCGAAATTGAACGCATCGCCCGCATCGCCTTTGAGTCGGCGCGCAAGCGTCGCAATAAAGTCACCTCTGTGGATAAAGCCAACGTGCTGCAGACGTCGGTAATGTGGCGCGAAATCGTCAATGAAGTGGCGCAGGACTATCCGGACGTGCAGCTGAGCCACATCTATATCGACAACGCCACCATGCAGCTGATTAAAGATCCGTCGCAGTTCGATGTGCTGCTCTGCTCCAACCTGTTCGGCGATATCCTCTCTGACGAGTGCGCGATGATCACCGGCTCAATGGGCATGCTGCCCTCCGCCAGCCTGAACGAAGAGGGTTTTGGTCTGTATGAGCCAGCAGGCGGCTCTGCGCCCGACATCGCCGGACAGAATATCGCTAACCCGGTAGCGCAGATCCTGTCGCTGTCGCTGCTGCTGCGCTACAGCCTGAATGCAGATGCCGCCGCCGACAGCATTGAGCGCGCCGTCAGCCGCGCGCTGGAAGAAGGCTACCGCACCCGAGATTTGGCCGGTGATGGCCCCGCCGTCACCACGGATGAGATGGGCAGCGTGATTGCCCGCTTTATCGCCGAGGAAAAATAAAATAATGAAAACTTTATACCAGAAGTTATTTGATGCACATGTCGTTCACGAAGCGCCCAACGAGACCCCGCTGCTCTATATCGATCGTCACCTGATCCATGAGGTGACGTCACCGCAGGCCTTTGACGGTCTGCGCGCCCATGGCCGCAAGGTGCGTCAGCCGTCGAAAACGTTCGCCACTATGGACCATAACGTGTCGACCCAGACCAAAGACATCAACGCCTCCGGCGAGATGGCGCGCATCCAGATGCAGGAACTGATGAAGAACTGCGCCGAGTTCGGCGTGCAGCTTTACGATCTGAATCACCCGTTCCAGGGCATCGTTCACGTTATCGGGCCGGAACAAGGCATGACGCTGCCGGGCATGACCATCGTCTGCGGCGATTCGCACACCGCCACGCACGGCGCCTTCGGTTCGCTGGCCTTCGGCATCGGCACGTCGGAAGTTGAACATGTTTTTGCCACTCAGACGCTGAAGCAGGGTCGCGCGAAAACCATGAAAATCGAGGTGCTGGGTGACGCCGCGCCGGGCATTACCGCAAAAGATATCGTGCTGGCGATCATTGGCAAAACGGGCAGCGCAGGCGGCACCGGTCACGTGGTCGAGTTCTGCGGGCCGGCTATCGAAGCGCTGAGCATGGAAGGTCGCATGACCCTGTGCAATATGGCGATCGAGATGGGCGCCAAAGCGGGTCTGGTGGCACCGGATGACACCACCTTCAGCTACCTGAAAGGCCGCCAGTTTGCGCCGCAGGGCGAGAAGTGGGAGCAGGCGGTGGCATACTGGCGCACCCTGAAGTCCGATGAAGGCGCGCACTATGACGCTGTTGTGACGCTGAACGCCGCCGATATCGCGCCGCAGGTCACCTGGGGCACCAATCCAGGTCAGGTCATTGCCGTGGATGAGCCGATCCCGAACCCGGCCTCTTTTGCCGATCCGGTCGAACGTGCCTCAGCCGAGAAGGCGCTGGCCTATATGAATCTGCAGCCGGGCATTCGCCTGACTGACGTCGCAATCGATAAGGTGTTTATCGGCTCCTGCACCAACTCACGTATTGAGGATCTGCGCGCCGCGGCGGCTATCGCCAAAGGGCGCAAGGTCGCGCCGGGCGTGGTGGCGATGGTGGTGCCGGGTTCCGGCCCGGTAAAAGCGCAGGCGGAAGCGGAAGGACTGGACAAGATTTTCCTCGACGCCGGTTTCGAATGGCGTCTGCCGGGCTGCTCAATGTGTCTGGCGATGAACAACGATCGCCTGAATCCGGGCGAGCGCTGCGCCTCGACCAGCAACCGTAACTTTGAAGGGCGCCAGGGCCGTGGTGGTCGTACTCACCTGGTCAGCCCGGCAATGGCCGCCGCTGCGGCGGTTTCCGGCCACTTTGCCGATATCCGTGAACTGACAGGAGCGTAATCATGGCGAATAAATTTACTCAGCACACCGGCATCGTCGCCCCGCTGGACGCGGCAAACGTCGACACCGACGCCATTATTCCCAAGCAGTTTCTGCAGAAGGTGACGCGCACCGGCTTTGGCGCGCATCTGTTTCACGACTGGCGTTTTGACGACGACGCGGGTCAGGTACCCACCGCCAGCTTTGTGCTGAACAAGCCCGAGTTTCAGGGCACCAGCATTCTGCTGGCGCGCGAGAACTTTGGCTGCGGCTCGTCGCGCGAGCACGCCCCCTGGGCGCTGACCGACTTTGGTTTTCACGTGGTGATTGCGCCGAGCTTTGCCGACATCTTCTACGGCAACAGCTTTAACAACCAGCTGCTGCCGGTGCGGCTAAGCGACGAGCAGGTGGACGAGATGTTTAAGCTGGTGGCGGCGCAGCCGGGCATCCGCTTTACCGTGGATCTTGAAGCGCAGACGGTGACGGCGGGCGATAAGGTCTACCCGTTCGAGATCGACAGTTTCCGCCGCCACTGCATGCTGAACGGCCTGGACAGCATCGGCCTGACGCTGCAGCACGAAGCGGCGATTACCGACTACGAACAGCGCCAGCCTGCGTTTCTGAATTAAGGCTTACCAGATGGGCAGAAGAGCAAAGCGTCCCGCGGCAGGAATGTCGTGGGTCGGGCAAGCATAGATGCCTTGATCGGCTTTGCGATCGGCCTGTGCCACCCTCGTTAGCCCCTCTCCTTTTAAGGGCGACCACCGCGTCGCCCTTCTCTTTTATACGTTCTTCACGCGCGCCGACATGGCGAACGCCGCGACAGCCAGCCCCAGCGCCAGCCAGTACACCGCAATATGTCCGAAGCGCTCGCTCAGCGTTCCCTGAATCACGCCCGCCAGAATCATTCCGGTCGAAATCGAGTTGGTAAACATCGTCGTCGCCGCGCCCGGCCTGCCCGGCATCAGATCCTGAAACCACAGCATGCCGATACCGGCGATAATGCCGATAAACACCGCGTTAAACAGCTGCAGCACCATCAGCGCGGTCTGCGAAGCGAACATCGCCAGCCCGGCGTAAAACAGAATGCCCGCCGCCAGCGCGATCAGCATCAGGTTGCGCTTGCCGACGCGCTTCGCATAGTGACCGGCCAGCAGCATCACCGGAATTTCCAGCCCGGCCGCCGTGCCCATCAGCAGCCCCGCCAGCTTCTCCGGCAGGCCGAGCGTGACGCTGATATAGAGCGGCATATCGATGATATACATGGTGTTGCAGGTCCACATCGTCACCGAGGCGATAAACAGCAGTCGCACGTCGCGGTCGCGCCAGCCGCTTAACGGCATGCCGCCGCTCTGCATCAGCGGCTCGGCGCGCGGCACCGACGGCAGGGTGAACTTGATCAGCAGAATGCAGAGCAGAAACAGCGCCGCCGCCACCAGGAAGAGCGTCACAAAGCCAAAGTTAAGCGCCAGCGCAAACGACAGCGGCGGGCCGATGACCCAGGCGAGCGAAAGCTGGGCGCGCATCACCGAGCTGAACATCACCGCTTCGCGCGCCGACCGATCGGCATACTCGCGCGCCAGCGCGAAGATCTGCGGCATTGACACGCTGGCCAGCGCCGAGAGCAGCACGCCCAGGGTAATCAGCGTCAGATAGTGGCGGGTAAAGGCGAACAGCAGCGCGTTGCAAAACGCCATCGCACAGCAAAAGAGGATCAGCGTGCGGCGATCGCCGCGGCTGTCAGAGCGCTTCGCCACCAGCATGCTGACCAGGATGCCCGCGATGGCGTTAACGGTAAAAAAGAGCCCGACCCAGAGGGGGCGCGCCTGCACTTCTCGCGTCAGAAACAGGCTCAGCGTCGGCGCCTGCAGCGCGCCGGCAACGCCGATCATAAAAGAGGCGGCCATAAAGGCGAGAAAGACCGGATTGATACGGCGCTTCCGGGTTAACAGCGACTTCATAGCGACATCCCTTTACGGTGGTAAAAGCAGGAAAACAAGAGAGAGGATTCTAGCGCAACAGAAAAAAGCCAGCAGGAAAAATCTCTGCTGGCGGTGTAATTGCACCCTACTCAGAAAGATCCCGCCGCAGCGGAATCGTGGTCGAGCGCCATTCCGTATTGAATGCCTCCCGCTCTTCCAATAGCGCTCAGTTTGCCCTTAATATGAGGCAGGAAAAACTGAGCGCTTTTCACAGGGAGTTCCTCTTTTATGTCCTCATCACGCCTTAAGCAGCAGTTTATCCGCCTGTGGCAAAGCTGCCAGGGCGAAAGCCAGCTGGTCACGCTCAGCGAGCTGGCTGAGCAGCTGCACTGCTCGCGTCGCCATATGCGTAACCTGCTTAACGCGATGCAGGAGGCGGGCTGGCTCACCTGGCAGGCAGAGGCGGGACGAGGCAAGCGCTCGCAGCTTATTTTCCGTTATACCGGCCTGGCGCTGCAGCAGCAGCGCGCTGAGGATCTGCTGGCGCAGGATCGCATCGATCAGCTGGTGCAGCTGGTGGGCGACAAGGCGGAGGTGCGCCAGATGATCCGCGCCCATCTCGGCCGCAGCTTTCGCCAGGGTAAACATATTCTGCGCGTGCTCTACTATCGCCCGCTGCTAAACCTGCTGCCCGGCTCGCCGCTGCGCCGTTCTGAAACGCATCTGGCGCGTCAGATCTTCAACGGCCTGACGCGTATAAATGAGGAAAACGGGGAAGTAGAGGCGGATATCGCCCATCACTGGCAGGCGATCTCGCCGCTGCACTGGCGTTTTTACCTGCGCCCGGCGATCCGCTTTCATCACGGCCGCGAGCTGGAGATGGCGGACGTGACGTCGAGCCTGGAACGCCTGCGTCCGCAGCCGCTCTTCTCCCATATTCAGCGCATTGATTCACCCGCGCCCTGGACGCTGGATCTCCATCTGAGCGAACCCGACGACTGGCTGCCGTGGCTGCTCGGCAGCGTCAGCGCCATGATCCTGCCGCGTGAATGGCCGCAGATGCGCGACTTCGCCCGCCATCCGGTCGGCACCGGCCCCTATCGCGTAGTGCGCAACCAGCAGAGTCAGCTGAAGATCGAGGCGTTTGACGACTACTTTGGCTTTCGCGCCCTGATCGATGATGTCTCTATCTGGGTGCTGCCGGAGATTAGCGACGAGCTGGTTTACGCCGGCGTGCGTCTGCAAGGTGCCGCCGAGGATGAAAAACTGGAAGAGAGCCGTCTTGAAGAGGGCTGCTATTTTCTGCTGTTCGACCAGCGCTCCGCTCAGGGACGCGATGCCGCCGTCCGGCGCTGGCTCTGCCATCTGCTGAATCCCGTCGCCCTGCTTAACTATGCCGAGGCTGGCTACCAGCGCTACTGGTATCCCGCTTACGGCCTGCTGCCGCGCTGGCATCATCGCCGCGATCTTACGCCGGCGACCAAGCCGCCCGGGCTGGAGAGCCTGACGCTGACGTGGTACAGCCAGCACGTGGAGCATGAGGGGATCGCCAGCGCGCTGCGCCCGCTGCTGGCGCAGCATAACGTGCGGCTGATTACCCGCGCGGTCGAGTATGAAACCTGGCATCAGGGCGAGGCGGAAAGCGACATCTGGCTCGGCAGCGTCAATTTCACTCTGCCGCTGGAGTATTCGCTGTTCGCCCAGCTCTACGAGCTTCCGCTGCTGCATCACTGTCTGCCGCTCGACTGGGAAGCGGACGCCGCGCGCTGGCGAGGCAAAACCCTGCCGCTGGCGGAGTGGAGCAAACGGCTGCTGGATGCGGATAGTCTGCATCCGCTGTTTCATCACTGGCTGCTGCTCGAAGGCCAGCGCAGCATGCGCGGCGTGCGCCTGAATACCCTCGGCTGGTTCGACTTTAAATCCGCCTGGTTCGCGCCGCCGACGCTGTGACGCTTTCCCCCTGGCGACGAAATGTCTAGAATGAGCCGTTCTCAACGGGGTGCCTGCAAAAGGCTGAGAGAAACCCGTCGAACCTGATTCGGTTAATACCGACGTAGGGATTTGAGAGGCTGCTACGCTCAGATCCTTTGCGACTCATAACAATTCTCCCTCAGGAGCGCAAAGTGGTTAAACAGATCCTCCCTCTGCTGATGTTGCTGTCCGTGCCGGCGCTGGCGGCAAAACCGGCCCTGACCGTCTACACCTACGACTCCTTTTCCGCCGAATGGGGCCCCGGCCCGGCGGTGAAAAAAGCCTTTGAGGCGCAGTGCGGCTGCGAGCTGCGCTATGTGGCGCTGGAGGATGGCGTCTCGCTGCTGAACCGCGTGCGCATGGAAGGCAAAAACAGCAAGGCTGACGTGGTGCTCGGCCTCGATAACAACCTGCTACAGGCGGCGCAGCAGACCGGCCTGTTCGCTAAAAGCGGGGTCGATCTCCATAACCTGACGCTGCCGGGCGGCTGGCAGGATCAAACCTTCGTGCCCTTCGACTACGGCTACTTCGCCTTCGTCTATGACAAAACGCGCCTTAAAAACCCGCCCACCAGCCTGAAAGAGCTGGTGGAGAGCCCGCAAAAATGGCGCGTGATCTACGAAGATCCGCGCACCAGCACCCCGGGTCTGGGTCTGCTGCTCTGGATGCAGAAGGTTTACGGCGACAAGGCGCCAGAGGCCTGGCAGAAGCTGGCGCAGAAAACCGTTACCGTGACCAAGGGCTGGAGTGAAGCCTACGGCCTGTTCCTGAAAGGGGAAGGCGATCTGGTGTTGAGCTACACCACCTCGCCCGCCTATCACCTGATCGAAGAGAAGAAAGAGAATTACGCCGCCGCGCCGTTCGCCGAAGGCCACTATTTGCAGGTCGAGGTTGCCGCGCAGCTTGCCAGCAGCAAGCAGCCGAAGCTGGCGCAGCAGTTTATGCAGTTTATGCTGACCCCCGCCTTCCAGAACACCATCCCGACCGGCAACTGGATGTATCCGGTGATAAAAAGCGATCTGCCCGCGGGCTATCAGACCCTGAGCGTGCCGCAAACCGCGCTGCAGTTTAGCCCGCAGGAAGTCGCGCAGCAGCGCGCAGACTGGATTAGCGCATGGCAACGCGCCGTCAGCCGCTAATCCCACTCTGGATGGTGCCGGGCAGCAGCGCCGCGCTGCTGCTGTGCGGCGTGGCGCTGCTGGCGTTCGGCGCGCTCTGGGCCAGCGCGCCGACGGGCGACTGGCGCGCGCTGCTGCACGACAGCTATCTGCACCACGTAGTGCGATTCTCTTTCACCCAGGCATTGCTCTCCGCCCTGCTGTCGCTGCTGCCTGCGATACCCCTGTCGCGCGCCCTCTACCGACGGCGTTTTCCCGGCCGTCAGCTGCTGCTGCGCCTCTGCGCCATGACGCTGGTGCTGCCCGTGCTGGTGGCGGTATTCGGCCTGCTGACGGTCTATGGCCGCGTTGGCTGGCTGGCGCAGCTCTGCCAGCTGTTCGGCGTCGACTACCGCTTTTCGCCCTATGGGCTGCAGGGCATTCTGCTGGCGCACTGCTTTTTCAACCTGCCGCTGGCGACGCGCCTGATGCTGCAGACGCTGGAGACGATTCCGGGCGAGCAGCGTCAGCTCGCCGCCCAGCTCGGGCTGCGCGGCTGGCATCTTTTCCGCCTGCTGGAGTGGCCCTGGCTGCGCCGCCAGCTACTGCCTACCGGCGCGCTGATTTTTATGCTCTGCTTCGCCAGCTTCGCCACCGTGCTCTCGCTGGGCGGCGGCCCGCAGGCCACCACCATTGAGCTGGCGATCTTTCAGGCGCTGAGTTACGACTACGATCCCGGCCGCGCCGCGCTGCTGGCGCTGATCCAGCTCGCCTTCTGCCTGACGCTGGTGCTGCTGAGCCAGCGCTTCAGCAAGGCGATACCTGCGGGCAGCGCGCAGCTGCGGGGCTGGCGCGACCCGCACGATTCGCGGCGCGCACGCATCGGCGACGGCCTGCTTATCGCGCTGGCGCTGTTACTGCTGCTGCCGCCGCTGCTGGCGGTGATGGTTGACGGGCTGCGCGGCATATCGGGCGGCGCGCTGGCGCAGCCGGCGCTATGGCAGGCGACGCTGACCTCGCTGCGTATCGCCATCGGCGCGGGCGCGCTCTGCGTCACGCTCACCATGATGCTGCTGTGGAGCAGTCGCGAGCTGCGCCAGCGCCAGCGCACGCTGCCAGCGCAGGTGATGGAGACCAGCGGCATGCTGATTCTGGCAATGCCGGGCATCGTGCTGGCCACGGGCTTCTTTTTACTTTTTAACGCCACCACCGGCCTGCCCGACTCGCCCGACGGGCTGGTGATCTTCGCCAACGCGCTGCTCGCCATTCCCTATGCGCTAAAGGTGCTGGAAAATCCGATGCGCGACAGCGCCGAGCGCTATTCGCACCTGTGCGCCTCGCTGGGGATTAGTGGCTGGAACCGACTGCGGCTGATTGAGCTGCGCGCGCTGAAGCGTCCGCTGGCGCAGGCGCTGGCCTTTGCCTGCGTGCTCTCTGTCGGCGACTTCGGCGTGGTGGCGCTGTTCGGCAGCGCCGACTTCCGAACCCTGCCTTTTTACCTCTATCAGCAGACCGGCGCCTATCGCGGCGCGGACGGCGCGGTTACCGCCCTGCTGCTGTTAGCGATCTGCCTGCTGCTGTTTACCCTGATGGAAAAATTACCTGGCCACCATGCTGACACTGACTAATCTCACCTACCTCTATCAGCATCTGCCGATGCGTTTCAGCTTCAGCGCCGAACGCGGCGAGCGGCTGGCGGTGCTCGGCCCCAGCGGTGCGGGTAAAAGTACGCTGCTCAGCCTGATCGCCGGCTTTCTGCCGGTGAGCCAGGGCGCGCTGCGCATCGACGGCGCGGATCACGCCCATAGCGTGCCGTCGCAGCGTCCGGTGTCGATGCTGTTTCAGGAGAACAACCTCTTTCCGCACCTTAGCGTACAGCAGAATATGGCGCTGGGTCTGCACCCTGGGCTGAAGCTGAACGCCGCGCAGCGGCGGCAGCTGGAAGAGATTGCCGATCAGGTGGGATTAAGCGATCTGCTGACGCGCCTGCCGGGCCAGCTCTCCGGCGGCCAGCGTCAGCGCGCCGCGCTGGCGCGCTGTCTGCTGCGCGACCGGCCGGTGCTGCTGCTGGACGAGCCCTTCTCGGCGCTCGATCCGGCGCTGCGTAACGAGATGCTGCAGCTGGTGCGGCGCGTCTGCGAGGCGCGGGCGATTACCCTGCTGATGGTGTCGCACAGTCTGGAGGATGCGCAGCAGATTGCGCCGCGCAGTTTGGTGATCGTCGATGGTCGCGTCTACTGGGACGGCGCGACCGAGACGCTGCTGTCGGGCGGCACGCGCGAGGCCGACGTGCTCGGCATCGCGCGATCGTCAGGCAAAGAACACGCGCCATAACAGCTGGCGGAACAGCGGCATCATCGGATGGAACTGGATCGCGACGAAGGCGGCGACCGCAATCGCGATGCTCAGCGGTGCCAGCCAGCGCAGGCGCGCAGGCGGCAGCCAGGCGGTGGCCCAGTCGCGGCTTTTGCCGCTGCGCCACCAGCGCCAGCCGAGCCAGCAGCCGAGCCAGACCAGCAGCGCCACCAGCAACAGCAGCCACTTGAACGCGCCGCTCTGCGCATCCTTCGGCACGTCGATCGCCACCCCCGCCAGAATGCCCGGCAGCAGATAGAGCGGCGGCCACAGCACGCAGCCAATCAGGTTCGGCGGCAGAAACTTGCGCACCGGCAGCTCAAGCATGCCGGCCGCCAGCGGGATCAGCGGACGCGTCGGCCCGACGAAGCGCCCGACCAGAATAGTGAACATGCTGTGCTGATGCAGCGCGTGCTCGGTTTTATCCAGCAGCCCTTTATATTTTTGCAGGTATTTCCAGCGGTGCAGCGGCCCCTGAAACTTCCAGCCAATGCCGTATGAGATCCAGTCGCCCAGCAGGCAGCCAACAAAGCCCGCCGCCCAGGCGGGATAAAGCCCAATCTGACCGCTACCTACCAGCGCGCCCAGGCTCGCCATCATCACGGTGCCCGGCAGCAGCAGGCCGACAAAGGCCAGCGATTCAAGAAAGGTCACCAGCGCAACGGCGATCAGCGCGTACTCCAGCGACTGCGTAAACAGATGTTGAATCCAGGCTTCCATAACCTTCCTTACTCAGACTTTGGATGCTGGATTGTCCTGAGGCGGCACCACAGCGTCAAGGTAAGAATTGTAGGGCGATGTTGACAAAAGCGCGCCGCGCGCACTGGATAAATAACCATGTTATACTCTGGCTGTTTTTTCGTCTGGAGCCGATGTGAATACGCCTCGCGCAGGATTCCTGCTTACCCGCCACTGGCGCGACAGCGCTCAGGGCACCGAAATCGTTTACTGGCTGGCGACGGACAGCGGCCCGCAGCGCGTGGTTCTGCCGGCTCAGGAGTCGGTAGCCTTTATTCCGCGCGACTATCAGCCGCAGGTGGAAGCGCTGCTGCGCGACGAGCGTCAGGTGCGCCTGCAGCCGCTGGCGCTAAAGGACTTTCGCCGCCGCCCGGTCTTCGGCCTCTACTGCCGCCAGCATCGCCAGCTGCAGCGGCTGGAGAAGCTGCTGCGCGAACAGGGCATTCCGGTGTTCGAAGCGGATATCCGCCCGCCGGAGCGTTTCCTGATGGAGCGCTTTATCACCGCACCGGTGTGGTTCAGCGGCGAACCGCAGGGCGATACCCTGGTCAACGCGCGCCTGAAGCCCCACCCCGACTATCGTCCGCCGCTGAAGTGGGTATCGCTGGATATCGAAACCACCCAGCACGGCGAGCTTTACTGCATTGGGCTGGAGGGCTGCGGCCAGCGCCAGGTCTTTATGCTCGGCCCGCCCAACGGCGACGCCAGCGCGCTCGACTTCGACCTGATCTATGTCGATACCCGACCGCAGCTGCTGGAAGCGCTGAACGCCTGGTTTGCCGAGCACGATCCCGACGTGTTGATCGGCTGGAATGTGGTGCAGTTCGACCTGCGCGTGCTGCAGAAACATGCTGACCGCTACGCGATTCCGCTGCGTCTGGGACGGCAGAATGCGCCGCTGGAGTGGCGCGAGCACGGCTTCAAGCCCGGCGTCTTTTCCGCCAGCGCGGCTGGCCGCCTGATTATCGACGGCATCGAGGCGCTGAAATCCGCCTTCTGGAGCTTCCCCTCCTTTAGCCTGGAGGCGGTGTCGCAAACGCTGCTGGGCGAAGGCAAAGCGATCGACAATCCCTGGCACCGCATGGAAGAGATTAACTGGCGCTTCGCCAACGATAAGCCGGCGCTGGCGCGCTATAACCTCAAAGACTGCGAGCTGGTAACGCGTATTTTCCATAAAACCGAGATTATGCCGTTTCTGCTGGAGCGCGCCTCGGTCAACGGGCTGGCGGCGGATCGCCACGGCGGCTCGGTGGCCGCCTTCAGCCATCTCTATATTCCGCGCATGCATCGCGCAGGCTACGTCGCGCCCAATCTCGGCGAGGTCGCGCCGGAAGCGAGTCCCGGCGGCTACGTAATGGATTCTCGTCCCGGCCTCTACGACTCGGTGCTGGTGCTCGATTATAAAAGCCTCTATCCGTCGATTATCCGCACCTTCCTGATCGATCCGGTCGGGCTGGTTGAAGGCCTGGCCCATCCCGACGACGCCGATTCGGTGCCCGGCTTCCGCGAAGCGCGCTTTTCGCGCCTTACCCACTGCCTGCCCGCCCTGGTGGAGCAGATCTGGCAGGGGCGCGAAGCGGCGAAAAAACAGGGCAATCAGCCGCTGTCGCAGGCGCTGAAAATTATTATGAACGCCTTTTACGGCGTGCTCGGCACCAGCGCCTGCCGCTTCTTCGATCCGCGCCTCGCCTCGTCGATTACGCTGCGCGGTCACGCCATTATGCAACAGACGCGCGAGCTGATTGAGGCCGAGGGCTTTGATGTGATCTATGGCGACACCGACTCCACCTTTGTCTGGCTAAAATCGCCGCACGGCGAAGCGGAGGCGGCAGCCACGGGCCGGCGGCTGGCCGAGCGGGTTAACCACTGGTGGCGCGAGCATCTGCAGCAGCAGTACGGCCTCGACAGCGCGCTGGAGCTGGAGTATGAAAACCACTTCAGCCGCTTTCTGATGCCGACCATTCGCGGCGCCGAACAGGGCAGCAAAAAGCGTTACGCCGGGCTGATCCGCGACGGCGCAAACGAGCGGCTGGTGTTTAAAGGGCTGGAGTCGGTGCGCACCGACTGGACGCCGCTGGCGCAGCAGTTTCAGCAGGCGCTCTACGGCCATATTTTCCGCGGCGAGCCCTGGCAGGAATACGTGCGCGACACCGTGGCGCGGCTGCTGGCGGGCGAGCTGGACGATCTGCTGGTCTATAAAAAACGGCTGCGCCGCCCGCTGGCCGACTATGAGCGCAACGTGCCGCCGCACGTGCGCGCCGCGCGGCTGGCGGATGAGCAAAACCGCAGGCTGAACCGTCCGTTGCAGTATCAAAACGGCGGCTCGATTCGCTATGTTATGGCGACGGCAGGCCCCGAACCGCTGGAGGCGCGCGTAACGCCGCTGGATTACGATCACTACGTCAGCAAGCAGCTGCAGCCGGTGGCCGACGGCATTTTACCCTTCGTCGACGGCGACTTTGCTACACTGATTACAGGGCAGCTGGGGCTTTTTTGACAGGTGACGAATGGCCTGCCTTCCAGTACCATAGCGCCCTTCCTCTATCTCACCGCTCTTAAAACCTGACCAGACCGCCCTTTGTCTGGGGAAAAGGTATTGCCTGTGGCGGGGAAACATCACCAAAAACACCTTAAAAATTCGAGCTAGAAAAATATGGTTTTTACATTAGGTCAGCGCTGGATTAGTGATACGGAAAGTGAGCTGGGGCTCGGAACGGTCGTGGCGGTGGACGCCCGCATGGTTACGCTGCTGTTTCCGGCGACGGGGGAAAACCGCCTGTATGCCCGTAACGACTCACCGGTCACGCGCGTTATCTTTAATCCGGGCGATACGGTGACCAGCCACGAAGGCTGGCAGATGCGCGTCGATGAAGTACGCAATGAAAATGACCTGATGACCTATATCGGCACGCGTCTCGATACGGATGAAAGCGAGGTGGTGCTGCGTGAAGTGATGCTCGACAGCAAGCTGGTGTTCAGCAAACCGCAGGATCGCCTGTTCGCCGGCCAGCTCGACCGTATGGATCGCTTCGCCCTGCGCTACCGCGCCCGCAAATATCAGAGCGCGCAGTATCGCCTGCCGGTGAGCGGCCTGCGCGGTATGCGCACCAACCTGATCCCGCACCAGCTGCATATCGCCCACGACGTGGGCCGCCGCCATGCGCCGCGCGTGCTGCTGGCGGATGAAGTGGGCCTCGGCAAAACCATCGAAGCCGGCATGATTATCCAGCAGCAGCTGCTGGCCGGACGCGCCGAGCGCGTGCTGATCATCGTGCCGGAAACCCTGCAGCACCAGTGGCTGGTCGAGATGCTGCGCCGCTTTAATCTCCATTTTTCGCTGTTCGACGACGACCGCTACGCCGAAGCGCAGCACGACAGTGACAACGCCTTTGAGACCGAACAGCTGATTATCTGCTCGCTCGATTTTGTGCGCCGCAACAAGCAGCGTCTTGCACTGCTGGCGGAGGCGGAGTGGGATCTGATGGTAGTCGACGAAGCGCACCACCTCGCCTGGAGCGAAGGCGAGCCGAGCCGCGAATATGCGGTGATTGAACAGCTGGCGGAGCAGATCCCTGGCGTGCTGCTGCTGACCGCGACGCCGGAACAGCTGGGCATGGAGAGCCACTTCGCCCGTCTGCGCCTGCTCGATCCCAATCGCTTCCACGACTTTGCGCAGTTTGTCGAAGAGCAGCAGCACTTCCGCCCGGTCGCCGACGCGGTCTCTTCGCTGCTGGCCGACAAAGCGATCTCGCAGGAGCAGATGAACATCATCAACGATCTGGTGGGCGAGCAGGATATTGAGCCGCTGCTGCAGGTTGCCAACAGCGAACGCGACGGCAAACTCGACGCGCGCAAAGAGCTGATCGCCATGCTGATGGATCGCCACGGCACCAGCCGCGTCCTGTTCCGCAACACGCGTAACGGCGTGAAGGGCTTTCCGAAACGCGAACTGCATCAGATCCGCCTGCCGCTGCCCGCCCAGTATCAGACCGCTATCAAGGTCTCTGGCATTATGGGCGCGCGTAAAAGCGCGGAAGAGCGTGCGCGTGACCTGCTCTACCCCGAACAGATTTATCAGGAGTTTGAAGGCGACACCGGCACCTGGTGGAACTTTGATCCGCGCGTAGAATGGCTGCTGGGCTACCTGACCAGCAACCGTAAAGAGAAAGTGCTGGTGATCTGCGCCAAGGCGGCCACTGCGCTGCAGCTGGAGCAGGTGCTGCGCGAGCGCGAGGGCATCCGCGCGGCGGTGTTCCACGAGGGGCTGTCGATTATTGAGCGCGACCGCGCCGCCGCCTGGTTCGCTTCAGAAGAGAATGGCGCGCAGGTGCTGCTCTGCTCCGAGATCGGTTCTGAAGGGCGCAACTTCCAGTTCGCCAGCCGTCTGGTGATGTTCGATCTGCCGTTTAACCCGGATCTGCTGGAGCAGCGTATCGGCCGTCTCGATCGCATCGGCCAGGCGCACGATATTCAGATTATGGTGCCATGGCTGGAGAAAACCGCCCAGGCGGTGCTGCTGCGCTGGTATCACGAGGGGCTCGACGCCTTTGAGCACACCTGCCCTACCGGCCGCACCATTTACGACAGCGTGCATCAGCCGCTGATCAACTTCCTCGCCGCGCCGGAAAACAGCGAGGGGCTGGATGAGTTTATTGCTGAATGCCGCAAGCAGCACGAGTCGCTGAAGGCGCAGCTGGAGCACGGCCGCGACCGCCTGCTGGAGCTGAACTCCAACGGCGGCGAGTCGGCGCAGGCGCTGGCGGCGGAGATCGCCGCGCAGGACAACGATACTGAGCTGGTGAACTTCGCGCTCAACCTGTTCGATATCGTCGGCATCAACCAGGAAGATCGCAGCGATAATCTGATCGTACTGACGCCGTCTGACCATATGCTGGTGCCTGATTTCCCGGGCCTGCCGGAGGATGGCTGCACCATCACCTTTAACCGCGATCAGGCGCTGTCGCGCGAAGATACCCAGTTTATTACCTGGGAGCATCCGCTGATCCGCAACGGCCTGGATCTGATCCTCTCCGGCGACACCGGCAGCTGCGCGCTGTCGCTGCTGAAAAACAAGGCGCTGCCGGTGGGCACGCTGCTGGTTGAGATGATCTACGTGGTTGAGGCGCAGGCGCCGAAGCATCTGCAGCTGACGCGCTTCCTGCCGCCGACGCCGATCCGCATGCTGCTGGATCGCAACGGCACCAACCTGGCGGGCAAGGTGGAGTTTGAGAGTTTCAACCGCCAGCTCAACGCGGTGAATCGCCACACCGGCAGCAAGCTGGTCAACGCGGTGCAGCAGGATGTGCATGCGATTCTGGTGCAGGCGGAAGAGAAAGTCGTGCCGGAAGCGCAGGCGTTGATCGCAGCGGCGCGCGCCGAAGCGGATGAGAAGCTGGGCGCGGAGCTGTCCCGTCTCGAAGCGCTGAAGGCGGTCAATCCTAACATCCGTGAAGATGAGATTGAGGCGCTGGAGAGCAATCGTCAGCAGGTGCTGGAAAGCCTGAGCCAGGCCAACTGGCGTCTCGACGCGCTGCGCCTGATCGTGGTGACGCATCAGTAATGGCCCGGGGCCTTCGGGCCCCTTTTATTCTGAACAGAAAGCGAACAGATGATGGAACCCTACAATCCGCCGCGCGAACCCTGGCTGCACATCCTTTACCAGGATGCGCACATTATGGTGGTCAATAAGCCGAGCGGGCTGCTGTCGGTGCCTGGCCGACTGGAAGAGCATAAAGACAGCGTCATGACGCGCATTCAGCGCGACTTTCCGCAGGCGGAATCGGTGCATCGTCTCGATATGGCCACCAGCGGCGTGCTCGCGGTCGCCTTAACCAAGGCGGCGGAGCGCGAGCTAAAGCGCCAGTTTCGCGAGCGCGAGCCGTCAAAAAGCTATGTGGCGTGCGTCTGGGGTCATCCGGCAGCGGAAAAAGGGGTGATAGATCTGCCGCTTATCTGCGACTGGCCGAACCGGCCGAAACAGAAGGTCTGCTTTGAAACCGGCAAAGCGGCGCAGACCGAGTATGAAGTGCTGGCTTTTCTGGACGACAACAGCGCGCGCGTGGCGCTAAAGCCGATTACCGGCCGTTCCCACCAGCTGCGCGTGCATATGCTGGCGCTGGGCCATCCTATCTTAGGCGATAACTTTTACGCGCATCCGGAAGCGAAAGCGCGGGCGCCGCGCCTGCTGCTGCACGCCGAGTCGCTGACCCTTACCCATCCAGCCTTTGGCAACAGCATGACGTTCCGCCAGCCCGCCGATTTCTGAGCGGGCCAGCCGGTTATTTAAAGCCTTTCTCGCGGCGAATCAGATCGTAAGCCGCCTGAATCTCTTGCGCCTTCTGCTTCGCCATCTCCATCATCTCCGGCGGCAGGCCTTTCGCTACCAGCTTATCGGGATGATGCTCGCTCATCAGCTTGCGGTAGGCGCGCTTGATGGTGGTGGCGTCGTCGCTGCTTTTAACCCCCAGCACGCTGCAGGCATCCTCCAGCGTCGGCCCGCGCTGCGCCTGCTGGAAGCCGCCGCCCTGTCCGCCGCCGAACTGCTGTCCCCCCTCCATCATGCGCAGGAACTGATCGAACTGCATGCGCGAGATGCCGAGCTCCTCAGCGATCACGTAGAGCACCTGGCGCTCGTTCGGATGCAGCGAACCGTCGGCAAACGCCGCCTGAATCTGAATTTCCAGAAACATCCGAATCAGATCGAAGCGGCCGAAACAGGCGCTGCGCAGCTCGCGCAGTTTGCTGCGCAGCGGATAGTCGCCCTGCTTGCCTTCGCGGAAGGCGCGCTGGGCAGCGGTGCGCGCCTCGCCGTGCAGCTGCATGCGCTCCATTAATAAGGAAGCGATTTGAATATCGGCTTCGGTGACGCGCCCCTTCGATTTGGTAAGGTGGCCCATCACCTGAAAAGTGGTCTGAAAAAACAGCGTCTGGCGGGTTTGGTTATTCGCAAACCAGGCCTGTCCCTTTGCGCTGCGAACTTTATCGATCAGATGGCCAATCGCCAGGCCAAACACAATGCCCCAAAAACCAGCGCCGGAAAGCAGCCCCAGCACCAGCCCAATTACTTTTCCCCAGTAGCGCATAAACTCCTCAATTCGCCATGCTTGCGGCTGAAAATTGCATTATCATACCTGTCATTTATCCCAGCGCCTAACGGCAACGCGGACAGACACGGATTAACACTGGCACAACGCCGGGCAGTGCGTTAGTCTCTGAGCCGATTGTCGGCATGATGCCAGTTTTCATGGAATTCTCGATACCGCGTATGAATAAACGACTACCTACCCTGCTGGCCACCATGATTGGCGCAGCGATATCCAGTCAGTCAGCCCTGGCCGACGATCTTATGTCGCAGTGTATGCTGGGCGTGCCGAGCTATAATCGCCCGCTGGTCACTGGCCAGACTAACCAGCTGCCGGTGACCATTCATTCTGACGCGGCGAAGGGGAACTATCCGGACGACGCGGTATTCACCGGCAACGTGGATGTGCAGCAGGGCAACAGCCGCCTGCAGTCCGATGAGATGCAGCTGCATCAGCGTCAGCAGGAAGGACAGACCACGCCGGTTCGCACCGTCGACGCGCTGGGTAATGTGCGCTATGACGACAACCAGGTCATCCTGAAAGGTCCGAAAGCCTGGTCCAATCTGAATACTAAAGATACCAACGTCTGGAACGGCAACTACCAGATGGTGGGTCGCCAGGGTCGCGGCGACGCCGAGCTGATGAAGCAGCGCGCCGACAACCGCTACACCATTCTGGAAAACGGCAGCTTTACCTCTTGCCTGCCCGGCTACAACAGCTGGAGCGTAGTGGGATCCCAGGTGATCCAGGATCGCGAAGAAGAGGTGGCGGAGATCTGGAACGCCCGCTTTAAGCTGGGTGCGGTGCCGATCTTCTATAGCCCCTATCTGCAGTTGCCGATCGGCGATCGCCGCCGCTCCGGTTTCCTGATCCCTAACGCGAAATATGGCAGCAGTAAAGGCTTTGAGTTTGTTCTGCCCTACTACTGGAACATTGCGCCGCAGGCGGACGCCACCATTACGCCGCACTATATGTCGAAGCGCGGCATGCAGCTGGAAAACGAATTCCGCTACCTGACGCAGTTCGGTGCCGGCCTGATGGAGTTCGACTATCTGCCGTCGGACAATCAGTATGATAAAGACAAAGCGGCGCGTAATATTGCGGAAGACAAGAGCAACGACCGCTGGCTCTTCTACTGGCAACACGCCGGGGTCTACGATCAGCACTGGCGCTTCAACGCCGATTACACCAAAGTTAGCGATCCTTACTACTTTAACGATCTCGACTCGAAGTATTACAGCTCGACTGACGGCTATGCGACGCAGAAGTTCAGCATCGGCTACGCCGACACGAACTGGGACGCCACGCTCTCCAGCCGCGACTTCCAGGTCTTCGGCGATACCAGCAACTCCAACGTCTATCGCGCGCAGCCGCAGCTCGATCTGAACTTCTATCAGAACGACATAGGCCCGTTCGACGGCCGCGTCTATGCTCAGGCGGTGAAGTTTACCAACGTCAACAATCACTATCCTGAAGCAACCCGCCTGCACATCGAGCCGACGCTGAACCTGCCGCTCTCCAACGGCTGGGCGAGCCTGGATACCGAAGCGAAGTTCCTTGCCACGCACTATCAGCAGGATTCGCTGGAGTATTACAACGCCAACCTGGCGGGCGCGGACAACAGCCAGAGCGGCCAGCTGAAAAGCTCGGTGAACCGCACCATGCCGCAGTTCAAGGTCGATGGCCGTCTGGTGTTTGACCGCGATATGGACTGGGCGCAAGGCTACACCCAGACCCTCGAGCCGCGCGTGCAGTATCTCTATATTCCATACCGCAACCAGAGCGATATCTATCCGTACGACTCAACGCTGCTGCAGACCGACTATACCGGCCTGTTCCGCGACCGTACCTATAGCGGTCTGGATCGCATCGCCTCCGCCAATGAGGTAGCGACCGGCGTCACCACGCGTATTTATGATCAGGATCTGGTTGAACGTTTTAACGTTTCCGTGGGTCAAATCTACTCGTTTACTCCTGCGCGTACCGGCGTAAACCAGACAAATAAAGAAGATGACACCGGCAGCCTGATTTGGGCCGGCGACACCTACTGGAAAGTCAGCGATCGCTGGGGCTTACGCGGCGGGTTGCAGTATGACACCCGTCTCGATAACGTCGCGCAGGGCAATACCGTGCTTGAATATCGTCGCGACGCCGACCGCGTTCTGCAGCTGAGCTATCGCTACAGCAGCCCGGAATATGTGGCCAGCGCGCTGAACAACTCCGACCTGGTGAACAACCCGATCTATAAAAAGGGCATTTCACAGGTCGGCGGCACCGCCAGCTGGCCGATTGCGGACGCCTGGTCAGTAGTAGGCGCCTACTACTACGATACGCGTAACCAGAAACCCGCTTCGCAGCTGGTTGGCCTGCAGTACAGCTCCTGCTGCTACGCGATCCGCGTCGGTTACGAACGCAAGATCAACGGTTGGGAAAACAACGACAGTAAGTATGACAACCAAATCTCATTCAACATTGAGCTGCGTGGTCTGAGCTCCGGTTATGGCTTAGGCACCGACCAGATGCTGCGTCAGGGCATTATCCCTTACCAGCGCGCTTTCTGATGTTGCGATGTTTGACTGGTAATTCCCGCACTGCGGAAACAACTATGGAAAAAGTATGAAGAACTGGAGAATGCTGATTCTGGGTGTGGCGGTAGCCGCCAACACCGCGTTCGCAGCACCACAAGTGGTTGATAAAGTCGCTGCCGTTGTTAATAACGGCGTCGTGCTGGAGAGTGACGTAGATAATATGCTGCGCACCGTGAAGGCGCAGGCGCAGCAGGCCGGGCAGCAGCTGCCGGACGACAAAACGTTGCGTCACCAGATCCTTGAACGTCAGATCATGGACAATATCATCCTGCAGATGGGCGAAAAAGCGGGCCTGCAGATCAGCGATCAGCAACTCGACCAGGCGATCGCCAATATCGCCGCGCAGAACCGTATGAGCCTCGATCAGCTGCGCAGCCGTCTGGCCTACGACGGCGTTAACTACAGCGACTACCGCGGACAGATCCGCAAAGAGATGCTGATCGCCGAAGTACGCAACAATGAAGTACGTCGCCGCGTGACTATCCTGCCGCAGGAGGTCGATACGCTGGCGACCCAGGTCGGCGCGCAAAACGCCCAGGGCACCGAGCTGAACGTCAGCCAGATTCTGCTGCCGCTGCCGGAAAACCCGTCGCAGCAGCAGGTCGACGATCAGGAAGCGCTGGCTAAGCAGCTGGTCGGCGAACTGAAAGGCGGCGCGGATTTCGGCAAGCTGGCCGTTACCTACTCTGCCGACCCGCAGGCGCTGAAAGGCGGCAACATGGGCTGGGGCAAGATTGAAGAGCTGCCGACCCTGTTCGCTCAGGCGCTGTCGAGCGCGAAGAAAGGCGATATCGTCGGCCCGATCCGCTCTGGCGTCGGCTTCCATATCCTGAAGGTTAACGACCTGCGCGGCGAGAGCAAAAATATCTCCGTCACCGAAGTGCACGCGCGTCATATTCTGATCAAACCGTCGCCGATCATGACCGACGATCAGGCGCGCGCGAAACTGGAGCAGATTGCCGCCGATATCCGCAGCGGTAAAACCAGCTTCGCCGCGGCAGCCAAGCAGTTCTCTGACGACCCGGGCTCCGCCAACCAGGGCGGCGATCTGGGCTGGTCCTCGCCGGAAGCCTTCGACCCGGCATTCCGCGACGCCCTGCTGCAGCTGCAGAAAGGCCAGACCAGCCAGCCGGTTCACTCCTCTTTCGGCTGGCACCTGATCCAGCTGCTGGATACGCGTCAGGTGGATAAAACCGACGCGGCGCAGAAAGAGCGCGCCTATCGCCTGCTGTTTAACCGCAAGTTTGCCGAAGAAGCGCAAACCTGGATGCAGGAACAGCGCGCCAGCGCCTACGTGAAAATTCTGGACGGCAATGCCCAGTAATTACCGCGTCGTCATTACGCCCGGCGAACCCGCCGGGATTGGTCCCGATCTCGCCATTCAGCTGGCTCAGCAAAACTGGCCGGTTGAACTGGTGGTCTGCGCGTCACCGCAGCTGCTGCATGAGCGCGCTGCCCAGCTCGGTTTGCCGCTGACGCTGCGCGACTATCAGCCCGGCCTCGCGGCGCAGCCGCAGCTGGCGGGATCGCTGACTATTCTGCCGGTTGAAACCGCGCAGCCGGTCACGCCCGGAAAACTGCAGCCTGCCAACAGCGCCTATGTGCTGGCGACGCTGGCGCGCGCCTGCGACGGCTGCCTGAACGGCGAATTCGCCGCGTTGATCACCGGCCCGGTGCATAAGGGCGTGATTAACGATGCAGGCATTCCTTTTACCGGCCATACCGAGTTCTTCGCCGATCGCGCCGGCGGCCATCGCGTCGTGATGATGCTGGCGACCGAGGAGCTGCGCGTCGCGCTGGCGACCACACATCTGCCGCTAAAAGATGTCTCTGCGGCCATTACCCACGCCAGCCTGCGTGAAGTGATCACTATTCTGCATCGCGATCTGCAGCAGAAGTTCGCCATCCTCCAGCCGCATATCTTTGTCTGCGGGCTTAACCCCCACGCGGGCGAGAGCGGTCATATGGGACGCGAGGAGATCGACACTATTATTCCGGCGCTCGACTCCCTGCGCGAACAGGGTATTCAGCTCACCGGGCCGCTGCCGGCCGACACCCTCTTCCAGCCCAAATATCTGCAGCACGCCGATGCGGTGCTGGCGATGTATCACGATCAGGGTTTGCCGGTGCTAAAATTTCAGGGATTCGGCCGCGCGGTGAATATCACCCTTGGCCTGCCCTTTATCCGAACCTCCGTCGACCACGGCACCGCGCTGGAACTGGCCGGTCTGGGTCAGGCGGAGCCGGGCAGCTTTATTACGGCGCTTAACCTCGCCATCACTATGATCAAGAGCAGTAATGAATAATCGCGTCCATCAGGGGCACTACGCCCGTAAACGTTTCGGGCAGAACTTCCTGAACGATCAGTACATTATCGATAGCATTGTCTCCGCCATTCATCCGCAGCGCAGCGAAGCGCTGGTGGAGATCGGCCCTGGCCTCGGCGCGCTGACCGAACCGGTCGGCGAACGTCTCGACGCCCTGACGGTGGTCGAGCTGGATCGCGATCTGGCCGCGCGCCTGCAGACCCATCCGTTTCTCGGCCCCAAACTGACGATCTATCAGCAGGATGCGATGACCTTCGATTTTGCCGCACTGGCTAAAGAGAAAGGTCAGCCGCTGCGCGTCTTTGGCAACCTGCCCTACAATATCTCGACCCCGCTGATGTTCCACCTTTTCAGCTATACTGGTTCAATTAAAGATATGCACTTCATGCTGCAGAAAGAGGTGGTTAACCGCCTCGTCGCCGGTCCGGGCAGCAAAGCCTACGGCCGCCTCAGCGTGATGGCGCAATACTATTGTCAGGTTATCCCGGTGCTCGAAGTGCCGCCGCACTCTTTTACGCCGCCGCCTAAAGTGGATTCGGCTGTGGTGCGCCTGGTGCCCTTTACTGAGCCGCCATATCCGGTCAGCGATATTCGCGTACTGAGCCGCATTACCACCGAAGCCTTCGGCAAGCGTCGCAAAACGCTGCGCAACAGCCTCGGCTATCTGTTCACTGCCGGCGCGCTGGACGAGCTGGGCATCGATGCAGGACTCCGCGCGGAAAACGTGTCGGTGGCGCAATACTGTCAGTTAGCCAACTGGCTGGCGACGCACAACGTTGAACCGCTGGAGTAATGCATGAGTGAATCGGCCCGGATCTCTGTTCAGGTACAAAGTCTCTATATCGCTTCTCAATCCTCGCCGGAAGAGGAGCGCTTTGTCTTTGCCTATACCATCACCATCCGGAATCTGGGTCGAAATGCCGTGCAGCTGCTGGGCCGTTACTGGCTAATCACTAACGGTAACGGGCGCGAAACCGAAGTTCAGGGCGAAGGCGTGGTCGGCGAGCAGCCGGTGATCGCGCCCGGCAGCGAATTTCAGTACACCAGCGGTGCCATTATTGAAACGCCAATGGGCACCATGCAGGGACACTATGTGATGCAGGATGAAGAGGGGGAAACCTTTCATATCGACATCCCGGTGTTCCGCCTCGCCGTAGAAAGCCATATACACTGATCTTTTCACCCTTCGCCCGACGCCGTCGGGCGCGGTCTTTTATTGCGGATAATTCTCTATGAGCACATATCTGATTGGCGACGTCCACGGTTGTTACGATGAGCTGCGCGCTCTGCTAAAGCAGGTCGACTTTACGCCTGAGCAGGATACGCTGTGGCTGACCGGCGACCTGGTGGCGCGCGGTCCAGGATCCCTTGAGGTGCTGCGCTACGTGAAATCGCTCGGCGAGAGCGTGCGTATGGTGCTGGGCAATCACGATTTGCATCTGCTGGCGGTGTTCGCCGGCATTAGCCGCAACAAGCCCAAGGATCGCCTGACGCCGCTGCTCGAAGCGGAAGATGCCGACGAGCTGCTCAACTGGCTGCGCCGTCAGCCGCTGCTGCAGGTGGACGAAGAGAAGAAGCTGGTGATGGCGCATGCCGGGGTGACGCCGCAGTGGGATCTGGAGACGGCCCAGGCCTGTGCGCACGAGCTGGAGGCGGTGCTCTCCAGCGACAGCTATCCGCTGTTTCTCGACGCCATGTATGGCGATATGCCAAATAACTGGACGCCGGAGCTGAGCGGCCTGGCGCGCCTGCGCTTTTCCGCCAACGCCCTGACGCGCATGCGCTTCTGCTTTCCCAACGGCCAGCTCGATATGATCTGCAAAGAGACGCCGGACGCCGCACCGCCGCCGCTGCGCCCCTGGTTTACCATCCCCAGTAAGCTGCCCGAGGATTATACCCAGGTGTTCGGTCACTGGGCCTCGCTGGAGGGCAAAGGTACGCCGCGCGGCGTGATCGGTCTCGATACCGGCTGCTGCTGGGGTGGCGTGCTGACGCTGCTGCACTGGGAAAGCCAGCGCTACTATACGCAGGCCTCTAACCGCCAGCCGACGGTCAACGACAGCGTTCCGCCGCAGCAGTCCGCCTGACAAACGCGCAAAAGAAAACGCCTTGTCCAGGGACAAGGCGTTTTGCTGACTAACGCTTAGCGGCGATCGAGGATTTCGAAGCAGTAGCTGTGGGAGTTCTGCTCGTCGGCGTCGTGAAACTCGCTAAAGGTCGATTGCCACTCGTCCGGTTCGTAATCAGGGAACTGCGTGTCCCCTTCTACTTCGGCGTCGATATGGGTGAGATAGAGGCGATCGGCGCGCTTCAGCATCTGCTCGTAGATACGGCCACCGCCAATCACCATAATCTCCGGCACGTCACCGGCCGCTTTAATCGCCTCGTCCAGCGAGGTTACCCAGGTCACCCCTTCCGCTGCGCCCGGCTGACGGCTGACCACAATATTCAGGCGTCCCGGCAGCGGACGACCGATGGATTCAAAGGTCAGACGCCCCATAATCACCGGCTTATTCAGGGTGTTACGTTTAAACCACGCCAAATCCGCAGGCAGGTTCCACGGCATGGCACCTTCCATACCAATGACGCGATCTGCTGCTAATGCCGCGATCAGACTAATCATGTTAAGAGACTCACAGATAAAAAATTCGCGCCATCATACGTAAAGGCGAAACTTTCGTCGATAGGGGGAAGAGTGTAATTACGTAAAGGGCTTTTGCCACCGCATTTTTATAACTCAGCAGAGTTTTACACCGCTTTTTTCCTGTGCAGCACCCTAAGCCGCCAGATAAAATAGGTTCCCTGGCACAAGGGCGGGAATAGCGCCGGGGTAACAGCAACGGCGGCTCGGGCTTGATTAAAAAAGGGACAAGAGAGTGAACCACTATCTGACGGTTTTAAAAATGTATGCGGTCGTTAACGGTCGCTGTCGTCGCAAAACGTTCTGGCTGTTTTTACTCTTCAGCACGCTGATTTCGCTGGCCTGCAGCGCGGCAGATGAGCTGTTCGGGCTGAAAATTCACGCAGACCAGGGCCTGCTTTCGCTGATCTACTCCCTTGCCGTTCTGATCCCCTCCGTCGCCGTTGGGGTGCGTCGCCTGCACGATCTCGATCGCTCCGGCTGGTGGCTGCTGATTATGCTTATTCCGCTGCTGGGCACGCTGCTACTGCTAATCTACTTCTGCCTGCGCGGCACCGTCGGTCCAAACCGCTTTGGTCCCGACCCGCTGGATAACGCGGCGCTCGCCCCATAAAAAAACGGCTCCCTGAGGAGCCGTTTTCCATTTCTGACGATTAGAAATCGTAGCGCAGACGCACCAGGTTCATATCGCCCAGGTTGTCGGTGCTGGAGGTAAACACGTGCTCGTAGTCGACGCGGAAACCGTAGTCGAGGAACAGCGTTACGCCGACGCCGTTGTCGATGCGCTGGTAGTTGCGGCCGTTAACATATTCCAGACGATCGCCCATCACGTAAGGCTGCACCGCTTTCAGGCCATACTGCTTGACCGGAATTTTGTAGCCGGCAAAGTATTCCAGGCCCCATGCATCGTCGGCGAAGTAGTCGTTGACGTTGCTGCGTTTGGTCAGCAGGTAGTTTTGATACCAGCCGCCGCCTGCGGAGAACGTCCAGTTACCCGGCTTCCAGCTTAATGCGGTGCCGTAGATATTCTGGTTGTAGTCACCGCTGTCGCCATTGCCCGGGTTACGCATCTCTGCGCGGGTGTAGTTCCACGCCGTGCCCCAGGTCAGGTCGTCGGTGATATGGTAATCCACGCCCAGCGAGCCGCCGCCTTTGCGCTTGTAGCGCAGGCCGTTGCCCGGCAGATATTCGTTGTCGCTGAACAGGTAAGAGGCGTACAGATCGACCGCGCCGAAGGTATTTTTATACTTCAGCTGCTTGCGTGAACGGTAGGAGCCGTCATAGTCGCCGTTGATGCCGTTGCCCGGCGCCTGGCCTTTCATATCGTAATCCCAGATATCGGTCTTCGCGCCGACAACGTCATAGAAGACGCTGTTCTGCTGGCCGAAATAGATCTCACCCCAGGTTTTACTTTTCAGGCCGGTATAGAGCTGGCGACGCGTGGTGTCGTTGGCGCCCTCTTTATAGTGGTTATCCCAGTCGAATACGGCGGGAATATTAACGCCCACCTCGTAGTAGCTCGCCCAGCTAATATCGTCGAACAGATAATAGTCAGCGGCGAAACGGAAACGGGTGCCGCCGTCAAAGCCATTACGCTTGTACGATTTGTCGTTAACGCCGGTCAGATGTTCGAACTGCGGACGAATACTGCCGCCCACGGTGAAGTTGAGTCGGCTCAGCGGATCGCCCGCCTGCGGATCTTGTTTCAGCAGAGTAATTTCAGCCTGGCTGGCCAATGGCGCAGCCGCCATTAACGCAGCAATAGCGCTGAGTGTGAAAGCACGCATTTTCATTTTTTTATAAATCCCTGATAGGCCCGGAAGAATAGGCGGCGGAATATTACGTTGAGCAAGCGGGCTTTCGCTTTATAAATTTGTGCGATTTTTCCGAAAAATAACAACAATAGCATTGCGCGCTAAGCCTAAAGACAAATGAGCAAAACTTTAATCGTTTTTAGTTATTTATTATCAAAGCAGGCGATAAAAAAATAAAAAAAACGGCCCCAGAGGGCCGTTTTATTGCGCACGGAAATTAACCGTTAATCAGCGCGTGCATTTCCTGTACGGAAATCACCTGTTCCGTTGGATCCGCATTCAGCGACATGGCCGTCGCGAAACCACCGTTCAGCGTGGTGTCGTAGTGCACTTTATACTGCAGCGCGCTGCGACGAATAACGCGCGAATCCTCAATCGCCTGACGACCAGCGGTGGTGTTGACGATATAGGTATATTCGCCGTTCTTCAGGCGGTCCTGAATATGCGGACGACCTTCATGCACCTTATTCACCAGACGCGGATTGATGCCCGCTTCGCCCAGCACCACGGCGGTGCCGTGGGTGGCGTCCAGCTCAAAGCCGAACTTAAGCAGCTTGGCCGCCAGATCGACGATGCGTTTCTTATCGCCTTCGCGTACCGACAGCAGCGCGCGGCCGCTCTTCTTCATATTGCTCTGAGCGCCCAGCATCGCTTTTGAGAAGGCTTCGGCGAAGGTACGGCCAACGCCCATCACTTCACCGGTGGAGCGCATTTCCGGGCCGAGAATCGGATCCACGCCCTGGAATTTGTTGAACGGCAGCACCACCTCTTTTACCGAGTAGTATGGCGGGATCACTTCCTTTGTGACGCCCTGCTCGGCCAGAGTTTTGCCTGCCATTACGCGCGCCGCCACTTTCGCCAGCGGCACGCCGGTGGCTTTAGAGACAAACGGCACGGTACGCGCCGCGCGCGGGTTGACCTCAATCAGGTAAACCTCGTTATCCTTCACCGCGAACTGCACGTTCATCAGGCCGCGCACGTTGAGCTCAAACGCCAGGCGCTCAACCTGCTGGCGCATCACGTTCTGGATCTCCTGGCTGAGCGTATAGGCGGGCAGCGAACAGGCGGAGTCGCCTGAGTGTACGCCAGCCTGCTCGATATGCTCCATGATGCCGCCAATCAGCACGCGTTCACCGTCGCAGATCGCGTCTACGTCAACCTCTACCGCGTCATCCAGGAAGCGGTCCAGCAGCACCGGCGCGTCGTTGGAGACGGAGACGGCGGTCTGGAAGTAGCGCTTGAGGTCGATCTCGTCGTAGACGATCTCCATCGCGCGGCCGCCCAGCACGTAAGAAGGACGCACCACCAGCGGATAGCCGAGGCTGGCTGCTTTCTCGACCGCCTGCTCTAGCGTCGTAACCGTGGCGTTGGCCGGCTGCTTCAGGTTGAGGCGATCGACCGCCTGCTGGAAGCGCTCGCGATCTTCGGCGCGGTCGATCGCGTCCGGGCTGGTGCCGATAACCGGCACGCCAGCAGCTTCCAGCGCGCGCGCCAGCTTCAGCGGCGTCTGGCCGCCGTACTGCACGATCACGCCTTTCGGCTTCTCGATACGCACAATTTCCAGCACGTCTTCCAGCGTAACCGGTTCGAAGTAGAGACGGTCGGAGGTATCGTAGTCGGTAGAAACGGTTTCCGGGTTGCAGTTGACCATAATGGTTTCGAAACCATCTTCGCGCAGCGCCAGCGCGGCGTGTACGCAGCAGTAGTCGAACTCAATGCCCTGCCCGATGCGGTTTGGCCCGCCGCCCAGCACCATAATCTTATCGCGATCCTGATTCGGGTTCGCTTCGCACTCCTCTTCATAGGTGGAGTACATGTAGGCGGTATCGGTGGCGAACTCGGCGGCACAGGTATCGACGCGCTTATAGACCGGATGCAGGTTGTACTGCTGACGCAGCTTGCGGATCTCCCCTTCCGAGACGCCCGCCAGCATCGCCAGACGCGCATCGGCGAAGCCTTTACGCTTCAGCGCACGCAGGAACGGCTGGCTCAGGCTGTTCACCCCTTCGCGCGCCACCTGCTCTTCCAGACGAACCAGCTCCTCAATCTGCACCAGGAACCAGCGGTCAATATTGGTCAGGTTAAAGACGCCATCCACCGACATACCGGCGCGGAACGCATCGGCGATATACCAGATACGCTCGGCGCCCGCGTCTTTCAGCTCGCGGCGAATGCGGGTCAGCGCATCGGCATCATCCAGGTGGACCTTCGGATCGAAGCCGGTTGCGCCAACTTCCAGGCCGCGCAGCGCTTTCTGCATCGACTCCTGGAAGGTACGGCCAATTGCCATCACTTCGCCTACGGACTTCATCTGCGTGGTCAGACGGTCGTTTGCGCCGGCGAATTTCTCGAAGTTGAAGCGCGGGATCTTGGTGACAACGTAGTCGATAGAGGGCTCAAACGACGCCGGCGTCAAACCACCGGTAATATCGTTCATCAGCTCGTCCAGCGTGAAGCCGACCGCCAGCTTGGCCGCCACCTTGGCGATCGGGAAGCCGGTCGCCTTAGAGGCGAGCGCCGAGGAGCGCGAGACGCGCGGGTTCATTTCGATAACAATCAGGCGGCCATCCTTCGGGTTAACCGAGAACTGCACGTTAGAGCCGCCGGTTTCCACGCCGATTTCACGCAGTACCGCCAGTGAGGCGTTACGCATGATTTGATACTCTTTGTCGGTCAGGGTCTGCGCCGGCGCCACGGTAATGGAGTCGCCGGTGTGAATGCCCATCGCGTCGAAGTTTTCAATGGAGCAGACGATGATGCAGTTGTCGTTCTTGTCGCGCACCACCTCCATCTCATACTCTTTCCAGCCAATCAGCGACTCATCGATCAGCAGCTCGTTGGTCGGCGAGAGGTCCAGACCGCGCTCGCAAATCTCTTCAAACTCTTCGCGGTTGTAGGCGATGCCGCCGCCGGTGCCGCCCATGGTGAATGAGGGACGAATGATGCAGGGAAAGCCGACATCTTCAGCCACCGCCAGCGCTTCTTCCATGGTATGGGCGATGCCTGAACGTGCGGTATCCAGCCCGATGCTTTTCATCGCCACGTCAAAACGACGACGATCTTCTGCCTTATCAATGGCATCAGCCGTGGCGCCAATCATGGTGACGCCGAACTCTTCCAGCACCCCCTGACGCTCCAGCTCCAGCGCGCAGTTCAGCGCCGTCTGGCCGCCCATGGTCGGCAGCACCGCGTCCGGGCGCTCTTTTTCGATAATTTTGCGCACCACTTCCCAGTGAATCGGCTCGATATAGGTCGCATCGGCCATCTCCGGGTCGGTCATAATGGTCGCCGGGTTGGAGTTCACCAGAATGACGCGGTAGCCCTCTTCGCGCAGCGCCTTACAGGCCTGCGCGCCAGAGTAGTCAAACTCACAGGCCTGGCCGATAACAATCGGGCCTGCGCCAAGGATCAGGATGGATTTTATATCTGTACGTTTCGGCATTTTCTGGCTCCTGATTACTTAGCTTTCGAACGGTAGGCTTCGATCAGCTCGATAAAGTGATCGAACAGCGGCGCGGCGTCGTGCGGGCCCGGGCTCGCTTCCGGATGTCCCTGGAAGCTGAACGCCGGTTTATCGGTGCGATGAATGCCCTGCACCGTTTTGTCGAACAGCGAAATGTGCGTTACGCGCAGGTTCGCCGGCAGGCTGGCGTCATCAACGGCAAAGCCGTGGTTTTGCGCGGTGATCATTACGCGGTTGTTGTCGAGATCCTGCACCGGGTGGTTGCCGCCGTGGTGGCCAAGCTTCATTTTCACGGTTTTCGCGCCGCTCGCCAGCGCCAGCAGCTGGTGGCCGAGGCAGATGCCGAATACCGGGATCTCGGTTTCGAGAAAGGCTTTAATCGCGCTGATGGCGTAATCGCACGGCTCCGGGTCGCCCGGTCCGTTAGAGAGGAAAATCCCGTCTGGATTGAGCTTCAGCACCTCTTCCGCAGGCGTCTGTGCCGGCACCACCGTCAGGCGGCAGCCGCGATCCACCAGCATGCGGAAGATATTGAATTTCACGCCATAATCGTAGGCCACAACGTGATACGGCAGCGCTTCCGCGCTCTTCGCCTGCGGCAGGCCCTCGTTCAGCGTCCAGGAACCCTGCTGCCAGCTATAGGTCTCCGCCGTTGTGACTTCTCTCGCCAGATCCATTCCTTTCAGCCCCGGGAACGCCTGGGCTTTCTGCAGCGCCAGCGCCGCATCCGGGTTGTCGCCGGCGATGATGCAGCCGTTTTGCGCACCTTTTTCACGCAGCAGACGCGTCAGCTTGCGGGTATCGATATCGGCGATGCCCACGACGTTATTGCGCTGCAGGTAGGCTGACAGGCTCTCTTCGCTGCGGAAGTTGCTGACAATCAGCGGCAGGTCGCGGATAACCAGGCCCTGAGCGTGAATTTGGGTGGATTCTGCATCAGCGGCGTTAACGCCGACATTGCCGATATGGGGATAAGTGAGGGTGACGATCTGGCGGGAATAGGAGGGATCAGTGAGTATTTCTTGATAACCGGTCATTGACGTATTGAAAACGACCTCCCCCACTGCCGATCCCGTTGCCCCTATGGCCCGACCGTGGAATTGGGTTCCGTCTTCCAGAACCAAGAGCGCTGACTTAATCAAAACATCCTCCAGGGAATAAACAGTCACAATATTTGCATATTAATTCAAAATTTGGCCCTGAATCAAGGCAAAAACCGCCTGAGTGGTCGATTTTTGGCAAATTGCGCGCATTCTAATGATCGCCCTACGGCTTGTCTACCCTGAAGCGTGATTTTTTATTGGTTTTCGCGTCACTGAGGGATAAAACCAGGAATAAGTCGCAAAAAAGCGATCTTAGCGGCGGGAATAAACGGTTGCCTGAGGTAAATAAAATAAAAGCGAGGTGCGGATGCCTTTTTTTTTGACCAAATGGTCAAAAAAGTTCTTTTTTTAACCGCAGCGATAAAGAAAAGATGCTATTTTCTGCCATTTAAACAGGTATGACAATGAAAGGCTTATTTTAGCAAAAAAAACATAGGGCGATAACGCTATCGCCCTGCTCAATCAATGCTTTACTGATTGAAATAACCACATCACGATGGTTCACAACATTTACGGCATCGATAAATCCAGCACGTCTCGCATATCATAAAGCCCGGATTTCGCCTCTTTTAGCCACAGTGCCGCCTTAACCGCGCCATTAGCGAAGGTCATGCGGCTGGAAGCCTTGTGGGTTATCTCTACGCGCTCGCCGATATCGGCAAACATCGCGGTATGCTCGCCGACGATGTCGCCGGCGCGCAGCGTGGCAAAACCGATGGTCTGCGGCTTGCGCTCACCGGTATAGCCTTCGCGCGCGTAGACGGCGCGATCCTTCAAATCCCAGTTCATGGCGTCAGCAATCGCTTCGCCCATCGCCAGCGCCGTGCCGGAAGGCGCATCGACTTTGTGACGATGATGCGCCTCAACGATTTCGATATCGGCATAGTCGCCCATCACCTTCGCTGCTTTCTCCAGCAGCTTCAGCACCAGATTGACCCCAACGCTGAAGTTGGCGGCGAATACGATGCCGATGTCGGCAGCGGCTGCCTGGATCGCCGCTTTGCCCGCGTCGTCGAAGCCGGTCGTGCCGATTACCATCGCCTTGTTGTACTCGTGGCACAGCGCCAGATAGTGCAGCGTGCCTTCAGGGCGGGTGAAATCCACCAGCACGTCGAAATCATCCATCACGCTGCGCAGATCGTCGGTGATGATAACGCCGTTTTTTCCCAGCCCGGCCAGCTCACCGGCGTCGCTGCCGATTAGCGAGGAGCCTGGACGCACCAGCGCGGCGCCCAGCTCGACGCCCTCCGCCTGCTGCGTCGCCTGAATCAGATTGCGCCCCATACGGCCTGACGCGCCCACGATGGCAATGCGGTAATTACTCATATTTATTCATTCCTGATACAAAACTATGCATGCAAAGCGCAATCAGGTTAACGGTCAGTTAACAGACGCGCCACTACTAATCGGGGATAATTAGAATTTCAGGGTAGCGCTTACCGATTATCAGTAAAAGCAATTCCGCTGACTGGAACGCATTCCTTAGCCCATAAAAAAGGCCGACTCTCGTCGGCCTTTTAGCAAGCAGATAGCGCAGAGTTACTGCACGTTGCGCACCTCGACGCGCAGCTCTTTCGGCACTTCAAACACGATGTTCTCTTCGCGTCCAATCAGCTCAATGGCCGCTTCGCCGCCCAGCTCGCGCAGGCGCTGGATCACCTGCTGCACCAGAATATCGGGCGCCGATGCGCCAGCGGTTACGCCGATGCACTTGATGCCTTTCACCCACTCTTCCTGGATGTCGTCCGCAGAGTCGATCAGCTTCGCCAGCTTGCCGGCGCGCTGCGCCAGCTCTGCCAGGCGATTGGAGTTTGAGGAGTTCTTCGAGCCAACCACCAGCACCACTTCCGCATCGCGCGCCAGTACGCGCACCGCTTCCTGCCGGTTGGTGGTGGCGTAGCAGATATCATCTTTGCGCGGGCCGATAATCGCCGGGAAGCGTGCGCGCAGCGCATCGATCACGTCTGAGGTGTCATCAACCGACAGCGTGGTCTGCGTCATAAAGCAGAGATTGCTCTCATCCTTTACCTGCAGCTTAAACACATCTTCCGGCGACTCCACCAGATACATGCCGCCGTTGGGGTTGCTGTACTGCCCCATGGTGCCTTCCACTTCTGGATGACCCGCATGGCCAATCAGGATCGCCTCCACCCCTTTACGGCTGGCGCGGGCCACTTCCATATGGACTTTGGTCACCAGCGGACAGGTGGCGTCGAACAGCATGGTCAGGCTGCGCGCCTTCGCCTCGGCGCGCACCGCCTGCGATACGCCGTGCGCCGAGAAAATCAGAATGGCGTTATCCGGCACTTCCGCAATCTCTTCGATAAAGATCGCGCCGCGTTCGCGCAGGCTGTTTACCACGTAGCGGTTATGCACCACCTCATGCCGCACATAGATAGGCGCGCCGTACATTTCCAGCGCACGCTCAACAATGCTGATGGCGCGATCGACGCCGGCGCAGAAGCCGCGCGGGTTAGCCAGCAGGATTTGCATCGTTTGCCTCCAGCGCCGGATCGATTTCCAGCACGTCGATATCGAAGTGAACCTGATGACCGGCCAGCGGATGGTTAAAGTCCACGGTAATAGAATCCCCGGAGATATCGCGGATCACGCCGGGCATCTCGCTGCCGCCCATGCCGGTAAAGAGCATAATGGCACCGATTTCCGGCTCGCCCGCATTAACAAAGTCGCGGCGCGAGAAGTACTGGATCAGGTCCGGGCTGACGGCACCGAACGCCGCTTCCGGCTCCAGCGTAAAGGCGTGCTTGTCGCCTGCCTTCAGCCCCAGCAGCTCCTGCTCCAGCGCGGCGGAAAGGCTGCCGTCGCCCAGGCGGAACAGCGCCGGTTTGCCGGACGCTGCCGTCGACTCTGCGACGGAGCCATCCTCGAGCTTCAGCGTGAAATGCAGCAGCACCGCGCTGTCGCGCTCTACAGAGACTGTCATGTCTTACCCTTGTTTTGCCTGTTTGCCAGCGGGGCTGAGAAAGCCCTCCAGCACCACTAACGCGGCACCGATACAGATGCCGCAGTCAGCGATATTAAAGGTGGCGAAGTGCCAGTCACCGATATAGAAGTCGATAAAGTCGACGACAAATCCGTGCCAGGCACGATCGAACAGGTTGCCCGCCGCGCCGCCGATAATCAGCGCGTAGGCGATATTAACGATTTTCTGGCTGGCGCGGCTGCGGTACATCATCACCAGCAGAGCCACCACGATAGCGATGGCGATGCCGGCGAAGAACCAGCGCTGCCAGCCGCCTTTATCCGCCAGGAAGCTGAACGCCGCGCCATAGTTGTGCGCGTAGAACAGGTTGAGGAACGGCATCAGCGGCTGCGTTTCATGCAGCATCATGTTGTTCATCACCCACTGTTTGCTGGCGAAATCGACCAGGATCACCGCCAGCACCAGCCATACCCAGCGTAAGCCGGTTGAGAGAATAGGTTTACGCATCAGGCAAATTTACGCTCTTCGCCGTTGCCGGCCAGGTTGGTATAACAGCGTCCGCACACGGCAAGATGCTCCGGGTTCTGGCCGACGTCGGTAGTGTAGTGCCAGCAGCGCGGACATTTCTCGCCTTCCGCTTTATGCAGCGCGATTTTCAGACCTTTTACCAGCTCGCTCTGCTGCGCCTCTTCGCTTGCCAGCGCGTAGTCCGCCACCGTTGCGCCCGAGGTAAGCAGCACAAAGCGCAGCTCATCGCCCAGCGCCTGCAGCTTCGCCGCCAGCTCCGCATCGGCGTAGAGCGTTACCGTGGCTTCCAGCGCGCCGCCGATACGCTTGTCGCTGCGCGCCTGCTCGATAGCTTTGTTGACTTCGCCACGCACCTTCAGCAGCTCCGCCCAGTAGGCATCGTTCAGTGCCTCATCCGCCGACAGGCCGAACAGGCCGTCATACCACTCTTCGGTAAAGACATACTGCGCGCGTTTGCCCGGCAGATAGCCCCAGATTTCATCAGCGGTAAAGGACATGATCGGCGCCATCCAGCGCACCAGCGCCTCGGCGATATGCCACAGCGCGCTCTGACAGCTGCGGCGCGCCAGGCTGTCGCCCTTCGCGGTGTACTGGCGATCCTTGATGATATCCAGATAGAAGGAGCCCATTTCCACCGAGCAGAACTGCATCAGACGCTGAATCACTTCGTGGAAATCGTAGTTTTCATACGATTTGATGATATCCGCCTGCGCCGCCTGCGCGCGGCCGACCGCCCAGCGATCCACCACCACCATCTCTTCCGGCGCCACCATATCGGTTTCAGGGTTGAAGCCGTTAAGGTTAGCCAGCAGGAAGCGCGCGGTGTTGCGGATACGACGATAGGCGTCGGCAGAGCGTTTCAGGATCTCGTCGGAGACCGCCATTTCGCCCGAATAGTCGGTCGAGGCGACCCACAGACGCAGAATATCCGCGCCCAGCTTGTTCATAACGTCCTGCGGCGAAACGGTGTTGCCGATCGACTTGGACATCTTGCGGCCCTGACCATCCACGGTAAAGCCGTGGGTCAGCACCTGGCGATAAGGCGCTTTGCCCTTCATCGCGGTAGAGATCATCAGCGAGGACATAAACCAGCCGCGATGCTGATCGGAGCCTTCCAGATACATATCAGCAGCGTGGCCGCCGAACTCCGGACGGGCATCAACGACCGCATAGCTGGTAGAGCCGGAGTCGAACCAGACGTCCAGCGTATCGGGTACTTTGACGTAGTTGTCAGCGTCGTCGCCCATCAGATCGCGCGGATCGAGATCCCACCACGCCTGAATGCCGTCCTGCTCCACGCGCTGCGCCACTTTTTCCATCAGCGCCAGCGTGTCGGGATGCAGCTGCTCGGTCTCTTTATGCACGAACAGCGCCATCGGCACGCCCCAGGTGCGCTGACGAGAGATACACCAGTCTGGACGGTTGGCAACCATCGACTCGATGCGCGCCTGACCCCAGTCCGGGATCCACTGCACGCCTTTGATCTCTTTCAGCGACTGCGCGCGCAGCCCTTTCTGATCCATGCTGATAAACCACTGCGGCGTAGCGCGGAAGATGATCGGCGTTTTATGACGCCAGCAGTGCGGATAGCTGTGCAGCAGTTTTTCCACATGCAGCAGGGCGCCCTTCTCTTTCAGCAGCTCAACGATAACGTCGTTGGCTTTAAAGACGTTCAGGCCGTCGAGGGTCGGATAGGTACCCGGCAGATAGGTGCCGTCCGGGCCGACCGGGTTAGCCACTTCGATGCCATACTTCTGGCCGATGACATAGTCATCCGGACCGTGGCCCGGCGCGGTATGCACGGCACCGGTACCGGCCTCGAGGGTAACGTGTTCGCCCAGCACCACCGGCGACTGAATATTGACCAGGAAAGGATGCTGGAAGGTCAGACGCTCCAGCGCCGCGCCTTTGCATTCGCCCAGTACGGTCCACTGCTCGACGCCAGCGCGCTTCAGCACGCTCTCCACCAGCTCTTTCGCGAGGATCAGGGCGCGACCGTCAATCTGCACCAGCTGATAGTCGAATTCCGGATGCAGTGAAATAGCGCGGTTTGCCGGCATGGTCCAGGGCGTCGTCGTCCAGATCACCAGCGAAATCGGGCCGTTGACCGGCGCGTCGCCGAACTTCGTGCGCACCGCGTCGCTCTCTACCGCGTTAAACATCACGTCGATAGAGGGCGAGGTTTTGTCATAGTATTCGACTTCCGCTTCCGCCAGCGCGGAACGGCAGTCCAGACACCAGTGCACCGGCTTCGCGCCCTTGTGCAGATGGCCGTTATCGATGATCTTGCCCAGCGCGCGGATGATGTTAGCTTCGGTCTGGAAGTTCATCGTCAGGTAGGGACGTTCCCAGTCGCCCAGCACGCCGAGACGGATAAAGTCCGTCTTCTGGCCTTCAACCTGCTCCGCGGCATATTTGCGGCACGCTTCGCGGAATTCCGCCGGTGTCACCTTCTCGCCCGGCTTGCCGATCATCTGCTCGACCTTATGCTCGATCGGCAGACCGTGACAGTCCCAGCCCGGCACGTAAGGCGAGTCAAAGCCCGCCATGCCTTTCGACTTAACGATAATGTCTTTCAGAATCTTGTTAACTGAGTGACCAATATGGATGCTGCCGTTGGCATAGGGAGGGCCGTCATGCAGGATAAAGGTTTTTTTCCCTTTTTTGGCTTCGCGGATGATGCCGTACAGGTTGTCATCATACCAGCGTTGCAGCATTCCCGGCTCGCGTTTGGCAAGATCGCCGCGCATCGGGAACCCCGTTTCGGGCAAATTCAGGGTAGATTTATAGTCACTCATCAGATTCTCGTTTCCGTATTTTGCGGGGTTAAAGCCCAAAGAAGCGCCGGGCGGTTACCACATCTTTCGCAATTTGTTCTTTCAACGCCTCCAGTGAGGCAAAGCGCTGCTCGTTACGTATCTTATGCTTCAGCACCACATCAATGTGCTTTCCATACAGATTGATATTGATGTCAAGCAGGTGAACTTCAAGCTGCTGGCGCAATCCTTTTACCGTCGGCCGCGTGCCGATATTGGCGACGCCGGGAACGGGCGCGCCCAGGCCGAGCACCTCCACCGCATAAACGCCTTTCACCGGCGAGACGATGCGGCGTAAAGGAAGGTTCGCGGTGGGAAAACCGATGGTGCGTCCCAGTGCATCGCCGTGCACGACGCGGCCAGAGATACTGAAAGGATGGCCCAGCAGCGTTTGCGCCAGCGCTAAGTCGTCATCGGCCAGCGCCTGACGCACGGCAGTGCTGCTGATTCGCTTGCCGCCGTCGCAGAAGGTTTCGGTGCTGACGACGTCAAAGCCGTACTCGGCACCCGCCTTCTGTAATAACAGGAAATCGCCCTGACGACCAGCGCCAAAGCGGAAATCATCCCCCACCGCCAGGTATCTGACGCCCAGCTTATCCACCAGCAGATCGGTGATAAAGCACTGCGCCGACAGCGCGGCAAAGCGGCGGTCAAATCGCACGCACAGCACCTGATCCACGCCCGCCTCCGCCAGATACTTCAGCTTCTCCCGCAGGCGCGTCAGACGCGCTGGCGCTTTATCTCCGGCAAACAGCTCAAGCGGCTGCGGCTCGAACAGCATGACCATCACCGGAAGCTGGCGTTTTCGTCCCTCTTCGCACAGGCGCGCCATCAGCGCCTGATGGCCGCGATGGACGCCGTCGAAGTTACCAATGGTCAGGACGCAGCCGCGATGCTGCTCGTTTAGATTATGAATACCGCGGATAAACTTCATGGCTGACTCAAACCGGTGGAAATCGGCGGATTATACCCTTGAAACCGGCTAAGGTTAACCCGTAGCCACACCTTTCCTGCGCAGAACGCGCCATTTATCGGGGCCTGACGCGCGCCGCCCGCTTATCAGAGAATTTTGTTGCGAAAGGCTGTATTCAAAGAGGGGAAGCTGGTAGAATCTTGCGCCATCAATTACGTAACCGGGCGTGGTTTGTAAAACGACGCTTATTTGCACAAATCCATTGACAAAAGAAGGCTCAAAAGGCATAGTCCTCGGCCTTTGATTTGTCCATATAGAACACATTTGGGAGTTGGACCTTGGCTAATATCAAATCAGCTAAGAAACGCGCCGTAACATCTGAAAAACGTCGCAAGCATAACGCGAGCCGTCGTTCTATGATGCGTACTTTCGTTAAGAAAGTATACGCGGCGATCGCAGCTGGCGACAAAGCTGCTGCGCAGAACGCATTTAACGAAATGCAACCGATCGTGGACCGTCAGGCTGCTAAAGGTCTGATCCACAAAAACAAAGCTGCACGTCATAAAGCAAACCTGACTGCTCAGATCAACAAAATGGCGTAAGCCTTTGTTTATCGCTTTGTAAAAAGAACCGGCGCTTAGCCGGTTTTTTTCGCCTCCGTTAAGCGCCTGCCCCAGGCAAGCGCCTGACGCAGACGCCTGCCAGAAGTAAAGGTTCAGCGCGCCAGACGTCGCCCCAGAATCACGTAGCCCGCCACCGCAGACAAAATCGACCCCAGCAGAATACCCAGCTTCGCCAGGGTAATCAGCTGCGGATTGCTCTCGCCATAGGCCAGCGAGGCGATAAAAATCGACATGGTAAAGCCAATACCGCACAGCACCCCGACCGCGGCGATATCCGCCAGGCGAGTATTTTGCGGCAGCGTCGCCAGCCTGAACTTTACCGCCAGCCAGCAGAAGAGCGTAATGCCCACAGGCTTGCCAATCAGCAGCCCCGCCACTATCCCCAGCGGCAGCAGCGAAAAGATATCCCCTGCGTGAATGCCCTCCAGCGACACGCCCGCGTTGGCGAAGGCGAACAGCGGCAGGATCAGCCAGCGCACCCAGGGATGCAGCGCATGCTCCAGATGAATAGCCGGTGAGTGTCCCTCCTGCTTTTTCAGCGGGATCAGGAAGCCCACCACCACGCCCGCCAGCGTCGCGTGTACACCCGACTTCAGCACGGCGGTCCACAGCACCATGCCGACCAGCAGATAGAGCCCGGTGTTGCGCACGTTCAGCAGGTTCATCGCCGCCAGCACCACAATGGCCAGCGCGGCGACGCCCAGCGCCGTCATTGACAGGTCGCTGGTATAGAAGAGCGCGATAATCACGATCGCGCCCAGGTCGTCGATAATTGCCAGCGCCATCAGGAAGATTTTTAGCGCTGGCGGTACGCGGCTGCCCAGCAGCGCGAGGATGCCCAGCGCAAAGGCGATATCGGTGGCGGTAGGAATCGCCCAGCCGCTGCGCGTAGCCGCATCCGCGCCGTTAAACGCCAGAAACAGCAGCCCCGGCATCAGCATGCCGCCCAGCGCAGCTATCAGCGGGAAAATCGCCTGCTCGCGCTTTGCCAGCGCGCCCATCACCATCTCGCGCTTGACCTCTAAGCCCACCAGCAGAAAGAAGAGCGCCATCAACGCGTCGTTGATCCACAGCAGCAGGTTCTTGCTGATATCGAGCGAGCCGAAGCGGAACTCGACCGGCACGGCCAGCAGGTTTTGATAGGCCTGCTGCGTCCCGCCGTTATTCGCCAGAAACATCGCCAGCGCAGCCGCCAGGATCAGCACCACGCCGCTGGTGGCATCATTGTTAAGCCATTTTTTTAGCCTGATATTCACGCGTTATCCTTCCCAGAAAACAAAAAAGCGTACAGGCGAACAATGATAACAGGTTGTGAAAAGGGATGAGCCAGCGAGCGGGGTTAATCGCCCGAGGAGGGGCAAAAAAAAGCCAGCGGCAGAGCGCTGGCTTGATTTTATGAGCAGGCAGTTCAGCGAGTCAGATCGTCGAAGAACTTCTTCACGCCGTCGAAAAAGCTTTTCGAACGCGGGCTGTTGTTCTCGCCGGTGGGACCGCCGAAGCTCTCTTCCAGATCGCGCAGCAGCTTTTTCTGCTTCTCGTTCAGATTGACCGGGGTCTCCACCACCACGCGGCACAGCAGATCGCCGACCGCGCCGCCGCGCACCGATTTCACGCCTTTGCCGCGCATGCGGAACAGCTTGCCGGTCTGGGTTTCCGCCGGGACTTTCAGCTTCACGCGTCCATCCAGCGTCGGCACTTCGATCTCGCCGCCCAGCGCCGCCATAGCAAAGTTGATCGGCACTTCGCAGTAGAGATTGTTATCTTCGCGCTCGAAGATCGGGTGTTTCTTCACCGAGACCTGAACGTAGAGATCGCCAGCCGGCGCGCCCTGCTCGCCAGCTTCGCCTTCGCCGCTAAGACGAATGCGGTCGCCGGTATCGACGCCTGCGGGGATTTTCACCGACAGGGTTTTCGACTTCTCGACGCGTCCATGACCATGACAGGCGTTGCACGGATCTTTAATCACCGAGCCGCGACCGTGACAGGTCGGACAGGCTTGCTGCACGGTAAAGAAGCCCTGACGCATCTGCACCTGGCCTGCGCCATGGCAGGTCGGACAGGTTTGCGGCTGAGAGCCCGCTTTGGCGCCGCTGCCGTGGCAGACGTCGCACTCCTGCAGCGTCGGGATGCGGATCTCTTTGGTCACGCCGCGCACCGCTTCTTCCAGCGTCAGCTCCATGTTGTAGCGTAAATCGGCGCCGCGCGCTGCGCGTTGACGACGACCGCCGCCAAAGATATCGCCGAAGACGTCGCCAAAGATATCGCTGAAGTCCGCGCCGCCGCCGCCAAAGCCGCCGCCGAATCCACCGCCGCCCATGCCGCCCTGTTCAAACGCCGCATGACCGTACTGATCGTAGGCCGCGCGCTTCTGCGCGTCGGTCAGGATTTCGTAGGCTTCCTTGACCTCTTTGAATTTGGCTTCCGCTTCTTTGTCACCCGGATTGCGGTCGGGGTGATACTTCATCGCCAGGCGTTTATACGCCTTTTTAATTTCACGCTCGTCGGCGGATTTGGAGACGCCTAAAATCTCGTAGTAGTCACTCTTTGCCATTTTTAGCCCTTAACATGCTCGCACGGGCGTGGAGAGATCTCCTACGCCCGTGCTGGTTTCAACGGCTGTCAGGCCAACCGTCGCGCCCGGTCAGGGGCAATTATTTTTTGTTATCTTTCACTTCTTCGAATTCAGCGTCGACCACGTCGTCATCTTTCTTCGCAGAAGCGTCGGCTGCATCAGCGCCGCCAGCCTGTGCCTGCTGCTGAGCCGCTTCCATCAGCTTGCTGGAAACCTGCATCAGCGCCTGCATCTTAGCGTCGATCGCCTCTTTGTCTTCGCCTTTCAGCGCGGTTTCCAGTTCGCTCAGCGCGGACTCGATTGGCGCTTTGTCGTCGGCAGAGAGTTTATCGCCCGCTTCTTCCAGCTGTTTGCGGGTGCTGTGCGCAATCTGGTCGCCCTGGTTGCGCGTCTGCACCAGCTCTTCGAACTTACGATCCGATTCAGCATTCGCTTCTGCATCGCGAACCATTTTTTCGATTTCGTCCTCGTTCAGGCCGGAAGAGGCTTTGATGGTGATCTTCTGCTCTTTACCGCTGTTCTTGTCTTTCGCTGAAACGTGCAGGATGCCGTCCGCATCGATATCGAAGGTAACTTCGATCTGCGGCATGCCGCGCGGTGCAGGCTGAATGCCGTCCAGGTTGAACTGACCCAGCGATTTGTTATCGCTTGAACGCTTACGCTCGCCCTGCAGCACGTGAATGGTCACGGCAGACTGGTTGTCTTCAGCCGTTGAGAAGACCTGGCTGTGCTTGGTCGGGATCGTGGTGTTCTTGCTGATCAGCGAGGTCATCACGCCGCCCATGGTTTCGATACCCAGCGACAGCGGGGTTACGTCCAGCAGCAGAACGTCTTTGACGTCGCCCGCCAGCACGCCGCCCTGTACCGCAGCACCTACGGCCACCGCTTCGTCCGGGTTAACGTCTTTACGCGGCTCTTTGCCGAAGAACTCAGCCACTTTGGACTGCACCATCGGCATACGGGTCTGACCACCGACCAGGATCACGTCGTTGATGTCAGAGACAGAGAGTCCCGCATCCTGCAGCGCAACTTTCAGCGGCTCGATAGAGCGGCTAACCAGATCTTCTACCAGTGACTCGAGTTTCGCGCGGGTCACTTTGATGTTCAGGTGTTTCGGACCGGTCGCATCCGCCGTGATGTACGGCAGGTTGACGTCGGTCTGCTGTGCAGAAGAGAGCTCGATTTTCGCTTTCTCTGCTGCTTCTTTCAGACGCTGCATCGCCAGCGGATCGTTGTGCAGATCGATGCCCTGATCTTTCTTAAATTCCGCAACCAGATAGTTAATCAGGCGGCTGTCGAAGTCCTCACCACCCAGGTGGGTGTCACCGTTGGTTGCCAGAACTTCAAAGGTTTTTTCGCCGTCAACTTCGTCGATTTCGATAATAGAGATATCGAAGGTACCGCCGCCCAGGTCGTAAACCGCGATAGTGCGGTTGCCCTGACCTTTATCCAGGCCGTAAGCCAGCGCGGCTGCGGTCGGTTCGTTGATAATGCGTTTTACTTCCAGACCTGCGATACGGCCGGCGTCTTTGGTCGCCTGACGCTGCGCATCGTTAAAGTAGGCCGGAACGGTAATAACCGCTTCGGTCACCGGCTCGCCGAGATAGTCTTCAGCGGTCTTCTTCATTTTTTTCAGCACTTCCGCAGAGATCTGCGGCGGCGCCATTTTCTGGCCTTTCACTTCAAGCCAGGCGTCGCCGTTGTCGGAAGAGGTGATTTTGTACGGCATGATTTTGATATCACGCTGCACTTCTTCATCCTGGAAACGACGGCCGATCAGACGCTTGATAGCGAACAGCGTATTCTGCGGGTTGGTCACCGCCTGACGTTTAGCCGGTTGGCCCACCAGAGTTTCGCCATCCTGCGTATAAGCAATAATTGAAGGCGTGGTGCGATCGCCTTCGGCATTCTCCAGCACGCGCGCTTTACCGCCGTCCATGATCGCAACACAAGAGTTGGTTGTACCCAGGTCAATACCAATAATCTTACCCATCTAAACGTCTCCCACTTAAATTCTTTGTCAATTTGGGTTGTGAACCCTTAATGCGGGCGCTTTGTTGGCTTTCAACCGCCATTACTCGCTTTTTTTCCCGGGCTCACAACGCTCGATGACAACTAAATGGGGCCGCTTCGAAGCGCATCAAGGGTTAAAAGAAAATTTTTTTTCAGGGCCAGCTTTTCTGGACCCGTTACGCTTCGCCTCTCCGCCAGCGCAAAGAAAAAGGCCGCGCTTTGCGCGGCCTTTGAACTGCCTGTTGATTCAGTGCGGTGTGAAGCGGTCAGCCCAGCGAAGGAGCAGAAGAAAATATATTATCGTTATTATTTCCAGACTAAATTAGTTTTAATTTTTCCCTGATGTCGGCGAAGAGCTGCGATGCCATAGTCATCAAATAGCTGGCACCATCATAATATTAAGCGACTAATTTCACAGGGGTAATCTTATCTCTTGCGTCCAGCCGGACGTCATGGTAATAATGGGAATTCCAGGCATTTTACACCCACCTGCTCTTTTCATATTGTTATGGTATGGACATTATTATATGGAAATAAAGATCGGCCATATTCAGGATCGTCAGGCTGAAGAATATATTATTCAGCAGCTCTGGCAGCATAATAGCCGCTTCGCTGACGTCAATATGAAGCCGCTAAATGTTATATTGTATGATGATGAGCAACATATTCAGGGCGGGCTGCTGGCGCACACCTGGTTTGGCACGCTGGATATTCACTATTTATGGATAGATGAGTCGCATCGCAAGCACGGCACCGGACGCGAGCTGATGCAAAAGGCGGAAGAAGAGGCGCGCCGCCGCGGCTGCCATATGGCGGTGGTGGACACCTTAAGCTTTCAGGCGCGCGGCTTCTACGAGAAGCTCGGCTATCGCGTCTACGGCGAACAGGAAGGCTATGCAGAGCGCTTTGCCCGTTATTATCTGGCAAAAAGATTATAATCCGCATCTCATCAGCGAGGCGCTATGGGCAGCCCATATCGCAGTATCGACGATTTTATTTCCGCCTTTGCGACTACCATGGACCTGTTACCTACGCCATGGGGTTTTAAGGATGCGGCGTCACAACATCTTTATATGAATAGCGCGGCACGGTTATATACCGCCACGCCGAAAAACTATTTGCTCGAGGGTAAAAAAGATAATGAGTTTCCAACGCCCTGGAGCGATTGCGCCGACGAGTTTTGCGAACACGATGAAAAAGCACAGGCGCTAAAAACGCGCGTCGCCGTGATAGAAACGCATTACTGGTATGGAAAAAACTATCTCACCCCTTTTATCAGCGAAAAATATCCGGTATTTGATAACCGTAATCTCTTCCTCGGCTGCATCTGGAATGCGCGTCCGGTAGAGAATATTAGCGCGCTGACCTTTATTCATCCGCAAAAGAGCTCGGTGCTGACCACCCGGCTTGAACACCCTCTTTTTACCCCTGCTGAACTGGATGTGATTTTTCTGCTGCTCAGGCGATTCAGCGCCAAAGAGATCGCCCGGATTTATAACCTCAGCGTGAAAACCATCGGCAACCGCATCGCCACCCTTTATCAAAAGGCTGACGTGCATTCGCTGCAACAGTTCGAGCAGTACTGCCGCGCTGAGTCGCTGGAGAACTACCTGCCAGAGAAGCTGCTCAGCAAAGGCGTCTCTTTTATTTAAACCGGCAAGGAAAACCTGTTGTGAGTAAATTTGATGACTACCCGTTAAGCCGTGTGCCTGCGGGCGAAAGGCTCTCGCTGCTTAGCGTCGCTATCGTGCATATGGGCATGCTGACCGCGCTGGATCAGTTTATGCTCGGTGCCGTACTGGGCAACAGTATGACCCTCGGCGCAGCCTTTACCGCCATTACCCTGGCGAGCCTGCTGTTTGGCTTTTTGACTTTCGCCCTCGGCTACGCCGGGATGCGCGAAGGGCTGTCGGGCAGCCTGCTGGCGCGCTGGTGCGGCTTCGGCCGCCACGGCTCGGTCCTGATCGGCCTGCTGGTCGCCGTCAGCCTGCTTGGCTGGTTTGGCATCCAGAATGCGGTCTTCGCCCGGTCGCTGAGCTACGCCCTGGACGGCAAGCTGAGCTTCGCGCAGTCCGCCTCCCTGTCGGGCGCGGTGCTGACGCTGCTGGTCGCCTTTGGCTTTAAGGCGCTGCGCTTTACCGCGCGCGTGGCGGTTCCGCTGTTTATCGCGCTGGTTGGCTGGATCTTCTGGCACGCATTCCACGGCCAGGCGGGCAGCACCATTCCGCCGGCTGCGCCCACAGAGGCGATTACCGTCAGCGCGGCCATTACCATGGTGATTGGCGGCGCCATTCTTGCCAGCCTGATGACGCCGGACCTGACGCGTTTCTCACGCAGCGGCAAAGACGTTTTCGCCATCACCCTGCTGACTATTCTGGCGGGCGAGTACGGCGTGAACGGGCTGGCGATCCTGATTGCGAAAGAGCTACATACCTCTGACATCATCGCCATTATTACCCAGACCACCAGTACCCTGGGGCTGTTCGCGGTGGTCTTCTCCACCCTGCGCATCAACGATCTCAACCTCTACTCTTCGGCGCTGGGCATCGCCAACGCCACGGAAGGGCTGACCGGCTTTAAACCGCGCTATAGCGTGATTACGCTGCTGCTGGGTTTTCTCGGCACGCTCTGCTCGGTGCTGGGCATTCTCGATCGCTTCGTGGATTTTCTTGAGCTGCTGGGCGTGATCTTCCCGCCGGTGCTGGGCGTGATGATTGTGGATTACTATCTGCTGAAGACCGACCGCCAGACGCTGGCGCAGAGCCGCGGCAGCAACGCGCTGCCGACGACCTCCAGGCTTATCGGCTGGCCTGCGCTGATCGCCAGCGTGGCGGGCAGCGCCACCGGACTGCTGGTTGAGCGCGGCGTGCCGGTTTTCAACTCGATTATTGTCGCCTGCCTCGTTTATCTGCTTACCGCACCGCTGATGAAGCGCGCCGCAGCTACGCCGAAAGAAGCGGCCGTCGAGTAACCTTCCCTGACGCGCCTGGCTACAGGCGCGTATCGCTCGCCAGCGCGCCCTGCCGTTCAATACTGTAAAGCCACAGCCCGATAAGCAATCCGGCCAGCGCCAGCGCCAGCACGTACCAGGCGGGCGCCAGCGGCGTCAGGCGCAGGATTAGCGTGACAAAAATCGGCGTCAGCCCGCCGAAGATAGCGTAGGCGACATTGTAGGAGAAAGAGATGCCGGTAAAGCGCACCGCCGCCGGAAAGGCGCGCACCATTAATGAAGGCACCACCCCTACCACGCCGACGCTCAGCCCCGCCAGACCGTAGTTAAAGAAGAGCCCCTCACCATCCGGCGTCTGGCTGGCGAAGAAGTGCCAGCTGCAAACCGCCAGCAGCAGCGAACCGCCCATCAGAGTTTTCGCCGCGCCGACCCAGTCCACCAGCCAGCCGGCAATAACGCAGCCTGCCAGCAGCATCACCGTTGCCAGACAGTTAGCCTGCAAACTCAGCGCGGCGCTAATCGCGTGCTGCTTTTGCATCAGCGCCGGCGCCATTAAAATCACCACCACAATACAGGCGGAGAGCAGCCAGGTAAGCAGCATTGAGAGCAGCACGCCGCCTTTGTGTTGGGTCAGCACTGTTTTTAGCGGCAGCGTATCGGCCAGCATTTTGCGCTGCTGCATCTGCTGAAAGACCGGCGTCTCATGCAGCCAGCGGCGCAGATACATCGCCAGCAGCCCAAACAGCCCGCCAAGAAAGAAGGGAATGCGCCAGCCGATGCTGGCGACCATCTGCGGCGACATGCTGCTGTTGATGGCGGTCGCGACCAGCGACCCCAGCAGGATCCCCGCCGTGAGTCCGGCGGTCAGGGTGCCGCAGGCAAAACCGATGCGCTTTTCCGGCACGTGTTCCGCCACAAACACCCAGGCGCCCGGCACTTCGCCGCCAATTGCTGCGCCCTGCAGCAGGCGCAGCAGCAGCATCAGCAGCGGCGCGATAATGCCTGCCGTTTCATAGGTGGGCAGCACGCCCATCGCCAGCGTCGGCAGCGCCATCAGCAGAATGCTCAGGCTGAACATTTTCTTGCGCCCCACCTTGTCGCCAAAGTGCGCCATAATCAGGCCGCCCAGCGGACGCGCCAGATAACCGGCGGCGAAAATGGCAAAAGTTTGCAGCTGACGCAGCCAGTCAGGAATGTCCGGTGGGAAGAAAAGCTCGCCGATAACCGCGGCGAAAAAGACAAAAATAATAAAGTCGTAGAACTCCAGCGCGCCGCCGAGGGCGGCCAGCGACAGCGTTTTGTAATCCTGACCTTTCAGGCGATGGGCAGCATGTGAATCCATAAGCGTAGAGGTTCCAGAGATAAAGGTAGTTTTGTAAATCTCTGCTTACTATACCGTTCATCTTTCACTACACCAGCATCGCCAGAGGCTATCCCTGAAATGACGAAATTTTAGTTATTTATCTGCTTTATCGCGCTTTTGGGGCGAAAAGCTGCTACCACCTGAGGGTGCGTTTCTACATAAGGCCCTTCCAGCAGCTGTAAACAGTAAGGTACAGCGGCGAAAATACCCGGCACTTTTACCTTGCCGTCGGCCTCTTTCACCCCTTCCAGCGTCTCTTTAATCGACTTCGGCTGTCCCGGCAGGTTCAGCACCAGCGACTGTTTGCGGATCACGCCGACCTGGCGCGACAGAATGGCGGTAGGCACGAACTGCAGGCTGATCTGGCGCATCTGTTCGCCGAAGCCGGGCATCTCGCGGTCGGCCACTGCCAGCGTGGCGTCAGGCGTCACGTCGCGGCGCGCCGGCCCTGTGCCGCCAGTGGTCAGCACCAGATGGCAGAAGCGCTCATCCACCAGCTCGCAGATCGCCTGTTCAATCAGCGGCTGCTCATCCGGCACCAGGCGGGTTTCGGTGGTAAAAGGGGTCGCCAGCGCGCTGGTTAGCCAGGCCTCCAGCGCCGGAATGCCCTGATCCTGATAAATGCCGTTCGCCGCGCGATCGGAAACGGAGATCAGGCCAATGCGTAAAGTATCCATGATGTTGTTACCCGGGTTGACCGCAAAGCGGTAAGACAAGAGAGGAATAGCAGGAAGGATAATAGAAGTGAGGCAAAGAGAAAACCGCGGCGGCCAGGCCGCCACGGCAACAGATTACAGCAGGTCAGCGATCATTTTCTCAAGCTTGCCCTGGTCAACGGCGAAGTTGCGGATGCCTTCCGCCAGTTTCGCCACCGCCATCGGATCCTGGTTGTGCTGCCACAGGAACTCAGATTCGGTCATCTTCGCCGGACGCGCTTTGACGTCGCCGCTGTAGCTCAGCTTACGCTCAACCGTGCCTTCGCTCTCTGCCAGCTCTTTCAGCAGCGCCGGAGAGATGGTCAGGCGATCGCAGCCCGCCAGCTCCAGGATCTCGCCGACGTTACGGAAGCTTGCGCCCATCACCACGGTTTCATAACCGTGCTGCTTGTAGTAATTGTAGATTTCGGAAACCGACACCACGCCCGGATCTTCATGCGGCGCATACTCTTTCTTGTCGGTGTTGCTCTTGTACCAGTCGAGGATACGGCCCACGAACGGCGAAATCAGGAACACGCCCGCTTCCGCGCAGGCGCGCGCCTGGGCGAAGGAGAAGAGCAGCGTCAGGTTACAGTTGATGCCCTCTTTTTCCAGCTGCTCCGCTGCGCGGATACCCTGCCAGGTGGAGGCCAGCTTGATCAGGATACGGTCGTTGCTGATGCCCGCGTCGTTGTAGAGCTTGATCAGGCTGCGCGCTTTAGCGATGCTGCCTTCGGTGTCGTAGGAGAGACGCGCATCAACTTCGGTCGAGATGCGACCGGGGATCAGCTTAAGAATTTCCAGACCAATGTTGACGGCCAGTTTGTCCGACACCAGCGAGATCAGCTCATCTTTGCTGCCGTTCTGCTCGCGCGCCCAGCTAATCGCTTCGTCAATCAGCTTGCGGTATTCAGGGATCTGCGCGGCGTTAAGAATCAGAGAGGGGTTGGTGGTGGCGTCCTGCGGCTGATAGAGCTTCATGGCTGCGATATCGCCGGTGTCGGCGACAACGGTGGTAAGTTGACGCAAGGAGGTCAGTTTGTCCGTCATGTCTGTTGTCTCTTATGTAATGTCAGGGTGAAAAAGGCTGTTGCGATAATATCATGCGGCAACCGAGGCGCAAGGTCGCCAGATGCCGTTTACGATAGCGCTAACGAATGGCTGCGATTTGCCTGTCGCTGCGGCTTTTTTGTTACACTCGGCAGCCTGACAAGTGACATTTTCCCTGTAGCGACAAAGGATAACCGAGGAAGCGACTATGTTAATGGTGATCTCACCCGCCAAAACGCTCGATTTTAGCAGCCCGCTGGCGACCCAGCGTTATACCCAGCCTGCGCTGTTAGAAAAATCACAACAGCTGATTGAGGTGGCGCGCGATCTCTCACCGGCGCAGATCGCTTCGCTTATGGGCATCAGCGACAAGCTGGCACACCTTAATGCCGAACGCTTCAACAGCTGGCAGCCCGACTTTACGCCGGACAATGCGCGCCAGGCGATTCTGGCCTTTAAAGGCGATGTCTATACCGGCCTGCAGGCGGAGAGCTTCAGCGAAGCGGATTTTGACTTCGCCCAGCAGCATCTGCGCATGCTCTCCGGCCTATACGGCGTGCTGCGTCCGCTCGACCTGATGCAGCCCTATCGGCTGGAGATGGGCATTAAGCTGGCCAGCCCGGCCGGCAAAGATCTCTACAGCTTCTGGGGCGATCTGCTGACGCAGCATCTTAACGCCGCGCTGCAGGAACAGGGCGACGACGTGCTGATAAATCTGGCATCGGACGAATATTTCCGGGCGATTAAGCCGAAGCAGCTGCAGGGCCGTCTGGTGAAGCCGGTGTTCCTCGACGAAAAGAACGGCGCGTTTAAGGTGATCAGCTTTTACGCTAAAAAAGCGCGCGGACTGATGAGCCGCTACGTTATTCAGCATCGCCTCACCGATCCCGAGGCGCTGAAGCAGTTTGACGTGGACGGCTACTTCTTTGATAAAGCGAGCAGCAGCGAGAACGAGCTGGTGTTTAAGCGTTACGAGCAGAAATAAGCGCAGGCGGACGCCGCTTGATGCCTTCAGGGGGACAACAACGGCGCGCCTGACCACAGGCGCGCCGCTGGTGATGACGATTACGCCTTCAGCAGAAACGCGCGCAGCGGCGCAAAATCAGCGCTCATCTGATGCGACAGCAGCGGCAGCCCGGCACGATCCGCCAGCGCCTGCGGCAGCGGCAGCGACTGCCCCAGAATCGCCTCGACGCTCTCTTTGAATTTCGCCGGGTGCGCCGTGCCAAGGAACAGCCCAAACTCACCTTCCTGCAGCTGATCGCGCAGCAGACGATAGGCGATAGCCGCGTGCGGCTCGGAGATATAGCCGATTTCCGCCAGCTCGCGCATCGTCGCTTCGGTCGTTTCATCACTCACCGCGCCGTAGGCGAGATCGGTCAGGCGCCAGGTTTTGCGGCGGAACAGCTCCTCCACGCGCGGCCAGTTATTCGGCTGGCTGACATCCATGGCGTTCGACAGCGTGGCAACCGTGGCGTTCGGCGTCCAGCTGCCGCCCTGCAGGAAGCGCGGCACGGTGTCATTGGCGTTGGTAGCGGCGATAAAGCGCTTGATCGGCAGGCCGAGCGATTTCGCCAGCAGGCCGGCGGTGAGATCGCCGAAGTTGCCGCTCGGCACGGAAACCACCAGCTGGTTACGTTTTTCCTGCGGCAGCTGCGCCACCGCTTCGAAGTAGTAGCAGATCTGCGCCAGCAGGCGGCTGATATTGATGGAGTTGGCGGAGTTCAGGCCGATCGCCTTTTTCAGCTCCTCATCATCAAACGCCTGCTTCACCAGCGCCTGACAGGCGTCGAAGTCGCCGTCGATGGCGATGGTTTCGATATTGCCGCCCAGCGTGCAGAACAGCTTCTCCTGCAGCGGGCTGATTTTGCCCTGCGGGTAGAGAATCACTACGCGGACGTTTTCCATACCGTAAAAGGCGTGCGCCACGGCCGCGCCGGTGTCGCCGGAGGTGGCGGTGAGAATAGTGATCTGCTCGTCCGCGCCCGAAACACAGGAGAGCATCTGCGCCATAAAGCGGCCGCCGAAATCTTTAAACGCCAGCGTCGGGCCGTGGAACAGCTCCAGGCAGGCGATATCGTCGCTGACTTTTGCAACCGGCGCGGGAAACGCAAAGGCGGTTTTAACGCGTTCGGCCAGCTGATGCGGCGCGATTTCGTCGCCGATATAGGCGGAAAGAATTTTGCTGCTGCGGCTGACGAAATCCATCTCCAGCATCGCGTCGATGTCGGTCAGCTCAAATTCCGGCAGTTCAAGCGGGAAGAACAGCCCTTGCTGCGAGCCCAGGCCCTGTTTCACCGCCTGCGAAAAGCTCACCTGCTCGTTATGATCCTTAAGGTTATAGAGTTTCATGCGTTATCCCAGTTTACGTGCGCCAGCCGTATCAAGACGGCAAATATGGACGAAGCCTTCATCATTCTGCAGATAGTGCTGGCGCAGCCAGTCCGCCATCCGCTGCGCCGTTTCCATCTGATTGCAAACGGCGAAAAGCGTAGGGCCGGAACCTGAAATGCCGCACGCCAGCGCGCCCGTGTCGACGGCGGCCTGGCGCGCCTCGGCAAAGCCCGGCAGCAGCTTCGTGCGGTAAGGTTCGGCGATCACATCCTGCATCAGTTTAGCGGCCAGCAGCGGCTGCCCGCTATGACAGGCGTGAATAAAGCCAGCCAGCAGGCGGCCATGTTTGATCACATCTTCTTTGCGATACTGCGCGGGCAGAATGGCGCGCGCTTCGGCGGTAGAGACTTTAATGCCCGGATAGGCCATCACCCACAGCCAGTCGTCGAAGCCCGGCACCGCCTGGCTGATAATGCCGTTCTCCTCAAGCATCAGCTGGATGCCGCCGAGGAAGCATGGCGCGACGTTGTCATAGTGTACGCTGCCGGAAATGCGCCCTTCCAGCTCGCCCATCAGCGTCAGCAGCTGAGTATCGCTGAGCGGCCTGCCGCAAAACTCGTTCATCGCCATTAAACCGGCCACCACCGAGCAGGCGCTGGAGCCGAGGCCGGAGCCGATCGGCATATTTTTCTCCAGCGTCATCGCCACCGGCACCTCTTCACCGATCGCTTCGCAGAAGCGCTGCCAGCACTGATAGACGATATTCTCTTTGGGATCGTCCGGCAGCTTGCTGACAAAGCGTCCGCTGTTTTGCAACGAAAAGCGCTGCGCCGCTTCCACCGTGACGCAGTCGCCCAGCAGCGTGCCGTCTACCGGCGACACCGCCGCGCCCAGCACGTCGAAGCCGACGCTGACGTTGCCAATCGAGGCCGGTGCGTAAATTTTTACCATCATCAAACTCCCAACTTCCATGACAGGGTGCGCAGCAGATCGGCGAAGACGCCCGCCGCCGTCACATCATTGCCCGCGCCATATCCGCGCAGCACCAGCGGAATCGGCTGATAATAACGGCTGTAAAACGCCAGGGCATTCTCGCCGTTTTTCACTTTATAGAGCGGATCGTTGCTGTCGACCGCGTCAATTTTCACTTTGCAGAGGCCGCCCTCTTCAATCGCGCCGACGAAGCGTAACACTTTTCCTTCGTCACGCGCTGCGGCAACGCGCGCGGCGAAGGCGCTGTCCAGCTCCGGCAGGCGCTGCATAAACGCCTCTACGTCAGCGATCTCATTCAGGCTGGCGGGCAGCAGCGGCTCGATCTCGATATCGCCTAGCTCCAGCTTATGGCCCGCTTCGCGCGCCAGGATTAGCAGCTTGCGCGCCACGTCCATACCTGAAAGGTCGTCGCGCGGATCGGGCTCGGTAAAGCCCAGCTCGCGCGCCATTTTTGTCGCCTCAGAGAGCGAAACGCCCTCGTCCAGCTTGCCGAAAATAAAGGAGAGCGAGCCTGAGAGGATGCCGGAGAATTTAATCAGCTCGTCGCCGGCGTTTAACAGATTCTGCAGGTTTTCAATAACCGGCAGTCCCGCACCGACGTTGGTGTCGTAGAGGAATTTGCGACGCGATTTTGCGGCGGCGGCGCGCATCTGCTGGTAGTAGTTCCATGACGAGGTGTTGGCCTTTTTGTTCGGCGTCACCACGTGGAAGCCGTCGCCGAGGAAGTCGGCGTAGAGATCCGCTACCGCCTGGCTGGAGGTGCAGTCCACAATCACCGGGTTAAGCAGATGATACTCTTTCACCAGTCGATTGAGGCGGTCAGGATTAAAGGGCTCTTTGGCTTCGCTCAGCGCCCCTTTCCAGTCGCTCAGGTCGATGCCGTGTACGTTGGTCAGCAGCGCGCGCGAGTTGGCGATGCCGCAGACGCGCAGATCGATATGCTTCTGTTTCAGCCACGCCTGCTGGCGATAGAGCTGATCCAGCAGCGCGCCGCCGACGCCGCCGACGCCCACCACAAAGACTTCGATCACCTGATCGGTGGCGAACAGCATCTGGTGTACCACGCGTACGCCGGTGGTAGCGTCATCGTTGCTTACCACCACGGAGATAGAGCGCTCTGACGAGCCCTGCGCGATGGCGACGATATTGATATTGGCGCGCGCCAGCGCGGAGAAAAATTTGGCGGAGATGCCGCGCAGCGTGCGCATCCCGTCGCCGACCACGGAGATCACCGCCAGCTGTTCCATTACGCCCAGCGGATCGAGCAGCCCGTCTTTCAGCTCAAGGTAGAACTCCTCTTCCAGCACGCGGCGCGCTCGCGCCTGCTCATTCTGCGGTACGCAGAAGCTAATGCTGTATTCAGAGGAGGACTGGGTGATCAGCACCACCGAGATGCCGGTGCGCGACATCGCGGCGAAGACGCGCGCCGCCATACCGACCATGCCCTTCATCCCGGGTCCGGAGACGTTGAACATCGCCATATTATTCAGGTTGGTGATCCCTTTGACCGGGTTCTCGTCATGCTCACCTTCGCCGCCGATCAGGGTGCCCGGCGCCTGCGGGTTGGCGGTGTTTTTAATCAGGCATGGGATCTGGAACTGCGCGATAGGCGCGATGGTACGCGGATGCAGCACTTTCGCGCCAAAATAAGAGAGCTCCATCGCCTCCTGGTAAGACATCGACTTCAGCAGGCGCGCGTCGGGCACCTGACGCGGATCGCAGGTATAGACGCCATCTACGTCGGTCCAGATTTCGCAGCAGTCGGCGCGCAGACAGGCGGCCAGCACCGCGGCGGAGTAGTCAGAGCCGTTACGGCCCAGCACCACCAGTTCGCCCTTCTCATTGCCTGCGGTAAAGCCGGCCATCAGGATCATATTTTGCGGCGGGATCTGGCTGGCGGCGATGCGGCGCGTCGATTCCGCGATATCAACGGTGGATTCGAGATAGTGGCCGACGGCCAGCAGCTTCTCCACCGGATCGATCACGGTGACGCCGTGGCCGCGCGCCAGCAGCAGCGCTTCCATAATCGCGATAGAGAGCTTCTCGCCGCGGCAGATAATAGCGGCGTTAACGCTGTCGGGGCACTGTCCCAGCAGGCTGATGCCGTGCAGCACCTGCTTCAGCTGGGCGAACTCCAGGTCGACGCGCGTTTTCTGACCGTCATAGTCAAAGCCCGGCTGCGCCGCCGCCAGCCCCTGCAGCAGCTCGTCGAAAATCCGCTCGGCGTCGCTGATATTGGGTAGCGCATCCTGGCCGCTGATGGTCTTCTCAATCATCGCCACCAGATGGTTGGTAATTTTTGCAGGTGCAGAGAGTACGGTGGCAACCTGTCCCTGCTGCGCATTGCTTTCCAGAATGTCAGCGACGCGAAGAAAACGTTCCGCGTTCGCTACCGAGGTCCCACCGAATTTCAGCACTCGCATGTTAAAGCTCTCCTGAATTTACGCCGAAAAAAAAGCCCGCACTGTTCAGGTGCGGGCTTTTTTCTGTTTTTCCTGTATGCGTCAGCCCGCACCTTTACCCGTGGTAATGGTGGTTGTAATAATGGTGATGTTCAGGCTGGTTGAGTTACGCATTGAGATTTTTTCTGTCTGTCTTTTAGAGTCTGTCTGCTTTCCAGAAGTAAAGCAAAGCGCCGGTCAAGTCAACGAATTTGTCCGGCGGCCCGTTTTTCGCCGCTGCGCACTGCTGCGTGCCGATCGGCAAAACGCCTGCAGAATCGTTTGCCTGTCCCGCGCTTTTTGCGATCAGCCGCTGCGAAAGACGATTTTTCAGGAAGATTTATCTATAAGTTTTTTTTCTACATCATGCAGCAGGCGATGCAGCATAGCGCTGTCGCGCTGCTCCAGCAGGCCGATGCGCTGATCGATCCAGTCGGCCATTTTGCGATCGTCGCTGACCTCAAGCGTCTGCAGCAGCCGCTCAAAACGGTGGCGCAGCGCCTCCAGCTGCCGGGCGTCCGCCTGCGGTGCGGCGGGCGGCGCTACGCGATTAAGCGCGGAAAGCTGATAGCAGTAAACCATCACCGCCTGGCCGAGGTTGAGCGAGGGATAATCCTGCGCCATCGGAATGCCGGTAAGCAGATCGACCAGGTCCAGCTCTTCATTGGTGAGTCCGCTATCCTCGCGCCCAAAGACCAACGCCATGCTGTTCACCCACTGACGCTTCTCCAGCAGCTGCGCTTCCACCTGCTGCGGCGTGGCGTAGTAGCGGAATCTGGCGCGGCTGCGCGCCGTGGTGGCGACGGAGAAGTCGATATCGGTCAGCGCGTCGCTCAGGGTGTCGAAGGTGCGCAGGTTATCCAGGATCTCTCCGGCGCCGTGCGCGACCCGGCGCGCGGCGGGATCTTGCCAGGCGTCGCTGGCGACGATGCGCAGCTCGCTAAAGCCCATGGTCTTCATCGCCCGCGCCGCTGCGCCAATATTTTCCGCCCGAGCGGGCGAAACCAGAATAAGGGGGAAACGCATGATTATTCCATTTGTGTTTTGACATCGCCCCGTATAGTACCATGCGCCGCTGTTAAAGCCGGAATCTGGCGTGTTAAGAAAATAATTTGTTAACGATGTTAAAATTAAATAAACGTCGCTGCGAGCTTGTAATGCAACCCAGACAGGCAATAACTAACATTTCCCCCTGAAAATTTCATCTAATCAGCAGGATAAGTCTGCGCATTTTGAAATTGTCATTTGCTTATACAGCCTGTGAATATGTAGTGAAACTGATATTTTTTGTGAGCTAAGCTTGCATTACAAGAGAAGTTTTTCACATAAGTGTTAACGTGCTACAATTGCATTTGATATAAGTCAACGAAGCGTTGTTTTTATGCTTATCGGTTGTTGTTGGTGCTGTTAGGTTGCTGTTAATACGGTTAGGATATGCGCCAAAAGATTCTCTCCTGGGGCAGGCAATATTCATTCTGACTGGCTGAGCTAACACTGTTGTTGACGTTGATAGATGGTGTATCAAGAACATAATTTCGTACAACGGTTAAGCGCCACTTACCGCGCTTTTAGCGAGCCTGAATAACCGCGTACGCCCTGTTTTCGATTTGTTGGCAAATTTTAGGTAGCGAAACATGCAGACCCCACACATTCTTATCGTTGAAGACGAACTGGTCACGCGTAACACCCTCAAGAGCATTTTCGAGGCGGAAGGTTATGTCGTGTATGAGGCAACCGACGGCGCTGAAATGCATCAGGTGCTGACCGATAACGACGTCAACCTGGTGATCATGGATATCAACCTGCCAGGTAAAAATGGCCTGTTGCTGGCGCGCGAACTGCGCGAGCAGGCAAACGTGGCGCTGATGTTCCTGACCGGTCGTGATAATGAAGTGGACAAAATCCTTGGTCTGGAAATTGGCGCGGATGATTACATCACCAAACCCTTCAACCCGCGTGAGCTGACCATTCGCGCACGCAATCTGCTGTCACGCACCATGAATCTGGCGATGCCGAGCGAAGAGCGCCGTCAGGTTGAAAGCTATAAGTTCAACGGCTGGGAGCTGGATATCAACAGCCGCTCGCTAATCAGCCCGAACGGCGAACAGTATAAGCTGCCGCGCAGCGAGTTCCGCGCCATGCTGCACTTCTGCGAAAACCCTGGCAAAATTCAGACCCGCGCCGACCTGCTGAAGAAGATGACCGGCCGCGAACTGAAACCGCACGATCGCACCGTCGACGTCACCATTCGTCGCATTCGTAAGCACTTTGAATCTACGCCGGATACGCCGGAGATCATCGCCACGATCCACGGCGAAGGCTACCGCTTCTGCGGCGACCTGCAGGAATAAAAACCTGACGCAAGCGAGGGCTGGCTGCCAGTGTGCTCGCTCTTCCCGCGACCTCCCTGTCGCGGGACGCTTTACTCCCCGACGGCTCTTACCCGTTTGCTAACCTTAGCTGCCCCCCGGTAAAACCCACTGAAAGCCTTTTTTATTCCCGCCACGGCATAATTGGCACCGCGCTCAGCGCATTCTTCGGCGATCCCTCCACCACTCTGTCGGAATAGCTCAGGTAGATGAGCGCATGGCGCTTCTGATCGAAGAAACGCACCACCTGCAGCTTTTTAAACACCAGCGAGGTCCGTTTCTTAAACACCACCTCGCCCTGCGCTTTCCCCTGCGCGATAGCGTCGCTCAGCTCGACCGGCCCAACCTGCTGGCAGGAGATCGCCGCGTCGGCGGTATCCTCCGCCAGACCCAGACCGCCCTTAATCCCGCCGGTTTTCGCCCGGCTGATATAACAGGTTACATTTTTTACATCTGGATCGTCGAACGCCTCCACCACGATCTTATGATCGGGCCCAAACATCTTAAATACCGTATCTACCGAGCCGATCTCTTCGGCCAGAACCGGCGACGCCAGCAGCAGCGAAGCGAATGAAGCAGCGAAAAAGCGAGATATTGTCATAGCGTTACCATTGCAAACCTAATAGACGAGCATGTAATGTACTGGCAATTGTCCGCGTTGACCAAACCAGACCGGTTTAATCCCACATTGACATGGCACAATCTCCCAACAAAGCTGCCCACGCCTGATGTGCAATTAGTGCTATTATTCGGCGACTGCGTTAGTCGCACCCAGAGAGTATGAGGATGTTTTATGGACCAAGCCGGTATCATTCGAGATTTGCTTGTCTGGCTGGAGAGCCATCTTGATCAGCCCCTTTCACTGGACAACGTTGCCCTGAAAGCGGGTTATTCTAAATGGCATTTACAACGGATGTTCAAAGACGTAACGGGCCACGCCATTGGCGCCTATATCCGCGCCCGGCGCCTGTCCAAAGCGGCCGTAGCGCTGCGCCTGACCAGCCGCCCGATTCTGGATATCGCGCTGCAGTATCGTTTCGATTCCCAGCAGACCTTTACCCGCGCCTTTAAAAAGCAGTTTAACCAGACGCCCGCGTGGTATCGCCGCTCCTCGGAATGGAATTCGTTCGGCATTCGCCCGCCGATTCGCCTTGATGACAACAGCATGCCGGAATCGAGCTTCGTCACGCTGCCGGAAACCGTGCTGGTGGGACAGACGCAAACCTATAGCTGTACCCTGGAGCAGATCTCCAGCTACCGCGACGAAATGCGCATTCACTTCTGGAAGCAGTTCCTGCTGGAAACCGACACCGTTCCGCCCGTGCTGTACGGCCTGCATCAGGTGCGCGCCAGCCAGGAGAAGGATGACGAGCAGGAGATCCTCTACACCACCGCCGTGCCGTCCGATCAGGCGATGAACCTGCACTCCGGCCAGAGCGTGCTGCTGGAAGCGGGCGACTATGTGCAGTTCACCTATAACGGCCCGCGCAACGAACTGCAGGAATTTATCCTGCTGCTCTACGGCACCTGCATGCCGACGCTCGGCCTGACGCGCCGTCAGGGCCAGGATATCGAGCGCTTCTACACCCACGGCGGCAAGAAGCGCAGCGAACCGCCGAAAGAGATCCGCTGCGAATATCTCATCCCGATTCGCCGCCAGCAGGCGAGCTGATCGCTAGAATGCCGTCATCGCGACGGCATTTTTTTTAGCGCTGCAGCTCATCCAGCGCGGGCGCGTCAAGATGCGAAATATCGCCTGCCGTTTCCACCACCCAGCCTTGCGCCAGCCAGGCGCTCTGCTGGTGATCGACGCGCGAGATCGAGCAGTTACGCAGGCGCAGACGTCGCTCCGCATGGGCCGGCAGGCCAAGAATCGTGCTGATCAGCACGCCGAGTGCCATACCGTGACTGACCAGCAGCGGCCGGCTGCCGGCGGGCAGCGCCAGACAGGCGTTCAGCGCCTCGTGCATACGCGCCGCCATCTCCGCCATCGATTCGCCCTGCGGAATACGGCCGTCTACCGTGCCGTCCACCAGCGCGCTGCGCCAGCGCTCTTCCTCTTCGCTTAACCCGTCGAGCGGGCGCTTCTCCAGCACCCCCATATTCAGCTCGCGCAGGCGCGGCTCCAGCGTCACCGAACAGCCGCAGGCGTCGGCGATAATCTCGGCGGTACGCTGCGTGCGGCCCAGATCGCTGGTGATAACGTGGGTAATGCCAAGATGTTTGACGCGCTCGCCCACCTGATGGGCCTGTTGCTCTCCTTTCTCCGTCAGCGGACTGTCGGATTGTCCCTGAATGCGCCGCTGCGCATTCCATACCGTTTCACCGTGACGAACAAGATAGACCTGTAGCATGCTGAGTTTCCGTTATACTGCGACAAATTTGCCTAAAGGGTTCAATAGATTATGTACCAGGTTATCGCAGCCACCATCAATCCGGCAAAAATTCGCGCAATCTCTCAGGCGTTCAACGACGTTTTCGGCGAAGGATCCTGCCATATTCGCGGGGTCGAGGTCGATAGCGGCGTCGCGGCGCAGCCCCTGAGCGATGCGGAAACGCGAACCGGCGCACGCCAGCGCGTCGCCAATGCGCGTCAGGCTGCGCCTGAGGCCGATTTCTGGGTGGCGATCGAAGCCGGTATTGAAGAGGATTGCGCCTTTGCCTGGATGGTGGTCGAGAATGCCAGCCAGCGCGGCGAGTCACGTTCCGCCAGCTTTACGTTGCCGCCGGTGGTGATGGCGGGCCTGCGCGCCGGACGCGAGCTGGGCGATGAGATGGCGCGGCTAACCGGCGTGGAAAATATCAAACACAAAGGCGGCGCTATTGGCGCCTTCACCCACGGCCTGCTGACGCGCTCCAGCGTCTATCATCAGGCGTTGATCCTGGCGCTCTGCCCCTTTACTCATCCGCTTTATCAGCGCTGAGCCCGCCGCGTCCCAGACGTCCCTCCAGCCAGCGCCGCAGTTCAGGCGGCGCCTCTTTCAGGCTGTTTGACCCGCGCGTAATGGTGGCGATGCCGACCCCCAGTTCATTTTTCAGCTCGCGCTGGCTCATGGTGCCGCTCATCAGCTCTTCGACGATGCGCAGCCTTGTACCGAGCGCCTCGCGCTCGTCCGGCGTCAGCATCAGCTGCAGCAGAGGCAGCGCCACGTCATCGGCATAAGCCTGCTGCATCAGCGCGATAAAGCGCCGCCAGTTGTCTTCAGAAAGGGATTGTTGTGCCGACCGGGCGGGAGATTGCGTCATTAAACAGGCTTCCGTACTCACTAACGAGTACGGAAGCATAACACGCTAGTAGCGGCGGTTCCACTCGCTGTCCGACAGCACCTTATCCGGCTCGCCCATAAAGTGGCGATAGTAGGCGTCGTAGGCCAGCACGTTTTTCACGTAGCCGCGCGTTTCAGAGAAGGGAATGGTCTCGATAAAGGCGACCGCGTCGAGATTGCCCGCGCTGACGTTCTGCCAGCTGCGCACGCGACCCGGCCCCGCATTATAGGCCGCCGAGGCGAAAATGCGGTTCTGCCCGAACTGCTGATAGACATACTCCAGATACTGGGTGCCGATCTGAATATTGGTCTGCGGATCCAGCAGCTGGTTGCTGTTCATATAGCCGGGGATGTTGTACATCTTCACGGTGTGCGCCGCCGTTGCCGGCATCACCTGCATCAGGCCGCTGGCACCGACCGGCGAACGCGCTTTCGGGTTCCAGGCGCTCTCCTGACGCGAAATCGCCATGGCGTAGCTCGGCGAGATGCCTTTGTCGCGGGTATTGCTCTTATAGAAGCTCTCCCACGCCAGCGGGAAGCGCTCTTTCAGGCTGTCCCACATCTTCGCCGTGATGGTCGCCTGCACGCTGAGATCCCACCAGTCCTGCTCGTTGGCGTAGCGCGCCAGCATCTGCTGCTGGGTGTGGTTTTTGCTGGCGATCAGGTTGGCCCACTCGCTGCGCGCCAGGTTATCCAGCCCCCAGTACATCAGCTCGCGCACGCGCGCCAGCTCGGGTCCCTGCACCGTCGCACTGTCGGGCTTTGGCGCCTCGTCGATCTGCAGCGGGTACTTCACGCCCAGCCGCTGCGCCGCCACCATCGGATAGAAGCCGCGCGCCTGCATCAGCTTATGCAGGATCTCGTCCGCCTCCTCTTTACGCCCCTGCGCGTAGAGCAGATCGGCCTGCCAGTACTGCCACTCATCTTTCTCTTTCGCCTCAAGCGGCAGACGCGCGATCCAGGTGTTCAGGCCGCGGCGATCGTTTTGCGACAGCGCCAGACGCACGCGTCGCTCGATCAGCGCCGTCGACTGGCTGTTCATCACCACGGCATCGCGCCAGCGCGCCTGCTCCGAGGTTAAATCGCTGCCCATCATGCGCCAGACCACGATCTCCTTCAGCGCTTGCTCGCCATCCGCCTCCATCTTCTGGCCACGCACCAGCAGCGGGATCATGCTGCGTGCATTCTCCATATCGGCGCGCGCAACGCGGGTAAAGGCGTAGAGGGTTGCCTGGCGGGTAAAATCGGTCGGGCCGACCGTCTGTGCGAAGTTCACTACCGTCTGAGGATCGCTCTGCAAGGCGAGCACGCCCGTGGCGATGGTCTGGTAATCTTCCGGCAGGGTTTTCGCCAGGAAGCTCACCAGGCTGTCGTTGCCCGCCTTCATCGCCAGCCGAATGCGCTCCAGCACGGTAATCGGCGACATCTGGCCAGAGGATTGCCAGACGGAGAAGAGGCGATCGCAGTCGTTGGGCAGCGCAGTGCCGCGCAGCCAGATCGCCTTCGCGCCCTCAAACGCCTGCTGCTGCGCGCCCGTGGCCCATTTGGCGTAGAGCCAGTTGCAGCGCGCCTGTACCGGCGTCGGCGCTTCCGGGCTAAAGCTCAGAATGCCCTGCCAGTCCTGACGGTGCGCCAGCACGTTGACGAAGCGGGTTTTCAGCGAGCGCGCCGGCGGCAGCGTGGGATATTGCTGGATAAAGTTTTTAACGGCGAGCGGTGTTTCCTGATCGAGGTCCTGCGCCAGCAGGCGGTACTGCAGGTAAGGGTATAGCGGGTAATCCTGCAGCGTCGGCAGCAGCTGCTCGACCGTCGCCATCTGGTTGCTGTCCCACGCCTGTTTAATCTGTTGATAACGTTCCCGCTGCTGATCCAGCGAGTCTGCCCACGCGCTGCTGGCCGCTCCGGCCAGACAGATCCCTATCATCCAGTTACGCCACTTCTCCACGAAAATCTCCTCTGTTGCTGCTCTCCGGCTGCGTGCCAGGCATTCTTCATGCTAACCAGGGGAACCCGCTCTTGCCATGTTCTTCACAAAATTTACGCAGCGCGGCGCGCAAGGCTGGCTAAAAGCGGGTCGCAGGCTGCGACGGGAGGATGACACGCCGTTGAGAAACCGTGTAAATATAGGGCGAGCATGGCGGCGTTTGCGGGGCGATCTGATTGCGGGTAAGATTGATCGTCTGCCGGCCTGAGTGCGCGCAACGCCTTAAAATTGCGGCAATTATCGCTGTTCATCCTGATGCGCTCTCCTCTCCACTGCGCATCACTTTCGGCTATCAACCACGACAGAGACCTCTATGGAAACCCGGCGCGACGAACGCATTCAGAAACTGACCCTGGCGCTGAAACGCACTGACAAGCTGCATCTGAAAGACGCCGCGCAGCTGCTGGGTGTTTCAGAGATGACGATTCGACGCGATCTCAGCGAGCCGGCATCTACCGTCGTGCTGCTGGGCGGCTATATCGTCAGCGATCCAAAAAATCATGGCGGCCACTATTTCGTTTCGGATCAGCATGGACAGAACGCGGCGAAAAAGCAGCGCCTGGCGCAGGCCGCCGCCAGCCTGATCGGCGAGAACGATACGGTCTTTTTCGACTGCGGCACCACCATTCCCTATATTGTCGACGCCCTGCCCGAGGATCTCCCCTTTACCGCTATCTGCTGCGCCATGAATACTTTCCTGGCGCTAAAAGAAAAACCGGCCTGCAACGTTATTCTGAGCGGCGGCGAGTTTCATGCCGATAACGCCCTGTTCACGCCGATCGGCGCACATTCAATTCTTGACGATCTCTGCCCGACGCTGGCGTTTATCTCGGCGGCGGGCATCGACAGAGAACAGGGCGCGACCTGTTACAACCTCAACGAACTGGCGATGAAGCATCACGCCATGCTGCGCGCGCGCCAGCGCGTTCTGGTGGCGGACAGCAGCAAGTTCGGCAAGGTGCTGCCCGCCCGCATCGGCGAGCTGCGCCGCTTTGACCTGCTGGTGAGCGACAGCGCACCGGACAAGGCGCTGGCGGAGTGGCTGGCGCAGCAGCTGCCGCTGCGTCTGCCCGATGCGGTCTGACCCCCGCCTTTTCTTTTTACGCGTAACAACGCCGTCCGCCCGGAATTATCCCGGCGCGCGGCTGGGATTAGCCAGGCAAAAAGGCTAAACTTCGTCACTAATTCACCCACCAGAATCAGAGGCTCATTACAACGTGGCTCAATTCGTCTATAGCATGCATCGCGTCGGCAAAGTGGTTCCGCCGAAGCGTCATATTCTAAAGAACATCTCCCTTAGCTTTTTCCCGGGCGCGAAAATCGGCGTGCTCGGCCTGAACGGCGCGGGTAAATCCACGCTGCTGCGCATCATGGCGGGCATCGATAAAGATATCGAAGGTGAAGCGCGCCCGCAGCCGGGCATCAAAGTGGGTTATCTGCCGCAGGAGCCGCAGCTCAACCCGGAACAGACAGTACGCGAATCTATTGAAGAAGCGGTCTCCGAAGTGGTCGGCGCGCTGAAGCGTCTGGACGAGGTTTATGCGCTCTACGCCGAGCCGGACGCCGACTTCGACAAGCTGGCGGCCGAACAGGGTCGTCTGGAAGAGGTTATTCAGGCGCACGACGGCCATAACCTGGAAACGCAGCTGGAGCGCGCCGCCGATGCGATGCGCCTGCCGGACTGGGACGCCAAAATCGGCAACCTCTCCGGCGGTGAGCGTCGCCGCGTGGCGATGTGCCGTCTGCTGCTGGAAAAGCCGGACATGCTGCTGCTGGACGAACCCACCAACCACCTGGACGCCGAGTCCGTGGCCTGGCTGGAACGCTTCCTGCACGAGTTCGAAGGCACCGTCGTGGCAATTACCCACGACCGTTACTTCCTCGATAACGTTGCGGGCTGGATCCTTGAGCTGGACCGCGGTGAAGGCATTCCGTGGGAAGGCAACTACTCCTCCTGGCTGGAGCAGAAAGATCAGCGTCTGGCGCAGGAAGCCTCTGCCGAAGCCGCACGTCGTAAATCGATCGAGAAAGAGCTGGAGTGGGTGCGTCAGGGTACCAGAGGCCGTCAGTCGAAAGGCAAGGCCCGTCTGGCCCGCTTCGAAGAGCTGAACAGCACCGAATACCAGAAGCGTAACGAGACCAGCGAACTCTTTATTCCGCCGGGTCCGCGCCTGGGTGACAAAGTGGTTGAGGTGAAAAACCTGACCAAATCCTACGGTGACCGCGTGCTGATCGACAATCTCTCTTTCTCAGTGCCGAAGGGCGCTATCGTCGGCATCATCGGTCCGAACGGCGCAGGTAAATCGACCCTGTTCCGCATGATGACCGGTCAGGAGCAGCCCGATTCCGGCAGCATCGAGCTGGGCGAAACCGTTAAGCTGGCGTCGGTCGATCAGTTCCGCGACGCGATGGATAACTCAAAAACCGTGTGGGAAGAAGTCTCTGGCGGACTGGACACGATGCGCATCGGCACCTTCGAGATGCCGAGCCGCGCCTACGTTGGCCGCTTTAACTTCAAAGGCACTGACCAGGGCAAACGCGTCGGCGAACTCTCCGGCGGCGAGCGCGGTCGTCTGCACCTGGCGAAACTGCTGCAGGTTGGCGGCAACCTGCTGCTGCTTGACGAACCGACCAACGACCTGGATATCGAAACCCTGCGCGCGCTGGAAAACGCCCTGCTGGAGTTCCCGGGCTGCGCCATGGTGATCTCGCACGACCGCTGGTTCCTCGACCGTATCGCCACCCATATCCTCGACTATCAGGATGAGGGCAAGGTGGAGTTCTTCGAAGGTAACTTCAGCGAGTACGAAGAGTACAAGAAACGCACCCTCGGCGCCGACGCGCTGGAGCCGAAGCGTATCAAGTACAAGCGTATTACCAAGTAATCAAAAGGGCGCCACCAGGCGCCCTTAAATTTAGAACCGCTTTTATTCTATCGTTATCCACGCTTCAACAGGGCCCTGATAGTCTTCATGGTTTGCTGAATTCACTCTCTGCTTATTGCATTTATAACCCGCAATAATTCTCTGTTTATTTGACGTCGAATTTAGAGATTTAACGAGCCAGCCTCCCTGACTCGTTAAATATAAATAAGGCCTTATGCTTTGGCGTCCATCATCTCTTTCACCAGCTCGATACAGCGCAGGAAACGCGTGTCGTAATCGTCCTCGCGCACGTGCACAAAGTCGACGTTGTTTTCCCGCAGCATAGTAACCAGCATTGACTGGAACTCGCGACGATCCACCGAGCTGCCCAGGCTGCGCAGGCCGTCCGCCACCCAGGGCACGTTATTCTCCAGCAGGATCACCAGGTCGAAACGGTATTCGTCGATTAGCGCCTGTACAAAGGGGTGCTCCCGACCTTCATACTTCAGGCAGAACGCCTGGGTGGTGATAAAGTCGGTGTCGATAAAGGCGACTTTATTGGCGTATTTCACCGCAAAGTCGATGTACTGCGCCTGGCCGAGCGCGATCTTGTCGTAGTCGGAATATTGCAGCGCCATCTCGTCGCCGCCGAGGTGAGAGAAGACGTAGTCGCGGCCATATTCCCAGGCGCTGGTGGTATTGAAAATATTGGCGAGCTTGTTGACCAGCGTCGATTTGCCGCTGGATTCTCCGCCGAGCACGGCGACGGTGCGCACGAAAAAGGGCTTAACCTCGGTGGGAATATATTCCCAGTAGCGAAAGGGATCCTGACGGATCTGCGCGCCGCTGATATTCATAAAGGATCGCGCGGGATCGACCAGCACGGTGCGTACGCCCAGATGCTGTTGATACATCTCCGCATCCGCGGTTTCGCTGGTATAGATGCAGTCTGGGGCGATGCCCTGATCGCTGAGAAAGGTTTTCACCCCTTCACTCCAGACGTCCCAGCCGTGCGGATAGGGCTCAATGCCCTCTTCGTTGAAGGAGTGAATGCGGATGTTTTTCTGGTACTTAAAGGTTTGCAGCAGCCAGCGCAGCCGATCGCTGATGGTTGGCTGCTGCGACATGGCGCTGTTCTCAAACAGCGCGCGATCGCGCGGCTCGTCGTGGCCCATAATAATATGCAGCTCGTCGACCTGGCTGCAGGCGCGCTGGATAAGGTAAATATGGCCGGTGTGCAGCGGGTAGAACTTGCCGAACACTACGCCGACGGTTTTATCGCGGCGCGGAAACTCCAGCCCCAAAAAGCGATGCAGCGCTTCCAGTTTTTGCGCGCTCGGACTTTTAATTTTGGCGTTGAGCAGCTGGCTCAAATAACCCTTGGTCATCCCGCTGGCGTCGGCCACCTGCTGCAGGGTATGCCCCTGCTGGCGAATGGCGGTTTTCAGATAGTCGAACGACGTCATGCTGCCTCCTGCATGGATTGAAGTTGCCTGCGAGTTTACCCGCTCAGCCTTTAAAGCTCATCCAGTATCGCCAGCGCGTCCGCCAGTTTCTTCGCGCTGTAAACCTTCATGCCGTCGACCGCTTTCTTCGGCGCGTTGCCGGCCGGCACGATAGCGCGTTTGAAGCCGTGCTTGGCCGCTTCGGAGATACGCTCCTGCCCGCTCGGCACCGGGCGGATCTCCCCCGCCAGCCCTACCTCGCCGAAGATCACCAGGTCCTGCGGCAGCGGACGATCGCGCAGGCTTGAGACCATCGCCAGCAGCAGCGCCAGATCGGCGCTGGTCTCGGTGACCTTGACGCCGCCCACCACGTTGACGAAGACATCCTGATCGGCCATCTGCAGGCCGCCATGACGATGCAGCACCGCCAGCAGAATCGCCAGACGGTTCTGCTCCAGCCCCACCGCAACGCGGCGCGGGTTGCCCATCATTGAGTGATCGACCAGCGCCTGGATCTCCACCAGCAGCGGACGCGTGCCTTCCCACACCACCATAACGGAGCTGCCGGAGGTCACCTCGTCGCCGCGCGACAGGAAGATCGCCGACGGGTTGCTGACTTCGCGCATCCCCTGCTCGGTCATGGCGAACACGCCCAGTTCGTTAACTGCGCCGAAGCGGTTTTTATGGCTGCGCAGCGTGCGGAAGCGCGAGTCGGCGTCGCCGTCCAGCAGCACTGAACAGTCGATACAGTGCTCCAGCACTTTTGGGCCCGCCAGCGAGCCATCTTTAGTGACGTGGCCGACCATCACGATCGCCACGCCGCGCGTTTTCGCGAAGCGCGTCAGATAGGCGGCGGTTTCGCGCACCTGCGCCACGCTGCCAGGAGACGACTGAATATCCGCCATGTGCATCACCTGGATGGAATCGATCACCATCAGCTTCGGCTCTTCCTGCTCGGCGATCTGGCAGATCTGCTCGATGCTGGTTTCCGACAGCATATTGAGGTTTTCGCTCGGCAGGCCGAGGCGGTGCGCGCGCATCGCTACCTGCTGCAGCGACTCTTCGCCGGTGACGTAGAGGGTTTTCATCTCCTGCGCCAGGCGGCACATCACCTGCAGCAGCAGCGTCGATTTCCCCGCGCCGGGGTTACCGCCAATCAGGATGGCGCTGCCCGGCACCACGCCGCCGCCCAGCACGCGGTCAAACTCTTTAAAGCCGGTCGAGAAGCGCGGCAGCGCCTCCAGGCTGATTTCCGACAGCTTCTGCACCCGGCTGACGCCTGCGCTGCCGGCGTAGCCGCTCAGGCGCTCATTGCGCGCCGCCGCCGGCGACGCCGCAATACGCACTTCGGTGATGGTGTTCCAGGCGTGGCAGGCGCTGCATTGCCCCTGCCAGCGGGGATAATCTGCGCCGCATTCGTTACAAACGAAGGCGCGTTTTGCCGCTTTGGCCAAATCAGTACCTCTAACGCTCTTCGTGAATCAGGCTGCCGCTGAGGATGCAAAACACCCCCATCAAATCGGCGTGACGGATAGTAACCTGCGTCTGCTCATTCACTTTGGGTTTAGCATGATAAGCGATACCCAGCGCCGCGGCCTTAATCATCGGCAGGTCGTTGGCGCCGTCGCCGATAGCGACGGTTTGCTCCGGCGCGATGTCGAAACGCTGCGCCAGCTTTTTCAGGGTATCCGCTTTGTATTGCGCGTCGACAATTTGTCCCAGCACTTCGCCGGTCAGCTTGCCGTCGCGCATCTCGAGTTCGTTGGCGGCAACGTGGGCCAGATGCAGCCTGTCGCGCAGGTATTCAGCGAAATAGGTAAATCCGCCAGAGGCGATCGCCACCTGCCAGCCCAGCGCCTGCAGCTTCTGCACCAGCTCGGTGAGTCCCGGCATCAGCGGCAGCGCGTCGCGCACCTGCTTCAGAATATTGGCGTCCGCGCCTTTCAGCGTCGCCACGCGCTGGCGCAGGCTGGCGGCGAAGTCCAGCTCGCCGCGCATTGCGCGCTCGGTGACTTCCGCCACCAGCTCGCCGCTGCCCGCCAGTTTGGCGATCTCGTCGATGCACTCAATCTCAATCGCGGTGGAGTCCATGTCCATCACCAGCAGGCCCGGCGTTTTCAGATGCGGGATCTTGCCGAGCGGCGCCACGTCGAGACCATTTTCATGCGCCAGCTTCGTGGCGCGCGGCGTCAGCGAACCGGCCAGCCGTACCACCTGATAGTCGTCGATGCGCCAGGCGCTGACGATCACCATCGCCGCGCCTAACTGATGCTGATAGTCGGTAAGCTGCTGTTTGGTCAGGTCACGGCCATAGAGCAGCCAGCCGGTCCGACCGGCACGGTAGTCCAGCGGCATGACTTCATCGCCGCTAAGGGAAAGGGGTAAACCCGGCCATTCGGAGAGGTCGGCGGGCAGATCGCACCAGGTAAGACGGTTCAGCATCAGAGCTCCTGTAGGGGACAACAAAACCACGCAAGAGGCTACCTTGTCTGCGCCGCTTCTGGCAACATAATCTCCTGGTTTCTGTTGTGACGTAACACAGGTTATCGATGGCTAAAAGGGCACTGAAATTTCGCTTACACCGCACGGTGATTGTGCTGATCTCGCTGGCGCTGCTGGTCGTTCTGATGCAGGGCGCCTCCTGGTTCAGCCTCGGCCATCAGATGGCGCGCTCCGAGCAGGTCGAAGAGCTGGCGCAGACCCTGACGAAGCAGGTCGCCTTTAGCCTGTCGCCGCTGATGGATAACAGCGACGATAACCGCAGCCAGATTGAAGCTATCCTCAACCAGATGACCACCAACAGCCGCATTCTTGACGCTTCGGTTTACGCCGACGACGGCAGCCTGGTGGCGCACAGCGGCGAAAACATCAACGTGCGCGATCGCCTCGCGCTCGACGGCAAGCGCGCCGGCAGCTACTTCAACCATCAGCTGGTGGAGCCGCTCGGCAACAGCGACGGCCCCCTTGGCTTCCTGCGCGTAACGCTCGATACCCACGTGCTGGTCACCGAGTCGCGCCAGGTGGACAACACCACCAATATTTTGCGCCTGATGATGCTGCTGGCGCTGGCCATCGGCATTATTCTGTCACGCACCCTGCTGCGCGATCGCCGCACCCGCTGGCAGCAGTCGCCGTTTCTGCTGACCGCCAGCACGCCGGTTAAAGAAGATGGGGACGATGAGGGTGAAAACAAGGATCCGACGCCTTAAACAGGCTGCGCGCGGGCGAACAGCTCCCTGAATGAATGCTACCGGCAAAAAGGCCCGTTAAACGGGCCTTTGCTGCGCCAGGGGGAACAGAGACTCAGGCGAGCAGCAGCGCCTTTAGCTCGCTCAGCGACCTGACCGTCCAGGTGGGGTGAATCGTCTCTGGCAGCGGTCGCGTGCCGTGATCGATCCAGCAGGTTTTTAAACCGGCGTTCATGCCGCCGAGAATATCGGACTCCGGCGTATCGCCCACCATCAGCACGCGGCTGCGATCCGGGTTACCCATCTGCTCCAGCGCGTAGTCGAAAATAGCCGCATCCGGCTTCGGCACGCCGACCTGCTCAGAGATCACCAGCGTCGAGAAGTAGTCGCGAAAGCCGGTACGCTCCAGGCGCGCCTGCTGCAGCGCGGTAAAGCCGTTGGTGATAATGCCCATCGGCACCTTGTTGTGCAGCGCATGCATCAGGCTGACCGCCCCTTCCAGCGGCATGCAGATTTCCGACATGGCGCTAAGGAAGCCGCTGTTAAGCACGTCAGGCGCCACGCTCAGCTTTTCCGCCCAGCCGGTAAAACGTCGCGTCTGCAGCTGCAGCGCGGAGATTGCGCCGTTCTGATAATCGACCCACAGCGGTTTGTTGATCGCCTGGTAGTCGGCGTAATCCTGATCGGTGAACTGAACATCATAGCCGGCGAAGAGACGCTGCAGGCCGGCGAACGCGTCAAAATGAAAAAGGGTGTCATCGGCATCGAACAGGATGCAATCCCAGTCTTTTAACATTACAGCTCCTTAAAAGCCTACAGCGTCAGCGCCATAATGATGGCGTCTTCACGTCCGCTGGCGGTGGGATAGTAGTTGGGACGGCGGCTGACCTGATGAAAGTCGAGCTGCTCGTAAAGGGCGATAGCGGGATGATTAGAGGCGCGGACCTCCAGCCAGAGCGTCATGACGTCGCGTTTCTCCAGCTCAGCGATAAGATGCTGCAGCAGCTGGCGACCGTAGCCGCGCCGCTGAAAAGCGGGATCGACGGCGATATTAAACAGCGACGCCTCATCCAGCACTACCTGGGTAATGGCGAAGGCGGCCATCACGCCGTCGACGTCGAGGCGATAGTTAAGAAAACGCTCGCCCTGGTTGCTGGCGAAGGTCTGTTCGCGCCAGGGAAAAGCGTGGCTGCGGCACTCGATGGCGAAAGCCTGTGCGGTGTCCTCAGGGGTGAGGAAAGAGATCGCTGTCATGGTTACACATCTGTTGCCAGAGCGCGCGTTTCGCCGCGCCGCTGCTGGAAAGTTCATTTAAAGAGGCTGAGTGAAGCGCGACGCCGCTAAAGGGGTGCGGCACGTCAATGCCGATCAGCCAGCCCGCGCAGTCGAGCGATTCGGGCAGCATCTGCAGCTGATCGGGCGTCAGCGCCATCACCTGGGCAGGCTGGATGGCGAGGGCGTGCAGAACGTCCCGCACCAGCGGCTCGTGCAGGCCGGGCGCGACCTCGGCGACGATAATCAGCTTTGTGCCTGGCGTCAGCCGCACCGCGATTTCGCCCTGAAGCACGCGCGGGCGTCGCAGTTGATACTGCGTTATTCCCATTTGCTGTAACAGCCAGTCGCGCCTGGACGTCATGATTTACCTTTGATGTGCTGCCGGAATGCGACGCTATGCTAGCAAACCCATCGAACATGCGCCAACAAACCACTATAATCGCCGCTCTGATCTAACAGGAGCCTTTCATGTCTGCTTTTACCCCGGCCAGCGAAGTCATACTGCGCCACAGTGATGAATTTACCGCCCGCCACGTCTTGTTCGCTGGCGATATGCAGGATGACCTGCCCGCTCAGCTGGAGACCGCCTCATCGCGCGCGCATACCCAGCAGTATCATCACTGGCAAAATCTGAGTCGCCGTCTGGGCGACCGGGCGCGCTACGGTCTGGTGGCAACGCAGGAAGAGGTAGAAGGCTGCGATACGCTGGTCTACTACTGGCCGAAAAACAAGCCGGAAGCCTTGTTCCAGCTGATGAATCTGCTGTCGCTGCTGCCGCTGGGCTGCGATATTTTCGTCGTGGGCGAAAACCGCAGCGGCGTGCGCAGCGCCGAAGGCATGGTCGAAGAGTGGGCGACGCTGGAAAAAATCGACAGCGCGCGCCGCTGCGGCCTCTATCACGGCCGCCTGGAAAGCCAGCCGACGTTTGACGCCGATAGCTTCCGCGACAGCTACGATCTCGATCCGCTGACCATCTGCACCCTGCCGGGCGTCTTCAGCCGCGACGATCTCGATATCGGCAGCGCCCTGCTGCTCACCACCCTGGCGCCGCACACCAAAGGCAAAGTGCTGGATATCGGCTGCGGCTCGGGCGTGCTGGCGGCGGTGCTGGCCAACCACTCGCCGAAAGTGCGCCTGACCCTGTGCGACGTACACGCCGCGGCGATTGAGGCGAGCAAGGCGACGCTGGCGATTAACGGCTTTGAGGGCGAGGTTTTCCCGAGCAACGTCTTCTCCGACGTCACCGGCCGCTTCGATCTGATCCTCTCGAACCCGCCGTTCCACGAAGGGCGTGAAACCAGCCTGGACGCGGCGCAGGCCCTGATCCGCGGCGCGGTGAAGCACCTCAATACCGGCGGCGAGCTGCGCATTGTCGCCAACGCCTTCCTGCCCTACCCACAGGTGCTGGACGAGACCTTCGGCAGCCATGAAGTGCTGGCGCAAAACGGACGCTTCAAGGTTTACCGCGCCGTTTACGGCCGCGGCGCGAAGTCACGCTAAGCAGCGGCGACGGTGAAAACGTTGCTTTTTACAGCAGTCGATTCGCCGTCGCGAAATATCTGTTGACGCCGGGTGTAAAATCTCTAGAATGCGCCTCCGTGGTTGCAATACTGTCATGTATTGCTGGTACGCGAAGGTGGCGGAATTGGTAGACGCGCTAGCTTCAGGTGTTAGTGTCTTAACGGACGTGAGGGTTCAAGTCCCTCTCTTCGCACCAACAACCACGATTTTCATCTCGCATCGCACTGCGCGAAGGTGGCGGAATTGGTAGACGCGCTAGCTTCAGGTGTTAGTGTTCTTACGGACGTGAGGGTTCAAGTCCCTCTCTTCGCACCAATGCGGCGACATGAAAAGATGACTCAAATGCGAAGGTGGCGGAATTGGTAGACGCGCTAGCTTCAGGTGTTAGTGTCTTAACGGACGTGAGGGTTCAAGTCCCTCTCTTCGCACCAGAGTTGTCCTCCCCTGCTTTACCTCCCGGCTTTACTCTTCTTGTTTCAGACGCCATGAAAGATCACCGCAACGGCCGCTAATCCGCCCGCTAATGCCAGACATGAAGGCAGCAGCAGATAGTGACGTAACCGACGATGGAACAGCATAATCACCGTCAGCAGCAGCGCCACCACCATCACTATGCGCCACTGGCTAAAGCTCGGCTCCCATAGCGCAAAGCACGGCATCGCCGCGCAGGGCAACAGCACGCCCCATGCGCTGTCCAGTCTCTTCCCCATCACCCAGCTAACGCCCCACAAACCGCAGGCGGCAAACAGAGCCATTAACATTGCGCCGACCTCAAATGATAAGAATTCGCATTATCATATGATAATAAATCTCATCTTGCAGCCTGTTTTTTTCGCCCCCGGGCCGGAAGATGACAGACCAGTTGGAAAATGCTAGATTGCGGCCGATAACACCTTTCATAACACAGCAAATTTGCTCATTGTCCGGCAAAAAATTTTATTTTCGCCGGAATGCGCTTTGATATTTCAGGGCCGTTTCGAGTATTAATAATGAAATTACAATCTTACGATGAATTGAAACAGAGCAAATATCGGCTATCGCTGATGCTCTTTCTGTTTTTAAATGTCGCCGTATCGCTTTTTTGCCTGATCCCTTTCGTTGGCAGCCCGGCAGCGGACCTGCCGGTTCCGGTTATTACCGTTGCGCTATTTAGCGCCTCGACGTTAATTGCGTGTTTAATCAGGCCGAAACTGAAATTACCTTTATTAAATCCTGTCGCGTTACTGCTTGGTGCGTTTTGGGCATGGCATATTGACCTTAAATATCATCAGGTTTTCTTTTTTGACGATAACTTTCTGACGATTAGCCTGCTTAGCGTATTTTTTATTAGCGCCATCGCCCTGAGCGATTATCTGCCGGCCTTTTGTCTGCATATCACCCCGCCGGTGGTAACGGTGCTGCTGCTCGATAATGGCGAACATCTGGCGATGCTGCTGCTGACTATCTCGCTGCCGCTGATCGGCTTTTCTCTGCAACACCTGATGCGCCGCCGCGTCGATCGCTTTACCCGCCGCCTGATGCGCCAGCTCTATGAAGAAAAAGAGACCTTCAGCGATCTCAGCATGCTGGACCCGCTGACCGGCCTCTATAACCGACGCGGACTGAAAAACCGGCTGGACAATATTCTGGAAAATCACGCCGGCAGCCACTTTGTGCTGCTGCTCGATATTGACCACTTCAAGGCGTACAACGATAACTACGGCCACGCCATGGGCGACCAGGCGCTGGCGCGCGTGTCGGTGGCGATCCGCGACGCCGTGCGCTCGCGCGATGTGGTGGTGCGCTACGGTGGCGAAGAGTTTCTGGTGCTGATGACCAACGTTAACGCGTCGATCGCCATGAAGCTGGCGGAGCGCATTCGCCAGTATGTGCTCGATCTCGAGATCCCCCATCGCTTCAACGAAAAGGTCTCCACCCACGTCACCGTCAGCGCAGGCATTGCCCCGATATTTGACGACGAGTTCGATCAGGCGGTCGCTAACGCCGACCGTGCGCTCTACGTTGCTAAAAACCAGGGCAGAAATACTATTCTCGCCTGGGAAGCGTTGCCCAAACCGCTCGCCGCCGGCAGCGAAGTGCTTTAATGCTTCGCAGCGCGGCGGTGCGCGCCGCGCCGCCGCTGGCGCTGATGCCGCCCTGCGCCGAAAATTTTCTTTCCGCTGATCTGTTGCTGCCGCGCCGACTTGTGAATGGGACTAAGAACGATTATCATTCTTTCTTCTCTGCTTCCAGGGCGTGTTATTCAGCATGGCGATCATCAGGCAGCAATCTCAACGCTTTCAGTACGCTCAGCCTATTTTTATGCAGGGCGATCGCTCGCTGGCGCGCGCGCTGCGCGATCTGATGCGCGAGCAGCACAGCTATATGCTGGACAGCATTCACCTTGATGAAGCCGCTCCCGCAGACGCCCTGACGCTGGCGGAGTGGGCTCGCCCGCAACATTTCCCTGCGCTGGCGCAGCGCTACAGCGACTATCTCTATCGTCAGCACCCCGACGCCGTTCAGGAGGCGAAGCCGGTTCAGTCGCTCTGGGCGCAGTGGTATTTCGGCCTGCTGGTGCCGCCGATGATGCTGGCGCTGCTGGCGGAATCGCGCGCGCTCGACTGCTCGCCGCAGCATATCCAGGTTCAGTTCCACGAGCATGGCCACCCCTGCGCTTTCTGGATTGCGGCGCACGAAGATGAAGAGGCGCGCTACCTCACCGCGCCGCAGCGTATCGATCGCCTGATCCAGCAGCATCTGATCCCGGCGGTGAACGCCATCGCCCAGCACGGCGGCATCAACGCCAGGCTGATCTGGAACAATATGGGCTTCTCCTTCCACTGGTTCCTCGGCGAACTGAAAACCCTGCTGGATGAGGCGACGATTCTGCAGCTTGAGCAGATGCTCTTCTTTACCAGCCGCCTGCAGGACGGCAGCGATAATCCGCTTTACCGCACCATGTTGCCGCGCGGCGGCGAGATGGTCAGACGCAGCTGCTGCCAGCGCTACCGTATCCCCGACGTCGAACGCTGCGGCAACTGCACGCTCAGCGTATAAAAACGCGTCCCGACGCACTTTCTCCCTTTCTCTCGTTTACACTTTTTCCGCCTTGTGGCAGTTTTTACGCCTTCGACCTGCATGGAGAAAAAGATGAGCCTGGAGTCGGTACGGCAGTTTTTCGCCGAACACGCACCTGATATCGACATTATCGAGATGTCGCAAAGCACCGCTACCGTGGAGATGGCGGCGCGCGTTCACGGCGTCGCGCCGGGACAAATCGCCAAAACCCTGTCGCTGAAAGTCAAAGATGAAGTCGTGCTGATCGTCACGCGTGGCGATGCCCGGCTCGATAATCGCAAGCTAAAAGCGGCGCTGGGGGCGAAGGCGCGCATGCTCAGCGTCGATGAGGTGGTGAACTGGACCGGCCATCCGGTTGGCGGCGTCTGCCCGTTCGGGCTGGAGAATCCGCTCAAGGTTTACTGCGACGAGTCGCTGCGCCGCTTCGATGAAGTGCTGCCCGCAGCGGGCGCCGTCCATAGCGCCGTGCGGATTACGCCACAGCGCATGGCCGAGCTGACGCAGGCGCAGTGGATAGACGTGTGCGAAGCGATCTAACGCGTCTGCTTCGACACCGCGCCTGAGATTTCGATGCCGCGCGTTTCGCGGCCAAAGGCGACAAACAGGCAGATCAGCACCGCCACCGTACCGGCAACAATGGCCATCCCCAGACCGTAGTTGCCGTTATGCGCCTCGGCGATGCGCGACTGCAGCGTGGCGTTGACCGAAGCGATCAGATTGCCCAGCTGATAAACGAAGCCCGGCAGCACCGCGCGCGCGTTGGCGGGCACCAGCTCGGTGAGATAAGTCGGCACCACGCCCCACGCGCCCTGCACCATAAACTGCATCAGAAACGCGCCCAGCCCAATCGCCCAGGAGCCGCTGGAAAAAGCCCAGAGCGGCAGCACCGGCAGCGCCAGCAGCGACGCCAGGATAATCGCCTTTTTACGGCCGATACGCTCCGACAGCGCGCCGAAGCATACGCCCCCCAGCATCGCCGCGATATTGTAGCTGATGGCGATTAGGCTGACGGTATGGGCATCGAACTGGTGCTGCACCTTCAGGAAGGTGGGATAGAGATCCTGGGTGCCGTGGCTAAAGAAGTTAAAGCAGGCCATCAGCAGCACCATATAGAGACACATTTTCCAGTGCTGGCGGATAATCGGCAGCAGCGCGCTGCTCTCCTGGCGCTCGCGCGCCGCCAGCCAGACCGGCGACTCCGGCACTTTGAAGTAGATAAACGGCAGCAGCAGAATCGGCAGCGCGCCGATCAGGAACATGCCGCGCCAGCCTACCGCATCGAAAAACAGCCCAAAGATCACGGACGCCAGCAGGTAGCCGCACGGATAGCCCGCCTGAAAGATGCCGGACATCAGGCCGCGCGAGCGGTCGGGAATGGTCTCCATCGCCAGCGATGAGGCGACGCCCCAGATGCCGCCCATCGCCACGCCGTAGATAACGCGAAAGCCGAGAAAGGCGCCGAAGCTGGGCGACCAGGCGGAGAGCAGCTCAAACAGCGAAAACATCACGATATTGAGCATCAGGATCGGTCGGCGACCATATTTTTCTGCCAGGCGCCCAAACAGCAGCGCACCGATCGGGCGCACCGCCAGCGTCAGCATAATGGCGACCGACACGTCGGAAACCGAGGTGTGAAAGTAGTGCGCCAGGTCGCTCAGAACAAACACCAGAATAAAAAAGTCAAACGCGTCCAGCGTCCAGCTGGCGAAGCTGGCAAACGCCACATTCCGCTGGGTCGGGGTCCAGTTAAACATAAACGTATCCTGTCAGGGTCATTCGGGTAAAGGGTCCGAAAAAGGGAAGGCGTAACCGGCGAGACGGTTACGATATTGTTAACGTTTTGTTTATAGCACTTTGATAAACGCCAGCGCGTTCAAATGCTGGCATCCCTGACGTCAGGATGTAACTAAGGGTGTCGGCGCATTTCACGCCGGGCGATGGTGCGGCCTGGCCGCACCTGCTCGCCGGGGATTAGCGTTTGAGGGAGGTGAGCGCCTGTTCGATCATTTCCAGCAGCAGCGCGTTGTCGACGTGATGCAGCACATGAACCAGCGCGCCGCTGTTGTCGGGGATACCGACGTCAACGCGCAGCGGCGTGCGGTAGCGCCAGCTTTTGCCGCGCGTTGCCCCTGGACGCAGCTCAATATCCACCCGATAGTCGGTGCCGTTCGCCACGCGCTGGTTCAGCAGCCAGGCGACCACCAGGGCGTCGTGGATCCAGCTGCCCGCAAGCTGGCGGGTGCGGATAGAGTAATGGATCCACGGGCGCAGCGTGTCGCGCACAAAATGGGAGAGCGGATGATCGCTGGCGGTGATGCGCGACAGATCCTGATGGGTCAGCAGCGTCTGGGTGGTCACATCCATCGGCACCAGGGTAACGGCCGCGCCGCTGTGCAGCACCTGATGCGCCGCCTCGGGATCGAGACCGAAATTGGTGTCTTTGATGTAATCGTCCAGCGCAAACACGCCGCCCATTACCACAATCTCCGCCACCGCTTCCGCCATCGCCGGATAGCGCTGCAGCGCCAGGGCCACGTTGGTCAGCGGACCGATCGCCACCAGGGTGATTTCGCCGGGATTGTCGCAAATCAGCCTGCCGATAGCCTCGGCCGCGTCGTAGCCGTCCGGCGCCATCGGCATCGGCGCACGTACGCCCTGCCACAGACTGACCATATCGAGCTGCTCGACGCGGCGATCGAGCGCCGCACGCCAGGGCGCATGATCCTCTTTTAGCGCCTGCGAGGCGCCCTGCACCACCGGGATAGCCAAACCGAGGCGCACCAGCAGATCTTTTGTCACCCGCGCGCCGATATCGCTCGGCGTATTGCCTGCGACGGTAGTGATGAGCTCCACCGACAGCGCCGGCGAAGCAAGGGCCAGCGCGATCGCCAGCCCGTCGTCGGTATTGGCGCCGGGGATACCGTTGCCCGGATCGCAGTCAATAATCACTCTTTTCATATTGTCGTCACGTTAGTTTTTACAGGCGGGGTACAGCCGCAGGATTCGCCAATTTCAAGGTAGTGCGGGAATTCGTGGAGCTTCGCCTCACCGTCCCAGTTTTGCAGCATGGCGATAGCGCAGCGCGCCATATCCGGCAGCGGCTGGCGCACGGTGGTCAAGGTCGGCACATGGAAAGCGGACTGATCGGTGCCGTTGAAGCAGACCAGCGCCACATCCTGCGGTACGCGAATGTTGCGCTCAAAGAAAGCGCGAATCGCGCCGATCGCCTGACCTTCGTTGCTGGCGAACAGCGCGCGCGGCACGCCGGGTCCGGCCAGCATGCGCTGCGCCGCCTCGTAGCCGCCCTGCCGCGTGTAGCTGGCGGGAAAGATCAGCGCCTCATCGACCGGCACCTGGTGCGCCGCCATCGCGTCGCGCCAGCCCTGAATCCGATCCTGTGCGTTAAGCATCTCCAGCGGGCCGCTGATAATGCCGACCTGCTGATAGCCGTGGCTGAGCAGATGAGCGGTGACCTGAAACGCCGCCTGCCGCTCGTCAACGCGCAGCATACTGACGCCGGGCTGCGGTTCGACGCGATCCAGCATCACAAACGGGGTACCGCTGGCCTGAATCACGTCGATATAGGGGTGACGATCGACGCTGTTGTAAAACAGGCCGTCAACCTGACGGTTCAGCAGGCTATGGATCAGCTCCAGCTCGCGCTGACGGTCGTCGCCCGCGTCGCCGAGCAGCATCACATGGCCGTGATCCAGCGAGGCCTGCAGCAGCACGTGCGCCATTGAGGCGACAAAGGTGTTGCCGATATTCGGCACAATCAGGCCGTAGGTTTTGGTGCTGCCCGACGCCAGGGCGCGCGCCACGCCGTTAGGGCGATAGCCGGTCAGCCGGATCGCTTCCAGCACGCGCTGACGCGTGCTTTCCGCTACCGGCCGCGGGCCGTTATTGATCACGTAGCTGACCACCGCCACCGAGGTGCCGGCCATTTTCGCCACGTCGCTGCGTGTCACTTTGCCTGACGGCTGTTTCAAGCTTTTAGCTCCCGATGTAAACACGAAAGGCCGTGAATACTCACGGCCTGTTCGTTAGTGCGCGGGAAGCGACGCCGCACTAGATGGCGTCTTCCGGCAGATTAAGATCGCGCCCTCGCGTCTCCGGCGCCACAAAGGTCGTAAAGAAACCGATGGCCGCCATTGCGGAGAAGTAGAGCGCTATCGGCCACCAGTGGCCGCTCCAGGAGAGCATCGCCGCCGCCAGCAGCGGTGCGGTGCCGCCCGACAGAATCGAGCCCAGCTCTTTCGCTACCGCCATTTTAGTGTAGCGATGTTTAACGCCGAACAGCTCTACCCCCCATGCGGCCTGTACCCCGTAGATGCCGAGTGACGCCAGCGCCATGCCCACCACAATCACCGGGATCACGATGGCCGGTTCACGGCTGTCGAGCAGATAGAAGGCAGGCCAGGCGTAAAACATCAGCAGCAGGCAGAAGCCGCGGTAGGTGATGCGGCGGCCAAAGCGATCAGAGAGCCAGCCCGCCAGCGGGATCACCGCAAAGCCCAGCACCGAGGCGATAAAGACCGCCGTGGTGGGCACCGATTTATCGACCATCAGCACCTTTGCCACATAGCCGACCATAAAGCCCTGCGCCAGATAGGAGGGGCCGTTCTCGCCGATACGCAGGCCGACCAGCGTCCAGAAGGCGCGCGTGCGCGTCCAGAATCCGCGCCTGTCCGCCACCGGCTGCGCGCTGCGCGCCGTAGCGCGTTCCGCTTCCAGCTCCTGCTTTCTGCGTTCAAACACCGGGGTTTCGCGCAGGTGGCGGCGAATCCAGAGCGCCACCAGCGCAATCAGCACGCTGCTGAGGAAAGGAATGCGCCATCCCCAGGCGAGCAGGCTCTCTTGATCCATCTGCACGACCACCAGCCATACCAGCGCGGCGAGCAGCGTGCCGCTGTTGGAGCCTAACGCGATCACCGAAGAAACCAGCCCGCGCCGCTCAGCCGGTGCATATTCTCCCAGCATCACCGTGCCGCCGGAGAGTTCCGCGCCGGCGCCCAGCCCCTGAGTAAAACGCAGCAGCACCAGACAGGCGGGCGCCCAGACGCCGATAGCGGCATAGCTGGGTATCAGGCCGATTAAGGTGGTGGAGGCGCCCATCAGAATAATAGTGAGGACCATGACCGTCTTGCGCCCTTTTCGATCGCCGATCCAGCCGAACAGCACCGCGCCGATGGGACGCGCGATAAAGCCGACCGACCAGGTGGCGAAGCTGGAGAGCAGCGCCATTGCAGGGGTCGCCTGCGGGAAAAAGACATCGCCGAAGATAATGCCCGCCGCCAGGCCATAGAGCGCGAAATCCGCATACTCCATCGCGGTGCCCAGCCAGCAGGATAAGGTGGCGCGCCAGAAATCTTTGCGCCCGTCAGAGGTGGTCAGCCGCTCGTCGGCGGCGGAATGCAGACGCGTGGAATCGCGCTCAACGGGGTGTTGTGTCGTCATACTCTTTCCCTGTATCAGTGATTGTGAACGCCCTTCCGTGGGACGGTTCTTTGATAGCAATCAGAACGCCCTGGATGGCGATAAACTGGTTGGCTAACCCTTATTGCGGTCAGTAAAAGATCCCCTGGTGTTGGAATCTCTCTCTTTGCCTGCGCTGCCGATGTTAATCACCGATCGTGTAAAGCAGGCAAAGAACAAAACTTACTGAGCCATTCTCGCCTCGTCCGCTGCGAGTAATCACTGGGCGCCAGTTTATCTACGCGCGTAGATAAATCAAGTAAATTTAGCCATATCTGTTAAAAATCATACAGCCCTGCAAAAGATGAAACCGATTTCATTGTTTAAATACAACAACTTAAAAACATAAAGAAAGATACCATCAAACCAGTATTATTCTGGACTTAACACTTTCTCTTAATAATACCCGGACGTAACCTGTCAGCGCGTAGCAAACAGCGTTATCCCCTGGAGAGATGACCAGAGGATGACAGCCCCCTCGGTTTCGTCCGGTTAAGTCAGGTTTTAACATTGCGCCGCTTTGCATTAGGCTTAAGAGCAGAACAAATGAGGAGTCCTGTGACCATTATCCTGATGCGACACGGCAAACCGGATCATCGCGTCGCCGGCCGGCTCAGCGCTCAGGGCCTGGCTGACTGGTGCGAGGCGTATGATATGGCGCTGGTATGCGACATGCCGCCTCCCCGTAGCCTGACCATTGCGCGTCAGGCGTCGGTGATCGTCTGCAGCCCGCTGCCGCGCGCGCGCTCGTCGCTGACCCGTCTTGGCCTGCAGCCGAGCCACATCGATGCGCTGTTCAGCGAAATCTCGGTTCCGCTGATCGCCGCGCGTCGCCTTGAAATGCCGACTCTGCTCTGGCTGACGCTGCTGCGCATGCTGTGGCTGTGCGGCTATGCCGGCGAGAGCGAGTCGCTGCAGCGGGCGCGCGCACGCGCCGCGCGCGCCGCCGATCGGCTGATCGCGCTGTCAGAGCAGGGCACGGTGCTGCTGCTCGGCCACGGCCTGATGAATAAAATGATCGCGCGCGAGCTGCGCAAGCGCGGCTGGCAGGCGGAAAAGCACGCCAGCAGCCGCCACTGGAGTTCCGCGATCTACCACCGCCCTTTTATCTGACCAGATCGAAAAAGCTCAGCACTTCGCAGCCGGTGCCAACGCGCGGCGTCGCGATAACGCGGTTTTGCGCCAGATCGATCGCGCTCAGGGTGCCGTCGCCTTCGTTAGCGATTAGCAGCTGCTGATTATCGGGGCTGAAGCAGCCATCCATCGGCTGGTTTCCTACCGGGATATCCCCCAGCGGATTGAGCAGATCGTCGAACAGGGTGATGACGGGCTCCCGATCCCCTATCGCCACCAGGCGCTCGCCGTTGGCGCTGAATCGCACCACCTGACAGGGTTTTTGGTGCCCCGGCAGCGCCAGCCGCTGGCGCACCCGGTGGCTCTGGCGGTCGATAACGTAGAGACAGGGCGCATCCGCCGCGCTGGCCACCAGATAGGGATGCTTTGGCGACGCCGCAATGCCGGCGATGGGGCCTGGCAGCAGAATGGTATCGATGACCCGCCCTTCCGCTTCACACAGATCCACGACGGTGATGCTGGCGTCCTCTTCGTTTTCAGTAAACAGCTTGCGGCCGCTGGGCGAAAGCGTCAGGCGGTGGGCGTTATGCGATGGAACAGGAATGGTTTTTTCCACGCGGTCGGTCGCCGGATCGATAACGGCCACCGCCGCGCTGTTTTCGCAGCAGAGATAAACCTTGCCGTCGCGCCCCAGCTGGCCGCTGTGCGGCGCGCGCAGCGGCGAAAGATCGATAAAGCCGCTGATTTCGCGCTTCACCAGATCGATTACCGCCACCTTGTGACCCGGATGGGGATTGTCGCCGTGTACGCCGTCGCCGTAGATCGGCACGTAGGCTTTTTGCCAGGCCGGCAGCATTAGCAGTTCATGCGGGCGCGGCGGGAAAGCGTTGAGCTCGCGCTCAACGGCAAAGGTCTCGGGATTGAGAAACAGCACGCGGTTGCCCTGCTTATCAACCGCCAGCAGCCCGCGAGTGGGTTCAGACATAGCGACTCCTTTTCTCAGTAAGCCTTCCTTAAGCGTAGACAACCGCGCCTGCGCCACCACGCCCCGATCGACACATCAGCACGGTTAACCAACCGGAATAAACGCAATGGGAGAAGAAATAATCGCTCACCCCCTGCTGTTTCTGGAGGGCAGAGATAAAAACCAGGATTATCTTTAGCAACGGCAATAAATAAAGCGAAGCACCGCCTTAATTAAATATAAGGCAGACGGTAAGGCGATAAACGACAATTTCACCTCTCGCATTCCGGATTATCTGAAATTCAGCAAAAGTCGTAGCGCGCATATAAATAATGCTTTATTAAATCAGTGAAGAGTTTTTATACACAATCGTGAGGAAATGAATGCGCGCGCTGCGCTACGCCTCATGGGGGACACTTCCGCCGCAATAATCACAATAACAGGTGCATCATGAATCAACACGCTCAACGTCCTGCACACTCCCTCTGGCGCAGCTGGAAACGCGTCTCTTTCAGCAGTCAAATGCTGTGGCAGAAAAAAAAGCACAGCGCCCTTTCTGCGCCGGAATATGACGCCAGCCAGGAGGAGAATCTGGTGATCCTCTCCGCGGAAAAAGCGCCTGCGGCGATCCCGAAAACCATCTGGATGGTCTGGCTCGACGACACGCTGCCGCCCTCGCTGCGCCTGAATATCAACCAGCTGCGCCAGGACAATCCCGACCATACGCTGCATCTGGTGACGCAGAGCACCCTGGCGCAGTGGCTGCCGGAGATGACCTTTATCTCCGCCGATCTGACGCCTGCGCATAAAAGCGAAATTATCCGGCTGGAGCTGCTGCACCGCTTTGGCGGCATCGGCATCGACTGCGGCACGCTGTTATTTGAGAAGCTCGACTGGGTACACCAGGTTCAGCAGGATAAGCCGATGGACGTTATTGGCTATTACCGCGAGAACAGCACGCTTAATTTCCTGTCGCCGGTTATCGAAGGCTGGTTTATCGCCGCTGCGCCGGGCAACGCCTTTATTCGCGAATGGCTGAAACAGCTGGCCCCGATTAAAAACCTCGGCGTGCAGAACTATATTAACGAGCTGAAAAAGCGCGACGACTATCCGCTTATCGTGCAGAAAATTCATCACCCGGCGCAGGCGCTGCTGTCGCTGGCGCAGCAGGTGGCGGTAAAAGAGTATCGCCGCGTGAATCTTCACCTGCGCAAAGCGGACGCTAACGCCTGGTTTTATCAGCAGCTGCACGCCGGCAACAGCGACGCGTTCGCCTGTTCGGTGCTGTTTCGTCAGCGGCCGCAAACGCCGCCGCCGGTTATCCGCCTGAGCGGCGACGAGCGGCTGCACCTCGACTTTAATCTGCGCATCGGCCTCTATAACCGCGCCAGCCTGCTGGGCGAGATGATGCTGGCGCCGACGCAGCTGGCGCTGTCGTCAGGCGTCGACAAAGCGCGCGCGTAGCCAGTGCGTAAAGGTGGTGACCGCGCGCGGCACCTGCGCGGCGTAAGGCCTGACGATCCAGAGCTTCTCCGCAAAGGCCTCTACGGCTCGCCAGCGCGGCAGCACCTGCTGCAGCGCGCCGGAGGCGAGCGCCTCGCGGGCGCTGAAGTCCGGCAGCATAGCGATGCCCAGCCCCTGTAGCGCCGCATCGCGTATCGACTCGCTGTTGTTGGTGGCGAAACTGCCCTGCACCCTCACCTCTACCCGCTCCTGCGCCGCGTCGGCGAAGGTCCAGCGCGGGGTTTCCACGCCGCGCGGATAGTATAAGCAGTTGTGCTGCGCCAGCTGATGCGGCGTCTGCGGCTCGCCGTGCGCCGCCAGATAAGCGGGCGAGGCCACCAGCAGCGTGCGCGTATCGCACAGCGGCAGCGCGACGTGCGTTTCCGGCAGCGTGCTGCTGTGGCGAATCGCCAGGTCAAATCCTTCGCTGCTGAGGGAAACAATGCGATCGGTCACATCGAGCTGCAGCCGGATATGCGGCCAGGCGCGCAGGAAATCCCCGACGAGCGGCACCAGCTGCTGGCGCGCAAAAGCCACCGGCGCGGTCACTCTCACCAGGCCGCGCACCGGCCCGGCGGCGTCGCGCACGCCAAAAAAGCTCTGCTCGATACGCGCGAACGGGTCGCGCAGCTCCTCCACCAGCTTTTCGCCTGCCGCCGTCAGCCGCACGCTGCGCGTGGTGCGCTGCACCAGCGCCGTGCCCGCCGCCAGCTCCAGCTCTTTGATCTTTTGGCTCATCGCCGCTTTGCTCACCTCAAGCCGCTCTGCCGCGCGGGTAAAGCTGCCCTGCTCCGCCAGCACCAGCAGCCAGTGCAGATGGATCCAGAGCGCGTCCGTTTTTATCTCTTTCATCAGGCATTGTTCACTATATTGAATAATCATTTCAGCAGGCGCGCTTTTTCTTTGCTGGCCAACGCGTCAGGATAGTTGTCACAGCACAGATAGATTACGCCCTCAACAGGAGAAAAAGCGATGCCGCTACTGCAATTTGATGTGATACAGGGCCGTTCCGAAGCTGAACTGCGCACCCTGCTCGATGCGGCGCACCGCGCGGTGCTGACCGCCTTTCAGGTGCCGGCGCGTGACCGTTACCAGATTGTTCACGAAAACAAGGCGTGTAATATGTTTTTCCAGGATACCGGCCTCGGCTTTAGCCGCAGCGATAACCTGGTGATGGTACGCGTCTACACCAGCCCGCGCAGTGCGGAACAAAAGCAGCGCTTTATGGCAGAGCTGGCGCGCGAGCTGCGCGAAAGCAGCGGCGTGCAGGGCCACGATCTGATGATCAGCTTTATTACGAACGACAAAGGCGACTGGAGCTTCGCCGACGGCGAGGCGCAATACCTTACCGGTCGGCTTTGATTTACGGCTCTTTTTCACCGCAATCCGCGACGGCCACCCCGGCCGTCGCGCGCTTTTCCCTCTGAAAGATTACCCACTGCACAATTCGGGCGGCATATGTTGCAGCGCTATGACAGCCATTATAGATTGACGCAAACCTACCCTTACTCAATGCGGGCTGCGCAGGATGCGCTAACTCACTTCAAGAGAGGATTTGACGTTGTCCGAATGTGTCTCAGTGGCGCTGTTTCTGGCCGCCATTGCCGTTTACTCGTGGAAAGCCGGCCGCCATAAATTGTGGTTCTCCTTTGTGCTGCTTCTGCTGGTGCTGTTTGTCCTGCTGAACGCGACACTCTTTGCCAGCAACTACTTCACCGGCGATGGCATTAACGACGCGGTGCTCTACACCCTGACCAATAGCCTGACCGGCGCGGGCGTCAGTAAATATGTGGTGCCCGCTATCGGGCTGCTGCTGGTGCTCTTTTTGCTGATCTGCCTGCTGAGCTGGCTGCTGCGGCGCCATGAGCGGCCGCACCATCTCGGCTGGAGCCTGCTGGCGGTGGCCTGCGCCGCAGGATCGGTACAGACCACCCCGGCGTTTCGCCAGGTCGCCAGCCTGGTCGCCTCGCACACCCGGCTGGCCGACTCCGACTTCGACAGCTACTACAAAGTGCCGCAAAAGGTCATCAGCAACCCGCAGCTCAATCTGGTCTATATCTATGGCGAAAGCCTGGAGCGCACCTACTTTGACGAGCAGGTTTTCCCCGGCCTGGCGCCGGAGCTGAGTCAGGAAAAGGCGCAGAGCCTGGATTTCAGCGAGACCGTGCAGCTGCCCGGCACCGACTATACCATCGCGGGCATGGTGGCTTCGCAGTGCGGCATTCCGCTGTTCGCCCCTTTCGACGGTAACGCCTCTGCCGCGCTCTCCAGCTTCTATCCGCAAAACGTCTGCCTTGGCGATATTTTGAAAAACTCCGGCTATGAGAACTGGTTTATTCAGGGCGCGGATCTGCGCTTTGCCGGTAAAGACGTTTTTCTGACCTCGCACGGCTTCGATCCGGCCAATATGGTGGGATCGCAGCAGCTGAAAGATAGCGTCGCCGATCCAGCCTACCGCAACAACTGGGGCTACTACGACGATACGGTGATGGATGAGGTGTTTGAGAAATATGAGGCGCTGTCGCGTCAGCAGAAGCGCTTCGCCCTGTTCGCCCTGACCGTGGATACGCACCATCCCGACGGTTTTGTGTCGCGCAGCTGCCAGCGCAAAAGCTACAGCTACGAGGGCAAGCCTAACCAGTCCTTCAGCGCAGTGGCCTGCTCGCAGGAGCATGTGGCGCGGCTGATCGCCCGCATCAAGGCGTCGCCCTACTTTAAAAACACGGTGATCGTGGTGACCTCAGATCATCTGGCGATGAACAACACCGCCCATCCCTATTTGATCAAACAGCCGCGTCGCGATCTCTTTATGGTGATCCGCGGCGATCGGCCGCAGGCGGAGGTGATCGACCAGCCGCGCAGCACGCTGGATAACGGCGCGACGGTGCTCGATATCCTCGGCGGCGATAAAGCGATCGGCCTCGGCCGCAGCAGCCTCGCGGGAACAACGCTGACGGGCCAGTTCGCTGATTTTAAGTCCCATATCACCCGCTGGAAGGCGGATATTATTCAGCTGTGGAACTTCCCGAAAAAGCTCGATCGTTTCGTTATCGATACGGCGAAAAACAGCTTCAGCTTTTCCGGCGCCACCTTCCGGCTGCCGATCCTGTTCCGCGTCGCCGAAAACCACGTCGAGCCGCTGCCGGAGGGGGAATATGCCGCGCCGCTGCGCTACCAGCTGGCGGATTTTACCGCCAGCGAGAAGTTCGTCTGGGTCGATCGCTGCTTCCGTATGGCGCGGCTGTGGCAGCCTGAGCTGGCGCTCTCCACCGACTTCTGCGTGGCGATGGGACAGCTTGGCGGCCAGCCGAGCGTTGCGCGTATCGACAAAGCGCAGTGGAAAGGCCAGGCGCAGTTTCCGCAGAGCGTGCTGAGCACCGCCAACTACCAGCGCAATGAGGCGCTGCTGCGCGTTGAAGATAACGATATCCGCTACGATGCCGACCGCTTTCTGTTCGCCGTGCCGGGCGCGCCGGCCAGCGTGAAGCGCTTCAGCGGCATTTCGCGCTGGGAAAACTGGGGACGCTGGTCCAACGCCAACCTGGCACCGGCGGTCAGCATTGAATATGTCGATCCGCTGCCGGCGCGCTTTGATATGGTGATCACCGCGCGCGCCTTCGGGCCTAACGCGCACCGCCCGATTCCGGTGCGCGTCGGCGATAGCGAGCAGCTGCTGACGCTGGGCGAGGATCTCTCCACCACCACGCTGCACTTCACCAATCCGGCGGGCGAGCGTACGCTGACCATCGCGCCGCCGGAGCCGCAGCAGAGCAATCTGGGCAATATTACCGGCCAGGATCCGCGGCGGCTCGGCATCGGCATGGTGGATATCCGCATCGTGCCGCAGAGCTAGCTCAGGGCCGCTGGCGCAGCGCCTCCAGGGTTTCGCGCTGCTGCCCGTCGGCCCCGAAGTTATCCGCCGCCAGCCAGCGCAGGAAGCCCTGCTTCACCTGCGGCCATTCGCTGTCGACGATCGAGAACCAGTGGGTATCGCGCGTGCGGCCGCGGTAGACGATCGCCTGACGAAACGCCCCCTCATACTGAAAACCGAGCCGGGCGGCGGCGCGGCGCGAGGGGGCGTTCAGGCTGTCGCACTTCCACTCGTAGCGGCGATAGCCGAGCTGTTCGAAGGCGTAGCGCATCAGCAGAAAATGCGCCTCGGTCGCCTGGCGCGTACGCTTCAGCAGCGGCGAAAAGGCGACGTGCCCCACTTCAATTACGCCGTGCTCGGGCGCGATGCGCATCAGCGCCAGCGTGCCTGCCGCGCGTCCGCTCTCCAGATCGATCACCGCGAAGTGCAGCGGATCGCGGCTGCTTTCCATTTGCTGCGCATAGCTGAGCCACTGCGCCTCGTCGGCAAAGGGCCCGGCGAACAGATAGGTCCAGTCGCGGCCATCTTGCGCCAGCGCATAGGCGGCGCGCAGCGCCTCGCCGTGCTGCGCCACGCTGAGCGGCTCAAGACGACAGTAGCGGCCCTCCAGCGTCTCGCGCTGCGGCAGCGGACGCGGCTGCCAGTCCGTTAACGGCAGGCCGACCGGCTGACCATATTCATTGGTGGTGTGCGGCATAGCATCTCCTTGTGGCAATCGCCTGAGTGGTGGTCACCTGAGCGTGCCGCTTTTCTGGTAGGCTAAAAAGCTCCACGGCTTAAAAGAATGATGGATCCACGCATGCCTGACCGCTGTTCGCCCTCCCCCATCCAGCTGCTCTCGGCGCCGCTCGCGCTGCGCGGCGGTGAAACCCTGCAGCAGCAGCTCTGCCTGCGCGTGAAGCGCGCTATCCTTGCGGGTCAGCTTCCGGCGGGCACGCGCCTGCCCGCGACGCGCCAGCTGGCGCAGGATCTTCAGGTGTCGCGCAATACGGTGATAAACGCCTGGACGCAGCTGCAGGCGGAAGGCTATCTGATCAGCGATCGCCAGGGCAGCCGCGTCAGTCCGATTGCCCTGCCCGCGCCCGCCGCGGTCGACACCGGCAGCCAGGCGCCGGTGGCCGACCGCGTGGCGCTGCTGCACTCCGGCCATCGCTACAGCAGCGAAGAGATGCCGCTGCGCGCCGGCGTGCCTGCGCTGACCCATTTCCCCTTCGCCGCCTGGCGACGCGCGCTTAACCGCGTGCTGAACGACACGCCGCAGCGCCTGCTGGGCTATGGCGATCCGCTGGGCGAGATGGCGCTGCGTGAAGCGCTGGCGCAGCATCTCAGCCTGACGCGCGGCGTGCGCTGCCAGCCGCAGCAGATCGTGATCACCGAGGGGGCGCAGCAGGCGCTGTCGCTCTGCGTCACCCTGCTCAGCAACCCCGGCGATATCGGCTGGGTAGAGGATCCCGGCTATCGCGGCGCGAAATCCGCCATGCTGGCCGGCAATCTGCGCGTGCAGGCGGTGGCGGTGGATGAGCAGGGACTGGCGCCTGACGCCCGGCTGTGGCAGAGCGCTCCGCCGCGCCTGATCTTCTGTTCGCCAACCCATCAGTACCCTACCGGGGCGGTGATGAGCGCGGCGCGACGGCTGGCGCTGCTCGCCCAGGCACAGGCGCATCAGGCGTGGATTATCGAGGATGACTACGACGGCGATTTTCGCTACGTCGGCGAGCCGATCGGCGCGATGCAGGGCATGACGCCCGGCGCGCCGGTGATCTATGTCGGCTCGTTCAGCAAAACGCTGTTTCCGGCGCTGCGGCTGGGCTTTATGGTGCTGCCTGCGACGCTGGCGGTGCCGCTGCGCCCGGCGCTGCACGAGCTGCTGCGCGGCGGCAACCGCCTTGAACAACAGGCGCTGGCCGCCTTTATCGCCAGCGGCGACTTTATGCGTCATCTCAGCAAGATGCGTCGGCTTTACCGTCAGCGGCAGCAGACGCTGCGGCAGGCGCTGCAGGAGACGCTGGGTGAGAGGGTCCCGCTGCTGGGCGGGGAGTGCGGCATGCATCTGGTGCTGCGGCTGGCGGATGAGATCGACGACGCGGCGCTGGCGGCGCAGCTGTGGCAGGCGGGCTACGCGCCCGCCGCGCTCTCCAGCTACTGCGGGGAGAAGGCGCCGCTGCGCGGGCTGGTGCTGGGCTACGGCAACACCAGCGGCACCCAGCTTAAAGCGGGCGTGCGGCAGATCCATCGCCTGCTGGCGCGCTGAGTCCAGCCCGCTGTACTGCCAGCGCGGCGCATCTCACACTCTGCGCGTCGCGCGCGCAACCACGCTCTCCTGACCTGGGTTCTTTGAAGCGGCTCACGTTTCCCGCTCGCTGATTTACCAACACTGCCTCCAGATAATCAGACTGGAGTCCAGCATGCTGGAAATAACCCCTGTACCCGCACTTACCCGCGGCATCGCCATCCTCAACTTTATCGCCCAGCATGGCCCATGCAGCGCGGCCGAGATTATCGACGGCCTGACGCTGCCAAAGAGCAGCGCCTATCTGCTGCTGGCCGAGCTAAAGAAGCAGCGCCTTATCACGGTGGATCGCCACGATCGCTACCGCCTGTGGACACGGCTGGTGGAGTTTGCCGGGCATGCGCTGGAGAAGATGGATCTCCGCGAGATCGCCCGTCCGCGCCTGACGCGGCTGATGCAGGAGAGCAACCTGCTTTGTCATCTCGGCATTATCGATGGCGGGCACGCCTGCTACATCCTGAAGCTGGAGTCTCCCGCCACCATCAGCGTGCGATCCCATGAGGGCAAAAGCCTGTCGCTGCACCGCTCCGGTATCGGTAAATGCCTGCTCGCCTGGCAGCCCGCCGAGGAGCAGGCGCAGATCATTAGCCAGCTGCGCTTTGTCGCCGTTACGCCAACCTCCATTCGCAGCGCAGAGGCGCTGCTTACCGAACTGGCGCGCATCCGGCGCCAGGGCTGGAGCTTCGATAACGGGGAGGATTATCCCGACGTACGCTGCGTCGCCGCGCCGATCTTCGACGCCCGTCGCCAGTTAGTTGCCGCTATTTCGCTGGTCGGCACGCGGCTGCAGATCGATGACGACAACCGCGACTATCTGGCTGGCCGGGCGCTGGCCTGCGCGCGCGATATCTCTTACGCCCTGGGCTGGCGCAGCCCGGCGGAATCTTTCGCTTCTTAATCAGGAGAATGCTATGAGCTTGCCAAAAATCAAAACCGTCCGCGCCTGGTTTACCGGCGGCGCCACCGCAGAGAAAGCCGCGGCGGGCGCTGACTATCACGACCAGGCGGGCGGCCACTGGATCGACGATCATATCGCCACGCCAATGAGCAAATACCCGGCCTATGAGCAGTCGCGCCAGTCGTTCGGCATTAACGTGCTGGGCACGCTGGTAGTGGAAATCGAGGCTGATAATGGCCAGACCGGCTTCGCTATCTCTACCGGCGGTGAGATGGGCTGCTTTATCGTGGAAAAACATCTGAACCGCTTTATTGAGGGGCGCTGCGTTAGCGATATCAGGCTGATTCACGATCAGATGATGAACGCGACGATGTTCTACGCCGGCTCCGGCGGCATAGTGATGAATACCCTTTCCTGCGTCGACCTGGCGCTGTGGGATCTCTTCGGCAAGGTGACGCAACTGCCGGTCTATCAGCTGCTGGGCGGCGCAGTGCGCGACGAGCTGCAGTTCTACGCCACCGGCGCGCGGCCCGATCTGGCGCAGGAGATGGGCTTTATCGGCGGCAAGCTGGCGGTGCAGTGGGGGCCGCACGACGGCGACGCGGGCATCCGCAAAGAGGTGGCGCGTATCGCCCACTATCGCGAAGCCTGCGGTCCCGACTTCTGGCTGATGCTCGACTGCTGGATGAGTCAGGACGTTAACTTTGCCACCAGACTGGCGCACGCCTGCGCCCCCTACAACCTTAAGTGGCTGGAAGAGTGTTTGCCGCCGCAGCAGTACGAAGGCTACAGGCAGCTGAAACGCCAGGCGCCGCCGGGCATGCTGATCGCCAGCGGGGAACATCACGGCACGCTCAGCTCGTTCCGCACCCTGGCGGATACCGGCATCGATATCCTGCAGCCCGACGTCGGCTGGTGCGGCGGGCTGACCACGCTGGTCGAGATCGCCGCGCTGGCGAAATCGCGCGGCCAGCTGGTGGTGCCGCACGGCTCGTCGGTCTACTCGCACCACGCGGTCATCACTTTTACCAATAGTCCGTTCAGCGAGTTTCTGATGACCAGCCCGGACTGCAGCACGCTGCGCCCGCAGTTCGATCCGCTGCTGATCGACGAGCCGGTGCCGACGCGCGGCCGCCTGCACAAGTCGGTGCTCGACAAACCCGGTTTCGGCGTCGAACTCAATCGCGACGGCCTGAAACGCCCCTATACCCACTAATAATGCAGGCCGCGCGCTGCCCCTGTCGGGAGGATCGATAAGATGAACAGTCTTGTACAGCAGGCGGTGCGCAAAAACCGCGCCCGCCTGATCCCCTTTATGCTGATGCTCTACGTGCTGGCGTTTCTCGACCGCGCCAATATTGGCTTCGCAAAACAGGCCTACCAGCTGGATACCGGCCTGAGCAACGAGGCGTACGCGCTGGGGGCGGGCATCTTCTTTGTGGTCTATGCCCTGTTCGGCGTGCCCGCCAATCTGCTGATGCGCCGCTTCGGCGCACGCAGCTGGATCGGCGGCACAACGCTGCTGTGGGGGTTGCTCTCCGCGGCGATGGCCTTTGCCGATAGCGAGGCGAAATTCTTGCTGGTGCGCACGCTGCTCGGCGCGGCGGAGGCGGGCTTTTTCCCCGGCATGATCTACCTCACCTCCCAGTGGTTTCCGCAGCAGCAGCGCGCCAGCGTGATGGGGCTGTTCTATATGGGCGCGCCGCTGGCGCTGACCTTTGGCTCGCCGCTTTCTGGCGCCCTGCTGGAGATGCACGGCTTTCTCGGCCATCCGGGCTGGTTCTGGATGTTTATGATTGAGGGGCTGATGGCGGTGGCCGCCGGGCTGTTTACCTTTGCCTGGCTCGATAACAGCCCGGCGCAGGCGCGTTTTCTCAGCGGCGAGGAGAAAGCGGCGCTTCAGCAGCAGCTGGCGAGCGAGGAGCAGCAAAAGCCCACCTCGCGGCTGCGCGACGCCCTGCGCCAGGGACGCGTCTGGCATCTGGCATTGATCTACATGACCATCCAGATTGCGGTCTATGGCCTGATCTTCTTTTTACCCTCGCAGGTCGCTGCGCTGCTGGGCACCAAAGTCGGCTTTGTCGCGTCGCTGGTGGCCGCTATTCCCTGGATCGCCGCGCTGTTTGGCACCTGGCTGATCCCCCGCTATGCCGATCGCCGCGGTGAACGTCGCCCGATCGCCGCGGTAACGCTGCTGGCCGCCGCCGCGGGTATCGGCATCTCGGGCCTGGTGTCGCCGGTGCTGGCGATCGTGGCGCTGAGCGTGGCGGCCATCGGCTTTATCGCCGTGCAGCCGGTGTTCTGGACTATGCCGACGCAGCTGCTTTCCGGCAGCGCACTGGCGGCCGGTATCGGTTTCGTCAATCTGTTCGGCGCGGTGGGCGGCTTTCTGGCGCCGCTGATCCGCGTCAACGCCGAATCGCTGTTTAACAGCGGTAGCGCCGGGCTGCTGGTGCTTGCCGCTATCGCCGCCACAGGCGCGCTGATGATTTTCGGCCTGACCCCTGACTCTCGCACTGCGCTGGCATCGCCAGCTAAACATTAACTCTGGAGGCACCATGCAGGATCCCTTACCTAACCCGTTTAAAGCCGGTCTGGCACGCGGCGAAACCCAGCTCGGCCTCTGGCTAAGCAGCACCTCCTCCTATCTGGCTGAGATCGCCGCCACCAGCGGCTATGACTGGCTGCTGATCGACGGCGAGCATGCGCCAAATACGGTGCAGGATCTCTATCACCAGCTACAGGCGATTGCGCCCTACCGCAGCCAGCCGGTCATCCGGCCGGTAGAATTTCAGCAGGCGTTAATTAAACAGGTTCTTGATATCGGCGCACGTACGCTGCTGGTGCCGATGATCGATAGCGCTGAGCAGGCGCGGGCGCTGGTGGCGGCGACGCGCTATCCGCCCGTCGGCACGCGCGGCGTCGGGGCTGCCGTGGCGCGGGCGGCGCGCTGGGGACGAGTAGAAAACTATATGGCGCGCGCCGATGAGGAGCTTTGCCTGCTGATCCAGGCGGAGAGCAAAACCGCAATTGATAATCTCGATGCGCTGCTGGAGGTGGAAGGCGTCGACGGTATCTTTATCGGCCCGGCGGATCTCTCCGCCTCGCTGGGCTATCCCGACAACGCCGCCCATCCCGAGGTACAGCAGGTGATTGAGCAAAGCATTCGCCGCATCCGCAAGGCGGGCAAAGCCGCCGGTTTCCTGGCGGTCGATCAGGATATGGCGCAGCGGGCGATAAGCTGGGGCGCGAACTTTATCGCCATCGGCGTTGACACCATGCTCTATACCGACGCGCTGGACCAGCGGCTGGCGCTGTTTCGCCAGCAGGCCACAGGCGCGCCGCGCGCCAGCTACTGAGCGGGCGCGGCGATAGACTGCCGCAGGATAAGCTCGGCGCCGAAAGCGGGCAGCGGGCCGATGCGCTCGCCGCGAATGTCGGCGATCAGGCGGCGCGCCGCCTCGCGGCCCATCTCATAAACCGGCTGCGCCACCACCGTCAGCGGCGGCGCAACAATTTCGCTCCAGGGAAAGTTGTCATACATGATGAAAGAGAGATCCTGCGGAATGCGCAGCCCGCGCTGCGCCACGGCGCGCAGCAGCGACATGGCGACCAGGCTGTCCGACGCGATCAGCGCGGTCGGCGGCGCGCTGCGCTGCCACAGCGATTCGACGATACGCGCGATCTGCGCATCGCTGCCGGCGTTGGCCTGGATCAGCGAGGTATCGCAGGTCCGACCGGCCGCGGCAAAAGCCTCCATCATGCCGCCCACACGCTGCGCCACCGGCGTCAGGCCAAAGTCCGAGGCGTCGCGGTAGGCATCCTCCAGCTCCATGCTGGTGATATAGGCGATGCGCTCATGTCCGGCCGCCAGCAGCCGCTGCGTCGCCTCGCGCGCCACGGCGGTGAAATCGCAGCAGATCGCCTCTACGTTAAGATCGATAACCGCACGATCGAACAGCCTGAGCGCGCGTCCCTCCTCCAGCACCTGCAGCAGATGATCATTTTTGTCGCGCGCCGAGTGGCTGGGCGCGACGATGATGCCGTCGACCCGCTTCTCCAGCATCACGCGTACCGCATCCTGCTCCGCCTGCAGCTTTTCATCGCTGTTGCCCAGCAGCAGGTGAAAGCCCGCCTGGCGCGCCACGTCGGCCATGCCGCGCAGCGCCAGCCCGAAGTGCGGGTTCTCGATATCGCCGACGATCACGCCGATGGTGTTGGATCGGCCGGTATTCATGGTGCGCGCCACCTCGTTGGGCCGATAGCCCAGCGCTGCCGCGGCCTGGTTGACTCGGGTCTGGACCTCTTCGCTGACGGCGCCGTAGCCGCCGAGCGCCCTTGCCGCCTGCGCTTTCGATACGCTGGCCGCCCGGGCGACGTCGGCGACGGTGGGCGCTTTAATGCGTGCTTTCTGATTGGTCATAATTAATTCGAATCACAGGTTGATGACAGGAAGATTGACGGCGAAAAAATGCTGTGCTTAAACTCATTCTAACGCCTTGAGACCGGTCTCACAACAACTGTCCTCTTGTCGTAATTTGCGTTGAGACCGGTCTCATATACCAACTATTACCGGCTCAGCTGTCTCTGATGTTTAACCTGCAAAAACGGATGAGCTATGAAATCGCCAATTCACCTGAGCGCCCTCTGTGGCGCAGCAATCGCACTCTGTTCTTTCTCTTTCAGCACGCTGGCGGCCAGCAACGACAACCCCTGGGGGCTGCTGGAGCCGGGTCACCTGCGCGTCGCCAGCGTGGGTGACTCCAAACCCTATACCTTCACCGACGCCAGCGGCCAGTTCACCGGCTTCGACGTGGAGTTCTTTAAAAACGTGGCGCACCGCATGGGCATCGAGCAGGTGGATTTCGTCGGACAGGACTTCTCCGCGATCCTGCCCGCCGTCGCCAACGGTCAGTTTGACGCCGCCGTTGCCGCTATCGGTATTACCCCGGCGCGCGAAAAAACGGTGGATTTCTCCACCGGCTATCTGGCGGGCTACCTGACGGTGCTGACGCGCAGCGACAGCGGCGTGAAGAACGTCGAGACGCTGGCGAAACGCCGTCTTGGGGTGATTCAGGGCACGCTGCAGGAGAGCTACGCGGTGGAGCACTTCACCCAGAGCGACGTGGTGCGCTTCCCCGACAATAACGCCGCCGTCTCGGCGCTGAACAACGGCACGCTGGATGCGGTTTTCCTCGACTATGAGGCGGCGAAAAGCTACGCCGCGCGCTTCAGGCTGGTCTCCGCCGCCGATATTCCGTCATTCGATGCCCCGGCGGGCGTCGCCATCGCCAAAAACAAACCGGCGTTCAAGGCCGCGCTCGACAACGCCATCAAGGCCGCCATGCAGGACGGCACCTGGAAACAGCTTTATCAGAAGTGGTTTCCCGGCTCGCCGATGCCCAAAGAGTACCTGCCTGGCGGCCAGTAATATGTGAACGCTGCGCGTTCGGCTTTTTACCGGTGACGGGTTCGCCCGTCACGCGTACTGATGGAGTACGGCGATGGATCTTCTGACAATGCTTTCCCGCACCTTCTTTGACTTCGACTCAATGAAGGAAGTACTGCCGCAGCTGCTGGCGACCGGGCTGGTCAATACCCTGATCATCTCGATCGCCTCTACGCTGCTCGGCACGCTGTTCGGCCTGCTGCTGGCGCTGATGGGCATTTCGCCGTCGCGCTGGCTGCGGCTGCCCGCGCGGCTCTATACCGACCTGTTTCGCGGCCTGCCGTCGATTCTGACCATCCTGCTGATTGGTCAGGGCCTGGCGCGTTTCAGCTACCAGCTGTTCGGTCCGACGCCCTACCCGCTCGGCATCTTCGCCCTTAGCCTGATCGCCAGCGCCTATATGGGCGAGATTTTCCGCGCGGGCATTCAGAGCGTAGAGCGCGGGCAGATGGAGGCGTGCCGCGCGCTCGGCATGAGCTACGGCCGCGCCATGCGCCAGGTGGTGATCCCGCAGGGTATCCGCCGCGTGCTGCCCGCTATCGTTAACCAGTTTATCGCCATCATCAAAGACTCTTCGCTGGTCTACCTGCTTGGCCTGATGACCGGCCAGCGCGAGCTGTTTCGCGTCGGTCAGGACGCAGCGGTGCTGACCGGCAACCTGTCGCCGCTGATGCTGGCTGGCCTGTTCTACCTGATGATCACCGTGCCGCTGACCCACGCGGTAAACGTTATCGACGTGCGCTACCGCACCGGCCGCCGGCGGCTCACCGCGCCGCAGAGCGGCCTGAAAGAGGTGGAAGAGGTGCGAAAGCGCCACGAAGGCGCGCTGACCGCACAACCCTTAACCAGCAATCGGGGGCAATCATGAGCGTTGCAATGAAACTGAGCGAGCCGCCCGCTGCGGCGAGCTGGAAAGGTTCAAGCCTGGAGCTGCGCGATCTCTCGCTCTCCTATGGGCCGATTGATGTGCTGCGCGGCGTGTCGCTGCGCATCGCGCCCGGCAGCACCACCTGCATTATCGGGCCGTCCGGCTCCGGTAAATCGACGCTGCTGCGCGGCATCAACCGTCTGCATGAGCCTAAATCGGGCGATGTGCTGCTGGCGGGACGCTCGGTGCTGCAGGACAAGCCCGACGCCCTGCGGCTGCGCATCGGCATGGTGTTCCAGCACTTCAACCTCTTTCCCGATCACACCGCGCTGGAGAACGTGGCGCTCGCCCCGTGGAAGGTGAAAGGCCTGCCGAAGGCGCAGGCGATGGCGATTGCGCGCCAGCGGCTTGAGGAGGTGGGCCTCGGCCAGCGCGCCGATCATCGCCCGCGCGATCTCTCCGGCGGCCAGCAGCAGCGCGTGGCGATCGCCCGCGCGCTGGCGATGGATCCCGAGGTGATGTTGTTTGACGAGGCGACCTCGGCGCTCGATCCCGAACTGGTAAAAGGGGTGCTGACGCTGATGGCCGATCTCTGTCGGCGCGGCATGACCATGGTGGTGGTGACCCATGAAATGGGATTCGCGCGCAAGGTGGCCGATCAGGTGGTGTTTATGGACGAAGGCGAGATTGTCGAGGCGGGTCCGCCCGCCGCGCTGTTCGACGCGCCGCAGTCGCCGCGCCTGCAACGTTTTCTGTCGGAAGTGCTGTAAATCCTTCTATTTCTGAACTGAACAAGGAACCGAATCATGGCATTAGAACATCTCCGTCGCGTAGTGGTACTGGGCGGCGGCGCGCTGGGCGTCTCCAGCGCGCTGCATCTGGCGAAACGCGGCGCGGCGGTTACGCTGGTGACCGAGGCGGAACTCTGCTCCGGCGCCTCTGGCCGCTCGCTCTCCTGGCTTAACTCGGCGGGCGAGCGCTCTGCCCCCTATCATGCGCTACGCATGGCGGGCATCGACCGCTACCGCACGCTGTTTGCCGCCGATCCGACGCGCGACTGGCTGCGCTTCGACGGCGGCCTGTTCTGGGAGGCGGATAACCTGAGCGGTACGCGCGCGCGTCATGCCTATGAGAAGGCGCTCGGCTACGACTCAAAGCTGGTAACGCGCGACAGCCTGGCGCAGGCCGACGCGCAGGTTGAGGGCGCGGCGCTGGCGCAGGAGGCGATCCTCAACCCCGGCGAAGGGTGGGTCAGTTTGCCGCATCTGGTGGCGCATCTGGCACAGCAGCTGCGCGCGCTGGGCGGCGAGATCGTCGAGCATGCCGGAAAATGCGAGGTGCTGCGCGACGGCAAGCGCGCCAGCGGCGTCAGGCTGGCGAGCGGCGATAGCCTGCGTGCCGACGCGGTGCTGGTCGCCTGCGGCCCGGCGACGCCCGACGTGGTAGCGCCGCTCGGCGTCACCATCCCCAACGGCTCCCCCGTTTCAATGCTGGTGATCACCGCGCCGGGCGCGCACGGGCTGAAAGCGGTGCTGAACACACCGCGCGCGGCGGTGCGCCCCAATCCGGGCAGCACCTTCGCGCTGGATCACGACTGGTATGAAGAGGATATCCGCTTACAGGCCGATGGCAGCTACGCCATTGACGAGCAGGTCGTTGACCAGCTTACCGCAGAGGCGAGCAAGCTGATTAAAGGTGAACCGCTGCGCGCCGCCAGCTGGAAGCTGGGGTTAAAACCGATCCCCGGCGACGGCGAGCCGGTTCTGGGCGAGCTGGAGAGCGTGCCGGGCTGCTTTGTCGCCTTTACCCACTCCGGTGCCACCCTGGCGCTGATTGCCGGCGAGCTGCTGGCGGAAGAGATTGTGACCGGCGAGAAGCAGCCGATGCTGGCGAGCTTCCGCCCGGAACGTTTCGCATAAAAAAAGCCGGTCGCGTGACCGGCTTTATCCTGCCCTGACTATCTACAAGCGGGTGAGATGGCCCGAAGCCTTCTCACCTGCACAGGTACAGATTAAGCGCTTAGCCGCGATAGTAGATATCGCCCGATTCCGCCTTGAGGATTTTGCCGACGTCGTTGGTGATCAGCAGGTAGTTGCCGCCGATATAGGTCCAGTGGCTGCCGGTTTCCGGCGCAGGCAGGTTGCGCTTCTGCCACTCGACGATGGTGTAGGATTTGTCGAGATACTGCTGCGGCACGCTGTCGCCGATTTTGTAATCTTTGTAGTCGATGATGATGCGGTTGATATCGTAGTTCGACTGCGCCTGCGGGCTGCCGGCGTTCGCGTCCGGCGCGGGAGACGGCGTGCTGCCCGCTTCCGGCTCTTCGGCGTTGGGTCCCAGCGGCGGCTGGCCGCTGCTGTCGGTGGCGTCGCCCTGCGGCTGCGTATCGGCTGGCGCCTGCTGCTGAACCTGCGGCGGTGGCGGAACGGTATCGGCGGCGTCGCCTTCCGCCTGTGCAGCGGGAACGAGGTTCAGCGAGCCAAAAAGTAATCCCGCTAAAAAGAGTGCGTTCTGAGTCCTGCGCATAGTGTTTTCCACGTTGATTGATTTTGTTAAAAGTAGATCAGGATAAAGACAATCTGTACAGCCTGTCAGTTCCGCAGACAAGGCAGGTAAATGTAAAGAAGCGCGTCAAGCCTGGGGATCCGCCCCGACGTCGGGAACGATCTTTATCGTTTCGCTGACGGCGAAATCGATGGTGATGCCGGGCTTCCACAGCATAACGATCGTCTGGATCAGCGCCAGATGGCTTGTTTCCCTGTTAATCGTTTAACGTCGCGCCAGTAGGCGGCGGCCAAAATACTTCGGCAGAAAGGCTCATCCCTGGCCGCGCCCCAGCATATGGCGCAGCAGCGCGCTGGCGTTGGTATAGCAGGCGCAATCGGCACTGTGTCTGGCAGGCTGTGTGGGACAGATACCCAGCTTGCCGCTTATACACCGGGTCAACACTTGGTCATAAAACTTTCTTCGGTTATCGCTAAACTTTTCAATTAAAAGCGATTAAAAAGCCAGTTATTAATTAGCTAATGATTATATTGTTACATAGACAAGTTAATCTTCGAATTAATGTTTTCCTGGATTAAGTAACAATTTAATATCCCATTACCGACAAATTATATAGTTTTGATTCCGATCAACAACCACTTCTTTTTAAAGCGTAGCGTCAAAAGTCTTTTAATGAAAAGGCGTTCCACGGAGACAGCAGAAGAAACCCCGGAACGGCATCGAATGGTTGCATTATTTTAGCGCCTGGATATAGAAAAAGGATCTATGAATCACGCGATCGCGAGGTCATCGTTATATGAAAAAAGGATTTCTTCTGGCTTTAATCCTCATTAGCTTCAATGTTGCATCATCAGTAACACCGGAACAGTGTGTGCCAGTTAAAAACCATGTCGGCATAGCTACGCTCTTTAGCATGGTGGAAGATCTCGATATTCCCCTGTCTCAGGTAGACCGCAGCAAAACCAAAACAGAGATACTTTATACGGAACCGGTCACTTATGAACTTGCCCTGCTGTATGGTAAAAAAGAAAGAATCCTGAGTGGAGGAGAAAACAGTGATGACAAAACTACCGCAGAGCAGTATGCGGAAGGATTTATGTGGAACAATGCTAAAAATATCATAGTGAAATATAACTTTTATGATCTTCAGGGAAAAGAGAACATTTTAATTATCTCTGCATTCGTTAGTGATACCGACTGCGCGGTGCGCTGGAATGGGTACGTGGTGGTGAAGCGAGAGTTTTAATGGCTGTAAATTAAAAATCCCCTGGCCAGCATTAACGATTCTGCGCAACGCAATCTGCCCTTAATTTTTTAGGGAATAGCCAGCACTGAACACGTTCAATTAACCTTATCCGCCTGGGGCATGAACAGCCGACGGAGCGGTAAGAATTTCGCAGCCTTTATCCAGCAGCGACTCTACCGACGCCCGGTTTCCCTTATCCCAGCCGCGCCGCGTGGTGAGCAGGATAAATCCTTTCTCCCCCGAAAAGGTCGTGGGTATCAGCGCCACGCCATACTCCGCCAGCTGCGGCGGCGACAGGTGAAAATAACGCGCCACCGAGGCGATGGGATAGATCCCCATCGCCGCTGGCTGCATCACGCGGCGCGCATAGTAAGTATGGTTCAGCAAGCGATCGGGCAAGGGGCGCCACTGCTCATTAATGTACGGCCGCTCGGCCTGCAGCTGGCGACGCACATCTTCGCGCAGACAGGTCAGATGGATATGCAGCTGATTCTGGCTGCGTCCCCAGGCGGAGTTAATCGCCATTCCCAGCTTGTCCTCGGGAACGTCAGCGCCATAAGCCGCCATCAGGCGATAGCGCATCAGCCAGGCGTAGCCGAAGTAGTCGGTGCGGCCCGGCCGCGATAGCGCAATGCTCTCAATCCCGGCCATCGCCTGAGTGGGCACAAGAATAAAATGGTATTGGTAGCGCGGATTCTGGAGAACGCTAAAGCCCTGCCCGCTGCCCGGCGGCTGATAAATTTGCTGGCAGGGCGCCGGGTCGCGCCGGTAGTGATAGTTTGGCTGACAGAGATCCTGCGTCACCAGCCAGAGAGCATCGGAGCGCGCGCAGCCGGTCAGCAGCAGCGCCGTAACAGAGAGAAGAGCGCCTCGATAAACGCGTGATCGCATAGGTTTAGTCACTATCGCCAGGCCAGGAATGGTGCACGGGAAACGGCTCGTGCAGGCAGCCTGAAAGCATAGCCTTATCTGCCACCGTTGCCCATACCGCTTCGGCCCGCTTGTGCATTGCCTGACCGGGAGAGTCCAGGCTAGCGGGCATCCTGCGGGCAGGAGCTGCCGCTCTGGCTGGTGAATTTATTAATCCACGGGCTGGCGGCATCCTGCGACCAGAGCTGCAGCAGCATCTCTTTAAACTTCTCCGCCGCCGGGCTTAAGGCACTCTCCCTGCGCTGTACCAGCCCTAGCGTTCGCCGCACCACAGGCTCAACCAGCGGGCGGCTGACCAGGACGTGATCTTCATCGGTCGGCATCGCCAGGCTGGGCACGACCGCCACGCCCAGCCCCGCCTCTACCATACCCAGCGACGTCGACAGGTGCCTGACCTCGTAAAACCAGTTGGGCCTGACGCCGGCGCTCTCCAGCGCCTGATCGATCAACGCCCGGTTTCCGCTTGAGCGCCTGACGCCAATCAGCTTTAAACGGTTCAAATCCTCCCACTGCACCAGCGGTTTTTGCGCCAGCTCGTGATCGCGCCGACACGCCAGCACAAAGGGTTCGTTGACCAGCGGGGTAAAGTCGATATTGGGATGTGTGATGTTTATCATATTTATGCCAAATTCTGCATCGCCATTTAATACCGCTTCCAGGCAGTCGCTGGCGCTGTGCTCCAGAATGCGAATGCGGATATTGGGATAGTGATTGTTATAATCTCCGATCACCGCAGGCAGAAAATAGGAGGCTGCGGTCGGTAAGCAGGATAAGGCGATTACCCCACTCTGGTGCGTTGCCATCTCTTTAATGCTCAGAATAGAAATCTCATAGAGATCAATTAAATTCTTCGCCTTGGGTAAGAACTCTCTGCCCACTGACGTCAGTTTTATATTACGCGTCGATCGCTCAAATAAAAGTGCCCCCAGACTTTCTTCGAGTTTTTTTATTCTGCGCGTTAACGCCGGCTGTGAAATATGAAGAAAGTGTGACGCCCGTGTAAAACACCCTATTTCCGCAACCTTTACAAAAGCCTGCACACCCTGTAATTCATGCTGCATACGTTCTCCCTGCCCTAATTCGCGTTAAGGTCATTACACTAGCGCCCCCGCTATTGATACGCAAAGCGTATTAATCATCCTTTTTTTGGCATTAGCGCGCGCTAAATAACTATGGAATGCTCATTTTGTTTTTTATCAAAGGCTCAAATGAGAAAACAAAATGTTGAAAATCCCTTGTGTACTCATGCGCGGCGGTACCTCTAAAGGCCCGGTTATTCTGGCCAGCGATTTACCTGCCGATATTGCGGAACGCGATGCGGCGCTGCTGGCTCTGATGGGCGCGGGCCATGAACTGGAAATTGACGGAATTGGCGGCGGCGCGCCCCAGACCAGCAAAGTCGCTATCGTCAGTCCTTCAGAGAGTCCCGACGCGGATGTCGACTACCTGTTTGTGCAGGTGATGGTGAATGAGCGCCGGGTGGATACCACGCCCAACTGCGGCAATATGCTGAGCGCCGTTGGCCCTTTTGCTATTGAAAAGGGGCTGGTTAACGCCCAGCACCCGGTGACAACGGTGCGCATTCGCAATCTCAATACCGGCACGCTGGTGGATGCGGAAATACAAACCCCGCAGGGCGCTGTCAGCTATGAGGGCGACACCCATATCGATGGCGTACCGGGAACGGCAGCGCCTGTCGGCCTCACCTTCCTTAACTCGGCGGGCTGTAAGACCGGCAAGCTGCTGCCAACCGGCCACGCCAGCGATGTGATTGAGGGGGTGGCGGTAACCTGCATCGATATGGCGATGCCGATGGTGCTGATTGACGCCGCGTCGCTGGGAAAAAGCGGCGGCGAAACACCCGCTGAGCTGGATGGCGATCGGCCCTTTATGGCGCGGCTGGAAACGATTCGCCGTCAGGCGGGAGCGGCGATGGGCCTCGGCGATGTTTCGGACAAGGTGATTCCCAAGCCGGTGCTGCTGAGTAAGCCAGCCGCAGGGGGCACCATTCGGGCGCGCTATTTTATGCCGCACAACTGCCATAAATCGCTGGCTATTACCGGTTCAATTGGCATTGCCACCGCAACCCTTATTGACGGCTCGGTGGCAAATAAGATTGTTGCCCCCCAGCCCGGCACGCGTAATAACGCTCTGACGCATATTGAACATCCCGGCGGAAAAATATCTGTCTCGTTATTAAAACAGGGCGATGAGATTGAAAAAACGCGCGCGGCGGTCATTCGTACCTCACGCAAGCTGTTTGAAGGCGACGTCTGCGTGCCGGAATATGTTCTGTCTGAAGCCATATAACAATTAAAAGCCTGCTAATAACAACTAACTTTTAGCCCTTACAGGCTAGCCACCTTTGTACCCAAAATAAGATAGAGGTCATCATGGCTATAAATACACTGCAGCATAATGAGCAAGGCGCGGATCAGGTTAAAGCCAGCCACTATATTCGCGTTATCCTGGCGCTGGCTTTATCTGGTCTGGCCGAATTAGCGTCGCTTTTCTTTATTCAACCGCTGCTGCCGATTCTGGCAGTGGAATATGATGTGCCGGTCAGTCAGGTCAGTATTATTCTTTCAGCTGAAACCGCGCTGCTGGCTATCGGGCTGCTGTTTACCGGCACCCTGTCCGATCACTACGGCAGGAAAAAACTGATCATTGTTTCCCTGCTGCTGGGGGGCGCACTGACGCTGCTCTGCCCGCTGGTGCAGTCATGGGCGATGCTGGTGGTGCTGCGTGCTGTTATCGGGCTGGCGCTCAGCGGGATTGCCGCAGCGGCCACGGCCTATATCAGCGAAGAGGTCGCCCCGGTGGTGGCTGGTGTGGTTACCGGCTACTTTGTCTTTGGTAACTCCATGGGCGGCATGTCAGGACGCGTGATTGCCAGCCAGCTGATTGAGTATACCTCTATCAACACCATCTTCTATGGATTTGCCGTCAGCCTGATTGCGGTAGCGGTGCTGGTGAAGTTTTTACTGCCCGCCTCGAAAAACTTTACCCCCACAACAACCCTGAATGTCCTGCGCGTGGTAAAAGGCGCGGCCGATCATTTCAAAAACCGCAAACTGGCGCTGGCCTTTGTTATCAGCTTTATCATCTTTGGTGTATTCACCTCCCTCTATAACTATTTAGCCTTTTTCCTCAAAGCCGAGCCGTTCAATATCTCTCCCGCCAATGCCGGTCTGATCTCTATTAGCTTTGCGTTAAGTTTCTTTACCGCACCTCAGGCGGGCCGTTTATCGGCGAAATATGGCAGCATGAATGTGCTGCGCATACTGTTCCTGCTGATGGCGACAGGTATGTTGCTGACGCTGGCCTCTAATGTGGTGGTTTTTATTGTCGGCGCCGTCATTTTTACCGGCTGTTTCTTTGGCTGCCACTCTATCGGTCTGAGCTGGGTAAGTAAAAACGCCACCCATGCGCGTGGTCAGGCCGTCGCCCTCTATCTCTTCTTCTACTACATGGGTGGATCGGTTATCGGCTTCGTTAACGGTTTTGTCTTCCATCTTACCGGCTGGCAGGGCATGACGGGCTTCATTATTGTTTTGCTCGCCGTGGGGGTCGTTGTCGCCAGCTATCTATCCGCCAGCGAAAATCAGTCGCTGCCCGTTCCGGCAGAGTCGGTGAAATAGCGAAAAATGTTATCACGTGCTCACGCCGCGCAGTCGGGCGTGAGCCACCAGCGACCTTGATATAAATAAGCAGGTTTCACTATGAAATTAGCCAGCTATAGCCATCGTGGACATAAAAGCTACGGTATTTTTACCGAGCGGGGCATTATTGACCTCGGCGATAAAATTGGCCACCAGTACCCTACGCTAAAGGATTTGCTTCAGTGGAATGGGCTGGATATTGCCAGGCAGTATGTCGATTTCCCGGCAGATATCCTCCCGGAGGAAATTACCTTTTTACCGGTGATAGAAAATCCGGGAAAGATATTTTGCGTGGGAATGAATTATGCCGATAAGCGCAAAGAGTTCGCTGAAACCAGCAGCGCGCCGACCCTGTTTGTCCGTTTCCCTGACTCGCAAACCGGCCACCAGACTGCAGTATTAAAACCGGCGTTATCCAACGAGTTTGATTATGAAGGCGAGCTGGCCGTGATTATTGGTCAGCCGGGAGCCGCTATTGCGGTTGATAAGGCGCTGAGCCACGTTGCCGGCTACAGCTGCTATATGGATGGCTCCGTGCGCGACTGGCAGCATGCCTGGTTTACCGCCGGGAAAAACTGGCGGCGCACCGGGGCATTCGGCCCTTATATGACCACCGTTGATGAGATCCCGGACCCGCATATGCTAACCATTCAGACCTACCTGAATGGCCGTCTGGTACAGAACGATTCCACCGCCAGCATGATCCATAAAGTGGACGAACTGATTAGCTATATCAGTACCTTCACCACCCTTAGCGCAGGCGATGTGATTATTACCGGCTCCCCCGGCGGCGTCGGCAAAAAACGCACTCCCCCTCTCTTTATGCATCAGGGCGACCAGATTGAGGTGGTGATTGAAAATATCGGGCATCTGACAAATACCATCGTGGAAGCGGAGCCGCAGCAGGATCTGCTGGCCTCGTAGTGCGCTCAGGGCCACCCACAATTCGATCCCCTTAACGATGTTTTCAGGAGAGAGCTGATGTATTCCGAGCAGGCACCAGAATTCGAAACCGTCGAAACTGGCAACGGCAGAGTAAAAGAAGAGATCGCCAGCTTCTTGCAAAGCAATGGGTTAGGCATCGATAAAGATATTGAGCAGTTTGTTGTTGCTCGCTATAACCGCCAGCTGGTCGCCTGTGCCGGTCTCGCAGGCAACACCTTAAAATGTATTGCCGTCGAGAATGCCTGGCGTGGAACCTCTTTGGGTCTGAAGATTATTCACGAAGCGGAGCTACAGGCGATGCAAAACGGTGAGCATCAGCTTTTTCTTCTGACGCATCCCGACAACGTGAAGTCCTTTCAGGGATGCGGCTTTTATCCGCTGGTAACCCTTGATAACCGCGCGACCCTGATGGAAAACAGCCCGGTCGGTATTCACCGCTACTGCCGCCAGCTGCGCAGTCATCATCTGGTGGCGGCCCCGCGCATCGGCAGCATCGTGATGAATGCCAATCCCTTTACCCTGGGCCACCAGTACCTGATTGAGCAGGCGGCACAGGCGTGCGACTGGCTGCACGTTTTTGTGGTCGAGGAGGATCTCTCTACCTTCTCCTTCCGCGATCGTCTGGCGATGGTGCAGGCGGGATCGCAGCACCTGCCCAATATAACGGTCCATCCCGGCTCGAAATATATTATTTCGCGCGGCACCTTTCCCGGTTATTTCCTTAAAGAGCAGCAGCGGATTGATGAGGTTTATGCGGCAATCGATTTAATGATGTTTCGTCGCTATATCGCCCCGGCGTTAAATATTAATCAGCGCTTTGTCGGCACGGAGCCCTTCTGCAAGGTCACGGCGCAATATAACTGCGCGATGCACCACTGGCTGGAAGATAAAACCTTAATGCCGGCAGCCGCGATTAACGTAACCGAAATCCCCAGGATGACCGATGAAAATAATCTTCCTGTCTCAGCCTCTGCGGTGAGGAAACACCTGCACCAGCAAGAGATGCAGGCGGTTAAGCGCCGGGTACCGGCAACGACCCTCCCTTACTTATACAGATGGTTATCTGAACGTCGGTCAAAACAGACCGATACCGAACTGGCAAGCGCCTAATAAATCATTATTCAGGAAGCACTATGCACATATTAAATGCGGCAATAGCCGGGACGCTGGAATCAAGCGATCTGGTTGTTAAAGTCAGCCCCTGTGAAGAGGGTCTGGATATAACGATTAACAGCGAAGTTTATAAACAGTTTGGCGCGCAAATTACCGCGGTGGTGAAGGAAACCCTTGCCGCGTTTAACGTGACCCGGGGGCAAATTATTGTTGAGGATAAAGGCGCGCTGGATTGTGTTATTCGCGCCAGAATGCAGACGGCGATCCTGCGGGGAACAGGCAGAAAAGAGATAATGTGGGAAAAACTACAATGAAAAAATTACGTCGCAGTATGCTTTTTTTACCCGGTTCAAGCGCCGCCATGCTCTCGACCGCCTTTATATATAAACCCGACTCCATCATGTTTGATCTGGAAGATGCCGTTTCGCTGAAAGAGAAAGACAGCGCGCGGCTGCTGGTTTTTCATGCCCTTCAGCACCCGATGTACCGGGATATCGAAACCGTGGTGAGAATTAACCCGCTAAATACCCCTTTTGGCCTGGACGATCTGGAGGCAGCGGTTCGCGCTGGCGCTGACGTTATCCGCTTACCGAAAACCGATACGCCGGAAGATATTGACCAGCTTGAGCGCGAAATTACCCGCATTGAGGAGTGCTGCGGTCGTGAGGTGGGATCAACCAAATTAATGGCGGCGATCGAATCGGCCGTGGGGGTGATTAATGCGGTCGCCATCGCCCGCTCGTCGCCGCGCCTGATGGGGATTGCGCTGGCGGCGTTTGACTATGTGATGGATATGCAAACCGAACGCGGAGACGGTACCGAACTCTTTTATGCGCGCTGCGCGGTGTTACATGCGGCCCGTGCGGCAGGGATTGATGCGTTTGATGTGGTGTATGCCGACATTAACGATGAGGCGGGCTTTTTAAAGGAGGTGGATTTAATTAAGCGTATGGGGTTCAACGGTAAATCCCTGATTAATCCCCGCCAGATAGCGCTCCTGCACAACGCCTACGCGCCAACCCAGGAAGAGGTGGACTATGCCGAGCGCGTTGTCGCCGCCGCTGAGGAGGGGGAACGAAACGGACTGGGGGTGATTTCACTGAACGGCAAAATGATCGATGCGCCGATTATTAACCACGCCAGGGTCGTTATCGAACGGAAAAACGCCTCCGGTATTCGCCAGTAATCCCTGACCCCTCCAGAGCAACAGGATTTAACCATGACTGATTTAACTGAAGCACTGCAAAACCTCGCCGGATCCCGCCAGCAATATGAACGCTTTCGCGGCGCAAATACCCATACTCCCTATCTTGCCGATACCCGGCAGAAATATGGGCGCAAGCTTTTGGACTCGCTGGATGAGGTATTAGCCCGCTGTGATTTGCGCGACGGCATGACCGTCTCTTTTCATCACGCTTTCCGCGAAGGCGATCGGGTTATCAACGCGGTAATGGAGAAGCTGGCGCAAAAAGGGCTAAAGGGCTTGACGCTGGCGTCCAGCTCGCTGATGGCCTGCAATACCCCGCTGATTGAGCATATTAAAAATGGCGTGATTAGCCGAATCTATACCTCCGGGATGCGCGGTGCGTTAGCGGAGGCGATTTCCCACGGTCTGATGGAAGAGCCGGTGCAGATCCACTCGCACGGCGGCAGGGTGAAGCTGATCGAAGAGGGGGAAATCACTATCGACGTCGCCTTTTTAGCCGTCTCCTGCTGCGATGAATATGGCAATGCCAGCGGCAGCGGCGGCCCCTCCCGCTGCGGTTCGCTGGGCTACGCCATGGTCGATGCCCGGTATGCCCGCAAGGTGGTGCTGCTCACGGAGAGCATCGAACCCTTTCCCTGTATGCCCGCCAGCATCGTTCAAGATCAGGTGGATTACATCGTTAAAGTCGATAGCGTTGGCGACCCGGCAAAGATCAGCGTGGGCGCCGCTCGCGTAACCAGCAACCCGCGCGAGCTGATGATCGCCCGCGCCGCCGCCGACGTGATCGAACATTCCGGCTATTTCCGGGATGGCTTTTCGCTGCAAACCGGATCGGGCGCCGCCTCCACCGCCTGCACGCGCTTTCTGGAGTCGCGGATGCGCAAACACCAGATCGTCGCCCGCTTCGCGCTGGGCGGCATCACCGGCAGTATTGTCGATCTGCATGAAAAAGGCCTTATCACCAAGCTGCTGGATACCCAAAGCTTTGATAGCGTCGCGGGCGACTCGCTGGCGAAGAATCCCGATCACGTGGAAATCTCTAACAGCGTCTATGCCAACCCGGCCGCTAAAGCCGCCTGCTGCGATCGCGTGGATATCGTCATTCTGAGCGCGCTGGAGATTGATACTGACTTTAACGTTAACGTTCTGACCGGCTCTGATGGCGTGATGCGCGGCGCCTCGGGCGGGCACTGCGATGTTGCCGCGGCGGCGAATCTCACCATTGTGGTCGCCCCCCTGATCCGCAGCCGCATTCCCACCGTGGTCAGACAGGTCACCACCCGCGTCACCCCCGGCGAAAGCGTGGATGTGCTGGTCACCGACCACGGCATTGCCGTTAACGATGCCCGCCCGGAGATTAAACAGCGGCTGATGGCCGCCGGGCTGCCGGTGATGGATATCGAGGCGCTCTACCAGAGAGCGCTGCTGATTTCGGGAGAGCCGAAGCCGATTGCCTTTACTGACCGCATCGTGGGCGTGGTGCGCTATCGCGACGGCAGCGTGATTGACGTGGTAAGGCAGATAAAAGAATGAGCGACGACACCCCCACCGTTTCAGACGCTGGCGTGACCCTTGAGGCGGTTCTGCACGCCAGAGAGGCGCGCGCCCGGTTGCAGCAGGCGTGGCTGCTGCGTTTCAAACAGCCGCTGATTTCCACCACGCTGGTCTGGCCGGGCGAGATAAAAGATACCCCACTTGCCCGCCAGATTATGGTGGAGGCGAAAAAAGCCCTTAACCAGTCGCTTCAGCAGCATCAGTGGCCGGTTCTCCAGCATGAAATTCGCTTTCTGCCGACAGGCCCGGAGGCCTTCTGGTCGCTGTCGGCGCCGGCATGGATGATCAAGCATGTCACCGCGCACCTGGAGGATACGCACCCGCTGGGCCGCCTGTGGGATATGGATGTCTTTTGTCCGACAGCGGGCCTGATCAAGCGCAGCGCCATCCACCAGCCCATGCGCCGCTGCTTTATCTGTAACGAGCCCGCCCACGTCTGCTCCCGGATGCGCCGTCACTCCACGCAGGCGCTGACGCAGGTGATTAAGGAGTTAGCCTGTGACTACTTTAGCCCTGTGCCCTGAGCGGGCCGAGCCGGCGCAGCGTATCGCCGGGCTGGCTGCAGAAGCGATGTATCGCGAGGTGACGCTGACGCCCAAGCCCGGTCTGGTTGACCGCGTCAGTAACGGCGCGCATCGGGATATGGATATTCGCTTGTTTATGGCCAGCATTCGCGCCATTTCCCCCTGGTTTGCCCACTTTTATGCCCAGGGAGAGGCCAGCGCCGGGCTGCCCGCACCGCAGACGCTGTGGGCCATCCGCCCCGTCGGCCTAGCGTGTGAACAGGCGATGTTTGACGCGACGGGCGGCATCAATACGCATAAGGGCGCCATTTTTTCTCTGGGCCTGCTCTGTGCCGCCGCAGGCCGTCTGGCTAACCGCACCCAGAGGCTGACCCGGCAGCGCCTTTGCCGGGAAACCAGCGCCATCTGCGCGGGCCTGGTTGAGCGGGAGTTAAGATCGCGCACCGTGGCCAAAACCAAAGGCGAGCAGATTTTTCTCACCTCTGGCCTGAGCGGCGCGCGGGGCGAAGCGGAGAGCGGCTTCGCGACCGTCAGGCGGTTCGGCCTGCCGCAGTGGGAAAGCGCCCTGCGCCAGGGGTTATCGCAGCAGGAGGCGCTGCTGAAGATGCTGCTCGCCCTGATGGCCACTAATCCCGACACCAACGTGGTGTCGCGCAGCGGTCTGAAGGGGCTGGGGTATGTGCAGCGCTACGCCAGGCGCATGCTTAACTGCCCCAGCCTGTCGGGAGAAAAACTCGCGCTTGCGCTGAGCAACATGGACCGCGCCCTGACCAGAAAAAATATCAGCCCCGGCGGCAGCGCGGATCTGCTGGCGGTGGGCTGGCTGCTGGCCCATTACCCGGCCTGAGGCGCAGCTAAGGAAGGAGACAGGGATGACCACGCAACGTCTGCAACAGCTGAGTGAGATATTCACCTTTGTTCTGGTGCCGGGCCTGAGGGACAGCGATGCCCACCACTGGCAAAGCTGCTGGGGCCGTCGCTTTCCTGACTGGCGGCGCATAAGCCAGCGCAACTGGCAGGATGCCGATATTGACGCCTGGGTCTCCGCCATTCGTCGCGAGCTGCACTGCTCGCAGCGCCCCGCCATTCTGCTCGGACACAGCTTCGGCGCGCTGGCCTCATGCCGTCTGGTACAAACGCAGCGGCTGAATGTTGCCGGGATCCTGATGGTGGCCCCGGCGGAGCCATCGTTTTTCGAACTGGAGGAGGCGGTGCTGCCTGAAACGCTGCCCACGCCCACGCTGATGGTGGTCAGTCAAAACGATCCGTTAATGCCGCTGGAGCGGGCGCGGTTCTGGGCCGGACGCTGGCAGGCTCGCCTGCTGGATATTGGCGAAGCGGGACATATCAATACCGAAGCTGGATTCGGCGAATGGGATTATGGCCTGGCGCAGCTGGCGGCGTTTGCTGACGGCCTGCTGACCCAGCCCAAAGAGGCACTATCAACAACCCCTTTTTATTAGCTAACGCATCTTACCTGATATTATCTGACCCGGAGATCCTATGTTAGACGCTTATAATAAGCATGTGCAGGAACGCGCATTAAATAATATTCCCCCTCGCCCCTTAACGCCCGAGCAAACTAAACAGGTTATTCGCCTGCTGGCGAGCGGAGCGCACGAAAATAAGGATAGCCTTATTGCGCTGTTAACCGCACGCGTACCGCCGGGTGTCGATCCGGCAGCAAAAATTAAAGCCGATTTTCTTTACCAGCTTATTCAGGCTGACAACCACTCAGATATTATTCCGCCCCAGCAGGCAGTGGAATTACTGGGCGCCATGCAGGGGGGATATAATATTCAGCCGCTGATTGATTTGCTCGATGTGCCGCGCTGGGCGGAGAGTGCCGCGGCGCAGTTAAGCAGCACGCTGCTTATTTTCGATAAGTTCAGCCTGGTTGAAGAGAAAGCGAAGCAGGGAAATCCCTGGGCGCAGCGCGTTATTGAATCATGGGCCGAGGCGGAATGGTTTACCCGCCGACCCGCCTTAGCGGAACGCATTACGCTTACCGTTTTTAAAGTCCCCGGTGAAACCACAACGGACGATCTGTCACCGGCACCAGAGGCCTGGTCACGTCCCGATATTCCCCTTCATGCCCTCTCTCTGCTGAGCAATCCGCGCGACGGGGTGACCCCCGACGAGCCAGGCAGCCGCGGCCCGCTGGCACAGCTCGATGGGCTAAAGAAAGCGGGCTACCCGCTGGTCTACGTGGGTGATGTGGTTGGCACCGGCTCGTCACGCAAATCGGCGACCAACTCCCTTTTATGGCATATCGGCAACGATATCCCCTCGGTGCCCAACAAGCGAAACGGCGGCTTTGTGTTTGGCGGCACTATCGCGCCGATCTTTTTCAATACCCTGGAGGATTCAGGGGCGCTGCCGATTGAGATGGATGTCTCCGGGCTGGAAACCGGGATGCAGATCGACCTCTTCCCTTATCAGGGGGAAGTGCGGGAAAGCGCGACTCAGCGGCTTATCACCACCTTCGCGCTGAAAACCGAGGTGCTGCTGGATGAAGTGCGCGCCGGGGGCCGTATTCCCCTGATCGTCGGCAGAAGCCTGACGGCAAAAGCGCGGGAATCGATGCGGCTGGCCCCGTCCACGCGCTTTCGGCAGCCTAAAGCGCCCCAGCCCTCCTCGGCTGGCTTTACGCTGGCGCAGAAAATAGTGGGCCGTGCCTGCGGCGTGGAGGGCATTCGTCCGGGGCAGTATTGCGAACCCAAAGTCTCCACGGTCGGCTCGCAGGATACCACCGGCGGGATGACGCGCGATGAGCTGACCGATCTGGCCTGCTTGCGCTTTTCGGCCGATCTGGTGATGCAGTCGTTTTGCCATACCTCCGCCTATCCAAAGCCGGTGGATGTGGAACTGCATGAAACGCTGGCTGACTTTATCAGCTGCCGCAACGGCGTTGCGCTGAAGCCCGGCGACGGCATTATCCACTCCTGGCTCAACCGTATGCTGATTCCTGATACGGTAGGAACCGGAGCAGATTCCCATACGCGCTTCCCGCTCGGCATCTCTTTTCCCGGCGGTTCCGGGATGGTGGCGTTTGCCGCCGCGACCGGCATTATGCCGCTGGATATGCCGGAGTCGGTGCTGGTGCGTTTTACCGGCGAGATGCAAAAAGGGATCACCCTGCGCGATCTGGTTCATGCCATTCCGCTCTATGCCATCCGGCAGGGCTTACTCACGGTGGAGAAAAAAAATAAGGTCAATATTTTCTCGGGGCGCATCCTGGAGATCGAGGGGCTGAGCATGCTGAAAGTAGAGCAGGCTTTCGAGCTGGCCGACGCGTCTGCCGAACGCTCTGCCGCCGCCTGTGTCTTGCGGCTGGAAGAGGAAAACGTGGCGGAGTATCTGCGCTCCAGCGTGACCCTGCTGCGCTGGATGATCCGTCAGGGGTATCAGGATCCCGCGACGCTGGAGCGGCGTATTGCCGAGATGGAGGCCTGGCTGGCTAAGCCGTCGCTGCTGGCTGCCGACAAAAACGCCGAGTATGCTGCGGTGATTGACATCGACCTGACGGAGATTACCGAACCTGTTGTCTGCGCCCCTAACGATCCAGACGATGCCCGGCTGCTCTCCGAGGTGGCGCGCTGGCCGATAGATGAGGTGTTTATCGGCTCCTGCATGACCAATATCGGCCATTTCCGCGCCGTCGGTAAAATCATTGCCGACTCCAGAGAGATCCCTACCCGGCTCTGGCTCGCGCCCCCGACGAAAATGGATGCGCAACAGCTTGCCAGAGAGGGATACTTCAATACCTTTATTCGATCGGGTGCCAGAATCGAACCCGCCGGCTGCTCGCTGTGTATGGGCAATCAGGCGCGGGTGCGGCAGCGGAGCCGGGTGGTTTCAACTTCTACCCGCAACTTTCCTCATCGCCTTGGCACCGACGCCAGCGTCTTTCTGGCATCGGCTGAACTCAGCGCCGTGGCGGCCATTATCGGTAAAATGCCGACGGTGGAGCAATATCTGTGGCATATGGAGAGAATCAACGCCACGCGTGATGACACCTATCGCTATCTGAACTTCGATCGCTTACCTGAATATCAGCTAACGGCGGAGGATAAGGCGGTTACAGTACGCCTTGCCGGGCAGAGCCTTTAACCGCTCTCCCGCATAGAGCAACACCCTTAGCGCAGAGGCCGGCTTTTCCTGAGGCCTCTGCCAGCAACCCGATAAAAAATATAACTGGCGTAACCTACATTGAAATCAAAAAGAATAACGTTACTGCTTCTTGCTGCGATCGTTCTGTTATCTGTGGCGATCCCACCGCCTGAAGGATTAACCAGAGAAGCCTGGATACTGGCGGGTATTTACTTCGCCGCCATCGTCGGGCTGGTGAGCAAGCCTTATCCGGAGCCTGTAGTGATGCTTTCGGCCGTGGCGCTATCCTGCTTTGTCGTGGCGGAATTTGACGACTCCCCGATCGGCTCGCTGGATGTGCTGAGCGGCTATGCGTCAGGCACCACATGGCTGGTGTTTAGCGCCTTTACCCTGAGCGCCGCGTTTGTAACAACGGGACTCGGCAAGCGTCTCGCGTACTGGTTTATTTTAAAGTTTGGCAGCACCCCCCTGCGGCTGGGTTATGTCACGGCGCTGCTGGATTTACTGCTCTCGCCTGCCACCCCCTCTAATACGGCCCGCGCGGGCGGCGTGGTGTTCCCCATTATCAACAGCATCGCGCTGGTGCTGGGATCAACGCCCAACGAGACGCCCTGCAAAGCGGGACGCTACCTGATGATCAACATCTATATGGTGACAAAGACCACCAGCTATATGTTTTTAACGGCGTTTGCCGGCAATGCCCTGGCGCTACAGCTTATGTCGGATATCTTCCATATCCAGATCAGCTGGGCCGGCTGGGCGCTGGCCGCGATGCCGCTGGGTCTGCTGATGCTGGCGGTGATCCCCTGTATCACCTACATCATTGCGCGCCCGGAATTAAAGAAGATAGACAATATCAATATCGCGACGGCTGGGCTGCGTGAGCTGGGGCGGATAAGCGGTAAAGAGAAAGCGCTGGTTATTGTTTTTGTCTCTGCCTTACTGGGCTGGATTTTTTCCCGTCATCTGGGGCTGAATGAGTCCGCCGTTGCGGTGATCGCCATGGTGAGCGCGCTGATATTTAACATCATTAGCTGGAATGAGGTGCTGCAAAACAAGGGTGGCTGGAACACCTTGATCTGGTACGGCGGCATTATCGGGCTGAGCGCCACGTTAAATAAAGTGGGCTTTTTCCAGTGGCTGGCCTCTTTTATGTCCGCCCACCTCGATTTCCTCGGCCCGGGTAACAGCACCATCGTGCTGCTCCTGTTTTTAAGTATCGTCGTGCGCTACCTGTTCGCCTCAGGCGGCGCCTATGTGGCGGCGATGGTGCCGGTATTTGCCACCATCGGGCTGATAACCGGAACCGCTCCGCTGCTGTTTGCGCTGGCGATCCTGTTCTCTAACTCCTACGGCGGCTGCATCACCCACTACGGCGGCGCGGCGGGGCCGATTATCTTTGCTGCGGGTTATAACGATATTAAAACCTGGTGGCTGGTGGGAACGGTGCTGGCTCTGCTGACCTTTCTGGTTCATATCCTGCTCGGCATCCCCTGGTGGGACTTTTTGCTGCAGCAAAAGATGCTGTAGATCTTTGCGCGTGCCGGCTCCCCGGCACGCTGTGCATCTGACATTAACATCAGCGCCTGTATATCGAACGCTCAACGCAGCAGCCGTTTTCTGCTGGCTCTCAACGTTGAACGATGCCCCTTACCAGTAGCGCAGCCGATCCAGGCTGACCGGCTCAGGGATTTACCGGGATCACCGAGCCGTGATACTGCTGCTCAATAAACTTCGCCACCTGCGGCGAAGTGAGATCCTTCGCCAGCGCCTTGATGCGCGGATCGTTCGCCAGCTTCGGCGTCGTCACCAGCACGTTGGCGTAAGGGTTGCCCTGTGCTTTCTCCAGCGCCAGCGCATCCTTCGACGGCGTCAGCCCCGCCTGCAGCGCGTAGTTGCCGTTGATCACCGCCAGCTGCACATCATCCAGCGCGCGCGGCAGCTGCGGCGACTCGATCTCGACGATCTTCAGGTGGTGCGGGTTGCTGTCGATATCCGCTGGCGTCGCCAGGTTGTTGATAGCGTCATTCTTACCCGCCTTCAACGTAATCAGTCCGTTGGCCTGTAGCAGGTAGAGCGCGCGGCTCAGGTTGGTAACGTTATTGGGCACCGCCACCTGCGCGCCGTCCGGGATCGCCTGCAGGGATTTTACCTTGTGCGAGTAGAGTCCCAGCGGCTCGATATGCACCGTCGCCGCCACGTCAAACGTTTCGCCCAGCGCCTTCTCCTGATCGCGCAGGTAAGGCAGATGCTGGAAGTAGTTGGCGTCGACGTCGCCGCGCGCCAGCAGTTCGTTGGCGTTGAGGTTGCCGTTGAGTTCGATCACCTGCAGATCGAGCTGAGGATCGATCTTCTTCACGTAGTTAAGGATCTCGCTGTGCGGCACCGGATCCGCCGCCACGCGCAGCACCGCCGCCGAACTGGTTCCTGAGAAGAGCGCCGCCAGCGCCAGCGTCGCTACCATCTTCTTTTTCATGCAATCTCCTTATGAGAGGGTCTTGAGATAATCGCCGTAGTAGCGCTGCGCCACATCGCGATGCGAGCGCAGACGTCCTTTGAGGTAATTCCAGCCCACGTCGCGGATCAGCGGGTTAGTGGGATCGCTGGTTGGCCCCAGCGCTTCCGCCGCCAGCGCGTCGGGCAGCTGATAGATCGGCACCTGGCTGTCGAGCTGCGCGCCGAGGAAAAAGGCGATGGAGATGCGCTCCTGCCCCTGCGGCGGCGAGAGCACGCGGTGTACGGTGGCACGCAGATAGCCGTTGGTCGCCAGCTCCAGCAGCTCGCCGATATTCACCACGAACGCGCCCGGTATCGGCGCGGCATCGACCCAGTTGCCTGGTGTCACCTCCACCTGTAAACCGCGCTGCGCGTCCTGCAGCAGAAATGTGAGAAAGCCGGAGTCCTTGTGCGCGCCAACCCCCTGCTGGCTGTCAGTTGCGCGCTGGCCGGGATAGCGGATCAGCTTGACGTGCTCGTTGGGATAGCGGCCGTAGAGCGCGTCGAAGGCGTCTTCCGGCAGCGACAGCGAGCGGGCAAAGGCACGCAGCAGACGCAGCGCCACACGGGTCATCTCCTGCTGCCAGGCGTTGATCACCGGGCGCAGCTGCGGCAGCGCCTCTGGCCAGAGGTTCGGCCCCTGCAGGCGCTTCCACGCCGGATCGTCCGCCTGCAGCAGCAGCGGCTCGCGATCCGCGCCGATATCGAACTGCTCGCGCTGGTCCCGCTGATCGCGGGTGTACTCTACGCCCGCCAGGTTGTAGCCGCGAAAGTGCGGCGAGTGGATCATTGAGACGCGCAGCTTCTCTTGCTGCGGCAGGTCGAAAAAGGCGCGCGTAATGCTCTGCACGTTCTCCTGCAGCTGCGGGTGGATGCCGTGGTTGATAAGGTAGAAAAAGCCCACGTCGCGTGCGCTTTCGCGCAGACGGGTTAAGAAGTCGGTTTGTTCCGTTTCGCTGCCGGCGAGTTGCGCCAGATCCAGCACCGGTAAGCTTGTCCAGGTCATTGTGCGTTTTCCAGAGAGGATGCCCGGAATTACCCTCGCACTAATAAAACGCATCGGGAAATAGTGAAGCGCTATATGTTATCGCAAGGGGTTTTTAGAAGAAGTTGGGGAAAGGGTATGCGGGAAAGAGATTTAGAATAAGGTAATTAAGGAAAGCTGGTAAGTAGTGAACAGAGAACCAGCAGAATATTTCCAGATTCAGGCAGCATAAATATGATGAAGAGTAGCCATCCTTAATTTTGGAATGATTGCTCGCCCCATATTTTCCAAACAAGATCCACAGTCCAGTCTAATTTGAGGAGCATCAGATAACATTGGCAATGTATACACCCTGAGAAAGAATATTTATCGTCTTCTCAATGCACTGCGTTTATTGAGAAGCGTTGTTATACAGCTCAAAAAATCTAGCCAGCAGACACAATTTTTGCTCCTCAACCAACCAAAAAACTTAGAATATTTTCTGATGTGTAATAAATACGAAAACTGGTATTTTTACTAAAAAGTGGGTAAAAATCTTAATAGTCTCTTTCGATTTATGCATACTCAATCCTGCTGGTGACTGATATTAACCGGGCTTCGACTAATACCGCACCACGTTAAGCAACCCACTTTCTAACCATTTTAATTTACGCCCTATTTCCCAGCGCAATTCATTTGAAGATCAACCCTAAAATCTCCTTAGTTAATACTTTCAGGTTTATTTATTGAAAATCCTTTCACGAAAAACCCCAAATAATAAGAATCATGAATGATGCAAAGGAATTTACTAAATCCCACACTTAATTTTAAGAAATATCTGACACTTAAAAGGTTGCAAAAATCATCAGGCAGAAAAATTTCATATTGCTGTCTGTCGACATGATTGGTCATGCTCTACACTAGGATCTGCTAATCTGGATAAGATGGCGGTAGTAAGCTTTTAACATTGTCTATAACTTGCTCAAAAAATCGTACCTCACTATAATGCTTACATCTGTATAAGATCATAGATATGGGCTTAATGTCGCTCCGTTTAAAGAACAATCTTTCCACACAATTTGAAACAACCGGATGCACAAAGTACTTGCTAAGAAATCAGTCAATTGAAGAGCATATTGCCCGGGAAATCACTCAAGGTGCAGAAATCGAGCATGCAATTCAGGAGGCAGATACCAGTGATTTGCTACTTCAGATAAGCCAGTTAACATGCTTCATTGTACGATAGTAAAACCACATGGAAATTAAAGTGCTACGCAAGGTCATTGCAAACCTTAAGATTAATTTTCGATATAGCTCTGGAGAAGTTCCAAAAGCTAAGGAACGGTTTGCAAACGAAGCCTCGAGGCTTACGCAACTATTCAAAATGTACCCCGTCATAGGGTGTGAAGAGCAATTACTTGAGACAGGTGAGATCATTTTTATTAGTAATCCCTGTATCATTCCCTGTGTGGTACGAAAAAAAATAATTCAGCCTTATGATGTGTAATATGCATTGACATCTACCTGCGAACTGTTAAAAACCACTCAGCAGGCAACGAGTTTCCTTAAGATATGGAATTCAAATTATGAATAAATCTGCTCTAAAACTGTTGAATAAAAAATTCATTATTTCAGTAATAACTTCCTCCACATTTATTACTGGATGCACCATAGCTACTATATGGTTCTATCTTTCAAACATTGACAGATTAGATATATTTTTTGATGCTGTAAGCCTCAGCTCAGCTTTAGGTATCATATTTTTTTTCATATTATTATCCATATCTGGATTTAGCTTGGTCATTTTCATGTCCTCTTTTATTTTAATACTCATCTGCACAGGGCTTGAAGAAAAAATAAAAGATTATGCAAGCATGCCACACAGAATATCTAACGCTTGCTATCTGAACAGTTTATTTATATGCTGCGGAATCATTTTTGCGTATTACATTTATTATATTTTTGGATGGAGCGGCTATTTAATAACTGCATTAAGCTTGATAACTATGTGTGTCTTCAGTTATATTATCTGCTTTCATCTTTTATTTAAAATACAAAGATCCCGCTTAAAGGAATCTGATAACTACGAGAAGCTTCCCCGAAAAAAAGGATTGTTATTTTTACTACCCTTGCAACTGATGGCGCCCGGAATCGTTCAAATCCTACCCATGATTTTTCTGCTCGCCCAACTTGATTTTAGTGAAGGGACAAGTAATTGGGTTGAAATGATAATACTTCTTGCCTTAACAGCGGCTATTGTTACGATTGGCATTCTGCCTGGCACTATACATATTAATGAGCGTAGAAATGGCAACAGACTTACTAGCTTCTTGATTGTTTTAATATGCATACCTGTCGTGATTGCTGTATTCAGCGCCTGGTATCGCCCTATCCCTAACATGATAGTTAATATCGCGATGAATCTCTCAGGTATTAGTGACTGGAGAAACCATCAGTATTATATTGAAAGTAAAAATCATCCTCACGGTATGTTTAACGGTTTAACCTGGAACACTCGATACTATCAAGATATTCCCGAGAGATTTTTCATTACCGGTGTCAGTACATTTACCTTAGGGGATATCAAGCTGATATGCCCAACTGAAATAACTGAAGCAAGAAAAGAAAGCCTGAAATTTACCGTTAATGATATCAATGAGTACGAGCAAAAAGGAGAGCAGCTGAGGGCCGCTGCTATGAAATGTATTCCTTTTAATAAGAAGGATATACACACGTGGGATTCGCCATTATCTGAGCCAATTTACTATGAGAAAGTCAAACAGAATATAGATAACTCTATGATAAAGATTCTGCATGCTCTTAAATGAGTGATTAGAGGTTTTCTTTATCAAGCTCTCCTCCTTTGCTCAACATTATGGGCATAAGGAGAGCTTGCATTTGCTTTACTACACTCCAGGATACGCGCGCTCATGTAGACGGTTACCTCACCTGCCATCAAGGCAATGTTATTAATCATTCGTCGGAAAATCGTCACGGCTGACAGGTCGGTGATATAATTCTGTTCCTGTTCCTGCTTTACCAGCCCAGGTATTATTGACTGAACGAACTGTTCCAATAATGGTCCGTTATGATCCTTATTACGTATTTATCTGTTAGTTCAGAGGCTAATGTTTAAAAGTAAATTCAGCAAAGAGGACTGGCTGGAAGCACGTGCTCTAATAACAAAGCAACAACTTTTGCAGAAACCTTTCGCCAGCACTTCGCTAAAACAGAGACCCTAGCGAATACATACAACGACGAATGGCGCAGGCTGCCCCGATAATACAATAGAAGAATAACGCTATAATTCAAAAGCCTACGCATCATTTACCACTTTATTCAGGAGGAACTGAGCGGCAGCTGGAGAGCCTGGCCAAGGAAAAGGAAAAGCAGCCGCCACAGCTGGCATTCATCATCGTCTCAAGGCAAACGCCTACATGTTCTGTTAAAAGGGCATAACCGATGAGCTACTGGGCATTTTTTTGGTGCTGTAAAAAGCAAAGCTGTTTAGCCTGCTGAGCATGAAGCACCGCTAGTTCAGTCGTTCCGGCGGGGAATATATGCCCGGCGTAATTACCGGCGTCAATCACGCCGACACGCTTTACAACCGCTTTTTTATGCACCGCATAATCGAAACCGGCAAAAATTACGGCGCCTTTCAAAAGTGCTTTTACACGTGGCCGTCCTTCCATTGAAGAAGTGAATTTCAACCCAGACTTGTAAATTTCTGGTTGAAAGAAGCGTTCTTCACTAACTTGATCAGTATCCCCCGGATTTAAGTTGACGAACTCAGACAACACAGAAAACAATATATCTGCATGCACTGTTTTTAGAGGATAAAGGGACTTTCTCGGGAGGCCTGCAAAAACTTATGGTGCCGAAGGCCGGACTCGAACCGGCACGTATTTCTACGGTTGATTTTGAATCAACTGCGTCTACCGATTTCGCCACTCCGGCACGGAAGGGGATGCGGAAACGTTGAGGATTATACCTGCCGCGCGTCGCCATGCAAGCGACGACGCGGTAAACCCGCGCTAAGTGCCCAAAAAACCAGCTCTCTCCTCAGTCCCGCTGCGACACCGCCAGTTGTATCACTCGCGCAGCCTTTTGCTCCGGCAGCGACAGCACCTTCACCCCTATTTTCTGCCCCCTGTCGCAGGCGAGCCTCTCCCTGCCCACCGCCTTTTCGGCTGTCTGGCATCAACGCCAAAGGGGTCAGAAAATACCTTTTTGCCGAATGGCTTTCATCTTCTGCGCCGGCGCGCTAAGGCTGCTCAGCGCAATCTCTTCGGTCTGTCCGTTTTTAGCACTCTCCGCGGGTATGGCACCGCCAGACGCGCCAGAGCTTAGCTTGCGCAGCAGTCGGGTTTGCTGCTCCAGCAGCGTTTTCAGGTGAACGACCTCGCTGCGCAGCTGGGTCAGCTCTTCACGCGACGCCTCGTCCAGCGCGGCTGGCGGCTGCCGCTGCAGCGCGTCGCACATCAGCGCGCGCAGCTGACGCAGCTGCTGCTTGCTGAAATCCGCGCTCGCTTTTGCCGGGTCTGTCTCCACAGGCGCAGCCCCACCACCAGTAAGCAGACCGGCGCTGGAGAGCTCCTGACACAGGCCATCAAGCGTCAGCCCTTCGCGGCCCAGCGACTCCGCAATATGGCTGCAAAGTAGCGGGTTCAGGAGTTGCAGCTGTAAACCCGCCAGGTAAAGGGTGCGGTGGAAACGGCGCATCTCCATCTGGCTGTCTTCAGGAGTGCTGCCCTGAAGCTTGATGGCCTGATGCCATTGTTTAAGCTGTAGCACTGCGCGCCTGTCCGCGCGCGAATGCTCAGGTGACAAATAAAGCGTAAAATTAACCCGCCGGACAGGCCCGTTACTCATCGACACCCACCTCTGCCATATGCGGCAGGGCGACCTCCCCCACTTCTGAATCGGCATGGTAGAGGCAAATTTCCCGCGACAGCGCGCTCTGTGGGTTCTCGATGGCGATTACGCGATCCCCCAGCGTGGCGTAGGTGTCGCGAACCGCCTGTTCAACCAGATGCGCCCCCGCCGACCAGATAAACGCGGTTCGGGTTTTTGGCGAACTTCTTCGCTTCATAGGCCACCTGATCCCCAAGCTCCTGAATCTTGATTTCAATCCGCTCCAGGATATCGGCAATGCGGGACTCATCGTTAATCACGCTTTTCACAAAATCGATATCATGGCGGCGCTTTATAAGCTCGTTTGCAACAAGGTAGCTGGAGTCGCTATCGGCGGCGGCTAACAGCTTACGCGTCGCGTCGGTCACCATGGCCACGCCAATTTCGTTGTTCCCATAGATCGCAGAGACATCATCAAACTCACCGACAATCACCCCCATATCGAGCGTGGTGCCGCCGCAGTCAATAACCAGCGATTTGGTGAACTCATTGACCTGTGAGTTAAGCAGGTGCGAAAGCGCCGCTGGCAGGCTTTCCGGCATCACCTGAACGTCAGCGATGCGAAACAGCTCTCCCTTATTCAGGGTGATATCCCGCATCAGATTGCGCCGCTTTGCCTCAATGCGGCTTTCGTTACGCTGGCAGTCGTCCGGGTTGTAGTACTGCGTAATAGGCAGGGTAACGATGATTTCAACCTCGCACGGCGCAATACCCGTCTGCAGCAGAGCGTGGTGAACGGCCAGCAGGTTGAGATCGTCATACTGGTAATCGATGTGCGTGGTAGAAAGCGCCTTGTCGGAGGTGGCGTCGTAGGTGTATTTCGTTGTGCCTATGGTGTAGTTGTATACCGACTGCCCGCGCAGCAGGGCGGCGCTTTTCCAGTCTTTGCGGAAGGAGTTTGGCGATACCACGGTTTTCAGAACGCCGTCCTGGATCCAGCTGATTTTGACGTTGGTTGAGCCATCATCGATAGCGAATTTCATACGTTGTGCAGTCATTATTTAAAGTCTCATTACAGGTAGGTTAACGGGCTATCCGCACGGCCTTACAGGACGCGTCGTGCCCCTAAATAACGTTGTTGCCAGAAATCACTGGTAAGCTGACTAATACGGATAGTGAGTCCGGTTCGCGGCGCTTCGATAAACTGCCCCTCGCCAAGATAAACGCCGACGTGATCGGCCCCCGGCCGCTGGTTGATATTGAAAAAGATCAGATCGCCCTTCTTCAAATGCTGCTGTTGCACCCGCTTTAAGCGGTTATCCTGAAACATGCTGTTAGCCGTACGCGGCAGTTTTTGCTCGAGGACGTGGTTGAAGGCGTAAAAGACCAGTCCGCTGCAGTCGAACCCTTCGTGCGGGCTTGCTCCGCCCCACTGATAGGGTTTTCCGAGCTGGCTTTTCAGGCGCTGAAGGACGGTGCGTAACTTTGTCTGGCTCTCTCTCACGCGGCGCTTATCCCGCACCCGGTTCAGCATTTTCTCTGAGCCGCCGAGAACGCCCGGCTCCCAGCGCGGATGCATCGCCAGCATCTTTCTGTTGCTCAGGCGCTGCGCCAGTTTCCGCTCCCGCTCGCGAGATAGCTGGCCGGGGGTGGCCGGCCCCCCTGTTTTGCGCTTTTTCGCCTGCGCGAAAAGCCTGTCACGGTTCGCTTTACGCTGCTGAACCTCTGCGGAGATTGTCGACCCGGATAAGGGCACGGGCTGCGCCTCGGCCGAGGCTAGCGGGCCGGCCAGAATGGCTATCAGGAAGAAAGCGCGTAGCAGAGCGACAGGATAAGTCCTTACGGGTAAGAGCTGGCGGAGAGCAGGGAAAGGTTTCACAGCGCTAATCTGGACGTTACTGAGGATGGTTAAGCTTATCTGCCAGTGGCTTAATCACTTTCTCGCCCTGATGCCCGAAGAACTGATAGAGCGAATCGCTGGCCGAATTCGTCAGCACCATGATCTCGATGCGTCGGTTCTCGGAACTCAGGGGATCATCCGGATTCAGCAGCACCTGGTCGGCCATGCCGCTTACCTGCAACACTTTTTCTGGGTCGAGACCGCCGCGCGTCAGCACGGTTCGGGCCTGCATCGCACGCTCGGCTGAGAGCGTCCAGTTGTTATAAAGCTCCTGATCGCGATAGCGGGTTGCATCGGTATGGCCCGTAATCACGATCTTGTTATCAATTTTGTTCAGCTCCGGCGCAAACTCGGTCAGCAGCTGTTTGAAAAAGGGAGCCAGAATGGCGCTGCTGCGCTGGAACATTTCGCGTTTAGGATCGTCGGTTATCAGGATACGTAACCCCTGAGGCACCACCTCTATCTGGAGATTTGCCTGCGCGTTATAGGCGGAGGTTATTTTCATGATAACGCGCGCCAGCTCCTCAATTTCGCTTTGCGCGTTCACGCTGACCTGCCCGTTTACGCTGACCTCTTTGAGCCTATCCGTCTTGTTCGCCAGCGCCTCCGGCTCTGGCTGTTTATCAGCGTCGGCAGCGCCCTCGCCATCGTCACTGCTGCTATGCTGGTGGACGAGCGCGATCTGGCTGTCTCCGGCAAACTCTTCCTGCGTAATTGACAGGATGATGCCGCCATCAAATATCGACTCGCCGTGCAGCCGTGAGACGATCTCTTTGCGCTCCTGTTCTGTTACCGCGCCCATAATCAACTTTGTTGTTGTGACCAAGGGTGCAGAGCGTATCTCGGAGGTCTCGGCTCGCTTTACGCTGGACGCCCTCCCCGGCAAACAGATGGCTATCGATGCCGATCTCAACGCCGGGTTAATCAACCAGCAGCAGGCGCGCAGCCGCCGTCAGGAGGTCGCCAAGGAGGCGGACTTCTACGGCGCGATGGACGGGGCATCCAAATTCGTCCGCGGCGATGCCATTGCCGGGATCATGGTCCTGATCATTAACGTGATTGGCGGGATCTGCATCGGTATCTTTAAATACGATTTAGAGGCCAGCGTCGCTTTCCGCCAGTATGTCCTGCTCACCATCGGTGACGGTCTGGTGGCACAAATTCCTTCCCTGCTGCTCGCCACCTCCGCCGCGATTATCGTAACGCGCGTCAGTGAAGGCAATGACATCAGCGATGAGATCAAAACGCAGCTTCTTTCAAAACCGAAGGTGCTCTACACCGCCGCGTTTGTGATGTTTATTCTGGCGATTGTGCCGGGCATGCCGCACATTGCTTTCCTGAGCTTTACCGCGCTGCTGTTATTTGCCGCCTGGCGCCAAAGCAAAGTGGTGCAGCCCGCCACACAAGAGATGGATATTGAGGCGATCAATGAGGCGCTGGCGCCTGACGCCTCCACGGCCATCACATGGGACAGCATCCCACTGGTTGAACCTATCGGTCTGAGCCTCGGCTACAAGCTTGTTACCCTGGTGGACGAGTCCAGGGGCAGCCCGCTTTCGCTGCGCGTTCGCGGGGTAAGGCAGGTTATTTCCGAACTCTGTGGGGTATTACTGCCGGAGATCCGCATACGCGAAAACTTCCGGCTAAAGCCCTCACAGTATGCGATCCACGTCAACGGCATACGCACGGCGGTGGCGGAAGTGCAGGCTGAAAAGCTGATGGCTATTCCCGGAACCGAACTCTACGGTGAAATTGATGGCGTGCTGGACACCGATCCGGCCTACGGTATGGCGATTGTGTGGATCGATCCCGACCAGAAGGCGAAGGCGCTTAATCTGGGGTATCAGGTGGTGGATTGTTCAAGCGTGGTCGCCACCCACGTTAACAGGGTCGCGCGTGAATATTTACCGGAGCTGTTCAACTATGACGATATCACCCATCTGCATGCTCGCCTGGCTCAGCAGGCACCTAAGCTTGCAGAGGACTTAAACGCGGCGCTCAACTTTAGCCAGCTTTTGCGCGTTTATCGCCAGCTCCTGCTTGAGCAGGTTTCACTGAAAAATATTGTGACCATCGCCTCAACGCTGCTGGAGAGCTCGGCCATCACGAAAGATCCGCTGCTGCTTACCGCCGATGTACGCTACGCGCTACGCCGCGCGCTGGTGCATAACATCAACGGCGATCGCCCTCAGCTGGCTGCCTGTACCATCGATAATCATCTGGAAAACCTGCTGCTCAGCGCACTGAACCAGGCCCAGCAGGCAGGAAAAGTCACGCTGGATAACTTCCCGGTCGATCCCAATATCCTGACGCAGCTGCAAAATACGATGCCAGTGATTTACGAACAGATGAAGGCTAAAAATCTGCCTCCGCTGCTGCTGGTGACGCCGCAGCTGCGTCCGCTGATTTCCCGCTATGCCCGCCTTTTTGCAAAAGGGCTGCATGTGCTCTCCTACAATGAAGTGCCTGACGATGCGGATTTAAATGTGGTGGGCACGCTGGCGTAACGCGCAAAGCCCGGTAACCAGGAGGTGCCTTTATTGCTCCATATAGCGCATTCGCCATTGCGCTATGGTGCGCGGCATTTTACTGATATCGCTATTTTGCGTGCTGTAATAATAGAAGGTCAGTTTACCTTTTTCATCAGGGGCAATTCTGGCTGCCCAGATATCACTGGCGTTATACATAATGATGGCGGTGCGGGTGTTGGCCGCCCCGCGCAGCCAGGATAAAATTACCGTGGCACCAATATTATCGATATCCTGGTGGTATATATAAGCATTAGCCGTCTGAATAAATTTCTGATAATCCTTCCCCACCAGCGCACGAAATTGCTGGTCTGTTTTTGCATCAGGCAGGATTTGCAGTGAAAGCAGCGTGGCTTCCGGGCGCGGGTCGTTTTCTGATCTTTCGTAAATACCGTCAATAAAGGCGCCGCTGGGCATGGACAGGCTGCACCCCTTTTTACCGCTGCTAAAAACCTGAAGCGCACCGCTGCTTTCCGGAATCAGCAACACCTTGCAGCGTTTACTTCCCGCCATATTGTTGATGAGCAGCATGCCGTCTATCTTACGCGCTTCGCCGGTATAGGCCTCTTTATTCAGCCCGGACCAGATGCGAATATCAACATTTACCGTCCAGTCGGCGTTGTGGCTGAACTCAATCACTCCGCCGTTCATGTTTGCCGCGAGGGTATTCCACCAGCGTCCCTGCCAGATAAATTGCGCCGGGGCCTCAGCCAGCTTACCGATGCCCGCATAGTAGGCGCGCTCTATACAGCTTTCTGACGAACAGGTTTTGAGTGACTTCTGCCATGCCAGATACTCCTGATGAACAGGGTATCCTTCGCGGCGCGCCAGCGTATCGCGATAGTACGTTGCCATAATGTTATTAAGCCAGCTGAGATTTTCACTGTGACAAATCGTGTTCTCAAGGGGGGTCGCCGCACGCTGGCAGTTAACGGCAAACGCGCTGGTTGCTACTAATGACGCGAAAATTACGCATAAAGCATTCAGTAACTTAATCATGCCGGGTGCTTTTTAACCAAAGTGTCAGGTATTTTGGCTAAATTGCGCTCAGGTTGCAATAAAACAAAATAGATTATTTACTTATTCACTCTATAAACAGGCTAGCGATGTCTATTTCCCTGGAATAACTCGCTTAATGTAAAAATTAATTCCCACTCAGGTTAAAAATAAAGTCAACCAATAGAATAAAGGTTAAATAAAAATATTATTATGCCTGTGCTTCATTGACGTTGATATTATGGTGTAAAAATTGTGCTCGCGCAGGGCTTCTCCCGACACGCCGCCAGCCGCTCGGTTGCGGAGCCATCACAACGCCGCCATTTATCACGCGGATGTTCACCAGCATGCCGTTGATATAGCCCGCCCTTCCTTACAGAATCCTCCGATTCCGCCCTCCCTTACCCGGTCGCCGGAACTTTCCCCCCTCAGATTCCTCTTAGCAAAGCTAGCGGCGCAACTCACGATGCGCAGCGTGAAGACAAACGAGGTTGAAATGAATAAAGCCACACAACGTACGATTTTAGGCATGGGGTTCAGCGCGCTGCTGTTAGCCGGTAGCGCGTCGGCGGCAAGCTGGCAGGATCAGCTGAGCAGCGCGGCGTCGCAGCTCAGCCAGCAGAACAGCAGCAACACCAGTGCGACCAACAGCACCGCGCAGAACGGCGGGCTGTCGCTCGGCTCGCTGACCGGCCTGCTGAACGGCGGTGACAAAGCGGTCAGCGCCAACAGCATGACCAACGCCGCAGGCGTGATGCAGTACTGCGTACAGCACAACGTGGTGGATAACAACGTCAAGTCGGTGAAAGAGCAGGTGCTGGATAAGCTCGGCCTGAGCAGCCAGACGGCGCAGACGCAAAACACCGACTACCAGCAGGGCATCGCCGGCCTGCTGAATACCGGCAACGGCCAGCAGCTGAACCTGCAAAGCCTGAGCAACTCACCGATGGGCGAGAAGCTGAAAACCAAAGCCTGCGACGTGGTTCTCAAACAGGGCAAGAAATATATCGGCATGTAATTTCAGCGCTGTAAGGCCGGGAGGAGCCCTCTCTCTTCCCGGCTAATCGCCGCCCGCGCGGTTGCGCGCGGCCATTTCACTTCAGTCTCTTATAACCTGTTCCGCCCACATTTCCCCGTCCGACTAACAGCGCTATAGTGAAGGTTTTAAGCCACAAAGGACAGCGCGCATGAAAGGCATCAACATTGCGATTTACTTCGATCCCGACCTTATTTTTGCCACGGTACATCAGCCAGACGGCAGCTACCTGAGCAAAAACTTTCAGTATGACGATGCGGTTATTGAAGAGATCTACCAGTGGCTGGAACAGTTCACGCCAAATCGCACCCATATTTGCCTGCTTGAGCACGACACCGCCGATATCCTTGCCGACGAACTGGTGGATAACGGCTATCACGTTCATCGCGTCAGCACCCATCTGATGCTGGAGTGGTTCACCTCCTCGCCGCCCGCCACCCCGGACGGCTCGCCGGTACGTGCGCTGCTGCGCTACCTGGAAGAGGAGAAGCCGGAGCAGTATGTGTCGCGCACGCCGCAGATTGAGGCGCTGCTCGATATGTTCGACGATCTCGACGCGCTGGAAGAGGTGGAAGAGGAAGATGACGAAGACAGCCTGCCGGATGACGTGCTGCGCCTGGTGAAGCAGAAAAAGATCACCGGCCTGGCGGCCGCGCAGAGCCTGATCCCGGAGCTGAACGAGCGCATCCGCGAGCATCTGATGCGCTATCCAGAGCTGATGACGCCCGAACTGCTGGAAGATTTCTTCCCGGAGCTGCTGGAAGCGATGGAGCGGCCTAAACACTAGCCCTTCCTGACCACGCCATCTAAAGAGGACGTTTATGCAGGCATTATTTGAGGCCGTTGGATTAGGGCTGATTGTGCTGCTGCCGCTCGCCAACCCACTTACTACCGTTGCGCTGTTCCTGGGGCTGGCGGGCGAGATGAACTTCAGCGAGCGCAACCGCCAGGCGCGTCAGGCTTCCATCTATGTGTTCGCCATTATGATAGTGGCCTGGTATGCGGGTAATGCGGTGCTTAACACCTTTGGCATCTCGATTCCCGGGCTGCGCATTGCGGGCGGGCTGATTGTGGCCTTTATCGGCTTTCGCATGCTGTTTCCCGCGCAGCCGGTCGGCCACTCGGTAGAGGCGCAGCACAAGCAGGATGAGCTGGATAACAGCGACGCGCGTCAGGATACGGTCAATATCGCCTTTGTGCCGCTGGCGATGCCGAGCACCGCCGGTCCCGGCACCATTGCGATGATTATCAGCACCGCCTCGACGGTGAAAAGCGGCGTCGATTTTCCCGCGTGGGTGATTGCCGCCGCGCCGCCGCTTACTTTTCTGCTGGTGGCCCTGATCCTGTGGGGCGCGCTGCGCAGTTCAGGCAGCATTATGAAGCTGGTAGGGAAAGGCGGTATCGAGGCGATTTCGCGCCTGATGGGCTTTTTGCTGGTCTGTATGGGCGTGCAGTTTGTGATTAACGGCGTGCTGGAAGTGGCGCATAACTTCCATTAAAAAAGGGCACCGAGGTGCCCTTAATATTTTCAGGTAAGGTGCTGACGCGGGTGAGAAGGCCCGATCGCAAAGACGCAAAAGCGGCATCCCTGCCGGCTCGGCCCGCGACATCCTTGTCGCGGGACGCTTTGCTCTTCGGTCCTTCCCACCCGCTTGCAGACTTCTCAGCCGCCTGAAAGAAGACGCGGTGCCCTTTAGTCGTGCTTCAGCGACTTCCGCACATCCGCCACCTGATCCTTGCTCACCGCTGGCGCGTTGTTGCTCCAGCCCTGACGGATAAAGGTGGCGAGCTGCGCCACTTCGTCGTCGCTCAGACGCTGGCCGAAGCCCGGCATCGCCAGCGTCGACGGCGCTTTCTCGGTAGAGGGCTGCTGCGCGCCTTCCAGGATCGTATGGATCAGCCCGGTCGGATCTTTAGCGTTAACGATCGTCGCCTGATCCAGCTCCGGAAAGATCCCCGGCGCGCCCTTGCCGGTAACAAAGTGACAGGCGCCGCAGTTGTCGATATAGAGACGCTCGCCTTCGCTCAGGTTCTTCGCCGCCGTCAGCTTCGCCTCGGTCTGCTGCTGCGCCTGCACGTTGTAGGCCTGCAGCGGCGGATTGCCGCCGAGGAACTTCAGGTAGGCCGCGACCGCTTTAAGATCGGCGTCGGTCATGTGCGAGCTGCTGTGCTCAATCACCGACTTCATCTCGCCGCCCACCGCCGCTTTATCGTTGCGGCCGGTCTGCAGGTAATCGACGATCTCCTGTTCGCTCCAGCGCGGCAGACCGCGCAGCGACGGCACGTCCCAGTTGTTCAGGCTGCCGCCCGCCAGGAACTTCGCATCGCCGCTGTCGAGCGCCTTCTCGTTCATGCCGAGACCGCGCGGCGTATGGCAGCTGCCGCAGTGGCCAAGGCTCTCAACGATATAGGCACCGCGGTTGATCTCTTCAGAGGCGCCGCCAATTGGCTGGAACGGCTTGTCACTGGTAAAGGCCCAGTTCCAGAAACGCATCCCCCAGCGCTGGCTGAACGGAAAGCTCAGGCGAGTCTCCGGCGGCCGATCGGCGCTCGGCTGCACGCCCTTCATAAAGTAGAGATACAGCGCGTGCATATCTTCATCGCTGATTTTGGCGTAGTCGGGATACGGCATCGCCGGGTAGAGGCGCGAGCCGTCCGGCAGTACGCCTTTGCGCACCGCGTCGGAGAACTGCTGCTCGCTGTAGTTGCCGATGCCGTGCTCTTTGTCCGGCGTAATATTGGTCGAATAGATGGTGCCGAGGTTCGACTCAATCGCCAGTCCGCCAGCATAGTCCGGCTTGCCTGCGACAGAGTGGCAGGCCATACAGTCGCCGAGACGCGACAGGTATTCACCCTTCTTGATCAGCTGGGCTTCATCTTCCGCGTGCGCATGAGCAGCCATGCATCCCAGCAGCACGGCGTTGGCGAGTAACAATGATTTCAGTTTCATATGCTTATGCCTGTACCAGTGGACCGGGGTTCTTCAAATACTGTTCCTTGATCGCCTGCGCCGCCATCAGGGTAATCGCGCCGATGGTGTCGGTGGGGTTCGCCTGGAAGTTCTGCGGGAAGGCGTTGCCGCCCGGTACAAACACGTTATGCACGTCCCAGCTCTGCAGATACTTGTTGAGCGCAGAGGTTTTCGGGTTATCGCCCATGACCGCGCCACCCACGTTATGGGTGGAGACATATTTGGTCAGGTCGAAGTTGGCGTCCATCGGCAGGAAGCTCATGCTCATGCTGTCCGGATTCAGCTCTTTACTGATATTGCCGACGATGCCTTTCAGGTACTGCTGCAGCTTAAGTTCGTTCTGTTTCCAGTTAAAGGTCATGCGCAGCAGCGGCTGGCCGCGGTGGTCGGTGTAGTTCGGGTCGAGGTCCAGATAGACGTCGCGGTACGACTGGCAGGTCGTGGTGATGCTGATCTTCATGGAGTGGCCGTACCACTCTTCCAGCCCCTCTTTGTAGCCCATGCCCCAGCTCGGCGTGCCTTTCGGCAGCGAGGTGCCGATCGGCGTACCGGTGGCCTGCGAGCTGTGGATCTTCGCACCCCCGAGGAAGCCGAGGCCCGGACCGTCGAAGTTGCCCGGTGAGATGTCGTTGAACATCTGGCCGGTAGCGCCGGCGGTGGCGTACGGGTTGAAGTTTTTATCCTTGAAGAACAGGGTCGCGCCGCCGTTCGACAGGAAGGCGTAGTTGCGTCCTACCACACCCTCTTCGGTAATCGGGTTGTACGGCTTGCCGATGCCAGAGAGCAGCATCAGACGCACGTTGTAGAGCTGGAAGCTGGAGAGCACCACGATCTTCGCCGGCTGGAAGACTTCGTTGCCGTCGACGTCGTAGTAGATCACCCCTTTGGCGGTCTTCTTGTCGTCATGCAGCACGACCTTCACCACTTCCGCATGCACTTCGTAGGAGAAGTTCGGCATACGCTTCAGCGCATCCATTACCGCGGTCTGCGGCGAGGCTTTGGAGTAGTTCAGACAGGGGTACTTCGAGCAGTAGCCGCAGTAGTTGCAGGGGGCAATCTGGTTGCCGTAGGGGTTTTTCCACGCGCGAGAGACGCACGCCGACGGGTTGGGGAACGGATGGTAGCCCAGCTTCGTTGCCGCTTCTTTAAACATCACGTTGTTCAGCGTATCTTCCAGCGCCGGCAGCGGATAAGGCTCGGAGCGCGGGCCTTCAAACGGGTCGCCGCCTTCCAGAATCTGACCGCGCAGGTTGCCGGTGGTGCCCGACTGGCCGCAGATCAGCTCGAACTTGTAGTAGTAAGGCTCGATCTCATCCCAGGTAAACGGGAAGTCCATCACGCGCATATCTTCCTGCAGGATGCCCGGCTTGTAGGCCTCGTCCACATAAGTTTTTAGCTTGATATCGGTTGGCGTCGGACGGATCAGTACCGCCGTCCAGTGCATACCTGCGCCGCCCACGCCGGTGCCCGGCGCAAACGCGCCCCATTTGCGGGTCGGCAGCGCGGTCTGGGTGGTGTCGTAACGCACGGTGACCGCCACCTCTTTCGGCGTGGCGAACACTTTATTCCGCACGTTATAGGCGTATTCGTCAGCCGGTTTCGGGTAGGCGAAATCGGGGTAGTCGCGCTCGCCGCCGCGCTCTAAGGCGCGCACTTCAAGGCCCGCCAGCGCCAGTTCGATGCTCATCAGCGAGCCGGCCCAGCCGAGGCCGCAAACGACGACGTCGACTTCTTTTTTAGTAATCTGTGCCATGATAATCCTGTCTCAAATACCTGATTCAGCGCCGTTAAGCGCGTTCACCCATAAGGCTGACCGGCCCCAGCGGATAAGGCACGTTGTGCTGCTTCACCCATTCGGTGAAGCTGGCGCGCGCGCCGGGGAAGCCGATGGCGATCCAGGCTTTCATGCCTTTGTTGCCGCCGTACATCGGATCCGCGAGATAGCCGTGCTTGGTATCAGAGAGCAGCTGGCTGAAGAACTGCGACGCTTTCAGATTGCCTTCACCGAGCGCGGCGAAGTCGATGCCGTTCTTGTTGAGTTTGGTCAACACCTCATCTTTCTCTTCCAGCGTGAGCTGCTGGAACGGCTTGCTGTAGGTCGTCTGCACCCACTGCGTAACCAGTTTGATGGCGGTGTGGTACATCTGCTGCGGCGTGAACGGAATCTGGTAGCCGAAGGTGGGATCGGCGTGGACGTTGAACGGGCCCTGCAGGTAGATCTCGTCGCCAAACTCGCTGCTCTGCAGCTGCTGGTCGATAAAGATCGGCACGTTGGTTTCCAGCGCGCCTGGCGCTTTGCCTTTGCCGCCAGCCGGGATCAGGCGATCGGTCGCCGCCAGAATAAACTGCCACTCGTCCGCGCTAAAAAAGCCCGGTTTATAGTCGGCCAGCTCCGGCGCGGCCATTTCTGCCGCCTGCGCTGCGGTCAGCCCTTTTAAAACCAGGTCACTTAGCGGCAGCGCCAGTAAAGACCCGAGCAAAAACTTTCGTCTGGTGGTGGGTTTTTCAAGAAGCATAGCGGCACGACTCTCACTTGCTGTAAAAGTAATATATTTGTTAAACACAAATCTTATCGGTCATTTCCGCGGCAATATTAGGGATATAGATATGTCGAAATGTAAAAATAGAAGTTTAAATGTGTCTTAGTGAAAATTTATCATTGTGTTATTGAATGGTTACGGACGGGTAACAGGCTGTGAAGGCAGGAATTTTGTTTAAAACGACATAATCGCTGGTTATTTAACCAGAAAATTTGTGCGCAGGGCCAGTTTTATTTACGCAGGGTGACAGTTGCCGAAAATAATCAATCAAAAAAAATCATACTTCCATACAAGCTAATTCTCTTCATCGGTAACCCTATATTCACTTATTTACAGCAGCAATGACATATTGCGGAAAATGTGAGCGCGCCGGTATCAAACGGCTATTTGTCTGCGGATGAGGAATAAATAAATGCCTGTCATACCCGTCGCGGTAAAACAGCGAAAAACGCAGACGATTTTTTTGTGCAAAGCTCATAACAAAGCGGCATTTTGACTCTGGCGCGCCGTGGATATAGTCGGTTTATCAATGACTCAGGATAAACTTCTATGCGACGCATTTTGCTTGTGATGTTAAGCGCGCTGGCCTTAGCGCCGATGGCGCACGCCGGGACGCCGAAAGATACGCTGGTTATCGCCGTGCCGCTCGACGGCATTATCAGTTTCGACCCGGCGGAAAGCTTTGAAACGGTCAGCAACAGCAGCCTGCGTAATGTTTACCAAACGCTGGTGGAGCCGAATAAGGACGATCCGCAAAAGCTTTCGCCGCTGCTGGCGCGCAGCTGGCAGCAGGGCGAAACGCCCCATAGCCTGGTCTTCAACCTTAACCCCGACGCGCGCTTCGTCAGCGGCAATCCGGTGACCGCGCAGGATGTTATCTTCTCGCTGACGCGCGCGGTGAAGCTCAACAAAGCGCCCTCGTTTATTCTCGGCGAGTTCGGCTGGACGCCCGACAATATCGACAGCCAGTTCAAGGCCGCCGGCGATCGTCAGCTGGAGATCCGCTGGCCGGCGCAGATTGGTCAGGATCTGGCGCTGCGCCTGCTGACCGCACCGGTAAGCTCGGTGGTCGACAGCAAAACCGCGCTGCAGCACGCCAGCAACAGCGATACCGGCAATGGCTGGCTGAAGACCCATTCAGCGGGCAGCGGCGCGTTTTCTATCAAACAGTTTGTGCCGCTGCAGGCGCTGCTGCTGGAGGCCAACCCGCACGCCGCGCCACAGCCCCATCTGAAGCGCGTGCTGCTGAAGGGGGTCGCCGATCCCGGCACTCGCCGCCTGCTGATACAGCAGGGCGACGTGGATGTCGCCTATCAGCTCGGCCCCGATCAGATCGCCGCGCTCAAAAGCGATGCGAACGTGCGCATCGACGCCTTCCCGTCGAGCCTGATTTACTACCTCGGCTTTAACACCAAAAATGCGCAGCAGCCCGTGCTCGGCAATCCGGCGCTGTGGCAGGCGGCGCGCTGGCTGGTAGACTACGACAGCCTCGCCAGCCAGCTGCTGAAAGGCCAGTACCGCGTCCACCAGAGCTTCCTGCCGGACGGCTTCGACGGCGCGCTCAACACCACCCCGTTCCACTACGACGTCGACAAGGCAAAAGCGATCCTGAAGGATGGCGGCATCGCGCCGGGCACGCATATCGCCCTGACGGTGGTCAATCAGCCGCCCTATATCGACGTGGCGCAGGCGCTGCAGGCGAGCTTCGCCAAAGCGGAGGTCAACCTGGATATCAAGCCGGTGGCGGAATCGGAGCTGTGGAGCAAAATGCGCGCCCGCGATTTTCAGTCCATCTTCGTTTATTGGGGCGCGGACTATATCGACCCGAATACCAACGCCAGCGCTTTCGCCTGGAACGTGCCGGGCGGCTCGAAAACCCTGGCGTGGCGCGTGGGCTGGGATATCCCCGCGCTGAGCGCCGAGACGCGCAAGGCGGCGGGCGAAAGCGATGCCACGCAGCGCCGCGCGCTCTACACCCATCTGCAGACCGAAGTGCAGCAGAACTCGCCGTTCGTCACTATTCTGCAGGGCGCGCAGCAGGTGGCGGTGCGCAGCAACCTGAGCAACGTTAAGCAGGGCATTGGCGTCAGCATGCTGCTGCTGGATGAGGTGCAAAAATAACAGCCGTGGCGCGCGGGCAATAGCCAGCGCGCCACCCTTCGCCGTCTTTACGGAGCACCACCCTTTTAGCGCAATCCTCTCCTTTTCCCCGCCGCGCTTGCTATCCTTCAGACAATGTCCTTTGCCGGAGAGTGAACCTATGACCGCCCCGCTGCTTATTGCCCAGACGCCCGATGTGAAACTGCACCTTCTGCCCGCGATGGCGAATCGCCACGGACTCATCACCGGCGCGACCGGCACCGGCAAAACCGTGACGCTGCAGAAGCTGGCTGAATCCTTCTCCACTATCGGCGTGCCGGTATTTATGGCGGATGTCAAAGGCGATCTGACCGGCATTGCGGCGCAAGGCGAGCAGAGCGAGAAACTGCTGGCGCGGCTGGCGAAAATTGGCGTCACCGACTGGCAGCCGCAGCGCAGTCCGGTAATGCTGTGGGATATCTTCGGCGAACAGGGCCATCCGGTGCGCGCCACCCTCTCCGATCTCGGCCCGCTGCTGCTGGCGCGCCTGCTAAATCTCAACGAGATCCAGAGCGGCGTGCTGCAGATTATCTTTCGCGTCGCCGACGATCAGGGGCTGCTGCTGCTCGACTTCAACGATCTGCGCGCGATGACGCAGTACATCGGCGACAACGCCAAAAGCTTCCAGACGCAGTACGGCAATATCAACAGCGCGTCGGTGGGCGCCATCCAGCGCGGGCTGCTGGCGCTGAAGCAGCAGGGCGCGGAGCACTTCTTCGGCGAGCCGATGCTCGATATCCGCGACTGGATGCGCGTCGACGCCGACGGCAAAGGCTTTATTAATATTCTGGCGGCGGACAAGCTCTACCAGCAGCCAAAGCTCTACGCCACCAGCCTGCTGTGGCTGCTGTCGGAGCTTTATGAAAATTTGCCGGAGGCGGGCGATCTGGAGAAGCCGAAGATGGTCTTCTTTTTCGATGAGGCGCACCTGCTGTTTAACGACGCGCCGCCGGTGCTGCTGGAGAAGGTTGAACAGGTGATGCGCCTGATCCGCTCGAAAGGGGTCGGCGTCTGGTTCGTCACCCAGAATCCCGCCGACGTGCCCGAAAGCGTGCTCGGCCAGCTCGGCAATCGCGTGCAGCATGCGCTGCGCGCCTTTACGCCGAAGGATCAGAAGGCGGTGAAGAGCGCCGCCGATACCCTGCGCGCCAACCCCGCCTTCAATACCCTTGAGGCGATTCAGGCGCTGGGCACCGGCGAGGCGCTGATCTCTTTCCTGGATGAGAAAGGCAGCCCCTCCGTGGTGGAGCGCGCTATGGTGATCGCGCCCGGCTCCCGTATGGGCCCGGTTAACCTCGACGAGCGCAACGGCCTGATTAACCACTCGCCGCTGGCGGGCAAATATGACGAGGAGATCGACCGCGAGTCCGCCTTTGAAAAGCTCTGTCAGGAGGTGAAAGGCGCCAGCGAGCAGGCTGACGCGCCGCTGGCGAAGGGCAATCAGGTCAAGGTCGACGATAGCATTCTCGGCGGGCTGAAAGAGGTGCTGTTCGGCCATACCGGCCCGCGCGGCGGCAAGCATGACGGCATCGTGCAGAGCGTGGCGAAGAGCGCTACGCGGCAGATAGCCAACCAGATTATTCGCGGCGTGCTCGGCAACCTGCTGGGGGGACGCCGTCGCTAAGGCAATTTCCGCCACGGTTTCGCCTCTGCTAAGCTGTGAGCATGGATAAATTACGCGAACTTAAACGGACGAAACGTCTGGCGCTCGGCCTGCTGCTGCTGGCCGCCGCCACCTTTATCACCACGCTTTTTCTGCCGCCGGGCTTCTGGGTCAGCGGCGTGAAGGCGGTTGCCGAAGCGGCGATGGTCGGCGCGCTGGCGGACTGGTTCGCCGTGGTGGCGCTGTTTCGCCGCGTGCCGGTGCCCTTTATCTCGCGCCATACGGCGATTATTCCGCGCAATAAAGATCGCATTGGCGACAATCTGGGCCGCTTCGTGCAGGAGAAGTTTCTTGATACCGACTCGCTGCTGGCGCTGATCCGCCGCCACGATCCGGCGCAGATGCTGGCGCAGTGGCTTAACGCGCCGGGCAATGCCGATCGCGTCGGGCGTCATCTGCTGCAGGTGATGCGCGGCTTTCTCGATCTTACCGACGACGCGCGCATTCAGGCCTTTATGCGCCGCGCGGTGCATCGCGCCATCGATAAGGTCGATCTGTCGCAAACAGGCGCGGTGCTGCTGGAGAGCCTGACAAAAAACAACCGTCATCAGGAGCTGCTCGACGCAGCGATAGATCAGCTGCTGCGCCTGATGCATAAGCCCGCCACGCGCGATTTTATCGCCATGCAGATTGTGCGCTGGCTGAAGCGCGAGCACCCCATTAAGGCCAAAATGCTGCCGACCGAGTGGCTGGGCGAGCACAGCGCCGAGCTGGTCGCCAACGCCGTGGATTCAGTACTCGACGAGGTGGCGGCTGACCAGGGCCACGAGCTGCGCCTCGGCTTTAATCGCGCGGTGGATCGGCTGATTGAGAAGCTGAAGCACGATCCAGAGATGGCGGCGCGCGCCGAGGAGATTAAGCGCTGGATAAAAGAGGATGCCTCGCTGAACCGCTATATCGGCGAGCTGTGGAGCGATCTGCGCGCCTGGCTGAAAACCGATCTCAACAGCGACGATTCGCGCGTGCAGGAGAAGGTGCGCCAGGCGGCGCTGTGGCTGGGCGAGAACCTGGCGCGCGACGACGCGCTGCGCGCCTCGATGAACCGTCATCTGGAGGAGGCCGCGCGCAGCGTCGCGCCAGAGTTCGCCGCTTTCCTGACGCGTCATATCAGCGATACGGTGAAGAGCTGGGACGCGCGCGATATGTCGCAGCAGATTGAGCTGAATATCGGCAAGGATCTGCAGTTTATCCGCATTAACGGCACCCTGGTTGGCGGCACTATCGGGCTGATTCTCTATCTGCTGTCGCAGCTTCCGGCGCTGTTGCCGCTGCTGGCGCGTTAAATCGCGTCGCTCTTACCGCCACAACCCGCTTTTTAAGGCGGGTTCTGCCGTAGGGTCAGGCGGAAAATGGTGCGGCTAAGTGGATTAGTTTACGCTGATGCGCGCCAGATCCTCTTCCTTCAGGCCGGTAGCCTGCAGGATCGCCTCACGCGGCAGCTTCATTTTTAGCAGGCTGCGCGCAACTTCGCGTTTGCCCTCAAGCATCCCTTCCAGCTTGCCCTGAATCTCGCCCTCTTTGCGGCCTTCCTGCTTAAGCTGTTCTGCAATCGTCATCAGTGCGTCCTCCTGTTGCGGCATTCGCTGCGCCAGTTCACGAACAAAGGCACCGGCGTCTGTAGTTTCGCCTGCCTGAATAATATAGTTTACCAGCGAGAGTGTTTGTGATGAAGATTCGTCCGCCTGCAAAGCCGACACCAGCAGATCGATGACCTCTGCTAAATCGCGCTGACGAATATGTTTTTGCAGCAGCGTCAGCGCCGCCATTCGGCGGTGCTGCACAATCTCCTCGTCGGGAATAACGGTGACATCCACCAGCGGAAAAGCCTTGCCGTAAACAGCGGCGGCCAGCACCGGGTCGCCAAACCCATCCAGCCAGCAGGTTGACCAGGGATAGGGGCTACGCTGACCGGCGTAAAACAGCACCGGTATCACCAGCGGCAGCTTCTTATGTCCGGCGTCAAGGTGGCGCTTCATTGCCGCCACCGCATAGCGCAGCAGCCGGAACGCCATCTGTTTGTCCGGCGTCGACTGGTGCTCTATCAGCACCTGCAGATAGCCGTCGTCGCCGCTTCGGGTTTTCATACTGTAGAGTACGTCACTAAAGTAAGGGCGCAGATCATCTTCCACAAAAGAGCCGGAGGCGAGCCTGAGCGTGCTGAGGTCGCAGAGCGCAAGGAGCTGCGGCGGAAGGTGGATTTCCATAAAGTCGCGAGCCACGTCTGGCTGGCTGAGAAGCTGGCGGAAGACAGCGTCGTGCGGCGTCGGCGTCGTTTTCTTCTTCATCTTTCCTGACTCTGAAAAAACCTCCGCAGAGCCTGGCATAGCTGAAAAAGAGAGTCATTAGCGATACCGGTAAAGACTACCGGTTTTCAGTAGGTTATAAGCATGAGGCCGCAATGTGCGGCCTCATTTTTGCGACTGTTTTGCTTTCGGGCTTAGCGCCGCTTAATCAGCAGGAACAGGCTAATGGCGAAGAACGCGGCGCTGGGCAGGATGGCCCCCATCACCGGCGGCAGGCCGTAAACCAGGCTCAGCGGGCCAAAAATCTGGTCCAGCACGTAGAACAGGAAGCCGAAGCTGATGCCCGTTACCACACGCACGCCCATCGACACGCTGCGCAGCGGACCGAAGATAAACGACAGCGCCATCAGCATCATGACCGCCACCGACAGCGGCTGGAAAATCTTGCTCCACATATTGAGCCGGTAGCGTCCCGACTCCTGGCCGCTCTGCTTCAGATACTTACTGTAGTTATAGAGGCCGCGAATCGACAGCGCGTCGGGATCGAGCGCCACCACGCCGAGCTTATCCGGCGTCAGGCTGGTTTTCCATTCGCCGCTCAGGCTCTGCGAGCCGCTAATCTGCTTCGGGTCGTTGAGATCTGACTCATCCACCTGCGCCAGATTCCAGCGTTTGTTCGCCTGGTCCCAGGTCGCGCTGGCGGCGTAGCGCACGCTCTTCAGACGACGATCGTCGCTGAAGTTATAGATGCTGACGCCGTCGAGCTGGTTATCGCCGCGCACCCGTTCGATATAGATAAAGTTATTGCCATCTTTCGCCCACAGGCCGTTCTGCGTCGACACCAGCGCGCCGCCGTAAAGCTGCGTTGCGCGGTAGTTGCGCGCCATCTGCTCGCCCGCCGGGGCCAGAAACTCGCCAATCGCCATGGTCAGCAGCACCAGCGGAATAGCGGTTTTCATCACCGACAGCGCCACCTGCATGCGGGTAAAGCCCGCCGCCTGCATCACTACCAGCTCGCTGCGCTGCGCCAGCGTGCCCAGGCCGAGCAGCGCGCCAAGCAGCGCCGCCATAGGGAAGAAGATCTCAATATCCTTCGGCACGCTGAGCAGCGTGTAGTAACCGGCGGCGAGCGCGGTATAGGCGCCCTGCCCGGTCTTGCGCAGCTGATCGACGAACTTGATGATGCCGGAGAGCGACACCAGCATGAACAGCGTCAACATGATGGTATTGAAAATGGTTTTACCGATATAACGGTCGAGAACGCGAAACATCAGACGGAACCTCCGCGGCTGAAGCGGGCGCGCACGCGGCGCATCGGCACCGTATCCCACAGGTTAAGGGCTACCGCCAGCAGCAGATAGCTGATATTCACCACCCACATCCAGATCGCCGGATCGAGCCGCCCTTTCGCCGCATTCGACTTCAGCGAGCTCTGCAGCAGGAAGAAGATCAGATAGAGCAGCATCGCGGGCAGCATCGACAGCACGCGTCCCTGACGCGGGTTGACCACGCTGAGCGGCACCACCATCAGCGCCATCACCAGCACCGCGAAAATCAGCGTAAAGCGCCAGTGCAGCTCCGAGCGGAACGCCGGGGTATCGTTGCTGAGCAGCGTAGTGAGATCGGACTGCTCGGCGTCGTTTGGATCGAGCGTCGCCTCTTTATAGCCGACGCGCGCCTGATAGTTGGTGAAGTCGGTAATGCGGAAGTCGCGCAGCATCGCCGTGCCTTCGAAGCGGGTGCCTTTATCCAGCGTCACCACCTGTGAGCCGTCTTTGTGCTGCTCCATATGGCCGCTGTCCGCCAGCACCACCGACGGCCGTGCGTTGCCTTTGGCGCGCAGCTGCGCCAGGAAGACGTTGCCGAACTGGTTGCCCTTGACGTTTTCAATAAACAGCACCGAGTTGCCGTCGCTGGAGCTCTGGAACTGCCCAGCCGCAAGCGCCGCCGCGCCAGGGTTGGCTTTGGCGTTTTGCGTCACCTCGTCCTGATAGCGCGAGGACCAGGGGCCGAGCCAGATCACGTTGACCGCCGCCACAACGGAGGTGAGCAGCATCAACACCATCGCCGCCTTCACCAGCACGCTTTTGCCTAATCCGCAGGCGTGCATTACGGTGATTTCGCTGTCGGTATAGAGCTTGCCCAGCGTCATCAGGATCGCCAGAAACAGGCTTAACGGCAGAATAAGTTGTGCCATTTCAGGCACGCCAAGCCCTAACAGAGTCAGAACGAGATTTGTTGGGATTTCGCCGTCCACCGCAGCCCCTAAAATCCGCACTAACTTCTGACAAAAGAAGATAAGCAGCAGGATGAAAAGGATAGCCAGCTGGCTTTTGAGCGTTTCCCGAACCAGATATCTAATGATGATCACGCTTAGTACGCCTGTGATAACTTGTCTTTTTGCAGGAAAATCGCTAGTTTCAACGCTTATTAGCCATTTTTCTTCATCAATGGCCTGCGTCGCAGCTAAAATGGTATGACAAACGCGTCAGGGTGGTGAAAATTAACGCATTGCCACACTAAACGTAGTTCGAACGCTGATTACCAACAAACTTTTTACCTCTGTGGTAACAAGCGGACCATTCTAGCGACAGCCGCGGCCGTTGTCTTTAAGATTCAGGAGAGTGCATGGAGTTCAGTGTAAAAAGCGGAAGCCCGGAAAAACAGCGCAGCGCCTGCATTGTTGTCGGTGTTTTCGAGCCGCGTCGTCTGTCGCCGATCGCCGAGCAGTTAGACAAAATCAGCGATGGCTACATCAGCGCCCTGCTGCGCCGCGGCGAGCTGGAAGGCAAAGTGGGCCAGACCCTGCTGCTGCATCATGTACCCAACATTCTTTCCGAGCGCATTCTGCTGATTGGCTGCGGCAAAGAGCGCGAGCTGGATGAGCGCCAGTACAAACAGGTGATCCAGAAGACCATCAACACGCTGAACGACACCGGCTCGATGGAAGCGGTCTGCTTTTTAACCGAGCTACATGTGAAAAGCCGCAATACCTACTGGAAAGTGCGTCAGGCGGTCGAAACCTCCAAAGAAGCGCTTTATAACTTCGACCAGCTGAAAAGCAACAAAACCGAGCCGCGCCGTCCGCTGCGCAAGCTGGTGTTCAACGTGCCGACGCGCCGCGAACTCACCAGCGGCGAGCGCGCTATCCAGCACGGCCTGGCGGTCGCCGCCGGCGTGAAGGCGGCAAAAGATCTCGGCAATATGCCACCCAACATCTGTAATGCGGCCTATCTCGCCTCGCAGGCGCGCCAGCTGGCGGACGCCTACAGCAAAAACGTCACCACGCGCGTCATCGGCGAACAGCAGATGAAAGAGCTGGGCATGAACGCCTATCTCGCGGTGGGCGCCGGCTCGCAGAACGAGTCGCTGATGTCGGTCATTGAGTACAAAGGCAACCCGGACGCAGAAGCGCGCCCTATCGTGCTGGTGGGCAAAGGGCTGACCTTCGACTCCGGCGGCATCTCCATCAAGCCGTCAGATTCGATGGATGAGATGAAATATGACATGTGCGGCGCGGCGTCGGTTTACGGCGTGATGCGCATGGTGGCCGAGCTGAACCTGCCGCTTAACGTGGTGGGCGTGCTGGCAGGCTGCGAAAACATGCCGGACGGCCGCGCCATGCGCCCGGGCGATGTGCTGACCACCATGTCCGGCCAGACGGTAGAAGTGCTGAATACCGACGCGGAAGGCCGTCTGGTGCTGTGCGACGCGCTGACCTACGTAGAGCGCTTCGATCCGGAAGTGGTCATCGATGTCGCAACCCTGACCGGCGCCTGCGTTATTGCGCTCGGCCATCACGTCAGCGGCCTGCTGTCGAACCACAATCCGCTGGCGCACGAGCTGATCGGCGCCTCCGAGCAGTCCGGCGACCGCGCCTGGCGTCTGCCGATGGCGGACGAGTATCAGGAGCAGCTGGAATCGAACTTTGCCGATATGGCGAATATCGGCGGCCGTCCCGGCGGCGCCATCACCGCCGCCTGCTTCCTGGCGCGCTTTGCCCGCAAATATAACTGGGCGCATCTGGATATCGCCGGCACTGCCTGGCGTTCGGGCAAAGCCAAAGGCGCGACCGGTCGTCCGGTGCCGATGCTGTCACAGTTCCTGCTGAACCGCGCCGGTCTTAACGGCGATGACTAAGCCTCGCTGCGCGCCGCTCTCAGGGGCGGCGCGCATTGATTTATATCACCGCAGACGCCATATCCATCTCATCGGGAAGTGCTACCGCGCGCCTTAGCTGGTAACATCGACACCTCTCACCCACAAGGCATTTCCATGAAAAACGCAACCTTCTACGTAATGGAAACGGACTCGCCCAGCGAAGAGCTGAGCGCCATCGAGGCGCTGGTGTGCGATCTGGCGGAAACGCGCTGGCGGGCGGGCAAACGCATTTTGATCGCCTGTGAAGACGAACAGCAGGCCATTCGGCTCGACGAGGCGCTGTGGCAGCGCCCGGCCAACGCCTTCGTGCCGCACAATCTGGCGGGTGAAGGTCCGCGCTACGGCGCGCCGGTCGAGCTCGCCTGGCCGCAGCGTCGCGGCAGCTCGCCGCGCGATCTGCTGATTAGCCTGCTGCCGCAGTTTGCAGATTTTGCTACTGCTTTCCATGAAGTGATAGACTTCGTACCCTACGAAGAGTCTCAGAAACAGCTGGCGCGCGACCGCTATAAAGCGTACCGCAGCGTTGGTTTCCAATTGAATACGGCCACGCCGCCGCAGCCGCAAACGACATAGCAGAAATGGAAAAAACATATAACCCGCAAGATATCGAGCAGCCGCTTTACGAGCACTGGGAAGAGCAAGGCTATTTCAAGCCTAACGGCGATACCAGCCAGGAAAGCTTCTGCATAATGATCCCGCCGCCGAACGTCACCGGCAGCCTGCACATGGGTCACGCTTTCCAGCAGACCATCATGGACACCATGATCCGCTACCAGCGCATGCAGGGGAAAAACACGCTGTGGCAGGTAGGTACCGATCATGCGGGCATCGCCACTCAGATGGTGGTGGAGCGCAAGATCGCCGCCGAAGAGGGCAAAACGCGCCAGGATTACGGCCGCGACGCCTTTATCGAGAAGATTTGGCAGTGGAAGGCGGAGTCGGGCGGCACCATTACCCGCCAGATGCGTCGCCTCGGCAACTCCGTGGACTGGGAGCGCGAGCGCTTCACCATGGATGAAGGCCTCTCCAACGCGGTGAAAGAGGTGTTCGTTCGCCTGCATAAAGAGAACCTTATCTATCGCGGCAAACGCCTGGTGAACTGGGATCCGAAACTGCGCACCGCGATTTCCGATCTGGAAGTGGAAAACCGCGAGAGCAAAGGCTCTATGTGGCATATCCGCTATCCGCTGGCGGACGGCGTGAAAACCGCTGAAGGCAAAGATTATCTGGTGGTGGCCACCACCCGTCCGGAAACCCTGCTGGGCGATACCGGCGTGGCGGTCAACCCGGAAGACCCGCGCTACAAAGATCTGATCGGCAAAGAGGTGATCCTGCCGCTGGTCAACCGTCGCATTCCCATCGTGGGCGACGAGCACGCGGATATGGAGAAAGGCACCGGCTGCGTGAAGATCACCCCGGCGCACGACTTCAACGACTATGAGGTCGGCCGTCGCCACAAGCTGCCGATGATCAACATCCTGACCTTTGACGGCGATATCCGCGAACGCGCCCAGGTGTACGACACCAACGGCGAAGTCAGCGACGCCTGCTCGGATGAGATCCCGGCGCAGTTCCAGAAAATGGAGCGCTTCGCCGCGCGCAAGGCGATTGTCGCCGCCGTGGACGAGCTGGGCCTGCTGGACGAGATTAAACCACACGACCTGACCGTGCCTTACGGCGATCGCGGCGGCGTTGTCATCGAGCCGATGCTGACCGACCAGTGGTACGTGCGTACCGCGCCGCTGGCGAAAGTCGCGGTCGAGGCGGTCGAGAACGGCGATATCCAGTTCGTGCCGAAGCAGTATGAAAACATGTACTTCTCCTGGATGCGTGACATTCAGGACTGGTGTATCTCCCGTCAGCTCTGGTGGGGCCACCGTATTCCAGCCTGGTACGACAACGACGGCAACGTCTATGTTGGCCGCAGCGAAGAGGAAGTGCGCAGCGAAAACAACCTGGGCGCGGACGTGGCGCTGCGTCAGGATGAAGACGTGCTCGACACCTGGTTCTCCTCTGGGCTGTGGACCTTCTCGACCCTCGGCTGGCCGGAGAACACCGAGGCGCTGCGCCAGTTCCACCCGACAAGCGTGCTGGTGAGCGGCTTCGACATTATCTTCTTCTGGATTGCCCGCATGATCATGCTGACCATGCACTTCCTCAAAGATGAGAACGGCAAGCCGCAGGTGCCGTTCAAGACCGTCTATATGACCGGTCTGATCCGCGACGAAGAAGGCCAGAAGATGTCGAAATCCAAAGGCAACGTTATCGATCCGCTGGATATGGTCGACGGCATCTCGCTGGAAGATCTGCTGGAGAAACGTACCGGTAATATGATGCAGCCGCAGCTGGCGGAGAAGATCCGCAAGCGCACCGAGAAGCAGTTCCCGCAAGGTATTGAGCCGTCGGGCACCGACGCGCTGCGCTTTACCCTGGCGGCGCTCGCCTCCACCGGTCGCGACATCAACTGGGATATGAAGCGTCTGGAAGGCTACCGCAACTTCTGTAACAAGCTGTGGAACGCCAGCCGCTTCGTGCTGATGAACACCGAAGATCAGGATTGCGGTCAGAACGGCGGCGAGATGACGCTGTCGCTGGCGGATCGCTGGATCCTCGCCGAGTTCAACAGCACGGTGAAAGCGTACCGCGAAGCGCTGGACAGCTACCGCTTCGATATCGCTGCGAATATTCTTTATGACTTCACCTGGAACCAGTTCTGCGACTGGTACCTGGAGCTGACCAAGCCGGTGATGAACAGCGGCAGCGAAGCGGAGCTGCGCGGCACGCGCAACACGCTGGTGACGGTGCTGGAAGCGCTGCTGCGCCTCGCCCACCCGATTATTCCGTTTATCACCGAGACCATCTGGCAGCGCGTGAAGGTGCTGAAGAACATCAGCGACGACACCATTATGCTGCAGCCTTTCCCGCAGTACGACGCGGCGAAAGAGGATGCGGAAGCGATGGCGGACGTGGAGTGGATGAAGCAGGCGATCGTCGCGGTACGTAATATCCGCGCCGAGATGAATATCGCCCTGAGCAAACCGCTCGACGTGCTGCTGCGCGACTGCTCTCCTGCGGCGCTGCGCCGTGTAGAGGCGAACCGCACCTTCCTGTCGCGCCTGGCGCGTCTGGAGAGCCTGACCATTCTGCCGGCAGGCGAAAAAGGCCCGGTTTCGGTGACGAAAATCATCGAAGGCGCCGAGCTGCTGATCCCGATGGCGGGCCTGGTGGATAAGGCGGCGGAGCTGGATCGTCTGGCGAAAGAGCTGGGCAAGCTCGACGTTGAGATTGAGAAGATCCAGACCAAGCTAGCGAACGAAGGCTTTGTCTCACGCGCACCAGAAGCGGTCGTGGCCAAAGAGCGCGAGCGCGTTGCCGAGCTGGAGCAGTCGAAAGCGAAGCTGATTGAACAGCAGGCGGTGATTGCGGCGCTCTGATTTTACGCCGCTTCACTGAAAAAACCCTGCGCTACGGCGCGGGGTTTTTTATTGGCGGCTTATTACATTGAATAGAAAGTAGCCACCCTGTTCTCTCTTATGTTACATTTAAATATAACTTTTGGAGGTTACTTATGCATACGACCCATCTTCGTAAAGTAGGCGGCTCTGTTATGTTAGCCGTCCCCCCCGCTCTGCTCGATATCCTTCAGCTCAGTGCCGATGCGCAGGTTGGTCTTACCGTCGATAACGGCCGTCTGATTATCGAACCTAAACCTGTTCCCAGCTACACGTTGTCTGAGTTGCTGGCTAAATGCGACCCCAATGCGGAACTGACGGATGAAGATCGTCAGTGGCTTAATGCCACGCCAGTAGGTAAAGAGGAACTCTAATGGAGCGCGGCGAAATCTGGCTGGTTTCACTCGATCCTACAGCCGGTCATGAGCAACAAGGCACGCGTCCCGTATTGATAGTCTCGCCTGCGGCTTTTAATCAGCTAACGCAAACACCCGTTGTATTACCCATAACAACTGGCGGAAGTTTTGCCCGTACCGCAGGCTTCGCAGTATCACTCGATGAGGCTGGTACACGTACCCGAGGCGTTATTCGCTGTGATCAGCCACGTGCGATTGATATGCGAGCTCGTCAAGGTAAGCGGCTGGAGAAAATTCCAGCCGACGTGATGGCAGAGGTACAGGCAATTTTGCGTGCGATACTCATTTAATCTTTATAAAGGTCAGTTTAGCCTGGAAGAGATTCAAATAATTTTTTTAACGCCGCGCCTGTTCTGACCCGATCGCTTTTAGCTATCAGACAAAACTGACTTAAATCGTTGAGATCTTTTTTGGATTTCTCATCCGACTTCCAGATTAAGCCATTATTTTCCAGAGTCTTTTGCCTTAATTCTTTTATAGCAGAAGGACACACCAGCCATACTGCGCCGCTGGAAAAGACCCCAACTCCATTTACAAGACGAATATTACCTTCATCCCACTTGCGCGTTTCCCCCCATTCTTTTTCCGGGAAATAATATGCAGGAAATTGATCCGCGTTAAAGGCAAAAACCTTTTTTTCCCAGGAAGACATCCCTACCAGCTCAATTCCACCCTGGTTAATCTGAATGAGCAGAGCGGAAAAATCACTAATAACAACAATAAGCACGGCGGGCGCTAGCGCCAGTGTGGAGGGAACAGGCCGATCGCGCTCGCTTTTATTTTTGAAAATCATAAAAATCGCAGATGGCAAGACAAACATGAAAGATATGGCAATAAAAAAATCAGAGACGGTATTAATGCCGCTAAACTTCCCGCAATATTCCCAATAATCAAAGGAAAAAATCTATACGACCAAGCAACTGAAAGTAAGCCCAAACGTTTATAAATTCCGTCACAACAAAAAGAACAGATAAGTTTTTATAATTTTTAAATAACCAGCGTAACGCTACCATTTCATGCCTCCATGCATTATCAGTTATATTGCTTTTCACCGACGATAATGCTATTTCTGGTGAATGACTAACCGAGTTAACCACGCTATTTCGCCATGATCCTTGAAACTCAGCCTTCACTTAAGCTGCGCCCCATCAGCGCCGCCGACAATTCCCATATCGCCCAGGTCATCCGCACCGTCTCGGCGGAGTTCGGCCTGACCGCGGACAAAGGCTATACCGTGGCCGATCCGCAGCTCGACAGCCTGTATGAACTCTACAGCGCCGAGCACAGCGCCTACTGGATTGTTGAGCATCAGGGAAAAGTCATGGGCGGTGGCGGCGTCGCTCCCCTCGCCTGCAGCGCGCCCGATATCTGTGAGCTGCAGAAAATGTATTTCCTGCCAGAGGTGCGCGGCTTTGGCGTGGCGCGCGAGCTGGCGCTGCGCGCGATGGAGCATGCGCGTCAGCGCGGCTTCCGCCGCTGCTATCTGGAAACCACCGGCAGCCTGACGCGCGCGATCAGGCTCTACGAATCTCTGGGCTTCGAACATATTGATAACGCACTGGGCTGTACAGGCCATGTGGACTGCGAAGTCCGTATGCTGAAAACGCTATAGCCCGCGCTCGACGTAGCGCATATCGTTAACAGACTCAATCACGAACCTGCCGCTGTCGGTGTAGCGCAGCAGGGAGACGCTGGCGTTTTTTAGCGGCTGATTTGATCCTTTATCGCCCAGCGCCTGTAGCAGCGACGAAATAGCCAGACCGTGGCTGACCACAAGCACGTTGCCGCCGCCCTGCTGCTGAGCCTGTCGCGCTATGTCAGTCATGCTCTCCACCATACGTTTTGCTACCTGCTGAGCGCTTTCCGCCTGCACGGTTGACTTCATCCCCTCCAGCGCCGGCGAGCCTGACGCTTCCGCCCGTTTAATCGCATCGATGATGCCAGCAATATCGATCTTACCGGCGCTGTACGCCTCCATCAGCGCGGCGTCCGAGCTATAGCCCGCCTGATGCGCTGCGGCCGTAATCATGTTTTTATTCAGGTCCCCCTCGTACAGGCCAAAGCACACCTCGCGTAAACCTTTCTTCTCCTGGAGTAGCGGCGGATTTTTCCATGTTTTCATTACCAGCTGCGCCGTCTCTCTCGCCCTGCCCGCGTCGCTGGACCAGGCAGCGATAAAGGTAAGCGGCTGCAATCCTCGCCCCAGCTGCTCGGCAACCGCCACGCCAGCGGGCGTCAGCGGCGTATCGGACCATCCCTGCGCGCGCTCCACCGTATTGAACATCGTCTTGCCATGACGCGTCACATAGAGCATCACATCGGCTGCCCAGGCGCTGCTGATAGTGCCGCCCAACAACAGCGCGATAGCAAAGAGGGTCTTAAGCACGATTTTCATGGTTACTCTCCTTATTAAACATGTTGAATCTCTATTCAGTGGCAATTTCCGTCGACAGACGCTTTGCGCACATATAATTTTTCTGCGTATTATTAATCGGGTTATCCTTACTGTTTTTATATAACCAGCCAGAATTCAAAAGGTAAAAGCCAGCGCTAATTAAGCGCACTCTGCGCCAGTTAACATTTATATAGCGTTCGCAATCTCCGCTTCCGCTCGCTGAGTTTCTCGCCCGGCGCAGCAGTATAATCAGCCGTGATCTGCCGTTTATGCTGGTGTGCAGGACGAGGTTTTACGGCGATCTATAGCGCTGCGCCTTTGTGGCATGGCGTTAACCTGTAAAAAACCCGACTCACGACAGCTTTTAATTAAAGATGTCGTGAGTCGGGTTTTGCTTGAAAATAACAATCCCGCAGTAATAAGGGGAATATATTTAATTGCCCGGCAGAAGTCAGGGCAATAAATAGCCTTTTGTGAGAGGCCACACAAAAAAATAACAGGTTAAAAAGCGAGAAATGCCCCTTTACGCAGATAATGTACAGCGCGCGCAATCAAAATAGCCCCTGGCTAAACAGGCGTGAAAAAATGAAACGGCACCCTGATACCGCGTGCCGTTACAGAGATTTACCACGCCGGCACGCCGCTGTGAAAACGCAGCTCCGTATCCGGTTCGCTAATCAGCTTCGCCTCTGCTTCGCCAATCGCCCGCACGCGCGGCGTGATATCTTTCGGCGAGATCTGCGCTGCCAGGGCTAAATAGTCCTGATAGTGGCGCGCTTCCGAACGCAGCAGCGAGATATAGAACTTCTCCAGCTCCGCGTCCAGCCAGGGCGCCAGACTGGCAAAGCGCTCGCAGGAGCGCGCCTCGATATAGGCGCCGCAAATCAGCTTGTCCACCAGCGTATCGGGCTCGTGCGTAGTGATCTCCCGCAGCAGCCCTTTGGCGTAGCGGCTTGAGGTGATCTTTTTATAGGGCAAACCGCGCGCCTGCATAATCTCCCACACCTGATAAAAGTGGTGCAGCTCCTCTTTAATCAGCAGCACCATCTTCTCCACCAGATCGTCCGCCCAGGGCAGCTCATTGCGCACGATGATGCTTTTGGAGAGGTTTTTATGCGCCTGGATAAACTGGCTGTCGGGGTGCTCGCGGAAAATAAAATCTTCGTAGGGCTTAAGCCAGGCGAGGATCGCTTCGCCGCTCGGCTTGTCGGCGACATATTTACGGATCAGCCAGGTGGCGGTCTGCGCCGCTTTCAGTTCGCAAACCAGATGGTCGGTCAGCAGCAGCGTCAGATTTTCCGGTTTGCGCGCCTCGTCAATCCAGGCTTGCGGCGTGCGGCAGAGTAAAAACTGATAGACGGGTTCGAGCAGCGGTGCGTAGTTCATGTCGGTTCAAAAAGGCAGGATACGGGAAGGCGGAGCGCGCGGCTCCGCCAGGAGAACTCAGTGGCGTACGCCGTTATCTTCGTCGCCGTCGATAATGTCGCCGTCTTCGTCGTCATCTTCGTCTTCAGCGTCGGGATCTTCGAAGTAGGTGCCCCAGCCGTCATAATCGACGTTATATTTGCCGACCAGATTCACCAGCTGCTCAACCTGCGCGTCAATCAGCTCAGGCTTCAGCGCCGACTCGCTCAGGATATCGACACACATCACCGTGGTGCCATCCTCCAGCTCCAGCTCTTCCGGCTCGGTCACTTCATAGCCCAGCTTGAACGCATCAACGGCCGCTTTTTCCAGCGAGTCGAAGTTGTTGCAGGAGAGATGATGTTCAATGGTATAGAGCGCATCCGGATCGCTGCCATCTTCCAGCAGCTCATCAATGATCAGGCGTGTCTCTTCACGCTGCTCTTCCAGCAATGCTTCATATGCCATGGCGAATTCCCCTCAGTGTTCGGCAATAAACAAGTATTTTCCCACACTGCCCGGCGCGCCACTACTCAAAACGGAAAGTTTCTTTACGCTGGGGTTGAAAATGAATATTCATACGTTTAGATTGAATTTTCATTCAATCAGAATGGCTGCACTGGAGCCCGTTATGAGTCACCTTTTTCAACGCCACTTCCTTCGGCTGCTCGATTTTAGCCCGGCCGATATCACCTCCCTGCTCGACCTCGCCGCTGAATTAAAACGCGCTAAAAAAAACGGTAGCGAAACCCAGCGCCTGAAGGGCAAAAACATCGCGCTCATCTTCGAAAAAGACTCGACCCGTACCCGATGCTCTTTCGAAGTTGCCGCATACGATCAGGGCGCCAGCGTCACTTACCTCGGCCCGAGCGGCAGCCAGATCGGCCATAAAGAGTCGATGAAAGATACCGCCCGCGTGCTGGGCCGCATGTATGACGGCATCCAGTACCGCGGCTACGGCCAGGCGCTGGTGGAGACGCTGGCGGAATTCGCCGGCGTCCCGGTATGGAACGGCCTCACCACCGAGTTTCACCCGACCCAGCTGCTGGCTGATCTGCTGACCATGCAGGAGCATCTGCCGGGCAAGGCGCTGCACGAGATGACCCTGGTCTACGTGGGCGACGCACGCAACAATATGGGCAACAGCATGCTGGAAGCGGCGGCGGTGACTGGCCTGGATCTGCGCCTGGTCGCGCCGAAAGGCTGCTGGCCAGACGCCGACCTGGTCGCCACCTGCCGTCAGGCGGCGCAGAAAACCGGCGGCAGCATTACCCTGACTGAGGATATCGCCGAAGGCGTCAAGGGCGCGGACTTTATCTATACTGACGTCTGGGTCTCGATGGGCGAAGCCAAAGCGGTGTGGGAAGAGCGTATCGCGCTGCTGCGTGGCTACCAGGTGAATCAGGCGATGCTGCAGCTGACCGGCAACCCGCAGGTGAAGTTCCTGCACTGCCTGCCGGCCTTTCATGACGATCAGACCACGCTGGGCCGCCAGATGGCCGAGCAGTATGGCCTGCACGGCGGGATGGAGGTCAGCGACGAGGTGTTTGAGTCGGAGCACAGCATTGTGTTCGATCAGGCGGAAAACCGCATGCATACGATAAAAGCGGTTATGGTTGCGACGCTGAGCCAGGCCTAGCCCGCCGCTCCGCAAACGTTTTCCCTTGATGCAAAATGGCGGACGGGTATAATGCGCCCCAATTTGCCGGAGGAAACATGCAACAGCGCAGCGCAAACATTCACGCGACATCACGCCTGAACGCAGGCGGCGCCCCTGTTTTTTCCGTCATCAACCCGATCGTAAAAAAAGCCCCTTAAGCAGGGGCTTTTTTTTGTCCGCAATTCGGTAGCGCAGAGAGGCGAACTATGGCTAACCCGTTATATCGCAAACATATTATTTCCATTAACGATCTCAGCCGCGACGAACTGGAGCTGGTGCTGCACACCGCCGCGCGGCTGAAAGCCAATCCGCAGCCGGAGCTGCTGAAGCACAAGGTGATCGCCAGCTGCTTCTTTGAAGCCTCAACGCGCACGCGCCTCTCGTTTGAAACGGCGATCCACCGGCTGGGGGCGTCGGTGGTGGGCTTCGCCGACGGCAGCAACACCTCGCTCGGCAAGAAGGGGGAAACCCTGGCGGATACGATTTCCGTGATCGGCACCTACGTCGACGCTATCGTGATGCGTCATCCGCAGGAGGGCGCCGCGAGGCTGGCTACGGAATTTTCCGGCGGCGTGCCGATCCTTAACGCCGGAGACGGTGCCAATCAGCACCCGACCCAGACGCTGCTGGATCTCTTTACCATCCGTGAAACGCAGAGCCGGCTGGACAACCTGAGCATCGCTATGGTCGGCGACCTGAAATATGGCCGCACGGTGCACTCCCTGACCCAGGCGCTGGCGAAGTTCAACGGCAACCGCTTCTACTTTATCGCGCCCGACGCGCTGGCGATGCCGGCCTATATCACCGATACGCTGGATGAGCGCGGCATCGTCTGGTCGCGCCACGACAGCATCGAAGCGGTGATCCCACACGCCGATATTCTCTATATGACCCGCGTGCAGAAAGAGCGGCTCGACCCGTCGGAATATGCCAACGTCAAGGCGCAGTTTATTCTGCGCGCGGCGGATCTGGCTGGCGCGCGCGACAATATGAAAGTGCTGCATCCGCTGCCGCGCGTTGACGAAATCGCCACCGATGTGGATAAAACGCCTTACGCCTGGTATTTCCAGCAGGCAGGCAACGGCATCTTCGCGCGTCAGGCTCTGCTGGCGCTGGTACTCAACAGCGAACAGGATCTGTAAGGAGCAATCGCCATGACTCACGACAACAAACTGCAGGTAGAAGCGATCAAGCGCGGCACGGTTATTGACCATATTCCCGCGCAGGTTGGATTTAAGCTGCTGTCGCTGTTTCGGCTTACCGAAACCGACCAGCGCATCACCATCGGCCTTAACCTGCCCTCGGGCGAGCTGGGGCGCAAAGATCTGATCAAGATCGAAAACACCTTTCTCACCGAGGATCAGATCAACCAGCTGGCGGTCTATGCGCCGCACGCCACCGTCAACCGCATCGACGACTATGAAGTCGTGGCAAAAATCGCGCCGACGCTGCCGGATCGCATTGAGCGCGTGCTGACCTGTCCAAACGGCAACTGCATCAGCCGCAGCGAGCCGGTCTTCTCCAGCTTTGCGGTGAAAAAGCGCGACGCCGAGGTGGTGCTGACCTGCAAATATTGCGAGAAAGCCTTTGCGCACCACGTGGTGCTCGGTCACTGGTAATCGCCCTGCTCGTCCCTATAATGGGGCGATGTTTCTCGCCAGCGGCGGCAAGCCGCCGCTGCGTCACTCTTAAGGAGCAAGTATGTCTCGCGAAATCAGTACGGAAAAAGCGCCAGCGGCGATCGGTCCCTATGTGCAGGGCGTGGATCTGGGCAATATGATCATCACCTCCGGGCAGATCCCGGTCGATCCGGCGACCGGTGCGGTGCCGGAGGCGATCGACGCTCAGGCGCGTCAGTCGCTGGAAAACGTCAAAGCGATCGTTGAAGCGGCAGGCCTGCAGGTTGGCGACATCGTGAAAACCACGGTTTTCGTCAAGGACCTTAACGACTTCGCTACCGTCAACGCCACCTACGAAGCCTTTTTTGCCGAGCATAACGCCAGCTTCCCGGCGCGCTCCTGCGTGGAAGTGGCGCGTCTGCCGAAAGATGTGAAGATCGAGATCGAAGCGATCGCCCTGCGCCGCTAAGGATCTGCTGCGCGCTGCGCCCGCAGCGCGTATCCCCTGTTCCGCCTTCCTGTCGTCAACACCGTCCTCGTTTTTCCTTCTGCCTGGCTTTGCGCCACGCCCCGCGCTTCTTTGTTTCAGGTCAAAACATCGGCGATTAAATTCTCCTGACATCCATATATAGTGGCTAAAATCTTTCCTGGCACAACATATAGGGGACGGAAAGAGCATGGCAAAGGTAGTGGTGAAGCGCGACGGCTGTCGCTCAGAGTTTGACGCAGCGAGAATCGAGGCGGCGGTAGCGGCGGCTGCGCGCGCGGCGCAGGTTGAGGATGCAGACTGGTGTGCGACGGTCGCTCAGCGCGTCAGCGAGAAGCTGGCCGACCGCGCCGAAGTGGATATCCGCGATATTCAGTTCGCGGTTGAAGAGACGCTGATGAGCGGCCCCTATCCGCAGCTGGCGCGCGCCTATATCGAATATCGTCACGATCGCGACGTGGCGCGCGAACAGCGTGGCAAGCTGCATCACGCCATTCGCGGCCTGGTCGATCAGACTAACGCCGCCCTGCTGAACGAAAACGCCAATAAAGACAGCAAGGTAATCCCGACGCAGCGCGATCTGCTGGCGGGGATCGTCGCGAAACACTACGCGCAGCAGCAACTGCTGCCGCGCGACGTGGTGCAGGCGCACGAGCGCGGCGAGATCCACTACCACGATCTCGACTACTCCCCTTTCTTTCCCATGTTCAACTGTATGCTGATCGATCTGAAAGGCATGCTTACCAACGGCTTTAAGATGGGCAACGCCGAAATCGAGCCGCCGAAGTCGATCGCCACCGCCACGGCGGTGACCGCGCAGATCATCGCCCAGGTCGCCAGCCATATTTACGGCGGCACCACCATTAACCGCATCGACGAAGTGCTGGCGCCCTTTGTGCTGCTCAGCATGGAGAAGCATCGCGCTATTGCCGCCGAATGGCAGATTGCCGACGTTGAGGCCTATGCGCGGGCGCGCACCGAGAAAGAGTGCTACGACGCCTTTCAGTCGCTGGAGTATGAGGTCAATACGCTGCATACCGCCAACGGCCAGACGCCGTTCGTTACCTTCGGCTTCGGGCTTGGCACCAGCTGGGCGGCGCGGCTTATCCAGCAGTCGATCCTGCGCAACCGCATCGCCGGGCTGGGTAAAAACCATAAGACCGCCGTCTTTCCCAAGCTGGTGTTTGCGATCCGCGAAGGGCTGAATCGCCGTCCGGGCGATATCAACTACGACATCAAGCAGCTGGCGCTGGAGTGCGCCAGCAAGCGTATGTATCCCGATATTCTTAACTATGACCAGGTGGTGAAAGTTACCGGCTCCTTTAAAACGCCGATGGGCTGCCGCAGCTTTCTTGGCGTCTATGAGGAAAACGGCGTCGAAATTCACGAAGGGCGCAATAATCTGGGCGTTATTAGCCTCAATCTGCCGCGCATTGCGCTGGAGGCGCAGGGCGACGAGGCGCGTTTCTGGACGCTGCTCGACGCGCGGCTGGCGCTGGCGAAGCGCGCGCTGATGACGCGCATCGCCCGACTGGAAAAAACCAAAGCGCGCGTGGCGCCGATCCTCTATATGGAGGGCGCCTGCGGCGTACGGCTTAACGCCGATGATGAAGTGGGACCGATTTTCCGCAACGGGCGCGCCTCGCTGTCGCTGGGCTATATCGGCCTGCATGAAACCCTTAACGCGCTGAGCGGCGGCGCGCGCCATCCCTATGACGATCCCGCCCTGCGCGCTAAAGGGATTGAGATTGTCTCGCGCCTGCGCGCCGCGACCGACGCCTGGAAAGCGGAAACCGGCTATGGCTTCAGTCTCTACAGCACGCCGAGCGAAAACCTCTGCGACCGTTTCTGCCGCCTCGACGCCGCGCAGTTTGGCGTGGTGCCCGGCGTCACCGATAAAGGCTACTACACCAACAGCTTTCACCTCGACGTGGAGAAAAAGGTGAACCCTTACGACAAGATCGACTTTGAGGCGCCCTATCCGCCGCTGGCGAACGGCGGTTTCATCTGTTACGGCGAATATCCCAACGTTCAGCATAACCTCAAGGCGCTCGAAGACGTGTGGGACTACAGCTACGATCGCGTGCCCTATTACGGCACCAATACGCCAATCGACGAATGCTATGAGTGCGGCTTTACCGGCGAGTTCAGCTGCACCAGCCGCGGCTTTACCTGTCCGAACTGCGGCAATCACGATCCGGCGCGCGTCTCGGTGACGCGCCGCGTCTGCGGCTATCTCGGCAGCCCCGACGCGCGCCCGTTCAACGCCGGCAAGCAGGAAGAGGTGCAGCGGCGCGTCAAACATCTGGAGAGCGGACCGCTGGGATGATGCATTTTCATCGCTACTACGATGTCGACATCGTTAACGGCCCGGGCACGCGCTGCACGCTGTTCGTGGCCGGCTGCGAGCACCAGTGTCGCGGCTGCTATAACCAGAGCACCTGGCGGCTCGACTCCGGCACGCCTTTCACCCTGGCGCATGAGGAGCGCCTGATTGCCGATCTGCAGGATACGCGCATTCGTCGTCAGGGGCTTTCGCTGAGCGGCGGCGATCCGCTGCATCCGCACAACGTGCCCCATATTCGCCGGCTGGTGAAACGCGTGCGCGCGGAGTGTCCGGGGAAAGATATCTGGCTCTGGACCGGCTATCAGCGCGCCGAGCTAAGCTGCGCGCAGCGCGAAGTGCTGAGCTATATCGATGTGCTGATCGACGGGCGCTTCGTCGAGGCGGAAAAAGATGCGACGCTGCTGTGGCGCGGCAGCCGCAATCAGATTATCTGGGACCTGCACAAAGAGCGCAGCTAACGCGGGATCGCTCCCGACTCGATAATTTCAATGCGATCGCCGGCGGGCTGAAAGGCGCAGGCGTGCATGCACTTCGCCACCGCCAGCGCAGAGACCGAGCGCCAGTTGCCAGGCAGCAGGCCGAACAGCGGCGCCATCAGGCTCTCGCCGGTGCGTTTGCGCGAGCGCTCGCCCAGCAGCAGCGAAGGACGGATCAGCGTCAGTCGCGGCCAGCCCTGATGACGCAGCGCCGTCTCCATCTCGCCTTTTACCCGGTTATAGAAAAAAGGGGAATGGCGATTTGCGCCGTGCGCGCTGACCGCCACCATCTGCTTTGCGCCCAGCCGCAGCCCGCTCAGGCCGGTATCCACCACCAGCGTATAGTCGACGTGCAGAAACGCCTCTTTGCTGCCCGCCTCTTTTCGCGTGGTGCCGAGGCAGCAAAACACGCTGTCGATGGCGAGGTTGAGCGGCCGCAGCGCGTCGGTCAGGTCCGCCTCTACCGGATTAACCACCTTGTTCATCGGCGGCAGCGGACGACGCGTCGGCGCGATGATTTCGTCGACGCGCGCATCCGCCGCCAGCAAACGCAGCAGATGCGCGCCCACCAGTCCCGTCGCGCCGGTTACCAATACACGATGCATCTCGCCTCCCGCTAACCTGTTGCCATTACTCTGAAATATAGTCAGCTTTTGCCGCCCGGCTTGCATTTTTAGCACAAACAACCAGGCTTAACCTGTTCACCAGGAGAGCGCATCGTGCGCGAACCATCAATGAGGAGGGGAAAAATGAGCAAGAAGATTGCGGTGTTGATTACCGATGAATTTGAAGACTCAGAGTTCACCTCACCGGCCGACGCCTACAAGCAGGCGGGCTTTGAGGTGGTGACCATTGAGAAAGAGGCGGGTAAAACCGTCACCGGCAAGCAGGGCGAAGCGCAGGTAAAAATCGACCGCGCCATTGACGACGTCAGCCCGGCAGAATTTGACGCGCTGCTGCTGCCTGGCGGCCATTCGCCCGACTCGCTGCGCAGCGACGATCGTTTTGTCACCTTTACTAAAGAGTTCGTTGCCAGCGGCAAACCGATTTTCGCTATCTGCCACGGCCCGCAGCTGCTGATCAGCGCTAACGGCGTGCGCGGCCGCAAAATGACCTGCGTGAAGGCAATTGCTGTCGATCTGCGTAACGCCGGCGCGGACTTCTATGATGAAGAGGTGATTGTAGATGACGATCGACTCGTCACCAGCCGCACCCCGGACGATCTGCCCGCCTTTAACCGCGAGTCGCTGCGGATCCTTCAGGCGTCATAACGCCCTTTTCCCTTTCCCTCAGGGGAAAGGGATGTCACTCTCGTCACGCCGCCAGCTAATTTTCTTACCAAAACCCAGCGCGTTATCGGTCATCTTGACCTCCTCCAGCCGGATCTCCCACAGCGGTGCTGAGACTTTGCGCGCCACTGGAAAACGTTTTTGATAAGCCTTGCGCGCCTGCGCTTCCGCGTCGCCCTCAAGCCGCGCAATCTGGCCGCGATACTGCACGCCTTTAATCAGCAGCACGGTTTTCGGCTGGCCGTTGACCGTGCCCGCGACCTGCGGATTGGCCTGCAGCAGCGCGCCGTGGCGCGTGTCAGGTTCCGTCATCAGCCAGAACGCCATGCGTGCCTCGTCGAACACGTAAAAGCAGTTAGCGCACCAGAGGTCGTTGTCGGCCTGGCAACAAAGCGAGAGGACATGCTGTTTTTTCAGGTAACGCACCAGATGAGAATGGTCAGACACCTTCTATTGCTCCGTGCAAAAATCGTCAGATAGCCGCCGCGCCGCTGGCGCGCTACACTGCCCGACAGTAAAGATTCAGGGATGCAGATTATGAATGAGGGCTGGCAGCTCTATATTGTCCAGACCGCCGCCGGCGCGCTCTACACCGGCATCACCACCGACGTGGCGCGGCGCGTCGAGCAGCATGCCGCCGGACGCGGCGCGCGCGCCCTGCGCGGCAGAGGCCCGCTGTCGCTGGTTTATCGCTGCGACGCCGGCGACCGCGCCGCGGCGTCGCGGCTGGAGTACCAGGTCAAGCAGCTCAGCCGCCAGCAGAAGCTGCGGCTGGTGGCACAACAGCCGGACTGCCTTGCCAGCTGGCTTACGCAAGCCGGTTAAACGGCTCGGCGAAATCGATCTCACCTTCTGCGCCGACAAAGGCATCGTCCGCCAGGCGATAGATCTGAAATGCCGCTTCGCTGCCCTGCCAGCGGCAGCGCAGCCCGTGGCGCGCAGCTGGCTCAAAGCCGAAGCGATTATAGTAGGCCGGATCGCCCACCACCACGACCGCGCTGTAGCCGAACTCATTCAGCGTATCCAGCCCGGCGTAGATCAGCTGCTCGCCGATTTTCTGGCCGCGCACGCTTTCATCGACCGCCAGCGGTGCCAGGCCGACCCAGTTACGGTCTTCGCCCTGTAACGTCACCGGGCTGAACGCGGCGTAGCCCAGCACCTGGCCTTCGTCGTCCGTCGCGACCACGCCCAGCGTCAGCAGCCCGTCTTCCCGCAGCTGCTGCACCAGTTCGGCTTCCGCTTCGGTGCTGAAGCTGCGTCTTAACAAACTGTCGATGCTTGCCGCATCCACCCCAATTTCTGTGCGAATTAACATACAGTCTCCACGCGCGCCTGTGCGGCCTTCGCGTCCTGTTTCATTCCCGCTTCGACAAACGCAGCCAGCTGCTGCAGTCCCGTGCGCAACGCCGTGGGCATAGACTCAAGTTCCAGAGCATCCATCAGGTTTTTCACCTCCAGTCCCAGCTCTGTGTCGCCTTCGATCAGCAGACGACGCTGGAAAAACAGCATATCCGGATCCGCCTTACGGGCGGCGACCAGCAGCAGATCGTTTGCATTGCCGCGGAACCAGACGTCCGCTTCGGCATCCTGTACGACCCTGAGCTGGCCCTCTTCAATGGTAGTAATCCAGCGTAAACCCACATCTGCGATCTCAATACCCAGATGACGCGCCTGCAGAAAGTCTAACTCACCTTCCGCCAAAGCATGGCGAAATTGCCAGTTTAGGAGTTGTTGCAGAAAAGCTTTTTTTAACGGGAACGGGGTAAGCGAAACAGGTAAGGCCAGGAATTTCGGGCCTTTTTTCACTAACTCAGCACGTAACTGTTGAAACACGGGCGTCTCTCCCTTGTGGAAATTTCAGGTATATTGCCACATCCGCCGCCGCACGCCGCAGCCGAGATCAATAATTTCGCCGCCCCATTGCGCCAATTTTCCGCTATCCGTCGCTTCAACTGGCGATTCACTGCCCCAAATCAACATTTCGCCCCTGCCGCTTGCCTAGACTCGTCACCTTGTCCTGTCGACGAGGGATCACTATGGAACTGCTGTGTCCGGCCGGTAATCTGCCCGCCGTGCGTTCAGCGGTGGAGAATGGCGCCGATGCGGTGTATGTCGGACTGAAAGATGACACCAACGCGCGCCACTTCGCCGGGCTGAACTTTACCGATAAGAAGCTGGTGGAAGCGGCGCGCTATCTGCATCAGCATCGCCGTAAATTACATGTCGCTATTAACACCTTCGCTCACCCTGACGGCATGGGCCGCTGGCGGCGCGCCATCGACGTGGCGGCGCAGAACGGCGCGGATGCGCTGATCCTCGCCGATATCGCCACGCTGGAGTACGCCGCGCAGCGCTATCCCGAGGTTGAACGCCATCTGTCGGTGCAGGCCTCCGCCACCAATCTGGAAGCGGTGCGCTTCTACCATCGTCACTTTGCCCTAAGCCGGGTGGTGCTGCCGCGCGTGTTATCGCTGCATCAGGTGAAGCAGCTGGCGCGCGAGACGCCGGTGCCGCTCGAAGTCTTCGCCTTCGGCAGCCTCTGCATCATGGCAGAGGGCCGCTGCTATCTCTCCTCCTGGCTGACCGGCGAATCGCCCAACAGCGCGGGCGCCTGTTCACCGGCGAAGTTTGTGCGCTGGCAGCAAACGGCCAACGGCATGGAGTCGCGCCTTAACGATGTGCTGATCGACCGCTACGCGGCGGATGAGAGCGCCGGTTATCCCACGCTGTGCAAAGGACGCTATCAGGTCAACGGTCAGCGCTATCACGTACTGGAGGAGCCCACCAGCCTGAATACCCTGACGCTGCTGCCGGATCTGCTGCGCGCTGGCGTCGCCTCGGTGAAGATTGAGGGACGCCAGCGCAGCCCGGCCTATGTGGCACAGGTGGCGCGCGTCTGGCGTCAGGCGATCGACCGCTGCAGGCACGCGCCAGAGAGCTTTGCGGTTACCGAGGCCTGGACGGCGGCGCTGGACGAACTGTCCGAAGGCTCGCAAACCACGCTTGGCGCTTACCACCGTGAATGGCAATAAGGAGAAGAGAATGCAATACGCAATCGGCCCGGTGCTGTGGTACTGGCCGACAGAGCAGCTGGCGAACTTTTATCAGCAGGCGGCAAACAGCAGCGCGGATATTGTCTACCTCGGCGAGGCGGTGTGCAGCAAACGACGCGCCACGTCGTTTCAGCGCTGGATGGAGCTGGCGCGCGAACTGGCAACCAGCGGCAAGCAGGTGGTGCTGAGCACGCTGGCGCTGCTGCAGTCGCCCTCGGAGCTGAAAGAGCTGAAGCGCTACGTCGACAACGGCGAGTTTCTGATTGAGGCCAACGATATCGGCACGGTGAACATGGCGGCCGAGCGCAAGCTGCCCTTTGTCGCCGGGCCTACGCTGAACGTCTATAACGTCGAAACGCTGCATCTGCTGGTGAAAGAGGGCATGACGCGCTGGTGCATGCCGGTGGAGATGTCGCGCGACTGGCTGCTGCAGCTGCTGCAGCAGAGCGAGGAGCGCAACATTCGCAGCCAGTTCGAGGTGGAGGTGCTGGGCTACGGCTATCTGCCGCTGGCGCTGTCGGCGCGCTGCTTTACCGCCCGCGCCGAAAATCGCGCCAAAGATGACTGCCAGACCTGCTGCATCAACTACCCTAACGGACGCCGCGTCCATTCACAGGAAGGGCAGCAGGTGTTCGTGCTCAACGGCATTCAGACCATGAGCGGCTACTGCTATAACCTCGGCAACGATCTGGTGGGCATGCGTGGCTGGGTCGATATTCTGCGCCTCTCGCCGCAGAGCCCCGCGACGCTGGAGGAGATTGCTCGCTTCCGCGCCAATGAAGAGGGCCAGTCGCCGCTGATGCTGGCCAGCGGCAACGACTGCAACGGCTACTGGCGTAAAGTGGCCGGCATGACGCTGCTGTCCTCCTGAAAGGCACATACAGGCTAGCCGCCTGCCGTTGTTAGCAGTTTTAATATGGGCATTATTACGTAATACTGGTTGGTGCAGGTCAATCATCACCTGCGCCATACCCAACTGGAGTGCCCATGTCTGAGAAAAAACCCCTTCGTCTTTCCGTGCTGGATCTGGCGCCGATTCCTCAGGGCTCGACCCCGCGCGATGCTTTTCATACCTCGCTGGCGCTGGCGCGTCAGGCGGAAGCGTTGGGTTATGAACGTTACTGGCTGGCCGAGCACCATAATATGACCGGCATCGCCAGCGCGGCGACGTCGGTGCTGATCGGCTACCTGGCGGCCAATACCACCACCCTGCATCTGGGATCGGGCGGCATTATGCTGCCGAACCATGCGCCGCTGGTGATCGCCGAGCAGTTCGGCACCCTGGCCTCGCTCTATCCCGGCCGTATCGATTTAGGCCTGGGCCGCGCGCCCGGCTCCGACCAGCGCACCATGATGGCGCTGCGCCGCCACCTCTCCAGCATCCATGCGGATACCTTCCCGGAGGATGTTCAGGAACTGATTAACTGGTTCGACGCCGACGAAGATGCGCAGCCGGCGGTTCAGCCCGTGCCTGGCCTGGGCATGAAAATTCCGGTCTGGCTGCTTGGCTCCAGCCTCTACAGCGCGCAGCTGGCGGCGCAGCTCGGCCTGCCGTTCGCCTTTGCGTCGCACTTTGCGCCCGATCAGCTGTTCCAGGCGCTGCATCTCTATCGTGAAAAATTCCAGCCGTCGGCGCGCCTGGAGAAGCCTTATGCCATGGTCTGCATTAACGTCGTGGCCGCTGACAGCGAGCGTGACGCGCGCTTCCTGTTTACCTCGCAGCAGCAGCAGTTTATCAACCTGCGCCGCGGTAAGCCGGGCCCGCTGCCTGCGCCGGTGGAAAACATGGATAACCTGTGGTCGCCGTCGGAGCAGTATGGCGTGCAGCAGGCGCTGAGCATGTCGCTGGTTGGCGATGCCGACAAGGTGCGTCACGGCCTGGCCGGACTGATGCGCGAAACCCAGGCGGATGAGATTATGGTCAACGGCCAGATCTTCGATACCGAGGCGCGTCTGCGCTCCTTCGCCATCGCGATGGAAGCGGCCCGCTCGCTGTAAGCTTTTCTGCGGTGGGCGCTACGACGCTTCCGGCCCCACCGCCAGCTGACGCACGTCGCGCGCGGGAGACCGGCCGTAAAAACGGCTGTACTCCCGGCTGAACTGCGACGCACTCTGATACCCCACGCGATAGCCCGCCGTACCCGCATCCAGCTTCTCCACCATCATCAGGCGTCGCGCTTCGTTAAGGCGCAGCTGCTTCTGATACTGCATCGGCGTCATCGCGGTGACCGCTTTGAAATGGTGATGCAGCGACGAAGCGCTCATGCCGACGCTGCTGGCAAGCCGGCCGATTTTTAACGGCTGATGAAAATTCTCCCGCAGCCAGCGTGCCGCACGCGCCACCTTGTTACCGGGCCGCTCCGCCAGCGCCATATTAAGGATGCGGCCCCCTTCCGGGCCGGTCAGCAGACGATAAAAGATCTCCTGCTCAATAAGCGGTGCCAGCGCGGCGATATCCTGCGGCTGATCCAGCAGGCGAATCAGACGGATGACCGCGTCCACCAGCAGCGGCGAAACTTTATGGGCGGCGATGCCGCGTTCGGTGCGCGCATCCAGCAGCGACGAGGTGAGCGGAAAGGTTTCGAGATAGCGCATTAACCGCGCTTCGTTAATGGCGATGCCAATGCCGAGATTGGGCTTCTCCGGCGTCGCAACGGTTACGCAGGAGCGCACCGGCATATCCATCGTCACCAGCAGCAGATCGCCAGGACCGTAATGAATAATTTCCTCGCCTATGCGCAGCGCTTTTCCGCCCTGCGCAACCAGCGCGAAGCTGGCCCACTGCGCATGGTAGGTTGGTTCCGATGGCCGCGAGCTACGGCCGAAAAAGAGAAAATCAATCGCGCTGTCGTGACGGCCATCGTCGGCCGCATGACGCGCGATAAGCTGCGCCAGATGCGCCAGCTGCGCCGGTTCCGCCATATTCTCCCTCCTTCTTCGCGAATAAATGCTGGCGAACATGTTACCTGAACCCGCAACGAACGCAGCCGCCTGGCCGCCAGATTTGCAGGATCGTGCAAGAGACTTGCAGGATTGCGCTACCGCACAATCAGCCTGAAAGCGCATATTTTGCAAACGCGATACTCAGGTGGAGAGACAAGATGAAAGCACTTGATGGAAAAATTGCGCTGGTGACGGGCGCCTCAAAGGGCATTGGCGCGGCCATCGCTACGGCATTTGGCGCGGCTGGCGCGCGCGTGGTGGTCAACTATCGCCAGGATGAGCCAGGCGCGGTGGATGTGGTGAGCGATATTCACACGCTGGGCAGCGAAGGGCTGGCGGTGCAGGCGGATATCTCGCGCGAAACAGACGTCGAGCGGCTGTTTGAAACCGCAGAGGCGCACTTCGGCACGCCCGATATTGTGGTCAATAACGCCGGCCAGTTTCATCACGGCGAGTTTGGCGCCCTGAGCCTGCTGGAGATGCAGCAGCAGATTAACGTGAACCTGCTCGGCACGCTGCTGGTTTGCCAGCAGGCGGCGCGGCGCTTTCCTGCGCGCGGCGGCTGCATTATCAATCTCAGCGCGCTGAACAGCCAGCAGAGCACGCCGGGTTCGGTACTCTGGGCGGCCACCAAAGGCGCTATCGATACGCTGACGCAGGGGCTGGCGCGCGAGCTGGGCCCGCGCAATATCCGCGTCAACGCGCTGGCGCCGGGTATTATTATGACGGAAGGGCTGCTGGCGGCCAAAAAGCTCAATCCGCAGCTTAAGGCGCAGCTGCTGGCGGCGACGCCGCTGGGGCGCTTCGGGCTGCCGGAAGATGTGGCGCAGGTGGCGCTGTTTCTCGCCTCAGAGGAGGCCGCCTATATCAGCGGCGAGCGCGTTCTGATAGCTGGTGGTGCCTGAGAAGAGAAAGAAAGGTAAAAAAAAAGGGAAGCCCGAAGGCTTCCCTTTTTATCAATCAGCCAGGCTGATTATCAGAACTCGCGACGACGCGGCGCTGCAGCAGCGCCCTCTTCGCGACGCGGACCGCGGCTGCCTTCACGGCTGAAGCTGCTACGTCCGCCTTCACGACCGCCTTCACGACGCTCGGAAGAGAAACGACGTCCGCCTTCGCGACCACCTTCACGGTTGCCGCCGCCACGGCGCTCGCCGCCGAAATCACGGCCGCCGCGACGTTCGCCGCGCCCTTCGCTCTGCGGCTGCGCATCGCCCAGCAGCTGCATATTCATCGGCTTATTGAGAATACGCGTACGGGTGAAGTGCTGCAGGATATCGCCCGGCATGCCTTTCGGCAGCTCGATGGTCGAGTGGGTGCCGAACAGCTTGATGTTGCCGATGTAACGGCTGCTGATGTCGCCTTCGTTGGCGATAGCGCCGACGATGTGACGTACTTCAACGCCGTCATCACGGCCCACCTCAATGCGGTACAGCTCCATTTCGCCGACGTCGCGACGTTCACGACGCGGACGATCGCCGCCTTCGCGGTTGTCACGCGCTTCACGCGGTGAGCGGCGGTCATCACGACGGTCGTCGCGATCGCGGTACTCGCGACGCTGCGGACGCGGCGCATCCGGCTGTACGATCAGCGGACGTTCGCCCTGCGCCATTTTCAGCAGCGCGGCAGCCAGCGTTTCCATATCCAGCTCTTCCTGCGGAGAGAGTTTCTCCAGCAGAGCGCGATACTGGTCGAGATCGCTGCTTTCCAGCTGCTGCTGTACGCGCGCGGCGAATTTCTCCAGACGACGCTTGCTCAGCAGTTCGGCGTTCGGCAGTTCCACTTCTGGAATGGTCAGCTTCATGGTGCGCTCGATGTTGCGCAGCAGACGACGCTCGCGGTTCTCGACGAACAGCAGCGCGCGACCAGCACGACCGGCGCGGCCGGTACGACCGATACGGTGAACGTAAGACTCGGCATCCAGCGGGATGTCGTAGTTAACGACCAGGCTGATACGCTCAACGTCCAGACCACGCGCAGCAACGTCGGTGGCGATCAGGATATCGAGACGGCCATCTTTCAGACGCTCCAGCGTCTGCTCACGCAGCGCCTGGTTCATGTCGCCGTTCAGCGCGGCGCTGTTATAGCCGTTGCGCTCCAGCGCTTCAGCCACTTCCAGCGTGGCGTTTTTGGTGCGCACGAAGATGATAGCGGCATCAAAATTTTCCGCTTCAAGGAAACGCACCAGCGCGTCGGTTTTACGACCGTACGCGGTCCAGTAAGACTGGCTGATGTCCGGGCGCGTGGTGACGCTGGACTGGATACGCACTTCCTGCGGATCTTTCATGAAACGTTTGGTGATGCGACGGATCGCTTCCGGCATGGTCGCGGAGAACAGCGCGGTCTGATGACCTTCCGGGATCTGCGCCATGATGGTTTCAACGTCTTCGATGAAGCCCATACGCAGCATTTCGTCAGCTTCGTCGAGCACCAGGCCACGCAGGTTAGAGAGATCCAGCGTACCGCGTTTCAGGTGGTCGAGCAGACGACCCGGGGTGCCCACCACAATTTGCGGGCCCTGACGCAGCGCGCGCAGCTGCACGTCATAACGCTGGCCGCCGTAAAGGGCCACGACGTTGACGCCACGCATATGTTTAGAGAATTCAGTCATCGCTTCAGCAACCTGAACCGCCAGCTCGCGGGTCGGCGCCAGCACCAGGATCTGCGGTGCGCGAAGAGCAGGATCGATGTTGTTTAACAGCGGCAGCGAGAACGCTGCAGTTTTACCACTACCGGTCTGCGCCATACCCAGTACATCGCGGCCCGCCAGCAGGTGAGGAATACACTCAGCCTGGATCGGAGAAGGCTTAACGTAGCCCATGCCGTTCAGTGATTCGAGGATGTCGGCGTTCAGGCCCAGGTCAGCAAAAGTGGTTTGAATATCAGTCATGTAGTACACGTGCCTCTTAGATTGCGGCGGCCAGTCTACATAACTCGTCGTGAAAATTTTCAGTCATTTTCATCAAAAAGTGTGAACCGGCTCAAATTAGAAGTTTTGACGAACAGAAAGGCCCTCATCCCGGAAGATGATGACTTAACGGGTACTTCAGGCAATAAAAGTTCGTCAGCTATTGCTGGTCAGATTCTGATAAATCGTCTTGTGTCTGGCCGAGTTGCGCCAGTTCCAACAATGCGTATCGGTGTTCAACAAAGTTATTGACGTTGTTGGCCACCGCCAGTTTGAACAGCGCTTTCGCGTTGTCCTTCTCCCCCAGACTTAGGTAGTGCTTACCTAAATAGAAGTTGGTTTCACTGAGATGTTCAGCGAGCGAGGTGTTATCCGTTGCGTCTGCCTTGAGACGTTCCATCAGCGTGCTTTCACTGATGTCGCCAAGGTAGAATTCGACAATGTTCCATCCCCATTGATCACGGGCCGCTTTGTCGTAACGCTGCTGCAGCGCAACTTTCGCCTTATCAGCGTCCATCTCGCGTTCATCGAGATAGAGCCACAGGCTGCGGAAAGGATCGTTGGGATCGTCTTGATAAAACGCCAGCAGATCATCTTGCGCTAACTTGTATCGACCGCCGTAATAGAGGGCGATACCACGGTTTAAATGCGCATAATTGTAAGTTGGATCAAGCTCAAGTACAGAATCAAACGCTTCATAGGCAGCATCAAAGTTGCCTGCCTGCGTTAAATATATGCCGAGATAGTTAAACACTTCCGGCATATCTGGTCTTATAGACAGCGCTTGCGAGAAATCGTTCCGCGCCAGTGCTCTCAGACCGAGACTATCATACAACACTCCGCGCTCATATAACAGCTGTGCGCGTTCATCATCGGTAAGGGCGCGACTGGCAAGAATTTGTTCCATGCGCGCCAGAATCACTTCCTGCTGCAGTGTGGGCTGTAGAGGTACTGCAAGAACTTCGTTCTTACGCCAATTGGAGTTGCTGCATCCTGCCAGCGTGATAGCTGTCGCAACAAAACACCAGCGCAAAAAAGGCTTCATTTCCCACTCCCGAATACAAACATTAGGACAACGCTCCTGTTATCCGCCTGCTGTGCACAAGGATTCCCGCCCTCGCGATGACACAAACGCCTCTCCCATCCGCGATGGGATAAGGAGAGGCAAACAGGGAATTACTCTGCGTCTGGTGCGCTGGTCACGGCAGCTTCTTCGCCCTGCGGCTTAGACTCTGTCGCTTCTTTGATGCTCAGACGGACGCGGCCCTGACGATCCACTTCCAGCACCTTAACCGGCACTTCCTGACCCATCTGCAGGTAGTCGGTCACTTTCTCTACGCGCTTGTCGGCGATCTGAGAAATGTGTACCAGACCTTCCTTGCCGCCGCCAATGGCGACGAAGGCGCCGAAGTCGACGATACGGGTCACTTTACCGCTGTAGATACGGCCCACTTCGATCTCGGCAGTAATCTCTTCGATGCGACGAATCGCCTCTTTCGCCTTCAGACCGTCGGTCGCCGCGATTTTCACGGTGCCGTCGTCTTCGATCTCGATGGTGGTGCCGGTCTCTTCGGTCAGCGCGCGGATCACGGAACCGCCTTTACCGATCACATCTTTGATCTTGTCTGAATTGATCTTGATGGTGTAAATGCGCGGCGCGAACTCAGAGATTTCTTTACGCGGCGTGCTGATTGCCTGCTCCATCACGCCCAGGATGTGCAGACGCGCACCTTTAGCCTGATTCAGCGCAACCTGCATGATTTCGCGGGTGATGCCTTCGATTTTGATGTCCATCTGCAGCGCGGTGATACCTTCACGGCTACCGGCTACTTTGAAGTCCATGTCGCCGAGGTGATCTTCGTCGCCGAGGATATCGGAGAGCACGACAAACTTCTCATCTTCTTTCACCAGGCCCATCGCGATGCCTGCAACGGCCGCTTTGATCGGCACGCCAGCATCCATCAGCGCCAGTGAAGCACCGCACACGGAAGCCATAGAAGAAGAGCCGTTGGACTCGGTGATTTCAGAGACAACGCGCACGGTGTACGGGAACTCTTCCTGCTTCGGCATCACGGCCAGCACGCCGCGCTTCGCCAGACGGCCGTGACCAATTTCACGACGCTTCGGCGAGCCGACCATACCGGTTTCACCTACCGAGTACGGAGGGAAGTTGTAGTGGAACAGGAAGCTGTCGGTACGTTCGCCCATCAGCTCATCCAGGTTCTGTGCGTCGCGCGCGGTACCCAGCGTCGCGGCGACCAGCGCCTGCGTTTCGCCACGGGTGAACAGCGCCGAGCCGTGCGTGCGCGGCAGTACGCCGGTGCGCACGTCCAGACCACGGATCATATCTTTTTCACGGCCATCGATACGCGGTTCGCCGTTCAGGATACGGGTACGCACCACGTTCTTTTCCAGACTGTGTACGATATCGCCGATTTCAGCGTCGTCCAGCGTCTCGTCTTCAGCCAGCAGCGCAGCGATGGTTTCATCTTTGATGACGCCAACCTGAGTGTAACGCTCCTGCTTGTCGGTGATGCGGTAAGCGTCGCTGATGCGCGCTTCGGCCAGCGCGGCAACGCGTGCGATCAGCGCGTCGTTAGCCGGCTCAGGCTGCCAGTCCCAGCGCGGTTTGCCCGCTTCTGCGACCAGATTATTGATGTTTTCAATCACAACCTGCTGCTGCTCGTGGCCGAACACCACTGCACCCAGCATCTGATCTTCGGTCAGGATGTCCGCTTCGGACTCAACCATCAGTACCGCATTCTGCGTACCGGCAACCACCAGATCCAGACGAGACTGTTTGATTTCGTCAGCGGTCGGGTTCAGCACATACTGGTCGTTGATGTAGCCGACGCGCGCGGCGCCGATTGGACCGTTGAACGGCAGGCCAGACAGCGCCAGCGCGGCGGAGGCGCCAATCATCGCAACGATATCCGGGTTAACCTGCGGGTTAACGGAAACCACGGTGGCGATAACCTGAACTTCGTTCACGAAGCCTTCCGGGAACAGCGGGCGAATCGGGCGGTCAATCAGACGCGCAATCAGGGTTTCGCCTTCGCTTGGACGGCCTTCGCGACGGAAGAAGCTGCCCGGGATACGGCCAGCAGCGTAGGTACGCTCCTGGTAGTTCACGGTCAGCGGGAAGAAGTCCTGACCTGGTTTAGCTTTTTTCTGGCCGACAACGGTAACGAATACCGCGGTGTCGTCCATGCTGGCCATAACGGCTGCGGTGGCCTGGCGCGCCATCATGCCGGTTTCCAGCGTGACGGTATGCTGACCATATTGGAATTGACGTACGATCGGGTTCAGCAAAATGAATTCCTTAACTTCGGGGCTACGCCTCACTGGCGTGCCATGGATTACCGATCCTCAGTTGCATCCTCGCGACTAATGACAACCCTTAACCGAATCTGCGGTAAAGCCTCTCATTAGCCGCGCGAACCTCTGCAAACGAAGATCACTCACTGCAACAATACATGAGTTTGGTCCGGATTGCTGCGCATTGCTCGAAAAAAGGGGCCGTAAAGGCCCCCTTTTCGTGAAACTCGCACGAATCTGATCGCAAGACGCGTTTTTTCGCAAACTCTCTGCGTTACATCCTTGATCAGATTCTTCAGACTTAGCGACGCAGGCCCAGGCTTTCGATCAGGCTGGTGTAGCGTGCAACGTCTTTACGCTTCAGGTAGTCCAGCAGCTTACGACGCTGAGATACCATGCGCAGCAGACCGCGACGGCTGTGGTGGTCTTTCTTGTGCTCAGAGAAGTGACCCTGCAGGTGGCTAATCTGGGCAGTCAGCAGTGCAACCTGAACTTCAGTTGAGCCGCTGTCGTTAGCGCCACGACCGTATTTAGCAACGATCTCTGCTTTAGCTTCTACGCTTAGAGACATAATAAACTCCAGTAATAAATGAATGTATGGGCGCCGATCTCTAATTCAGCTACCCGCTTTAAAGCCGCGCTATTCTACTCTTCGACCGATAGCAACGCAAATAGGACGTTGCGTAACGTTACGCGGGATACTCGACCACCAGACGACGCGGCGCCACGCGCCCGTCATCGGCGATTTCCGCCATGCCGATAAATTTATGCGCATCGCCTTCCGTAACGCGTACCAGTCCCTGCTGCGGCGCATTCGCCGCCTCAACCGGCATGCCCTGCTTAAAAAAGGCAGCGACGGCAGAGGGCAGATTGACGATGGGGAACGCGTCCGCCGGGCTATCCATCGGCAGCAAAAGCGCGTCGAGCGGCGCGTAATCGGGCGTTTCCGCCGCGTTTACCGTCGCCGCCACGGCCTGCAGCTGCTCCAGCGTCATCATCTTTTCAATCGGATAGCGCGCTACCTGCAGGCGACGCAGCATAATCACATGCGCGCCGCAGCCGAGCGCCTCACCCAGGTCGTCGATAATGGTGCGGATATAGGTGCCTTTGGATACGTGGATTTCCAGCTCCAGCTCACTGCCTTCCCAGCGAATAAACTGCAGCTCGAAAACGGTAATCGGACGCGCGTCGCGCGGCACGGTAATGCCTTCGCGCGCGTATTCATACAGCTTCCGCCCCTGATACTTGAGCGCCGAAAACATGGTCGGCACCTGCATGGTGTCGCCGCGAAAGCTCTCCAGCGCGGCGTCGAGCTCAGCCTGGCTAAACGAGACCGGGCGAGTTTCGACGATATTGCCGTCGGCGTCGGAGGTATCGGTACGCTCGCCGAGGCGCGCGATAACGCGATAGCGCTTATCCGAGTCGAGCAGATACTGGGAGAACTTGGTGGCTTCACCGAGGCAGATCGGCAGCATGCCGGTCGCCAGCGGATCGAGCGCGCCGGTATGGCCCGCTTTATTGGCGTTAAACAGACGCTTAACTTTTTGCAGCACATCGTTAGACGACGCGCCCTGCTGTTTATCGAGCAGGAACACGCCGTGGACGTCGCGACCGCGACGACGAGGACGACTCATCAGTCCTCCTTGTCATCTTCCGCCGGGTTCTCACCGCGGCGCTCAACGTCGTTTCTGATAACGTTCGTCACCAGGTTCGACATGCGCATACCTTCAATCAGCGAGTTGTCGTAGAAGAAGGTCAGCTCCGGCACAATGCGCAGGCGCATCGCTTTGCCGAGCAGAATACGGATATAGCCGGAGGCCTCTTTCAGCGCCTTCAGACCATTTTTCACCGCATCCTCATCTTTGTCGTTGAGGAAGGTGACAAACACTTTGGCATAAGCGAGATCGCGCGACACTTCCACGCCGGATACCGTCACCATCATGCCAAGACGCGGATCTTTAATCTCGCGCTGCAGAATGATGGCGATCTCTTTTTGCAGCTCCTGCGACACGCGCTGTGGACGGCCAAATTCTTTTGCCATAATCAACTCTCCAAAATAATTCGGGAGGCCAGCGGCCTCCCAAATTGCAACACATCGCGTAATGCTTATTCGATGGTGCGCTTAACTTCAATCACTTCGAACACTTCGATCATATCGCCAACGCGAACGTCGTTGTAGTTCTTCACGCCGATACCACACTCCATGCCGTTACGCACTTCGTTAACGTCATCTTTGAAGCGGCGCAGAGATTCCAGCTCGCCTTCGTAGATAACCACGTTGTCGCGCAGTACGCGGATCGGGTTGTGACGTTTGATATTGCCTTCGGTGACCATACAGCCCGCGATCGCGCCAAATTTCGGTGACTTGAACACGTCACGAACTTCAGCCAGACCGATAATCTGCTGTTTGAACTCCGGTGCCAGCATACCGCTCATCGCTGCTTTCACTTCGTCGATCAGATTATAGATGACGGAGTAGTAACGCAGGTCGACGTTTTCAGCATCGATGACGCGACGCGCAGAGGCATCGGCACGCACGTTGAAGCCGAGGATGATGGCGTTAGAAGCCGCAGCCAGCGTGGCGTCGGTTTCGGTGATACCACCCACGCCCGAACCGATAATCTTCACCTTCACTTCGTCGGTGGAGAGTTTCAGCAGCGAGTCGGAGATCGCTTCCACAGAACCCTGGACGTCGGACTTCAGTACGATGTTCAGCTCGGAGACTTCGCCTTCGGTCATGTTGGCGAACATGTTCTCCAGCTTGGCCTTCTGCTGACGCGCCAGTTTGACTTCGCGGAACTTGCCCTGACGATAGAGCGCAACTTCACGCGCTTTCTTCTCGTCACGCACCACGGTCGCTTCGTCACCCGCTGCCGGCACGCCGGACAGACCGAGGATCTCTACCGGAATGGACGGACCCGCTTCCAGCACTTCGCGACCCAGCTCATCACGCATCGCACGCACACGGCCATATTCGAAGCCGCACAGCACGATGTCGCCTTTGTTCAGGGTACCTTCACGCACCAGTACGGTCGCAACCGGACCACGACCTTTATCCAGGAAGGATTCGATTACCACGCCGCTCGCCATACCTTCACGGATAGCGGTCAGCTCCAGCACTTCCGCCTGCAGCAGAATGGCGTTCAGCAGGTCGTCGATGCCGGTACCGGCTTTCGCAGAGACGTTGACGAACATGTTTTCGCCGCCCCACTCTTCCGGGATGATGCCGTACTGAGTCAGTTCGTTCTTCACGCGATCCGGATCGGCTTCCGGCTTATCGATTTTGTTAACGGCAACCACTACCGGCACGCCCGCCGCTTTCGCGTGCTGGATTGCTTCGATGGTCTGCGGCATCACGCCGTCGTCAGCCGCCACAACGAGGATAACGATATCCGTCGCCTGCGCACCACGCGCACGCATCGCGGTAAACGCGGCGTGGCCCGGGGTGTCCAGGAAGGTGATCATGCCGTTGTCGGTTTCGACATGGTAAGCACCGATGTGCTGGGTAATGCCGCCCGCTTCGCCCGAGGCGACTTTGGTCGAACGGATGTAGTCCAGCAGCGAGGTTTTACCGTGGTCAACGTGACCCATGATGGTCACGACCGGCGCACGGGATTCCTGCGCGGCATCGGTATCGCGATCGCTCATTACCGCTTCTTCCAGCTCGTTCTCGCGGCGCAGGATCACTTTGTGACCCATCTCTTCCGCAACCAGCTGAGCGGTTTCCTGGTCGATAACCTGGTTGATGGTCGCCATCGCGCCCATCTTCATCATCGCTTTGATGACCTGCGAACCTTTTACCGCCATTTTGTTAGCCAGTTCGGCTACGGTGATGGTTTCGCCGATGATGACGTCGCGGTTAACAACCTGAGCAGGTTTATTGAAGCCTTGCTGCAGTGCGCTTGGCTTGCGGTGTTTGCCGCCTTTGCCGCCACGGAACTGCGCGCGCGCTTCTTCGCGATCGGTTTTAGCTTCAGAATGCTTGTTGCCTTTCTTCGCCGGACGCGCGGCTTTAGCGGTGGTACGCGCACGCGCGCGGCCCGCTTCTACCTGACGGTCGTTTTCGTCTTCTGCCTGACGGGCATGAGTAGAGGTAGTGACGTGATAGTCGCCTTTATCCTCTTCTTCAGGTTTCTCCCATTCAGCCGATTTTTCTTCGGCCAGGCGGCGCGCTTCTTCAGCGACGCGGCGTGCGTCTTCTTCAAGCTTACGGCGCGCTTCTTCTTCCGCTTTACGCTTCAGTTCAGCCGCTTCGGCTTCGCGACGGGCTTTATCGGACTGCGCAGCCTTGGTCATATCGTCGGTTTGATGATTCGTCACTTTTTCTTTTTCCGCTGCTTCACGCTTCGCCTTTTCAGCGGCTTCGCGCTTGGCTTTCTCTTCGGCTTCACGTTGCGCTTTTTCTTCAGCTTCGCGACGGGCTTGTTCTTCTGCCTCGCGTTGCGCCTGTTCTTCCGCTTCACGCTGAGCCTGGGCTTCTGCTTCAGCCTGTTCAGCTTCCGCATCACCTTTTACGTAGGTGCGCTTTTTGCGGACTTCGATTTGCACCGATTTACTTTTACCCCCGGTGCCTGGGATATTCAAGGTACTGCGCGTCTTACGCTGCAATGTTAACTTGCCTGAGCCGGTCTGACCATGCTCGCGATTGAGGTGAGACAATAAAGTTTCTTTCTCTTGCTGCGTGACCGCGTCGTTCTCCGACTTGCGGATCCCCGCGTCAGCAAATTGCTGAACCAGGCGATCGACCGGGGTCTGAATCTCTGCGGCCAGCGATTTTACGGTTACATCTGTCATGCTGTTCCTTCCTGTTATTACGCGTCATCGCCGAACCAGCAGATATTTCGCGCGGCCATAATCAGCGCGCCGGCTTGCTCATCATTCAGCCCTTCAATATCCGTCAGATCGTCGACACCTTGCTCGGCGAGATCTTCCAGCGTGCAAACGCCTTTCGCCGCCAGGCGGTACGCCAGCGTACGATCCAGGCCGTCGAGATTCAGAAGATCCTCAGCGGGCTCCTGATTACCACGGCTCTCTTCTTTCGCCAGCGCCAGGGTGGTTAACGCATTTTTGGCTCGTTCACGCAGGGCTTCTACGGTCTCTTCGTCCAGACCATCAACGTCCAGCAGCTCGTTGATCGGCACGTATGCCAGCTCTTCCAGCGAAGAGAAGCCCTCTTCCACCAGTACGGTGGCGAACTCTTCGTCGATGTCGAGATGTTTAGTAAACATATCAATAGCAGCATGCGCTTCGGCCTGGTGTTTCGCCTGCAGATCATCGACGGTCATCACGTTCAGCTCCCAGCCGCTCAGCTGGGAAGCCAGACGCACGTTTTGGCCGTTACGGCCGATCGCCTGAGCCAGATTGCCGGCTTCAACAGCGATATCCATGGTGTGGTTATCTTCATCAACCACGATTGACGCCACGTCGGCCGGGGCCATGGCGTTAATAACAAACTGCGCCGGGTTATCGTCCCACAGCACGATATCGATGCGCTCGCCGCCCAGCTCGCTGGAAACAGCCTGAACGCGCGCGCCGCGCATACCGACGCAGGCGCCGACCGGATCGATGCGTTTGTCGTTGGTTTTCACCGCGATTTTAGCGCGTGAACCCGGATCGCGAGCCGCCGCTTTAATTTCGATGACTTCTTCGCCAATTTCCGGCACTTCGATGCGGAACAGTTCGATCAGCATTTCCGGTTTGGAACGGGTCACGAACAGCTGCGCGCCACGCGCTTCCGGACGTACGGCGTAGAGCACGCCGCGAATACGGTCGCCCGGACGGAAGTTCTCACGCGGCAGCATATCTTCACGCAAAATCACCGCTTCGGCGTTGCTGCCGAGATCCAGGGTGATATTGTCGCGATTCACTTTCTTCACCACGCCGGTGATGATTTCGCCTTCGTGCTGGCGGAACTGATCGACCACCATTGCGCGCTCGGCTTCGCGCACTTTCTGCACGATAACCTGCTTCGCGGTCTGGGTCGTAATACGGTCGAAAGTGACCGATTCGATCTGATCTTCAACGTAGTCGCCCAGATTGAACGCTTCATCCTCGAAGCGGGCTGCCTCCAGCGTGATCTCGCGCGTCGGCTGCGTCACCTCTTCTACCACTTCCCAACGGCGGAAGGTGTCGAAGTCGCCGCTTTTGCGATCGATGCTGACGCGAACGTCAATCTCTTGCTCATACTTCTTCTTGGTTGCAGTTGCCAGCGCGCTCTCCAGCGCTTCGAAGATTTTCTCACGCGGCAGGGCTTTTTCGTTAGAAACGGCTTCTACAACAGCTAAGATCTCTTTGTTCATCCTGGTTAGCCTCAATCCGGACTTTTAAAAGTGGGGGACCAGGTTCGCTTTCTGAATATTGCTCAGCGCGAACACCTCGTCTTTACCCTCAACGGTCACCGTCACCATCTCGCCGTCGACCGACTTGATGATGCCCTGCCATTTACGACGGTTCTGTACCGCCATACGCAGGACCAGACTGACTTCTTCGCCCGTATACCGCACGTAGTGTTCTGCGGTAAACATCGGGCGATCCAGTCCCGGTGAGGAGACTTCAAGGTTGTAAGCCACGGTGATGGGATCTTCCACATCCAGCACCGCGCTTACCTGGTGGCTGACATCCGCGCAATCATCGACATTGATGCCATCTTCACTATCAATATAGATGCGCAGGGTTGATGTGCGACCACGAACGAATTCAATACCGACCAGTTCATAGCCGAGCGCTTCTACCGGAGCCGATACCAACTCTGTCAATTTTTGCTCTAATGTGGACAAGCCCACCCCCAAGACATAAAAAAAGGGCTTAATAGCCCAGTGTTGCGATTTCCTGATAACAAAAAACCCCGAAAAATCGGGGCTTTTTGTGACTGGACCCTGTACGCCGCTAAGCGGCTCGGCACCGTCCAGAAGAATTTTTTTCAAAACTCGCTGCGATGCGCCCGTCGATGCATACAGTATATTTGAAAAAGAACTCTAAGGGAAAGTGGTTGCGGGGGCCGGATTTGAACCGACGACCTTCGGGTTATGAGCCCGACGAGCTACCAGGCTGCTCCACCCCGCGTCCGAAAACGTGACGAATGTTACGCCGATCTTGCGATATTTGCAAGTAAAACTCAGATTTGGTACCGAGGACGGGACTTGAACCCGTAAGCCCAATCGGGCACTACCACCTCAAGGTAGCGTGTCTACCAATTCCACCACCTCGGCACTGTTCAGACCGCGACTTGAATCTGTCGCGTCGCAAGCATGACGATCTTATTTCGGGATATCGTTACCCGGCGTTGCCGGTTGTGCAGGCTGAGTCGATTGCGTTGACTGCGCCGGCGCTGACAGATTTTCCCACTCGCTTCCTTTTGAAGTCTTATTGGTGTTCAGGTTGCCCAGAACAAGGCTGATGATGAAGAACAGTGCCGCGAGAATGCCGGTGGTGCGAGTCATGAAGTTACCTGAACCCGTAGAACCGAACAGCGTTGCGGATGCGCCTGCACCGAATGAGGCTCCCATATCAGCGCCTTTACCTTGCTGCAGCATAATCAGACCCACAAGGGCGATGGCTACAATAAGGAAGATAACTAAAAGAGCTTCGTACATAATCAACCTGTTTCCTTGCGCGATAACCGCACAGTTAAGCTTCAGCCAGTATAGATGGGCCGTGTCGTCATCACCCATCAGAAGCGGGTGTGAATACTAACCAAAGGCGCCCCCCTCTGCAAGGGTAATTTTCACCGCCGCGATCGACTGCGGAAAAAAGCGCCATCCTGATGATTTTAACGGCGGATCGGCGTAAAACCGACCGCCGTTTGCGCCTTAAACGGCTTTGACCTGCTCGGCGATGCGATGCGCCAGTTCGGTTACCTGCGCTTCGTTTTCCCCTTCGACCATTACGCGAATCAGTGGCTCGGTGCCCGATTTACGCAGCAGCACGCGTCCGCGTCCAGCCAGGGTCTTTTCCACCTCCGCCGTCACGCTTTTTACCGTCTCGTCTTCCAGCGGGTCGCCGGATCCGCTGAAGCGCACGTTGACCAGCACCTGCGGCAGCATCTTCATGCCGCTGCAGAGATCGTGCAGGCTCATATGGTTGCGCACCATTGCAGTGAGTACTTGCAAACTTGCCACAATGCCGTCGCCGGTGGTGGTTTTGTCCAGCAGAATAACGTGGCCGGAGTTTTCCGCGCCGAGACGCCAGTGCTTCTCCTGCATCTTTTCCAGCACGTAGCGGTCGCCTACTTTGGCCCGGGCGAAAGGAATCCCGAGCTGCTTCAGCGCCAGCTCGAGGCCCATATTGCTCATCAGCGTGCCGACCACGCCGCCGCGCAGCTGGCCCTGGCGCAGACCCTCGCGCGCAATGATATAGAGGATCTGGTCGCCGTCGACCCTCGCACCCAGGTGGTCAACCATCATGATGCGGTCGCCGTCGCCGTCGTAAGCCAGGCCGATATCCGCCTTCTCCGCCAGCACGCGCTGCTGCAGCATACGCAGATCGGTCGCGCCGCACTCTTTATTGATATTCATGCCGTCGGGCTGAGTGGCGATAGCGATAACGGTGGCGCCCAGCTCGCGCAGCACGTTCGGCGCGATGTGGTAGGTGGCGCCGTTTGCGCAGTCGACCACGATTTTCAGGCCGTTAAGGCTCAGCTCGCTCGGGAAGGTTCCCTTACAGAACTCAATATAGCGGCCGGCGGCATCCACGATACGGCTGGCGCGCCCCAGCTCGGCGGACTCAACGCAGGTCAGCGGCTTCTCCATTTCCAGCTCAATCGCCTCCTCTACCTCGTCCGGCAGCTTGGTGCCTTCGGCGGAGAAGAACTTGATGCCGTTGTCGTCAAACGGGTTGTGCGACGCGGAGATAACGATGCCCGCTTCGGCGCGGAAGGTGCGCGTCAGGTAAGCGATAGCGGGCGTCGGCATCGGGCCGGTAAAAGCAGCGGATAAGCCCGCCGCCGCCAGGCCCGCTTCCAGCGCCGACTCCAGCATATAGCCAGAGATACGCGTATCTTTGCCGATCAGCACCTTTCTTGAGCCGTGGCGCGCCAGCACTTTACCCGCCGCCCAGCCCAGCTTCAGTACAAAGTCAGGGGTGATTGGCGCTTCGCCGACCTTGCCGCGAATGCCGTCCGTACCGAAATATTTACGATTACTCATGCCTTAATTATCCTTTTGCTCTCCGTGTCGCTTCGACAACGCGCATCGCCTCGACCGTCTCTTTAACGTCATGTACGCGAACGATCTGCGCGCCCTGCATCGCGGCGATCACTGCGCAGGTCAGACTGCCCGTCAGACGCTGCGAAGGCCCGACGTTAAGCAGCTGCCCAATCATAGATTTACGCGACATGCCCACCAGCAGCGGCAGTTCAAAATGGTGAAAATGGCTCAGGTGGGCCAGCAGCTCATAGTTGTGGTTGAGATTCTTACCGAAACCGAAGCCAGGGTCGAGCAGCAGATGCTCTTTTTTGATGCCCGCGGCCTCGCAGCGCGCAATCTGATTCACGAAGTAAGCATCCACTTCACTTACAACATCACGATATTCCGGCGCCTGCTGCATAGTGCGCGGCTCGCCCTGCATATGCATCAGGCAGACCGGCAAATTAGCCGCCGCCGCCGCCTCCAGCGCGCCAGGCTCGGAGAGCGAGCGAATATCGTTAATGATGTGAGCGCCCGCTCGCGCCGCTTCGCGGATAACCTCAGCTTTCGAGGTATCTACCGAAATCCACACCTCGAAACGCTGCGCTATCGCCTCTACCACCGGAATGACGCGCGCCAGCTCCTCATCCACGCTTACCTCGTCCGCGCCCGGACGAGTCGACTCGCCGCCGACGTCGATGATGGTGGCACCCGCGTTAACCATTTCGTTGGTATGCGTCAGCGCCTCGACCAGCGAATTATGTTTTCCACCATCGGAGAAGGAGTCCGGCGTGACATTCAAAATACCCATCACATGGGGAAACGACAGATCGAGATGGGCATCACGGGCGTACAACTTCATGGGGAAACTCTCCTCTGATTACCTGATTACGGATGTAAAAAACCCCGGACCAGCCGGGGTTTTTGCAAGGGTGAAACCCTGTTACTTGTCGAACTGCTCTGACATGGTGTTGCCAGGATTCGGCGTGCGCGGCTCATCGACCGGACGCGGCGCCTTTGGCGTACCGTTGCTGTCGGAGTTGCTGCCCGGATCTTCCCAGCCCGCTGGCGGACGCACTTCGCGGCGCGCCATCAGGTCGTCGATCTGCGGCGCGTCGATGGTTTCATACTTCATCAGCGCGTCTTTCATCGCGTGAAGGATGTCCATGTTCTCGCTCAGAATCCGGCGCGCGCGCTGGTAGTTGCTGTCGATCAGGTGTTTAACTTCCTGGTCGATAATGCGCGCGGTTTCGTCAGACATATGTTTCGCTTTCGCCACGGAGCGGCCAAGGAATACCTCGCCCTCTTCTTCCGCATAGAGCAGCGGGCCCAGTTTTTCCGAGAAGCCCCACTGCGTCACCATGTTGCGCGCCAGGTTAGTGGCCACTTTGATGTCGTTGGAAGCGCCGGTGGAAACGTGTTCCGCACCGTAAATAATCTCTTCAGCCAGGCGACCGCCATAGAGGGTAGAGATCTGGCTTTCCAGCTTCTGACGGCTGGCGCTGATCGCATCCCCTTCCGGCAGGAAGAAGGTCACGCCGAGCGCACGTCCGCGCGGAATAATCGTTACCTTGTGTACCGGATCGTGTTCCGGCACCAGGCGGCCGATAATAGCGTGGCCCGCTTCGTGGTAGGCGGTAGATTCTTTCTGCGCTTCCGTCATCACCATGGAGCGACGTTCCGCACCCATCATGATTTTGTCTTTCGCTTTCTCGAACTCAACCATTGATACCACGCGCTTATTGCCGCGGGCGGCGAACAGCGCCGCTTCGTTCACCAGGTTAGCGAGATCCGCACCGGAGAAGCCCGGCGTACCGCGCGCGATGATGCCTGCGTCGATATCGGTCGCCAGCGGCACGCGGCGCATATGCACTTTCAGAATCTGTTCACGACCGCGCACGTCCGGCAGACCAACCACGACCTGACGGTCAAAACGGCCTGGACGCAGCAGCGCCGGGTCGAGAACGTCTGGACGGTTAGTCGCGGCGATAACGATGATACCTTCGTTGCCTTCAAAGCCATCCATCTCAACCAGCATCTGGTTCAGGGTCTGTTCACGTTCGTCGTGACCACCACCTAAACCTGCACCGCGCTGACGACCGACGGCGTCGATCTCATCAATAAAGATGATGCAAGGCGCAGCTTTCTTGGCCTGTTCGAACATGTCGCGCACGCGAGATGCGCCGACGCCCACGAACATTTCCACGAAGTCAGAACCGGAAATAGTAAAGAACGGCACTTTCGCTTCACCCGCGATAGCTTTCGCCAGCAGGGTTTTACCGGTACCCGGCGGGCCCACCATCAGCACGCCTTTGGGAATTTTACCGCCCAGCTTCTGGAAGCGGCTCGGTTCGCGCAGATACTCGACCAGTTCACCCACTTCCTCTTTTGCTTCGTCGCAGCCTGCCACGTCAGCGAAAGTGGTTTTGATCTGATCTTCCGTCAGCATACGGGCTTTGCTCTTGCCAAAGGACATCGCGCCTTTGCCGCCGCCGCCCTGCATCTGACGCATAAAGAAGATCCACACGCCAATCAGCAGCAGCATTGGGAACCAGGAGATAAAGATCGAAGCCAGCAGGCTCGGCTCTTCCGGCGGTTCGCCAACCACTTTGACGTTTTTGGTCAACAGGTTATCGAGTAACTTGGGATCGTTGACAGGAATGTAGGTCGTGTATTTATTACTGTCTTTCTTGATTACGTTAATCTCACGCCCGTTAATACGTGCCTCGCGGACCTGATCCTGGTTCACTTCCGACAGGAAGGTTGAATAATCAACCCTACGGCCATTCGACTCGCTGGGCCCAAAGCTCTGGAATACTGACATCAGCACGACCGCGATGACTAACCAGAGAATCAGGTTTTTCGCCATGTCACTCAAGGGATTAACCTCATATTACAACGGTGTTAACAGACAGCGTAGGGTACTATATATCCTTCATACATGGAATCGCGGCCGGTGGGCTGCAACTTCATCAATTGGGCTATAGTTTGCGCCCTGTCGCCACAATGTACACTTCGCGCGAACGAGATCGCGAAGCGTCCGGCTTACGAATTTTCACTTTCGTAAACAGGGAGCGAATTTCCCGCAGGTATTCATCGAAGCCATCTCCCTGAAACACTTTCACTACAAAACTGCCGCCCGGTGCCAGGATATCCCGACACATTTCAAGCGCCAGTTCAACCAAATACATCGACCGGGGAATATCGACTGCCGGCGTCCCACTCATATTGGGCGCCATATCCGACATGACCACCTGCACTTTCTGATCCCCTACGCGATCGAGCAGCGCCTTGATCACCGATTCTTCACGGAAATCGCCCTGAAGGAAATCGACACCAACGATAGGATCCATCGGCAGAATGTCGCAGGCGATAACGCGTCCCGAAGAGCCGATCTGCTGGACCACATATTGCGACCAGCCGCCGGGTGCAGCACCCAGATCTACCACGGTCATACCGGGTTTGAAAAGCTTGTCACCCTGTTGTATTTCATCAAGTTTAAACCAGGCGCGCGAACGCAACCCTTTTTTCTGTGCCTGAAGCACATATTTATCGCTAAAGTGTTCCTGTAACCAGCGGCTAGAGCTGGCCGAACGCTTTTTACCCGTCATAATTTTCTCAACTAAATCGTCATCGCAGCGATAAACCTGCACGCAATGGGTTGCGTTGATTTGGTGATAACCCCGAGATGGCGGTAGAATGAACCGTTTTCAATCCCTGAGTAAGCAAAAAATACGATGAATCTAAGTACCAAACAAAAACAGCACCTGAAAGGCCTCGCCCATCCACTGAAACCTGTGGTCATGATCGGTGGCAATGGCCTGACCGAAGGCGTGCTGGCCGAAATCGAATCCGCGCTGGAGCATCACGAGCTGATCAAGGTAAAAATCGCCTCGGAAGACCGTGAAACCAAACAGCTGATCGTTGAGGCAATCGTGCGTGAAACCAAAGCCAGCAACGTGCAGGTGATCGGTAAAACGCTGGTGCTGTATCGCCCTTCTAAAGAGAGCAAGATTTCTCTGCCGCGCTAAACGCGTCGCCGGGCAACCGGCCAGAGAAAGTGCCATGCTCCTGCATGGGTTAAAAGGCCGCATCGCGGCCTTTTCCATTCTTTACATACAACCTCTACGCTGTTCAAAGCGTAGCTCTCTCTTAAAGGTATTCCACTTTAAGAATTTCGTACTCAACATCGCCGCCCGGGGTTTTGATAATGGTCACATCGTCCACCTCTTTACCTACCAGACCGCGCGCCATCGGCGAGTTGACCGAAATCAGATTTTGCTTAAAGTCCGCTTCGTCGTCGCCCACGATGCGATAGGTCGACTCTTCGTCGGTATCGGTGTTAAGCACGGTTACAGTGGCGCCGAAAATCACGCGGCCGTTGTTCGGCATCGTGGTGACGTCGATAACCTGCGCGTTAGAAAGCTTGGCTTCGATCTCCTGAATACGACCTTCGCAAAACCCCTGCTCTTCGCGCGCGGCGTGATACTCCGCGTTCTCTTTCAGATCGCCGTGCTCGCGCGCTTCAGCGATTGAGGCGATGATGCGCGGGCGTTTGACGGTTTTCAGTTCGTTCAGCTCTTCGCGCAGCTTTTCGGCGCCCCTTAACGTCATCGGAATCTGATTCATTTAAGCTCCTCGCTCTCTTTCCTGTTTTAACGGCGTCGTCCTGACCAGTGTCCACAGAAAAACCGGTTCTGCAGGGTCTGACCCTCGTTTTGCAAATAAAAGAATCCTGACCCGGAAAAGGTTCCGGGCCAGAAAGTGGTTTTGCATTTTGATACGTATTTTAACCCAGAGTTCCCTGCGGGTCATCGTTTACTTTCCACCGTAACGGGACGTAGTATTGACGCCTTCACCTGCCAGTTACCGCGAGATTATGCGATTTTCACGACTTGTTACCGGACTAACCTGTGCGTTTATGCTGCAGGCACAAGCAGCGCCCGTAGATGAATACATGCAGTATTTGCCGGATGGCGCCAATCTGGCGCTGATGGTGCAGAAGATAGGCGCCAGCACCCCAATAATCGATTATCACGGCAAACAGATGGCGTTGCCCGCCAGCACCATGAAGGTGATCACCGCGCTGGCGGCGCTGCTGGAACTGGGCGGCGACTACCGCTTTCAGACCACGCTGGAAACCAAAGGCGCCATCAGCGACGGCACGCTCAACGGCGATCTGGTCGCGCGCTTTGCCGGCGACCCGACGCTGAGCCGTCAGGATCTGCGCAATATGGTCGCCGCGCTGAAAAAGCAGGGCGTCACCCATATTAAAGGCAACCTGGTGATCGACACCTCGGTGTTCGCCAGCCATGACATGGCGCCAGGCTGGCCGTGGAACGATTTGACCCAGTGCTTCAGCGCGCCGCCGGGCGCGGCCATCGTTGATAAAAACTGTTTCTCCGTCTCGCTCTACAGCGCCAGCACGCCGGGCGAAACCGCCTTTGTGCGCATCGCCTCTTACTACCCCGCCCATATGTTCAGCCAGGTGCGCACTATCGGCCGCAACAGCGGCGAAGGACAGTATTGCGAACTGGACGTGGTGCCGGGCGAGCTTAACCGCTATACGCTGACCGGCTGCATGCGCCAGCGCGCGGAGCCGCTGCCGCTGGCGTTCGCCGTACAGGATGACGCCGCCTGGGCTGGAGAGATCCTCAAGCAGGAGCTGCGTCAGGCGGAGATCGATTACAGCGGTCACCTGGTGCGTCAGTCCCAGGTGACTTCGCCGGGCACCGTGCTGGCGTCGACCCAGTCCGCGCCCCTGCACACGCTGTTGCATACTATGCTGAAAAAATCGGACAACATGATCGCCGACACGGTGTTCCGCACCATCGGCCATCACTATTTCAACGTGCCCGGCACCTTCCGCGCCGGATCGGACGCTATCCGCCGCATCCTGCGTGAGAAAGCCAATATTGATTTAGGCAACAGCATTCAGGTAGACGGCTCGGGGCTGTCGCGCCACGATCTGATCGCGCCGGATACCATGATGCAGGTGCTGCAGTACATTGCGAAAAACGACGCGACGCTGGACTACATCTCTATGCTGCCGCTGGCGGGCCACGACGGCACGCTGCAATATCGCGGCGGCCTGCACGAGGCGGGCGTTGACGGCAAAGTGTCGGCGAAAACCGGCTCGCTGCAGGGGGTCTATAATCTGGCTGGCTTTATCACCACCGCCAGCGGCGCGCGCGTCGCCTTTGTGCAGTACCTGTCGGGCTATGCGGTACCGCCGGAGGATCAGCGCACGCGGCGCATTCCGCTGGTGCGCTTCGAGAGCCGTCTCTATCGGGATATCTATCAAAACAACTAGCGTATGAAAATATTGATCGTTGAGGACGATGTACTGCTGCAGGGCGGCCTGACTCAGGCACTCAGCAGCCAGGGTTACGCCGTTGACTGCGCCGCCAGCGCCGCCGAGGCGGACGCGCTGCTGCACAGCGCGCAGTACAGTCTGATCGTGCTGGATCTCGGCCTGCCGGATCGCGACGGCGGCGATCTGCTGCGGCAGTGGCGGCGAGCCGGAATCGATCTGCCGGTGCTGATCCTGACCGCGCGCGACGCGCTCAGCGATCGCATCGAGGGGCTCGACGCCGGTGCCGACGACTATCTGATCAAGCCGCTGGCGCTGGCGGAGCTGCAGGCGCGCGTACGCGCCCTGATCCGCCGCTATCAGGGCCACAGCGACAACCTGCTGCGCCAGGGCGATCTGACGCTGAACCTCTCTTCGCAGCAGGTGCTGCTGGAGAATCAGCCGCTCGACGTGACGCCCAAAGAGTTTGCGCTACTGACCCGTCTGCTGATGCGCATCGGGCAGAATGTGCATCGTGAAACGCTGCAGCAGGATCTCTACAGCTGGCAGGACGATACCGGCTCCAATACGCTGGAGGTGCATATCCACAATCTGCGCCGCAAGCTAGGCAAAGATCGCATCAAAACCGTGCGCGGCGTCGGCTATCGGCTGGAGAACCGTGAATGAACAGCATGCGTCAGCGCTTGCTGATTATGCTGGCGCTGATTCTGCTTACCTGTCAGATCATGAGCGCCTTCTGGCTGTGGCACGAAAGCCGCGAGCAGATTAGTTTTCTCGTCAACGAAACCCTCTCCGCAAAGGCGCGCAACGATCGCGTCGAAAATGAGATCCGCGAAGCGATCGCCTCGCTGCTGCTGCCCTCGGTGGTTATGGTCGGCCTGACGCTGGTGCTCTCCTTCTGGGCGATTAGCTGGATCGTCCGCCCGCTGCGAGCGCTGCAGACCAGCCTGGCGCAGCGCTCCGCCGATAACCTGACGCCGCTTGCCATTCAATCGGATATGGAAGAGGTGGCGGCGGTAACCGGCGCGATTAACCAGCTGCTGGCGCGCCTCGATCACACGCTGCAGCAGGAGCGGCTGTTCACGGCGGACGCCGCCCATGAGCTGCGCACCCCGCTCGCCGGGCTGCGCCTGCACCTTGAACTATTGCAGCAGCAGGGCGTGCCGCAGAGCGAGATGCTGGTGGCGCGTATCGATCAGCTGATGCATACCGTCGAGCAGTTGCTGATGCTGGCGCGGGCCAGCCAGGCGCTGGCCAGCGGCCACGCGCAGCCGGTGCGCTGGCTGACGGAAATTTTGCAGCCGCTGCAGCCGGAAATGCGCGAGCTGGTCGAACAGCGCCAGCAGCAGCTTGTCTGGCCAGACAAAGCGGTGGCGCAAAGCCAGGGCGAGCCGGTGCTGCTGCGCCTGCTGCTGCGCAATCTGCTGGAGAACGCCTCGCGCTATAGTCCACCTCAGAGCCAGATTGAAATTACGCTCGAAGAGAACGACGGGAATATCATTCTCAGCGTTATCGATGAGGGGCCGGGCATCGATCCCGACGCGGCGGAAGAGCTGACCAAAGCGTTTCGCCGTCGCGATCAGCGCTACGGCGGCAGCGGTCTGGGGCTGAATATCGTGCTGCGCATCCTGCAGATGCACTATGGCGAGCTGAAGCTCATTAATCGCAGCGATCGCAGCGGGCTAATCGCCCGCTGCACGCTGCCGTTGCGCCTGAACTGATCAGAAATGGGTATTCAGGCTGACGTAATAGGTCCGGCCTGATTCGTTATAGGTATTGGCTCCCGCGCCATAGAGCCAGGCACCGGTAGTGGCGTTGCCGGTGGTCTGCGCGTTGCCCTGGCGGTAGTGGCGCTTATCGAACAGGTTGTCGATGCCGAGCGTCACGCTGGCGAACTTATTCACCTCATAGGTGCCGCTCAGGCCGACCACTGAGTAAGGACTTACCTCATCGGTGGCGCTGCCGGTAACCGCATTACCTTTGTAGTCATACTTCTTCGGCACCTGCTTGCCGTACCAGGTCAGCGTGGATTGCAGCGACAGATCCTGCGTCGCCTGCCAGCTCAGCGTCGAGTTCAGCGTATAGTCGGGAATAATCGACAGGCGATCGCCGGTCTCTTTATTCTTGCTCTGCAGCATATAGGTGAAGTTGTTGTTCCAGCTAATGCTCTCCGTAACTGGAATATTGACCGTGCCTTCCAGCCCTTCCACCACCGCTTTCGGCACGTTCTCCCACTGATAGATGTCGGTGGTACCGTTAGAGGCTTTGCCGGACGGCGCGTAGCCCGCTTCGATCTTGTTGCGGTAGTCGTTGCGGAACCAGGTCAGGCCCGCCTGATAGCCTTCATGCTTCCACTCCAGCCCAATCTCTTTGTTGATGCTGTTTTCCGCTTTCAGGTCTCGGTTGCCCTGCAGGTAACAGGCGCCGGTGCTGGCGGCGCAGCCCTGACCGTTGCTGTAGAGCAGATAGTTCGGGTTGGTCTGATAAAGGCTCGGCGCTTTATAGGCGCGGCCAATGCCCATCTTCAGCGTGAAATCCTCCCCGAGCCCCTGAGAGAGATTAAGCGACGGACTCCAGTTATCGCCGACGATCGAATGGTGATCGAAGCGCAGGCTCGGCGTCAGCATGGTGCTGTCAGTCAGCTCCATATTGTCTTCGGCGAACAGCGAAAAGATTTCCGCCTGCGAATAGGGGCTGCGTCCGCTGCTGGCGATGCCCGGCACCGAACCGTTAGAAGCAACCTGGGTGGTCGACGAGGGATCTTTCATGCGCTGCTGGTTCCACTCGACGCCGAGGGTGGCGGTCTGGTTCACCAGCAGGTCGAACGGCACGCTGATTTCGCTGTGCAGCAGCACATCGTCCAGCTGAATGGTATTGAAGCCGCTGTTGGAGAAGATGCCTTCGGTGCCGCCGGCCAGCCCTTCATTGATGCGCGAGTTGCGCGTGTTCTCATAGCGCGCGTAGGTGTTGGTGCTGACGCCGTTATCCCAGGCGCCGGTCCACTTCACCGCGAAGTTCTGGCGGTAGAGACGGTTAGTCTCTTTGCCGTACAGGCTTTTTACCAGCGCGCTGGTATTGGTGTTCTGGGTATCGCCAGCATAGAGGTTGCCCTGACGGCTATAGCCCGCCTGCAACTCCAGCGCCTGCATCGGCGCGAACGCCCAGCGCAGCAGAGCGTTGATATCTTTGTTGACCACCCCTTCACGGCCGGCCGGATAGCTTCCGGCGTAGCTGCCGGTACGATCCGCCGCATGGCCTTCGTTGATGTCGTAAGCGTCCGCCTGGGTTTTCGCCAGGTTGCCGTAGAGACGGAAGCTGACGTCATCCCCCAGCGGCCCTTCCAGGCTAAAGTTGGTGCGGCGCGTGGCTCCCTCGTCCTTATGCTCCGGCACGTTGTAGTAGGCGTTCCAGGATCCGTGCCACTGCTGGTCATCATATTTTTTGGTGATGATATTCACCACGCCGCCCGCCGCGCCGTTGCCGTAGCGCACCGCCGCCGGCCCGCGGATCACCTCAATGCGCTCAATCATCTCTGGCGGCACCCAGTTGGTGTCGCCGCGCGTATCCCGTTCGCCGCGCCAGCCGAGACGCACCGAGTTCCGGCTGGAAACCGGCATGCCGTCCACCAGAATCAGGGTATTTTCCGGCCCCATACCGCGAATATCGATCTGCCGATTGTTGCCGCGCTGGCCGCTGGTGGAGTTACCGGTGAGGTTGACGCCAGGCATGGTGCGGATGATTTCCGATACGTCGCGCGCAGGCGGACGCTTTTTAATTTCATCGGCGGTAATGGTGGAGACGCCTGGCGCCTGCAGGTTCTGCTGCGCCGCGCTTACCACCAGCGTATCGACGGTGCCGGACGCTGAAGAGGTGCTGGTGTCGGCCGCCTGCGCGCTGGTCGCGGCCAGACCGAGTTCAATGAGAATGGCTAATGACAAACGGGATAATGTAGGCATTTTTTATGTTCCTGGATTGCCTGCGAAAACCTTATCGTCTCCTGCAGGCGCGCCGGTAAAAGAGTCATTCCTTGCGAGCAAGCATTCCAGCCGCGCCCAGGCTCTCCTTTGCGGAACATCCGTCTGATAACACAGGCTGATGAGGCTGGCGGAACGCGCGCGCTCCGCGATGTTGGAGCGGGAAACACCCTATTGCAAATGCAAATAATTATCAATAGTATTCTTCATAACATCCGTGCAGCTTTGCGCGCTTCTGGCCCAGTAAATAAGCTCTCTATGACGTGGTTAACCAACGAAACCGGCAGTGACTCCTGGTGGCGAACATTACAGCAGCAGGGTCTTCCCCTTATCGAACCCGCCGATGATGGCGAATGCGGCGTCACCTTTTTCTGGCGCGATCCGCAGGGAAGTGAAACCACCTCCTCTACGCGCCGCGTCTGGATCAATATCACCGGCGTGACCGATCACCATCAGCGCGCCGCCCCCCGCTCTCTCAGCCGCATCCCTGGCACCGACGTCTGGTACTGGCGCACGCAGCTGCCAGCCAGCTGGCGCGGCAGCTACTGCCTGATGCCCGACAGCGATGCCGCCGCCTTCGCGGGCGAGCCGGATATGGCGACCCTGCGCGCCTGGTGGCGCGAAAAATTCCTCACCGCGCAGGCGGATCCGCTCAATCCGCTACGCGGCTGGGCGGGCGGGCGCGGCATGCACGTCTCGCCGCTGCATCTGCCGGGCGCACCCGATCAGCGCGTCTGGCAGGCGGTTGATAGCGGCCGCGCCCCCGCCCTGCCGCTGCAGCACCATATCTGGCAGAGCGCGCGCCTCGGCAACTGCCGCTCGGTGTGGATCTACGCCACCGGCGAGGCGCAGTCGACCGAACGTCCGCTGGCGCTGCTGCTGGACGGCCAGTTCTGGGCCAACAGCATGCCGATCGCCTGGCCGCTGCAGCAGCTTACCGACGCTGGTGAGCTGCCGCCGGCGGTCTACGTCATGATCGACATCATCGATCGCGAACACCGCAGCCGCGAACTCCCCTGCAACCCCGACTTCTGGCTGGCTCTGCAGGAAGAGCTACTGCCGCAGCTGCAGGGCTGGGCGCCGCATCGCATCAGCGCCGCCGAGACGCTGGTAAGCGGACAGAGCTTCGGCGGCCTGTCGGCCGTCTATGCCGCACTTAACTGGCCGCGCCAGTTCGGCGGCGCTATCAGCCTTTCCGGCTCGTTCTGGTGGCCGGAACGCGGCCAGCCTGACGGCAGGCTGATCCAGCAGCTGCAGCAGGGCGACTACCGTCAGACGCCGTCGCGCTTTTATCTGGAGGCGGGACGTCGCGAGCAGCTGATTTATAGAGCAAACCAACAGCTTCAGCAGGACCTGTGCGCCGCAGGGCACCAGGTCATTTTTCATCCGGTCGACGGCGGCCACGACGCGCTTTGCTGGCGCGGCGGCCTGCTCAATGGACTGAAAGCAATGTGGCAGCATCTTCTTTAAATCGCCTGGCTAGCCCGACTGTTGCGGGCAGGAGACCGATATGCAACCCAATCCCTTTGACGATCCGCAGCAGGATTGTCTTGTGCTGATCAACGATCGCCAGCAGTACAGCCTCTGGCCCGCTTTTCGCGCCCTGCCCGCTGGCTGGCGCAGCCTCTTCGGCCCGCAGCCGCAGGCGGAATGCCTGAGCTGGCTCAATGCGAACTGGCGCGATATTCGCCCGGCCCACCCGACCACCAACCGGAGCGACCATGTCTGAGACGCTGATGAACCCACACCATACCGACCAGAAAATCCTGCCGCTGGTGGCGGCGCAGCCCGGCATCTGGATGGCCGATCAGCTGTCGCAGCAGACTAACGCCTATGCGGTCGCGCACTTTGTCGAGCTGCGCGGCGAGCTGGACGGCGCGCTGCTGAGCAAAGCGATCGTCGCCGGTATGCAGGAGGCGGATACGCTGAACATGGCGTTTGGCGAGCATGAAGGCGAAGCGGTGCAGTGGCTGTCGCCGCAGACGTTCACCCTGCCTGAGATCCTCGATCTGCGTCAGCACGCCGATCCTGACGCCGCCGCCCGCGAACTGATGCGCGCCGATATGGCTGGCGATCTGCGCGTACTGAGCGGCGCGCCGCTGTGGCATCACCAGCTGATGCGCCTGGGCGAGCAGCGCTGGTTCTGGTATCAGCGCTATCATCACCTGGTGGTGGACGGCTTTAGCTTCACTGCTCTGACGCGCCGCATCGCCAACCTTTACACCGCATGGATGTGCGGTGAAACGCCGCAGCCGACGCCTTTTACCCCCTTCAGCGAGGTGGTCGAAGAGTATCAGCGCTATCAGGCTTCGCCGAGCTGGCAGCGGGATCGCGACTTCTGGCGCGAGAAAAGCGCGCAGCTGCCGCCGCCCGCCTCAATTTCTCCCCTGCCGCTGGCCGGGCAAAGCGCCAGCACCGCGCTGCTGCGCCACACCTTCTCGCCAGATAGCACGCACTTTCAGACGCTGGTTCAGCAGATGGGCGTCAGCGCGGCCGATGCTGCTTTTGCGCTGGTGGCGCTCTGGCTGGCGCGCCTGAGCGGCCAGAATGATTTCGCCGCCGGCTTTATCTTTATGCGCCGTATCGGCTCCGCGGCGCTCTGCGCCACCGGCCCCGTCATTAACGTGCTACCGATGGCGGTGCATTACGATCCCGCTCAACCGCTCAGCGCGCTGGCGCGCCAGCTGGCCGCGGAAGTGAAAAAGATGCGTCGCCATCAGCGCTTTGACGCCGAACAGGTGCAGCGCGACGCCGGCCGGCTCGGCGACGGCGATCCCCTCTACGGCCCGGTGATCAACCTGAAGATGTTCGACTATCAGCTCGACTTCAACGGGGTCGAAGGGATAACGCATCAGCTGGCGTCAGGCCCGGTGCGCGATCTGGAAATCGCGATCTATATCAGCGAACAGGGCGAACTGACGCTGGAGCTGCTGGCCAACGCCGCACGCTACCAGCAGGCGGTGCTGACGCAGCACGCCAGCCGTTTCGATCTGCTGCTGCGGCAGCTGGCGGCGCAGCCGGATCGCCCCTGCGGCGAGCTGGATCTGCTGACCGAGGCGGAACATCAGCAGCTGGAGACGATCAACCAGACCGCGATGCCGCTGCCGGAGGCCACCCTCGACAGCCTGCTGCAGGCGCAGGTGCTGCGCACCCCCAACGCGCCTGCGCTGGCGGACGATCGCCACCAGCTCAGCTATCGCGAGATGCGCCAGCAGGTCGAGGCGCTGGGGCAGCAGCTGATCGCCAGCGGCGTGCAGCGCGGCGATATCGTCGCCGTGGCGCTGCCGCGCGCGGTGTTTCTGTCGCTGGCGCTGCAGGCAATTGTCAGCGTCGGCGCGACTTATCTGCCGCTGGATACCGGCTATCCCGACGATCGTCTGCAGATGATGCTGGAGGATGCCGCACCGAAAACGCTGATCGTCAGCCGCGCGCTGGAGACCCGCTTCGCCGCGCTGTCGCCTGTCGCCCCGCTCTTCTATGACGCGCTGCTGCCTGAGGTCGCCGCGCCCGCGCAGCCGCAGCCGCCGCGCCCGCAGGATGGCGCCTATCTTATTTACACTTCCGGCTCGACCGGCCGCCCGAAAGGGGTGCTGGTGGGCCATGAGGCGATCGTCAACCGTCTGCTGTGGATGCAGGCGAGCTATTCGCTCACCGCCGACGACGTGGTATTGCAGAAAACGCCCAGCAGCTTCGACGTTTCGGTGTGGGAGTTTTTCTGGCCGCTGATGACGGGCGCGCAGCTGGTCATGGCGCCGCCGGACGCGCACCGCGATCCCGACGCGCTGCAGCAGCTCTTCGCGCGCTATCGCGTCACCACCACCCACTTTGTTCCCTCAATGCTGGCGGCCTTTGTCGCCTCGCTGCAGGAGGAGGAGGCCGTGGCGCGCTGCGCCAGCCTGCGCCGCGTCTTCTGCAGCGGCGAGGCGCTGCCCGCCGATCTGTCGCGCCAGTGGGAAGCCCTGACCGGGGTGCCGCTGCACAACCTTTACGGCCCGACCGAGGCGGCGGTGGACGTTAGCTACTACCCCGCGTTCGGCCCGGAGCTGGCGGCGGTAGAGGGTGCCAGCGTGCCGATCGGCTTCCCGGTCTGGAATACCGGCCTGCGCATCCTTGACGCGCGCCTGCAGCCGGTTCCGCCCGGCGTCGCGGGCGATCTCTATCTTACCGGCGTGCAGCTGGCGCACGGCTACCTCGATCGTCCCGACCTTACCGCCAGCCGCTTCGTCGCCGACCCGTTCGGCGACGGCACGCGCATGTACCGCACCGGCGACGTGGCGCGCTGGCTCGCTAACGGCGCGGTGGAATATCTGGGCCGCAGCGACGATCAGCTAAAGATTCGCGGACAGCGCATTGAGCTGAACGAGATCGACCATGCGCTGGCGGCGCAGCCCGGCGTGCAGCAGGCGGTCACGCACGCGGTGGTGCTGGGCAACGCCGACGCGCAGCAGGGCGACGCGCGTCAGCTGGTGGGCTATGTGGTGGCAGACCGCCCCGTTGATGGCGAGGCGATGCGCGCCGCGCTGGCGCAGCAGCTGCCCGCCCATATGGTGCCGGTGGCGATCGTTGCGCTGGAGGCGCTGCCGCTCAGCAGCAACGGCAAGCTGGATCGCAAAGCCCTGCCGCTGCCGCAGAGTCGCGCGCACGATGCGGGTCGCGCGCCGCTGCCGGGGCTGGAGACGCAGCTGGCAGAGGCGTTCGCCGCGCTGCTGGCGCGCGACAGCGTCGGCGCGCAGGAGGATTTCTTTGCGCTTGGCGGCCATTCGCTGCTGGCGATGCGGCTGGCGGCGCAGCTGCGGCGCGAGCTGAAGCTGCCGGTTTCCGTCGGCCAGATTATGGTCGCCTCGACGGTTGAGAAGCTGGCAGCGCTGCTGAGCGATGCGCAGGCGGCGCAAAACGCCGGTTTTGAGCCGGTGCTGCCGCTGCGCGTCGGCAGCGGGCCGACGCTGTTCTGCTTCCATCCGGCGTCGGGCTTCGCCTGGCAGTTCAGCGTTCTGCAGCGTTACCTGGACGCGCGCTGGTCTGTCGTCGGCATTCAGTCACCGGACGCCAGCGGCCCGCTGAATCAGGCGGCGCACCTGGATGCGGTGTGCGACGCCCATCTCGCCACGCTGCGGCAGCAGCAGCCGCACGGGCCTTACTATTTCCTCGGCTATTCGCTGGGCGGCACGCTGGCGCAGGGCATCGCCGCGCGGCTGGAAGCGCTCGGCGAAGAGGTCGCCTTCCTCGGCCTGCTTGATACCTGGCCGCCAGAGACGCAAAACTGGGATGAAAAACGCGGCGAGAACCAGCTGGATCCGGCGGTGCTGGAAGAGGTGAACCGCGAGCGCGAGCAGTTTGTTGCCGCGCAGCGTCAGCAGGCGGGCGAAGGGTTAGAGGCGATGTTCGACGCGATCGAAGCTAACTACGCCAGTTCGGTACGGCTGCTGGCGACGGCGCGCAGCGCGCGCTTCAGCGGCCGCGCCACGCTGTTCCTCGCCACCGAGACGCAGCAGCCGGGTCAGGATGCGCGTCGCGCCTGGGCGCCCTATGTCGGCGAGCTGGAGGTGCGGCCGCTGGCGTGCGCCCACGTTGAGATTATCTCGCCGCGTATGTTTGAACAGATCGGCCCGCAGCTGCAGCAGCTGCTGGCGAAGTTTGCCTGACCGCCTTTTTGGCAGAGAGCGGAGTTGCCTGAAAAGCGTCTCGCGCCAGGCACAAAAGCGCAGCGTTGACCCGGTAACGGGCGCACCTCAGGGATGAGGTGCGTAGTGGCTCACTCGCCCGCTTCGGCACCCGCCCTTCAGCGCTTGCTGCAGCCCTTCAGCGCTTGCTGCGCCCCAGCGGCACAATCATCGGCGTATGCGCCACCGGATCCTCAACAATCATGCAGCGCAGCCCGTAGACCGCCTCAATCAGTTCCGGCGTCACGATCTCGGCCGGCCTGCCCTCGGCAACAACCTGGCCGTTGCGCATCGCAATCAGATGCGTAGCGTAGCGGCACGCCTGATTCAGATCGTGCAGCACCACCACCAGCGTGCGGCCATGCTGCTGATTGAGATCCTGCATCAGCTCCAGCAGTTCGATCTGATGGGTAATATCGAGCCAGGTCGTGGGTTCATCCAGCAGCAGCAGCGGCGTCTGCTGCGCCAGCACCATGGCGATCCAGACGCGCTGGCGCTGGCCGCCGGAAAGTTGATCCACCGGCTGCGCGGCGATATCCGCCACGCCGGTGGCCCGCATCGCCTGCTGCACCGCCGCCTCATCCTCGTCACGCCAGCGGCCGAACAGCGGCTGATGCGGATAGCGCCCGCGCGCCACCAGCTCGCTGACGCTGATGCCGGAGGGCGCCTGCGAGCTTTGCGGCAGCAGGCCGAGACGCCGCGCCACCTCTTTGGTTGAGAGGCGCGAAATCGCCGCGCCGTCGAGCAGCACCTGCCCTTTCAGCGGCGGTGCCAGCCGGCTCAGCGCACGCAGCAGCGTCGATTTGCCGCAGGCGTTAGGGCCGATAATTACCGTCAGTTCCCCATCAGGAATGGCGACCGATAGTCCCTCCGCCACGATTTTCTTCTCGTAGCCCAGCGTCAGCGCATCGCCCTGCAGGCGCGCTGTCTTCTCAGTCATTGGCGTCGCGCCTCCCTAATCAGTAATGCAATCAGATAAAGCCCGCCGAGGCTGACGGTAATAACGCCGACCGGCAGCTGATAAGGCAGGAAAAGGTGCTGCGCGGCATAGTCCGCCGCCAGCAGCAGCAGCGCACCGCACAGCGCCGCCAGCGGCAGCGCGCCTTTGATCCCGCCGCACAGGCGACGAGCAATCTGCGGTGCCAGCAGGGCGACAAACGAAATCGGACCGGCCAGCGCGGTCGCGGCGGCGGTCAGCACCACGCCGAGCAGCATCAGCCACAGCCGGCTGCGCTCTACCGGCACGCCCAGCGCACAGGCGGTATCGTCGCCCATCTCCATCAGGCGCATACGTCGCGCCAGCAGCGCGGTCAGCAACAGCGCCGCCAGCAGCACGGCGATGACCGGCGCGGTTTTCGCCCAGGTAATACCGTTGAGCGATCCGGCGCTCCATAGCCCGGCGCTGAGCGCCGCCTCAAGCGAGGCGCTGACGATCAGCCAGCCGTTAAGCGCCATCAGCAGCGCCCGTACGCTGATGCCGACGATAATCAGCCGGAAGGTTTCGACGCCGTTGCGCCAGGCGAAAAGATAGACCACGCCTGCGGTCAGCACGCCGCCCAGCAGCGCCGCCAGCGTCATGGCCTCGCTGTTTTGCTGAAACAGCACCAGCGCCACCAGCACGCCGCTATAGGCACCGGTATTAAAGCCGAGAATATCGGGGCTGCCGAGTGGGTTGCGCAGCAGCGACTGAAAAATCGCGCCGCTGACGCCCAGCGCCGCGCCGAGCAGCAGCGCCATCGCCACGCGCGGCAGCCGCCACTCCAGCACGATCAGCTGAACGTTGCGCGCCGCCTCGCCGTTGACCAGCTGCCAGAGCTGCGCCCCGCTAATCGGCAGCGCGCCGCGCGTAACGCCGAAAAAGGCCAGCAGCGCGCAGGCCGCCAGCAGCCAGATACCGTGCATCATCGCCCGACTCATATCTGCCCTCTCCCCAGCTTGCGGCGCACCAGCACGATCAGCATCGGCGCGCCGAGCAGCGCGGTAACCACCGCGACGCGCAGCTCGCCAGGCACCATCAGGCGGCCCAGTATATCGGCAGCCAGCAGCAGACAGGGGGTAATCAGCAGCGTGCCAGTCAGCATCCAGCGGTGGTCATTGCCCCACAGCCAGCGGGCCAGATGAGGAGTCATCAGCCCGACAAAGGCGATGGGGCCGACGGCGGCCGTGGCGGCGCCGCTCAGCAGGGCGATAGCCAGCAGCCCGAGCAGCTGGGTTCGCGCCACGCGCGCGCCGAGCGCCGTCGCCACATCGCCGCCCATGCTCAGGGTATTGAGCGAGCGCGCCAGCAGCAGCGCAATCAGCGCGCCGACCGCCACCGCTGGCCAGGTGGCGCGCAGCACGGCAAAGCTGCGAATATCCAGCGAGCCGCTGTGCCAGAAGCGCAGATGGTCGTAAATATCGGGATTAAGGAGAGAAAGCCCGGAGGTCAGCCCTTCCAGCACCGCGCCCAGTGCCACGCCCGCCAGGGTCAGGCGCACCGGATTAACGCGGCCGCCGCCGAGCGCGCCGGTCAGCGCCACCAGCAGCGACGCCAGCAGCGCGCCGAGGAAGGCGAAGCCGAGCCAGTCGGCGGGCGTATCCGCGCCGACCAGGGCGATGCCCAGCACCACGGCGAAGCCCGCCCCCGCGTTGACGCCGAGAATGCCGGGATCGGCGAGCGGATTGCGCGTCAGGCTCTGCATCAGCGCCCCCGCCAGCCCGAGCGCGCAGCCCGCCAGCAGGCCGGCAAGGGTGCGCGGCAGGCGCGCTTCGCGCACGATAACGCAGTCGGCGCTGCCGCAGCTGGTGGTCAGGGCAAGAGAGACATCATGAATGGCGATCGATTTGGCGCCGAGCATCAGGCTGAGCGCAAGCAAGAGCAACAGCAGCATCCCTGAGGCGGCTATTGCGATGAGATGGCGCATAACGTTCCGAACCTTCACTGTTCACTGACGCAGCGGTCGCGTCAATTTGATAATGATACTTGTTATCGTTATTACTCGTATTTTTGTATGTTACCATGATTCGCCTCGACTACAGCGAGGAAAACCGCAGCAAAAGGCGAAGCAATGAACAAACCCTCCCATCTCATCGATCTCAGCCTGTTGAAGACGCATCCCGCTTTTCGCGCCGTCTTTATCGCCCGTTTTATCTCTATCGTCGCGCTCGGCATGCTGGCGATTGCCGTGCCGGTGCAGATCCAGCAGCTGACCCGCTCGCCGGCGCTGGTCGGGCTCGCCGTTACCCTGGCGGGCGCAGGCATGTTTATCGGCCTGCTCACCGGCGGCGTGCTGGCCGATCGCTACGAGCGCAAACGGCTTATCCTGATTGCGCGCTCGACCTGCGGCCTCGGCTTTGTGGCGCTGGCCGTCAACGCCTCGCTGCCCTCCCCGTCCATCGGCGCGGTGTTTCTGCTGGGCCTGTGGGACGGCTTCTTCGGCGCGATCGGCGTGACGGCGCTGCTGGCGGCCACGCCGGCGCTGGTGGGACGCGAGAACCTGATGCAGGCGGGCGCGATAACGATGCTGACGGTGCGCTTCGGCGCCATTCTCTCGCCCGCCGTCGGCGGTCTGGTGCTGGCGCACGGCGGCGCGGCGTGGAACTACGGCCTCGCCGCCCTCGGTACGCTGCTTACCGTGCTGACCCTGCTGCGGCTGCCCCTGATGCCGCCGCCGCCACAGCCGCGCGAACATCCGCTGCGGGCGCTAGCCAGCGGCGTGCAGTTCCTGTTTTCTGCGCCGCTGGTCGGCATGGCGGCGCTGATCGGCGCGCTGGTCACGCTGGCGAGCGCGGTGCGCGTGCTCTATCCGGCGCTGGCACCGCACTGGCAGGTCAGCCTTGATGAGCTGGGTCTGATGTATGCCGCCGTGCCGCTCGGCGCGGCGCTGGGGGCGCTGACCAGCGGCCGGCTCGCGCAGACGCCGCAGCCTGGCCGCCTGATTCTGGCCAGCGCCGTCGCCGCTTTCCTGGCACTTGGCGCCTTCAGCCTGATGCCGCAGTTCGCGCTCGGGCTGGCGTGTCTGGCGGCCTTCGGCTACTTCAGCGCCGTTAACAGTCTGGTGCAGTATCAGCTGATCCAGTCGCTGACGCCCGATGCCCTGTTGGGGCGCATCAATAGCCTCTGGACGGCGCAGAACGTCACCGGCGATGCAATCGGCGCGGCGATGATCGGCGCGCTGGGGTCATGGCTGCTGCCGCAGCAGGCCGCCGCGCTGACGGGTTTCGGCGCGGCGCTGCTGGGAGGCGTGATGTGGATCCTGATGGCGAGACTGCGACGCTATCAACCGCCAGCACCGTCGCTGGCAGAAGAGGCGTCATGATTTAACGAACAGCTGCTCAAGACGCGTCAGCAGGTGGCTGGCGCTGTAGTAGTCAAGACGAAAGGTGTCGGCGCCCAGCGCATAAACCTGCTGCTGCTTTACCGCCGCGGTCTGTGCCAGGAACGGGTTCTGCATCAGCTGTTGCGCGCCCGGCTCCTCTGCGGCGAATAACAGAAAGGTGTTGCCGTTCAGGCCGCTGGCGACGTTTTCGCCGGAGAGCTGAATAATATCTTTGCGCTGGCCCATGCTGTGCGTTTGCTGCAGATCCGCAGGCGGCACGGCGAGCGTAAAGCCGAGCTGCTCCAGCAGCTTGCCCTGTGCCGATTCGCTCGTCCACAGATTCACTGCGCGGCCGCCGCCGTTAAACACCATGGCGGAAACGGGCTGCGGCGGCAGCGTAATTTTCTGCTTCAGCGCCGCCTCTTGTGCATCGAACGCCTTTACGCGCGCCGCCGCGTCCGCCTCGTGGCCGGTCGCTTCGCCGAGCAGCGTGACCAGCTGCTGCCAGCTTTTATCGTCATAGTTCACCACCAGCGTCGGCGCGATAGCCGAGAACTGATCGACCAGCTTCAGAGCGGAATCGTTGCCGGTAGCGCTGACGATAATCAGATCCGGCGCTTCTGCGGCCACCGCTTCGGCGCTCGGTTCGCCAATATAGAGCCGCTTGAGGTTTTTACGCTTCGCGACGTCGCTCCACTGGCGGAAAAACCCCTGCTCGTCCGCCAGACGGCTGCCCGGCGCGGTCGCCCCGCTGGCGATTACCGGCGCGTCGATGGCCAGCAGCGACCCGGTCAGGGTCACGCTGGTAGAGACGATGCGCTGCGGCGCTTTCTCCAGGTTTATGCTGCCGCTGCCGCTTTGCAGCGTACGCGGCCAGCCGCCTTCGGCTCGCGCGTCAGAATTAGCCAGCACGGAGACGAAAGCCAGCGCGGCCACCGTGGTAAAAATCCGCTTAAACATAAGATTCAGCCCACCTTTAACTGTCAGACAAGGTTCTGCCGCCTCGGTGAATCAGGCTGAGATCGCACGCGCGATGCCGCGAATTTATTGACACTCCAGCCTAATCAACGTAGGTTACACAACCACAATACAAATGATAATCATTATTAGTTACCTTATCATTTATAGGTGAAAATTATGGTGGAAACGTTGACGTTTGGAAATCCCCTGCTTGAGGATTTCTCCGCACTGTGTCGGGGATTTGTCTTTACATCTCCGTGGCGCAGTATCGCTACGCAGGGCTGCTACACCACCATCGCCACGCCGGTGGCCGATGGTGACGCCCTGAACGGTGACTTTCAACAGCAGCTGCGACGCCACTTCGCCTGCGCAAAAAAGCAGGGCATCGCCCATCCGATCCTGGTGGGCGCTATCCCCTTCGACGTTACGCAGCCCGCCGCGCTGTTTATTCCTGAATCGCATCAGACCTTTAACCGCGCCGATCTCCAGGCTGCGCTGCCCGGGGTTCCGCCGCCGCTGCCGCAGGTGCGCCGCCGCGCCGCGATGCCGGAGCACGATGTTTTTACCGCGATGGTGGCAGAGGCGGTTGCCGCCACGCAGCGCGGCGAGCTGGACAAGGTGGTGCTGTCGCGCCTGATGGATATCGTTACGGAGCAGCCGGTGGATATCGCCGCGCTGATGCAGCGCATCGTGGCGCAAAACCCAAACAGCTATCACTTCCACCTGCCGCTGCCGCAGGGCGGTTCGCTGGTCGGCGCCAGTCCGGAACTTATGCTGCGCAAAAAGGGGCGTGATTTCAGCTCCTGTCCGCTGGCCGGCTCCGCGCGACGCGACGCCGACGCGCAGCGCGACAGGGCCGCGGGCGACGCACTGATGCAGTCGACGAAAGATCGTCACGAGCACAGGCTGGTGACCGATGCGATGCGCGACGTGCTGCAGCCGCGCAGCCGCCTGCTCTCGGTGCCCGCCACCCCTTCTCTGCTGACCACCGCCACCCTGTGGCATCTGGCGACGCAGATCGACGGCGAGGTGCTCGATGAGCAGGAGAACGCGCTGTCGCTCGCCTGCCTGCTGCATCCCACGCCCGCGCTGAGCGGCTTCCCACACAGGCGCGCGCAGCAGCTGATCCAGACGCTGGAGCCGTTTGACCGCCGCCTGTTCGGCGGTATCGTTGGCTGGTGCGACGACCAGGGCAACGGCGAATGGGTCGTTACCATCCGCTGCGGCACCGTACACGGCGCGCGGGTGCGCCTGTTCGCCGGCGCAGGCATCGTCGCGGATTCGCAACCTGAATCAGAATGGCGCGAGACCGGTGTCAAACTCGACACCATGCTGCGCGCTTTTGGACTGCAATAAAGGAACTCGTATGTCGATCCCTTACCATCGCTGGCCAGACGATCTGGCCGCGCGCTACCGTGAGAAAGGTTACTGGCTGGATGTGCCGATGACCGATATCCTGGCGCGCCATAAAGAGAGCGACGCCATCGCCGTTATCGAAGGCGATCTGCAGCTGAGCTATCGCCAGCTGGCGCAGCGCAGCGACAACCTCGCCGCAGCGCTGCAGCGTCGCGGGCTGAAAAACGGCGACACCGCGCTGGTGCAGCTGGGCAACGTCGCCGACTTCTACGTTACCGTTTTTGCACTGTTCAAGCTGGGCGTGGCGTCGGTTTACGCGCTGTTCAGCCACCAGCGCACCGAGCTGCTGGCCTACGCCGCGCAGATCGAACCTGCGCTGCTGATCGCCGATCGCCGCCATACGCTGTTTGCCGACGACAGCTTTACTGACGTGCTGCGCGCTGCGCAGCCGTCGCTGCGCCAGGTCATCCTGCGCAACAACAGCCAGCCGGAAAACAGTCTGGAAGCGCTGATGGCCGACGCGGCGGGTGATTTCCAGCCGACGCCGACCGCCGCCGACGAGGTCGCCTTTTTCCAGCTCTCCGGCGGCAGCACCGGCACGCCCAAGCTGATCCCGCGCACCCATAACGACTACTACTACAGCATCCGCGCCAGCGACGAGATCTGCGCGGTCACCGCCGACACGCGTTATCTCATCGCCTTACCCGCGCCGCATAACTTTGCCATGAGTTCGCCGGGCGCGCTGGGCGTCTTCTACGCTGGCGGCCAGGTGATTCTGGCCGAGGATCCCAGCGCGACAAACTGCTTCCCGCTGATTGAAAAGCATCAGGTCACCGATACCGGGCTGGTGCCCCCCGCCGTCAGCCTGTGGCTGCAGGCGATTCAGGAATGGGGCAGCAATCAGGCGCTGACGTCGCTGCAGCGGATGCAGGTTGGCGGCGCGAAGCTGGGCGAAACGCTGGCGGCGCGCATTCAGAGCGAGATCGGCTGCCGGCTGCAGCAGGTGTTCGGCATGGCGGAAGGGCTGGTCAACTACACCCGTCTCGACGACGATGAAAAAACCATTCTCACCACCCAGGGCCGTCCGATTTCGCCGGACGATGAGGTGTGGGTAGCAGACGAGAACGGCGATCCGCTGCCGAGCGGCGCCGTCGGCCGCCTGATGACGCGCGGCCCCTATACCTTCCGCGGCTACTACAAAAGCCCGGAGCATAACGCGGCCAGCTTCGACGCCAACGGTTTTTACTGCTCGGGCGATCTGATCGAGATTAACCCGCAGGGTTACATCACCGTACAGGGGCGCGAGAAAGATCAGATCAACCGCGGCGGCGAAAAGATCGCTGCCGAGGAGATCGAAAATCTGCTGCAGCGCCATACCGATGTGATCCACGCGGCGCTGGTATCGATGCATGACGAACTGATGGGCGAAAAAAGCTGCGCCTTTATCGTCGCGCGCCAGCCGCTCAAGCCAGTGGCGCTGCGCCGCCATCTGCGCGAGCTGGGCGTTGCCGAATATAAGTTGCCCGACCGTATTACCTGCGTGGATGAACTGCCGCTGACCCCGGTCGGCAAAGTAGATAAGAAACGCCTGCGCCAACAGCTTGCCGATCAACAAGCGCAAGCCTGACCTGTTCCGGAGATTTTATGGCTATTCCAAAACTGACCTCATATTCGCTGCCTGCCGCCGCCGAGCTGCCCGCCAACAAGGTGAAATGGACGCTGGAGCCGCAGCGCGCTGCCCTGCTGATCCACGATATGCAGGCCTACTTCCTTAACTTCTGGGGTGAAAACAGCCCGCTGGTCAATCAGGTGGTAGAGAACATCGCGCGCCTGCGCGCCTGGTGCAAGTCGCAGGGCATCCCGGTGTTCTATACCGCGCAGCCCAATCAGCAGAGCGACGAGGATCGCGCGCTGCTGAACGATATGTGGGGACCGGGCCTGAACAAGCATCCAGAGCAGCAGAAGATTGTCGATGCGCTGGCGCCCGACGCTGATGATCAGGTGCTGACCAAGTGGCGCTACAGCGCTTTTGTCCGCTCGCCGCTGGAGTCGATCCTGCAGGAGATGGGACGCGATCAGCTGATCATCACCGGCGTCTACGCCCATATCGGCTGTCTCACCACCGCCACTGACGCCTTTATGCGTAATATCCAGCCCTTTATGGTGGCGGACGCGCTGGCGGATTTCAGCCGTGAAGAGCATATGATGGCGCTGACCTATACCGCCGGACGTAGCGGCAAAGTGGTAATGACTGCGGATTTAATGCCGCTGCCGCTCAGCAAGGACGATCTGCGCGCGCTTATTCTGCCGCTGCTGGAAGATGACGAGGTGCCGGAAGATGATGAGAACCTGATCGACTACGGTCTCGACTCCGTGCGCATGATGGCGCTGGCGGCGCGCTGGCGTCAGGCGCACGGCGATATCGACTTCGTAAGCCTGGCGAAAAATCCCACTATCGACGGCTGGTGGGCGCTGCTGTCACGGGAGACAGCCTGATGAGCCAGCGCTTTGACTTCAGCGGCAAGCAGGTCTGGGTGACCGGCGCAGGCCAGGGCATCGGTTACCATACCGCGCTGGCGTTTCACGCGGCGGGCGCACAGGTTCAGGGCTTCGATCTGCGCTTTCACGATATTGACTACCCTTTCGCCTGCCACACGCTTGACGTGGCCGATGCCGGACAGGTGAAAACGCTCTGCCAGCGCCTGCTGGCGCAGCAGCCGCGCCTCGACGTGCTGGTAAACGGCGCGGGCATCCTGCGTATCGGTGCCACCGACGAGATCTCTGCCGCCGATTTCCAGGCATGCCTGGCGGTCAACGTCGGCGGCGCCTTCAATATGTTCCAGCAGACGCTGCCGGTGTTTCGCCAGCAGCGCGCGGGCGCAATCGTCTCTGTCGCCTCGAACTCGGCGCACGCGCCGCGTATCGGCATGTCAGCTTACGGCGCGTCGAAAGCCGCGCTGCGCAGCCTCACCCTGACGGTCGGCCTGGAGATGGCACCCTATGGCGTGCGCTGCAATATCGTTTCGCCCGGCTCGACCGATACCGAGATGCAGCGCAGCCTGTGGCATACGCCGACCGCCGAGCAGGAGATGATCGACGGCTTCCCGGATCAATATAAGCTCGGCATCCCGCTGCGCAAGATCGCCACGCCGCAGGAAATCGCCCACAACGTGCTGTTCCTCGCCTCGGATCTTGCCAGCCATGTGGTGCTGCAGGATATCGTGGTTGACGGCGGCGCGACGCTGGGAGCCTGACCGATGGCGATCTGGAAACGCGAGACCGATCTCGACGCGCTAAACGCCATCGGCGAGCACTCGCTGGTGGCGCATATTGGCATCCGCTTTACCGCTATCGGCGACGATTACCTGGAGGCGACCATGCCGGTTGACGCGCGCACCCATCAGCCCTTCGGCCTGCTGCACGGCGGCGCGTCGGTGGTGCTGGCGGAGTCGATGGGCTCGATCGCCGGCTATCTCTGCACCGAAGAGGGCAAAAGCGTGGTCGGCATTGAGGTAAACGCCAGCCATCACCGTTCGGTCTCCAGCGGCGAAGTGCGCGGCATCTGCCGCCCGCTGCATATCGGCTCACGCAATCAGGTGTGGCAGATTGAAATCCGCAACGCGCGCGGCCAGCTCTGCTGCTCGTCGCGGCTGACGGTGGCGGTGCTGGGGTAATGAAAAAGGGACAGCTTTCGCTGTCCCTTTTCTTCGGCATTAACGCTGGTAGATGATTTCGACGCCTTCGTCGTCATCTTCGTCCCAGTCGTCATCCCACTCTTCATCTTCTTCTTCAGCCACGCTTTCCATCGTCTCACGGTGGTAGTCATCCCACATGAACTCGACTTTCTCGGGCTTCTTCTCTTCTTCTTCCGCTTCTTTCGGGTTGGCGTTGATGAAGCTCATCACGTCCCAGCAGAGATCCTGCACGCCCTGACGGCTTGCAGCGGAGATCAGATAATATTTCTCTTCCCAGCCCAGCGCCTCGGCGATCGCTTTAGCGCGCGCCTGCGCTTCTTCTTCGCTAATCAGGTCAACTTTGTTGAACACCAGCCAGCGCGGCTTGTTGAACAGCTTGTCGCTGTACTTCTCCAGCTCGCCAAGAATAATGCGCGCGTTTTCCACCGGATCGGACTCATCGATCGGCGCGATGTCGATCAGGTGCAGCAGCACGCGGCAGCGCTCAAGGTGCTTCAGGAAGCGGATACCGAGGCCAGCGCCTTCGGCGGCCCCTTCAATCAGGCCTGGAATATCGGCGACAACGAAGCTCTGCTCGCTGTCCATGCGCACCACGCCCAGGCTCGGCACCAGGGTGGTGAACGGGTAGTCCGCCACTTTCGGCTTCGCCGCCGAGACGGCGCGGATAAAGGTCGATTTACCGGCGTTCGGCAGACCCAGCATGCCGACGTCGGCCAGCAGCATCAGCTCCAGCTGCAAATCGCGCTTCTCGCCCGGCGTACCCATGGTTTTCTGACGCGGGGTACGGTTTACCGAGGATTTAAAGCGCGTGTTGCCCAGGCCATGCCAGCCGCCTTTGGCGACCATCAGCTTCTGCTCGTGACGCGTCATATCGCCCAGCGTTTCGCCGGTGCCCTGATCGATGACGCGCGTGCCGACCGGCACCTTGACGATAATGTCCTGACCGCGTTTGCCGGTACAGTCACGGCTCTGGCCGTTCTGACCGCGTTCGGCGCGAAAGGATTTCTCAAAGCGGTAGTCAATCAGGGTATTCAGGTTCTCGTCAGCGACCAGATAAACGTCGCCGCCGTCGCCACCGTCGCCGCCGTCCGGGCCGCCTTTCGGAATATATTTTTCACGGCGGAAGCTGACGCAGCCATTGCCGCCGTCGCCGGCAACCACCAGGATTGTCGCTTCATCAACAAACTTCATTTTCTTTCTCCGTCACACAATCGTCCGCGCGCCTTACGGGCTGCGGACGGGTCCGCCAGGGTCTGTCTGCGCTGACCGGCGGCGGATAAATCAGGACTGATTTGCATCAGGCGTACATAAAGTGTACAGCAATACAGAACGACAGGTCGCAGAATGTAAAAAGCCCCGCAATGGCTGCGGGGCTTTTATTCGTGCGTTCAGACAGTCGCTGTCTGCGTCACGACAACCTTACTCAGCAACGATGCTGATGTATTTACGGTTGTTCGGACCTTTCACTTCGAATTTAACTTTGCCGTCTGCGGTAGCGAACAGGGTGTGGTCACGACCACAACCTACGTTGTTACCGGCGTGGAATTTAGTACCACGCTGACGAACGATGATGCTACCTGCCAGAACAGATTCGCCACCGAAACGTTTTACACCCAGACGTTTTGCATTGGAGTCACGACCGTTACGAGTCGAGCCACCAGCCTTTTTATGTGCCATTTGTCAGATCTCCTCTTAAGCGCTGATGCCAGTAATTTTCACATCAGTGAACCACTGACGGTGGCCAGCCTGCTTACGGTAGTGCTTACGACGACGAAACTTAACGATTTTAACTTTCTCGCCACGACCGTGAGCAACGATTTCAGCTTTGATAACGCCGCCTGAAACCAGTGGCGCGCCGATTTTCACGTCTTCGCCATTTGCGATCATCAGCACCTGGTCAAACTCAATGGTTTCACCGGTTGCGATGTCCAGCTTTTCCAGGCGAACGGTCTGACCTTCGCTTACTCGGTGTTGTTTACCACCACTTTGGAAAACCGCGTACATATAAAACTCCGCTTCTGCGCATGCCTTTCGTTCATCAGGCGGCGCGATAAATATTCACAATAGGGCGCGAATTCTACGCAAATCTCCAGCAGAAGACAAGAGCACTTTGCACTCTCTTGCAGAAAAAAAACACAGGCCGATCGCAAACGTTTCTCATCTGGAAAATTCAAGTACAATCAGTAACAGATTACCTGAACTCAGGCTGGTTAAAGCACGTACCATGAGCCGTTGAAACGAGTCAAAGCTGAACAGACGAATGAACTTAGAACAAATTAATGAATTAACCGCGCAGGATATGGCGGCCGTCAACCAGACCATCCTCGACCAGCTGAATTCCGAGGTCTCGCTGATTAACCAGCTTGGCTATTACATCATCAGCGGCGGCGGCAAGCGCATTCGCCCGATGATCGCCGTGCTTTCGGCGCGCGCGCTCGGCTACCAGGGCGAGCTGCACGTCACTAACGCGGCGCTGATCGAATTTATCCACACCGCGACGCTGCTGCATGACGACGTGGTGGATGAATCCGATATGCGCCGCGGCAAAGCCACCGCCAACGCGGCGTTCGGCAATGCAGCCAGCGTGCTGGTCGGCGACTTTATCTATACTCGCGCCTTCCAGATGATGACCAGCATGGGTTCGCTGCGTATCCTGGCGCTGATGTCCGAAGCGGTGAACGTGATTGCCGAAGGCGAAGTGCTGCAGCTGATGAACGTCAACGATCCCGACATCACTGAAGAGAGCTACATGCGGGTGATTTACAGCAAAACCGCGCGTTTGTTCGAGGCGGCCTCTCAGGCATCCGCCATTCTTGCCGAGGCCACGCCGGCGCAGGAGAAAGCGATGCAGGATTACGGACGCTTTCTCGGCACCGCTTTCCAGTTAATCGACGATCTGCTCGACTACAGCGCCGACGGCGCCACGCTGGGCAAAAATACCGGCGACGACCTGAGCGAAGGCAAGCCGACGCTGCCGCTGCTGCACGCGATGCATAACGGCACGCCGGAGCAGACGAAGATGATCCGCGAGGCGATCGAACAGGGCAACGGCCGTCACCTTCTCGAACCGGTGCTGGCCGCCATGCAGCAGTGCGGCTCGCTGGAGTGGACGCGCAAGCGCGCCGAGCAGGAGGCAGACAAAGCGATCGCGGCGCTTAGCGCGCTGCCGGAATCGCCCTGGCGCAGCGCCCTCGAATCGCTGGCGCATATGTCCGTACAGCGCGATTTCTGATACCCCTTCGGAGCTGCCGCCGCAGCTCCGCTGTTTCCCCCTTACCCGCTTCACTTTTTCCAGAAACGCCCCCTCAGATGTTGCCGTGCTTTTGCGTAGCGGCGCGCACTTATCGGAACCGGACCAAAAATTACTGGAAATAACAAGAAACTTTCTGATATATAAACTCCAGAAGCTTCCAGATAGCGGAAGAACAGCGCGCTTCGCTGCACCGGGAATATTTCACGCAAGGAACAAGGAGAATGCGATATGAAAAAAAGGAGGGAAGACTGGCATCCCGCCGATGTGATTGCCGCACTGCGCAGACGCGGCACGACGCTGGCGGCGCTGTCGCGCCAGGCGGGCCTGAGTTCATCCACGCTGGCCAATGCCCTTTCGCGTCCCTGGCCGAAAGGAGAATGGCTGATTGCGGAGGCGATTGACGTCCATCCCGCCGAGATCTGGCCAAGCCGCTACTACGATCCGCAGACCCAGCTGCTGCTGGATCGCAAAAAGCGCATTCGATCCCCGACGGGAGACAAAAAGCGCAAGCAGGATCCTGCCAGCGCCTGAAGATCCATCAGGTAAAAAAAAACCAGCCGCGCTACCGTGGCTGGTTTTCTTGTTGAAGCCGTGCTTATTCAGCGCTTACGCGTTCAATCTGCGCGCCCATCGCCTTCAGTTTGTCTTCAATGTGCTCATAGCCGCGATCGATATGGTAGATGCGATCCACCAGCGTCGTGCCTTCAGCAATGCAGCCCGCCAGCACCAGGCTCGCCGACGCCCGCAGATCGGTCGCCATCACCTGCGCGCCAGAGAGTTTTTCCACGCCGTGACAGATAGCGGTGTTGCTCTCGATTTCCGCGTGCGCGCCCATACGGATCAGCTCGGGAATATGCATAAAGCGGTTTTCGAAAATGGTTTCGGTGATCACGCCCGTCCCTTCCGCCACCAGGTTGAGCAGCGTGAACTGCGCCTGCATATCGGTCGGGAAGCCAGGATGCGGTGCCGTACGCACGTTGACCGCTTTAGGGCGTTTGCCGTGCATGTCCAGGCTGATCCAGTCTTCGCCGGTTTCAATGTCGGCACCCGCGTCGCGCAGCTTCGCCAGTACGGCGTCCAGCGTATCAGGCTGAGTGTTGTGACACAGCACTTTGCCGCCCGAGATCGCCGCTGCAACCAGGAAGGTGCCGGTTTCGATACGGTCCGGCAGGACGCGATAGACGCCGCCGCCCAGACGCTCAACGCCTTCGATGGTGATCTTGTCGGTGCCTGCGCCGCTGATCTTCGCGCCCAGCGTAATCAGGAAGTTAGCCGTATCGACAATTTCCGGCTCGCGTGCGGCGTTCTCGATAATGGTAACGCCGGTCGCCAGCGTCGCCGCGCTCATGATGGTCACGGTCGCGCCTACGCTCACTTTATCCATCACGATATGCGCGCCTTTCAGGCGGCCGTCGACAGAGGCCTTAACGTAGCCCTCTTCCAGCTTGATCTCGGCGCCCAGCTGCTCCAGGCCCGTAATATGCAGATCGACCGGACGCGCGCCGATGGCGCAGCCGCCCGGCAAAGAGACCTGTCCCTGACCAAAGCGCGCTACCAGCGGGCCCAGCGCCCAGATAGAGGCGCGCATGGTTTTCACCAGTTCGTAGGGCGCACAGTAAATATCAACCTTGCTGGCGTCGACGTGGACGGAGCCGTTGCGCTCAACCTTCGCACCCAGCTGGCTCAGCAGCTTCATTGTGGTATCGATATCGCGCAGCTTCGGCACGTTCTGGATCTCGACCGGCTCTTCAGCCAGCAGCGCAGCAAACAGAATCGGCAGCGCGGCATTTTTCGCCCCGGAAATGGTCACTTCACCACTCAAGCGGGTGGGGCCTTGCACACGAAATTTGTCCATTAACACGGCTCTCAATTAACTAAAGACGGGAAGAACTCGCCAGCGGCGAGCGCCCATGATGAAGGCTCAGAAACCGTTGAGTTTACGGTCGCGCGCCCATTCAGCAGGGGTATAAGTTTTAATGGAGACGGCATGAATGCGGTTGTCAGCGATGTATTCCATCAGCGGCGCGTAAACGGCCTGCTGTTTTTTCACACGGCTCAGCTCGCCAAACATTTCACCCACGGCAATTACCTGAAAGTGGCTGCCGTCGTTGCTCATCACATGGACTTCGTCCAGCGGCAGCGCTTTCATCAGCACGGCCTGAATTTCACTGTTTTCCATTGCTCATTACTTAAGTTGTAAATAATAAAGGGTGACATCTTAGAGGAAAGCGACGGACTCTTAAACATGCAAAAGCCCCTGCGCAAAACAGGGGCTTAAGAGAGTGAGAAAGGGATCAGCTGCTTTTTTCCGCAGAAACAATAATCTGCTGAAGATTGTAGAGAGTGATCAGCGACTGCAATTTCTCGCTGATGCCGCTAAAACGCGGCGTGACGCCCTGAGCACGGGCGATTTCGCGCAGGTGTACCAGCAGCGCCAGCCCGGCAGAATCGACGCGCGCCAGCCCGGAGACGTCGATAATCTCCGCTTTGTCGATCAGCGTGTCGCGCTGCTGCCACAGCGCCAGCAGCGTATCGCGGTTCAGTTCGCCGTACAGCGACAGCGTGCTGGCGTCACGCTGCCAGCGTAATGACTCATGCATCGTTACTGTTTATCCAGCGTAATCGGCTGCGCCGCATAGGTCTTAAGCTGCGCGGTCAGGCCGTCGATGCCTTTGGTGCGCAGCAGATCGCTCCACTCGTTCTGTTTGGTAGTGATCATGCTGACGCCTTCCGCCACCATGTCATACGCCTGCCAGTTGCCGCTCTGGCTGTTCTTACGCCACTGGAAATCGAGACGAACCGGCGGGCGGCCGTTGGGATCGACAATGGTCACGCGGATGGCGATGATTTTAGCGTCGCCCAGCGGCTGCTCCGGCTGAATCTGATACGTCTGGCCGTGGTAGAGCGCCAGCGCCTGACCGTAAGCCTGCGCCAGATAGTCGCCGAAGGCGTTGAAGTAGGCTTCGCGCTGCGCCGGCGTTGCTTCGCGGTAGTAGCGGCCCAGCACTAACGCGCCGGCATACTTAATCTGCACGTAGGGCAGCAGCTCCTGACGCACGATGTCGCGCAGGTAGTTGGGGTTCTGCTTGATCTTCGGCTGCTCATTTTTCAGGCGCGTAAAGGTCTTCGTCGCCGCTTCGTTCATCAGCTTATAGGGGTTGGTTTGATCGGCGGCATCCGCCGCGGCCAGCGGCGCGATAACCAGCATGGCGACCATCAGTAAACGTTTAAACATCGATTGTTACCTCTCAGGGTTGGGCCGGGGCCGCAGGCGCGCCATCTTCGGCCTGCGGATCCTTGTTATCCGTATCGTTTTTATTGTCGCCGCCGCTCTTATACAGGAACTGACCGATCAGGTCTTCCAGCACGATAGCCGACTTGGTATCGCGGAGCGTGTCGCCATCTTTTAACATCGCCGAGCCCAGCTCGGGATCGTCAAAGCCTAGATTCAACGCTAAAAACTGCTCGCCGAGTAAGCCCTGCGTGCGGATCGCCAGCGAGCTGGTGTCGGAAATCTTATTGGCGTACTCGTCGCTGATCGCCATGGTGACGCGCGGCAGCAGCGTTTTAGGTTCAAGGGAGATGTCGGTGACGCGGCCAATCACCACGCCGCCAATTTTAACCGGCGAGCTGACTTTCAGGCCGCCAATATTATCGAAAGTGGCGTAAAGCTGCCAGGTCGGCTGGGTGCCGAGCGACTTAAGATCCGCCACGCGCAGGCAGAGAAATAACATCGCCACCAGCGCCAGAAGCATAAACACGCCAACCCAAATTTCGCTTTTTTTGCTTTGCATTGCATTAGTTCCCAAACATCAGTGCTGTCAGCACAAAATCCAGACCGAGCACCGCCAGCGAGGCGTGTACCACGGTGCGCGTCGTCGCGCGGCTAATCCCTTCAGAGGTCGGAATCGCGTCGTAACCGTTAAACAGCGCGATCCAGGTGACCGTCACGGCAAAAACGGCGCTTTTGATAATGCAGTTGATTACGTCAGTGCGGAAATCGACCGCGTTTTGCATCGCCGACCAGAAAAAGCCGGGGTCGATGCCCTTCCAGCTCACGCCGACCAGCGCGCCGCCAGCGATGCCGACGGCGGTAAAAATCAGCGTCAGCAGCGGCATGCTGATAAAGCCCGCCCAGAAGCGCGGCGAGACGACGCGGCGCAGCGGGTCTACCGCCATCATCTCCATGCTGGAGAGCTGTTCGGTCGCCTTCATCAGGCCAATTTCCGCCGTCAGCGCCGAGCCGGCGCGGCCGGCAAACAGCAGCGCAGTGACCACCGGCCCCAGCTCGCGCAGCAGCGACAGCGCTACCAGCATACCGAGGCTGGTTTCCGCGCTATAGGTGGTCAGCACCAGATAGCCCTGCAGCCCCAGCACCATGCCGATAAACAGCCCGGACACCATAATGATTAACAGCGACAAGACGCCGACGCTGTAAAGCTGTTTGATCAGCAGCGGCGCGTGTTTGCGAAAGGCGGGTTTCCCTACCAGCGCGTGAAACAGCATTAAGCCCGCCCGACCAAAGGTGGAGCAGGTATTGATTCCCCGGCGTCCTAATGACGCCAGCGCCCTTAACAACATTGGCTTACACTCTCCCTGAGCCGGTTAAATCGGCAAGATAGTCTCCGGCGGCAAACCGGAACGGGACAGGTCCGTCCGCAATCCCATCCAGAAACTGACGCACGCGCGGATCGGGGTTTTGCCGCAGCTCTGGCGTGCTGCCCTGAGCGATAATTTTCTGGCCGGCCACGATATAGGCTCTGTCGGCGATGCTGAGCACTTCCGGCACGTCGTGCGACACCACGATGCAGGTCAGGCCCAGCGAATGGTTCAGCTCGTCGATCAGCTTGACCAGCACACCCATGGTAATAGGATCCTGGCCGACGAAAGGTTCGTCGAACATGATCAGCTCCGGCTCAAGCGCGATGGCACGCGCCAGCGCCGCGCGCCGCGCCATGCCGCCTGAAAGCTCCGCCGGCTTTAGCTGTGCCGCGCCGCGCAGTCCCACCGCTTCCAGCTTCATCATCACCGTGCTGTGCAGCAGCGGCGCAGGAAGCTGCGTATGTTCGCGCAGCGGCCAGGCCACATTTTCATACACGGTCAGATCGGTGAACAGCGCACCGGACTGAAACAGCATGCTCATTTTTTTACGGGTTTCATAAAGCTTCGCGCGCGACAAGCTGGGAATATTTTCACCGCGAAACCAGATCTCGCCCCGATCGGGCTGCAGCTGGCCGCCGATCAGGCGCAGCAGCGTCGTTTTACCTATGCCCGACGGGCCCATAATGGCCGTGACTTTTCCCTTTGGCACCGTCAGCGAAATATCGTCGAAAATCGGACGATCGCCGCGTGAAAAACTGACGCCACGAACCTCAACCAGGTTCGTTTCCTGTTGGTCCATTATTACCTCTTCTGTGGATCGGGCGTTATAAAGCCTACGATGGTAGCCTGTAACGCGCCAGTTCACGATAGCATTACAGAAACTTACTGCCTTCATTTGGCGAAAGCGGGCATAAAATTTACTTTTGCCGCTCAGACGGTCAAAATCAGCGCCTGTTTCTGATGACAGAACCTGAAACCTGCTGCACAAGACGTGACGGCAACGCATTTCATCCAAGGATTTTCCATGTTCGTAGCCTCTGCCCTGCTGATCGTTGGTTTGATTTTACTGGCTTATGGCGCCGATCGCCTGGTGTTTAGCGCCGCGATACTCTGTCGATCCTTTGGTATCCCGCCGCTGATTATCGGCATGACGGTCGTCAGCATCGGCACCTCGCTTCCGGAGATGATCCTCTCTTTTTCGGCGGCGCAGCATGGCCAGATGGATCTTGCCGTTGGCGCCGCGCTGGGCTCCAACATCACCAATATCTTATTGATACTCGGCGGCGCGGCGCTGCTGCACCCTCTGAACATATACTCCAATCTGATTCGGCGCGAACTGCCGCTGATGCTGCTGGTCTCACTACTCAGCGGCCTGATGCTGTTTGATAACTACCTGAGTCGCCTTGACGGCCTCGGCCTGATCGCTATCGCCATCGCCTATCTGCTGGTGGCGATCCGCTTTGCGCGCCGCGCCGAACGCGACAATAGCGATACCCTGACGCGCGAACAGCTTGCGGAGCTGCCGCGCGAAGAGAGCGGCAATACGGTGGCCTTTCTCTGGCTGGCGGTCGCGCTGATTATTTTGCCGATGTCGACGCGCATGGTGATCGATAACGCCACCGCCTTTGCCGACTATTTCGGCGTCAGCGAGCTGGTGATGGGCGCGACGTTAATCGCCGTCGGTACCAGCCTGCCAGAGCTGGCGACGGTGGTGGCGGGCGCGCTGAAAGGCGAAGATGATATCGCCATCGGCAATCTGATTGGCGCCAATATTTATAATATCGCCATCGTGCTGGGCCTGCCCGCGCTGCTTAACCCCGGCGGCGTGGACGAGCACGCCTTCGCGCGCGATTACTGGGTGATGCTCGGCGTCAGCGCGCTGTTCACCCTGCTCTGCCTGCAGCGCAGCCGCCGCATCGGCCGCGTCGCGGGCGCCCTCTTACTCTGTGGTTTCATCGTCTGGGGCGCGCTTTTGTGGATTCAGCCCGCTTTCCTCGACGGATAACAAAGGACCGATTTGCCATGTCAACTCAGCTTTCAAACGCGAATTTCGACTTTCAAGCGGCGGGAAAAGCGGTACTGCGCATCGAGCGTGAAGGTCTGGAGCAGCTGGACCAGTATATTAACGACGACTTTAGCCGCGCCTGTGAGATGATCTATCGCTGTCAGGGCAAAGTGGTGGTGATGGGCATGGGCAAGTCGGGCCATATCGGTAAAAAGATGGCCGCCACCTTCGCCAGCACCGGCACGCCCGCCTTTTTTGTGCATCCGGGCGAAGCCAGCCACGGCGACCTCGGTATGGTCGGCCGCGGTGATGTGGTGCTCGCTATCTCTAACAGCGGCGAGTCCAACGAGATTCTGGCGCTGATCCCGGTGCTGAAGCGGCAGCATGTGCCGCTTATCTGCCTTACCAGCCGTCCCGAGAGCGCCATGGGCCGCGCCGCCGACGTGCATCTCTGCGTGAAGGTGCCGCAGGAAGCCTGCCCGCTCGGGCTCGCCCCGACCACCAGCACCACGGCGACGCTGGTCATGGGCGATGCGCTGGCGGTGGCGCTGCTGGAGGCGCGCGGCTTTACCGCAGAAGATTTCGCCCTGTCGCATCCGGGCGGCGCGCTGGGACGCAAGCTGCTGCTGCACGTTAGCGACATCATGCACAGCGGCGACGAGATCCCGCACGTTACGCGCGACGCCTCGCTGCGCGACGCGCTGCTGGAGATTACGCGCAAAAATTTAGGGCTGACGGTTATCGTTGACGATCTGATGAAGATTGAAGGCATTTTTACCGACGGCGACCTGCGCCGCATCTTCGATATGGGCATCGACTTTCAGAAAGCCACCATTTCGGAAGTGATGACGCGCGGCGGCATTCGGGTTCGCCCCAATATGCTGGCGGTCGAGGCGCTGAACCTGATGCAAAACAAAAACATTACCGCTGTGCTGGTGGCCGATGACGATCGTCTGCTCGGTGTGGTACATATGCATGACATGCTGCGCGCCGGCGTAGTCTGAACAGGAAACAAGAATGTCGGTAAATACTTCCCTGGTGGAAACCTGCTACGGCCCGGTCAGCGCGGAGGTGATGGCGCGCGCCAGCCAGATCCGTCTGCTGATTTGCGACGTCGACGGCGTTATGTCGGACGGCCTGATCTATATGGGCAATAACGGCGAAGAGCTGAAAGCTTTTAACGTGCGCGACGGCTTCGGCATCCGCTGTTTGCTAACCTCTGATATAGAGGTGGCGATTATTACCGGACGCAACGCGCGCCTGATGGAAGATCGCTGCAAAACCTTAGGCATTCGGCATCTTTACCAGGGTCAGTCCGATAAGCTTTTGGCCTATCGCGAACTTCTGGATAAACTGTCGCTCTCCGATGAGCAGGTCGCCTATATCGGCGACGATCTTATCGACTGGCCAGTGATGGCCCGCGTAGGGCTGAGCGTGGCGGTCGCGGATGCGCACCCGGTGCTGCTGCCGCGCGCCCATTACGTTACGCATATCGCGGGCGGGCGCGGCGCAGTGCGCGAACTGTGCGACCTGATTTTAATGGCGCAGAACAAATTTGAGGATGCCAAAGGGCAATCGGTATGAGTAAAAGCAGGCGTTGGATAACGCTGATTCTGGCCTTAATTGCGCTGGTGCTGATCGGCTGGAACCTGACCAGCCAGGATGACAGCAGCGCGCCGGTCGCCACCAGCGATCAGGAGCCGACCTACACCAGCGCGAATTCAAACACCGTGGTCTATAACCCGCAAGGGGCGCTGGCTTACAAACTGGTGTCGGAAAAAGTGACCTATTTCGCGGCGGATGAGGTGAGCTGGTTCGATAAGCCGGTGATGACCACCTACGACGAAAATAAGGTGCCGACCTGGTCGGTGCGCGCCGATAAAGCCAAACTCACCAAAGATCGTATGCTTTATCTGTATGGTCACGTCGAGGTCAACACCCTGACGCAGGATTCGCAGCTGCAGCGCATCAAAACCGACAACGCGCAGGTCAACCTCGTCTCGCAGGATGTGACCTCTAACGATCAGGTGACGTTGTTTGGGCGCGGTTTTAACTCTACCGGCATGAAGATGCGCGGAAATTTACGGACGAAAAACGCCGAGTTGATTGAAAAGGTCAAAACTTATTATGAAATTCAAAATGCACAACAACAGCCTTAAGTTTTTCCTGGTCGGCGCCCTGCTGGCGGCCAGTGTACCCGCGCTGGCGGTGACCGGCGACTCGGACAAGCCCGTTAATATCGATTCCGAAAACCAGGCGCTGGACCTGCAAGGCAATGTGGCGACCTTTACCGGCAACGTCATCGTGACCCAGGGAACGATCAAAATCACCGCCGATAAAGTGGTGGTGACGCGTCCCGGCGGCGACAGCAACAAAACCATCGTGGACGCCTGGGGCAATCCCGCCACCTTCTATCAGATGCAGGACAGCGGCAAGCCGGTTCAGGGCCACGCCGCTAAGCTGCACTATGAGCTGGCAAAAGATTTCGTCGAGCTGACCGGCAACGCTTATATCGAGCAGCAGGACAGCAATATCAAAGGCGACCGCATTACCTATCTGGTCAAAGAGCAGAAGATGCAGGCCTACAGCCAGGGCCAGAGCAAACGCGTTACCACCGTACTGGTGCCGTCGCAGCTGCAGGACAAAAACGCTAACAGCCCGAAAAAGAGTAACTGATCGCTATGGCCACTTTAATCGCAGAAAATCTGGCGAAGGCCTATAAAGGCCGTCGCGTGGTAGAAGATGTCAGCCTGCAGGTGAAATCGGGCGAGATCGTCGGCCTGCTCGGCCCTAACGGCGCGGGCAAGACCACCACCTTCTACATGGTCGTCGGCATCGTGCCGCGCGACGCTGGCCGCATCGTGATCGATGAGGATGATATCAGCATCCTGCCGCTGCACGCGCGCGCGCGCCGCGGCATCGGCTATTTACCGCAGGAGGCGTCGATTTTCCGCCGTCTCAGCGTCTATGACAACCTGATGGCAGTGCTGCAAATCCGCGACGATCTCACCGAAGAGCAGCGTCAGGATCGCGCTAACGAGCTGATGGATGAGTTTCATATCGGCCACCTGCGCGACAGCATGGGTCAGGCGCTGTCGGGCGGCGAGCGCCGCCGCGTTGAGATTGCGCGCGCCCTGGCGGCCAATCCTAAATTTATCCTGCTGGATGAACCCTTCGCCGGCGTCGACCCTATTTCGGTTATCGACATCAAAAAAATCATTGAGCACCTGCGCGACAGCGGGCTCGGCGTGCTGATTACCGACCACAACGTCCGTGAAACCCTGGCGGTTTGCGAGCGCGCTTATATCGTGAGTCAGGGGCGCCTGATTGCTCACGGCACGCCAAATGAAATTCTTGAAGATGAGCAGGTTAAACGGGTTTATTTGGGCGAAGAGTTCAGACTCTGATAAGGTGTCGTTAATACGATGTTTGCTTAGGAAATCCCGTCCTGAATATGAAGCAAGGTTTGCAACTCAGGTTCAGCCAACAGCTGGCAATGACTCCACAGTTGCAGCAGGCAATCCGGCTGCTGCAACTCTCTACGCTTGAGCTTCAGCAAGAGCTGCAGCTGGCGCTGGAGAGCAATCCGCTGCTGGAACAGGCTGACGTGCATGAAGAGGTCGACAGCCGCGACTATCAGGAAGATGAGGTGCTGGACACGCGCGAAGCGCTTGAACAGAAAGAGATGCCGGACGATCTGCCGCTCGACGCCACCTGGGACGAGATCTATACCGCAGGCACCCCTTCCGGCACCGGCACCGACTATCAGGACGATGAGCTGCCGGTCTATCAGGGCGAAACCACCCAGTCGCTACAGGACTATCTGATGTGGCAGGTGGATTTAACGCCGTTTACCGATACCGATCGCGCTATCGCCACCTCGATCGTCGACGCCATCGACGATACCGGATACCTCACCGTTTCGCTTAACGAGATCCTCGACAGCATGGGCGATGAAGAGCTGGCGCTGGAGGAGGTCGAGGCGGTGCTGAAGCGTATTCAGCGCTTCGATCCGGTCGGCGTCGGCGCGCGCGATCTGCGCGACTGCCTGCTGGTGCAGCTTTCCCAGTTCGCGCCGACCACGCCGTTGCTGGCCGAAGCGCGTCTGATTGTCAGCGAGCATCTCGACCTGCTGGCTAACCACGATTTCCGCAGCCTGATGCGCGTCACCCGCTTTAAAGAAGATGTGCTGAAAGAGGCGATGCTGCTGATCCAGTCGCTGGATCCGCGTCCCGGCCAGTCGGTGCAGACCGGCGAGCCGGAATATGTCATTCCCGATGTGCTGGTGCGCAAGGTCGGCAAGCGCTGGACGGTGGAGCTGAACGCCGACAGCGTGCCGCGCCTGCGCATCAACCAGCACTACGCCGCAATGGGCGGCGCGGCGCGTAACGACAGCGACAGCCAGTTTATCCGCAGCAATCTGCAGGAGGCGCGCTGGCTGATCAAGAGTCTGGAAAGCCGCAACGACACGCTGCTGAAAGTGACGCGCTGCATCGTCGAGCAGCAGCAGGCCTTTTTCGAGCAGGGCGAAGAGTTTATGCGTCCGATGGTGCTGGCGGATATCGCCCAGGCCGTGGATATGCATGAATCCACGATTTCTCGCGTCACCACGCAGAAATACCTGCACAGCCCGCGCGGCATCTTTGAACTCAAATATTTTTTCTCCAGCCACGTCAATACCGAAGGCGGCGGCGAAGCCTCCTCTACGGCGATCCGCGCGCTGGTGAAAAAATTAATCTCGGCGGAGAATCCCGCTAAACCCTTGAGTGACAGTAAGCTCACCTCCATGTTATCTGAACAGGGCATCATGGTGGCGCGCCGGACCGTCGCTAAATATCGCGAGTCTTTATCTATCCCGCCCTCCAACCAGCGTAAACAGCTGGTTTGACCGAAATGAGAAGGAAGACCTATGCAGCTGAACCTCACTGGGCAAAACGTTGAAATCACCGAACCACTGCGTGAATTCATCACCACGAAATTTGCCAAACTGGAACACTACTTCGATCGTATCAATCAGGTTTATATTGTTCTGAAAGTGGAAAAGGTCACTCAGGTTGCGGAAGCAACTTTACACGTCAACGGCGGCGAGCTGCACGCCACGTCGGAAGCGGAAGATATGTACGCGGCGCTGGATGGACTGGTGGATAAACTGGCCCGTCAGCTAACCCGGCACAAAGACAAACTGAAAAAACACTAACCTTCACGCTTGCAGCGCGCTTGCCGCGCTCAGGGCGGCCAGGATGGGGCGGATTAACCGCCCCGTTTTGCCATCTGTGCAAGCGCCACGGGATACCGCGCGGCTGTTTAGCGCGGCAGGCCTGCGGCTCTGTGAACTCGCAAGTGAAACGACAATGAACAACGATCTGACACTGGAACTGAGCACCGTGCTGACGCCGGACTGTACGCGCAGCGGCGTACACTGCCAGAGTAAAAAGCGCGCGCTTGAAATTATCAGCGAGCTGGCAGCGAAGCAGCTTAATCTGCCGCATCAAACGCTGTTTGAAGCGATCCTGACCCGTGAACGCATGGGCAGCACCGGCATCGGCAGCGGTATCGCGATACCGCACGGCAAGCTGGAAGAGGATACGCTGCGCGCCGTCGGCGTCTTTATCAGCCTCGACCAGCCTATCGCCTTCGATGCGGTGGACAACCAGCCGGTCGACCTGCTGTTTGCGCTGCTGGTGCCGGCGGATCAGTGCAAAACCCACCTGCACACCCTGTCTCTGGTCGCCAAACGGCTGGCGGACAAAACCGTGTGTCGCCGCCTGCGCGCGGCGCAGAGCGATGAAGAACTCTACGCCATTATTACAGAAGCTCCAGAGGAGCAGTAACGCGCGCTGCGCTTTTACCGGCGTGCGCGCCGGTTTAAAACGGGAGAGAAGGTCATGGTGCTGATGATCGTTAGCGGTCGGTCAGGCTCAGGAAAATCGGTGGCGCTACGCGCGCTTGAAGATATGGGGTTCTACTGCGTCGATAACTTGCCGGTCGTGCTGTTGCCGGAGCTGGCCAACTCGCTGGTGGAGCGCAATATTTCGGCCGCGGTAAGCATCGACGTGCGCAACATGCCGGAGTCGCCGGAGGTGTTCGAACATGCGCTGAATAATCTGCCAGACGCCTTTTCGCCGCAGCTGCTGTTTCTGGATGCCGATCGCAATACGCTTATCCGCCGCTACAGCGACACGCGCCGCCTGCACCCCCTCTCCAGCAAAAATCTGTCGCTGGAAAGCGCCATCGATGAAGAGAACGACCTGCTGGAGCCGCTGCGCTCCCGCGCCGATTTGATTATCGATACCTCTGAAATGTCGGTTCACGAGCTGGCGGAGATGCTGCGCACGCGCCTGCTGGGCAAGCGCGAACGCGAACTGACGATGGTGTTCGAATCTTTTGGCTTCAAGCACGGCATCCCTATCGACGCCGACTACGTTTTCGACGTGCGCTTTCTGCCTAACCCGCACTGGGATCCCAAGCTGCGGCCGATGACCGGCCTCGATCGCCCCGTGGCGGCCTTTCTCGATCGCCATACTGAAGTACACAATTTTATCTATCAGACGCGCAGTTACCTGGAGTTATGGCTGCCGATGCTGGAAACCAATAACCGCAGCTATCTCACCGTCGCTATCGGCTGTACCGGCGGTAAACATCGTTCGGTCTATATCGCCGAGCAGCTGGCGGACTACTTCCGCTCACGCGGCAAAAACGTGCAGTCGCGCCATCGTACGCTGGAAAAACGCAAATCATGACCGTCAAACAAACCGTGGAAATTAAAAACAAGCTGGGGATGCACGCCCGTCCGGCCATGAAGCTGTTTGAGCTGGTGCAGAGCTTCGACGCCGAGGTATTGCTGCGTAACGAATCTGGCACCGAGGCGGAGGCGAGCAGCGTTATCGCCCTGCTGATGCTCGATTCGGCGAAAGGCGGTCATATAGAAATTGAAGCCAGCGGCCCCGAAGAGCGCCAGGCGCTGGCTGCGGTTATCGAACTTTTCGAGGCTGGCTTCGACGAAGAGTAAGCGCTAGTTAAGATGATGGCGCTGTAAAAAGCCCTCTCCGCCCAGCTGGCGCATCTGGCGCATAATCCACTGCTGACGCTGTCGCACATAGCCTGAGGGCGCATCGGCGCGAAAACGGATAGGATTGGGCAGTACCGCCGCCAGCAGCGCCGCTTCTGCAATCGTCAGGCGGCTGGCCGGCTTATGAAAATAGCGCTGCGCCGCCGCTTCCACGCCGAAGGTTCCCTGACCAAACTCAGCGATATTGAGATAGACCGTCAGGATGCGACGCTTGGTCCAGACGGTTTCGATGCCGACCGTTAATCCTGCCTCTAGCCCTTTGCGCACCCAGCTACGCCCGTCCCAGAGAAACAGGTTTTTTGCCGTTTGCTGCGACAGCGTCGAGGCGCCGCGCATGCGTTCGCCTTCGCTGCCCAGCGCCGTTTCAATCGCGTCGACGTCAAAACCCCAGTGGTCAGGGAATTTTTGATCCTCCGCAGCGATTACCGCCAGCGCCATCCAGGGCGATATCTCGTCGTGGCCCACCCAGTCGGCGTGCGCCACATAGTGAAAATCGCCGCGCAGCCAGGCACCGATTTGCCGTTCCGCCATCACCGCTGAAAACGGCACCGGCAGAAAGGAAAACAGCACAATTCCCGCGACCCAGATAGCTGCTATCGCCACCACCGCGCCGATAACCGCACGCTTAACCCGCTGCCAGCGGTTCACTTTATTCTTGCTCATGCAATGTTCTCTTACCTGTTCCCTGCATTAATCAATTTCCGACGTAATAAAAGTCTCGTCCCGGTCACAATCGCTGAAGAAGCGCCAGAATGTGCGCGTCAGATAACCGGCACGGCGCTATTTTATCTGTAAAATATTGAAACAGATCGAATGACATCAAGCACTTCCGTGAAAAAGGAATCGGTTCCATACTTCAGGCCGCCTTATCACCTTTCCCGCCCTATACTTAATTATTTGTGATAAGCGCCTGCATGAATGATTCACTTTTCTAAACTTTGCCGCTTAGCGCAATGTTGTGCTTTTCACCAATTGATGCGAATGCTTACACAACATGCAACGTCGGACGGCTAATTTGCTCGCCCGGGCGCGCCCCGGCCCCCTGGATTTTATGTCGCGTCCTCCGTAAATTTACAGGACTTAATTCAAATCTGGAACTTTAAAGGCGCGCTTTCCAAAACGTTTTGGATAAAAGCACGGAAATAGCATCTTAGACTTTATATTTCATGCAGTTACCCTACATCAGACCGTTAAAAACCGCCGTGCGACTTTTTCGCTGCTTTAAGACCATGCTCTTGTCGTTACGACAGGCAAAAACCGCGCAAAAAATGCAACAATTGGTCAAAATGAGCGCAATGCAACGCAGAAATTAATTCCTTGCTTGACTGTGTTGCCAAATTAATGTTTTCTGTATTTAAACGCTGCTCAACATCACACATTTTAATGAATCTTTACCTGGTCATTGATGAATTTGCTAAGGTGATGACAGACGTTAACCGATACCACGCTGCTGCACTTAAACTCCTCCAAGTATAGCAACAGCGACTTTTTCCCTGGTGTTGGCGCAGTATTCGCGCACCCCGGTCTTCGACTGGGGTCATTTTTTTTCAGGCCTCTACTTTTCTCTTTCCGCTACCCAGTCGCGCAGCACCTGAACGTCATGTCGCCACTCGTGCTTTAACTCTTCCACCCATTCACCTACGTTGTCCCACCATGCCGGCAGCTCCGGGCTCTGGATCTGTTTCGCAACCTGTTGCAGATGCTGTAGCCCTACCGATCCCGCAGCGCCTTTGATTTTGTGTCCCTCTTCCGCAATGCCTTTTTGATCGCGCGCCATCAGATTCGAATCGAGCACCTCCAGATAGCCAGGCATCATCTGTTCAAACATCGTCAGGCTCTGCGTAATCAGGCCGGGACCAACCAGTTCGATATATTGCTCCAGCATCGGCACATCCAGCAGCGTGCGTCGCTTGTCGTCGCTTTCCGGGTGGGCAGCGTCAGCCTCGTCGCTCTGGTGATCCCAGAACTTCTTAATCATCGCGGTCAGCGCCGGAACCGAGAGCGGCTTACTCAGCACGTCGTCCATACCCGCCTCCAGGTACTCTTTCTTGTCCTTGAGCACGTTGGCGGTCAGCGCCACCAGCGGCGGCAGGCTGGCGTCTGGATAGCGCTGATGGATAGCGCGCGAAACGTCGAGTCCGGTCATATCCGGCAGCTGGATATCGAGCAGGGCGAGATCGAACTCCAGCGGGTCGAACATCTCCAGCGCGGCCTGGCCAGTCATGGCAACCTCAACGCTGCAGCCAAGCTTCTCCAGCACCGAGCGCGCCACAATCACGTTCAGCTCGATATCTTCCACCAGCAAAACGTGCAGCGCCGGCAGCGGCATGCTGTCGTCTCTGCTGTCATCCTCGACCTCTTCCGCCACGCGCGGCGCCTTAATCAGCACGGTAAAGCAGGAGCCCTGTCCCGGCGCGCTGCGCACGGTGATATCGCCGCCCATCGCCTGCGCCAGACGGCGCGATACCGCCAGGCCGATGCCGGTGCCGGTCGCCGGCTTGCCGCCATGCTGATCTTTTACCTGATAGTACATGGCGAAAATTTTATCCTGCTCCTCCTGCGGAATGCCCTGTCCGGAGTCTTCCACCTCAAAGCGCAGCGTCTCGTTCGGCTCGTAGGCGACGCGCACCACGATTTCGCCCTGCTGGGTGAACTTCACCGCATTGCCGATCAGGTTCCACAGGATCTGGCGCAGGCGCGTGCCGTCGGCGCAAATTTTGTGCGGCAGCGGTAGCTGGGGTGCCATAACGAACTTCAGCCCTTTCGGCTGCGCCAGCAGCCCGGACAGGTTCTCCAGATCCGCCAGGAAGCCGGTGAAGTCGAGCGGCTGGTTATCCAGCTGCACTTTGCGGCGCTCGATCTTGTCGACTTCGATAACGTCGTTAAAGATGTTGCCGAGCGTAATTGCTGAAACGTGAATGGTTTTCAGGTATTTCAGCTGCTCCTGATTGAGATCGGTATCGAGCAGAATGCGGCTCAGGCCGACAATGCCGTTAAGCGGCGTACGCAGCTCGTGGCTGATAGTAGAGATAAAGGTGGTTTTCTCCCGGCTGGCGTTCTCCAGGGCGTCCTGGTAGCGCTTACGCTCGGTAATATCGCGGCCGAAGCCCATCAGCCCGCTGCGCTTGCCGACGCGGTCGTAGTAAGGCACCTTACGGATTTCAAAACAGGCCTTGCGTCCGTCCGGGTATTGCAGCCACTGTTCATAGGTGAGCGAGACGTTATGGCGGAAAACCTTCTCATCCGTCTCCAGCACTTTCGTCGCGGCGTCGTCGTCATAGATATCGCGCGGCGTCAGGCCAATCAGCTGCTTTTCGCTTTTGCCGGTCAGCAGCTCCATGGCGCGGTTACAGCCGGAGAACTGCTTGTCGATATTGCGGTAGAACACCAGATCGGGCGAGGCGTCGAGGAACGAGCGGAGAAACGAGGATTGCTGCTCCAGTTCTATCTGCGCCTGCTCGCGGCGAGCCATCTCTTCGCGCAGCTTATCCATTACCTGTTCGCGCGCCTGCTCCGCCTTAATACGATCGGTAATTTCCTGATTGAGCTGGGTGATGGTCTCTTTCATCTGCTGGTTCAGCTCTAAATCGCGGGTGCGCATCTCTTCCAGCTTGTCCACCAGCCGCGACAGACGCTGACGCGACTCCTCCAGCTGATCGACCACAACAGAGAGAAAGTAGACCGCCCAGGGCGTAATCAGCAGTCCGAAGAATACCGAGCGCACCACGTCGATGCTCTCGACATGCCCGCGCAGCACCATGGTCACCGCCATCTGTACTATCATCGCCAGCACCACCAGCGCTGACGCCAGCAGCAGCGAAAAACGCACCAGTCCCAGCTTAACCATCAAATCAACATAATACTGCGCCAGCAGGCGAATCTGTTTCATACGAACTCCCTGGAAAAGAACAGGCTCATCATAGCGTAATTATCCTGCCGATGGCGCGACGAAGCGCCGGAAAGCGCGCGTTATGCCCCGTTATGGTGCATCTGACGCCACGATCGCCGACGATAGCCGCGCTGGCGCTAAATTGCTTGACTAATTGCGCCAACCGAATAATCTGGAGGGCCGCCTGCTTTCCGGCGAGCATGATCCAGACCTTTCTTTTTCTTTGCCGACAGCCTCTTGTTGTCCCGGCACTGCTTTTCCTTTTTGCATAGCCATTCATTTTAACTGCCTGAATAATCGCGCCCGCTATGATTAATTTTACTTATGACGCCTGCGCATTTGCGGCAAAAAGGCTGTTATAAGAAAAACAGATACATGACGTGTGGGTAATCTGCTATCCAGCAGATTATGCTGTCAAACCCCGTCAAACCAGCACCTAAAAGGGATATGACGGCTGCATGACAGTGAGAGAGTTCACATTTCCGCCTGGCGGCGAGCGTTGCCGATAGCGCCTTTTTTGCCTGTAAAAACTAAACTATTCAAATAGTTAATTGATAAAAGCTGGCTAAAAAGACGACCAGGAACGCTATTTGACCTTATTCCGCTTTCCCGATAAGTTGGAAATCCGCTGGAAGCTTTCTGGACGGGTGCTCAACCCGTCATATTTATGCAGTAACAGAGATTCCCCCTGTAACAAGACCACGACGCTTGTGACAACGACGCCAAAGGCCAGACAGATGGGGCGACACAGGAGTGCAGCGCACGATGCGCGCCAGCCTGTCGCTTAGCACTTTCTGCGCCCGTAGCCCGACCAAAGGGAATCCACAGAGCCTGGGGAGGTTCACTGAAATGTTGTATGACAAATCCCTTGAAAAGGATAACTGTGGTTTCGGCCTCATCGCCCATATAGAAGGCGAACCTAGCCATAAGGTAGTGCGTACCGCAATCCACGCGCTGGCCCGTATGCAACACCGTGGCGCGATCCTTGCCGACGGCAAGACCGGCGACGGCTGTGGTCTGTTATTACAAAAACCTGACCGCTTCTTCCGCGTTGTCGCGGAGGAGAAGGGCTGGCGCCTGGCAAAAAATTACGCCGTAGGCATGCTGTTCCTCAGCCATGATGAGGAAGAGGCTCAGGCGAGCCGCCGCATTGTGGAAGAGGAAGTGGTCCGTGAAACCCTCTCTGTGGTCGGCTGGCGCGACGTGCCGGTCAATCAGGACGTGCTGGGAGAGATTGCCCTCTCCTCTATGCCGCGCATTCAGCAGCTGTTTATTAACGCCCCGGCCGGCTGGCGTCCGCGCGATATGGAGCGTCGCCTTTATATGGCGCGTCGCCGTGCGGAAAAGCGCATTGAGCAGACCGACGATAAAGCGTTCTACATTTGCAGCTTCTCAAACCAGGTCAATATCTATAAAGGCCTGTGTATGCCGGCTGACCTGCCGCGCTTCTATCTCGATCTGGCGGACCTGCGTCTGGAATCGGCTATCTGCCTGTTCCACCAGCGCTTCTCCACCAACACCGTGCCGCGCTGGCCGCTGGCGCAGCCGTTCCGCTATATGGCACATAACGGCGAAATCAACACCATTGCCGGTAACCGTCAATGGGCGCGCGCCCGCGCCTACAAATTCAACACGCCGCTGATCCCCGATCTGCAGAACGCCGGGCCGTTCGTCAATGAAACCGGCTCCGACTCCAGCTCGATGGACAACATGCTGGAGCTGTTCCTGAACGGCGGCATGGACCTGGTGCGCGCGATGCGCCTGCTGGTGCCGCCCGCCTGGCAGAACAACCCGGATATGGATCCAGAGCTGCGCGCCTTCTTCGACTTTAACTCCATGCATATGGAGCCGTGGGATGGCCCGGCGGGCATTGTAATGTCCGACGGCCGCTACGCCGCCTGTAACCTTGACCGTAACGGTCTGCGTCCGGCGCGCTACGTCATCACCAAAGACAAGCTGATCACCTGCGCCTCAGAAGTGGGCATCTGGGATTATCAGCCAGACGAAGTGGTGGAAAAAGGCCGCGTCGGCCCAGGCGAGCTGATGGTAATCGACACCCGCATCGGCCGCATTCTCCATTCGGCGGAAACTGACCACGATCTCAAGAGCCGCCATCCCTACAAAGAGTGGATGGAGAAAAACGTTAAGCGTCTGGTACCGTTCGAAGATCTGCCTGATAACCAGGTCGGCAGCCGCGAGCTGAACGATCCGCTGCTGGCAACTTACCAGAAGCAGTTCGGCTACAGCAGCGAAGAGCTTGATACCATTATTCGCGTACTGGGCGAGAACGGCCAGGAAGCGGTCGGCTCGATGGGCGACGACACGCCGTTTGCCGTGCTCTCCAGCCGCCCGCGCATTATTTATGACTATTTCCGCCAGCAGTTCGCGCAGGTCACCAACCCGCCGATCGATCCGCTGCGCGAAAATCACGTTATGTCGCTGGCCACCAGCATCGGTCGCGAGATGAATGTCTTCTGCGAAGCGGAAGGCCAGGCGCATCGCGTCAGCTTTAAGTCCCCTATCCTGCTCTGGTCTGACTTTAATCAGCTGACCACTCTGGAAGGTGAATACTATCGCGCCGATACGCTCGACTGCACCTTCGACCCGGCGACGCAGACCCTGGAACAGGCAGTGCACGCGCTGTGCGACGAGGCGGAGCGTATGGTGCGCAACGGCACCGTGCTGCTGGTGCTCTCCGATCGCGCCATCGCCGAAAACCGCCTGCCGGTTCCGGCACCGATGATCGTCGGCGCGGTGCAGACGCGTCTGGTAGAGAAAAGCCTGCGCTGCGACGCCAACATTATCGTTGAGACCGCCAGCGCGCGCGATCCGCACCACTTCGCCGTCCTGCTCGGCTTTGGCGCGACCGCGATTTATCCTTACCTGGCCTATGAATCGCTGGCGAAGATGGTCGACAGCAACGTTATCGAAAAAGATTACCGCGCCGTGATGCTGAACTACCGTAACGGCATCAATAAAGGCCTGTATAAGATCATGTCCAAAATGGGCATCTCGACCATCGCCTCCTATCGCTGCTCGAAACTGTTTGAAGCGGTGGGCCTGCATGCGGATGTATCCAGCCTCTGCTTCCAGGGCGTGGTCAGCCGCATCAGCGGCGCCAGCTTCGCCGACTTCCAGCAGGATCTGACCAACCTGGCGAAGCGTGCCTGGCTGCAGCGCAAGCCGCTGGATCAGGGCGGCCTGCTGAAGTATGTCTACGGCGGCGAGTATCACGCCTATAACCCGGACGTGGTGGGGACGCTGCAACGCGCCGTAGAAAGCGGCGAATACAGCGACTATCAGGCCTATGCGAAGCTGGTAAACGAGCGTCCGGTCGCGACGCTGCGCGATCTGCTGGCGCTGCAGCCTGGCACCGGCGCAGTGCATATCGACGACGTCGAGCCGGCCAGCGAGCTGTTTAAACGCTTTGATACCGCAGCGATGTCTATCGGCGCGCTCAGCCCGGAGGCGCATGAGGCGCTGGCCGAAGCGATGAACTCCCTCGGCGGCTACTCTAACTCCGGCGAAGGCGGCGAAGATCCGGCGCGCTACGGCACCAGTAAAGTGTCGCGTATCAAACAGGTCGCCTCGGGCCGCTTCGGCGTCACGCCAGCCTACCTGGCCAACGCCGACGTGATCCAGATTAAAGTGGCGCAGGGCGCGAAGCCAGGCGAAGGCGGTCAGCTGCCGGGCGACAAAGTCACGCCCTACATCGCGAAGCTGCGCTACTCGGTGCCGGGCGTCACGCTGATTTCGCCGCCGCCGCATCACGATATCTACTCGATTGAAGATCTGGCGCAGCTGATTTTCGACCTGAAGCAGGTTAACCCCAAAGCGATGATTTCGGTGAAGCTGGTCTCGGAGCCAGGCGTTGGCACCATCGCCACCGGCGTGGCGAAAGCCTATGCCGACCTGATCACCATCGCCGGCTATGACGGCGGCACCGGCGCCAGCCCGTTAAGCTCGGTGAAATATGCGGGCTGCCCGTGGGAGCTTGGCCTGGTGGAAACCCAGCAGGCGCTGGTCTCCAACGGTCTGCGCCACAAGATCCGTCTACAGGTCGACGGCGGCCTGAAAACCGGCCTCGACATTATTAAAGCGGCGATCCTCGGCGCAGAGAGCTTCGGCTTCGGCACCGGGCCGATGGTGGCGCTGGGCTGTAAATATCTGCGTATCTGTCACCTGAACAACTGCGCAACTGGCGTAGCGACCCAGGACGACAAGCTGCGTAAGAACCACTATCACGGCCTGCCCTTCAAGGTAACTAACTACTTTGAATTTATCGCGCGCGAAACCCGCGAGCTGATGGCCAGCCTGGGCGTGAAGCGTCTGACTGACCTTATCGGCCGCACCGATCTGCTGAAAGAGCTGGATGGCTTCACCGCCAAGCAGCAGAACCTGGATCTCTCGTCGCTGCTGAAAACCGCGACGCCGATGCCGGGCAAAGCGCTGCACTGCACCGAAGGCAGCAACCCGCCTTTCGACAAGGGCGAGCTGAATAAAGCGCTGCATGACCAGGCGATGCCGTTTGTGGAAGCGAGACAGAGCAAGACGTTCTTCTTTGATATTCGCAACACCGACCGCTCCGTAGGCGCGACGCTCTCTGGTGCTATCGCGGCGATCCACGGCGATCAGGGCCTGGCGGCAGATCCGATCCGCGCGCACTTTTCCGGCACCGCCGGTCAGAGCTTCGGCGTGTGGAACGCAGGCGGCGTCGAACTGACGCTGACCGGCGACGCCAACGACTACGTCGGCAAGGGAATGGCGGGCGGCATGCTGGCGATTCGTCCGCCGGTAGGCTCCGCGTTCCGTAGCCATGAGGCGACCATTGCGGGCAACACCTGCCTTTATGGCGCGACGGGCGGCAAGCTGTTCGCCGCAGGCCGCGCGGGCGAGCGTTTCGCGGTGCGCAACTCGGGCGCGATCACGGTAGTCGAGGGGATCGGCGACAACGGATGTGAATATATGACCGGCGGCATCGTCTGCGTGCTGGGCCGCACCGGCGTTAACTTCGGCGCTGGCATGACGGGCGGCTTCGCCTACGTGCTGGATGAAGACGGTGAGTTCCGCAAGCGCGTCAACCCGGAGCTGGTAGAAGTGCTCAACGTCGACGAGCTGGCGATCCATGAAGAGCACCTGCGCGGTCTGATCACCGAGCATGTGCAGCACACCGGCTCCAGCCGTGGCGAAGAGATCCTCGCCAACTGGCCGCTCTGGTCGTCGCGCTTCGCGCTGGTTAAACCGAAGTCCAGCGACGTTAAAGCGTTGCTGGGTCACCGCAGTCGTTCCGCAGCCGAGCTGCGCGTGCAGGCACAGTAATAGTTCGTCCTGCCCGGTGCGCCGGGCAGGATAGCCGTAAGAGGTTACGATGAGTCAAAACGTCTATCAATTTATCGACCTGCAGCGCGTTGATCCGCCAAAGAAGCCGCTGAAAATTCGTAAAATTGAGTTTGTAGAAATTTATGAGCCCTTTTCTGACAGCCAGGTGAAGGCGCAGGCCGATCGCTGTCTCTCCTGCGGTAACCCTTACTGCGAGTGGAAGTGTCCGGTTCACAACTACATCCCTAACTGGCTGAAGCTGGCGAACGAAGGCCGCATTATTGAAGCGGCGGAGCTGTCGCATCAGACCAACAGCCTGCCGGAAGTCTGCGGACGCGTCTGTCCGCAGGACCGTCTGTGCGAAGGTTCCTGCACCCTGAACGATGAGTTCGGCGCGGTCACCATCGGCAATATCGAGCGCTACATCAACGATAAAGCGATGGAGATGGGCTGGCGGCCAGATATGTCGCACGTTAAACCGACCGGCAAGCGCGTGGCGATTATCGGCGCGGGTCCGGCGGGCCTCGCCTGTGCGGACGTGCTGACGCGCAACGGCGTTAAAGCGGTGGTTTACGATCGCCATCCAGAAATCGGCGGCCTGCTGACCTTCGGCATTCCGTCGTTCAAACTGGAAAAAGAGGTGATGATCAAACGCCGCGAGCTCTTTACCGAAATGGGCATTGAGTTCCAGCTGAATACGGAAGTGGGCCGCGACGTGCAGATGAGCGACCTGGTGAATGCCTATGACGCGGTCTTCCTCGGCGTCGGCACCTATCAGTCGATGCGCGGCGGGCTGGAGAACGAGGATGCGCCGGGCGTCTATGACGCGCTGCCGTTCCTGATCGCCAATACCAAACACACCATGGGCTTTGCGCAGCAGGACGATCAGCCCTACATAAATATGGAAGGCAAGCGCGTGGTGGTGCTGGGCGGTGGCGATACCGCGATGGACTGCGTACGCACCTCTATCCGTCAGGGTGCGACGCACGTCACCTGCGCCTATCGCCGCGACGAAGCCAACATGCCAGGTTCAAAACGCGAGGTGAAAAACGCGCGTGAAGAGGGCGTAGAGTTTCAGTTTAACGTGCAGCCGCTGGGCATCGAAATCAACGCCAGCGGTCGCGTCAGCGGCGTAAAAGTGGCGCGCACCGAGATGGGCCAGCCGGATGCGGCAGGACGTCGCCGCGCGGAGATCGTGGCCGGCTCCGAGCATGTACTGCCCGCAGACGCGGTCGTTATGGCGTTTGGCTTCCGTCCGCACAAAATGGAGTGGCTGGCCGACTTCAGCGTAGAGCTGGACGGTCAGGGACGCATTATCGCGCCGGAACAGGCTGAAAGCGCCTTCCAGACCAGCAACCCGAAAATCTTCGCCGGCGGCGATGCGGTGCGCGGTTCGGATCTGGTGGTAACGGCGATTGCCGAAGGGCGCAAAGCCGCCGAAGGCATCATGGACTATCTGGAAGTGTAAGGTTCACGCAGCGACAAAAAAGCCGGCTATCGCAGCCGGCTTTTTTTATGCTCTATTTCACCACGCGCAGCGACGGGCGATTGCCGCGCGGCGGCGGATCGTCATCCGGCGAGGGATCCTCTTCAGGAGCGTCGTCCGGGCGGTCACCATCGATCACTGACATAACAGGATCGACCGGCGCCTCTTCAGCGTCCTGCACGCCCAGCTCGTAGGCCGGCTCCGGCTCAAACATGGTGCCCGCGCCGTTTTCCCGCGCGTAGATCGCCAGAATCGCAGCCATCGGCACCGAGACCTGGCGCGGCACGCCGCCGAAACGCGCGTTGAAGCGCACTTCGTCATTGCCCAGCTCCAGATTACCCACCGCACGCGGCGCAATGTTCAGCACAATCTGTCCATCGCGCGCGTATTCCAGCGGCACCTGAACCCCTTCCAGATTGATGTCGACCACCAGATGCGGCGTTAGCTGGTTGTCGAGCAACCAGTCGTAAAAGGCGCGCAGCAGGTAAGGACGGCGGGCTGAGAGTTGCGACATTTCCATAGGTTAGCCCCGGGCTTGCAGGCGCATTTCACGTTCCGCTTCCGTCAGTGAAGCGAGGAAAGAGTCACGCTCAAATACGCGATTCATGTAGCCTTTCAGCTCTTTCGAACCGGCGCCAGCCAGATCGATGCCCATTGACGGCAGACGCCACAGCAGCGGTGCCAGGTAGCAGTCTACCAGGCTAAACTCTTCGCTCATAAAGAACGGGGTGCGGGCGAACAGCGGCGCAATTGCCAGCAGCTCTTCGCGCAGCTGCTTGCGCGCGGCTTCCGCTTCCTGACCGCTGCTTTTTTCAATGATGTGCATCAGGCTATACCAGTCCTGCTCGACGCGGTGCATCATCAGACGGCTTTCGCCGCGCGCAACCGGGTAGACCGGCATCAGCGGCGGATGCGGGAAGCGCTCGTCCAGGTACTCCATGATGATACGCGATTCATACAGCGTCAGTTCGCGATCTACCAGCGTCGGCACAGTGCGATACGGGTTGAGGTCAATCAGATCCTGCGGCAGGTTATCCATTTCGACCTGCTCGATCTCTACACTAACGCCTTTTTCAGCCAGTACGATGCGTACCTGATGGCTGAAAATGTCAGTAGGACCGGAAAACAGCGTCATTACCGAACGTTTGTTGGCAGCGACAGCCATGAAAACCTCCAAGTTTGTTCACAAAAAGTTACTGCGAATAGCCAACCACACGGCGACTCACCTGCTCAATCGTTCGCTCACAGCCCGCGTAAGATCTGTCTTTCCGACATCCTGAGGGTTGACCGACATCACACGCCGACTTATGGGCGCAAAGTGACACAGAGTTTACCAGATTTTGGGCAGCTTGTGGGCGAGGATTCGAGATTTGCGGGGAATTTGCGAGCAGCGCAGGGGTTTTACGCGTTTTTTGACGCAACGGGGTAGAAAATAAAAAACCCGCCGAAGCGGGTTTTTTGTGCCAATCGCAGCAGCCGAAGCCGCAAACAATTAACGCTTGGAGAACTGCGGACGACGGCGTGCTTTACGCAGACCGACTTTCTTACGTTCAACCTGACGCGCGTCACGGGTAACGAAGCCCGCTTTACGCAGTTCAGCACGCAGAGATTCGTCGTACTCCATCAGAGCGCGGGTGATGCCGTGACGGATCGCACCTGCCTGACCAGAAATACCACCACCTTTAACGGTGACGTACAGATCGAATTTACCAACCAGGTCCAGCAGCTCCAGCGGCTGACGAACTACCATGCGGGCAGTTTCGCGACCGAAATACTGTTCCAGAGAACGTTGGTTGATAACGATGTTGCCACTGCCCGGCTTGATAAATACGCGAGCGGTGGAGCTTTTGCGGCGACCAGTGCCGTAGTTTTGAGTTTCAGCCATTGCCTGTAATCCCGATTAAATGTCAAGAACTTGCGGTTGCTGTGCCGCATGGGTGTGCTCGTTGCCCGCGTAAACTTTCAGCTTACGGAACATTGCACGGCCCAGCGGGCCCTTCGGCAGCATGCCTTTAACCGCGATTTCAATCACACGCTCAGGACGGCGAGCAATCATCTCTTCAAAGGTCGCCTGTTTGATACCACCGATGTGGCCAGTGTGGTGATAGTAAATCTTGTCAGTACGCTTGTTGCCGGTAACGGCGACTTTGTCAGCGTTCAGAACGATGATGTAATCACCGGTATCAACGTGCGGAGTATATTCCGCTTTATGCTTACCACGCAGACGGCGCGCCAGTTCAGTCGCCAGGCGACCCAAGGTTTTGCCAGTTGCGTCAACAACATACCAGTCACGCTGTACGGTTTCTGGTTTAGCTGTAAAAGTTTTCATCGAAAAGCTTACCCAAATTAAGTTACACGTTGGTGAAAACCCAAACGCTTAAGTAAACGGTTGAGGCTCACACGACCATTTTGACCAGCAAGCCTACCCCTTCGGATAGAGTTACCGGAGCACAACGGATTCGGGAAATAAATCCAGTTGCTGTAACGTGGGGTCGCAAGATTATAGAGAAGTCGATTGCAAAAATCGAACCCTATTTGATCTTTTTCTTGCGCCCTCTCAGGGCAGATGCGGCAGGCGCAAATACTCCTCGCTCTGCATTTCCTGCAGACGCGACAGGCAGCGCTGATACTCAAATTTCAGCCGCGTGCCCTGATAGATTTCGAACAGCGAGGTTTCCGCCGCGACCACCAGCTTGACGTGACGCTCGTAGAACTCATCCACCAGCGCGAGGAAGCGCCGCGCCTGATCCTCGGTTTTATAGATCATCACCGGCACGTCGTAGAGCAGCACGCTGTGAAAACGGCGCGACAGCTCGATATAGTCATGCTGGCTGCGCCCTTCTCCGCACAGCGTCAGGAAATCGATCGCCAGCACCCCTTCGCTGACGCCCAGCGTCGCCATCTGGCGATGGTTAATCTCCAGCACCGGCGCGTCGTCGCGCGCGCTGCCCGCCAGCGCCTTAAACATACGCTCCATCTCGGCGTGGGTCGCCTCGTTCAGCGGCGCGTTCCACAGGTGCGCCGAGGTCAGCGTGCGCAGGCGGTAGTCGATGCCAGCATCGACGTTCATCACGTCGCAGTGCTGTTTGATCTGCTCAATCGCCGGCAGAAAGCGCGCGCGCTGCAGGCCGTTGCGATAGAGCTCGTCCGGCGGAATGTTTGAGGTCGCTACCAGCGTAATGCCGCGCGCGAAGAGCGCCTCCATCAGCGTGCCGAGCAGCATAGCGTCGGTAATGTCGGAGACGAAAAATTCGTCGAAGCAGAGAATGTCCGTTTCGGCTTTAAAGCGGTCGGCAATGATCAGCAGCGGGTCGCTCTGCCCCTGCAGCTGCGTCAGCTCTTCATGCACGCGCAGCATAAATCGGTGAAAGTGCAGACGCAGTTTGCGGTTGCCAGGAATAGACTGAAAAAACAGATCCATGACCCAGGTTTTACCGCGTCCTACGCCGCCCCACATATAGAGGCCACGCACCGGCGCCTGCGCGTCGGTTTTCTCTTTGCCCATCAGTCTGGACAGGCGGCCGAACAATCCTTTGCCGCTGGCGGGCTGCTCGGGCTGGCGTGCAAGTAAGGCCCGCTGAACGGCGTCCAGTCGGGTAATTGCATCGCGTTGTACATCATCGGGTTTAAAGTCGCCCTGCGACAGCGCCTGCTCATAGCGCGCAAGCGGAGATAAGGTTTGCATGGTTCTCTCAGAATCCCTGAAAAGGTCTTATTCACAGTTCGGTTGACGAAAAAAAGGCCGCCCTACACTAAGGCATGCCGCCTCAGAGTTCCACATCCATAAGATTAACGGGTATAGTGACTACTATTGAAATGGTGGATGCCCTACAAACAACGGAAATTACATGGGAGTCATTATGACCTGGGAATACGGGTTAATTGGTTTAGTCATTGGCATTATTGTCGGCGCGGTTGCCATGCGTTTCGGTAACAAAAAACTGCGCGAACAGCGCAGCATGCAGTATGAGCTGGAGAAATCCAAAGCAGAGCTGGCGGACTACCGCGAAGAGCTGACTAACCACTTTGCACAGAGCGCCGAGCTGCTGGATAACATGGCGCGCGACTACCGCCAGCTTTATCAGCATATGGCAAAAGGATCGAACGATCTGCTGCCGAACCTGCCGGGCGAGAAAAACCCCTTTGCCTATCAGCTGACGGAAGCGGAAGCGGATAACGATCAGGCACCGGTTCAGATCCCGCGCGACTATTCCGAAGGCGCGTCAGGCCTGCTGCGCGGCGAACGCGCTGCGCGCGACTAATCTTATTGGGGCGTAACCCGGTTGCGCCCCGCATTTTTGCGAACCCAGACCCTGAATCAGCTGTCACATACGTTTACTCCCCCCACTATTCGCAGCGAGAGCGTTGTAGCAATGAAAAAACAAGCACGTCTGTTAAGCGCATTAGCCTTGAGTATCGGAATGAGCCTGGCCGCAACGCCTGCGGCGATGGCGACCCTGCCCGCGCAGATTCAGGGCCAGCCGCTGCCCAGCCTGGCACCGATGCTGGAAAAAGTGTTGCCGGCGGTGGTCAGCGTTCATGTTGAAGGTACGGAAACCGCCAGCCAGGCGCAGGATATTCCCGAGCCGTTGAAGCGCTTCTTCGGTCAGGGGCCGGGCGGCGATCAGGCGCAGCCGTTCGAGGGGCTGGGCTCCGGCGTAATTATCGACGCGGCTAAGGGCTACATCCTCACCAACAACCACGTGGTCAACGGCGCGGACAAGATCAGCGTGCAGCTGGGTGACGGCAGCGAATATGATGCGAAGCTGATTGGTCATGACGAACAGACCGATATCGCGCTGATTCAGGTAGAAGGCGCGAAGAATTTGACGCAGGTGAAGATCGCCGACTCCGATCAGCTGAAAGTTGGCGATTTCGCCGTGGCGATCGGCAACCCGTTCGGGCTGGGCCAGACCGCCACCTCCGGCATTATCTCGGCGCTGGGCCGCAGCGGACTTAATCTGGAAGGGCTGGAAAACTTTATTCAGACCGACGCCGCGATTAACCGCGGCAACTCCGGCGGCGCGCTGGTCAATCTCAACGGCGAGCTGATCGGTATCAACACCGCGATTCTGGCGTCGAGCGGCGGCAATATCGGCATCGGCTTTGCGATCCCGAGCGACATGGCGATGAACCTGGCGCAGCAGCTGATCAAATATGGCGAAGTGAAGCGCGGCCAGCTCGGCATCAAGGGCACCGAGATGACGGCGGATATCGCCAAGGCGTTTAATGTCGATGCACAGCGCGGCGCCTTCGTTTCGGAAGTGCTGCCGCAGTCCGCCGCACAGAAAGCGGGCGTTAAGTCAGGGGATATCATCACCTCGATTAATGACAAGCCGATCACCAGCTTCGCCGAACTGCGCGTAAAAGTGGGCACCACCGCGCCGGGCGAGAAAGTGAAGCTCGGCCTGCTGCGCGACGGCAAACCGCTGTCGGTAGAGGTGACGCTGGAGCAAAGCGCTCAGACCACCGCCAGCGCGCAGCTGATGTCGCCTGCGCTGCAGGGCGCGATGCTGAGCGACGGCGCGACCAAAACCGGCGACAAGGGCGTGAAGATCGACAGCATCGAAAAAGGCACGCCGGCTGAGCAGGTCGGGCTACAAAAAGATGACGTGATTGTTGGCGTGAACCGCACGCGCGTCACCAGCCTTGCCGAGATGCGCAAAGTGCTGGAGGGCAAACCGCCGGTGCTGGCGCTGAACGTGGTGCGCGGCGACGAGTCTATCTACCTGCTGCTGCGTTAATTCCTGCTACAGGCGAACAACACAAGCGCGTGTTTGTTCGCCTTTCTCGTGCTATTCTGCCCTGCGATCTCCCCCTGGCATAAGTTAACACCATGTTTCCTAAACTTTTGCGTTCAGTGGTGTTGGGCCTGATTGTCGCGGGCATTTTGCTTGCGGCGCTGCCCGCACTGCGCATGGGCGGCACCAGCGCCCTTCTTAACCATGAAGACAGCGAAGACGAAACGCCCTTCAGCTTTAACGCCGGCGTCCGCCGCGCCGTGCCTGCCGTGGTCAACGTCTACAACCGCAGCGCCCACGGCAATAACAACCGCGGCATTACTACGCTGGGCTCCGGCGTGATCATGAACGCCAAAGGTTATATCCTGACCAACAAGCACGTTATTAATAACGCCGATCAGATTATCGTCGCGCTGCAGGATGGCCGCTTTTTTGAGGCCAACCTGGTCGGCTCTGACGCCATGACCGATCTGGCGGTGCTGAAGATCACCGCCTCCAGCCTGCCGGTGATCCCGATTAACCCGCACCGCGTGCCGCATATTGGCGACGTGGTGATGGCAATCGGCAATCCCTATAACCTGGGGCAAACCGTCACGCAGGGCATTATCAGCGCCACGGGCCGCGTCGGCCTCAGCTCCTCGGGACGCCAGAACTTCCTGCAAACCGACGCCTCTATCAATCAGGGCAACTCCGGCGGCGCGCTGATTAACTCGCTGGGCGAGCTGATGGGCATCAATACCCTGACCTTTGATAAAAGCAACGACGGCGAGACGCCGGAAGGCATTGGCTTTGCCATCCCTACCGCGCTGGCGAGCAAGATTATGGACAAGCTGATCCGCGACGGCCGCGTTATCCGCGGCTATATCGGCATCACCGGGCGCGAGCTGCCCGCCCTGCACAATCAGGGCAGCGGCATCGATCACGTTCAGGGCATTATCGTCAGCGTGGTGACGCCGGACGGTCCGGCGGAGAAAGCGGGCGTGCAGGTCAACGACGTGCTGCTGAGCGTGAACGGCAAACCGGCCATCTCCGCGCAGGAGACCATGGACCAGGTCGCGGAGATCCGCCCAGGCTCAGTGATTAAAGTCGAGGTGCTGCGCAACGATCGGAAGCTGACGCTGCCGGTGACCATTCAGGAGTTTCCCGACAGCGGGAATTAACCGAGCGTCTTTCCGGCCGCAACGGCATTAAAACGCGGGTAGCGGGAACCGAAGAGCAAAGCGTCCCGCTAGCTTGTTTAGCTGCGATCCACCGGAAACGCGATAACCTCACTCAGGGAATCCGCCTTCAGCGCCAGCATAATCAAACGATCCACGCCCAGCGCCACGCCGGAACAGGCTGGCATGCCGTGCGCCAGCGCATCCAGCAGATAAGTATCGACCGGATGCTGAGGCAGCCCGCGCGCCGCGCGTCGACGGTTATCCTGCTCGAAGCGCTGACGCTGTTCGCGGCTGTCGGTCAGCTCGCGGAAGCCGTTCGCCAGCTCCACGCCTTTGTAGTAGACCTCGAAACGCTCCGCGACGCGGTGATCCTCGGTGCTGATCTCGGCCAGCGCCGCCTGGCTGGCAGGAAAATGATAGACGAAGGTCGGCTTATCAATGCCGATCTTCGGCTCCACGCCCAGCATAAACAGCAGCATCAGCAGGGTATCGCGATCTTCTTCGCGGTTCGCCAGCTCGCCTTCGCCCAGCTTCTCCGCCGCTTCGCGCAGCTGCGCCTTATCGGCTGACAGCGGGTCGAGATCGAGATGGCGAATAAACGCCTGCTGATAAGAGAGCGATTCCGCGCTGTCGCACTCCAGCACCTGCTGCAGCAAATCGTCAACCTCGTTCATCAGGCGGTACATATCGTAGTGCGGGCGATACCACTCCAGCATGGTGAATTCAGGATTATGGTGACGCCCCGCCTCTTCATTGCGGAAACAGCGCCCCATCTGATAGATCGGTCCGCTGCCTGCCGCCAGCAGGCGCTTCATATGGTATTCCGGGCTGGTCATCAGCCAGAGATCGCGTCCCTGCGTTGCGCCGGGACCGACAAAGCGCGTCTGGAAGGGCACCAGATGGATATCAGTGACGGTTGCCTGGCTCATCGCCGGCGTATCCACCTCCAGCACGCCGCGATCGGCAAAGAAACGTCGGATTTCCGCAAGGATAGCCGCTCGTTTCAACAAATTGGCAATAGGTGCGCTCGGCTGCCAGCTTGCCGTTTCGCTCATGTTGATGACTCCTTATAAAATAAGGGGTGGAAGTCTACCTGTATTGCATCCGGCAGACAATCAGCCGTCCGATACCAGAGAAAGATCGCAGCGGCACCTATACTTAATCTGTTCAATCAAAAAGGAATCGTTTATGTCTCCATGGAAAACCTTTATCGCAGGCCTCGGTTCAATGCTGTCAGTAGCCTGCTCTACTACGCCCCCAAAAAACGTTACCGTCGTCGAAGGGTTCGACAGCCAGCGCTATCTCGGCACCTGGTATGAGATCGCGCGCCTCGATCACCGCTTTGAGCGCGGCCTGGAACAGGTTACGGCGACCTACAGCCCGCGCGACGACGGTGGTCTGAAGGTCATTAACCGCGGCTACAAGCCGCAGAAGCAGAAATGGCAGGAGAGCGTAGGCAAGGCGTACTTTACCGGCGATCCGCAGCGCGCCGCGCTGAAAGTCTCTTTCTTCGGGCCTTTCTACGGCGGCTACAATGTTATCGCGCTGGACAAGGAGTACCGCTATGCGCTGGTATGCGGTCCGAATCGTCACTACCTGTGGATATTGTCGCGCACGCCGCAGCTGGATGAGGGCGTGAAGCAAAAGCTGGTGGATCAGGCGCGGCAGGCCGGTTTCCCGGTGGAAGAGCTGATTTGGGTCAGGCAGAAATAACCGGTACGACGAGATCGTACCGGCTTGAAGAAATTACTGCGCAGTACGCTGAATAGCCTGGCCGCCCGCTTCTACATCCTCGCCGACACCTCGCGTGGTGTTGCAGGCGGACAGCAGAGAAGAGAGCACCAGCACTGAGAAAATCGCAACAATACTTTTCTTTAACATGGCAATATCCTTTTTGTGGTTGCAGTCAAGTACAGCGCTTTAAGCATAGACTGCTTATGGCCAAACGTACTGAAACACACCGAAAAAAGGTTATCGGACAGGACTATTTTGCCGCGCGCGAAATAGCGCCGCCAAGGTGGGAAACATCTTCGCCGAAGCCATGAAAGGTATTGCAGGCGCTGAGCGCTGAACAGGCCAGCAGCGCAAGAGTGAAAAGCAGTAGCTGTTTTTTCATTCTTCTTTACTCACACAGGAAAAAGGCGCATCCCGGGATGCGCCTTCGCACTTATTTTACGCGTGAAACGTATTCGCCGGAGCGGGTATCGACTTTAACCACTTCGCCGATCTGGACGAACAGCGGCACTTTAACCACGGCGCCGGTCGCCAGTTTAGCAGGCTTGCCGCCGGTGCCAGCGGTATCGCCTTTCAGGCCCGGATCGGTTTCAATGACTTCAGCTTCGATAAAGTTCGGCGCCTGTACGGCGATAGCTTTGTTGTTCCACAGGGTGACGATACACTCTGCGTTGTCCTGCAGCCACTTCTGCACATCTTCCAGCACTTTCGATTCAACCTGATACTGCTCGAAGGTTTCCGGGTGCATAAAGTAGAAGAAGTCGCCGTCGTTATAAGAGTACTGCAGCGTCATATCAATAACGTCCGCGCCTTCAGCTGAGTCGGTAGACTTGAAGGTTTTCTCAACGCGCGTGCCGGTCAGCAGACGACGCATTTTTACGCGTGCGAATGCCTGGCCTTTACCTGGCTTAACGAATTCACTGGATTCGATGGCGTAAGGCTCGCCTTCGAACATGATTTTAAGACCGGAACGAAAATCGTTGCTAAGATAAGTCGCCATAAAGGCCCTCTGTAAATATTGAACTGGTAATAGCCAAAAAAATGGCACACATTGTAACCCTAAAAACCCCTTCCAGAGAAGATTGGTTGCAGCAACTTGCTGATGTTGTCACCGAACCTGATGAATTACTACGTCTTTTAGGCCTTGAAGGGCATGCGGAACTGGCCGCTGGCCGCGACGCCCGCCAGCTTTTTGCGCTGCGCGTGCCGCGCGCCTTTATCGCCCGCATGAAGCCGGGTGACGCGCAGGATCCTCTGCTGCTTCAGGTGCTTACCCAGCGCGAAGAGTTTGTCCAGGCGCCGGGCTACAGCGCCGATCCGCTCGACGAACAGAGCAGCGTCGTACCGGGCTTATTGCATAAATACAGAAACCGCGCCCTGCTGCTGGTCAAAGGCGGCTGCGCGGTCAACTGCCGCTACTGCTTCCGTCGCCACTTCCCCTATCAGGATAATCCCGGCAACAAGCGCAGCTGGCAGGGGGCTATCGACTATATCGCCGCTCATCCCGAGCTGGATGAAATTATCTTCTCCGGCGGCGATCCGCTGATGGCGAAAGATCATGAGCTGGCGTGGCTGATTGAGGCGCTGGCAGCTATACCGCATCTGAAGCGTCTGCGTATCCATAGCCGCCTGCCGGTGGTTATTCCGGCGCGCATCACCGATGAACTGTGCCGAATGCTGGCGGAGACGCGCCTGCAGGTTTTGATGGTGACGCATATTAACCATGCGCAGGAGATCGATGCGTCGCTGGCGGCGGCGATGCAGCAGCTGAAGCGCGCCGGCGTGACGCTGCTAAACCAGAGCGTGCTGCTGCGCGGCGTCAATAACGACGCCCAGGCGCTCGCCGATCTCAGCAACGCGCTGTTCGACGCGGGCATTCTGCCCTACTACCTGCACGTTCTCGATAAGGTGCAAGGCGCGGCGCACTTTTACGTCTCTGACGACGAGGCGCGCGCGCTGGTGCGCACGCTGCTGACAAAGGTGTCCGGCTATATGGTGCCAAAGCTGGCGCGAGAGATTGGCGGCGAGCCGAGCAAGACACCGCTCGACCTGCAGCTGCGTCAGGCGTAGCGCGCCTGCTTTGCGCGCGCAAAAATTAACGGCCGGTTAAAACCGGCCGTTTTCTACAGGATGGCGAACGCGATCAGGCTTTCGCCGGGCACTTGTAGACCTGCCCGTTCATTTTGCTGTCCAGAGGCGCGAAAGCGGACCACAGGTTTTGCGTCGGGCTGGTGGCGCCGTAAATCACATTGCCGCCCATTTCCGCTGCGCGGTTGCGCAGATCGTTAGCTGCGCCGCGCAGCGAGCTGCCCTCGCCGCCGGAACCGCTCAGCCAGTTACTCTGTGAACCGGTGACATTACCCAGCAGCTGACATTCGCTGCCCGGTTGTTGATCGGTGAAGGTGACACGTTCGCCGCCAGCGCTCAGCTGGTGAGAGCTGCTGCATCCCGCCAGCAACAAGGTACTGACTGCCAGTCCGAGCAAGAGGTTAATCCGCATTGTAATCCCCATTTATTATCATCAGTATCGGGCGGCAGCGTAGCAGAAAAGTATCTCTTTTTTCTGAACATTCATTGCCCTGAGCCCGCAAAGCCGAAGGTTTGCGCCCTTACTTATACCCTTTTCATCCGCAAAAGAAAAACCCCCGACCGTTTCCGATCGGGGGTTTTCAGAGAGCAAAAGCGTCAGGGCAATTACATCATGCCGCCCATACCGCCCATGCCACCCATGCCGCCAGCGCCAGCACCTAAGTCAGGCGCGTCGCTTTTCGGCAGGTCGGTCACCATGCATTCGGTAGTGATCATCAGACCAGCAACAGAGGCCGCGTACTGCAGGGCAGAACGGGTCACTTTGGTTGGGTCCAGGATACCGAAGTCGATCATGTTGCCGTACTCTTCAGTCTGCGCGTTGTAACCGTAGTTACCGTCGCCCGCTTTCACGTTGTTAGCGACAACAGACGGCTCTTCGCCGGCGTTAGAGACGATCTGACGCAGCGGTGCTTCCATTGCGCGCAGCGCAACTTTGATACCGACGTTCTGATCTTCGTTCTGACCACGCAGATCGGCCAGCTGTGCTGCAACGCGAACCAGCGCCACGCCGCCACCCGCTACCACGCCTTCCTCTACCGCAGCACGGGTTGCGTGCAGGGCATCTTCAACGCGGGCTTTCTTCTCTTTCATTTCAACTTCAGTTGCTGCGCCTACTTTCAGAACGGCCACGCCGCCTGCCAGTTTCGCTACACGCTCCTGCAGTTTTTCTTTGTCGTAGTCAGAGGTTGCTTCTTCGATCTGCTGACGAATCTGGGTTACACGGCCCTGAATCGTCGCCTCTTCACCCACGCCATCGATGATGGTGGTGGTGTCTTTGTTGATAACCACGCGTTTTGCCTGGCCCAGATCTTCCAGCGCCGCTTTTTCCAGCTCCATACCGATCTCTTCAGAGATAACGGTACCGCCGGTCAGGATAGCGATATCCTGCAGCATCGCTTTACGACGGTCGCCGAAGCCCGGCGCTTTCACCGCAGCAACTTTCACGATGCCGCGCATGGTGTTGACCACCAGCGTTGCCAGCGCTTCGCCTTCAACGTCTTCAGCAACGATCAGCAGCGGTTTGCCTGCTTTAGCAACGGCTTCCAGCACCGGCAGCATTTCGCGGATGTTGGAGATTTTTTTGTCAGCCAGCAGGATGAACGGTGATTCCAGCTCAACTGCGCCCGTTTCCGGCTTGTTGATGAAGTACGGAGAGAGGTAGCCGCGATCGAACTGCATACCTTCAACCACGTCCAGCTCGTCCTGCAGACCGGTGCCTTCTTCAACGGTGATAACGCCTTCTTTACCCACTTTTTCCATCGCCTGGGCGATCAGGGTGCCGACGCTCTCATCGGAGTTAGCGGAAATGGTGCCGACCTGAGCGATAGCTTTAGAGTCTGAGCAAGGAACAGAGAGCGCTTTCAGCTGCTCAACCGCTGCAACAACGGCCTGGTCGATACCGCGCTTCAGATCCATCGGGTTCATACCCGCAGCCACAGCTTTCAGGCCCTCGGTGATGATTGACTGCGCCAGTACGGTTGCGGTGGTGGTACCGTCGCCTGCTGCGTCGTTCGCTTTAGAGGCAACTTCTTTCACCATCTGCGCGCCCATGTTTTCGAACTTGTCTTCCAGTTCGATCTCACGCGCTACGGACACGCCATCTTTCGTGATGGTCGGTGCACCAAAAGATTTATCCAGAACCACGTTACGGCCTTTCGGGCCCAGGGTAACTTTTACTGCATCTGCCAGTACGTTCACGCCGCGCAGCATTTTTACGCGAGCGTCATTACCGAATTTTACGTCTTTAGCTGCCATTTCAATTGTCCCTTAAATTCGTTTCGTTCAGTGAGTTCCGCGTAATTACGCTTCAACAATCGCCAGAATGTCGCTTTCAGAGATGATCAGCACTTCTTCGTTGTCGATCTTTTCAGTTTTCGCGCCGTAGCCTTCGCTAAAGATCACCAGATCGCCAACTTTAACGTCCAGCGGCTTCACTTCACCATTTTCCAGGATGCGACCATTGCCCACGGCCAGTACTTCGCCACGGGTTGATTTGCCTGCTGCAGAGCCGGTCAGAACGATGCCGCCAGCAGATTTAGCTTCAACTTCTTTACGCTTGACGATAACGCGATCGTGCAACGGACGAATTTTCATTAGATAGCTCTCCTTTGAGAAGTCCAATCATTCAGTTTCTGGGTTGAACGCCGGGCTGCAGGGCTTCCGGCCTCGTGGTGCAAGAGATAGGGTCGGTTAAAATGGCTTTCAAGGGGCGCCAGGACAATTTTTTTACCTGGCGATGACAACTGCCCATATTTTGCGCAAAAGGGCCGCATTTCGCGCCGCGCATAAAAAAAGCGCGACCTCAGGTCACGCTTCTCTTCTGAACCGCCTTTAGCGATCGTGGCGATCGTCATGGCCGATGCGGTCGCTGTCCTTGCGCTCATACTCACCATCCACGGTGAATCCGCTGTCCGGGCCGGCGCCAGGGCCGCGCCAGACGCGCAGGTGGGGCATCAGCTTCAGGGTCAGATGCTTTTGCACCGGCGGCAACAGCAGCAGCAGGCCGAGGAAGTCGGTAAAGAAGCCAGGCAGCAGCAGCAGGAAACCCGCGATGATCAGCGACACGCTTTTAATCATCTCTTCGGCCGGGCTCTCGTTGCGCGCCAGCTTCTCCTGCATCAGCATAAAGTTTTTCATGCCCTGGTTTTTCACCAGCGACACGCCGATTGCCGAGGTGAAAATCACCAGCAGCATGGTCAGCAACACGCCCAGCGCGTGAGCCACCTGAATAAACAGGGTGATCTCAATCCAGGCGAGCGCAAAAATAATGATTAACGGTAACCAGCGCACCGTATTCTCCTTTTAGTCGGGCTGCTCTGCGTCAGGCAGGCAGCGGAAAATGCCCTGTCAAACGGCATAGCCATGAGATGGGCCTGCCGTAACGCTAATTCAACCGCTGTTTTCAAATATTTACAGAAGGGTTAAATTTGTGCGTCATCTCACATATCGTAGTTATTGCAGCAATAATTGATGCATGGATACCTGTCCATGCTCGCGCTTTAGCCCGGCGGCAGCATATGATCGTGCGCGCCGGTGTCGAGGCGGATACACTGTCGGCTCCGGCTTTCCACGACAAATCAATACATCACCTGTGATGGATAGCGCCAGCGCAAGCGGCCAATAACAAGAAGGTTATCATGGCGAACAACATTCGTATCGAAGAAGACCTGCTAGGCATGCGTGAAGTCCCCGCGGATGCCTACTACGGCGTTCATACTCTGCGTGCGATTGAAAATTTCCGTATCAGCAACAGTAAAATCAGCGACATCCCTGAATTTGTACGCGGCATGGTGATGGTGAAAAAAGCCGCCGCGCTCGCCAATAAAGAGCTGCAAACCATTCCGCGCAATATCGCCAACACCATTATTCAGGCCTGCGACGAGGTGCTGAATAACGGCAGATGCATGGATCAGTTTCCGGTCGACGTCTATCAGGGCGGCGCGGGCACCTCGGTCAATATGAACACCAACGAAGTGCTGGCCAATATCGGGCTGGAACTGATGGGCCACCAGAAAGGCGAATATCAGTTCCTTAACCCCAACGATCACGTCAATAAATGCCAGTCCACCAACGACGCCTATCCCACCGGCTTCCGTATCGCGGTCTACAGCTCGATTCTCAAGCTGCTGGACGCGATCAAAGAGCTGGGCGAAGGTTTTGAGCGCAAGGCGGCGGAGTTCGAAACCATTCTCAAGATGGGCCGCACCCAGCTGCAGGACGCGGTGCCGATGACGCTCGGCCAGGAGTTCCGCGCTTTCCACGTGCTGCTGAACGAAGAGACGCGCAGCATTCTGCGCACCGCCGAGCTGCTGCTGGAGGTGAACCTGGGTGCCACGGCGATCGGCACGCGCCTCAACACGCCGGACGGCTATCAGCAGCTGGCGGTGCAGCGTCTCGCCGAGGTGAGCAACCTGCCGGTGGTGCCAGCGGAAGATCTGATCGAAGCGACCTCCGACTGCGGTGCTTACGTGATGGTGCACTCGTCGCTGAAGCGCCTGGCGGTGAAGCTGTCGAAGATCTGCAACGACCTGCGCCTGCTCTCTTCCGGCCCGCGCGCAGGCCTGAACGAGATCAACCTGCCGGAACTGCAGGCGGGCTCCTCGATTATGCCCGCCAAGGTCAATCCGGTGGTGCCGGAAGTGGTGAACCAGGTCTGCTTCAAGGTGATTGGCAACGACACCACCTTAACCATGGCGGCGGAAGCGGGCCAGCTGCAGCTCAACGTTATGGAGCCGGTTATTGGCCAGGCGCTGTTCGAGTCGATCAGCATTCTCACCAACGCCTGCTACAACCTGCTGGAGAAATGCGTTAACGGTATTACCGCTAACAAAGCGGTGTGCGAAGCCTACGTCTTTAACTCCATCGGCATCGTGACCTACCTCAACCCGTACATTGGCCATCACAACGGCGATATCGTCGGCAAGATCTGCGCGGAAACCGGTAAAAGCGTGCGCGAAGTGGTGCTGGAGCGCGGCCTGCTGACCGAAAGCGAGCTGGATGACATCTTCTCGGTGCAGAACCTGATGTACCCGGTCTACAAGGCGCGTCGCTACACTGACGAAAACGAACAGTAGGTCTGTTTTCACAATGCGAAAAAAGGCGCGCCGCGATCAACACGGCGCGCCTTTTTATTTGGTACATAACCGGCTCTTTTTCTCACTCTTATGAGGTGACGAATGATCGTCGTTGAATTAGCGATCGTCCTGCTGGCGATCTGGTTAGGCGCGCGTCTGGGCGGTATCGGGATCGGATTCGCCGGCGGGCTGGGCGTGCTGGCGCTGACGCTGCTCTGCGGGCTGAAGCCCGGCGCTATCCCCTTTGACGTGATTGAGATCATTATGGCGGTCATCGCCGCTATCGCCGCGATGCAGGTCGCGGGCGGCATGGATTATCTGGTTAGCCTGGCGGAACGGCTGCTGCGCCGCCATCCGCGCTACGTCACGCTGCTGGCGCCGCTGGTGACTTATACAATGACGCTGCTGGCGGGCACCGGCCATACCGCCTTCTCGACGCTGCCGGTGATAGCCGAAGTGGCGAAAGAGCAAGGCGTGCGCCCGTCGCGTCCACTCTCCATCGCCGTGGTCGCCTCGCAGATCGCCATCACCGCCTCGCCGCTCTCCGCCGCGGTGGTGTTCTTCGCCTCGCTGCTGGAGCCGCGCGGCGTCGGCTATATCGCCCTGCTGGCGATCGCCATCCCCTCAACGATGATCGGCCTGTTTCTCGCCGCGCTGGTCACCAACTTCCTCGGCAAAGAGCTGCACGAAGATGAGGTTTATCAGGCGCGCCTGGCCAGAGGCGAAGTCAAGCTGCGCGGGGCGAGCCGCTATGAAGAGAAGCCCGGTGCCAGACGGTCGGTGCTGCTGTTTCTGGTCGGCATCGTCGCGGTAGTGCTCTACGCCACCGCTATCAGCGACGGCGTAGGCCTGATTGCCAATCCGCCGCTGCCGCGCAACGAGGCGATCGTGGTCCTTATGCTGACCATCGCTACCCTGATCTCGCTGAGCTGCAAAATCGACACCAGCGCTATTCTCAGCGCCAGCACCTTTAAGTCGGGCATGAGCGCCTGCGTCTGCGTAATGGGCGTCGCCTGGCTCGGCGATACTTTTGTCAAAGCGCATATTGGCGAGATCCAGCAGCTGGCGGGTGATTTGCTGCAGCAGGCGCCCTGGCTGCTGGCGGTGGCGCTGTTTTTCGCCTCCATGCTGCTCTATTCGCAGGCGGCCACCGCCAAGGCGCTTATGCCCGCCGCGCTGCTGCTGGGGGTGTCGCCGCATACCGCCATCGCCTCCTTTGCCGCCGTTTCTGCGCTGTTCGTGCTGCCGACCTATCCGACGCTGCTGGCCGCCGTCGAAATGGACGACACCGGCTCGACGCGCATCGGCAAATATGTGTTTAACCACGCCTTTATCGTGCCGGGCGTGCTGGCGATTGCGCTGTCGGTGCTGTTCGGCTTTTTAATCGGCGGCCTGGTGCTGTAGCACGGTTACAACCGGTAAAGCCTGACGTGCGGCGAGCGTGCTATCATCCTCGCTTTCCGCAACCAGGAGCGACGCGATGAACGCCGTTGTGATTCTTTGTACCGCGCCGGATGAAGCCTGCGCGCGAAGGCTCGCCGCTCAGGCGCTGGAGGCGAAGCTTGCCGCCTGCGTTACGCTGCTGCCCGGCGCCACTTCGCTTTACGTCTGGCAGGGCAAGCTGGAGCAGGCCAGCGAAGTCCAGCTGCTGTTAAAAAGCAGTACCACGCACCAGCAGGCGCTAATGGATCTGCTTAAGCGCGAACACCCCTTTGAAGTGCCTGAACTGCTGGCGCTACCGGTTCAACATGGAGACAGTGAATACTTGTCATGGCTGCACGCATCTCTTGTCTGATCGCCTTTGCGCTGGCGCTGTTTATCGCGCTGCCGGCGCAGGCCTCTATTTTCTCTCCAAACGCCAGCAGCCGCTTTGTCCCCGTGGACCAGGCGTTTGCTTTCGATTTCAGCCAGCAGGGCCAGCAGCTGACGCTCAGCTGGAAGGTAAAAGAGGGCTACTACCTTTACCGTCAGCAGATTCATGTCAGCGCGCAGCAGGCGCAGATCGCGCCGGTGGAGCTGCCTCCAGGCCAGTCGCATGAAGATGAGTTTTACGGCAAAAGCGAAATCTACCCGCAGGATCTCAGCGTACCGGTGCAGCTACGCCAGGCCGCCAGCGGCGCCAGCCTCAGGGTGACCTATCAGGGCTGCGCGGCGGCGGGCTTCTGCTATCCGCCCGAGACGCGCACCATCCCGCTAACCGCGGTGGCCGCCGACGCGACGCCGCCAGCGGTCAGCGTCCAGCCCGCGTCGGCCGCGCCGCTGCCCTTCTCGCCGCTCTGGGCGCTGCTGATCGGCATCGGCGTCGCCTTTACCCCCTGCGTGTTGCCGATGTATCCGCTGATCGCCGGAATTATTCTCGGCGGCCAGCGCAGTGGCTCCTTGCTGCGGCTGTTTAGCCTGGCGCTAATCTACGTGCTGGGCATGGCGCTGACCTATACGCTGCTGGGCGTGGTGGTTGCGGCGGCGGGCCTGCGCTTTCAGGCAGCGCTGCAGCATCCTTATGTGCTAATCGGTTTATCGCTGATTTTCACCCTGCTGGCGCTGTCGATGTTCGGCCTGTTCCAGCTGCAGCTGCCCGCCAGCGTTCAGACGCGCCTTACCCTGTGGAGCAACCGCCAGCAGGGCGGCTCGCTGCCGGGGGTGTTCCTGATGGGCGCGCTGGCGGGCCTGATCTGCTCGCCCTGCACCACCGCGCCGCTTAGCGCTATTCTGCTCTATATCGCCCAGAGCGGTAATCTCTGGACCGGCGCGGGCACGCTGTGGCTCTACGCGATGGGCATGGGCCTGCCGTTGATCCTGGTTACGATGTTCGGCAACCGCCTGCTGCCGAAAAGTGGTCCCTGGATGCAGACGGTTAAGCAAGGTTTCGGCTTCGTCATCCTGGCGCTGCCGGTATTTTTGCTGGAACGCGTGCTGGGTGATACGTGGGGCGTGCGGCTCTGGAGCGCGCTGGGCGTCGCCGGTTTCGCCTGGGCCTTTTGCCACAGCCTGCGCGGCCAGGGCGGCAAATGGCGGCTGGTGCAGATAGTGATGCTGGCGGCGGCGCTCGTCAGTGCCCGTCCCTTGCAGGAGTGGGTCTGGGATGCACCGGCCGCATCGCCGACGGCGGCGCCGCTGCCCTTTAAACATATTGCCTCTGCGCCGCAGCTCGACACGGCGCTGCAACAGGCCAACGGCCGCGTCACCATGGTCGATCTCTACGCCGACTGGTGCGTGGCGTGCAAAGAGTTTGAAAAATATACCTTCAGCGAGCCGGGCGTGCGTGAGGCGCTGGGCCGCTACCAGCTGTTGCAGGCAAACGTCACCGCGAATAACGCCACGGATAACGCCCTGTTGCAGCATCTTCAGGTGCTTGGCCTGCCGACCATCCTGTTTTTCGATGCGCAGGGCCGTGAGATCCCCGGCTCGCGCGTGACGGGCTTTCTCAACGCGGAGGATTTCCGCACACATTTGCAGAATCGGGCGCGTTGAACGACACTGGAATTCCCGCCATCGGCGGACTGGTAAAGAGAGGAGACGTCATTTGCAGCGTGAACAGATACTCGAGCATGCGTTAAATGCGCTCGAAAAACATGGACTGGCGGCGACGACGTCATTATTACCGCAGCTGGCGGCCAGCAGCGAAGTGACGCTGCCGCAGCTGGAAGCGCTCTGGCGCGACAGCGACGCCCTGCTCTACGATGCGCTGCGCTATCACGGGCAGCAGATCGACAGCTGGCGGCGTCAGGTATTGCTCAGCGAGCTGGACGGCGAGCAGAAGCTGCTGGCGCGCTATCATGTGCTGAGTGAGCAGGTGCAGAAAGGCCGCTTTCCCGGCTGCCTGTTTATTGCCGCCTGTAGCTTTTATCCGCAGCCGGATCAGCCGGTACACCAGATTGCCGAGCAGCAGAAACAGGCTTCCTGGCATTTCACCCACGCCATTCTGGTAGAGCTGGGGCTGGATAATCCGACGATGGTGGCGGACCAGCTTGAGCTGATCCTGGAAGGCTGCCTCAGCAGGCTGCTGGTGAAGCGCAATGTGCAGGACGTGGCGACAGCCAAACGCCTGGCAGAAGATGTGCTGCGCATCGCGCTGTGCCGGGCTAACGGCGCTCTGGCCTAGGGTTTTGCCGCTTTTGCCTGAAAATCAGGCAATCAGTCACGTTTTCCCGCTTTTTTACCGGAAAGGCGTTGACGCGAAGCGGCCATTACGGTTTAATGCGCCCCGTTGCCCGAATAGCTCAGTCGGTAGAGCAGGGGATTGAAAATCCCCGTGTCCCTGGTTCGATTCCGGGTTCGGGCACCACTAATTAGAGAACCCAGCCTTATGGCTGGGTTTTTGCTTTTGTGCGGAACCCGTTCATCGAAGCGGTTCGATGACCTCGCCGCGTCCAGCGGCTCGCCCTGCGGGTTTGCCGCGCAGGCGCGACAAAGCAAAAATGCTCCCGGCATTTTTGTCCGGGTTCGGGCACCAAAATTTGAAACCCTCGCTTCGGCGGGGGTTTTTGCTTTGTGCGCAATCCGTCGTCGCACCCGGTTAACCGGCGCGCATCCAGTCGCAAAGATTGCCCAGCATCTTCATGCAGCGCTCAAGCTGCTCGACAGCGACAAACTCGTCCGCCTGATGTCCCTGTGCCATACTCCCCGGACCGCATACCAGCGTCGCAATGCCAATCTCGTCGAACAGTCCCCCTTCCGTGCCAAAGGCGACGGTGGAAAAGGTGTCGCTGCCGCTCCACTGCGCCAGCCAGCGGGCGAAGTCGCTCTGCGGATCGGTCAACAGGCCGGGATAGGCGCCCAGCGGCTGAAATGCAATCTCACTCTCCGGCGCCCGCTCGCGCATCGCGGGCAGCAGCTGGTCGCGCGCAAAGGCCGCGATATTCTCCAGCACGCCATCAACATCGGCCGCCGGCAGGGTGCGCAGCTCAAAGTCGAACTGGCAATCCTGCGGCACGATATTGAGCGCTGCCCCGCCCTGAATCGTGCCGACCTGCAGCGTGCTGAACGGCGGATTGAACCGCGCATCCTGCGTCTGCCGCAGCGACTCGCTGACGCTGGCGATATGGCCAATTAGCTGCGCCGCCTGTTCGATGGCGTTAACGCCCTCTGGCGCATAGGCGGAATGACAGGCGCGGCCGCGCACCTGACAGCGCATCGCCACTTTGCCTTTATGACCGTAAACCGGGCGCATTGCCGTGGGCTCGCCGATTATGCAGAGCGCGGGCTTTTCCGGCGATGCGCTGAGGTGGGCCACCAGCGAGCGCACACCCAGACAGCCAACCTCCTCGTCGCAGGAGAAAGCGAGATGTAGCGGCATCCGCAGCGGCTGCGCTAAAAAGCGATCCAGCGACGCCAGCACGCAGGCGATAAACCCTTTCATATCGGCGCTGCCGCGGCCATAGCAGCGCCCGTCGCGCTCGGTCAGCGCAAAAGGCGGTACCGTCCAGCGCTGTCCGTCGACCGGCACCACGTCGGTATGGCCCGACAGCAGCACCCCGCCGTCGCCCGCCGGCCCCAGCCGCGCATAGAGGTTGGCTTTAGCGCCGCTCTCGTCATAAAAAAGCTCAGCCGTAACGCCGCGCCGGGCAAGGACGTCGCGGATAAAGCCGATCAGCGCCAGGTTCGATTCACGGCTGGTGGTATCGAAGGCGAGCAGCGCCGACAGCGTCTCGCGCAGCGCGCTATTCATCGCCCGGCACGCCGTAGCTCGGCGCGTCGCGCGGATCGAGCGCGCGCGTCACGTAGGCCTCCATCTGCGGTTCGTAGGCGAGCCACAGCCGCGACAGCTCGCCGACCGGATCCTCGTCAGCCCAGTCCACGCGCAGATCCACCAGCGGCCAGGTGTAGTCATCCACCACCTTCACGGCGGCGGAATGCACCGGCCCCGCCTCGCCGCCGCGCGCGATGCCCGCCTGAAGCGCGGCGATCAGTCGGCTGGCAAGCTCGCCGGAAGAGGCATCAAACGCGGCAACCATCGCGTCGATTACCGCGCCGTCCGCCAGCATATTGCCCGCCGCCACGCAGTTTTCACCCTGCGCCACCTTCCAGACACCCAGGGTTTCGCTGCCGCTGAAGTGCGCCACCTCGCCGGCGGAGTCGATCACCGTGACCTGGCGATAGTCGCTAAAGCGATCCTCCGCCAGCGCCAGCTTCAGCGCCTGCTGCGCCGACGCGCCCGCTTCCAGCTGCGCCAGGATCTGCTGCCCCAGCGCGGGCAGGGTAATGTTCTGGCTGGAGACCGCGCCCGTTCCCGCCTGCAGCCAGGGGCAGCGCGCGCCGACCGCGATGCTGGAGGAGCTGATGGCAACGCCCAACTGCCCGCTCTCTGGACAGCGCGCGCTAATCGAAAGGGTCATGACGCCTCCTTACCGTGCCAGCTATCCGGGATCACGGCGATGACGTCAATCTCCATCAGCCACTGCGGCTGCGCCAGCGCCGACACCACCAGCCCGGTTGAGATGGGGAAAACGCCTTTTAGCCATTTGCCTACTTCCAGGTAGACCGGCTCGCGGTAGCGCGGATCGGTGATATAGGTGGTGGTTTTCACGATATGGGACAGGTTGCTGCCCGCCTCTTCCAGCAGCTGCTTGACGTTCTTCATCGCCTGCGCCGCCTGCAGGCCCGGTTCGCCCAGCCCGACCAGATTACCGTCGAAATCGGTACCGACCTGGCCGCGGACGTACACGGTGTTGCCTGCGCGCACCGCCTGACAGAGATCGTTATCGAGCGCCTGATTGGGATAGGTCTCTTTGGTGTTAAACATGCGAATACGGGTATGGGTTGGCATCATGGCTCTCCTGCTGGGTTAAAAGGGCGACGCGGACTGGTAGTGCTGATACTGGCGCTGAATCGCAATCTGGTCGGCGATATATTTCGCGTCGTGCCAGACGCCCCAGATAAAAGTAGAGCCGCGCCGGGAGAGCCAGGGCAGGCCGAGAAAGTAGACGCCCGGCTCGGCGGAAACGCCGCGATGGTGCTGCGGTTTGCCCTTCTCATCAAAGGCGTCGACCGCCAGCCAGCTGTAGTCCGCCACATAGCCGGTCGCCCAGATAATGCTGTTCACGCCCGCGCTGGCGAGGTTGAGTTCGCTGAGCGGATGGGCGACGCAGGCGGGATCGGGCAGGAAATGGCGCGCCTCCGGCTCCTCCGGCAGATCGAGGCCGTTGCGGGCGATATAGTCATCCGCCGCATCCAGCAGCGCCAGATAGCTGGCGTCGCCGCGCGCGATGTTCTGCGCGAGGTCGGGCTGAAACCGCACCGTTTCGCCGTCGAACGCCTGGGTCATGCCGACCAGACTGACGCCCTGGTTCGCCAGCGCGCGGAAATCTACGGTATGGCCGCCGCGCGCCCCGCTGACGGCGATGGTGACGTGCTCTTTACCCGGCTGGCTCGCCGCCGCGTCCCACATGCCGAGCACCCCCAGCCACCAGCAGAAATCGCGGTTGCGATAGGCGCGCGGTGGGCGATCGTGCGGGCCAACCGAGAGATAGACCCTTCTGCCCGCGCGCTGCAGCTCATCGGCGATCTGCACGCCAGAGGATCCGGCGCCGATCACCAGCACGCCCCCCTCCGGCAGCTGCTGCGGGTTGCGGTAGTCGGCGGAGTGGATCTGCGTCAGGCGCTCGCTGCGCGGCGCGATCCCCGGGATAACCGGCTTCTGAAAGGGGCCGGTGGCCGCCACGATGCGCTGCGCCTCAATCACGCCCTCCGAGGTGTACACGGTAAATCCTGCCCGCCCGCTGTTGCGCTCCACGCGCAGCACCTCCACGCCGGTGCGGATCGGCGCATGAAATTTTTCCGCGTAGGCGACGAAGTAGTCCGCCACCTTCTCTTTGGCGACGAAGCTGTCGGGCGCACACTCCGGAAACGCCATGCCGGGAAAGCGGTCGTGCCAGGCCGGGCCATTCGCCACCAGCGAATCCCAGCGCCCGCTGCGCCAGGCTTCGGCGATGCGGTTTTTCTCCAGCACCAGGTGCGGCACATCGAGGCGGCTCAGGTGTTCGCTCATCGCGACGCCCGCCTGCCCGGCACCAATCACCAGGGTATCAGTCTCTGTTTTCATCTCTGTCATTTCCGCGTCCTTCAACCAGCCGCCGGCCGATATATTCACCATAGGGAAGGTTTCCAAGACTATTTGAGCCGACAGAGCGGGTAAAATATTATAAAGCTAACACCTGCATAGGAATTTATTAGGCTGCGCGGCCTACTCGCCTGAAAAAAAATTATTGACGCAACGGCGCAGGAAAAAGTTCGGCACGACGACAATATTCCATAAACAATTGCGCCGGCCGTGTCGGCTCATTATTTTGCAGATAGGCCATTATCAGCATCGAATCCGCCATCTCATCTTCAATCTCAAGGTGAATTAATTGCTGTCCGTCGTAGGTAATATCGGAGCAGGGACGCGTCACCAGCACGGAAAAACCTAATCCCTGGCCCACCATGCAGCGCACCATTTCAATTGAGGGCGAACTGTAGGCGACCTCAGGATGATAGCCCTTCTCTTTAAAGATGCGGATAAAGTAGTTTTTGCTCGGGATCGCATCCAGCAGGATCATTGGTTCGCGGCTCAGCTGCTGCAGCGTCACCGTCGCCTGGCGCGCCAGCGGATGCGCGGCGGGCAGCAGCGCATAGGGCCGATGCGGCGCGTTCAGCGGTTCTTTTTTGATGGAGTGGTCGAGATCGAGATCGTAAAGAAACGCCAGGTCGAAACGTCCGCGGTGCAGCCCGTGCATCAGCTCATGCTGCTCGCCGTCATACAGCTCGATGGTGATATCGGGATAGATTTTTTTAAACCCGGCGATAAGCTTCGGCAGGTAGAGCGGCGCGGCTGACTCAAAGCAGCCAACGGCGATGGTGCCGGAAACCAGCTGATGCTCGGCGCGCGAGTTCTGCTCAAACTCATAGGAGAGCCGCAGCAGATCGCGTGCCTTCTCGTAGAAACGGCGACCGCCCGGCGTCAGGGAGACACCCTGCGCGTGGTGGCGAATAAACAGCTGCTGATCAAAGGTATCTTCCAGGTTTTTAATGGCGATGGAGATAGAGGGCTGCGCGATATGCAGCTGGCGTGACGCTTCGGCGATGCTCTCTGTTTCGACCACCGTGACAAAGTACTTAAGCTGTTTCAGCGTGAATCGCATCATAAAAACCTTACTTATCTCTTTTAGCGTGCTCGACTGGCGCGCTTTTTTACAGGTCTCTTTTCGCTGCAAGGGCCATGCCACTCCTGCGCCCTGTTAATGCGCAGCCCGCTGGCGTGCGGCGCGCATCAAAAAATTTCCTTTGTTGCTGATATATCAACGCCTGAATAAATCTAATTATGTCGCAAAAAACAGTTATTTTTATCACTGCATCATTTTGGCACAGGACTGCTCTTTAACAGAGCAATCCATTGGCGAGCTAAATTGCGCCCAATGAAAAAGCGCCCCTTTTTAAATTAATCAGCGCGGCGCATCATTTTCCGCCTTTTTTGGCTGGATAGTTTTTTTAAAGTCTGAAGACAACAATTTACTAATTGCCTCAAATTAGCCGCTGCCGCCATAGTGTGAATATATCGACAGCGGCGAATTTTCTGGAATTCGCGTTTATTTGAGCGAGTGAAATGCCTCATGACTTTTAACTGGAACTATATGTTCAGCCTGTTCAGCGACGCCGAATTCTGGCTGGCGACCTGGACCGTCATTAAACTGAGCTTGCTCACCTGGGGCATCAGTATCGTAGTGGGATTTATTCTCGCGCTGGCGAAGCAGTCGAACCGCCTGCTGTTCAACCTGCCGGCGCGCGGCTATATCTGGCTGTTCCGCAGCCTGCCGCTGCTGGTGCTGCTGATTTTCGTCTATAACCTGCCGCAGGCCGCGCCGGGAACCTCTGCGCTGCTGAGCGATCCCTTCTGGGCGGGCCTGATCGCTATGGTGCTCAGCGAAAGCGCCTATATCGCCGAAATTCATCGCGGCGGACTGCTGTCGATTCCCAAAGGCCAGAGCGAAGCCGCGCGGGCGCTCGGCCTGCGCTTCGCCGGTATCCAGTGGCGCATCATTATTCCGCAGGCGGTGCGCGTCGCCCTGCCCGCGCTGGCGAACGAATATATCGCCATCGTTAAGCTCAGCTCGCTGGTATCGGTGATCTCCCTGACCGAGATCCTGATGGTCGGCCAGCGTCTCTATTCGCAGAACTTCCTGGTGATGGAGACCATGGCGGCGGTCGCCTGCTACTACGTGCTGATCGTGACGGTGTTCGACTTCCTGCTGAAGCAGCTGGAGCGCCACCTCGACGTTACCCAGCGCCGTCCGTCAGGCAAGGTGGATGAGCAGCTTTTCGCGCTGGCGCAGCGCGGGGCCACCCCACTGGCGCGCCCGGCGGCGCAGAGCAGCGGCCCGGCGCTGCAGGCCTCGCGCCTGCATAAGGCCTATAACAATGTTGAAGTGCTGGGCGCGGTCAGCCTGCAAATCCAGCCGGGAGAAGTGGTGTCGGTCATTGGCCCTTCCGGCTCCGGCAAAACCACGCTGATCCGCCTGCTGAACGGGCTGGAGCAGATCGACAACGGCGAAATCCGCATTAACGGCCAGCCCTTTATCCATCTCACCCAGCAGGGCGAGCAGAAGCCGCGCTTTATTGAGCACGCCGAACACCGCCTCAACATCGGCATGGTCTTCCAGAGCTTCAACCTGTTCCCGCATCTCAATGTGCTGGACAACCTGATGCTGGCGCCGCGCTACCACCGCCTGGCAGCGCGCGACGAACTCAGGCAGCACGCCTGCGAGCTGCTGCACAAGGTCGGCATGCTGGAGCACGCGTGGAAATATCCGCACCAGCTCTCCGGCGGCCAGCAGCAGCGCGTCGCTATTGCCCGCGCCCTGATGATGCGTCCGCAGATCATGCTGTTTGACGAGCCGACCTCGGCGCTCGATCCGGAAAAGGTCAACGAAGTGCTGCAGGTGATTGAAACCCTGGCGCATGAGGGCATCACCATGGTGATCGTCACCCATGAGATGAACTTCGCCTTTAAGGTCTCTGACCGCATCGTATTTATGGAAAAGGGCCGCGTTGTCTGCGACGACGCGCCGCAGGCGATGCGCAGCGGGCAGCACCCGCGCGTTGAAGCCTTTTTAAAAGATGTTTCTCTGGCTTAACCCATTTAACCCGCACGAGGGAAAATCATGATCGAACAGTGGCAGATAGATCAGTATCACCAGCAGGGGTTTCTGGTGGTGGAAAACGTATTGAGCGCCGAAGAGATCGCCGCGCTGCAGCACGATTTTGACGGCTGGGTGGAAGAGAGCCGCAGCCAGCAGGCGGCGTACGGCGACACCCTGGACGGCCGCGCGCGTTTCGATCTGGAAAGCGATCACCGCGCCGACCATCCGTCGCTGCGCCGCGTCAGCTCGCCAACCGAAATCTCTGCCGCCTATCGCCACGCCGCGCTGCAGTCGCGCATGGCGCAGATTGCCGGCCAGCTGACCGGCGGCCAGGGCGCGCGCTTTCACCACAGCAAGATCAACTCCAAGCTGCCGCACACCGCCACCAAAGTTGAGTGGCATCAGGATTTTCTCTTCACGCCGCACAGCAACGACGACATCGTCACCGCGCTGCTGATGGTCAGCGAAGTTACCCCGGAAAACGGCCCGCTGAACGTGGTGCCGGGCAGCCATAAAGGCCCGCTCTACTCCCACTGGCAAAACGGCCGCTTTACCGGCGCGGTGGATCAAACGGTGGTCGAAGCGGAGTGCGGCCAGCCTGCCGCCTGTTTCGGCCCGCCAGGCTCGGTCTGCTTTATGCACACGCGCCTGCTCCACGCCTCCAGCCCCAACGAAACCGCGCTGCCGCGCACGCTGTTTATCGCCGTCTATGCGGCGGAAGACGCCCTGCCCTTCGGCGAAAACCCGCTGCCGAGCCGGGACGCCGGCGCGCTGGTGTCTGGCCAGGAGAGCGGCACCATCCGCAGCACCGCCAACCAGTTCCGTCTGCCGCAGAAGCCGAGCGGCGCATCCTTCTTTGTTCAGCAGGCTGGCAACGATCTTGCCCGCGCCTAATCGCCACCACGGAGGCTCTATGAAATCTGTTGCCCTGACTTTTTTGGCCGCCAGCGTCGCGCTGGGGTCGTTTAGCGCCTCGGCGTTCCAGCAGCCGGGGAAAATCATCGCCGGTTCCGATATGACCTTTTTCCCCTATGAATATATTGAGAACAACAAACCGACCGGCTTTGATATCGAGTTTCTCGACGGGCTGGCGAAGGTGATGGGCCGCCAGGCGGTTAACCTTGATACCCGCTTTCCTAACCTGATCACCGGCCTGCAGGGCAACCGTTTCGATATCACCAACTCCTCGATGTACATCACCGCAGAACGCCTGAAGGTGATCGATATGATCCCCTATCTCAAGAGCGGCGAAGCGATCCTGTCGCTGAAAGGCAGCGCCTACCAGCCGAAAACGCCAGAAGAGTTTTGCGGCCATAAAATTGGCTCAATGGGGGCCACCTCCTGGCTACAGCAGCTGCATAAGCTCTCTGCCGACTACTGCGTGAAGAACGGTAAGCCACCTATCGCCATCAGCGAATACACCACCGATCCGCAAACCACCCAGGCGATGCTGTCCCATGCGGTCGAGGCACAGATCACCGACGCCGCCGTGGCGCGCGGCGTGGTGCAGAAGCTGGGCAACCGGGTGCAGATCTCCTCTGAAACGCTGATCTATCCGGTGCTGAACGGCTTCGGCGTGAAGAAAGGCAACGATGAGGTGAAGCAGGCGCTGATCGACGGGCTGGAGAAGTACAGCAAAACGCCGGCGTACGCCGCGCTGCTGAAGAAGTATAACTTTGAGGCTCCCAGCGCAGAGGATATCAAAACCCTGATGCCGCAGCCGTAAGCCCGACGCGGGCGTCAGGCAAGCGTCGCCCGCGTTCCCTTCTCAATCCCCTGTCAGGAGAGATTTATGGCGCTCTCGTTTGAAGAACAAACCCGCATCGATCTTGCCGCCACTTTTCGCATTATTGCCCATCTGGGCATGCACGAGGCGGTGGCGAACCACTTTAGCGCGGCGGTCTCCCCCGACGGCAAGCAGTTTCTGCTCAATCCGAAGTGGAAGCACTTTTCCCGCATTCGCGCCAGCGATCTGCTGCTGCTCAACGCCGACGATGCCGCCTGCGCGCAGCGCGACGACGTGGACGCCACCGCCTGGTCGATTCACGGCCAGATCCACCAGCGCCTGCCGGAGGCGCGCGTGGTGCTGCATCTGCATCCGGTTTATACCACCAGCGTCGCCTGTCTGGCGGAGCCGCATATCCCGCCGATCGATCAGAATAGCGCGCGCTACTTTAATCGCGTGGCGGTCGATACCCTTTACGGCGGTATGGCGGACACGGTAGAGGAAGGCGCGCGGCTGGCGCGCCTGCTGGCGGGCAAAAGCCGCCTGCTGATGGGCAACCACGGCGTAATGGTCACGGCGTCCCATATCGGCGAAGCCTTCGACGATATCTGGACGCTGGAGCGCGCCTGCCAGATCCTGGTCACCGCCTGGTCCACCGGCCAGCCGCTGAAAATCCTCAGCGACGCGGTAGCGGAGAAGACGGCGCGCGCCTGGGAAGGCATCCCCGACTTCTCGCGCCAGCATTTCGAGGAGATGAAGGCGCTGATGATCGCCGCCGATCCGTCGCTGCTCGACTAGCCTCTCAGCGGGCCGCTAACATTCGACCCAGACCGCGCCGCCTCCGCCGATTTGACGCACTGCTCGACCCAGCGCACGCCCGCCAGTCCGGCATGGACGTCGGGATACCAGAAGGTTTGCAGAAAGGCGGCGTCGCCGCGATCGCTGGCGGCGAACGCCTGCGCGAAGCGGCGATAGAGATTCGACCAGGCCTCGAACAACCCCTCGGCATGGCCGCCGCCGATGCGGTCCTCTTCCAGCGCGCGCGCCGCCAGGTAAGGCATGCCGCGCTCAAGAATACGCACCGGTTCGCCCTGCACCTCATAGCGCAGTTGGTTGGGCTGTTCGTCCCACCACTCCAGGCTCGCCTTCGCGCCGACGATGCGGATCTTCTGGCCGTGCATCGACCCGCAGTTTACCGCCGAGGCCCAGAGCGTGCCCACCGCGCCGTTGTCATACTCCATCATCACACAGGCGTTATCCTCCAGCGGCGCGCGCGTGGCGACAAAGCTCTGCCGCGCGCAGAGCAGCCGTTTAACCTTAAGCTGCGGCGCCATCGTCTCGGCAAGGAACAGCGTGTGGGTCGCCAGATCGCCCAGCACATAGCTGGGGCCGACGAAGCGGGGATCGACGCGCCAGCGCGTGCTGGGATTTTGCAGCTCCACCGCCTCATGGTGAAAGCCGTGGGCGAACTGCATATTGACGATGCGGATCTCCCCCAGCATCCCCTGGGCGATCATCTCCCGCGCCTGCTGGATCAGCTGATGCCCCGCATAGCCGTAGGTGACGCCGATCAGCCGCTTTTTCTCCGCGCACAGCCGCTCCAGCTCGTCCGCCTCCTGGGTGGTAAAGCAGAGCGGCTTTTCGCACACCACGTGCAGCCCGGCGTTGAGCGCTGCGCGGCAGATCGCAAAGTGAGTATTATTGGGCGTGGCGATGGAAACCGCTTCAATGCCATCCTCGCGCGCCGCTTCGGCGGCGAACAGCGTCTCGTAGTCGGGATAGCAGCGTTCGGCCGCCACGCCCAGCGAGACGCCGAAGGCGCGGCCGCGCTCGGCATCGATATCAAACGCGCCCGCCAGCAGCTGAAAGTTGCCGTCGCGCAGCGCCGCCGAGCGGTGAATATAGCCAATCTGGCTGGTGCCGCCGCCGCCGATCATGCCCCAGCGCAGGGCGCGATCCACCCCTTTTGTACCATTTATCATCGTCTTCTCCTTAAAAACCCACGGATTTGAGATAGCTCAGGCTGGCGCTGACGTCGCGCAGGCTGGTGTCGGCCTGGCGCGGATCGCGCTCCTGCTCCAGCGTGATCCAGCCCTGGTAGTCCTGCCCGGCCAGAAAGGCGCGCACGGCCGGATAGTCGATAGCGCCCTGGCCAATCGGGCACATCACCCCTTCGGCGCAGGCGCTGAAGAAGTCGAGGCCGCGGGCCAGCACGTCGCGCCAGACCGCCTCGTTGACATCTTTGAAGTGGAGATAGTCGATGCGATGCCAGTAGCGCCGCAGCGCGGCGATGGGATCCATGCCCGCATAGTAGAGATGGCCGGTATCGAGGCAGAGCCCGGCCACCTCATGCGGAATATCCTGCACCAGCTGCGCCAGCTCGTCGGCAAACTCAATGCTGCCGCCCGCGTGCGGATGGATCACCGGCCGCACGCCGTAGTCGCGCCAGGCGATCTCGCTGATTTGCCTGATATGGCGCATCAGGCGCTGCCACTCCGCCGCCCCGAGGCGCGGCGCGCGTTCAGACTGCCCGGCCAGCCGGGCGCGCTCGGGGTTGCCGAAGTCGATAATCACCAGATAGGGCGCGGGCGCGTTGTCGCCGTGGGTCTTCGCGGCGGTGGGTATCTGGGACAGGGTGCGGCACAGCCTGTGCGTCAGCGCGATCATTGCCGGAAAGTTAGCCTCACTGACCAGATCGTCGAACAGCGTGGCGGCAACGATCGACAGGCCGTGCTGGTTCAGGGCGCGGCTGAGCTGCTCTGGATCCACTGGCAGATAGCGCCACGGCCCAAGCTCAATGCTGCGGTAGCCCGCCTGCGCCGCTTCGCGCAGTACGGTCTGCCACGGCGGCAGAAAGGGATTGTCGGGATTATCCACGCCCCAGCTACAGGGCGCGTTGGCGATATGGATGGTCACGATAGCTCTCCGGGCAGGCACATTTGCTGCGAGTATCGAATATATTTTCCATATCAAACAACCGTGGAAGTTTTATTCTTTGATAGCGATCATAGTTATTTTTATCAGAAAAATGATAGAAAATTATCATTTAAATCAGTAACTAAATGATTTACATGTTTTCTCTGGTGATAATCTCGAAAGGCAGCACCACCTGCTGATAGCGCGCGTCGCCCTTGTTCTGGCGCTCAGTGCAAAGCCGCACCACGGCCGCCGCCATCGTCTCGATGTTATGGCGCAGCATCACTGTGATAGTGCCGTCGATAAGCGCCAGTTCCCCCTCCTGCACCGGCCCGTGACAGAGCAACATGACCCTGCGCTGCGCCTGTTCGCGCAGCGCGCGCACCACCCCCTCGATGCCGCCACACGGCGCATAGATCAGCTGCAAATCGGCGTGCTCCTCCAGCAGCGCCTGCGCGGCGCGATAGCCACCCTCGACGCTTTCACGGGTGTTGAGCGGCTCAAGCACGCGCTGCGTCGCCCCATATTCGCGCATCCCGGAGCGAAAGCTGATTTCGCAGCTCTCCTGGCAGGTAAAGCGGTGATCGCCGAGCAGCACGCCGACGCTGCCGGGCTGACGCAGCAGATGCTGCGCCATCCAGGCGGCGGTGCGCCCCGCCTTCTGATTATCCACCCCGATATAGCCCGCCTGGCCGCAGGGCGAAAAGTCGGAAAAGAGCGCGTAGACCCGCACGCCCTGACGCGATACCGCCTGAATGGCATGGCGGATCAGCGGATGATCGAGCGCCACCACGCCGATTGCGTCGACGCGCGTTGCCAGCGCGCGCAGCGATTGTGCCGCCTGCTCCACCTCGTCGATGCCGTGGGTGATGAAAAGCGGCTCGACGCCGGCGGGATGGTGCGGTACGGCCTGTTCGCGCAGCGCCTCGCTCAGCTGCTGGTAGAGTGAATAGTCGGTAGAGAGCAGCAGAAATCCCATGCGCAGCGTCGCCGTCGGCGGCGAGCCGGCGTGCAGCAGCCGGGCCTGCGCGTGGCGATAGCCTAAGCGGCTGGCCGCCGCCAGCACCTTCTGTTCAGTTGCGCCGCGCACCGGGGCGCGCTGGTTCAGCACGCGATCGACCGTCGCCACGCCCACGCCCGCTTCGCGCGCGATGGCGCTCATAGTGACTTTCGTCATGCTCTGTTGCCTCCTGAGAAGGTTGAAATAGCTCGCTTTCGCTATCCTACCCGCCCCGGCGCGCTGGCCCGATTTTTTGATAAAAAACCGCGCGTAAATTTGATCCTCTTCGCATAATGAAACATTCATTTCCAAATCAGTTCCCTTCGGAAAATACATTTGCTAGAAATTTTCCGCAATTCGCCTGCGAAAAGGCTGATGGAATTCCATCAGCAAAAGGTTAGAGAAGGCAGCCTCCGGCTTTCTATAGTGAAAGCCTGACGGATGCGCGTTACGCCGTCGCGCGCCATTAACAGAATGATAAATACGGAGATGTTATGTTTCCCTCTACCTTACCGGCGCCGCGCCTGCCCGATGCGCAACAGATCCCGACGCTGCGCTGGGGCATCGTCGGCCCTGGCTGGATCGCCGACCATTTCGCCAGCGCGCTTTGCCAGCACACCCGCCAGCAGCTGACGGCAGTTTCATCGCGCCGCTATGACAAGGCGCAGGCGTTCGCCGACAAATGGTCGATTCCCCACGCCTGCGCCGGCATCGATGCGCTGCTGGCACGCGAGGATATCGACGCGGTCTATATCGCCACGCCGCATAACCACCACTTCCCCGACGGCCTGCGCGCGCTGCAGGCGGGCAAACATGTGCTGATTGAAAAGCCGCTGGCGCTTAACGCGCGCGAGGGTGAAGCGCTGCAGCAGGCGGCGCGCCAGGCGGGACGGCTCTGTGTCGAGGCGATGTGGTGCGACTTCGCGCCGAAGTATGACGTTATCCGCCAGCTGCTGGCGGATGGCGCACTGGGCGACATTCACAGCCTGATCGCCGATCACGGCGAGTTTTTCACCCCGGATCACCGCATTTTCAATGCCGACCTCGCCGGCGGGCCGATGCTCGATCTCGGCAGCTATTTAATCGCCTTCAGCATTCTGGTCGGCGGCGCGCCCGAACGCATCGCCGCGCAGGGTGAACCCGCGCCAGGCGGCGTCAACGGTCAGACCGCAATGCTCTTTACCCATGCGCGCGGCGTGCAGTCAGTGCTGCATACCACCCTGTTCAGCAATACGCCGGGCACGGCGGTAATCGCCGGACGCGACGCCACGCTCTGCCTCGACGGCCAGTTCTACGCGCCGGGTAATTTCCGCCTGGTCTCCAGCGATAAGCGCCGGACGCTGCACTGGGAAGAGCCAGCCAACCGCTATCAGCAGCTCTGCCATGAGATTAACCACTTCGCCTGGTGCATCGGCCAGAGCCTGACGGATTCGCCGATCCGCTCGCTGACAACCTCGCTGCAGACGCTGCGCGCGATGGATGAGGTGCGTCGGCAGACTGGCGTGGTATTCAACGAAGAACGCTAACTTAAGCCTGGAGTCGTGAAGATGAAAATCGCTTTTGATGTGGATGTAATCAGGGATATGGGTATTACCCGCATGGTGCATCAGGTGGCCGAATGGGGATACAACTATATCGAGCAGTCGCCCCATCCGCAGATCAACCCTTTCTATAAGCACCCGAAAGCCAGCCGCGAAATTATGCGCGAATATAAAAACGCGCTGAACGCCACCGGCGTGGAGATCTCCTCGTTTATCGTCGTCTATCGCTGGTCCGGCCCGGACGAGCTGCGGCGTCAGGCGGCGGTAAAAAACTGGAAGCGCATGATTGAGATTGCGGTAGAGATGGGCGTGCAGGTGATCAATACCGAGCTTTCCGGCAACCCCAATGAGCCGGAGATCTGCGAAGAGATGTTCTACCGCTCAATGGAGGAGCTGCTGCCCCTGTTCGAGCGCGAGAATATCCGCGTCGAGATCCAGTCGCATCCGTGGGATTTCTGCGAGAACAGCAACGAAACCGCCGATATGGTGAAGTCGTTCCGCAGCGACAACGTGAAATATGTTTACAGCGTGCCGCATACCTTTTTCTACGACAACGGCAAGGGCGACGTCAGGCCGATGCTGGAGTATGCCGGCGAGGATCTCTCCCATGTGCTGATCGCCGATACCATGAACCATACCAAACACTGCCGCTATATCGTTAACCCGCCGGGCGTGGACGCCACTATCCACCAGCACGTCGGCGTCGGCGAAGGCGAGGTCGATTTCGACACGCTGTTCCAGACGCTGCGCGAGATGGACTTCGCCAACCGCACCTATAAAGTGGGCGGCGAATCCATTATCGCCTCTGCGCTGTTCGGCTACCCCGAGAAGATGAAGACGCAGGCGGTAGAGACGCGCGAGCTGATCGAGCGCGAACTGCTGAGCCGATAAGCGGCTATGCCAGTCGCTCGACCTTGACGAAGCGTCCGCTGGTCAGCGACTCGCACGCCGCCTCGGCAATCGCCTGCGCCTGCAGACCATCCATCAGGCCAGGCAGATCCGCCACCGTTTCGCCGCCGAGATGACGCAGGAAGGCGTCAAGCTGAGCGTAGTAGGTGTCGCGCACGCGGCTGAACCAGTCCGGGAAAAGGCCAGGCTGAGTGATGCCGCTTTGCTGATAGAGCGTCGCGCCGCGCATCGCCTGCGGCTCCGACGCCAGCATGCCTTGCGATCCCACCACGCTGATGCGCTCGTCATAGCCGTATCCGGTACGGCGGGTGTTATCGAGCTGTGCCAGCGCGCCGCGTTCCAGCCGCATAATCAGCACCGAGGTATCGACATCACCGAAGTCGCGCAGCGCAGGCTGCGCCAGCGCCGCACCCAGCGCGCCGACGGTATCGACCTCGTCGCCGGTCAGAAAACGCAGCAGATCGAAAAAGTGGATCGCCTGATCGCGCATCTGTCCGCCCGACGCGCGCAGGTAGTCGAGAGAGGGCATCTCAGACGCGCGGCACACCATCTGGATCAGCTCCGGCGCGCCGATTGCGCCCTGCTGAAGCTGCTGCTTCAGCTGCTGGTGGCTGCGGTCGAAGCGGCGGTTAAAGCCGACGGTGACCGGCACCTTCAGCGGCGCGAGGCTCTCCACCACCGCGCGCGCCTTCGCCAGCGACAGATCGATCGGCTTTTCGCAGTAGACCGCCTTGCCAGCCCCTGCCGCCTGCGCCAGAAAATCGGCGTGCGTCGGCGTTGAGCTGGCGATCAGCACCGCATCGATATCGTTGCGATTCAGCGCCTCGCTGACGCGCCCCGCCCGCGTGCCATAGCGCTGCGCCAGCGCCTCGGCGCGCGCCGCGTCGAGGTCGCACACCAGCGCCAGATGCGCGCCCGGATGCGCCGCCAGATTCGCGGCGTGTACCTGACCAATAAAGCCGCTGCCGATCAGGGCAACGCGTTGAGTTACAGGGGACATTTCGATCTCCTCTTCACAGTTCGGGATAGCTGACCTTGTCAAAATAGCCCGTTCTGTCAGGCTGGCTGAATGCAGAAATTGATGGAATTCACTCAGCATGAAGCGAATGACGCTCACTAATCTGGCGCGCGCCGCCGGCGTCGGCGTGGCGACCGTAGACCGGGTGCTTAACGATCGCGGCGGCGTGTCGCCAGCGATGACGAAGAAGGTGCTGGAGGCGGCGCGCGCGGCGGGCCTTAACCGTATTCTGCCGGAAGAGCACCGCCAGCCGTGGCAAATCGAAGTGATCCTCAGCGGCACCGACGCCTTTTTCTTTCGCCAGCTGGCGCAGGATTTCCAGCAGCTGGCCGACGCGCTCGGCTATCGTCGCCTGCGCCTGCAGCGCACCTTTATCGCTGAAAACGCGCCGGAGAAGCTGGCAGCGCATATTCTCGCCAGCAGCCGCAGAGTCGACGGGCTGATGGTCTTTGCCCATGAACATCCCGCGATTTACCAGGCGCTGCGCGACTGCAAAGCGCGCGGCGTACCGGTGATTACCCTGGTGTCCGACCTGCCCGACGCCGAGCGGCTACTGCACGTCGGCATCAATCAGCTGCAGGCTGGCCGCACCGCCGGGCTGATGATGGGCAGCATGCTGGCACGCGCGGGCGAGGTGCTGATGGTCAGCGGCCGCGTCGACTATCGCGCGCATCGCCAGCGCATCGAGGGATTCCGCGACGTGCTGCAGCAGCGCTTTCCCCATCTGGCGCTGCGCGAGGTGCTGGCCGGTCTGGAGGATCGCTCGCGCATCAGCAAGCTGCTGGAGAAGGCGCTGGTGGCATCCCCGTCGATAGTCGGCGTTTACAATACCGGCTCTGGCAACAGCGCGATTTCGCAGGCGCTGGCGCGCCATCGCCGCGAACGCGACGTGGTTTACATCACCCACGAGCTTTACGCCACCACGCGCCAGCTGCTGCAGCAGCGCATTCTCACCTTAACGCTCGATCAGAATACCCAGCGCCACGCCCAGCTGGCGCTGAACCTGCTTTTGCAAAAGCTGGAAAAAGGCGGTGATTTTTCCACTTATGCGGATGGCCGCGTCGACTTTATGCTCTATACCCAGGAGAACGTCGACTAGCGAACGCCAGCAGGGTTAAACCGCAATTATTCGCCCTGCTACACTCAGAGACGTCTGACACCTTCTCATCAACAAGGCGAACCCACACTATGTCGGAAAACAGTTATCAGCCCGCAACAGTCTGGAAATGGGATCCGGAAGCCAAAGGCAACGGCGCAAAAACCAACCGCCCCATCGCAGGCGCAACCCATGAAAAAGCGCTGCCGGTCGGCAAGCATCCGCTGCAGCTCTATTCGCTCGGCACGCCCAACGGCCAGAAAGTGACGATTCTGCTGGAGGAGCTGCTGGCGGTCGGCGTCAAAGAGGCGGAGTATGACGCCTGGCTGATCCGCATCGGCGACGGCGATCAGTTCGGCAGCGGCTTTGTTGATATCAACCCCAACGCCAAGATTCCGGCGCTCAGCGACCATTCGGTGAACCCGCCGCAGCGCGTGTTTGAGTCCGGCAATATTCTGCTCTACCTGGCGGACAAATTCGGCCATTTCCTGCCGGACGATCTGGCGGGCCGTACCGAAGCGCTGAACTGGCTTTTCTGGCTACAGGGCGCCGCGCCCTTCGTCGGCGGCGGTTTCGGCCACTTCTACCACTACGCGCCGGAGAAAATCGAATACGCCATTAACCGCTATACGCTGGAGACCAAGCGCCTGCTCGACGTGCTCGATCGCCGTCTGGCGGAGAGCCGCTTCCTTGGCGGCGACGCCTATACCATCGCCGATATCGCCACCTGGCCCTGGTTCGGCGGCCTGGTGCTGAACAACCAGTATGGCGCAACCGAATTCCTCGACGCCAAATCCTACAAGAACGTGGTGCGCTGGGCGCAGGAGATCGCCGAGCGTCCGGCGGTTATCCGCGGACGCAAAGTGAATCGCGTGATGGGCGATCCGGCCGATCAGCTGCACGAGCGCCACGACGCATCCGATTTTGATACCAACACCGAAGATAAACGCCAGGCGTAAAGGAGCCGACAATGAGCGCATATGTAATCTTTATTCGCGACAAAATTACCAACCCTGAAGAGTTCGCTATTTACGGCGAGAAAGCGGGGAAAGCGCGCGGCGATCACCCTATTACGCCGCTGGCGTTTTATGGACAGCTGGAGACGCTGGAAGGGCCGGAAGCGGACGGCGTGGTCGTTCTGGAGTTTCCAACGGTTGAGGCAGCGCACGGCTGGTATGACAGCCCGGAGTATCAGGAAGCTAAACAGCACCGCCTGAAAGGTGCAGAGTACCGTGTCGTGCTGGTGCAGGGCGTCGATCAGTAATCGCGTTCCGCTAATCTGCATTCATAAGCCGTAGCCTCAGGGCGCGGCTTTTTTATTTCTTCCCGATAAGCTGATTGCAATAAATTAGCTACCAACAGCAAGAGAAAAAAGTAACAGACCGGCTCGACAACTCAAGCGATATAAACACAGCCTCTTCTGAAAAATTAAAACCCCGCAGCCTTCTGCTGCGGAGTTTTTCCAGACTCGTGACGCTCCAGGCAGACATTAGCGTCCTTTAAATAATATTATTAAAAGGGTTTTATAATTACACATAAAACAAATAAAAAACGCTGCCAGATAAATCAGAGTCGCTAAAGATTTTTCGTGTTATACCAGGGCTACACTGTCGCTGGTGCCGTAATTCTTACGGAAGTCGGCGCCATAGGCCGCGACGGCATCTCTGCCCCACAGCGCGCCGATAAAGGTTCCGACAACCGGGCCGACAATACAGCCGAAAATCAGGCCGACAACCTGAGCAATAGGGCCGAATACGGCGCTACGGCTGGCGCTGCCGCCCACTGCCGCGCCAGTCGCCAGGCCTTCAAAGAAGCCCCATGCTGCGCCTTCTGCTGCTTCGCCCACCGAGGAGACGATTGCACCGCCGCTGACGATTTCAGTTTCAATAACAGATAATTCACGCATGATTAATTTCCTTATATATTAATATGATGACTACTGAAAACTCCATTAAAGCCCCTTTAATGAAGAGGGTACTGGCGCAACACTTTCGGCTAGCTGGAATAGCGCGTCCTGACATCAGCCGCATAGGCTGCGACCGCCTCTCTGCCAGCCATTGCGCCCATAATCGCGCCCACGATCGGGCCAATAACACCGCCAAAAATTGCCCCTATGCCCTGAGAGATAATGCCAAATATGGCGCTACGGCTGCCGCTTCCACCCACGGTAACACCGGTCAGGAATCCATCCAGCGCGCCCCAGACAATGCCTTCAAGAAAAGCGCTTACCTGATCGGCAGTCGCCGGCGCACCACCGCTTACGATGCTGAGCTCGTATTGTTTTAACGTTCTCATTATTTTCACCTTCGATAATAAGTGAATAGCAGCATTCTGTTTATTTGAAGAGAAGCAAAGCTCATTGATTCAGTAGAATACAGCAGCTATTCGCCAGAAAAAATAGTAAAAACATCCATTTTCATGGCGCATTAACGCTATCATTTCAGGTGTAAAAACAGAGCGGCGTTAATTACGCCAGGGTTAACAGCGGGTATACTTTTCCGGGCATGTCTTTTAGACAGAAAATAGCAATATATCCTGTGGTAAAAAAATAATGCAGCCATAACATTATTTCCAGTAATGGAATATATTCACCGGTCGCAGGGAAAGGGAGCCTGATTCATTCACCGGAAAAGAGCCGCCACAGGTGAAGCCGTGAGGCGGCCCTTTATAAACCTTAATTCAGCGCTATGCGCGCCACGCTGTCCGGCCCTTTGCTGCTGTGATCCTTGTTAAAGCCCTGCTTGATGGTGACATAGAGCGTCTGCCCATCCGGCGTGACCAGCAGGCTATTGGGATGCCCCTCGAACGACCAGCTGTTTTTCACCGCGTAGGTGGTGGCGTCAAGCTGCAGCACCTTCTGCGATTCACGCTGGCTGATATAGATCTCGTTGCGTTTCGCGTTGAATTTAATGCCCAGCGCGTCGCCGTCAATGCGTTTGATTACCTTGCCGGTGCGCTCATCGAACACCAGAGTGGTTTTCGCTTTCGAGTTGTCGGTCACGAACAGACGGCCGGTTGCCGGATCTTCCGCCATGTTCAGCAGCAGATACTCTTTGCCGTCGCCCGCGGTCAGACGCTTCTCAATCTTATGGCTGCGCGGGTTGATCACCAGGATTTCGCCGCCGCCGTTCGCGGCGTAGATGCGATCGGTTACCGGCGAGTAGATAATGCCAGTGACCCATTTGCCAGCATTTTTAATGCGGCTCTTCAGCTTCATGCTCTGCGCGTCCACCACCCAGATAACGCCCGGATCGCCCACGCCGCCGATATAGAGCTGGTCGTTATGCAGGAAAATCTCACGCGCGCCGAACGGGAACCCTTTCTCGTTGCGCTCGCTGAACAGGGTGCGCGCCAGCACCTTGCCTTTAACCGGGTCGATCTTCGAGACGCCGCCATCCAGCGTATTGGTCACGTAGAGCAGGCTGCCGTCCTGGTTCATGGTCATGCCGAAGTTTTTCAGGTCGGTATAGCCTTTGCCGGTGGTCTCCAGCGTGGTGGGATCGAGGCGATAGATCACGCCGCCGCTGACATCCTTAAAGGCGTCGGCGCTGGCGACGTAGAGCGCTTTGGCGCCCGGCACGTAAGCCATCTCATACAGGCCAAAGCCGAGTTCGCGCTGTTTCACCGCAGAGGCGGGCTGCGCGGCGGCAGCGGCGGCGGGCGCCTCGGCTTTTTTCGCCGGTGCCTGACAGGCCGAGAGGCCAAAAGCGGCGGCCAGCGCCAGAGCAAGCGCGGCGTGACGCGGACTGAACAGAGATTTCATGCATGACTCCCTTGGGAAATGATGCGCCGCCGCCCGGCTCAGCCGCTGCGGTCAGCGCTCAAAAAGAATGAGAATCATACTCATTAACAATCAGTGTGTAAATGTTGTCCCGCTGCGGCGGCCTCCTCTACTTCTCCTGCTTTAAGCGCGCCTGTAAGAAATCCACAAAGGCGGTAATGCGCGTGGGAAGCTGCCGCTGCGCCTGCCATACTGCGAAAATATCGCCGTCGGGCGCCTGCCATTCAGGCAGTACGTGCAGCAGCTCGCCGCGTTCAACCGCGTGGCGCGCATCCCACCACGAGCGCAGCAGAATGCCGTGGCCGTCCAGCGCCATGCGCATCGCGACCTCGCCGTCGTTGGTCAGCAGCGTGCCGCGCACCTTCTGGCTGACGCTCTCGCTGCCCTGCACAAAGCGCCACAGGGTGAAATCCCCTTCATGCTGGCGCAGCAGAATACAGTTGTGCTGCGCCAGCGCGTGAATATCGGCAGGCAGGCCGCAGCGCGCAGCGTAGGCGGGCGAACAGCAGAGAATGCGTGGATTGGCGCGCAGCCGACGCGCCACCAGCCGCGAATCGGGCGGCTCCCCGACGCGCACGTCAATATCGACGTTGGCATCAAGAAAATTAAGCGGCTGGCTGCTGAGCTGCAGCGACAGCGCCAGTTCGGGATGCAGCGCCGCGAACGCCGATACGCAGGGCGCGACGTGGCGGCGGCCAAAGCCGAACGAGGCGTTGATATTGAGCGTGCCGCGCAGCACCTGAGTCTGGCTGCTCACCGCCTCCTCCAGCGCCGCCAGCTGATCGAGCAGCGGACGCGCGCCCTCCAGGTAGCGCCGTCCTTCCGCCGTCAGCTCCAGCCGTCGCGTGGTGCGCCTCAGCAGCTGCACGCCGAGGCGTCGCTCAAGCTGGCTGAGACGCTTGCTGACCGCCGCCAGCGACAGGCCGAGATCGCGCGCCGCCGCCGTCAGGCTGCCAAGGGAGGCGATGCGCACAAAGAAGGCGAGATCGTCGGTGGAGGTGCGGGATTCTCTACTTTGATTCAACATTGACTTGCGTTTCAGGCTAATTATTTCCCGGTGATGCAAAGTTATACTGCGCGGACAATTCGAACATCAACCCTGCGAGGTGCCCTGTGTCTGAAAAAATCCATCGTATTGCCGTCATTCCCGGCGACGGTATCGGTAAAGAAGTGATGCCGGAAGGCGTCCGCGTGATGAACGCGGCGGCCGAAAAGTTTGGCATTGCGCTGCGCTGGGAGTGGTTCGACTTCGCCAGCGCCGAATACTGGCAGCAGCACGGCAAGATGCTGCCCGACGACTGGTTCGCGCAGCTAAAAAGCTTTGATGCGATCTATTTCGGCGCGGTGGGCTGGCCGGCGATCGTGCCGGATCACGTCTCGCTGTGGGGATCCCTGCTGCAGTTCCGCCGCGAATTCGATCAGTACGTCAACCTGCGGCCGGTGCGCCTGATGCCTGGCGTTAAGGCACCGCTGGCGAACCGTAAGCCGGGCGACATCGACTTTTACGTGGTGCGAGAAAACACCGAGGGCGAATACACCAGCGTCGGCGGCACTCTGTTCCCCGGCACCGAGCGCGAAGTGGTGATCCAGGAGACGGTGATGACGCGCGTCGGCGTCGACCGCATCCTGAAGTTCGCCTATGAGCTGGCCAACAGCCGCCCGAAAAAACATCTCACCTCCGCCACCAAATCCAACGGCATCGCCATTACCATGCCCTACTGGGACAAGCGCGTCGAGGCGATGGGCGAGCACTACCCGCAGGTCAGCGTCGACAAGTACCATATCGATATTCTTACCGCCAACTTCGTGCTGCACCCCGACTGGTTCGACGTGGTGGTCGCCAGCAACCTGTTCGGCGACATTCTTTCCGATCTCGGCCCCGCCTGCACCGGCACCATCGGTATCGCCCCCTCGGCCAATATCAATCCCGAAGGCCTCTTCCCCAGCCTGTTTGAGCCGGTACACGGCTCCGCCCCCGACATCGCGGGCAAAGGCGTGGCCAACCCCATCGGCCAGATCTGGTGCGGGGCGATGATGCTGGAGCATCTGGGCTATAAAGCGGCGGGCGACGCGGTGCTCGACGCCATTGAACGCACGCTGGCGCAGGGCGAGTGCCTGACGCGCGATCTCGGCGGCGACGCCAGCACCGAAGCGCTCGGCGCAGCGATTGCCGCCGCGCTCAACGCTTAATCGGTGACGAAAGGCTGCGGATTCCAGCCTGGCGGCAGCGGCTCAGGCCGCTCAACCGCCAGGTGATGCCAGCGCAGATTTTCGACCCCGCGCGCAAAGAGCGCAGGCAGGCCGCCGGGATAGCGCTCCACGCCGAACGCCTCCCCGGTCGCGGGATCGAGCCGGTAGGCGTTATCCAGCCCCATGCCGGTGGGCGCGTCCGGATTGCACGGCGGCCGAATATCAAACTGCCCCTGCGCGCCATCGCGGCTGACCACCTGACGCAGCTGCACATCGGCGATCAGCACGTCGCGAATATCGCCCGGCTGCGCGGCGTGCAGGTTAATCGCCCCTTCCGCCACGCCGCTCGCCTGCGTGAACTGCAGCTGCTCAACCCGCCCCGGCCGCACCGCCGGATCGCGCGGACGCACCGACACAAACAGCGGATCCGCTTTGCCCCAGTGACACGGCGGCGCGTAGTGACAGACAAACGTCAGATGGCTGAACAGCAGACGCCGCATGGCACCGCCGTCGCGCGACAGAATGCCGATGCCGCGGTTGGAGTCAAACAGGGTGCAGTTAGTGACGGTGACATCCTCGATATCGTCAAAGGTTTCGGTGCCGATCTTAAAGGCGCAGCTGTAGGAGCGCAGCAGGCAGTTGCTGATGGTGATCTGCCGCGCGGGGCGGCGTAGCGCCTCGGGCTTCCAGGTGGTTTTGATGCAGATGGCGTCATCCGCCGCGCTAAAGTAGCTGTTGCTGACAAACACCGCCTCGCAGCTGTCGATGTCGAGCGCGTCGGTATTGGGCATCGTCATGGCGTTGTCGATGGTGAGGCGATCGATATGCACATGGCGGCAGCTGACCAGATGCACCGTCCACATCGGCGCCTGGACAATGGTGAATCCCTCCAGCGTCACCTGCTCGCACGCTTCGAACACGATGATGCGCGGCCGATCGGCGTGCGGCAGCCGGTAGCCCTGGGCGTCGCGCCCGGCGGCGAACCAGACCTCGCCGTCACCGTCGATCCTGCCTTTACCGCTGATGGTCAGATTACGCTGGCCAAGCGCGTAAAGCAGGACGTTATGCGACTTCTCAGCGCTGCTCAGGGTCTGAAAGCGCTGATAATCGGCGCGCTGCGGGCTGGCGAGCAGCACCGCACCCGCCTCCAGGTGCAGCTCAAAGTCGGAAGGCAAATTCAGGCAGCCGCTGCGGTAGCGTCCGGCGGGCAGCGTCAGGCGACCGCCGCCTGCCGCGGCGATGCGATCGATGGCGCATTGCAGCACCGCCGTATCCAGGGTTTCGCCGTCGGCGGCGGGATGAAAATCAGCAAGAGAAAGATGCATTGTGCGGTATCTCACATTTTACTTTACGGCCCCTTCGGTGACGCCGCTGATAAACTTGCGCTGGAAAATCAGGAACACCACCACCAGCGGCAGGATCACAATCATCGCCCCCGCCATCAGCACCGGAATATCGATGGTGTTTTTGTTCTGAAAGAACATCATGCCGATCGGCAGCGTGCGCAGCTCATCTTTGTTAACCAGAATCAGCGGGATCAGGAATTCGTTCCAGGTCCAGATAAACAGCAGCAGTCCCAGCGTCGACAGGGTTGGCCAGATAGCGGGCACCAGAATGCCCCAGAGAATTTTGATCCGTGACGCGCCATCCATTACCGCCGCCTCTACCAGCTCTTTCGGCACCTGCTGGAAGGCGCTGGCGATCATCAGGGTGGTAAAGGGCAGCGACAGGGCGATCTGAGGCAGGATCAGTGCCAGCCAGGTGTTGGTCAGCCCCATCCAGCGCAGCTCATGGTAAAGCGGAATAATAAAGGCCTCGCTCGGCAGCACCATCCCCAGCGCCAGCATCGCTGCTATCGCCTTTTTGCCGGGGATCCTCAGCCAGGCAAAGCCAAACCCGGCCAGAATACCCAGCAGCACGCTGCACAGCACTACCGGGATCACCACCAGCACCGAGTTAAGAAAATAGACGTTGAAGTGGCCCTGCTGCCAGGCGGTCAGGTAATTTTTGAAGTTCAGCGAGGCGGGCAGCGTAAACACCCCCTGAAACAGCTCCATCTGGGTTTTGAATGAGGTCATCAGCGCCATCAGAAACGGCAGAATGGTCATCAGCGCCACTATCCAGATCAGCGCGCGTGAAATCACCGGCGTGCTTCGCATCAGTAACGCTCCTTTAAGGCGAGATGGATCAGGTAGTTAATCCCCAGCACAATCAGCATGCTGAATACCGCCACCGACGAGGCGTAGCCGAAATAGTGCAGGTCAAAGCCCTGCTTATACATAAAGATATTGGTGACCATGGTCGAGGTGCCAGGCCCGCCCTGGGTCATCACGTAAATCAGGTCAAAGGCTTTCAGGCTGGCGATCACCGTCAGCAGCAGAGCGATACGCAGCTCAGGCCGCAGCCCCGGCAGCGTAATGCGCATAAACTTCTGGCGGCGCGAGGAGCCATCAAGATCGGCCGCCTCCAGCAGCGAGGGATCCATACGCTGCAGCCCCGCCATAAACAGCACCAGGCAGAAGCCAAAGAAGTACCAGGTTGCTACCAGCCCTACGGCGGGCAGCGCCCAGGTAAAATCGCCGAGCCACGACATCGCCAGCTGCGGCAGCCCAATGGCGCGCAGCAGCTGATCGATCGGCCCAAACGCCGGGTTATAGAGCCAGCGCCACACCACGCCCAGCACCGCCATCGGCATAATATAGGGCAGGAAAAAGAGGATACGCAGCACGCTGCGTTCGCCGTTGCTGCGGGTGTCATACAAAAAGCTGCACAGCAGTAGCCCCACGCCGATGGGCAGCAGCGTATAAAACAGCATCAGAATGGCGTTATTGCCCAGCGCTATCCAGAACACCGGATCGCTGAACATGCGCAGATAGTTGCTGACGCCGCTGAAGACCGGCAGCGAGGTGCCATCCCATTCGGTAAAGCTGATGCCCAGCGAGGCCAGCAGCGGCAACAGCAGAAAGACCGCATAGACCAGCACCGCAGGCAGAACATAGAGAAAATTACGCCAACCGCTTAGATTCAACATAACCGTACTCGTGGCTCAGAACGCTCAGGCCCGGCAGCACGCCGGGCCACCGGCTTAGTGCTTCAGGGTTTTCAGGTAGCGCTGATAGTTGTTGTCGAAGTTAGCCACCATCTGATCGGCCGTCTGACGGCCCGCCAGCAACAGCTGGACGTTCTGATTCAGCTCGGCGTTCATGGTGGGGGTCGCCCAGTCCACGTAGTGCCCTAAACCGTCATAGTCGTTAAGCGTCAGCCAGACCTGATAGGCTTCCGCCAGCAGCGGGTTATCAGCGGGCATTTTGGCAGCTTTACTGGTGCTCGCCGGCAGGAAGCCGACCTTCAGCCAGCGGTTGGCCATCGCATCGGAGACCATATAGTTGATAAACTTCGCCGCCGCGTCCTGCTCCGCTTTGCTCTTCGCGGTGCTGGTCACGGAGAAGGCGAGATCGGTACCGCCGACCATCAGCGGCTGCTTCACGCCCTCGCCTGCCGGCATCGCCGCGAAGTGGATATCTTTATTATCTTTAAACTGGCCCAGATACCAGGTGCCGCTGACCAGAAAAGCCGCCTGGCCGTTCTGGAACAGCGTCGCGGCGTCATCATGGCCGATCCCCTGGAAGCCGGGGAAGAAATAGCCTTTATCGGTCCAGCTCTTCATCATGGTGGCGGCGTTGACCAGCTTGCTCTCTTTGAAGGTGCCGCCCACATCGTAAATCAGATCGTCCAGCGCCTTGCGGTCGCGGCTCTCAATCTGCGCCTGCCACAGGGTGCTGAGCAGCTGCTGCCCCATATTGCCATCCAGCAGGCCCAGCATCATCGGCGCGGTGCCCTGCTGCTTCAGCTTCGCCATTGCGCTTTCAAGCTCCGCCAGCGTTTTCGGCGGCGCGATACCCGCCTTATCCAGCAGCGCTTTGTTGTAGTAAAGCCCGACCATCTCGCCGAGGCTGGCGATACCGTAAAGTTTGCCGCTGCCGAACTCCCCGCTGTCGGACCAGCGGTTACGCTTCAGAATCGAGTCGGGGAAGCGGGTGGTCCAGCCGTTGCTGGCGGCGTAGCCGTCGAGCGGCAGCAGCAGTTTATCTTTCACCAGCGAGCCCATATCGCCGCCGCCCTGATTCACCTGGGCGATCTGCGGCCCGTCACCGGCCGTCAGCGCCAGCTTGAGCGGGATGCGCGTATCTTCAAAGGAGTGAACCGAGCGGTTAATCACGATGCCGGGGTTCTGCTGGGCAAATTCTTTAATCCCCTCGTCAACTGCCGCCGTCTGCTGCGGATAGTTGTAGATATCCCACTCATTGAGGGTCACGGCGGCGTGGGCGGCATGCGTAACGCTGCCCGCCAGCAAGCCCGCCGCCAGCAGCCGACCCAGATTGCGAATTCGGAACAAACGAACGGAGGAAACAGCCATTATGCTTACCTTCTTCAGACCAGGATCGGCATCCCTTCATCTCACCGTCTGCCATCCCGCAGACTGAAGCCGCACAGCAACGCACCTCCTCATACTTACTTTAATAAAAAAATAAAGTCAAACGGCCCGCGGCGCGAATTGCAACGCTGTGAGCGCGCGCAAATAAACAGCAGTCAGGCGGCAAAAGCAGCAGGCTACGCGGCCCACTGCGCCCTTTACCCTGACGGCATAGCGCCAGCCAGGCTTTGCGCAGCAGAATAATCCAGAAGGATAATCGCAAAATAACGCCCTGATAAAACATATGAAAATCCTATAACGCTCACACTTTTCGCTTTTCGCCGGGCGCAATTCGCCCGCCAAAGGCCGCAGTTTGGGCGTGTTGGCGATCACAGATGCGCATCAGAATGTGGGTAAAGGTTGCTGAACGAGCTGGGTTAGTGCGATAAGGTAATTATTCTATCTTGAAAACTAAGTCCGCTTTCATTAACGTAACTTTTCAGCTGCGGCACTGGGCAATCCTTAACCTGTTCACTCACGAGAATTGATCATGGCGAATCAAGGTGTCATTCGTCCGGCCACCCCGGCGGACTATCCGGCGCTCTACCGCATCTGCCTGGAAACAGCGGATGCCGGCGGCGACGCCAGCGCGCTCTACTCCGATCCCGACTACCCCGGCCAGCGTTTTGCCGTGCCCTATGCCCGCTTCGCGCCGGACTTCGCCTTTGTGCTGGAGCGGGCGGGTGAGGTGCAGGGCTATGTGGTGGCCGCGCCTGATACGCGCACCTTTGAGGCGCAGCTGCAGGCAGAATGGTGGCCGCAGCTACAGGAAAAATATCGTCAGCGCAGCGCCAGCGCCCCGCTCGACAGCAAGGTGCTCGACGCCATCCGTCACCCCGACCAGGCGGCTGAGACGCTGGTGGCGCAGTGGCCTGCCCATCTGCACATCAATCTGCTGCCTGCGGCGCAGAAAGGCGGCTGGGGCCGCAAAATGATTGAGCATGAACTGGCAGCGCTGCGGGCAGCAGGGGTCAGCGGCGTTCATCTGGGCGTCAGCCTGCAGAACGAGCAGGTCTGCGCCTTCTATCAGCGCATGGGGTTTACCCCGATTATGCGCAGCAATGCCATCTACATGGGCCAGTTACTCTGAGTGAGGTAGCCGATGACCAGCCTGCGCCTGCAGAATGTGAAGAAGTCTTACGACAACGTTAATGTGATCCATGGCATCGACCTGACGATTAACAGCGGCGAATTTGTGGTGTTTGTCGGGCCTTCCGGCTGCGGTAAATCGACGCTGCTGCGCATGATTGCCGGGCTGGAAGAGATCAGCAGCGGCCAGCTGCTGATTGAGGATCAGGATATGACGCGCCAGCCCGCCACCGAGCGCGGCATCGCCATGGTGTTTCAGTCCTATGCGCTCTACCCCAATATGACGGTGCGCGGCAACCTGGCCTATCCGCTGGAGGTGATGAAAAAATCCAAAGCGGAAATCAGCCAGGCGATTGAGCAGACGGCGGCGCGCCTGCACCTCACCGAGCTGCTTGACCGTCTGCCGCGCGCCCTGTCCGGCGGCCAGCGGCAGCGCGTGGCGATTGGCCGCGCCATCATTCGTCATCCACGCATTTTCCTGTTTGATGAGCCGCTCTCCAACCTCGACGCGGAGCTGCGCCTGCAGATGCGCATTGAGATCGCCCGACTGCATGCCTCCCTCGGCAATACCATGATCTACGTTACCCACGATCAGCTGGAGGCGATGACGCTGGCGGACCGGATCGTGGTGCTGCGCCAGGGACGCATCGAGCAGGCAGGCGCGCCGCTGACCCTCTATCACGATCCCGATAACCTGTTTGTCGCCGGTTTTATCGGGTCGCCAAAGATGAACTTTCTGCAGGCGCAGATTGCCGCGGCTGGCGAGGGTGAAGTGCAACTGCGCGTGCCGGCGCTGAAGATTGAGAACCTGGTGCTGAAAATCGCCGCGCCCTGCCGCGAGGGAGCTCAGGTCACGCTGGGCATTCGTCCCGAGCATTTCCAGCCTGCCGCGCAGACGCCTGAGCCACAGCGCTTTACCGGCGAGCTGGCTTATGGCGAGATGCTGGGCCACACCAACTATCTTTACCTGGATATTGGCCGTGAGCAGATGCTGGTGGTGGAGGAGCGGGAGGCGATTGCGCGCGATCTGGGTAGTCAGGTTGCACTGGGCATTTCCGCCGCGCACTGCCTGCTGTTTGATGCGCAGGGCATGCGCCTGCGCTAGAGGTAAGTATAGAGATTAACGGGCGCGCGTCGCCCGTTTTTACTGGCGGTGCGTCTCAGGCGACCGGCTCTTCATCAGCCTGCGCGGCCAGCAGATCAAGCAGACGATTAACGGCAAAACCCGCTGCGCCCAGCGCCCACATCCGGTTGGATTCGCTCAGAAACTGCAGCGGCGTCATATGCGGCGTCAGCTTCAGGCGGTATGCCTGGAAGCTCTGGGTAATGTTATCGAGCAAAATGCGCGACGCCATATGCGGCTCCATCGCCAGATAAACCACATCCGGGTCATACGCCACCGACAGGTTCGCCAGCGAAATGCCCAGTTCGCGCCCCGCCTCTTCCAGCGCGGCCAGCACCTCTGGCGTAGGACGCTGATCGAGGGCCTGTAGGGTAACGCCCTCAATATTCTCCTGTGCGGCAACCCGCTGCAGAATGGCGCGCGAGGAGGCAACATCCTCCAGCAGCCGCAGCGAGCCATCGCCGACCAGTCCATTGCCAATCTCGCCCGCTTTGCCGTGGCGTCCCCGGTAGAGCTGGCGATTAAGAATGATGCCGGCCCCGATGCCCTTGCCGTAGGTGGCGATAACCGCTGACTGCGCGGTGCCGAGCTGGCCAAACACCAGCGCAGCCATCGCCATCGCATTGGCGTCGTTCTCAATAAAAACCGGCAGCGAGAAGCGCTCCTCCAGCAGGCTGGCGATGGGCACGTTATCCCAGTCGAGAACTTTCGAGCGGATACAGTAGCCATTCTCGGCGTCCACCAGCCCCGACAGCGCCAGCCCGATAGCGCCGACGCGCCTCTCCTCAACGCCGCGCAGGAATTTCGCCAGCGCGTCGCCGAGCTGGCGCGGCGTCAGCGTGCCCGACGGCATTTGCTGTTCGCCCAGCAGGTTGCCGCTGAGATCGGTCATGACGATCAGGTTACGCTCAGCGTTAAGCTGGATGCCAATTACGCTGGCGCGGTCGGGATTAAGCCCCAGCAGCGTTTTAGGCCGCCCCATTGAGACGCGACGCAGCCCCAGCTCCTGGACAATCTCTTGCGCCAGCAGGCGATTGGTCGCTTGCGAAACCGTCGACATGCTGAGTCCGCTGCGAACTTTCAAATCGGACTGACTAATCGGCGCGTTTTCAACAATCAACCGCAGAATGCGCGCGGTTACGTTGGGAGCGGTCATAAATTCCTCAATTAATAGCCCTGACGCGATCGGCTCTGGCCGAGAAAGCGGGATGCGCACCGGCAAGCTTCAGCGCCCCGCTTAACGCATCGCCCTGCGGCGTCGCCAGAGAGGCCTGAATATCCGCTGCCAGCCAGCGATGAACTGGCGCGGCCAGACCGCCCATCAGCGCCACGTGCCCGCTGCTTAACGTCATCAGGCGACGCACCATCAGGCCGATATCGGCGGCGGTCTGCGACAGCAGATGCTGCGCGTGACCATCGCCAGCGTCGGCGGCGGCGAAAACTTGCGGCACGACGCGCGCCCAGTCAGCGGGCACGGCCGTGCGGGTCCAGAGCAGCATGGTCTCCGGGCTATGGTCGAATTGCGCCATCAGCTGATGGGTAAAATCGCTGGGTTCAACCACAGCTTCGTGAGCCAGCAGCGCCAGGCGCAGCGCGCGCCGCCCCAGCTCTGCGCCCGACCCCTGGTCGGAGAGAGCAAATCCCCAGCCCCCCAGCAGCGTAAAACGCGTGCCGTCCCAGGCGGCGCCCTGGCTGCCGGTGCCGGTGATAAATACCGCGCCAGGCTCTCCACCGTGCGCGCCTGCGCAGGCGATCTCAACATCGCTGACCACCCGTAACGCCGCGCAGGCGGGTTGCCAGCCGGCCAGCCGTGCCTGTACTGAGGCAACGTTGGCACCGGCCAGTCCGGCGACCAGCGACGTTTCCCCCAGCGCCTGCGGCGTCAGGCCGGCCTGTAAAAATACCTTATCGATCAGTGCGCCAACGCGAATCAGCGCCGCATCATAGTCAGACCAGACGTTGGCTGGTCCGCCAGCCGCTTCGGCCAGAACGTTACCGTGTAGGTCGGTTAACCGCGCGCGACACTGCGTGCCGCCGCCATCAATGCCAAGGAGATAGTGTGCCTGCACGCGCTTCCTCCCGCCCCCGCTGCTTAAGAGATATCGCCGTAATGAGCGAACGATAGGGTAAAAAAACTTAAATCGCAATAACAAATAAATATGGCAAAAAAGCTGTTTAATTTTATCTTTATTTAACATATGGATAATAAAAACATGCTCACATTATCCGCAGCGCGATATTGACATTAGTTTTTCTGTCGTAATAAGTTGGCTAACACATAATCACCAGCCGCGCCTGGCAGCGAGCGGGCTCTGCACCATCCGGTTTCAGGATCAGGGGTTTACCATGAAAGTAGGCATCATCGGTCTCGGCTTTCGTCTGTCCCACATTATCAAAGAGTTCAACAAGGCTGACGACGACTTCTCCGTCGTTGGCTATTACGACCCGACACCCGCCGGGTTGCCCAACCTGCACAGTTTCGGCATTGAACCCGGCCAGGCGTTCGACTCGATTGATGCGTTACTGCAGCACGGCGGAATGGATCTGGTGCTGGTGGGCTCGCCTAACTTCCTTCACCTTGAACATGTCGGCCAGGCGCTGGCGGCGGGCTATACCGTCTTTACGGAAAAACCGGTCGTTATCAATGAAGAGCAAACCATGGAGATGGCGAAGCTGGTGCGCCAGTATGGCGAGGCGCGCATTCTGGTCGGCCTGGTGCTGCGCTATTCACCGCTTTATCACGACCTGCTGGCCGCGCGCGACGCCGGCCAGCTCGGCGAGATAACCTCTATAGAAGCGACAGAACATATCAAGCCGTACCACGGTGCTTTCTTTCAGCGCGACTGGCGGCGGCTGGAAAAATATGCCGGTCCCTACATTCTGGAAAAGTGCTGTCACGATATCGATCTTTATCAGGGGCTTGTGCAGCAGCGCCCGGCGCGGGTAGCCAGCTTTGGCGGACGTAAATCCTTTACCCCCGATCATGCGCCGCAGGGCGCCGTGACCCCAGACTCTGAGGTCTACCACATCAAACCCAGCGGCTGGTCCAGCACCGATGCGGTGTTTGACAGCGATGCCGACATCGTCGACTACCAGACCGCCCTGATTGAATATGCGGGCGGAGCCACCCTCGCCTTTCATGCCAATCTCAACGTGCCTGATGAGTTTCGTCGTTTCTGCGTGATGGGCACTGCCGGCATGGCGGAAGGCGATTTCGTGCGCAACTACTTCCGCGTACACAATGCGCGCAGCGGCGAGAAAGAGGTTGAAACCGCCTACAGCGGCAACGCCTACGATGGCCATTACGGCGCGGACGCGCTGATGGCGGAAGAGATAGTGAAACACATTAAACAGGGAACGCCGCTGAAAGTTTCAGTGGTGGACGCGCTGGAAGCGGGCCTCACCGCAATAAAAATCGATGAGGCACGCAAAACCCGCAGCGTGGTGGATATGCGCGAAAGCTGGCAACACTTTGACGCCAACCTGGGAAAAACAGGGGCCTGACGGCCTCTCCTGCGGCGCGCCGTCCCCCGTCGCGCTTCAGGCTGTGATTAGCGGTATGACTGGCAGCTCACTGTAACCGGCCTCACGGCCGGTTTTTTATGCCGGGCCGTTTTCGTTCTCCAGCTTCTGCCGCTTACGTAAATGCGGAAACAGCGCCATCCATAGTCCGACCACCACCAGCGTGCCGATGCCGCCAATCGCCGCGGCGGGCACTGCGCCGAACCAGGCGGCCAGCATCCCCGACTCGAACTCTCCGAGCTGATTCGAGGTATTGATAAAAATGGCATTAACCGCGTTAACGCGGCCGCGCATATCATCCGGGGTATCGAGCTGTACCAGCGCGCCGCGGATTACCATGCTTACCATATCGAATCCGCCGAGCGCGGCCAGCGCCAGCAGCGACAGCCAGAGCTGGGTCGACAGCGCGAACACCAGCGTCGCGACGCCAAACCCCGCCACCGAGCCAAACATAATCATACCGACATGCTTTTCCAGCTTGTTGCGGCTGAGCCATAGCCCCACCAGCAGCGCACCTACCGACGGCGCACCGCGCAGCAGGCCGAGCCCCCAGGGACCGGTATGCAGAATATCCTGGGCGAAAATCGGCAGCAGCGCCGTTGCGCCGCCGAGCAGCACGGCGAAAAGATCGAGCGAGATAACGCCGAGCACATCTTTGCGATCGCGGATAAAGCGCACCCCGGCAAAGAGATTGGGCAGATTCATCGGCAGACGCGGCTGCGGCGGGCGCTCGTAGCGCAAGCGCGCCACCAGCAAAAGCGACAGCAGATAAAAAGCGGCGGAGACGCCATAGACGACGTCCGGGCCGGCGACATAGAGCAGACCGCCCAGCGTTGGACCGACAATAACCGCCGCCTGGCTGCCGACCGAGGTCGAGGCCATGGCGCGCGCAAGAATGGCGGGCGGCACCAGCGAAGGCAGCATTGAAGTAATAGCGGGCCACTCCAGCGCTTTCGCCACCGAAATAAGAAACACCAGTCCCCAGATCTCAACTTTGCCGGCCCAGTTGAACAGGGTTAAAAGCAGCAGCGCCACCAGCGCGACGCACTCGATCAGCTGGCCCAGCAGAACGATGCGGCGACGGTCAAGCTGATCGGCGAGATGACCGGCGGGCAGCGCCAGCAGCACCGACGGCAAAAACTGCATTAGCCCGATAATGCCCAGCGCCATCGCGCTGTTGGTCAGGGCATAGATCTGCCAGCTAATAGCGACGGAAAACATCTGAAATCCAAACGATGAGCAGGTGCGCGCCAGCCAGAACGCAACAAACGCCCGATGCTTTAACAGCGATTCATCCGCTGTCTGTTCCACAGAATCCATAATTTATCCCGTTAATCAGTCTGCCGGTTCACGTCATAGCGCGAACCTCTCTTTTTAATCTGCGCAGGCGAACGCGCAGCACAGCGTGCTTGATTTCTCCTCGCCTGGCAATGTCGGGATGTGCTTTAGCCTGTCGCTAAAATGCGGCGCAGAGCGGCAGCTTTATTATTGACTATTATCAGACTATTTATTTCCAGAAAGACAAAATTAGGTCCATTAAATTATTAAGTATTCTTTGCAATGCACGTTATTAGCCGCGCAATAAGGCGCATAAAAAGGATGACGACTTTAATATTTCCGTTTTATATTGAGTCCAGCAGTAACCTGAGCGTTACCTTGAGAAACACTTATAACTTTGTCCGACTTTTTCTTTTAACCAGAGATGCATGGAAAATAGCTTGTACAATCCAGATGTTACTGAAAATATTCTCGGCCCTGCAGGCACCCTGCTGGGTTTTTGTTATTCAAAACCTTACTTACTGGATGATGCAGAGGAAATCAATAATAATGGCGATATAGTTACATGGAAAAATCATTGTCCACATGAAGCGGCATTAATGATTATTCCCGTTGCCCTGAAGCAGCTTAAACAAATCATTGCCGCACCGGATCAATATTTTTGCTGGCAACATCCGCGCGTTCGCCTGGCCATTAACTATGAGGCGTTAAAAGCGTGCCGCCTCGCTTTGCCTGAAATAACAAATGTTTTTCAGTTCTGGTTGCTCGACTTCGCGCCGCCCGGCGCAGACTGGCGACTGATTGACTCTTTTCCCTTTTCCGGCATCGTGTTAAGCGAAGATTTCTTTAACACTAATTATCAAAAATTCACCTTCCCCTTTTTATTATCTTCATTTGCTGAAAGAGAAATTAAGGTTATTGTCCGCAGCCCCCAGCCTGTCCCGCCCGACGAGGTGATGAAGACGCTAAATATATCGGGATGGCAGCAGCAACGACGCGCAGGCAGCCTTATCTGCTGACGCACCGAGGAAAAACCCAAACGCTGGCGTTGTGAGCGAACCCTGAGCGCCATAACGCAGCGTTAACCTCATAAAATGTTGTAGTAATCGCGCTGTTAAGCGTAAAGCGCCAAAAAAATCAAACCTCTTAACGTTTTTACTATAAAATTTAACTCACACGGATCAAGATGCTCACGGGAAGAGCAGCATTGAACACCTGCTTTCTTACGTACTTTATATAACGTGAAAACAGCGTAATTCGTTGTTTTCTGTGTTTTTATGGCAACAAACGAGGTCGACATTATGGGGAAAAGTTCCTCATCTTTTGGCGTAATTCGTTTCCTGACGGTGCTGTTCGCATTCCTGACGGGCGCGTTTATGCTGATTGGCGGTGGTTGGTTAGCCGCTATCGGAGGTTCCTGGTATTACGTTATCGGCGGTGTGGTTATGCTTATCACCGCTTATCTGCTGTCACGTCGCAAAAGCACCGCGCTGGTTCTCTATGCGCTGCTGCTGATCGGCACCCTGATCTGGGGCGTGTGGGAAGTCGGCACCGACTTCTGGGCCCTGGCGCCGCGCACCGACGTGCTGGTAATTTTTGGCGTCTGGCTGATCCTGCCTTTTGTTTACCGTAGCGTAAACGCTGGCAGCAAAGCCGCGCTGGGCAGCATGGCTGTCGCGCTGATCGCCAGCGCACTGGTGCTGGCGTATGCGGTATTTAACGATCCGCAAACGGTCAACGGCAAACTGCCGGAGACCGCGCAGAACGCCACGCCGGCGCAGCCGCTGAGCAATATCGACGATGCCGACTGGCCCGCCTATGCGCGCGACCAGCAGGGTACGCGTTTCTCGCCGCTGAAACAGATCAACGAAGGAAACGTGAAGAACCTGCAGGTTGCCTGGCAGTTCCAGACCGGCGATCTGAAGACCCCTAACGATCCGGGCGAAATTACCGACGAAGTGACGCCGATTAAAGTCCGCGACACCCTCTACCTCTGCTCGCCGCACCAGATTCTGTTCGCGCTCGACGCGACCACCGGCAAGCAGAAGTGGAAATTCGATCCGGGTATGAAACCGAATCCGACCTTCCAGCATATGACCTGCCGTGGCGTCTCTTACCACGAAGTGCCTGCGGCGGCCGATGCTGCTAACAGCCAGCCTGCGCTCTGCTCGCGCCGTATTTACCTGCCGGTAAACGACGGTCGTCTGTTCGCGCTGGATGCGGAAACTGGCGCACGCTGCCCTGCCTTCGGCAACAACGGCGAGCTGGATCTGCAGCACAAGCAGCCGGTAACCACGCCGGGTCAGTATGAGCCGACGTCACCGCCGGTTATCACCGATACCACCATCGTTATGGCGGGCGCGGTAACGGATAACTACTCGACTCGCGAGCCTTCTGGCGTGATTCGCGGCTTCGACGTTAACACCGGCAAACTGCTGTGGGCCTTCGATCCGGGCGCGAAAGATCCTAACGCGATTCCGGCTGACGAACACACCTACACCATGAACTCGCCTAACTCCTGGGCACCGGCGGTTTACGATCCGAAACTGGATATCGTTTACCTGCCGATGGGCGTCTCTACCCCGGATATCTGGGGCGGCAACCGTACCCCGGAGCAGGAGCGCTACGCGAGCAGCGTGCTGGCGCTGAACGCCACCACCGGTAAGCTGGTGTGGTCATATCAGACCGTGCATCACGACCTGTGGGACATGGACCTGCCGTCGCAGCCGACGCTGGCCGACATCACCGATAAAGATGGCAATACCGTTCCGGTGATCTACGCCCCGGCGAAAACCGGTAACATCTTTGTGCTGGATCGTCGTACCGGCAAGCCGGTAGTGCCTGCGCCGGAAACCCCGGTTCCGCAGGGCGCGGCCAAAGGCGATCACGTTTCGCCGACGCAGCCGTACTCCGAGCTGACCTTCCGTCCGAAGCAGAATCTGACGGACAAGGATATGTGGGGCGCGACCCTGTATGACCAGCTGGTGTGCCGCGTGATCTTTAAGCGTCTGCGCTATGAAGGTCCGTTCACCCCGCCGTCTGAGCAGGGCACCCTGGTGTTCCCGGGTAACCTGGGCATGTTCGAATGGGGCGGCATCGCGGTCGATCCGCATCGTCAGATCGCTATCGCTAACCCGATGGCCCTGCCGTTCGTCTCTAAACTGGTGCCGCGCGGTCCAGGCAACCCGATCGAGCCGCCTGAAGGCGCGAGCGGCGGTTCTGGCACCGAAACCGGTATCCAGCCGCAGTACGGCGTGCCGTACGGCGTTGAGCTGAACCCGTTCCTGTCGCCGTTTGGTCTGCCGTGTAAGCAGCCGGCCTGGGGCTACGTTTCTGCCGTCGACCTGAAAACCAATGAGGTGGTCTGGAAGAAACGTATCGGCACCACGCGCGACAGCGCACCGGTTCCGCTGCCGTTCAAGATGGGTATGCCAATGCTGGGCGGTCCGATCGCTACGGCTGGTAAAGTCTTCTTTATCGGCGCGACCGCAGACAACTATCTGCGTGCCTTCAGCACCGAAACGGGTGAGCTGCTGTGGCAGGCGCGTCTGCCGGCTGGCGGCCAGGCAACGCCGATGACCTATGAAGCGAATGGCAAGCAGTACGTTGTTATCGCGGCGGGCGGTCACGGCTCCTTCGGCACCAAACTGGGCGACTATGTGATCGCCTACGCGCTGCCGGACGAGAAATAAGCCTCTTCGAGGTATGTTAAAAAGCGGACTTCGGTCCGCTTTTTTATTGGCAACGTGCCAGCGTAGATGAACCCGTTCAGTTCATTCTCTTATCGCTACTTTTTCCGGCTTTTCCTCCAGTTCACTGCCCCACACAACAACAGCACCGCCGCCGTCAGCAAAAACACCGGCCGCATACCGAAGGCGCCGCCGATAAAGCCACCGAACAGCGGGCCGCTCACCTGACCGATATATTGCGCAGACGTCGAGTAGCCCAGCATGCGTCCGACCTGCTCTTCCGGCACGCTATGGCGAATTATCGCCGTAATACAGGGCAGCAGCCCGCCGAGGGCCATCCCCATCAGGAAGCGCAACACCACCAGCTGCCACGCGGCGGTAATAAACGCCTGCGGGATCAGCAGCGCCGCGCAGGCCAGCAGACCGGCGATCAGCACGCGCCAGTGGCCGATGCGGTCAGCCAGCTTGCCCAGCCGCGGCGCGGAGAGAATGCTGCCCAGCGCGGCGGCGGCCATCACCAGCCCGGCGGTAACGGTAATGGCGCGATCGCCGGTAACGAACTGCCCAATATAGAGCGTGATAATTGGCTCAATCGACATATTGGCGAAAATCAGCAGCATGCCCGACAGCCACATCAGCTTTACCACGCCGCTGACGGCGCCGGAGGCGCTGTCGGCGGCGCGCGTTGCCGCAGGCGGACGCGGCTGCTCTTTAAGCAAAAAGGTGGTCGCCAGAAAGGCGAGGAAAATTACGCCGCCGGTCAGCCAGAAGGTATGGCGAATGCCGATCAGCGGCGGCAGCACGCCGCCCAGCAGCGGACCGACAACGTTGCCCGCCATAATGCCGGAAGAGAGCACGCCCAGCGCCCAGCCGGTCTGCGCCTTCGGCGTCTGCGACGCCACCAGAATGGTAGAGCCGGAGGCGTAGCCGCCGAGCAGCCCCGCCAGCAGCCGCAGCGCCACCAGCTGCCAGGGCGCGGTCGCCATGCCAATCAGCGCCATCGCCACCGCCATGCCGAGGCTGGCGCGGATCAGCATCAGCTTGCGGCCATAGCGATCCGCCAGCCTGCCCCAGAGCGGCGCGGTCAGTGCGGCGCTGAAAAAGGTTGCGCCGTAGGCCAGCCCGGACCAGCGCGCGATGGCCGCCGGTTCCGTTACGCCGAGCTGCCGCACATAGAGCGGCAGAAAAGGCAGCAGCAGCGTCATTGCGACAATCGTGCTGAACGAGCCCAGCACGCATACCCATAAGTTTCGTTTCCAGATTTGCGCGTCTGGCGCGGCGATCGCTTCCATCAGGCCTCCTTTTTGACTGGCTTTCAGGCTAGCGTCGTTGTCATGGGAACAACAGTAGCGGCGCGATAATTACTCAGCGCCGCCCGCTGTTGCTGGAGAGCAACAATCAGCCGCTCAGCGCGGCGACCAGCGCGTCGCACAGCAGGCTGACCGGCGCGGCAGGCTGCGCCTCCTTCAGCAGCAGATAGCTTTGCAGGCGATCCATCTGCCACTCCGCCAGCAGCTGAACAATTTCGCCGCGCGCCAGCGCCGCCTGCGCCATATAGGAAGGCAAATAGGCGATGCCGCTGCCCGCCTGGGCGGCGTTAAGCAGCGCCATGCTGTTGTTGGCGCGAAAGCGGCTGCGCACGTCGACCGCCAGCCGCTGCTTATCGCGGCGAAATGGCAGCGCGGCGGTATGCGCCGGCCCGTGAAACATCAGCAGGTCGTGGCGCGGCAGCATATCGGGATGGGTAACAGGCGGGCGCTGCGCCAGATAGGCCGGTGCAGCATAGAGTCCCCACTCAATATCGCCTAACAGCCGGACGTGCGCGCCCTGCGGCGCGCGGGCGCGGATCGCCACGGCGATATCGACCTGTTCCTCCAGCCGATCGCTACCGCGATCGGTCAGGTCGAGATCGACATTGATATGGATATGGCGACGCAAAAAGAGGTTGAGCACCGGCGCGACGCACTGGCAGCCGTAGGTGACCGGCGCCTGCAGCCGCACGTTGCCCGCGACGTTCTGATGCAGCTGCTGAACAAAGGCGTCGGCGCGCTGCATCTCCGCCAGCATGCGGGTACAGAAGGGATAGTAGGCCTGGCCCAGCTCGGTCAGCGCCATATTGCGCGTGGTGCGATAGAGCAGCTTAAAGCCGAGCCGCACCTCAAGCCGGGCGATCTCCCGGCTGACGTGGGATTTAGAGAGGCCGAGCGCGCGCGCGGCCTCGCTGAAGCTTTTGCACTCTACCACCCGGGCGAACATCATCATCGCCGTTAAGTTTTCGCTGTTATCCATAATCGTCTTCGTCCGCCGCAAAAAAGCAGACTAAACAATTCAGCTATCCGTTACACCTGTTAGCTGGCCTCAGCTTGCCATCGCCAGCGGAAACAGCAGACGATCCGGCTCAACGCGGCGCTGACGGCGCAGCTGCCCCGGCGTGACGCGAAAATAGTTTTTAAAGGTTCGCGTGTAGGCCTGCTGGGTGTCGAAACCGTAGTTCATCGCCACCTGCAGAATCGCCTCGTTACTGTTCAGCAGCAGCAGCGCGGACTCCGTCAGGCGGCGCTGACGAATATATTCCGCCAGCGAAAAGCCGGTGTGCTGACGAAACAAACGCTGCAGATGCCAGCGGGAATAGCCTGAGCGGCGCGACACCTCATCCAGATGGAGATCCTGGCCTAAGTTATTTTCAATCCACTGCAGCAGACTACGAATGAATTCGCGCTGATTCATGAGTTCCTCCTGATACGGCATGATGTTCAGTGAACCCACTGTAACGGGGAAAATTTATCCCTTAATTAGCGAAAAATTAGCGCAGAATTAGCATCGCGCCGCCGTGCGGCGGCTTTAATTCTGTGCTAATAATCCCGGCGTAAACTGAGGCCAGTCACTGACGAGGCGATCTTCCATGCGCGTACTTTTGGTTGAAGATGATGAAATGATCGGCGCTAACCTGCAGCAGGCGCTCGAAGCCGCAGGCTGGTCGGTTGACTGGGCGCGCGACGGCGTCTTCGCCCATCACGCCTGGAATGAGGGCGACTATACCTGCGTGCTGCTCGATCTCGGCCTGCCACGCGACGATGGCCTGCAGGTGCTGAAGCGCGCGCGCGGACGCGGCGATACCACGCCGGTGCTGATTTTAACGGCGCGCGACACGGTGGCGCAGCGCGTGCAGGGGCTCGACAGCGGCGCCGACGACTACCTTCTGAAACCGTTCGACCTGCAAGAGGTGCTGGCGCGCATGCGTGCAATCACCCGTCGTCGCCACGGCGCAGCGGACTCGCTGCTCGGCAGCGGCGACGTTCAGCTGGATATGATGACGCGCGAAGTGCTCTATAAGGGCCAGCGCGAGCAGCTTACCGCGCGCGAATATGCCCTGCTTTACGCCCTGCTGGAGCGTCCCGGCGCCATCCTGTCGCGCGAGCAGCTGGAGAACCGCATCTACGGCTGGGGCGAAGAGGTAACCAGCAACGCGGTGGACGTGCTGATCCACGGCATGCGCCGCAAGCTCGGCAACGACGCCATCCGCAACGTGCGCGGGCTTGGCTGGCGCGTGCCTGCGTTATGAAACCTTTTACTTTTATGCGATCCCTGCGCAATAAGCTGCTGAGCACGCTGCTGCTTATCCATCTGCTGATGATCGGCGGCGTAACCTGGTATTTCTTTAGCTGCTACGGCGACATGATTGGCACCATGAAGGACGACCAGCTGTCGAAAATTGCCGACGCCTGGGCGACCAACAAAACGATCCCGGCGCTGATGCCACTGATGCTGCACGCCGACAAAATGAAAAGCGCCTACGTCGTACAGCTGTGGGACAGCAACGGCAGGCTGCGCGCCAGCTCCTGGCCGGAGCTGCATGCGCCGCTGCAGGCGCAAAAAGGCTGGCACGATATCGACGTTGGCGGCTGTGACGAGTGCGCCTGGCGTATCTACACCCGTCCCGGCGAGCCAGGCAGCGAAATTAAAACCATTCAGGTGATGCATAACCTCAGCCATATGCGTGCCGAGATGGTGAGGCGCGCGCTGGCGGCGATTATTCCCCTGATTTTGATGATGCCGCTCTCGCTGCTGGTTATCTGGCTGGTGGTGCGCAAAATCACCCGCGATCTGCGCGTCGCCTCGCGCGAGATCGCCGCGCAGGAGACGCTGCATCCCCATCTGGTGTCGCCCGAGGGGCTGCCGGACGAGATCCTGCCGCTGGTTGAGGCCTACAACTCACTGCTGAACAAGCTGCGCGCCGCCTGGTCGTCGCAGCGCCAGTTCCTGGAGGACGCGGCGCATGAGCTGCGCACGCCGGTCACCGCGGTGACGCTGCAGCTGGAGAACCTGCGCCAGCATATTCAGCCGGGCGAAGCGAGCCGCCAGTTCGATCAGCTGGAGGCGGGCGTAACGCGCACGCGACATCTGGTGACGCAGCTGCTGAATATCTCACGCCAGGAAGATAAAACCCTGGTCGCCTCGGTAGAGAATATCGAGCTGGAAGATCTGCTGAAAGAGAGCATCGAGCAGCTGATGGTGGTGGCCGACAAGCGCGGCATCGACATCGGCTTTAACGGCTCGACTCGCTATCGCCTGCAGGCGAGCCGCTCCGAGCTGCGCAGCCTGTTCGATAATCTGATCGGCAACGCCATGCTGCATACCCCGGAAGGCAGCCTGGTGGATGTCCTGCTGCATGAGGTCGGGGATCGCACGGTGGTCGATATCGTCGATAACGGCCCCGGCATGCCCGAGGCGTTTATCGATCGCGCCTTTGACCGCTTTACCCGTTCGCCGACGGTAAAGGCGCAGGGCAGCGGCCTGGGCCTGTCGATTGTGCGCAGCGTCGCGCAGAAACACCATATCCAGGTTTCCCTCTCCAACTGCCTCAATCCGCAGGGCGCCATCTGCGGGTTACAGGTTCGCGTCACCCTGCCCTGATTTTCACGTTCGCGCGCAATCCCGACAACGTAAACGGTTGCGGCGTTCCGTTCGCCACCGCTTAATTTCGTGATGGACTTCACAATTTCACGTAAATGCAATGCAACACATTTTGACAAACGTGAGCAAAATCTATTTTCTATCGCTCTGTAACGGTCAGGCTACGCAGGTCAAAAACCGGCTGTAAAAAACGGTTACATCTTCGCCGCCCCACTCTGGGATCGATTTTACTCTGGCTGCGTCCCCGCGCAGTCAAAAGCATGTGGTTAATGATAATGAAATTTAAAACCTTGATAGCAGGCGCCTTGCTGGCGACATCCCTGAGCAGCGGCGCGCAGGCCGCAGAAAGCGATCCGCAATACCTTTCCGACTGGTGGCATCAGAGCGTCAACGTGGTGGGCAGCTATCACACCCGCTTCGGACCGCAGTTCAATAACGATGTCTATCTGGAATATGAAGCCTTCGCGAAAAAGGACTGGTTCGATTTCTACGGCTATCTCGATCTGACCAATTTCTTCGGCATGGGTAACAGCAACGCCAACGGCATCTTCGACCACGGTTCGCCGATGTTCATGGAAATTGAGCCGCGTTTCTCAATCGATAAGCTGACCGGCACCAGCCTGGCCTTCGGCCCGTTCAAAGAGTGGTATTTCGCCAACAACTATATCTACGATATGGGCCGCAACAGCGATAACCGCCAGAACACCTGGTATATGGGTCTCGGCACCGACATCGACACGCACAGCGACGTCGGCCTGTCGCTTAACGTCTACGCCAAATACCAGTGGGAAAACTACGGCGCGGCGAACGAAAACAGCTGGGATGGCTATCGCTTCAAGGTGAAATATATGGTGCCGATTACCACCCTGTGGGGCGGCAACCTGAGCTATATCGGCTTTACCAACTTTGACTGGGGTTCCGACCTGCGCGACAAATCAGACGCGTCGCGCACCAGCAACTCCATCGCCTCCAGCCATATTCTGTCGCTGGGTTACGACCACTGGCATATCTCCGCCGTGGCGCGTTACTTCCATAACGGCGGTCAGTGGGCGGATGGCCAGGAGCTGAACTTTGGTCGCGGACCTTTTGAAGTGAAATCTACTGGCTGGGGTTACTACCTGGTGGCGGGTTACAACTTCTGATAAAAGCGGGCGATCAATTATCTGCCCGCTTGAAAGCAGTGCCTGTCGCAGGAGAGCTGGCCCGATCGCAGAGATGCAAAAACGGCTATGCCAGCTCGACCTGCGCAAATACGCACCTCATCCCTGAGGTGCGCCCGTTACCGGGCTGACGCGATGCGTTATGGGAAAACGCTCACCGCGTAAACACACTACCTTAACCAGACTTACTGCTGCGGTTTCACCACATTGATGCGCCACGGAATGCCAAACTTATCGATAAACATGGCGAAGCCGTCTGACCAGAAGGTCTCCTGCCACGGCGTAGTGACTTTGCCGCCCGCCGACAGCTTTTCAAACCAGGCTTTACCCTGATCCACATCGGTGGTCGACAGACTGACCGCATAGCCCGCATGTTCTGAAGCTGGCGGCTGATCGGTGTTGCCGTCGCTCAGCATCAGCTCACCCTGACCAATACGCAGATGAGCGTGCATGATTTTCTCCGGCGGCAGCGGCGGCGCAGACTGGTCGCCCACCTGTTCACCCTGATCCGGCATATCGCCAAAGGTCATTTTGTACAGCAGTTCGCCCTCGGTGGCGGCCAGGTAAAAATCGATCGCCTCTTCGCAGCGGCCATAGAGAAACAGATAAGGACTGACTTGCATCTTCACCTCCATTTGTCGGTTGGATTTCTTACAGCACCTTAACAGTGTAGACGATCGACCTAATGCACTGTTTTTACTGGCAATAGCGCCGAAACAGCTGCGCCATATAGGCGCTCATCGGCGTCAGTGCGGTCTCTTTGCGCTGAATCAGGTAGAAGGTCGCTTTTGGCAGCGGCTCGTCCAGCTCCAGCGCCACCAGCTGGTGCCCCAGCACCGGATCGTTAATCACATCCACCGACAAAATGCTGACGAAATCGCTCTGCGCCACCAGACTGGTGCAGGCCATAAAGGTTTCGCAGGAGACCACGATTTTCGGCGCCATGCCGCGCTCGCCAAACAGATCGTGCAGCAGTCGGTAATAGCTGCCTTTCGGCGTCGGCATCGTCCAGTCGCACTGCTGCAACTCCGCCAGCGTGCGCGCCTTTTCCAGCGGGTGCCCTTTGCGCACCACCACCTTGTAGTCGCGCTGCATCATTTTCTCGAAGCTCAGCTCCTGATCGAGATGGCTCTGGTCGTAGGTGTTGATGGTGAAATCGAGTTCGCCCTGGCGCAGCTCCGGGATCATCGACACCAGCTGCCCCTCAACGATACGCACCTTTACCTGCGGATATTCGCGGTGAAACTGGGTGATAACCTGCGGCATGATGGTGCGCGCCACGCTGCCGCCCACCCCGATATTCACCCGTCCGCCTGCCAGCCCCAGCCGCTGCTGAATATCCTCCTGCGCCACACGTAATTCTTCCAGCACCAGACTCGCATGGCGAAAAAAGTTATCACCTACGTCGGTTAACACCACACCCTGCTGGCGGCGAATAAAGAGTTTTGCGCCTAAAACCTGCTCAAGTTCCTGAATCGCTTTGGTCAGCGCTGGCTGGGAAAGCCCGGAAAGACGGCCTGCGGCGCGGATACTGCCCTGGCGCGCCACCTCTACAAAGGCGCGCAGCTGATGCAATTTAAGCTGTGACGGCATGATAACCACGGTTTATCAGGAGAAAGTTATTCGCATCTTATGCGGTCCGCGCGCCTTGTGTAAATTCGACGCTGTGCATAAAAAACCATCAATAAGGATTTCCTATGACAACCCTCTCCGAGCAGGTCCAGGCGCTGGCGCCGCAGATGCAAAGCTGGCGCCGCGATCTCCATCAGTACGCCGAATCTGGCTGGCTGGAATTTCGCACCGCGACGCGGGTGGCCGACGCGCTACACAGGCTGGGCTATCAGCTGCAGCTGGGCCGCGAGGTGATTAACGCCGAGGCGCGCATGGGGCTGCCCGACGCCGAAATCATCAAACAGCAGGAGGCGCGCGCGCTGCAGCAGGGTGCGCTGCCCCAGTGGCTGCCCGCGTTCTCCGGCGGCTTTTGCGGCATCGTCGCCACGCTCGAGACTGGCCGACCCGGCCCGGTCATGGGGTTCCGCGTCGATATGGACGCGCTCGATCTTAATGAGAGCCAGGCGGCCGATCACCTGCCGCAGCGCGAAGGCTTCGCCTCCTGCAATCCCGGCATGATGCACGCCTGCGGCCACGACGGCCATACCACCATCGGGCTGGCGCTCGCCAGCGTGCTGATGGCGATGAAGTCGCAGCTGAGCGGCACCCTCAAACTGATTTTCCAGCCCGCTGAAGAGGGCGTCCGCGGCGCGAAGGCGATGGTGGAAGCGGGCGTGGTGGACGATGTCGATCTCTTTACCGCCATCCATCTCGGCACCGGCGTGCCCGCTGGCGAACTGGTATGCGGCAGCGACAGCTTCCTCGCCACCACGAAGCTCGACGTACGCTTTACCGGCGTCGGCGCGCACGCGGGCGGCAAGCCTGAAGAGGGGCGCAACGCGCTGCTGGCGGCGGCGCAGGCCACGCTGGGGCTGCACGGGCTGCCCCAGCACAGCGGCGGCGTGGCGCGCGTCAACGTCGGCGTGCTGCAGGCGGGAACCGGCCGCAACGTGGTGGCTGACACCGCGCTGATGAAGGTGGAGACGCGCGGCGCCAGCAACGAGGTCAACGACGATATCTATCAGCAGGCGCTGCGCGTTATCGCCGGCGCAGCCGCGATGTACGGCGTGGAGTATGAGGTGAAGCTGATGGGCGCGGCGCGCAGCTGCACGCCGACTCAGCCCTGGGTCGATTTTCTCCACCAGCAGGCGGAGGCGCTGGGCATCTTCGACTCGGTGGTGGACCGCAAGGCGCAGGCCGCCGGATCGGAAGACGCGACCTACATGATGGAGCGCGTCAAACAGCGCGGCGGCCAGGCGACCTACGCCATCTTCGGCTGCGAGCTGGCGGCGGGTCACCATAACGCCCGCTTCGACTTTGACGAAAGCGTGATGGGCAAAGCGGTGCAGATGCTGGCGACGCTGGCGCTCAACCAGGCGCAGTTCGGAGGCGGACGATGAACGCGGATCGCCTTGCCGACTATATCGACACTCACCAGGCGCGCTTCACCGCCCTCAGCGACGCCATCTGGGAGACGCCAGAAACCCGCTTCGCCGAAGTCCGATCCAGCGCGCTGCTGGCTGATGCGCTGGAGCAGGAAGGCTTCACCGTGACGCGCGGCGTCGGCAATATCGAAACCGCCTTTATCGCCAGTACGGGCGAAGGCCAGCCGGTGATCGCCATTCTTGGCGAGTTCGACGCGCTGGCCGGGCTGAGCCAGCGGGCGGGCTGCGCGCGGCCGGAGCCGCTGGAGGCAAACGGCAACGGCCACGGCTGCGGCCATAATCTGCTCGGCACCGCGGGGCTGGCGGCGGCGTTCGCGCTGAAGGCGTGGCTGGCGCAGCACGGCGGACGCGGCACGGTGCGCTTCTACGGCTGCCCCGGCGAAGAGGGGGGATCGGGTAAAACCTTTATGGTGCGCGAGGGGCTGTTCGACGATGTCGACGCCGCCGTTACCTGGCATCCCGAGGGCTTTAGCGGCCTGTTTAATCTCAGCACGCTGGCCAACATCCAGGCGGCATTTCAGTTCAAAGGGGTGGCGGCGCACGCGGCCAACTCACCGCACCTGGGCCGCAGCGCGCTTGATGCGGTGACGCTGATGAACACCGGTGCCAACTTTTTGCGCGAGCATATCGTGCAGGAGGCGAGGCTGCACTATGCGGTGACCAACAGCGGCGGCGTCTCGCCCAACGTGGTGCAGGCCGATGCCGAAGTGCTCTACCTGATCCGCGCGCCCGAGCTGCCGCAGGCGCAGGAGATCTACCAGCGCGTAATCAATATTGCCAAAGGCGCGGCGCTGATGACCGACACTCAGGTCAGTGTGCGCTTCGATAAGGCCTGCTCTAACTATGTGCCGAACCGCGCGCTGGAGGCGGTGATGGAGCGTTATTTGCATCACTTCGGTCTGCCGCACTACAGCGACGACGAGCGCGCCTTCGCCGCCGATATCCGCGCCACGCTGAGCGAGGAGGATCTGCGCAACGCGCGGCTTAATGCGGCGCGCACCGGCGGCGAGGCGGGCGCGGCCTGGATTGAGGCGCACGGCGACAAGCTGCTGATGGATGAAGTGGCGCCCTGCGCGGCGACGCGCGAGCTGCTCTACGGCTCCACCGACGTCGGCGACGTCAGCTGGGTGACGCCCGTTGCGCAGTGCTTTGCACCCTGCTTTACCTTCGGCACGCCGCTGCACACCTGGCAGCTGGTGGCGCAGGGACGCACCACCGTCGCGCACAAGGGGATGCTGCTGGCGGGCAAAGTGATGGCCGCCACCGTGCTGGAGCTGCTGACCGATGCGCAGGCGCTGGCGCGCTGCCGCGCCGAATTTGAACGGGCGCGCCGCGCGCAGCCCTATAGATGCCCGATTCCTGCAGGCGTCACGCCTTCAAAACTGGCCAGCTGAGCCGCGGCCGCGCCGCCGGGCGCGGACCGATAACACAATAAAAAAACGCAAACACGACCATTCAAGACGAGGAATATCATGACCATAATGTCGGAGAGTCGCAGCCCTGGGAAAGTGTTCGGCTGGATAGAGCGGGTCGGCAACAAAGTCCCCAATCCCTTCCTGCTGTTTGTTTATTTAATCCTGGTGCTGATGGTAGCCACCGCGATTATCAGCTCGCTCGATCTGGCGGTGAAAAATCCGGTCAGCGGCGAGATGGTGCGCGTTAATAACCTGCTGAGCGTCGCCGGCCTGCAGTGGATCCTGCCCAATATCATCAAAAACTTCAGCGGCTTTACGCCGCTCGGCTCGATTCTGGCGCTGGTGCTCGGCGCGGGCCTGGCGGAAAAAGTTGGCCTGCTGCAGTCGCTGATGGTGAAGATGGCGTCACGCGTGAGCCGCCGCTACGCCAGCTATATGGTGCTGTTTATCGCCTTTTTCAGCCATATCTCCTCCGATGCCGCGCTGGTGGTGATGCCGCCGCTCGGGGCGCTGATCTTTCTCGCCGTGGGCCGTCATCCTGTGGCGGGCCTGCTGGCGGCGATTGCCGGCGTCGCCTCGGGCTTTACCGCTAACCTGCTTATCGTCACCACCGATGTGCTGCTCTCCGGCATCAGCACCGAGGCGGCGAAGGCGGTGAGCGATACGGTACAGGTCAGCGTGATCGATAACTGGTTCTTTATGGCCACCTCGGTGATTGTGCTGACCGTGGCGGGCGCCATTCTCACCGACAAATTTATCGAACCACGCCTGCCGCAGTGGAATGAGGGCAGCAGCGAGCGGCTGGCGGCCCTGACGCCGCTGGAGAATCGCGGCCTGCGCGCGGCGGGCATTGCGGCGTTGCTGTTTATCGGCGTGCTGGCGCTGCTGGTGGTGCCGGAACATGCGCCGCTGCGCGATCCCAAAACCGGCGGCATTGTGCCCTCCCCCTTCATTCGCGGCATCGTGCCGATCATCATTCTGTTTTTCTTCGTGGTGGCGATCGTCTATGGCGCGGTGACAAAGCAAATTCGTCGTCCCGACGATATTCCGCAGCTGCTGGTTGAGCCGATGAAAAGCATGGCGGGCTTTATCGTTATGGTGTTTCCGCTGTCGCAGTTTGTGGCGTTCTTCAACTGGAGCAACATGGGCAAGTTTATGGCCATCGGGCTGACCGACGTGCTGGAGAGCGCGAGTATCAGCGGCGCGCCCGCCTTTCTCGGCCTGATGTTCCTGTCGGCCTTTCTCTGTATGTTTATCGCCAGCGGATCGGCGATATGGTCGATCCTCGCGCCGGTATTCGTGCCGATGTTTATGCTGCTCGGCTTTCACCCCGCCTTCGCCCAGATGATCTTCCGTATTGCCGACTCGGCGGTGCTGCCGCTGGCGCCGATGTCGCCCTTTCTGCCGCTGTTTCTCTCCTTTCTGCAGCGCTACCTGAAAGGTGCCCAGCTCGGCACCTATTACGTGCTGATTTTCCCCTATCCGGTGGTCTTCTTTATCACCTGGATCGCGCTGCTGCTCGCGTGGTATGCGCTGGGGCTGCCGATCGGGCCGGGCGTCTGGCCGCAGATGCCTTAGCGCTCTCGCCAGGGAGGGCGAAAAGTGCAACGTACGTTGCTAAAAACTCACCAACACCCCTCTCGGCAAGGATCGCCGAATTGATTATTCTGCTGTTTCTTCGCTTGCTAACGGTCACTATTTTTATAACGTCGCCACGCCGTTAGCGAGACAGGCAAACACCGTCACACCGAGGTTAATAAAATAATGACAACCACCTGCACTTCAGGGATGGCGCCGGGGTGCGCTGCGCCGTCGCCGAATAACAGCTTAGCGGCGCGCATCGACGCCCTGCCTTCGTCACGCGGCTTATGGCGTTTTATTACGCTGCTGGCGCTCGGCGGCTTTTTTGAGCTCTACGATCTGTTCGAAACCGGCTATATCAGCGCCGGGCTAGTGGCCGCCGGTATCTTCCACACCGGCAGCGCGGGCGTGTTCGGCATCGCCGATCAGGCCGCCTTCGCCTCCGCCACCTTTCTCGGCCTGTTTGTTGGCGCCAGCCTGCTTGCGCCCTGGGCCGACCGCTTCGGTCGCCGCCTGACGTTTATGTGCGCGCTGGCGTGGTATGGCGTTTTCTCGCTGCTGATGGCCTTCCAGCAGAGCGCGGAGATGATTATTCTGTTCCGCTTTCTGGTGGGCATCGGCCTCGGCATCGAGCTGGTGACCATCGACACCTATCTTTCAGAATGGGTGCCGACGCATCTGCGCAGCCGCGCCTTCGCCTTCTCTTTTTTCGTGCAGTTCCTCTCGGTGCCAACGGTGGCGCTCATGTCCTGGTGGCTGGTGCCGCAAACACTGTTAAGCCTCGAAGGGTGGCGCTGGGTGGTGATTGCAGGGGCACTCTGTTCGCTGATTATCTGGTTTATCCGCAAAGATCTGCCGGAGTCGGCGCGCTGGCTGGCGCAGCAGGGCCGTCATCAGGAGGCGCATCAGGTGCTGAGCGCGATGGAGAAACGCTGCGGCGTCGCGCCCGGCGCAGATTTTCCGCCGGATGACGCGGCGGCGCAGCTGCCGAAACGCGGCCGCTTCAGCGAGATCTGGGCGCCCGCCTACCGCAAGCGTACCCTGATGCTGGTGGTGATGAACTTCTTTCAGGCGATCGGCTTTTTCGGCTTCGGCAACTGGCTGCCCGCGCTGCTGTCGGGCAAAGGCGCGACCGTCACCCACAGCCTGCTCTACGCCTTTTTTATCACCCTCGCCTACCCGCTCGGCTCGCTGATCTGCAGCCGCTACGCTGACAGGATCGAGAACAAATGGCAGATTGTTTTATCCTGTCTGATGACGGTGGTGTTCGGCACGCTGTTCGCCTTCCAGACTAATCCGGTGCTGCTGATACTCTGCGGCTTTCTGATCACCTACTCCAACGCCTGGCTGACCTTTAGCTATCACGCCTACCAGACGGAAATTTTTCCCACCCATATCCGCGCCCGCGCGGTCGGCTTTTGCTACTCTTTTAGCCGCCTCTCAACGGTGTTCAGCAGCATTCTTATCGGGATGATTTTGCAGTATGCGGGCAGCCAGGGCGTTATCGCCTTTATCGTGCTGAGTATGCTGATGGTGATGCTGTCGGTGGGGGTTTACGGGCCAAAAACGCGCGGGATCGATCTGGAGAATATTTAAGTGGAATAAAGGCGCTCCAGCCTGAGCCGGAGCGCCGTGATACAGGATTACTGATTTTCGAGCTGGTGGATATCCGCGCTGCCCTGATAAGGCTGAATAGTCTTATCTTTACGCAGCTTCGCCACATCCTTCGCCGTGACGTCTGACTTGCCGCCGTTGCCCCAGCTGGTGCGGATAAAATTCACCACGTCCGCGACCTGCTGATCGTCCAGCCGCCAGCCGAACGCCGGCATGGTAATGGTGGTCGGCGCGCCTTTCACGCCGGGCAAGGTGCCGCCCGCCAGCACGATATGGATCAGCGAGGTGGGATCCTCGGCCATCACCACCGGGTTGCCGCGCAGCGCCGGGAAGAAGCGCTGATAGCCGCTGCCGTCAGTTTTATGACAGGCCGCGCAGCTATCAACATAGACCGAGGCGCCGGTCGCGCTGTCGTCGCCTTTCCACAGCGCTTTCGCCGTGGCGTCATCGACGCTAAACGCAGCCTGGTTCGGGTCCTTCGCGCCGAGCGACTTCAGATAGTGGGCGATCGCCGCGATATCCTTATCGCTGAGATGCTGCAGGCTGTGCTCAACCACCTCGGTCATGCCGCCAAACGCAGCGGTATGGTCGTTGCGACCGTAGCGCAGGAACTGACGCAGATCCTCTTCGCTCCAGCGGCCCAGCCCGTCACGGTTATCGCCGCGCAGATTGCTGGCGGTCCAGCCGTCAATCGGCGCGCTGCTGCCCGCCAGATAGTCGCTGCCTTCACCGTTGTTCAGGGCTTTCTCCTGCATGGTGATGCTGCGCGGCGTATGACAGGCACCACAGTGGCCCAGCCCTTCCACCAGATAGCGCCCGCGCGCCAGCTCAGGATCTTCCTGCGCCGCCGGCTGGAACGCCTTCACGTCCGGCGCGAACATCGTGCGCCAGATAGCCAGCGGCCAGCGCATTGACAGCGGCCAGGGAATGTCGCTTTTATGGTTAGCCTGCTCCACCGGCGCCACGCCGTGCATAAAGTAAGCGTAGAGCGCCTGCATATCTTCGTCGCTTACCACCGCATAAGAGGGATAAGGCATCGCTGGATAGAGGGTATCGCCATTCTTCGCCACGCCGTGACGCACCGCCTTCTGGAAGTCGTCGTAGCTGTAGTCGCCAATACCGGTCGCTTTGTCCGGCGTGATATTGGTGGAGTAGATGGTGCCGATCGGCGTCGCCATCGGCAGGCCGCCGGCGAAAGGTTTGCCATCTTTGCTGGTGTGACAGGCGACGCAGTCGCCCGCGCGCGCCAGATACTCGCCGCGTTTTACCCGATCGCCGCCGTTGTCGTCCGCCAGTGCGGCAAAGGTCATCGTGCCCAGAATCAGGGCCAGTAAGCCGTTTTTCATCGCCATTTCCTTATGCCTGCACCAGTGGACCCGGGTTTTTCAGATACTGTTCGCGGATCGCTTTCGCCGACCAGTAGGTCAGCGCCGCCACCATGCCCGTCGGGTTATAGCCCAGCCCCTGCGGGAAAGCGGAGGCGCCCGGTACAAAGACGTTCGGCACGTCCCAGCTCTGCAGATAGCGGTTAACCGCGCTGGTTGAGGGATCCTCCCCCATAATGGCGCCGCCGCTGATGTGCGTAGTCTGATAGACCGTGGTGTCGAAATGGCTGCCCGGCTTTTTCGCGCCGCCGATAATCATCTTCGGGCTCATCGCTTCGGCAATTTTATGCATCTTGCCCACCATAAACTGCGCCATTTTGATGTCGTTATCCTGCCAGTCAAAGGTCATGCGCAGCAGCGGCTGGCCGTGGGCATCTTTGTAGTTGGGATCGAGATCGAGGTAGTTCACGCGGTAGGACTGGTGCGCGCCGTGGGCGTCCATCGAGACGTGGTGCGTATAGGTATCCGCCACCGCCGCTTTCCACTTGCTGCCCCAGTTCGGCGTGCCGGTTGGGGTCGGCAGGCCAGAGATCGGTTTGGTACCCGCCTGGTTGACCCAGAACGGCGAGCCGCCGACGAAGCCGTGCGGCCCGTGGTCGAAGTTGTCGGCGTTGAAGTCGTCGACGCCAACGCCCGCGCCGCCCGCGCCGATAAAGGGGTTGGTGGTGGTATTTTTGTCGAACAGCGCCTTCAGGGTCGAGATGTTCTGATAGGCAAAGTTGCGGCCGACGGTGCCTTCGTTGGTGATCGGGTTATAGGGCTTGCCGATGCCGGAGAGCAGCATCAGGTGGACGTTGTGGAACTGGAACGCTGACAGGATCACCAGATCCGCCGGCTGCACCACCTCACGCCCCTGCGCGTCGACATAGGTGACGCCGGTGGCGCGCTTTTTGTCGTCGGTCAGGTTGACGCGCAGCACGTAAGAGTTATTGCGCAGCTCGAACTTCGGCTCCTGGCGCAGCGCAGGCAGGATATTCACGTTCGGCGACGCTTTCGAGTACATGTAGCAGGCGTAGCCGCTGCAGTAGCCGCAGAAGTTGCACGGCCCCATCTGTGCGCCGTAGGGGTTGGTGTAGGGGCCGGAGGTGTTGGCCGACGGCAGATCGTAGGGGTGATAGCCCACCGACTTCGCCGCCTCGGCAAACAGCTGCGCCGAGTAAGTGCGCTTCTGCGCCGGCAGCGGGAATTTATCGGAGCGATCCGGCGCAAACGGGTTGCCGCCCTTATCTTTGCCGACTACCTGCCCTTTAATGCTCCACGGCGTGCCGGAGGTGCCGAAGACTTTTTCCGCCTTGTCGAAGAACGGCTCCAGCTCATCATAGGTGACGCCAAAATCCTGGATAGTCATCCCTTCCGGGATAAAGTTTTTGCCGTAGCGCTCTTCATAGTGGCTGCGCTGGCGCAGCTCGGTCGGATCGACGCGGAAGTGGACGCCAGACCAGTGCAGCCCTGCGCCGCCGGTGCCGGTGCCCGGCAGAAAGGCGGCCAGCTCGCGATAGGGAACCGCCGTCTGCGAGGCGTCGTGACGGATAGTCACGGTGCTTTTCGACAGATCCTGGAACAGCTTTTTGCGAATATTGTAGGTCAGCTCGTCAATCGACTGCGGATAGGAGCCGTCTGGATAGGTGTCGCGATGCGGGCCGCGCTCCAGCGCCACCACGTTCAGACCCGCTTCGGTCAGCTCTTTCGCCATAATTGCCCCGGCCCAGCCGAAACCAACAATCACCGCGTCTGCTTTTTTCATCTCGTTTGCCATGTTACGCACGCTCCCCGCGAATCGATACTGACGGGAACGGATAGCGTTCGCCGCGCTCTACCCAGTCCATAAAGTCGGCGCGCGCGCCTGGGAAGCCGATCAGCTTCCAGCCCACCATATTCTGGTTGCCGCCGTGAATCGGGTCGCTGAAGAAGCCTTCGCGGGTGTTCTGGATCAGAAAGGCGAAGAAGGTTTTCGCCGGCAGCTGGCGGAAATCGGCCTCACCGCTCTCCATCGCCTGCAGCAGTGCGTCCTGTTGCTCGCCGCTGAGATCGGCAAAGACCTTGCCGTGCTGGCGCTTGCTGTAGTCGTCGGCGTCCGCCAGTCCCAGACGGTAGATCTGCTGCGGCACCAGCGGCAGCTGATAGCCCAGCTCTTTCGGCAGGTCCGGATTGAACGGCCCCTGCATATACCAGTTGGCACCGGTGGCGTAAGGGGTGTTCATCTGGCGGTCGATAAATTCCGGCACGCCCGCTTCCAGCGCGCCTGGGCCGCGCTCATCATTGGGGATCAGGCGGGCGACAGCAGCCTTGATAAAGGTGAACTCTTCTGCGGTAAACCAGCTGGGCTGGTAGTCGCGCGCCGGCTGCGCCGCTGCGGGATCGGCAGCCTGCACCGCGGGTGCCATGCTGAAGCCGCCGACGACGGCGCTGCCCGCCGCCATCGCTGGCGCCAGCGCAATGGTTCTTAACAGAAAATCCCTGCGTGTCTGCCCACGTTTTTGTTCTGACATGACATTGCCTCAGTACCGCTTATAATGCGGCATGAAAGTTAAACAGTTGCGTTGTAATGGTTTTTTTATGCGGATTAAGGGTTACAGCAGCACTGTTACCGGTAACAGCGGCCGCTAGTGTAACACTGTTGTGGTGAAACATTTAGTTCGCCGAAACAAATTCGCACAAATTCATTAACATCTCGTCGAAATGCTTTACCTGACGCACCGGATAACTGTCACCACCAGAAACAACACTCAACAGACAGATAATGCTAAAAGACGTTATAAAAGAGTGCACACAACAGCGGAGAGCCTATGTTTAAGTCCTTTTTCCCCCGGCCAGCGCTGTTTTTCAGCTCGGCAGCGATCTGGAGTCTGATCGCGATTTTTGCCTGGTTCGGCTTTGCCGATGACCTGCCGTCCCGCTGGCCAGCGCTGCATGCCGCCGTCCAGCAGCCGCTGCCGACCACGGCCGCGCGTTTTATCGCCCCCAGCCAGCTCTGGTTTTATGGCTACTACTGGATAGTGGTGGCGATCTTCGCCCTGGCCTGGCGGGTTATTGATAACCATCCCTGGCAGCGCTGGTCGGTGTGGGGATCGGCGCTGATTATCTTTGTCACCTGGTTTGGCGTGCAGGTCGGCGTCGGCGTCAACGCCTGGTATGGCCCGTTTTACGATCTTATTCAGCAGGCGCTGACCAAAGCAGGGTCGGTGCCGATTAGCCGTTTTTACGCGGAAGTGATGGCTTTTCTCGGCATAGCCCTGATAGCGGTGGTGATTGGCGTGATGAACTCGTTCTTTATCAGCCACTGGGTGTTCCGCTGGCGTACCGCGATGAACAACTACTATATGCACAACTGGCAGCGCCTGCGTAAGGTCGAAGGCGCGGCGCAGCGCGTGCAGGAAGACACCATGCGCTTCGCCAGCACGCTGGAGGACTGGGGCGTGAGTTTTATTCAGGCGATTATGACGCTGGTGGCCTTTTTGCCGGTGTTGATCGGCCTGTCGCATCACGTTAAGGATGTGCCGATTCTCGGCAATATCCCCTATGCGCTGGTGATCGCTGCGCTGCTCTGGTCGCTGTTCGGCACGGCGCTGCTGGCGCTGGTAGGCATCAAGCTGCCGGGGCTGGAGTTCCGCAATCAGCGGGTCGAGGCGGCCTATCGTAAAGAGCTGGTCTACGGCGAAGATAATGCCGATCGCGCGACGCCGCCGACGGTGCAGGCGCTGTTCAGCCGCGTACGCTTTAACTATTTCCGCCTCTACTTTCACTATCTCTACTTTAATATCACCCGCATTCTCTATCTGCAGGTCGATAACGTATTCGGCCTGTTCGTGCTGTTTCCCTCTATTGTGGCGGGCACCATTACGCTCGGGTTGCTGAACCAGATCACCAACGTTTTCGACCAGGTGCGCTCCTCATTCCAGTACCTGATTACCTCCTGGTCGACGCTGGTGGAGCTGATGTCGATCTACAAACGTCTGCGCAGTTTCGAGCAGATTCTGCAGGATATCCCGCATCAGGAGATGATGCGCGAAGCGGCGGAAAACGAGTAGCCACTGAAGCTGTCCCCACGGCGGGGACAGCTCCGCCCGGCATCACACCAGCGCGGCGAAAACCTTCTCCACGGCCCAGGCGCCGGGATCTTTTACCCCATCCAGCGTCTGCTGATTAAGGTAGGAGGCGCGTCCCGCTCTGGCGCTCTGCATCTGCGCGGTGGAGTCGGCGCCCTGCGCCGCCGCCACTGCCGCCTCCGCCAGTGAGCTGCCCGCCGATAGCGCCGCCAGCGCCGGCTCCAGCGCATCCACCAGCGTACGGTGGCCAATCTGCGCGCCGCCGTAGTGCTTCATCTGCTCCAGCCCCTGCGTCAGCGCCTGCGGCAGCGTGCCCCCCTCCGCCAGCCGCTGCCCCGCCGCGGTAAACAGAATCGACATCAGCACGCCGCTCGAGCCGCCCATTACCGTCGCCAGCTGCTCGCCCACCAGCGCGAACAGCGTCGGCAGATCCGCCAGCGGCAGCTGCTGCGCCTCCAGCGCGCTTTTCACCTTGCGCGCGCCGGCGGCGAAGGTCGAACCGGTGTCGCCGTCGCCTACTTTCGCGTCCAGCGCGTTCAGCTCCGCTTCGAGATCGATCAGCGTCTGCGCCACGCGGTCAACTATCTGCGCCGTGCGTTCGTCCTGAGAGGGGGTAAATTCAACGTTGCTGACCACGCGCTGGCTGCTCAGCGTGGTCACTGACTCCACCGCATGGACTGGCGCCCAGCCCAGCACCTCGACCGGCGCTTTCAGCGCCTCGAGAAACGCCGCTTCCACCTGCAGCACCGTCAGCGAAAAGCCTTTCATATCGAGCGCGCTTACCAGGGTCGCCGGGCCGATCAGATGGCTGATCTGCGCCGCCAGCGGGCTTTTCAGCACGTCGCGCGTTACCAGCGCCAGCTCCAGCATCGAGAAGCCGCCGAGGTTGTTCACCATCAGCACCGCGCGGGTGCCGGAAGAGAGATGTTTAGCCAGCTTCTCCGTCATAAGAGTGACCAGCTGCTCGCTGTTTTGCGTATCCAGCGTAATAACGCCCGGCTCGCCGTGAATGCCCATACCCAGCTCGCTCTCGCCCTCTTTCACGCGGTTGTCGCGCTTTTCGCCGGGAATATGGCAGGTGGAAAAGGCGACGCCAATGCTCGCCGTGCCCTTGATGGCGCGCTGCGCCAGGGTTTTCACCTGCGCCAGCGACTGCCCCTGCTCTGCGGCGTAGCCGGCGATTTTGTGGATCAGGGCGGTGCCGGCGATGCCGCGCGGCTGCGGGTTGTCCGGCAGGGCGATATCGTCCTGCACCATTACCATCTCTACCTGGTAGCCCATCGCGCGCGCCTTCTCCGCCGCCAGGCCGAAGTTAAGCCGGTCGCCGGTGTAGTTTTTCACAATCAGCAGGCAGCCGGCGTCGCCGGTGACGTTGATAATGGCGCTCAGCACCGCGTCGACGCTGGGAGAAGCGAAAATATCGCCGCAGACCGCCGCGGTCAGCATCCCTTTGCCAACGAAGCCGGCGTGCGCCGGTTCATGCCCCGAGCCGCCGCCCGAAATCAGCGCCACCTTGCTTTTGTCCCAGTCGTTGCGCACCACCACCCGAATATCGTCGCCTAAGTCGAGGCGGCTGAGGTTATGCCACGGCGTGCTCAGCAGCACGCCCTCTATCGCTTCGTTGACCAGATTATTTTTTTCATTCATCAGGAACTGGCTCATTGCATCTTCTCCAATGGTGTTGATGCCGCCAGGCAGCGGCACGCTAATAAAGGTAGCCGAAGAAATGCAAAGGGCGGCGCAGCGGCCGCCCCTGAAGAGGAGGGTCAAATTAAAGCGCGATACGCATCACGCTGTCGGGATCCTTCGGTGGTTCTTTGCGCGACCCCGGCTGCTTGACGCTGACGTAGAGCGTGCTGCCGTCGGCGGAGAGCGCCAGGCTGTTAGGCAGCCCTGCGGTTTTAACGCTGCGCTTCACTTTATAGCTGCTGGCGTCGATGATGCTGACCTCGCCCGCTTTGCGGTGCGTGACGTAGAGTTCGTTGCGCTGCGCATTGAACAGCACCGCCAGCGACTCAGGCACCGCGATCCCCTGGATCACCTTGCGATCGCGCAGATCGACCACCAGCACCTGCGGCTGTTTTGAATCGCTGAGGAAGGCGCGCTGGCCCTGCGTATCGAGCGCAATATTCAGGAAAAAGTGTTCTTTGTCACCGCTGATTTTCTCACGCTGTTCAATCGCGTTGGTGCGGGTGTTGATGGTAACCAGCTCGCCGTCGGCGTTGGTCACGTAGAGTTTTTGCCGCTCGCTGTCGAGCGCCAGGCCGGTGGCCATTTTGCCGGTGTTCGGCACCACGCTGATAAGCTGCAGGGTTTTGCCATCCACCACCCAGACCACGCTCTGCGGCCCCAGTCCGGTGACGTAGACGCGGTTGGTTTTGGTATCAACGGCGATCTCGCGCGGCTGCAGCGGGCGCACGCCCTCGCCGCGCTGGCGGCCGTCCAGCACCAGCGTGTTGATCACCTTGCCGCTCACGGCGTCGATGGCGGTCAGCGCGCTGCTGACCGTATTGCCAATGTAGAGCACGTTGGTTTGCGGGTTAATCGCCGCGCCAAAGCTTTTCAGCTCGGTGGGGATGGTTTGTTTAATCGCCAGGTTTTGCGCATCGAGGCGGAACACCGCGCCGCCCGGCGCGTCTCTGCCCTGTGATGCGGCAAGGAACAGCGTATTGTCGCTGGGGCTAAAAGCGAGTTCATAGGCGCCTTTGCCGATCGGCTGGGTAAGGTCGTTCGCATGCGCCAGCATGCCGGAAGCGGAAAAGAGCGCGGTGGCGAGCAGCGTCACACGCAGCGCAGAGGATAAGGATTTCATGATCTCTCCATAGCAAAAATTCACCGCCGTCAGGCAGTGCTGGAAAGCTCACATTGCAAACCAGACAAAAAAGCGAAACGGCCCTAAGGCCAGCAGAGACAGTTTTTTTGGCAAATCATAAGGATTTATCGCCGAAAGGGAAGCGGTTTCACCCGCTTAAACGCCGCCAGGACGCCCGCAGGCGTCCTGTCAGCAACAGCCGGTCAGGCTTATTTCAGCAGTTCAGCCGTCATATGTACGCCGTTGTTGGTGTAGGCTTCGGTCACTTTGTAAGATGCGCCCGCTTCTTTCGCCTGCGCCGCGATTTTGGCTTCCGCACCGTCAAGGGTAGAGTCGGTAGCGGTGACGCTCTGCGCAAAGCTGGTCAGGGGAAGAACAGAGAGAGCGATAACAGCAGCAAAAGTTTTGATAGTTTTCATGGTCAATTCCTCGGTAGATGTTTATTCAGGTAAGGCGTGTCGCCTTGTTGATATGAATAATAGACCGGGGAAGCTGCTGCTGATAGCGGAGATAATTGCCGTTCTTTATCAAATTTACTGAAAGTCAAAGCGCACATTAGGTGTAGCGGCGCCGCAAAAGGTTAACCCACTGGCATAAAGAAAAAGGGCAGCATATTTTGCTGCCCATTTACCTGTTAGCCGTGATGTCGCACGCGAGTAAAGATAGTGACAGAGGCGAGCAGCATCAGCACGCCGCTGGCGAGAAAGACGCCGCCTGCGCCCTGCAGGTCGAACATCCAGCCGCCCGCCGCAGCCCCGCCGGTGATCGCCAGCTGGATGGTGGCCACCAGCAGGCCGCCGCCCGATTCCGCGTCGTCCGGTACCGCGCGCGAGATCCAGGTGGACCAGCCGGTCGGCATCGAACCAAACGCCAGCCCCCACAGCGCCACGCCCGCGGCCACCAGCCAGGAGAGATCGGCAAAGCTCACCAGCAGCAGCGCGGTGGCGCTCATCACCAGCGCCATCGCGCTCAGCGTTAGCGATACGCTGCGCGTCACCAGGTAGCCCGCCAGCGAGGTGCCGAAGAAGTTCGCCACGCCAAACGCCAGCAGCACCAGCGAGAGCTGATTAAGGCTGAGCTGCGCGCTGCTCTCAAGGAACGGACGCAGGTAGGTAAAGAAGGCGAAGTGGCCGGTGAACATCATAATCACCGCCAGCATGCCCCAGCGCATCAGCCCGCTGCGCAGCAGATCGAGCACGCCGCCGCTGCGCGCTTTATTCTCTGGCGGCATCGCCGGCAGCGTAAAGCACTGCCAGATCAGCGCCAGCCCGCCCAGCCCGGCGGTCAGCATAAAGATATTGCGCCAGCCGATCAGGCCGCCAAGATAGCTGCCGAGCGGCGCGGCGATAATGGTTGCCAGCGAAATGCCGCTGAAAACGATCGACAGGGCGCGCGGCACCTGATCGCTGGGCACCAGCCGCATGGTGATAGCGGTAGAGAGCGTCCAGAAGCCGCCGATCGCCATGCCGAGCAGCACGCGCGCCAGCAGGATCAGCGTCAGGTTGCTCGCCAGCGCCACCAGCAGCGCCGAGGCGACCAGCAGCAGCGTAAAGGCCAGCATCACCACGCGGCGATCGAGCCGCCGCGTGACGCTGCCCACCACCAGACTGGTCAGCAATGCCACCAGCGCGGTCACCGTTACCGTTTGTCCCGCCTGCCCTTCCGACACCTGCAGCGAGGCGGCGATCGGCGTCAGCAGGCTGACCGGCAGAAATTCGGCGGTGATCAGGCCGAAGACCCCAAACGCCATTGAAAATACCGCGCCCCAGGCTGGACGCGCGGGTACGGAAACCTCATCAGCCACTTCGCTACTCAGACTCATGCAGCTTCTCCATAGAAAATTTATTAAGGCTGGAGCATAGAGGCTGCGGGCAAGACGATCTATGATGGTGACACCTTCATTATTGATAATTCGTCTGGAATGCAATGAGCCATTATGAAGATCTGACCAGCGAGCTGCTGATGGGGATGCGGCTGCACGGCGTGACCTATCAGCGCATTCAGCTCGCCGCGCCCTTCGGCCTGCGCTATGAGCATGCGCCGGGCCGCGCGCAGTTCCACTTTGTCGGGCGCGGGCCGCTGCTGGTGCGCGGCGCGTCGGGCGCCATCTTCACGCTTAATACCGGCGACGCGCTGCTGATCCCCCACGGCAAACCGCACAGCCTGCTTTCATCACCCGACGCCGCGACTGAGAATATTGCCGCCTACGTCAGCAAGCCGATCTGCGACAGCGTCTGCGCCATCGGCGCGCCTGCCGACGCCTGCGACGACGAGGAGAGCGTGATCCTGTTCAGCGCCTGTATGAAGTTCGAGCTGGGGGGCATGCAGCCGCTGATCAACACCATGCCGGATATCATGCTGGTGAGCACGCTGCTGTCGCAGTACCCGGAGATCCAGCCGATTCTCGACGCCATGGAGCGGGAATCGCGCACGCGCCACGCCGGGTTCGCTGGCATTCTGTCGCGGCTGGCGGACGTGGTGGCGGCGCTGATCGTGCGCGGCTGGGTAGAGAACGGCTGCGGCCAGGGCAGCGGACTGGTGCAGGCGATGCGCGATCCGCGCCTGAGCAAGGCGATTGCCGCGATGCACCGCGAACCGGGAGAGAACTGGACGGTCGAGCGGCTGGCGCGCGTGGCGGGCTGCTCGCGTTCGGTATTTGCCGAGCGCTTTCAGCACGCCACCACCATGACGCCGCTGCGCTATCTCACCGAGCTGCGCATGCGGCTGGCGGTGCAGCGCATCGTCAATAACGGCGAAGCGGTAGAGGTGGTGGCGTTTCAGCTCGGCTACGGCTCGCTGGCCGCCTTTAGCCGCGCCTTTAAGCGCATCGTTGGTCAGCCGCCCGGCGCACTGCGCGCCGGACGGGTAGAGGCGCGCGCCTCTTAGCGGAAGACGCTGATCGCCTCCACCAGCCGGTTGGCCTGGTGCGTCATACGGCCGGACGCCTCGGCGCTCTCCTGCACGCGCGCGGCGTTGCGGTGGGTAATATCGTCGAGATCCTCGACCGCCGAAGAGACCTCGCTCAGCGCGGTAGACTGCTCGGCGGTAGCGGCGCTGATCTGCGCAATCAGCGACGAGACGTTCTGCACCTGCGCGACAATATCCTGCATGGTGCGTCCCGCCGCGTCGGCGTGGCGGCTGCCGAGCTGCACGCGGCTGGCGCTGGTTTCCACCAGGCTTTTGATTTCGCTGGCGGCCTTCGCGCTGCGCTGCGCCAGGCTGCGCACCTCTCCTGCCACCACCGCAAAGCCTTTGCCCTGCTCGCCCGCGCGCGCCGCCTCTACCGCCGCGTTAAGCGCGAGGATATTGGTCTGGAAGGCGATGCCGTCGATCACGCTGGTGATGTTGGCGATGCGCTGCGAACTTTCGGCGATTTCCGCCATCATGCCGACCATCTCCTGCATCACGTCGCCGCCCTTGCTCGCCGCCTGGCTGGTGCGCGCCGAAAGGGTATTCACCTCGCCTGCCGTTTCGGTGTTGCTTTTCACCGTGGCGGTCATCTCATTCATAGTGGCGGCAGTCTGCTGCACGTTGGCCGCCGCCTGTTCGGTACGGCGGCTCAGCTCGTTGTTGCTGCTGGCGATGGCGTCGCTGGCGCTGAGGACATTAATCGCCTGGCCGCTGACGTCATCCACCAGCCAGCGGAACATCAGGCCGAGCTGGCCGACGGCGCGCAGCGTCATGCCCACCTCATCGACGCGGTCCATCTGCTCGACCTTATGGCTGGCACCGGTCGCCACGCTCAGCGCCTGCTGGCAAATGCGCTCGATCGGGCGCGAAATCTGCTGCTCCATCCACAGGCTGGTCAGCAGCAGCAGGATCGCCATGCCGCCGCTAAAGCAGCCCAGTGAGGCAGGCGTCATGCCGAGCAGCGCGGCACTGAGCGCCGCCAGCGGCAGCAGCGTCATCAGCGGCAGGCGAATGCGCCAGCGCAGCGGCAGCGTTTTCAGCAGCGATGTGACGCGACGCCAGCCGGTGCGGACTATCAGCCCTTTATGAAAGCGGCGCCCTTTGGCCCGTCCTTCACGAAAATCGCGGTAGAGCGCTTCGGCGCCGCGGATTTCCGCTTCGCCTGGCTTGGTGCGCACCGACATAAAGCCCTGCACCTTGCCGTTGCGCACGACCGGCACCGCGTTGGCGCGCACCCAGTAGTGGTCGCCGTTTTTACGGCGGTTTTTTACCAGCGCCGACCAGGGTTCGCCCTGCTTCAGCGTCATCCACATATCAGCAAAGGCTTCCGGCGGCATATCGGGATGGCGCACCATATTGTGCGGCTGGCCGTTGACCTCTTCCGGCGAAAAGCCGCTGACGTCGATAAAGGCGTCGTTGGCGTAGGTGATGTTGCTGTTGATATCGGTGGTCGACATCAGGGTCGCGTCATCGTCAAACACGAATTCGCGCTGGGTGACTGGCTGATTGTTACGCATGGCGGGTCCTTGAAAGGGCTGCGGAATGTCTGGAGATTATCAGTTATGTTTTTTTATATTTTCGGCAGCGAAAGACCCCAGCTTTAGAGGTGATAATAAATTTTCACCGCTAAAAAAGCGGCTGGCGAGCAATTAACCCGTCAGCCGCTTATTTATAAATCGTTAGCCCTTTTTAATAATCCTGTCGATCACCCCTGCAGGGCGCGGCGGATAAAGCCCTGATGCGTCTTGAGCCGCGCGCGGGCTTCTGCGGCGTCGATATTGGCCAGCAGCATCAGGATAGCGGTTTTGCAGTGGCCGTCGCAGGCCGCCAGCGCGCGGCTGGCGCTCGCGTCGTCGCAGTCGGTGGCCTGCATGACGATGTTGATCTGGCGCTGTACCAGCTTCTGATTGGTAGCCTCAACGTCGACCATCAGGTTGCCGTAGACTTTGCCGCTGCGGATCATCGCGCCGGTGGTGAGCATATTAAGCACCAGCTTTTGCGCGGTGCCCGCCTTCATACGTGAGGATCCGGTCACCACTTCCGGGCCGACCACTGGCGTAAGCGCGATATCCGCCGCCTGCGCCATTGCGCTGTTGGGATTGCAGGTGAGCGCCGCCGTGGTGGCACCGAGCGCGCGGGCGTACGCCAGCGCCCCCAGCACGTAGGGGGTGCGGCCGCTGGCGGCAATACCCACCAGCACATCTTTCGCGCTGAACTGGATATCACGCAGATCCTGCGCGCCTTGCTCGCGGTCATCCTCTGCGTTTTCTACCGCCTGCAGTATCGCCTTGTGGCCACCGGCGATAAGCCCCACAACCTGGTCGCGCGGCGTGCCGAACGTTGGCGGGCATTCGCTGGCGTCGAGGATGCCGAGCCGTCCCGAAGTGCCCGCGCCGCTGTAAATCAGGCGGCCGCCCTGCGCGAAGGCGGCGACGATAGCATCAACCGCCTGGGCGATCTGCGGCACGATCGCTTCAACCGCCAGCGCCACTTTTTTATCTTCGTCGTTAATGACGCGCAGCATCGCGTCGGTCGAAAGCTCGTCGATGTTCTGGCTGGCCGGGTTACGGCCTTCGGTGATGAGCTGGCTGAGGTCGATTGTCATGGGACGTGCTCCGGGCGTGATTTATCCAGGCCCGGTTTTATCATATTTGCGGGATAAAAAAAGGGTTCAGACGAGGTCTGAACCCTGTTATATGGCCAGGTGTTGCCTGGAAAGCCAGGTCAACGGATGGATTAGCTCGCCGTTTGCGCGCGCAGCTTCAGCTCGTAGGCTTTCGCCTGCTCGGCGTCGAACTGGTTCTCCCAGCGGGCGATGACCAGCACCGCCAGCGCGTTGCCGATAACGTTAAGAGCGGTACGCGCCATATCCATGATGCGATCGACGCCCGCGATAAAGGCCAGGCCCTCCAGCGGAATACCGACGCTGCCCAGCGTCGCCAGCAGCACTACGAAGGATACGCCCGGTACGCCTGCGATGCCTTTTGAGGTCACCATCAGCGTCAGCACCAGGATAATCTCATCGGTCAGCGACAGGTCGATGCCGTAAAGCTGCGCGATAAAGATGGCGGCGATGCTCTGATAAAGCGTTGAGCCGTCCAGGTTAAAGGAGTAGCCGGTCGGCACCACGAAGCTGGTGATCGCCTTCGGCGCGCCGTAGGCCTCCATCTTCTGCATAATGCGCGGCAGCACGGTTTCCGAACTGGAGGTCGAATAGGAGAGGATCAGCTCATCTTTCAGAATACGCATCAGGGTGGTGATGCGCAGCTTACAGAAGCGCGCCACGCCGCCGAGGATAACGAACGCGAAGAAGAGGATGGCGGCGTAAACCAGCAGCACCAGCTTCGCCAGCGGCCACAGCGAGGTGAAGCCGAAGTTGGCGATGGTCACGGCGATCAGGGCGAAGACCCCCACCGGCGCGTAACGCATAATCATGTGCGTCACTTTAAACATGGTTTCCGACACGCTGCGGAAGAGGTTGACCAGCGGATCGCGCTGCTCTGACGGCAGCGCCGACAGGCCCATACCGAACAGCACCGAGAAGAAGATAATCGGCAGCATGTCGCCCTTCACCAGCGAGGCGAAGATATTCTGCGGGATCAGCGACAGAATGGTGGTGACCAGGCTGTGAGGCCCGTTCTGCACCGCTTCGGTCGTGGCTTCATACTTAGAGATGTCCACCGTTGCCAGCGTTGACATATCAATGCCGGTGCCGGGTTGAAACACGTTAGCCAGCGTAATGCCGACCACAATGGCAAGGGTGGTGATCACTTCGAAATAGACGATGGTTTTAACGCCAATACGTCCCAGTTTCTTTGCATCGCCCACGCCGGCGATGCCGACAATCAGCGATGAAATAACGATAGGCACAACGATCATCTTGATCAGATGAATAAAGATGTCGCCCGCCGGGCTGAGAATGTTGGTGATTAACCATTCACGATCGTCTGGCTGATTATGCAGCACTGAACCGACAACAATGCCGAGCACCAGCGCAATCAGAATCTGCCAGGCCAGGCTTATTTTAAAACCTTTCATAACGCGTTATTTCCTCAGTCAAAACCCCTATTGCTACGCTGCGAAGGTGCAGAGAAGGATACACACAGGGAAGTGAGCAAAAGCCCGGTAAATTAGAGGGTTATTGAGGACAACGTCCTCTACGAAAATGCGAAAATTCCCGTACTATTTTCAGACGCCGTCTGGTTGAGTCCTGCTGAGCAGGGGCGAGATAAGTACCATTTTCACTGTGGTAAATGCAACCCCTGGCGCGTTCGATTAAAGATTAGCCACTCTTATAGCATAAAATGCTGTTTGGTTATAAAAACCCTAACTTGCTGTTATGAAAAGTAATAGTTAGCAAATTTTCCGCATAGCTATGCAGCGCTGCGCAAAAAGGCGGCGGGATCGTTTGCTCTATTTTTCACCAGCTGCAGGTGCTGGCAGCGGCGGGTACCTGTCGACTTTTGCAACAGATCTCAGGCGGGCAAGCGCTGTCGTGATCTGAGGCGCAAAAAAGAAACAAAGCACTGGCTCAGGCTTCACTTAACCTTTGATTGACATATCATTAACATCTTCAAGGAGATCCGCCATGAGCCAACAACATAAACACCCGATACCTGCCGGCATCGCCGCGAATGCCCTGATCACTGCCGAACAGTATCAGACGATGTATCAGCAGTCCGTCAGCGTCCCGGATGCGTTCTGGGGCGAACAGGGGAAAATCCTCGACTGGATCAAGCCCTACAGCAAAGTGAAAAACAGCTCTTTCGCGCCGGGCAATATTTCTATTCGCTGGTATGAGGACGGCACGCTCAATCTGGCGGCCAACTGCCTCGATCGCCATCTGGAAAAGCGCGGCGACCATCCCGCAATTATCTGGGAGGGCGACGACGCCAGCGAAAGCAAGACCCTGACTTTTCGCCAGTTGCATCACCAGGTGTGCCGCTTCGCCAACGTGCTGCTGTCGCTGGGGGTGAAAAAAGGCGACGTGGTGGCGATCTATATGCCGATGGTGCCGGAAGCGGCGGTGGCGATGCTGGCCTGCGCGCGCATCGGCGCGGTGCATTCGGTGATTTTCGGCGGCTTCTCGCCGGAAGCGGTAGCGGGCCGCGTGGTGGACTCCAGCGCGAAGCTGGTGATTACCGCGGATGAAGGCGTGCGCGCCGGACGCCCTATCCCGCTGAAGAAAAATGTCGACGACGCGCTGAAAAACCCTACCGTCAACAGCGTGAAAAACGTGGTGGTGCTGAAGCGCACCGGCCAGTCGATCGGCTGGCAGGAGGGCCGCGATCTCTGGTGGTCAGACTTAATGGATAAAGCCAGCGAGCAGCACGCGCCCGCCGAGATGCAGGCAGAAGATCCGCTCTTTATTCTTTATACCTCTGGATCGACCGGCAAGCCGAAAGGGGTGCTGCACACCACCGGCGGCTATCTGGTCTATGCGGCGACCACCTTTAAGTATGTGTTTGATTACCACCCGGAAGATATCTACTGGTGTACCGCCGACGTCGGCTGGGTCACCGGCCACAGCTATCTGCTCTACGGGCCGCTGGCGTGCGGAGCCACCACGCTGATGTTCGAAGGCGTGCCGAACTGGCCGAAACCGAGCCGCATGGCGGAAGTAGTGGATAAGCACAAGGTAACGCTGCTCTATACCGCGCCGACGGCGATCCGCGCCCTGATGGCGGAGGGTGATAAGGCGATCGCTGGCACCAGCCGCCAGAGCCTGCGCATTATGGGCTCGGTGGGCGAACCCATTAACCCGGAAGCCTGGGAGTGGTACTACAACAAGATTGGCGACGGCCGCTGTCCGATTGTCGATACCTGGTGGCAGACCGAAACCGGCGGTTTTATGATTACGCCGCTGCCGGGCGCGACTGAGCTGAAAGCGGGCTCCGCGACCAAACCCTTCTTCGGCGTGCAGCCCGCGCTGGTGGATAACGAAGGCAATCCGCAGGAGGGCGCGGCCGAAGGCAACCTGGTGATCACCGACTCCTGGCCTGGCCAGGCGCGTACCCTGTACGGCGATCACGACCGCTTCGAGCAGACCTACTTCTCTACCTTCAAGAACTGCTATTTCAGCGGCGACGGCGCGCGGCGCGACGAAGATGGCTACTACTGGATCACCGGCCGCGTCGACGACGTGCTTAATGTCTCCGGCCACCGGCTCGGCACCGCGGAGATCGAGTCCGCGCTGGTGTCGCATCCCAAAATCGCCGAAGCGGCGGTCGTGGGCATTCCGCACAGCATTAAAGGCCAGGCGATCTACGCCTATATCACTCTGAACCACGGCGAAGAGCCGTCGCCGGAACTCTATACCGAGGTGCGCAGCTGGGTGCGGAAAGAGATTGGCGCCATCGCCACCCCCGATATCCTGCACTGGACCGATTCGCTGCCGAAAACCCGCTCCGGCAAGATTATGCGCCGCATTCTGCGCAAGATCGCCGCGGGCGACACCAGCAATCTGGGCGATACCTCTACGCTGGCCGATCCCGGCGTGGTGGACAAACTGCTGGAGGAGAAGCAGGCGATCCGTATGCCGTAACCGTCTTACCGGCGGGAGGTCTCTTCTTCCCGCCGCCCTTTCCTTACGCAGTGTGTTTCTGAAGTCACATAACAATATCTGACCAGGCCTTTCTCGCGCAGCGGCGTGAGGCTGCCGCCTGCATAACCTCTGGAGAAACTGTGATGAACGACGCCCTTTCCACTCAGGAGGCGCTCAATCAACGGATTGAACGTCACCCGCGCTTTCAGGAGCTGGTGCATAAGCGCCAGCGGTTTGCCCTGCTGCTGTCGCTGATTATGCTGGTGCTCTACGTCGGCTTTATTCTGCTGATCGCCTTCGCCCCCGGCTGGCTCGGCACGCCGCTGCATGACGGCACCAGCGTGACGCGCGGCATCCCCATCGGCGTGGGCCTGATTGTTATTTCTTTCGTGCTGACCGGCGTTTACGTCTGGCGCGCCAACGGCGAATTCGACCGCCTGACGAAGCAGATCCTCAGCGAGGTAACCCCATGAAGCGTCTTTCTCTCTGGCTGCTGGCGCTGCTGCCCGCCTCCGCGCTGGCAGACGCCCTGACCGGCGCGGTGCAGAAGCAGGGCACAAACTATCAGGCGATCGGCATGTTTGTGGTGTTTGTCGCCGCCACCCTGGGCATTACCTACTGGGCGTCGAAGCGCACCCGCTCGCGCAACGACTACTATACCGCGGGCGGCAATATTACCGGCTTCCAGAACGGGCTGGCGATGGCGGGCGACTTTATGTCCGCCGCCTCCTTTCTCGGCATCTCCGCACTGGTTTACACCTCCGGCTACGACGGACTGATCTACTCCCTCGGCTTCCTGGTGGGCTGGCCGATGATCCTGTTCCTGATTGCCGAGCGCCTGCGCAACCTCGGTCGCTACACCTTCGCCGACGTCGCCTCCTATCGCCTGCAGCAGAAGCCGATCCGCACCCTCTCCGCCTGCGGCTCGCTGGTGGTGGTGGCGCTCTATCTGATTGCGCAGATGGTGGGCGCGGGCAAGCTGATCCAGCTGCTGTTCGGCCTCGACTACCATATCGCCGTGGTGCTGGTCGGCATTCTGATGGTGCTCTACGTGCTGTTCGGCGGCATGCTGGCGACCACCTGGGTGCAGATTATCAAAGCGGTGCTGCTGCTGTTCGGCGCCAGCTTTATGGCGATTATGGTAATGAAGGCGACCGGCTTCAGCTTTAATACCCTCTTTACCCAGGCGATGGCGGTACACCCGAAAGGCGCGGCCATCATGCAGCCCGGCGGACTGGTAAAAGATCCTATCTCGGCGCTGTCGCTGGGGCTGGGGCTGATGTTCGGCACCGCCGGCTTGCCGCATATTCTGATGCGCTTCTTTACCGTGGCGGATGCGCGCGAGGCGCGTAAAAGCGTCTTCTGGGCCACCGGCTTTATGGGCTATTTCTACTTCCTGACCTTTATTATCGGCTTCGGCGCGATCCTGCTGGTCGGGGCGAACCCCGCCTTTAAGGACGCCAGCGGCGCGCTGATTGGCGGCACCAATATGGCGGCGGTGCATCTGGCGAACGCGGTGGGCGGCAGCACCTTCCTCGGCTTTATCTCTGCCGTGGCCTTCGCCACCATTCTGGCAGTGGTTGCCGGGCTGACGCTGGCGGGCGCCTCGGCGGTGTCGCACGACCTTTACGCCAGCGTTATTCGTAAAGGCCAGGCGACCGAGCGTGAAGAGCTGCGCGTGTCGAAGATTACCGTACTGGTACTGGGGGGGGTGGCGATTGCGCTGGGCATCCTGTTTGAGAAGCAGAACATCGCCTTTATGGTCGGCCTCGCCTTCTCTATCGCCGCCAGCTGTAACTTCCCCATCATCCTGCTGTCGATGTACTGGTCGAAGCTGACCACGCGCGGCGCGATGGTCGGCGGCTGGCTGGGGCTGATCACCGCGGTGGTGCTGATGATCCTTGGCCCGACGGTCTGGGTGCAGGTGCTGGGCCACGCGTCGCCGGTTTACCCCTATGAGTATCCGGCGCTCTTCTCGATGATCGTCGCCTTTGTCGGCACCTGGCTCTTCTCGGTCACCGACCATTCGCCGCAGGGTGCGCAGGAGCGCGGCCGCTTCCGGGCGCAGTTTATCCGCTCGCAAACCGGCATCGGGATTTCGCAGGGCAAATCGCACTAATCTGGCTGTTTCCCCGCCAGCGTTCCCGGACGCTGGCGTTTTTATCCCCATCCCGGTGTAAATAGCGACTAATCGCATGAGAAAGGGATCGCTACGCTGCGGTTGACCGCTAACCAGGCTAAAAGGCGTTTTGGCGAACTCATAAGCAAAGCGCAGCACGAAGCCGTTACCCTCACCCAGAATGGCCGCACGGCCTTTATCTGTTTACCCGCCAGAGTATCCCGCCTTTAAGTCATGCAAACCGGAAAGCCTGCGCGCCAGAGTGGCTCGCGCTATTGCTCAGACGGCACAGGGTTAGCTGCACGCCGCAAGGTCTTCAAATCATTGCGCTCGCCTGCCCAAAGCGGTGAAAAAGCGTCAGCCCTGGCAATAAAAAAGCCGGTCACGTAAGTAACCGGCTCAAAGGCTTTTAGGGCGATGATTAGAAACGCAGCGAAGCGCCGACGTACGGGCCGTCGACCAGCACGTTGTCTTTACGGCCGCCTTTGTTGTTCAGCTCGATATACTGATAGCCTACGCGCAGGTTCAGCAGTGAAATCGGCGTGAAGCTCAGGCCGCCAGCGGCTTCCTGATAGCTGTCGAGATGGTCGGTCAGACCTTCCGGCGCGTAGTAGTATTCGCCGTACAGGCCCCACATGTTGTTGAAGCTGTACTGCGCGCCGCCGCCCAGCGCCACGGCGAAGCCATCTTTACCATCTTCAGGATGGGTGAAAATGGTCTTGGCAGTCGGCGCCAGACGCAGGCCGCCGATATCGACGTTGTAACCCAGTCCCAGACCGTAGGTGCTGCCGTCGTGATCGCTGCGCAGCCAGTTGCCTTTAAGGAACAGGCCAGGCGAGGTGGTGCCCAGACCGACGTTCAGATTTGTGTTGTGCTCGCCAACATCCACGCTGCCTTCGATAGCCTGCGCTGCGCCGCTCATCAGCACCAGACCCAGTGCGCTCCCGGTAACAAGTTGCTTAAACATGATTCCACTCCATGAAAGGACAATAATTTCGGCGCAAAGGTTAACAGCCTGAAATCCCCTGACAACTCTATTTGGCAACCTTTACGTAAACAGACATGTCGATCGGTATTTTTTGTTGTCAGGCCGCCCACATTACATGAGCAATAAGCGGTGCCAGCACCACCGTCACCACGCCGGAAAGCATCATCACCAGGCTGGCAACCACGCCCTCCTGCTCGCCGAGCTGCCAGGCGCGCGCCGTGCCTGCCCCGTGCGAGGCCGCGCCCAGACCCGCCCCTTTCGCCACGCCCTGCCGGATAGCGATGCGCAGAAACAGTACGTCGCCGATCGCCATGCCGAATACGCCAGTGATCACCACAAACAGCGCCACCAGATCGGGCTGGCCGCCGATAGGCTTCGCTGCCGCCAGCGCGAAAGGCGTGGTGATAGAGCGCACCGCCAGGCTGCGCTGGATCGACTCGGGCAGCGTCAGCAGCCGCGCCAGCCACACCGAACTGCACACCGCCACCAGCGTGGCGGTCAGCACGCCAGCGCTGAGCGACAGCCAGTGGCGGCGGATAATCGCCATGTTCTCATACACCGGCACGGCGAAGGCCAGCGTCGCCGGGCCGAGCAGCCAGAGCAGCCAGTGGCTTTCGGCGATATAGTCCTGCCAGGAGACGTGCGTAATCAGCAGCAGCCCGACCAGCAGCACCGGCGTCGCCACCAGCGGCATCAGCAGCAGCGTGCGCCAGCGGCGATAGAGGCGTTTATTAAGGAAGTAGATCAGCAGCGTAACCGCCAGGCAGAGCAGGCTAAGGATAAAATCACGCATCGCGCTGCTGCCTGCGCGCCGCGCGCGCCACTTCATACTGGTAGAGGCGATCGACCACCAGCGCGGTAGAGGCGAGCACCAGCATAGTGCTGAGCGCGATCACCACGCAGATGCGCCAGCCGTCGACGCGCAGCAGATCGCCATAGTTCACCACCGCCACCACCGCGGGAATAAAGAACAGCAGCATCTCTGCCAGCAGCCAGCGCGAGCCCGCCCTGACCCAGCGCAGCGGCAGCACGCGCGTGACGATCAGCACCAGCAGTAGCAGCATGCCGACGATATTGGCGGGCAGCGGCAGGTGCAGCCAGCTCACCAGACGATCGCTGGCGATAAACATGCCGATATAGAGCAGCAGCTGTAGCGGCAACCAGAGTCGTTGCAGCCGGCCCACGCGCTGCGGGCTGAGCGCTAACGCCATTTTCTTCTCTCCCTTCCTCAGATTCAGCGCGTAGTATAAATCCGCAACAGAAGGTGAAAAAAATGAATTAAAATTATTCCAATCATGCCAAAAGGGAATAGTTATGGACGTCCGCGCTTTACGCTACTTCACCGAGGTGGTGCGTCAGCAGAGTTTTACCCGCGCCGCGCAGAAGCTCTACGTTACGCAGCCCACCATCAGCAAAATGCTGCGCCAGCTGGAAGAGGAGCTGGGCTGCACGCTGCTGCTGCGTGACGGACGCAAGCTGCATCTGACCGACAGCGGTCAGGCGGTCTACCAGCGCGGGCTGGCGATTTTGCAGGAGTTTCACCAGCTTGAGGCGGAGATCGGCGACATTAACCAGCTTAAGACCGGCGAGCTGCGCCTCGGTATTCCGCCGATGGTCGGCATGCAGATCGCCGGCTCGATCTCAGCCTTTCGCCGCCGCTATCCCGGCGTCGCGCTCAATATCTCCGAGTTTGGCGGCCTGACCGTGCAGCAGGCGGTGCTGGCGGGCAGCCTGGATATCGCGCTCACCGCCCTGCCGGTCGATGCCGATCTGCCGCTCAATACGCTGCCGCTGATGCACCATCCGCTCTGCGTGCTGGTGCCGCGCCAGGCCGCCTGGCTTAACCGCAGCCATATCGCGCTGACGGAGCTGGCGGCGCATCCGCTGCTGATTTTTAACGAAGAGTTCTCTCTGAACCGCCAGCTGATGAAGGCGTTTCAGCGCCTTGGCGTGACGCCGCATATTGCGGTGCGCAGCGGCCAGTGGGATTTTCTGGCGGCGATGGTGCAGGCGGAAATGGGGCTGGCGATCCTGCCGGAGCCGATCTGTCAGCGGCTCGATAAGCAGTCGCTGCTGTGGCTGCCGCTGGAGTCGGAGCTGAAGTGGAGTCTGGGATTGATCTGGCGCGAGGGAAGCTATCTGTCGCGCAGCGCGCAGGCGTGGATCGCCTGCTGCCGCGAACACTGGCCGGATGAAGCGCCGCGCCTGTCGGTCTAGGCGCGGCGCGCGGCTTACTCTTCTTTTTCGATCAGCAGCGCTTCCAGCAGGTCGAGATCGCGCAGCAGCCGCTGCATACTCTCATCGGAAATCTGCTGCGTCGCGCGCAGGTGATAGACCTCGGCGCGCTCGGCGCGCAGCGCGGTCAGGCGGAAACGGCGCTCCAGATTTTCGGCGAACAGCGCCTGCTCCAGATCGCTTTTGCCGTCGGCGCGGCGGCGCAGGTTGCCGATAACGCGCAGGCTCACCTCTTTCAGCAGCTCGGGATCGATATTCTCCTCGCTGTCCTTCTCCAGCCGCTCTTCCATTTTATGCAGGCTTTCAATCGCCACGCTCGCCATCACCGCGCGGGCGTTTTGCAGCTCGCGACGGTGGCCGGCTTTATCGATGCCGTCTACGCCGCGCAGCAGCAGCGGCAGCACCACCACGCCCACCAGCAGCGAAAAGAGGATGACGCCGGTTGCGATAAACACCAGCTCATAGCGCGCCGGGAACGGCTCGCCGGAGGTCAGGAACAGCGGAATAGAGAGCACGCCCGCCAGGGTGATGGCGCCGCGCACGCCCGCAAAGGTGGCAATCAGCAGCTCGCGCAGCGAGTAGTTGGCGAACTCCATCGGCTTCTTCTTCAGCACGCGCTTGCTGAGACGCTGCATGATCCAGAGCCAGCCGAAACGCACCACCATCAGCGCGGCGTAAACCAGGATAATGTCGGTAAACAGCATCCAGAGTTCCACGTTGGGATCGGCGTTGGCGGCATCAATCGAGGTGCCGATAATGTCCGGCAGCTGCAGGCCGAGCATCAGGAACACCATGCCGTTGAACACGAACTCCAGCATCTGCCAGACGCTGTTGGCGCGCAGGCGCATCGCCAGCGGCGCCTGACGGATAATGCCGGAGCGGGTAATGGTCATGCCCGCCGCGACCGCCGCCAGGATGCCGGAGACGCCGAGATGTTCGGCGATCAGGTAGGAGGCGAACGGCAGCAGCAGCAGCAGCACGGTTTGCGTCGCCGGATCGTCGCCGCTCCAGCGGCTCAGCAGACGCAGCGATTTACCATAGAGCCAGCAGACCGCCACGCCCGCAATCAGGCCGCCGATCGCCACCTTAAGGAACTCGATGCTGGCACCGCCCCAGGTAAAGACCATCGTGCCCATCGCCACCGCAACGGCGAACTTCAGCGAGACCAGGCCGGAGGCGTCGTTCATCAGCGCCTCGCCCTGCACGATAGACATGATTTTTTTCGGGATGCGCCCCTCGCCGACAATGCCGGAGAGCGCCACGGCGTCCGTTGGCGACAGCACGGCCGCCAGCGCGAAGGCCGGGATCAGCGGAATGCCCGGCACCGTCCAGTAGATAAGGTAGCCGATGCCGACCACGGTAATCAGCACCAGCACCAGCGCCAGGCCGATAATTTCCCGGCCGTGGTGCAGGAACTCGCTAATAGGCGTTTTCCAGCCGTCGGCAAACAGCAGCGGCGGAATAAACAGCACAAGGAAGAGTTCCGGGTCGAAGTCGACATGCAGGCCGAAGGTCGGCCAGGCGAGCAGCGCACCGGCGAAGATCTGCACCAGCGGCAGCGGGATCTGGAACGGCAAGATGCGCGCGGCCACCCCGGAGAGCGACACCACCAGCGTCATAATGAGAATAGTGAAGAAGATTTCCATGCTTTCCTTAGGCGAATCGTAAAGTCAGAAAAAATGTTGTGAGCGCTAAAGTGTAAAGCAAAGTGCGCAGAGAATGACAAGTCACGCGTGCGGCGCGGCGAAAAATCAGAGAACGAGCCGGGCGAGACGGCGCTCGCCCGGTTTTACTGCTAGATCGCCCAGCCACCGGCGTAAAACATCACCAGCGCGGCGGCAATCACCACGGTGCCAACGTTCAGCCTGCGCCACTCGCCAGCGAACAGGCGGCCCACCACCAGGGTGGCGAAACCGAGCATAATGCCGGTAACGATATTGCAGGTCAGTACGATAAAGACCGCAGTTACCAGGCCGGACATCGCATCGACAAAGTCGCCGAAGTCGATTTTCGCCACGTTGCTCAGCATCAGCAGGCCGACATACATCAGCGCGGGCGCGGTCGCGTAGGCGGGCACCAGATAAGCGAGCGGCGACATAAACAGAATCGCCAGGAACAGCAGGCCAACCACAATCGCCGTCAGGCCGGTCTTACCGCCCGCCGCCGTGCCGGCTGCGGATTCGATATAGACTGCCGCAGGCGACGCGCCGACCAGGCCGGCGAACAGGCTGCTGACTGAGTCAGTGGTCAGCGCGCGTCCGCCGTTGAGGATCTGGCCCTTCTCATCCAGCAGGTTCGCCTGCCCCGCCACCGCGCGGATGGTGCCGGTGGCGTCAAACACCGCCGTCATCACCAGCGCCAGCACGCTCGGCAGCACCACCGGCTGTAGCGCCCCCATAATATCCAGGCTGAACAGCAGCGAGTTGCCCTGGCCGTCGCGCAGGCTGGGCAAGGCGAACAGCCCCTGAAACTTCACCGCCGGATCGAAGATAAGTCCGAGAACCGAGATAGCGATAATGGTGAGCAGAATGCCGCCCGGCACCCGGCGCTTCTCCAGCCCGACGATTGCCGCCAGCCCCAGCAGCGACATCATTACCGGAAACGAAGTGAAGTGGCCCAGCGCCACCGGCAGGCCAGGCGCAGGGTTCTTCACCACCAGCCCAATGCCGTCGGCGGCGATCAGCAGCAGAAACAGGCCGATCCCCACGCCGGTGCCGTGCGCCACGCCCATCGGCAGATTGCGCAAAATCCAGGCGCGGATGCCGGTCAGCGAGATAAAGGTAAACAGCAGCCCCATCAGGAACACCGCGCCGAGGGCGACCGGCACGCTGATATGCTGGCCGAGCACCAGACTAAAGGCAGTAAAGGCGGTGAGCGAGATGGCGCAGCCGATAGCCATCGGCAGATTGGCCCATAATCCCATGACGATTGAGCCAACGCTGGCGACCAGACAGGTGGCGACAAAGACCGCCGTGGGCGAAAAGCCCGCTTTGCCCAGCATGCCGGGCACCACAATCACCGAGTAGACCATCGCCAGGAAGGTGGTCAGTCCCGCCAGAATTTCCTGCCGGACGCTGCTGCCGCGTGCAGAAACAGAGAACCAGGCGTCCAGCTTGCCAGCGGACGAGCGTGATTCATATGACATAGTTGAGCCTCAAAATTTTTTGTTGTGTGAAACGCCCTGCGTCGCAGCCTGCAAAATCCCTGGTTATCGACCCGGCACCATAGCGCGCCAGGCGGCAGGCAAACGTTTACTTCGCGGCGGATAGCTGTCCGCTATGCGGCCAGATTAAAGGCACGGGATTATCCGGCGTTTGGCCGCCGATTTTCAACTGCTTCCTCGCTTAAATTCAGGACAAAAAGAGGCGCTGATGGGGCTTTTTGCGGGGTTGTGCGGCGACCGCTTCAGGGCCGCCGTCGCGTTAGGTTCTGATGTCGCGGGATTTTTTTGCCGCTTAGCCCCCTGGCAGCACCTCGCCGCCCTGCTGCACGGCGCGCTGCCAGGCGGCGCGCTGTTGCACAGTATTTAGCCAGGCCGCCGTGGCGGGCATATCATCCAGGCCGCCGCGCGACTGCAGCGCCAGCAGGGGAAAACTCATCTGAATATCGGCGATGCTGAAGCGCTTGCCGGCAAACCAGGGCTGAGCGGCCAGATGGTGCTCAATCATCTGGCGATGCGGCACCAGCTGCTTATCGAGCCAGGCCTTCTGTATGCCCTTGCCCAGCGCCGCGCCCGCCGGACGCAGCAGCCAGGGCACCGGCGCCTTGCCGAGACGGCTAAAGACCAGCTTCATCACCAGCAGCGGCATCAGCGAGCCTTCGGCGTAGTGCAGCCAGTAATTAGCCTGCAGACGCGCCTGCTCGTCGGCGGAGGTCAGCCGCTGCTCGCGGTCATATTTGCTTTCCAGCCAGGAAAGAATGGCGCCCGACTCAGCAATCACCTGATTGCCGTCGGTAATGACCGGCGACTTGCCAAGCGGATGGACCTTCTTCAGCGCTTCCGGCGCCAGCATCGACGCCTCGCGCTGATAGCGTTTGATTTGGTAAGGCACTTCCAGCTCTTCCAGCAGCCACAGCACGCGATGCGAGCGCGATTGCTCAAGATGGTGGACGGTAATCATAGTCAATTCCTGTTGTGAGCCTCTGGCAAGTATAGCCTTCATCCTCTTTAGCGCGGCGGCTCGCCTTTATCATCCTGTTCGGGATCGAGCAGCACCGCGCCGGACCCCTGCTGCGCTAGCCGGTCGCCGGGATTGCGCAGCGGACAGTCGCGCATCGACAGGCAGCCACAGCCGATACAGCCGTCGAGGTCGTTACGCAGCCGCGTCAGGGTTTCGATGCGCTTATCCAGCTCCTCACGCCAGTGCTGCGTCAGGGCGTCCCACTCCTGGGTCGACATGCGCTTGTTGGCGGGGATATGCATCAGGCTGTCGCTGACCGTGGCGAGCGGAATGCCGATACGCTGGGCAATCTTGATAATGGCGACGCGGCGCAGCACGTCGCGGCTGTAGCGACGCTGGTTACCGCCGTTGCGGGTACTGAAGATAAGCCCTTTGCTCTCATAAAAATGCAGCGCGGAAACCGCCACGCCGCTGCGCCGCGCGACTTCGCCCGGCGTCAGAACCGGTTTTGGGTAGTTGCGATCTTTTTTCATCTGGCTCTTTACCTCAAGTTAACTTGAGGAATTATACTCGCCTCCGTCAAATAACGAATCCCTCAGAACTAAAGGACGAGATTATGATGCAAGAAGAGATCATTCACTCCCTGACGCGCTGGATCGATCAAAACCTGGATAAGCCGCTGTCGATCGATGACGTCGCGGCCAGGTCAGGCTATTCAAAGTGGCACCTGCAGCGTATGTTCCGTACCGTGACGAAACAGACGCTGGGTGGCTACATTCGTGAGCGTCGCCTGACGCTGGCGGCGGAAGCACTGCGCCAGACGCAGCGTCCGGTATTTGATATCGCGATGCAGTACGGCTATGACTCGCAGCAGACTTTTTCCCGCGTGTTCCGCCGTCAGTTTTCGCAGACGCCAACCGCCTATCGCCATTTTATGCGTCGCCAGGCGATCCAGCGCCCGCGCAGGGTAAACTTCGACTGCAGCGAGCCCGCGGCGAGCTACACCCAGCGCACCACCGGCGAATGCTGCCCGATTCGCTAAGCCTCAGGCGCCCTTAACGGGCGCACCTTTCCCCGCTTCTCTGCTTAACGCCCTGATATTCCTGCCAACATATCGATAAAAAAATTTCTACCATACCAGGTACAAATTTTGTTCAAAAAATCAAATCCAGTGATATAATGTGACCAAGATCACACATTAAATTCTTTTTGACGACGGAAAGCCTTTCCCTGACCACGCTTTCTGTCGCCGGTGATGTCCAGTAACCGTCAGGGATAATCACTTAGATTCAGAGGCTTAAGTCGATGGCGACCATAACCACCAGCTTGATCGTTATGCGTTGGGAACTGCTCAGCGCAATCATGATGTTTTTTGCCAGCACCCTTAAAATTAAATTCCGCCAGAGCAGCCATCATGTGATGGCCTTTATGTGCGGCGGCATTGGTCTCGGTATGAGCTGCTGGTTTGTGATGGGTCTGCTGGGTATCTCGCTGAGCATGGAAAACGTGCATCACTTTATGCTGGTGACCAAAGATACCTTTATTCAGGTGATGAGCCAGACGCCGCCTGACTGGCCAATGCCTTAATCGTTAGCCAGTAAAAAACCCCGCATAGCGGGGTTTTTTATTTTGCGGTGGTTACACAGCGCTGACGAAGCTGGCATGGCACGATCGCAAAGTCGCTTAACGCATCCATGCTCGCTCGGCCCGCGCCTTCCATGGCGCGGGACGCTTTGCTCTTCGGCTCATGCCAGCTTCGTTTTGGCTTCGTTAGCCAATAAAAAACCCCGCAGCGCGGGGTTTTTTATTTTGCTGTGTGACTCAAACTTTCTTCAACAGCGCAGGAATATTGACGTCCTGCACCGAAACGCCCGGTCTCTGCGTGCCGCGGCGATCCTGAATCCACATATCTCCCATCATCTGATTAAGCCCGCGATCAAGCCCGGTCACCAGACCTGCGCCCGGCGTGAAGGTCAGCTCGCCGAAATAGATGCGGCCTTCATGGATATACCAGTCCACGCGCACGTAGTCGAAATCGCTCGCCAGCTTCTTGCTCAGATCGAGCGCGTGCTGCAGCGAATCGGCGATTTTCGTCACGTCGAGACCGGTATCGCGAATCTTATGAAAGGCTTCGGTCAGGTTATTGACATAAAAATTCATCGACAGCTGCGGCTGGCAGCGGTTGTAGATCACCTGCAGCACATATTCAAAGCGGCCGTCGCGCTTGTTGAACATATGGAACTTGTAATCGATCGGCGCCGTTTTGCCGTCGCCGATATACTGCTCGACCAGAATACGCGGCTTGATATAGCGGTAGTGGATCTCGCGCGCCTCGTTGGCGAAGTCGGTCTTCAGCCACTTATAGCAGCTGTTGATAATCTGCTGTTTGCGCAGCGCGTCCGGCTCTTCCAGCAGGATCTCCACCATATTGGAGGCGTGATTCGGCTTGATGACCGTGCCCTTCCAGCTTTGCAGGCTATTCAGCGATGCCGGATCGGTGGACTGGTGCACCAGCGGAATCAGGTACTCGTTGCCAATCTTCTCGGCAATATAGTCGCGCACTGAATACTTGTCCGACAGGCGGCCGTAGATCTGATAGTCGCCATAGACAAATTTGCGGTACAGCACCTTTTCGTTAAACACCTTGGGCTGGCGCAAATTGGGCAATTTTCTGAACTTATGGAAGTAGTAAATGCGGTCCTGGTATGCCCAGGGCATCTTCTTAATGAAGTACTGCACACTTCTTCTGAGTTCATCTTTCAACTTAAACATATCTGACCTCATTTGTAGGTTTTGTAGTTGAGTGAGGAAACCTGAATTCTTTGAATGACGCCGTTTTTGAAGAAGTAATTCATTACGGTAAGGGACAAGAGTTCCGACACGAAGACGCTCCACGCAGCGCCCATAATGCCGTAGCCCTGGATCAGCCACCACGAAAGCGGCAGGCTGATCACCATCAGGCAGATGATTTTCTTCAACAGATAGTTGAAACCACCCTCTTTCACCATGTAGCGGTAGGCTACTGTGCCCATAGCGGAGAAACAGGTTGCCATTGACAACAACGTAATGAGACTTCCTGACTGTGTGTATTCTGAACCGTACAAAGCGATGATGATTTTCTCGCCAAACAGCGCGATGACCAGCAGCATCATCAGTGAAACTCCCATGACATAGCCGTTAAGCCGCGCTGCCAGCTTAATAGCCACTTCGCCGCGTTCCCTGAAGATCTCAGTGAAGCATGAAGTTATGAGCGCCACGGGGATAAAAATCCACGAAGCCGCGATTGTGTTGGCCGCCGCAAACAGCCCGAGGTCGCTTGCCGACGCAATGCCGGCTAAAAACATCTGCGCGGCTTTCACCTGCACCGAAATAAAAATACTGGAGATCGCCAGCGGCAAACCGGCGTACATCAGATAGCGCAGATAGGCGCTGCGCTTCTCCTGCGGCGGAGGAATATCCTGAGTTTCGCGGTAAAAGTTGTATCGTTTGATAGCGTAAGGCACCAGGGTCACGGCGACGATAGAGAGCGTCAGCCATGCCGGATTCAGGCGCAGCCAGGCGATAACGAAGCTGATGGTGAAGCTCAGCAGCATGCCGAGCGAGTTCGCAACGGTATTCAGCCGGGAGGCCAGGCGCGCGTTGTTGTAAACGCTGAAGGTGTCCTGGGTGACAAATACCGAGGCGACGAACGACGCCAGCGTAAACGCCAGAAAGTTTTGCGGCATGGTAAACCACACCCAGGCCAGCACCGGCACCGAGGTAAGCAGCAGTAAAATCATGCGCAGCGTGCGCGCCACGTTCATCAGGCGCAGCCCTTTCGGCGCGCTTTTGCTGATCCGCTTGAACAAGATAGTTTCGGTACCGAAGATGGCGACGGTCTGGACCATAGAAAATAAAGAGGTAGAAAACGCCATCTGGCCAAATACGGTTGGCCCGAATGATTTCGCCACGTAGGAGGTCACAAATATGACGCCAAAAACCGAGACGATCTTCTCAGACATCATCCAGGCGGCATTCGACATTACGCTTAATTTCATTGACTCATCCTTTGCATTACTTACTTCAACCGCTTCGGTACAACGTCCCTGTAACGAATTAACAAGCGCTCAGTGGGCCTGGCGTTATTTAAAGATTTCAAACCAGGCTGGTCCGAAAAATGAGAATCAGAACACGATTCGGTGAATATTTTCAGGATAATTCTGATTAAATTTGGCTCAGAACGGCTAATCTGGAATCGATTTCACGGTGAAAACAGAACCCATTCGCAAGCCATTTCCCTGCGAATTTAGCAAGCACGTTATGCTAAATATCAAATGTACGTAGAAATTTTTCGTATTTGGGATGGGAAGAATCTATAACAAAAATCCCTGACCAGGAAGGTGCGCCCATCCGATAAGAATAAAATAAGATTTATCCCATGATGATATTTATTCTAAATATCTTAATTTAACCCACGCAATTCTAATCGCGCACTTTAATACTGCATTAATAGTTTATTTACAGTGCCAGATATTAATACAGTACATCTCATCCATTAATCGATAAGAAAGGTAAGAGCATTTATGAGAAAGTCACGATATAGCGAAGAGCAAATCACAAATGCCATTAAAGCTTCTGAATCAGGGGTTAAAGTCAGGGAGATTTGTGACGAGCTGGGGATCTCTGAGGCCACCTTCTATAGCTGGAAAAAGAAATTCTCCGGTCTCTCTTCGGAAGAAGGAAGAAGAATCAAGGAGTTAGAGGATAAACTACAATCACTTACCCGTGAGCTGCAAATGCTCAACTCAGATAAGGAGATGCTGCAAAGCGTACTGAAGAACTTCTTTACTACCAATGAGAAACGTCAGGCGGTCAACTTCCTGCAGAGCACTTTCGACATCGGCACGCGCCGCAGCTGCCGCCTGCTCGATATTAGCCGCAGCGTTTATCACTACCCGTCAGGCTCGGAAAATCGATAAAACCAATAATACTGCCTTAAACTGACTTAGCGCTGAGATTGTTCTTACCAGAAGAGATGATGACACTTTAAGATACCATTCGTGGCTTTAATTTTCGCTCCATGCATTCCTGATGAGTTTGCAGCCGGGCTGATTTTCATTTTTTGCGGTAATATTGATAAGCACCAGCAAAAGTCTCGCATTTCTCGCTACTTCTACTCTCGCCCAATCTCATTTCGATGAGATTGGTGCTTCTTACTTTTCATCAGGCATGTTAATGGCCGGCGCTAAACGTCGCTCTTACCATTAAGCCGTGCTAAAGCGCCCGCCAAAGCCAGCCTACTTTTACTTCAACATTCGCTGGCACTAAGTTTGCATCCACTGGATAATATTTAATCAGACCGGAATAAGCGGTGCGGCACAAAAACGCCAGGAATTTTCCTGGCAGAATGGTTTATCACTGCTTATCTCTTTTCTTATTCAGGGGCGATCTCATATAAGAATATTCAGGATAAAGATCGGCAAATCTAAAGTTTCGTAAATTCCGTCGTTAGGAATTATTCTTATTAGCCGCCCCCTTTCTGGAAAAAACGGTGGTTTATCAAACGCTATTCTCAGGGCCAAATGCCAATAAAAACGCACCGGCAGGTGATAAATATGCAGCAAAATGGCGAATTGATCGCCAGCGTTACGGCCTTAATGGCGGTTTAAAAGGGAATAAAAGCGGCCGGAAGCGCAGATTGCGGCCAGGTTGAGACGTTAAACGCCAGGCTGACAGCGAAAAAAATGCGATCAAGATCGCTTTTTATCAGGTTTCTCTCGCTGGCCTTAGCGCTTATTTAGCAAAAGAGCGGCAAATTTTGCCGCTCCGCTCTGCGTATTATTCTTAAAACGGTGTGAAATCAGCGGGTCAGCGCATATTGAATGGCGCGACAGCAGCAGAGATTAATGCTCAATTGAGGTCAACAGCGGTTCCGGCTTGATGCGCATCGCCCAGAGCACGCCGAGGATTAAACACAGAATACCCGTTATCGTCAGCAGCGGTGGCCAGCTCTGGCGCCAGAGAAAGGTCCACAGCAAACCGGACAGCGTTTCGAATACGATAAGCGGCCCCATAAAGACCGTCGGCAGCCGCTGGCTGGCGGCATTCCAGCAAAGGGTGCCAAGCCAGGAGCAGAGCAAACCAATCACCAGCATCAGCGGCAGAAACAGCTGCGGCTGCGGGCCAAACGGCAGGGCGAACGCCGGTCGCTGCCACGCCAGCTGCGCGCTGACCAGCGCATACATCACCAGCGCCAGCGGCAGTGTGACAACGCCCTGCGCCGTTGCCCAGGTGGCGGGCCTGTGCTGCGGATGGGTGCGCAGCCAGCGCGCGTTGCGCAGCGGATACCAGGTCCAGCACGCGACCGCTAACACCGCCAGCCCAATGCCGCTCAGGTAGCGCGTAAGATCCCACTCGCCCCCCTGACCGCGCAGCTCGGCGACATTGACGCACGCCAGCCCCGCGCCAATTGCCAGCAGCGCAGGCGCCAGCCGACGCCAGGCGAGGCGCCCTTCAAGATGGCCGTAACAGAGGTTGGCGGTAATCGCCATCACCACCGGCAGCGTGCCGATAATCATGGTCGATACCGGCGCGCCGGTGCGCTGGATCGCGCTGGCGAGAAAGGTGTAATAAAGAAGGTTGCCTACCAGCGACAGTTTTAGCGCCTCGCGCCAGTCGGCCGCCAGCAGCTTACGCAGGCGGCGGCGATCGAGCCAGGCGAGCGGCAACGCGATCAGACCAAAGGCGACATAGCGCCCGGCAGACTGCAGCGCGCCGGGATAGTCCGGCACCAGCAGCGGCCCCACGAAAATCAGTCCCCACATCAGCCCTGCGGCAAGGGCAAACAACACGCCAGCTAACATCGTCTCTTCCTTTATTAAAGTGCATAAGGAAGTGTGGCGGAAAAAGCAGGGATAAATCTTGTAGCAGATTGCGGTTAGCCCTGGGTGCCGCGCACCTGTTTTTGATAGCGCACCGGCGTAATGCCGTAGCGCTGGGCGAAGGCGCGGGTGAGGTGCGCCTGGTCGCTCAGGCCGACGCTCGCCGCCACGCTGGCGGCCGACTGCCCGCGCGCCAGCAGCAGCTTGGCTTCATAGAGCCGGTACGCCATCAGCATCTGGTGTGGCGTCACGTGAAAGTGCGCGCGGAAGGCGCGCAGAAAATGCCACGGCGAAAGACCCGCCAGCGCCGCCAGCTCTTCCAGCCTCACCGACTCGGCCAGATTGTCGCGCAGGTAATCGCGCACCTGGTCGAAGCGATGACGCCCCTCCTCTTTGCCTCTTTGCGCCATGCGCGCCAGCGGCCGCAGCTGCGCCAGCACCTCGCCCAGCAGGCTTTGCCGCGCCAGCACGCTGTCGGCCTGCCACAGCGCCGAGAGCGCCTGCGACAGCGGCAGCGCCAGCTTTGAATCGGTGCGCAGCGCTTCGCTGAACCACCAGCCGCGATCGCCGGTAAGCTGCGTCATCTCCTCTGGCTGGATATAGATCATCTGGTAGCGCCAGCCCTCCTCGCAGGCGGACTCGCCGGTATGCAGCTCATCGGGATTCATCATCACCAGCGAATGGGTCGGCGCCGTGTATTGCGCGCCGCGATAGCGGAACCGCTGCGCGCCCGATTCGATGGTGCCGATGCCGAACGCTTCGTGCGTATGCGGCTCAAAAGCATAGCGGGTGATATGCGCCTGATAGAGTTCTACGCCTGGCAGCTCGTCAAACTGGCGAAACTGCGCGCGATCTTTTTCGCAGGGAAAAATGGCCGGAACGCCCTCCACCTCTGACTCCTTATTCGCCTGACAGGCAGTCAGAATGCCAGCGATAGCTGACCGATTGCAAAACAGTTTTGCCATTTTGCCCAGCCAGGGTAAGACTGAGCCATCGCAGGCGCAGGGAGAAAGGATGATGTCGCTTAAAACAGTAGTGGTAGTAGATATGCAAAACGGTGTGTTTGCCACGCCGCGCTTTGACCAGGCGGGCTGTACCGCACGCATCAATCAGCTTACTGAGGCGGCCGACCGCACGATTTTTATATCGCATTGCGAAGGCGAGCTGCAGGAAGGCACGACGGCGTTTCAGCTGCTGGCCGGGCTGCATCAGCCTGAAGGCAGCCTGTATGTGAGCAAAACCGCCTGCGACAGCTTCTGGAGAACCCGGCTGGCCGATACGCTGGCGCAGTTAAACGTCGATGCCTTTGTGATTTGCGGCTGCGCGACCGATTATTGTGTCGATACCACCATTAAAGTCGGGGCGGGATTAGGCTATCGCATTACCGTTGCGGCCGATGCCCACACCACGGCGGATCGCACCTGGGCCAGCGCAGAGCAGTTAATCGGACAGCACAATGAGGTCTGGGCAGGCCTGTCGCTGCCGGGAAATGTGCCTGAGGTGAAAAGCACGGCGGCGATCCTGGCAGAATGGATGCGCCGCGCTGAGTGAAGAAGCGCGGGCAGAAATAAATAAAGCCGCGACGAGCGCGGCTTTATTACAGGAATCTGGATTATCAGAACGGGATATCGTCGTCAAAATCCATCGGCGGTTCGTTGTTGTTGCTCGCCGGCGCGCTCTGCGGCTGCGGACGCGACTGCGCACCGCCGCTGAACTGGTTTCCGCCCTGCGGCTGCTGCGGCTGGCCCCAGCCGTTATTGTTGCCGCCGCTCTGCTGGCCGCCCATCGGCGCGCCGCCTGCGCTGGCACCGCCCTGCTGACGGCCGCCCAGCATCTGCATGGTGCCGCCGACGTTGACCACTACTTCCGTGGTATAGCGATCCTGGCCGCCCTGGTCCTGCCATTTACGGGTGCGCAGCTGACCTTCGATATAGACCTGCGAACCTTTACGCAGATATTCGCCAGCGACTTCCGCCAGCTTGCCGAACAGCACGACGCGGTGCCACTCGGTGATCTCTTTGTTTTCACCGGTCTGCTTGTCACGCCAGCTTTCCGACGTGGCCAGCGTAATGTTGGCAACCGCGCCACCATTCGGCATGTAGCGCACTTCCGGATCCTGACCCAGATTCCCGACAAGAATCACTTTATTTACGCCACGACTGGCCATGTTGCTCTCTCCCGCTGAGTTAATACTAAGAGTCTAAACGATCAATTCTACCACGTCCTGCCAGGCGATCCCACTTTCGAGCCGTCTCGCAGAAGCGCTCATTTTACACCCAAAACGCAAAAAATACTGGATATTTAATCAGTCTATTTTTTGTGCCATAATACCCTGTTTACGCTAATCGTGTCCGCAAGGCACGGGGCGTGCTGCTCAATCCGGGAAAGGTGAATGGATAAGATCGAAGTTCGTGGTGCCCGCACCCATAATTTGAAAAACATCAACCTGATCATCCCTCGCGACAAACTCATAGTGGTCACCGGCCTGTCAGGCTCCGGCAAGTCCTCTCTTGCGTTTGATACGCTCTATGCGGAAGGTCAGCGCCGCTACGTAGAGTCGCTCTCTGCCTATGCGCGTCAGTTTCTTTCTTTAATGGAGAAGCCGGACGTCGACCATATCGAAGGTCTGTCGCCCGCCATCTCTATTGAACAGAAGTCCACTTCACACAACCCGCGCTCTACGGTCGGCACCATCACCGAGATCCACGACTATCTGCGTCTGCTGTTCGCCCGCGTCGGCGAGCCGCGCTGCCCGGATCACGATGTGCCGCTGGCGGCGCAGACCGTCAGCCAGATGGTGGATAACGTGCTGGCGCAGGAAGAGGGCCGACGCCTGATGCTGCTGGCGCCGGTAGTGAAAGATCGTAAGGGTGAGCATACCAAAACGCTGGAGAACCTCGCGGCGCAGGGCTATATCCGCGCGCGTATCGACGGCGAAGTGTGCGATCTCTCCGATCCGCCGAAGCTGGAGCTGCAGAAGAAGCACACCATCGAAGTGGTTATCGACCGCTTTAAGGTGCGTGAGGATCTGTCGACGCGCCTCGCTGAATCCTTTGAAACCGCGCTGGAGCTCTCCGGCGGGACGGCGATCGTCGCCGATATGGACGACGCAGACGCAGAAGAGCTGCTCTTCTCCGCCAACTTCGCCTGCCCGATCTGCGGCTACAGCATGCGCGAACTGGAGCCGCGTCTCTTTTCGTTCAACAACCCGGCAGGCGCCTGCCCGACCTGCGACGGCCTGGGCGTGCAGCAATATTTCGATCCTGACCGCGTGGTGCAGAACGGCGAGCTGTCGCTGGCCGGCGGCGCGATCCGCGGCTGGGATCGCCGCAACTTCTACTACTTCCAGATGCTGCGCTCGCTGGCCGAACATCTCAGTTTCGACGTTGAAGCGCCGTTCAACAGCCTGAGCGAGAAAGCGCGCCAGGTTATTCTCTTCGGCTCCGGCAAAGAGAACATTGAGTTTAAGTACATCAACGATCGCGGCGACACCTCGGTGCGTCGTCACCCGTTTGAAGGCGTGCTGCACAATATGGAGCGTCGTTATAAAGAGACGGAATCCACCGCGGTGCGCGAAGATCTGGCGAAGTTTATCAGCAACCGCGCCTGCGCCAGCTGCGAAGGTACCCGTCTGCGTCGCGAAGCGCGTCACGTTTTTGTCGAAAACACCAATCTGCCGACTATCTCCGATATGAGCATCGGTCACGCGATGGATTTCTTCCGCAACCTTAAGCTGAGCGGCCAGCGCGCCAAAATCGCGGAAAAAGTGCTGAAGGAGATTGGCGACCGTCTGAGCTTCCTGGTGAACGTCGGCCTGAACTATCTCTCGATGTCGCGCTCCGCAGAGACGCTTTCCGGCGGCGAAGCGCAGCGTATCCGCCTGGCGAGCCAGATCGGCGCCGGCCTGGTGGGCGTGATGTATGTGCTGGACGAGCCGTCAATCGGCCTGCATCAGCGCGACAACGAGCGTCTGCTCAGCACCCTGATCCACCTGCGCGATCTCGGCAACACCGTGATTGTGGTCGAGCATGACGAAGACGCTATCCGCGCGGCGGATCACGTGATCGATATCGGGCCGGGCGCCGGCGTACACGGCGGCCAGATCGTGGCGGAAGGCACGGTGCACGAAATCATGGCGGTAGAGGAGTCGCTGACCGGCCAGTTCCTCAGCGGCAAGCGCGAGATCGCGGTACCGCAAGAGCGCGTGAAAGGCGACCCGACCAAAACGCTGAAGCTCAGCGGCGCACGCGGCAATAACCTGAAAGACGTGACGCTGACGCTGCCGGTCGGCCTGTTTACCTGTATCACCGGCGTCTCCGGCTCGGGTAAATCGACCCTGATCAACGATACGCTGTTCCCAATCGCGCAGCGCCACCTGAACGGCGCGACCACGGGCGAAGCGGCGCCCTATCGCGAGATCAGCGGGCTTGAGCACTTCGATAAGGTGATCGATATCGATCAGAGCCCGATCGGCCGCACGCCGCGTTCCAACCCGGCGACCTACACCGGCATCTTTACGCCGGTGCGCGAGCTGTTTGCCGGGGTGCCGGAAGCGCGTTCGCGCGGCTACAATCCGGGCCGCTTTAGCTTTAACGTGCGCGGCGGCCGCTGCGAAGCCTGCCAGGGCGACGGCGTACTGAAGGTAGAGATGCACTTCCTGCCCGATATCTACGTGCCCTGCGACCAGTGCAAAGGCAAGCGCTACAACCGCGAGACGCTGGAGATTAAGTACAAAGGCAAGAGCATCCATGAAGTGCTGGAGATGACCATCGAAGAGGCGCGTGAGTTCTTCGACGCCGTCCCGGCGCTGGCGCGCAAGCTCCAGACGCTGATCGATGTGGGCCTCTCCTACATCCGTCTCGGCCAGTCGGCGACGACGCTTTCCGGCGGTGAGGCGCAGCGCGTCAAGCTGGCTCGCGAGCTGTCAAAACGCGGTACCGGCCAGACGCTCTATATTCTGGATGAGCCGACAACCGGCCTGCACTTCGCCGATATCGCCCAGCTGCTGGAGGTGCTGCATCAGCTGCGCAACCAGGGCAACACCATCGTGGTGATTGAGCACAACCTTGACGTGATCAAGACGGCGGACTGGATTGTCGACCTGGGCCCGGAAGGCGGTAGCGGCGGCGGCGAAATCCTCGTTGCCGGCACGCCGGAAACCGTGGCGGAGTGCGAGAAATCCCACACCGCGCGCTTCCTGAAGCCGCTGCTGAAGAAAAAGAGCGCCTGACGCTTAGCGATAAGCGGCTGGCCCTTTATGGACGCACCTCAACCATGGGGTGCGTATCCGCGCAAGCCGGCTGGCAGGGCTCTCCCCTTTTGCCTCTTCGCCATCGTCATCCGTACCCCCCCTCAGGCCCGCCGCAAGCGGGCCTTTCTTTTACTGCATATTCCATCGGATAAAAACAGAATCAGGCAAGATTCAGGCATGTATAGGCATAGCCGCGCCAGGGTTCTGTGACTATTCTTTTAACGTTCCTCATTGGCGCGCCCGGTTGGCCGCGCACTCTTATAACGGCGCTCTGCGCGCCGAACGCACGACTCTATTCACGACACAACGAACCTGGAGACACCATGAATATTACGCACGCCTACGCCGCTCAGGATGCAAAATCCCCACTGGCGCCGTTTGATTACAAACCGCGTGAGCTGCGCGCGCATGATGTACAGATTGAAGTGTTGTTCTGTGGCGTTTGTCACTCTGACCTGCACCAGGCCCGCAACGAGTGGAAAAACACCCTTTTTCCTGTCGTGCCGGGACATGAAATTGTCGGCCGCGTAACCGCCGTCGGCGGCCACGCCAGCAAATACAAAGTCGGCGATCTGGTCGGCGTCGGCTGTATGGTCGACTCCTGCCGCAGCTGTCCGAGCTGTCAGGAAGGGCTGGAGCAGTATTGTGAAGTCGGCTTCGTCGGCACCTACAACGGTCAGGATCGCGAAACCGGCGACGTCACCTACGGCGGTTACTCAACGGCGGTGGTGGTTGATGAAAACTTCGTGCTGCGCGTGCCGGAAAACCTCGATCTGGCGGGCGTCGCGCCGCTGCTGTGCGCCGGTATCACCACCTATTCGCCGCTGCGCCACTGGAACGTCGGACCGGGCAAAAAAGTGGGTATCGTCGGCCTGGGGGGGCTGGGCCATATGGGCGTGAAGATTGCGCACGCGATGGGCGCACATGTGGTGCTGTTCACCACTTCGCCGTCGAAAATTGAAGACGGCAAGCGCCTGGGTGCGGATGAAGTGGTGATCTCGAAAGATGCGGATCAGATGGCGCAGCACGCCAACAGCTTCGATTTCATCCTTAACACCGTGGCGGCGCAGCACGATCTTAACCCGTTTATCGCCCTGCTGAAGCGCGACGGCAACATGACGCTGGTCGGCGCGCCGGAGCACGATCACCCGGCACCGCAGGTGTTTAACCTGATTATGAAGCGCCGCAGCATTGCCGGATCGCTGATTGGCGGCATCGCCGAAACGCAGGAGATGCTCGATTTCTGCGGCAAGCACGGCATTACTTCCGATATTGAACTGATTGCGATGAATCAGATCAACGAAGCCTACGAGCGTATGCTGAAAAGCGACGTGAAGTACCGCTTTGTTATCGATATCAATACGCTGCGCGACGAAGCGGCGGCGTAAGGGAAACCCGGCGCGCGGCCTGACGCCGCGCGCCTCTCTCAGGCACCCGCCGCCCGGGTGGTGCCAGCCTGCTGGTAAGAGGCATCCACCAGATAGTAAATCTGCGAATCTTTTAGCGATCCGTCCAGCAATAGCGTGCTCCAGTGCGTCTTATTAAGATGCTCGCTGGGGAAGACATCGCTGTGCTCTTCGCGCAGCAGCTCCGCCAGCGCAGGCGTCGTTTTCAGCGACACCGCCGGGCGTCCCTCCACCTCATGTACCATAGCGAACAGCACGCCGCCGCTTTTAATTTGCGTCGCTTTCCAGTCGCTGTGAACGCTCTGCTCCGCGTCCGGTTTGCTCATGCAGTAAGTCAGCAGATCTGACGTATTCATTTCAACTCCCCTTGTAAAGTAGCGACAATGCGCCGCGTGCCGCCGTGGATGCGGTGTTCGCCTAACCAGATGCCCTGCCAGGTGCCCAGCATCAGCCTGCCGCGCTGTACCGGCAGCAGTAGCGATACCCCCAGCGTAGAGGATTTGATATGGGCCGGCATATCGTCGCGGCCTTCATAGTCGTGCTGATAAGGCGCCTCTTCCGGAACGTGGCGCATAAAATGGTTTTCCATATCGCTGCGCACCGTAGGATCGCAGTTTTCATTCAGCGTCAGCGACGCGGAGGTGTGCTGCAGCAGCAGGTGCAGCAGGCCGGTTTGCACCTGGGCCAGCGCCGGAAGATGAGCGACGATCTCGTCAGTGACCAGATGAAAACCGCGTGATTTCTCACTGAGCGTGAGCGTTTGTTGATGCCACATGCCTTGTTCCTGAGTTGGTTACACCGTTTAAGTGTGCAATAAGTCGCGGAAAGGTAAACCTGAAGGCGAAAAAAAACCGTCAGCCTGCGCGGACGGTTTGCATCGGGTACAAGGTGGGGGTGGCACAAGTGAGAGCGGCCGATCGCAAAGAAGTAAAAGCGTCATCCATGCCTGCCCCGCGACATCTTTATCGCGGAGGGCTTTGCTCTTCGCCCCTGCTACCCGCCTGCAGAGATCATCAGCTGCATCACATCACGGCGGCAAACGCCTGCGCGACCTGCTGCACATTATTGCTGTTAAGACCGGCAACGCAGATACGCCCGCTGCCGACCAGATAGATGCCGAACTCTTCGCGCAGGCGATCCACCTGCTGTGCGCTCAGGCCGGTATAGCTGAACATGCCGCGCTGCTTCAGCAGGTAGTCGAAGTTTTTGCCGGGCAGCGCCGTGCTGAGCACGTCTACCAGGGTTTTGCGCATGGCGATAATACGCAGGCGCATCGCCTCTACTTCCGCCAGCCAGTTCGCCTTCAGCGCGTCGTCGTTAAGCACGCGCGCCACCACCTGCGCGCCGAAGTTCGGCGGGCTGGAGTAGTTGCGGCGCACCGTGGCTTTAAGCTGGCCCAGCACGCGGCACGCCTCTTCGGCGCTGTCGCATACGACAGAGAGGCCGCCGACGCGTTCGCCATAGAGCGAGAAGATTTTCGAGAAGGAGTTGCTGACCAGCGCTGGCAGGCCAGCGGCGGCAACCGCGCGAATGGCGTAAGCGTCCGCTTCCATGCCCGCGCCGAAGCCCTGATAGGCAATGTCGAGGAACGGAATCAGCTCCTGCGCCTTCAGCACCTCAACGGTTTGATCCCACTGCGCGTCAGAGAGGTCCGCGCCGGTCGGGTTGTGGCAGCAGGGATGCAGCAGCACGATGCTTTGCTTCGGCAGGGTTTTCAGCGTCGCCAGGAAGGCGTCGAATTTTACGCCGTGGGTCTCCGCGTCGTACCACGGATAGCTCTTCACCTCGAATCCCGCGCCGTTGAAAATCGCCACATGGTTATCCCAGGTTGGATCGCTGACCCAGACGCCGGCATTCGGGAAGTAGCGCTTGAGGAAATCCGCACCGACTTTCAGCGCGCCGGAGCCGCCCAGCGTCTGAATGGACGCGATGCGCCCCGCCTTCAGCATCGGGTGGTCGGCGCCGAACAGCAGCGGCGCAATGGCGTTACGGTACGCGTTGAGGCCTTCCATCGGCAGATAGAGCGACGCCTGCTGCGGTTCGGCTTTAAGCTGTTCTTCTGCGGCGGCGACCGCCTGGAGCTGAGGGATAATGCCCTGCTCGTCATAGTAGAGGCCGATGCTGAGATTGACTTTATTCAGGCGCGGATCCTGTTTAAAGGTTTCCATCAGCGACAGAATCGGATCGCCGGCGTAGGCGTCAACGTTTTGAAACACGGTGCAGATCTCCATGTATGGTCGTAAAAATCAGAGGTGTATGCAGCATTAAACCATGTACCGTCCGGGACGATGGTTCATGGCGATGATCAGGTTAAGGATCACTGCGCCCGCGACCGACGCCAACAGCATCGGCACGCTGACGACAAACAGCGACGCCAGCACGACGCAGGTATCGACCGCCATTTGCAGTTTCCCGGCGCGCAGCCCGATGCGATCCTGCAGCCACAGCGCCAGAATATTGATTCCGCCCAGGCTGGCTTTATGACGAAACAACACTATAAACCCAATGCCCATGATCACGTTACCGAACAGTGTCGCATAAAAGGGATTGAGCGCGGAAAAGTGGACGAAGAGCGGATGAAGATGGGTGAAGAGCGACACCAGCCCCACCGCGCAGAAGGTTTTCACGGTGAACTCCCATCCCATGCGGCGCGCCGCCAGCCAGTAAAACGGCAGGTTGATCAGGAAAAAGGCGCTGCCGAAAGAGAGCGGCGTCAGATAGCCGATCAAGAAGGCGATGCCGGCGGTGCTGCCCGTCAGCGCCCCCGCCTGTTTCAGCATAATGACGCCGAAAGAGACCATCAGCGTGCCAAGCACTATCGCCAGCGCGTCTTCAATACGTGAATGGGGAATGCGGGTAGGGTCTACAACGTTATCCATAGGTAATCTCATTGCACTCTGAGCCGAAAAAGCGTGGCGTTAAGATGCAAAAAACGCACCATGCCGTCGGCTTATGGCCGCCCTCGGCAGGTGCCAGTGATTATCCAGTTGATAACTAAGGCGCTTTTATTGCTTATTTTCGCGCACGCCTTGCGGTTAAACCGTCAATTCATGCGCAAATTCGAGTTTTTACGCATATCCTTTGCATCCTATGGCGCGCAATTGCACCAAATAAGCACATCATGCACTCTTTTGGCGCGCCTTGTGCGCCGGGGCCATCATCAGGCCGTTCTCTTTGAGTCGACCCAGCACGACCGAGGTTTTCACATGGGACACGCTTTGATGGCCCGCCACCAGCTGGCTAATCAGCGCGCTCAGCGATGCCAGATCCGCTACGGCGACCTTGAGCAGATAATCGGCGTCGCCGGTCGTTTTGTAGGCGTCGACGATCGCCTCTTCCTGCTCCACCATACGGTGAAAGCTGTCGACGTAGTCGGCGGTATGGTTAATCAGCCGTACCTCAATCAGGCCGACCATGCCCAGGCCGATTGCATCAGGCGACAGGCGCGCATGATAGCCAAGAATTAAATTCGCCTGTTCAAGGTTGATGCGGCGACGCGAACACTGCGAGGCCGACAGGCCCACTAAATCGCTCAGCTCCTGGTTGGTCAAACGGCCGTTAGATTGTAATAAGGTCAGTATTTTCAGGTCGTAATCATCTACGTGAGTCATGCTGCTTCCAGTGCGTAAACGTGCGCTGTGATACAGATAACCCGATTAAAGGCGGGGTTGTCCAACACTATTTTCTGATGATGCGAGGCGGCATGCACAGATCGTGCATGCCGGAATAGAAAGGTTATTCGTCGTCGTAGGCCGGGCCAGCATAGTTGTCGAAGCGCGACCACTGACCGTTAAACGTCAGGCGAACCGTACCGATAGGGCCGTTACGCTGTTTACCCAGAATAATCTCGGCGATGCCTTTAAGATCGCTGTTCTCATGGTAAACCTCGTCGCGGTAGATAAACATAATCAGGTCGGCATCCTGTTCGATAGAGCCTGATTCACGCAGGTCGGAGTTGACCGGACGTTTATCGGCGCGCTGCTCCAGCGAGCGGTTCAGCTGCGACAGCGCCACCACCGGCACGTTAAGCTCCTTCGCCAGCGCCTTGAGCGAGCGAGAGATCTCGGCAATCTCCAGCGTACGGTTATCGGAAAGCGCCGGCACGCGCATCAGCTGCAGGTAGTCGATCATAATCATGCTCAGCCCGCCATTTTCGCGGAAGACGCGTCGCGCGCGCGAGCGCACTTCGGTCGGCGTCAGGCCGGAAGAGTCATCGATATACATATTCTTCTTCTCCAGCAGGATACCCATCGTGCCGGAGATACGCGCCCAGTCCTCATCGTCAAGCTGGCCGGTACGGATGCGCGTCTGATCCACGCGCGACAGCGACGCCAGCATACGCATCATAATCTGCTCGCTGGGCATCTCGAGGCTGAAAATCAGCACCGGCTTGTCGTGTAGCATGGCGGCGTTTTCGCACAGGTTCATGGCGAAGGTGGTTTTACCCATCGACGGACGCGCCGCGACGATAATCAGATCCGACGGCTGCAGGCCGGCGGTCTTTTTATTCAGGTCCTGATAGCCGGTATCGACGCCGGTTACGCCGTCGTGCGGCGTTGAGACCAGCGATTCGATGCGCGAGACCGTGGCTTCCAGCACCTCCTGAATGTTCTTCGGCCCTTCATCTTTGTTGGCGCGCGACTCGGCGATTTTAAAGACGTTGGATTCGGCGAAGTCGAGCAGCTCGTCGCTGTTGCGCCCCTGGGGATCGTAACCGGCATCGGCGATCTGATTCGCCACCGAGATCATCTCGCGCACTACCGCGCGTTCGCGCACGATATCCGCATAGGCACCGATGTTCGCCGCGCTGGGGGTGTTTTTCGCCAGCTCCGCCAGATAGGCGAATCCGCCCGCCATCTCCAGCTCACCGCGCGTTTCCAGCGACTCGGAGAGCGTGATGAGGTCGATAGGCTGGCCCGCTTCCAGCAGACGCTGCATCTCGGAAAAGATCAGACGGTGCGAGCGGTTGAAGAAATCTTCCGCCACGACGCGCTCGGAGACGTTATCCCAGCGTTCGTTATCCAGCATCAACCCACCCAGCACCGACTGCTCCGCTTCAATCGAATGCGGCGGCATTTTAATACCTTCCAGCTGACGGTCGGGCGTGTCGTTCGATTTGTTGGTGGGTTTATTTCCTGCCATAGTGAATGCAATACCGATGTTCTGAGGGGACGCGCCAGTATACCTGATGGCGGCGCGCCTCTCACGCCTGATGTTGAACAATCACAGGAGTAAAAATGGCAAAGCGTATTCAGTTTACCGCGCAGGGCGGGCCTGAGGTGTTGCAGTGGGTTGACGTCGATCCTGCCGATCCTGCTGAGCGCGAAGTGCAGGTAGAGAACCGCGCCATCGGCATTAACTATATTGATACCTACGTGCGCAGCGGACTTTATCCGGTGCCCGCCCTGCCTTCAGGCCTCGGCACCGAAGCGGCGGGCGTGGTGAAGCGCGTCGGCAGCGCGGTGACGCGCTTTAAGCCGGGCGACCGGGTGGTCTATTGCCAGGCGGCGCTGGGCGCCTACAGCGAACTGCACAACGTGGCGGAAGATCGCCTGATGCTGCTGCCCGACGCCATCAGCTTCGAGCAGGCCGCCGCCAGCTTTCTGAAAGGGCTGACCGTACACTATCTGCTGCGTCAGACCTACCGGGTGAAGCCGGATGAAACCTTTCTGTTCCACGCGGCGGCGGGCGGCGTTGGCCTGATCGCCTGCCAGTGGGCAAAAGCGCTTGGCGCACATCTTATCGGCACCGTCGGGTCGGCGGAAAAGGCGAAGCTGGCGAAAGCGGCGGGCGCCTGGGCCACCATCAACTACCGCGAAGAGAATATTGCCGAGCGCGTCAGCCAGCTCACCGAGGGTAAAAAGGTCGCGGTGGTGTATGACTCGGTGGGTAAAGATACCTGGGAAGCGTCGCTGGATTCGCTGCGTCGTCAGGGTCTGATGGTGAGTTTTGGTAATGCTTCCGGGCCGGTTAAAGGCGTCGATTTGAGCATACTCAACCAGAAAGGTTCGCTGTTTGTTACCCGCCCTTCGCTTTACGGCTATATCACCAACCGCGAAGAGCTGGAGCACGCCAGCAACGATCTCTTCTCGCTGCTCGCCAGCGGCGCCATCAAGGTCGAGGTGCCGGAGCAGCAGAAATTCCCGCTGAAAGAGGCGGAGCGGGCGCACCGCACGCTGGAGAGCCGCAGCACCCAAGGCTCTAGCCTGCTGATCCCATGAGCCCTGAACGCAAACGGGGCTTCCCGTAGGAAGCCCCTTTTCTTTTTATCGTTCGCGCTGGTGTAGGGACAGCGGCGATGAATTCATGTCGACTCAACGACAGTTATCCTGGCAGAAAACATAAGTAAAAAATATGTTTAATTGCAAAACAGGCATAAGCAATCTGTCACTCTGTGATCTCACCCGCAATTAATAGCCGCGGCGTCGCTCTAACCTGCTGATTTTGCGGCGCAGCTTGCGGCGCGCACGCTCACGACCGTCGCCGCAAAAGGCGCGATATGCCCAGGCGGCCACCAGCGCCAGCGCCAGCCAGGGCAACAATTTGATTACAAGTGCAAACAGGCCGCCGATAAACATCACCACGGTAGCGACCACCAGCGCCGCCATCACGCCCAGCAGCGAGACGCCCGTCACCAGCAGCATCAGGAAAAAGCCCAGCACAAACAGAATTTCCACGTTGTTACTCCTCTTGTTAGTTCTACAGCCTTATTACAAGAAGCGTGCCAGAGTGTAACTTATTGTCCTGTAAGCAAAACGGCCAAAGTAACGCTGGCAGCAATGGTGAATTTCCCTGAATTCTGGCGTAAAAAAAACCAGCACTCAGGCTGGTTTTTATCGACTGCCGCAGGCGATCAGGCTTCCTGCGGGATCTTGTCCGCCACCAGCGCCAGCGCGGCTTCCAGCACGCGCACGTCTGCGCCCGGCTTGTGGGCGTTTTCACTCAGATGGCGACGCCACTGGCGCGCGCCGGGAATCCCCTGGAACAGGCCGAGCATATGACGCGTGATATGGCCAAGATAGGTGCCCTTCGCCAGCTCCGCCTCAATATAGGGATACATGCTGCGCACCACCGCCACCGGATCGGCTACCGGCGCATCACGGCCAAACAGCTCGCGATCCACCTGCGCCAGCAGGCCGGGATTCTGGTAGGCCTCACGGCCCATCATTACGCCGTCGAGATGCTGCAGATGGACTTTGGCCTCTTCCAGCGATTTTACGCCGCCGTTGATGGCGAGCGTCAGCTGAGGAAAATCACGCTTCAGCTGATAGACGCGTGGATAGTCGAGCGGCGGGATTTCCCGGTTCTCTTTGGGGCTCAGGCCGGAAAGCCACGCTTTACGCGCGTGGATAATAAAGGTGTCGCAGCCGCCGCGCTGCGCGACGGTGCCGACAAAATCGGTCAAAAATGCGTAGCTGTCCTGATCGTCGATGCCGATGCGGGTTTTTACCGTCACCGGTATTGAAACCACCTGACGCATCGCGTCGATACATTCAGCCACCAGCGAAGCTTCCGCCATCAGGCAGGCACCGAAACGCCCATTCTGAACGCGATCGGAGGGACAACCGACGTTGAGGTTCACCTCATCGTAGCCACGCTCTTCTGCCAGCTTCGCGCACTGGGCCAGCGCCGCCGGATCGCTGCCGCCAAGCTGCAGCGCAACCGGATGTTCCGCCTCGCTGTAGGCCAGATAGTCGCCCTTGCCGTGAATAATGGCACCGGTGGTGACCATTTCGGTGTAGAGCAGCGCGTCGCCGGTCAGCTGACGATGAAAATAGCGACAGTGTCGGTCGGTCCAGTCGAGCATCGGCGCGATGGAAAAACGTTGCGAGGAGAAAGAGTTGCTCATGAAGCGCAGAAAATCCGTTAAGGGTGATGATAATCTGCGCAATGATAGCACATTAACAGGGTGCCGGGCGACTCTGCGTCGCCCGGTTTAGAGACGGCTAAGCATCGCCGATCAGAAGTTAAACCCGAGCTGCATCATCGCGCCCCAGGTATTGTTGTCGCCCACTGAACCAGCCAGATCCAGATGCACCGCATTGCTGAACGGCGATACGCCAAAACCGGCGGTAAAGACATTTTCATCGTTGGATTTCATATCCGCGCGGTAGCCAGCGCGCAGTGCCAGCCAGTCCAGCACACGGTATTCCCCACCGACGCCAGCATACTGGCTGCTCTCTTCCGACTTAAAGCGTTTCGTTTCGGTGAGATCCACATCCAGCGCCGCGGTAAAGGGACCGCCGCTCCAGGAGAGGCCAGAGGTCACCAGCGGACGGATCTGGTAGGTGTCGCGATAGCCGTTGGTCTCTTTGGTCTTCAGATCGCGCGACACCAGGTTCTGCCCGGTAACGCCCAGCGTCCAGTTATCGCCCAGCGGCGTCGCTAAACCAGCGTCGACGTTAAAGCCGGTATTATCGTTGCGGTAGCGGCTGCCGTTGAGGTCGTTTTTATCGTAGTTGTAGATGCTGGCGGTGTAGTTATAGAGCCAGGTTTTCTGAATTTTCGGCGTCACGCCGAGCGAAACCGGATGGCCCGCCACGTTAAACTCGTGCGCCACGGCGATACCGTAATCGGTGACCAGCGCCGCCAGGCCGTTTGCGCTGGAGCGCAAATTATTCTGGTCGCCCGGTACGGGAATACGGGTGCCGTCCGCTACGCCGTTAAGATAGTCGATATCGCTCTGCGCCACGTTGGCACGCAGGTGAACCGTGCCGTACGCCTTGGTGATAAACGCAAACGGCAGGGTTTCGTTAGGGACCGTAACCGCCAGCGCGACGCCCGCCGTACCGTTGGCCTTGTTACCGCGCAGATCGCGCAGCTGGTTCGCCACGTCCCGTGACGCCGCTTTAAGCTGCGGATAGCCGTTAAGATAGTCGCGGAAGGTCAGGCCGTTGATAACGTCACGATAGCGATTAACGGTATCGCTGATGTCATCGACCTTATCGACCATCTTGTCTTTATCGGTAATTTGCAGGCCAGCAGAGGGAAAGATAATGCCGACATTGTCGTCCGGCTGCGCACGCGTCATCAGCGCCGGGTTCGCCAGCACGGCGGAGCTCCACGTCGAGGAGGCGACGCCGGTACCGCCCATCGCGTCGTTGCGCGCGTCATACCAGGTTCCCGCAGCCATCGCGGAAGAGGAGAGAAAGAGCGCGTTTAAAACAGCAGGATATAAAAGCGCAGAGCGCCGGGTGGTTTTGTTCGCCATTTGTCTGCCATCACCTTGATCAGGAAAACATTCATCATCGGAATTTGTCGTTAGCGCTATTGTGTATCGCGGCTAACGGTTCATTGCTGTGAATTCAGTTGAAACAGCACTGTTATTCGCCGGATTGGATGTTTTAGCTACAAATCGGCGCTTTTATTATTTAGGGGGATAATCAAAAAGGATATTGAGGCCAGCAGTTGCTTAAGGCCTCTTGAACATTAGTGCTTAACCTGGTGAGTTGTAAAGCAAAACTCTCTTTTTGTTAATTTATGTCTTAACAATGTTGGCACTGATTAGCATTAGCGAAGCGAGTTCACCAGCCAGCGGCCAGCCTAATGTATTGATATTAATGGAAGATGACAGGTTCGGCTCTGAAAGCGCGCAACCTGAGCGCAAGCGCATCGGGTGTGATAAGATAACATCTCGTTTTTAGCGGAGAATCACCATGTCGACAATGACGCCAGATAAAATCATGACCCAGGCAGAGAAGCTCTGTCTGCAACGCGGGGTGCGCCTGACAGCGCAGCGCGCTGAGGTGTTACGTCTGATGGCTGCGCAGCATGGATCGATTAGCGCTTATGATTTGCTGGATCAGCTACGCGCCAGCGAGCCACAGGCAAAGCCGCCGACGGTCTATCGCGCGCTGGAATTTTTGCTGGAACAGGGCTTTATTCACCGCGTGGAGTCAAACAACAGCTATGTGGTTTGCCACCATTTTGAAGCGCCGGCGCATACCTCAGTGATGCTGGTCTGCGATCGCTGCGCGGCGGTCACGGAAAAGCAGGCGCAGGGCGTAGAGAATATTATTGCCGATCTGGCTGGCGAGGCGAGCTTTACGCTACGGCACAGCGTGATTGAGGCGCACGGTCTCTGCATGAGCTGTGCGGAAGTTGAAGCCTGTACGCATAAGGATAGCTGCGGGCACGATCATGAATCAGAAGGGAAAAAGCGCGGAAGAAGAGGCTAAGCAGCACGTCCCTGTGCCGGTCGCTCAGGCGAGGCCTGAGCGAGAAGATTACCAGCGGTAATCTTTGTTATTGCTTTCCCAGTCTGAGACCTCTTTCTCGGCCTCATCCTTAGCGTAACCGTAGCGTTCCTGAATTTTGCCGACCAGCTGATCGCGTTTGCCTTCGATAACCTGCATGTCATCGTCGGTCAGCTTGCCCCATTTTTCTTTGAATTTACCTTTAAACTGCTTCCAGTTACCGCTCGCTTCGTCTTTGTTCATGTCAGACCTCCACGTCATCCTTAGTTTTACATACCACCACATAATGGTGATACGACAATACAAAGCGCTGCTGTGTCGCGCTGTTGTAAGTTAATTATAGTAGACGAATCGGCAACTGCCGCAGAAATACAGAATAATCTGTTTAGCGCAGCGCGTTAAGGCTGCCGCTGCGCGCGATAATCAGTTTGCAAACCAGCGGCTTAGGCGCCATTCGCGCCGCCAGATCCACCAAAGCGAAACGCCGCGCAGCGCAAGAAAAACCGTTACCGCCAGCCACAAACCGTGGTTGCCCAGCCAGGGCAAGGTCAGCAGCGTCAGGAAGTAACCGAGCGCGGCCACCGCCATGCTGTTGCGCATTTCGCGCCCGCGCGTCGCGCCGATAAACAGCCCGTCCAGCAGATAGCACCACACGCCAGCCAGCGGCAGAATGATCTGCCAGATAAGATAGCGATCGACCAGCTGCTGCAGCGACGCCAGCGAAGTCAGCATCGACACAATAGCGTCACCGCTCGCCGCATAGATTAGCGCGAAGGCGAGCGCAACCATGCCCGCCTGACGACAGGCGGCGTGCCATACCGACAGCAGCCTGTCGCCGTCGCGCGCGCCATAGGCCTCGCCGGAAACGGCTTCCACCGCATAGGCGAACCCGTCGAGCGCATAGGCGGTAAAGGTGATAAACATCAGCAGGACGGCATTGGCGGCGACGATCTCTGGCCCCAGGCGCGCGCCGATAAGCGTCAGCGAGGCAAAGCAGAGCTGCAGCAGCAGGGAGCGCAGCATAATGTCGCGGTTAAGGCGCAGCAGGCGGCGGATATCGCCGCGCCAGCTCCTCTTCAGCATCGTCATTGATATGCCGCGTAGCTTCAGAACCCGCCATACCATCGCCAGCCCTACCGCCAGCGTGACATATTCCGCCAGCGCCGTCGCGGTCGCCGCGCCGGCCACGCCCCACTTCAGACCGAGCACTAGCCAGAGATCGAGCAGAATATTTACCGTGTTGCCCACCACCAGCAGCACAACCGGCGCACGGGCATACTGCACGCCCAGCAGCCAGCCGAGGATAACCATATTTGCCAGCGTTGCCGGCGCGCTGAGCCAGCGAATATGGATAAAGATGGCGGCCTGCTCCAGCACCTGGGGATTGCCCCCCGCCAGCCGACCCGCCAGCGCGCTAAGCGGATCGCGCAGCAGAATAAACAGCAGGCCCGCAAGCAGCGCCATCAGCAGCGGCTGCGTCAGGGCGCGCGCCAGCGCCTGCGCATCGCGCGCGCCAAAGGCCTGCGCGGTAAAGCCGGTGGTGCTCATGCGTAAAAAGAGTAACAGCATAAAGACGAAGCTGGTCGCGGTCGCGCCAATCGCTACGCCGCCAAGGTAAACCGGACTGTCGAGATGGCCGATAACGGCGGTGTCCACCAGGCCGAGCAGCGGCACGGTGATATTAGAGAGGATCATCGGCAGCGCCAGCCGCCAGAGTTGTCGATCGTCAGCAGAGAAGAGACGCATCAGCCGGTCCATGCCTGAAAACGTAAAAAGGAGCGAGGCGGCCTCAATGCGGCGCTAGCCGCAGGAGGAGGCGCGTGAAAAGATTATCGTACAGACGCCTGGCGAAGCGATACAGGCGTCTGAAGGCGAGCGGTCAGAGCCACTCGCCGTTGCGCACCACGCCCACTGCCAGACCTTCAACGGTCAGCGACTGCGTGCGGGTATCGACGATAATCGGTTCGAAGTCGTTGTTTTCCGGCAGCAGATGAACCACGGTGCCCTGCTTTTTCCAGCGTTTTACCGTGACTTCGTCATCGATACGCGCCACAACAACCTGACCGTTACGCACATCCTGCGTTTTATGCACCGCAAGCAGATCGCCATCCATAATGCCGATATCTTTCATCGACATACCGGCAACGCGCAGCAGGAAATCAGCAGAGGGCTTAAACAGGTCGGGATCGACTTTATAGTGCGTCTCAATATGTTCCTGAGCCAGCAGCGGCTCGCCAGCGGCGACGCGGCCGATTAACGGCAGCCCGTTGGACTCTTCCTCTTCCATCAGCAGGCGAATGCCGCGTGATGCGCCAGAAACGATCTCAATAACGCCTTTACGCGCCAGCGCTTTAAGGTGTTCTTCGGCGGCGTTGGGGGAACGGAACCCCAGCTGCGAGGCGATCTCCGCACGCGTTGGCGGCATGCCCGTCTGGTTGATATGGTCGCGAATCAGGTCATAAACCTGTTGCTGCCTGGTGGTTAATGCTTTCATCCCGCCCCCTGGTTGTTTATACAGTCGCTGTGAGTATATACAGGTATTGGTGAAATGAAAACCAAAACCCAGGGAAATAACAGCCGTTTGGGCCATTGTGGAAAGCCTACCGCAAATGCGTCCAGAGCAGCGCGATCCAGATGAACAGCGCCAGTATAATAGCGAGCAAAACGGCGGCGGAGCCCATATCTTTCGCTCGTCCCGACAGCGGGTGACGCTCCTGGCCGATACGGTCGACCACCGCTTCGATTGCGCTGTTGAGGATCTCGACAATAATCACCAGCACCACCGATCCAATCATCAGGATGCGCGCGACGGTGTCGACATCCAGCCAGCAGGCGATAGCGATAGCGACGATGGCGGCCGTGGCCTCCTGACGAAACGCGGCTTCATGCTGCCAGGCGGCGCGCAGCCCCTGCCACGAGTAGCCTGCCGCTTTTACAATCCTGAGCAAACCGGTGGTATTACTTGCCATTGCGAGGGAACCCTTTAGGTTGTTTGACGTCAATGTCTGGGCCAGGTGCGTTTGGCACCACCACAGATCTTCGCAGCACTTTCTGATATGCTTGCGGCGCTTTGCTAACAAGAGGCTTCATGTTGTCTATGTCAGGTTGGCGTAAACTTTATTATAAATTGTTGAATTTACCACTCTCTGTTCTGGTAAAAACGAAGGCTATTCCGGGCGATCCCGTTTCCGAACATGGACTCGATCCAACGCGGCCGATTATGTACGTGCTGCCATACGATTCCAAGGCGGATTTGCTGACGCTGCGCCAGCAGTGTCTGAAGCATAATCTGCCCGATCCGCTGTCACCACTGGAGATTGACGGCTCGATACTGCCGCGCCACGTGTTTATTCACGACGGCCCGCGCGTATTCCCCGCTTTTGGGCCGAATACCGAATCGGTGAAGATTTTTCACGAGTATCTCGATCTGCACCGTAACAACCCTCAGCTCGATATCCAGATGCTGCCGGTTTCGGTGATGTTTGGCCGCGCGCCCGGCCGCGAGGTTCAGGGCGACGATGCGCCGCACCTGCGCGAGCTTAACGGGGTTGAGAAGTTTTTCGCTATCGTCTGGCACGGCCGCGACAGCTTTGTGCGCTTTTCGCCAACCGTCTCGCTGCGCTGGATGGCGACGCAGCACGGCACCGACAAATCCATCGCGCAGAAACTGGCGCGCGTGGCGCGTATTCATTTCGCACGCCAGCGTTTAGCCGCGGTTGGTCCGCGTCTGCCGGCGCGACAGGATCTCTTCAACAAGCTGCTGCAGTCCAAGGCGATTGAAAAAGCGGTGGAAGAAGAGGCGCGCAGCAAAAAGCTCTCCCATGAGAAGGCGCAGCAAAACGCCGTTGAGATGATGGAAGAGATCGCTGCCGACTTCTCCTATGAGGCGATCCGCGTCACCGATCGCGTCATGGGCTGGCTGTGGAGCCGTCTCTATCAGGGCATCAACGTCAACGGCGGCGAACGCGTGCGCCAGCTGGCGGAAGATGGCCATGAGATCGTCTATGTGCCCTGCCATCGCAGCCATATGGATTATCTGCTGCTCTCCTACGTCCTTTATCACCAGGGCCTGGTGCCGCCGCATATCGCCGCGGGCATCAACCTGAACTTCTGGCCCGCCGGTCCGATCTTCCGTCGCCTGGGCGCGTTCTTTATTCGCCGTACCTTTAAAGGCAATAAACTCTACGCCACCGTATTCCGTGAATATCTCGGCGAGCTGTTCAGCCGCGGCTATTCGGTCGAGTATTTCGTTGAAGGTGGGCGCTCACGTACCGGTCGCCTGCTCGATCCGAAAACCGGCACGCTGGCGATGACGCTGCAGGCGATGCTGCGCGGCGGCAAACGTCCGATTACGCTGGTGCCGATCTATATCGGCTATGAGCACGTCATGGAAGTGGGTACTTACGCCAAAGAGCTGCGCGGCGCGGCGAAAGAGAAAGAAGGCTTTATGCAGATGGTGCGCGGCCTGCGCAAGCTACGTAACCTGGGCCAGGGCTACGTTAACTTCGGCGAACCGCTGCCGCTGGTGAACTACCTGAACAAGCAGGTGCCGGAGTGGCGCGACGCTATCGACCCGATTGAACCGCAGCGTCCCAGCTGGCTGACGCCGACGGTCAACGATATTGCGGCGCGTCTGATGGTGCGCATCAACGAAGCGGGCGCGGCTAACGCCATGAACCTGTGCGTTACCGCGCTGCTCGCCTCACGTCAGCGCTCACTAACCCGCGAGCAGCTGATCGAGCAGCTGGATTGCTATACCGCTCTGCTGCGCAACGTGCCCTATTCGCCGGAATCAACGGTGCCGCCGCTTTCAGCGGAAGAGCTGCTGAACCATGCGATGAGCATGAATAAGTTCGAAACCGAACAGGACAATATCGGCGATATCATCATCCTGCCGCGCGAGCAGGCGGTGCTGATGACCTATTACCGCAACAATATTCACCATATGCTGGTGATGCCGTCGCTGATCGCCGCCATTATTCAGCAGCATCCTAACCTGAGCGAAGCCGAGCTGCTGCGCCAGGTGCGTCTGATCTACCCGATGCTGAAAAGCGAGCTGTTCCTGCGCTGGGAAATCGACGCCCTGCCGGCGCTGCTGAGCGCGCTCTGTCAGGAGCTGGCGCGTCAGGGGCTGATTACCCTGCAGGATGGCCAGCTGCGCCACACCGCCGCGCGTTATCGCACGCTGCAGCTGCTGGCCGCCGGTATCCGCGAGACCCTGCAACGTTTCGCTATCACCTTCTCTATCCTCAGCGCGAAGCCGACCATTAACCGCGGCACGCTGGAGAAAGAGAGCCGTATGCTGGCGCAGCGTCTTTCGGTGCTGCACGGCATCAACGCGCCGGAGTTTTTCGATAAGGCGGTGTTTACCACGCTGGTGCTGACGCTGCGCGATGAGGGCTATATCAGCGATACCGGCGACGCCGACGTTGAGCGTACCCAGGCCACCTGGCATATTCTGGCCGATCTGGTGACCAGCGATGTGCGGCTGACCATCGAAAGCGCGGTGGCGCACGAGTAACGCACCGCAGGCAGAAAAAACAAAGGGCGACAGTGATGTCGCCCTTTTTTTCAGTTACTCATCAGCCTGATAAGCGGGAAAGGTAAAAAGCGTCTCTTCCGCGCTAGCGTCAAAGGCGACAACGTTGTCGCCTTTTTACCGTTAAAACAGCTCACTAAACGGCGGCGTATTCAGCACCACGCCGATAAATATCACCAGGCCAACATAATTATTGTTGAGGAAGCCCTGGAAGCAGGCGTCGCGCTCGCGGTGTGCGATCAGCTTTTGCTGGTAGAGAAACAGCGCCGCGGCGCCAAGCAGCGACCAGAAAAAGAAGGCGTTAAGCTGCATCATCAGGCCCACCAGCGCCAGCAGCGCCAGCGTTGCGAACTGCAGGAGGCCGATAATCAGCTTGTCGTAGCGGCCGAACAGAATCGCCGTTGATTTGACGCCAATCTTGATATCGTCATCGCGATCCACCATGGCGTACTGCGTATCATAGGCGACGGTCCAGCAGATGTTAGCCAGAAACACCAGCCAGCACTCTAGTGGTAAGGACTCACTAACTGCAGACCAGGCCATCGGGATCGCCCAGCCGAATGCCGCCCCTAATACCACCTGCGGCAAGTGGGTATAGCGCTTCATAAAGGGATAGCACCAGGCCAGCGCCAGGCCGCCAAACGAAAGCAGAATCGTCATCAGATTCATGGTGAGCACCAGCCCGAACGCCAGCAGCCCCAGCAGCACGAACAGGATTTTCGCCTCTTTCTCGCTTACCGCGCCGCTGGGCAGCGGACGGCCTGCGGTACGCTTCACGAAGCCGTCGACCTTGCGATCGGCGAAATCGTTAATCACGCAGCCCGCCGCGCGCATCACAAATACGCCGAGCACAAACACCACCAGCACCGACAGCGGCGGCACGCCCAGGGTCGACAGCCAGAGCGCCCACAGCGTCGGCCACAGCAGCAGCAGCGTGCCGATCGGTTTATCAATACGCATCAGGCGGCTATAGGCCTGAAACTTGCTCATCTGTACGCTTTTTTCCACGTGTAATCGTCCTCAGGCCAGGTCGCGATAGAGCGGCGAGGCCGGTAAAAACAGTTCGGTCAGCAGCAGCGGCTTGCCTGACAGTCGCAGGCGCGAGCGGCGTCCCCAGAGCGCGCCGACGCTGCCCGGTTCGATAAAGTCGCGGCTTAAGGTTGAAGAGGAGAAGAGATAGCGGCCAAGCGGGCGCGTTCCCAGCTTTTGCAGCATCTGCTCTGGCCCGCTGAGGGTGCTCTCCGGCACCAGCGTGCGGCCAATAAGCCAGGGTTCATCGTCGCCGCACAGCACAATCTCCCGCAGCCAGAAACGCGCATCGTCCGGCAGAAGCGCCCTTTCATCGGTAAGCTCATCGGCATTAATAAAGCCTTCGCGTATCGGCTGCACCGTTACCTGCCGACAGTGCTGCTCGAAACGGCGCGTCATGGAGTCCTCCTCCATCAGCCAGTCCAGCAGCGGCGCGGTCAGCGTCGGATGCGTGGACGGCAGCCAGTTGAGCGCGCGTAATAAGCTGAGCGCCTCGTGCGACATATCACCACTCCCGTCAATTTTGAGGGCAACAGTGTAGCGCAGAGGCGCGACGGGCACACCTGGCGGCGCTTATTCGCGCTTCAGGCGGTTGCTGTTCGCCAGCCACAGGGTCACCACCAGAATCAGGATGGCGCCGGAGTAGCAGAGCGTGTCGAAGGGATTTTTATGGTCGACGATAATCAGTCGAATAATCGCCGTAATGCCGATGTAGACAAAGTAGCGCAGCGGAAAGTGATAGCCAGACTGGAAATACTTGACGATCAGCGCGATAAATTCGAAGTAGAGGAAATAGATAACGATCCCCTCAATCAGCAGATAAGAGGAGGCCTGCTCGCCAACGTTCAGCAGCACGTTGGCAAGGTGCAGCGTCTCTTTGCCGAGGAACACTGCCAGAATAACCGCCAGCGCCAGCAGTCCCAGGTTGAGCACCCATTGCAGCGCCAACGCGATGTACTGACCGCCGGTGGGTTTAACGTTCATGATTTGCCTCGATAATGGCTTTTAGTAAGGATCGCCATCATGCTGCAATGTGACACAGATCACAAGATACCAGCCGCGCCCTGCCCGACGCGGCGCGCCAGCTGCCGATAGCCAGCCAATATTTATCCCCTTCCCGTAGAGCGAACTGGTCTACAGTTAAAGAGTCGGCAGCGCGCGCAGGTCGCTTAAAATTCAGGAAAAATTGCGCCCGCCCGGCGGTTCGTTTTGCAGATTGCTCTTTCCGTCAGGCTGGCTTTCTGCTGCTTTTTAGCCTGACGGTTATGGAGTGGCATGACGTGTTGACCCTGCTTAATCTTCTCTCCGCCGTCGCCCTGCTGGTCTGGGGCACCCATATCGTGCGCTCCGGCATTATGCGCGTCTTCGGCGCGGACCTGCGCCGCGTGCTCAGCCGCAGCATCGAAAAGAAACCCATGGCTTTTCTGGCGGGCATCGGCGTAACGACGCTGGTGCAGAGCAGCAACGCCACCACGCTGCTGGCGACCTCCTTTGTGGCGCAGAAACTAATGGGCCTGACGCCTGCGCTGGTGGTGGTGCTGGGCGCCGACGTGGGCACCGCCATTATGGCGCGTATTCTCACCTTCGATCTCTCCTGGCTGTCGCCGCTGTTTATCTTTTTCGGCGTGGTCTTTTTCCTGTCGCGCAAGCAGACGCGCGTCGGCCAGATGGGCCGCGCCAGTATCGGACTGGGGCTGATTTTGCTGGCGCTGCAGCTGATTGTCAGCGCCGCCCGGCCGATTACCCAGGCGTCGGGTGTGCAGGTGCTCTTTTCCAGCCTGACCGGCGATATTCTGCTGGATGCGCTTATCGGCGCGGTCTTCGCCATTATCAGCTACTCCAGCCTGGCGGCGGTGTTGATCACCGCCACGCTGACCGCCGCAGGCGTGATCTCATTTAAAGTGGCGCTCTGTCTGGTCATCGGCGCCAATCTCGGCAGCGGCCTGCTGGCGATGCTCAACGCCAGCGGCTCTAACGCCGCCGGCAAGCGGGTGGCGCTCGGCAGCCTGCTGTTCAAGCTGCTCGGATCGCTGGCGGTGCTGCCCTTTATCAACCTGCTGGCGCCCTGGCTCGATAAGCTGCCGGTCAATGACGAAGAGCTGGTGATCTTCTTCCACGTTTTCTACAACCTGATCCGCTGCCTGATTATGGTGCCCTTCGCTGAACCGATGGCGCGCCTCTGCACCCGCCTCATCGGCGACGACGCCGAGGCGGATATGGCAGTGAAGCCTCGCCACCTCGACCGCAGTGCGCTGGATACGCCGACGCTGGCGCTGGTCAACGCCGCGCGCGAGGCGCTGCGCATCGGCGACGTGCTGGAAATGATGCTGGAGGCGTTCAGCAAAGTGGTGCACGGCGAAGTGCGCGAAGAGCGTACGGTGCGACGGCTGGACGACGATGTCGACGTACTCTATACCGCCATCAAGCTCTATCTGGCGCGCATGCCGAAAGAAGATCTGTCGGAAGAGGATTCGCGCCGCTGGGGCGAAATTATCGAAATGTCGCTGAACCTTGAACAGGCGGGCGACATTATTGAGCGCATGAGCGGCGACGTAGCGGATAAGGCGCTGACGCCGCGTCGCGCCTTCTCGCCGGAAGGCATCAGGGAGCTGGAGACGCTGCATGAGCAGCTGCTGGCGAACCTGCGCCTCAGCCTGTCGGTATTTCTCTCACGCGACATCAGCAGCGCGAAACGGCTGCGCCGCGCCAAGCATCGCTTCCGTATTCTGATCCGCCGCTTCTCGCATGCGCATGTGGAGCGGCTACATCAGCAAAACGTTCAGAGCATTGAAACCAGCTCGCTGCATCTGGGGCTGCTGGGAGATATGAAACGCCTGAATTCGCTGCTCTGCAGCGTGGCCTATACGCTGCTGGAGCAGCCGGACGACGAGCGGGACTATGAATAAAGCGGGGGCGCGTCGCCCCCGCGCTGTTACTTTTTATCGACCGGTTTGCCTGACCAGTAGCCAGCCAGCAGCGAACCGGAAAGGTTGTGCCAGACCGAGAAGAGCGCGCCTGGCAGCGCGGCCAGCGGCGAGAAGTAGAGTTTGCCCAGCGTCGCCGCCAGGCCGGAGTTCTGCATCCCGACCTCCAGCGCCAGCGTGCGGCAGGTCGACTCGTCGAAGCCGAACAGCTTGCCGCCCCAGTAGCCGCCCAGCAGGCCGATGGCGTTATGCATTATCACGGCGGCGATCACCATCAGGCCGACCGAGCTGATAAAGCCCTGGCTGCCCGCCACCACGGCGCTGATGATCAGCAGAATGCACACCATCGAGAAAGCCGGCAGGTAGGGCTCGATGCGGCGCACCAGTCCGTTAAAGCTGTGATGAACGATCAGTCCGAGGCTAATGGGGATCGCCACGATCTTCACGATGCTGAGCAGCATACCCATAACGTCCACCTGGATATGGGTATCGACGTAGAAGCGCGTCAGCAGCGGCGTAGCAAAAACCCCCACCAGCGCGGAAACCGAGGAGATGGTCACCGAGAGCGCGACGTCGCCCTTCGCCAGATAGATCATCACGTTCGAGGCGGTGCCGCTGGCCACGCTGCCGACCAGGATCATGCCCGCAGCGAGATCCGGCGGCATATGGAACAGCTTCGCCAGCGCCCAGGCGGCGAGCGGCATCACCAGATAGTGCAGAAAGGTGCCGGCGATCACCGGCGCCGGGCGCACCAGCACGCGTTTGAAATCGTCGATATTAAGCGTTACGCCCATGCCAAACATAATCAGCATCAGCAGCCAGGAGACCCACGGCCCGATGCCGAGAAAGACGCCGGGGGAATACCAGGCGGCCAGGGAGAGCAGCACGGCCCACAGCGGGAACAGGCGGGTTATTTTGGCGAGCATAGCCAGACTTCCTTCTTTGAATGTTGTGTTTTTTCGCGGTTTTGCCACAGAGAAACGCGGCACAGGAACGGGTGCGCCGGCGGAGCGGGATCATAACATTTCGTTATCGCAAGGTGAGGCCAGAAGGGAAAATGGGGATCGACTGCTGCCGATCCCGCAGATAGTGCCGGAAATACGCTGGCTTTTACGCTAAAAAGCGGTCGATCGCACCAGCCGGATCCGATCCGGCCGGGCAGATCCTTACTCGAACAGGTTCTTATGCAGCGCGCGCACGACGCTTTCCGCATCTTCACCCGGCACCAGGAAGCAGAGGTTGTAGCTGCTGGCGCCGTAGCAGATCAGGCGCAGGTTAAACGGCTCAAGCGTACCGAATACCTCTTTGCCAACGCCGCGCGCTCTGGAGAGGTTGTTGCCGATAATCGCCACCAGCGCCAGGTTCTCTTCTACCTCAACGCGGCAGAGCGACGACAGCTCCGTCAGCAGCGCCTGGGTCAGCAGGCTGTCGCCGGTCGAGGTCGAGCCGGTGGTGTCGAGCGTCAGCGCAACGCTGACTTCTGAGGTGGTAATCAGATCCACCGAGATGTTATGGCGCGCCAGAATAGTGAACACCTCGACGAGGAAGCCGCGCGAGTGCAGCATGTTCAGGCTGTGCAGCGTCAGCAGCGTCTGGCGACGACGCAGCGCCAGCGCGCGGAACAGCGGCGGGTTGGCGGTTTCGCGGTGAACGCGCGTGCCGCCGGCGGCGGGATCTTTGCTTGAGCCGACAAACACTGGAATATCGCTGCGCACCGCCGGCAGCAGCGTCGCCGGATGCAGCACCTTGGCGCCGAAGATCGCCATTTCGGTCGCCTCTTCGAAGGTAATGTCATCGATACGCTTAGCGGACGGCACCACGCGCGGATCGGTGGTGTAGATACCCGCCACGTCGGTCCAGATATCGACGCGCGCCGCTTTCAGCGCCTCGCCCAGCAGCGCAGCGGTGTAGTCGCTGCCGCCGCGTCCCAGCGTGGTGGTGCGCCCCTTTTGTTCGCTGCCGATAAAGCCCTGGGTAATCACCAGCGACTGCGCCAGACGCGGGGTGAGCAGCGCGGCGGCCTGTTCGGCCAGCGTCGCGATTTCCGGCTCGGCGCGGCCAAAGCGGTCGTTGGTGCGCATCACTTTACGCACGTCGAACCACTCCGCCTCTACCTGACGCTCGCGCAGGATCTCCACGAACAGCAGCGTCGACATCAGCTCGCCGTGGCTGACCAGTTCGTCGGTAAGCGCGTTAGAGGTGGCCAGCGAGGCGGCATCGGAAAGCATGGTGATGTTTTCGAGCATGCGATCGATTTCATCACGGATAACGGCCGGGTTTTGCAGGCGTTCGACAATCGCATACTGGATGCGGCGAATTTCATCCAGCAGGTAAGCGCGCTGCGCCTGCTCCTGGCCTTCCGCCAGCGATACCAGCAGATTGGTTACGCCCGCCGATGCGGAGAGCACCACCAGACGCGTGTTGGCATTGGCCAGCACCACATCGGCGCTGCGGTTCATAGCATCGAAATCGGCAACGCTGGTGCCGCCAAATTTCGCCACGATCAGAGTTTGAGACATGTACGACCTCGTGTCAGGTTATCTTCTCCCGCGTTTATGGGACGGGAGACATTGTATCAGCCTTGGCACAAGGGAAGAGCAGAATTGGGCAGACAAGATCAGGAGACGTGTCACCCAGAAGCACTTCACCTTGCGAAGCGACCGACTGTGGACGCCTCTGGTGACAACCCAGGGGATTCAGCCCCTGCAGCCGACAGGCAACACTCCGTGTGTTGACCACCTCGGCGTCGCTCCCCCTGATGTGTTATCCCCGGATACGGTTCCTCCAACACACTGCCTGGGCGACGCGCCTCTTCTGGCTTGCGCACGGGTGCGCAAGTAGCCGCATAAAAATAGCGGGTCATAAGGTTGCTGTCTACGTCTGTTGGCGATTTGCTGCGCCCGCAGAGCTAAATGCCCCCTTTCAGACCGGTTTATTCTGATTCGGCACAAGGTTCAGCGGCGGCGTTAACGGCACAATAGGCACCGCCTGGTCTGGACATCGCCTGCGGCGACAGGCGAAAACGGCGCGCGGTTTCCGCCGCGCTGCCCACCGCAAAGGTGACGACGCCGACAAAATTTTTCCTTTCAGCGGACACTATTGTCATACTGAAACGCTACACGGGTGTGGTTGCCCACGATGGAATGACGGTTCTTAAATCAACAAGAGTGTTGCCATGAAAAATATCAATCCGACCCAAACCGCAGCCTGGAAAGCGCTGCAACAGCATTTTGAACAGATGAAATCGGTGACTATCGCCGAGCTGTTCGCCCAGGATGCCGATCGTTTTGCTAAATTCTCTGCCACCTTTGACGACCAGATGCTGGTGGATTTTTCGAAAAACCGCATCACCCAGGAGACGCTTGACAAGCTGCAGGCGCTGGCCAAAGAGACCGACCTGAGCGGCGCAATTAAATCGATGTTCTCCGGCGAGAAGATCAACCGCACCGAAGATCGCGCCGTGCTGCACGTTGCGCTGCGCAACCGCAGCAATACGCCGATCCTGGTAGACGGCAAAGATGTGATGCCGGAAGTGAACGCGGTGCTGGAAAAGATGAAGCACTTCTCTGAGCGCATTATCGGCGGCGAGTGGAAAGGCTATACCGGCAAAGCGATCACCGACGTGGTGAATATCGGCATCGGCGGTTCAGATCTGGGTCCGTTTATGGTGACGGAAGCGCTGCGCCCCTATAAGAACCACCTGAATATGCACTTCGTCTCCAACGTGGACGGCACGCATATTGCGGAAACCCTGAAAGATCTCAGCCCGGAAACCACGCTGTTCCTGGTGGCGTCAAAAACCTTCACCACGCAGGAAACCATGACCAACGCCCACAGCGCGCGCGACTGGTTCCTGAAAACCGCTGGCGACCAGCAGCACGTAGCGAAACACTTCGCCGCGCTGTCGACCAACGCGAAAGCGGTGGGCGAATTCGGCATCGATACCGCCAATATGTTTGAGTTCTGGGACTGGGTCGGCGGCCGCTACTCGCTCTGGTCCGCTATCGGCCTGTCGATTATCCTCTCTATCGGCTTCGACAACTTCGAGCAGCTGCTGAGCGGCGCGCACGCGATGGATAAGCACTTCTCCACCACGCCGGCCGAGCAGAACCTGCCGGTACTGCTGGCGCTGATCGGCATCTGGTACAACAACTTCTTCGGTGCCGAAACCGAAGCGATTCTGCCTTACGATCAGTACATGCACCGCTTCGCGGCCTACTTCCAGCAGGGCAATATGGAGTCTAACGGCAAGTACGTCGATCGCGACGGCAACCCGGTGGATTACCAGACCGGCCCGATTATCTGGGGCGAGCCGGGTACTAACGGCCAGCACGCCTTTTACCAGCTGATCCATCAGGGCACCAAGCTGGTACCGTGCGACTTTATCGCGCCGGCCATTACCCACAACGCGCTGGCGGATCATCACCAGAAGCTGCTTTCCAACTTCTTCGCCCAGACCGAAGCGCTGGCGTTTGGTAAGTCACGCGAGGTGGTGGAGAAAGAGTTCACCGATGCGGGCAAATCAGCCGAGTCTGTCGCACACATCGTGCCGTTCAAGGTGTTTGAAGGCAATCGTCCGACCAACTCGATTCTGCTGCGCGAGATCACCCCTTACAGCCTGGGCGCGCTGATTGCGCTTTACGAGCACAAGATCTTCACCCAGGGCGCTATCCTCAATATCTTCACCTTCGATCAGTGGGGCGTAGAGCTTGGCAAACAGCTGGCTAACCGTATTTTGCCTGAGCTGGAAAACAGCGAGGATATTACCAGCCACGACAGTTCCACTAATGGCTTAATTAACCGCTATAAATCCTGGCGCTAATAAGGTCGCTGTTCTGCAAGGGCGGCCCGCACGGCCGCCTTTTTTGTGTCATAGCGAACAAAATAACCGCGCTGGCCCCCGAAACAGGCGCAATGCAGACGGGATAATTCTTAAATTAAGCTAAGATTGTTCTGAAGCTGTAGCCTGACGCCCTCTCTGCCTCGCGTTTTAAATGGCCCTTATTTTCCCTGCTGCTCTCCTCTCTCGCTTGTTTTATAAGGAAAATTTATTTCCAGCTATCCCGGCAAAATCTGATAATCGCGTTTTCGGGCCAGTTATTAATAAAAAAGCGCAAAACGCTTTGCATTTAATTTTCGGCCAGTAATAAATCCGGCGTTGCGCTAAATCCAGCCAATAAAAAAGGGGTTATCGCTGTTTAGCCCCCTTTTTAGTCACAATAAACCGCGCCTTTCACATCCTTTTTCCCGCGCTGAACTCTGGTAATTTGTTGCCCTATACTGAACGCGCCCGTAACGGGTACATCCTTCATTCACTCAATGCAGGACAAGCTGTATGAAAAAAATCATGGTTGCCGGAGCAGCCGTACTATACGTCGCAGCGCATTCCGTGGCTTTTGCCGCTCCGGAAGAAGCGGGTGCCGCAGCGGGCGCGCAGGCGGGAGCAATCTCCGCCGGCACCTCGACCGCTGTCGGTATCGGTGCGCTCGGCGCGTTAGTCGGTGTCGGCATCGCCGCTTCTGGCGGTGGTGATGGCGCGAATACCGGTACAACAACCACGACCACAACGAGCACCACTCGTTGACGTAGCACCTTTAAACATAACCACACAGCCGTGTGGTTATTTTTTGCTTTGGCTTCTTTTACAGGGACACACAGTGCGCCAACTTCCTTTGTTGCTGGCTTGCCTGCTGCTGCAGGCCTGCACGCAGACGCAAAAAGGGCTGGAACAGACCGTCATGATGGCGGTGTCCGGGCCCGATGACGTGATTAAAACCGATCAGCAGATCGCCGACCTGCCCTACGCCAGCCTCTATGCGCGAATCAATGAAGGCCCACAGATTTTCGTGGTGCTGGGCTATAACGAAAATGGCCAGCAGAAGTGGATCACCCAGGATAACGCCATGCTGGTGACCCAGCACGGCCGTCTGGTGAAAACCCTCGGCCTGCCGGACAACCTGCAGGCGGTGAGCAATCTGCCGCAGGATCCGCTGGCGGATGCGCTGCATCTGCGCGACGGCGCCAGCTGGACGCGCATCGCGCAGTGGACCGAGCGCGGCGAGACGCGCGCCGCGACGGTAAGCTCGCGCTTTACGCGCGGCGCTGACGAGGTGCTGACGCTGCCGGGTCGCCGCGTCGCCTGCCGCGTCTGGATCGAGCAGGCGCGCATCGAGGCCACCGGCCGCGCGTGGGAGAACACCTTCTGGGTCGATAACAGCAGCGGCGATGTGGTGCAGGCGCGCCAGATGCTGGCTGCGGACGACTTCCCTGTTGCCACTACCCTTCTGAAGCCGGCGAAATCATGAAAACAACACTCTCTTTGCTGGTCGGGCTGATGCTGGCCGGCAGCAGCGCCGCGTGGGCGGCGGGTCAGGTCACGGTGCACGCCGCACAGGGCAGCGCTACGCTCGAAAACGTACAGAATCTGGCGCAGCTGACAACGCAGCCGGCGCTTATTGACGCCGCCTGGTGGCGCGGCGCAGTCATCGCAGAGCGAAACGCCAGCTCGGTAGCGCAGCGCCAGCAGCAGCAGACGCTGGCCGATCTGCGCGCCTGGCAGGCAGAGAGCAGCGGCGATCGCGCCGCCGCTATTGGCGAAGTGCTGCGCCAGCTCAGCGCCATCAGGGTCACTGGCCGCCAGTTCGTCTCGCTCGATCCCGACGAGATCCGGCTCCATCCTGAAGCCAACCGTCGCCTGGAAGGCCGCTACGACCTCTGGCTGACGCCGCCGTCCGACAGCGTATGGCTGATGGGCGCGCTGCGCGGCGCAGGCAAAGTGAGCTGGCAGCCGGGCCAGACGGTGCGCGGCTATCTGGCGCAACACGATCGCCTTTCCGGCGCGGAGAAGAGCTACGCCACGGTAATCGCGCCCTCCGGCGAGACGCAGCGCGTGCCGGTCGCGTACTGGAATCAGCGTCATCGCGAGGTCGCACCCGGCAGCATTATCTGGCTGGGCTTCTCCTCCTGGAGCCTGCCTGACGCCTATAGCGATTTAAACCAGCGCATGATTTCTGTTCTGACTCACCGGGTGCCAGAGTGATGAATAAACGACTTTTTTTCAGCCTGCTGGCTGTTTCCGTGGCCGCCGCGTGCCAGGCGCAGGCCGAGACCTTTCCCGATCCGGTGGGTCCGTCGCAGTCTGACTTCGGCGGCGTCGGCCTGCTGCAGGTGCCGACCGCGCGCATGGCGCGCGAGGGCGAATTCAGCCTCAACTTCCGCGATAACGATCAGTACCGCTACTACTCCGCCTCGCTGCAGCTGCTGCCCTGGCTGGAGACAACGGTGCGCTATACCGACGTGCGCACCAGGCGCTACAGCGCCGTAGAGAGCTTTAGCGGCAACCAGAGCTACAAAGACAAGGCGTTCGACCTTAAGCTGCGCCTGCTGAAAGAGAGCTACTGGCTGCCAGAGGTCGCTTTCGGCTCGCGCGATCTGGGCGGCACCGGCCTGTTCGACAGCGAATATCTGGTGGCGAGCAAGGCCTGGGGGCCGTTCGACTTTACCCTGGGGCTGGGCTGGGGCTACCTCGGCAACAGCGGCACGGTTAAAAACCCCTTCTGCTCCTACAGCGACAGCTACTGCCAGCGTCCCGGCGTCGGCGAAGCGGGCTCAATTAATGGCTCGCAGATGTTCCACGGCCCGTCGGCGCTGTTCGGCGGCGTGGAGTATCAAACGCCGTGGCAGCCGCTGCGTCTTAAGCTGGAGTATGAAGGCAATAACTATCAGGATGATTTCGCCGGCCGGCTCGATCAGCGCAGCAAGGTCAACGTTGGCGCGATCTACCGCGTCACTGACTGGGCCGATATCAACGCCAGCTACGAGCGCGGCAACACCTTTATGTTCGGCGTCACGGTGCGCACCAACTTTAACGATCTGCGCCAGGCGCATATCGACAGCGCGAAGCCCGAATACCATCCTCAGCCGCAGGAGAGCATGCTGGAGCCGACCGTGGTCGCCAGCCAGCTGAGCGATCTGAAGTACAACGCCGGACTGAACGGGCCGCGCATCCAGACTCGTGGCAGCACGCTGTTCGTCTCTGGCGAGCAGACCAAATATCGCGACACGCGCGAAGGGGTCGATCGCGCCAACCGCATCATTATGAATAACCTGCCGGCGGGCATCGAAACTATCGAGGTGACCGAGTCGCGCTTCAACATGCCGCAGGTCACGACGCGCACCGACGTCAACAGCCTGCGCAATGCGCTGGCAGGCTATCCCCTCGGCCAGGAGCAGCCGCTGCGCCAGACGCGCGAGAATCCGGTGGATCCAGGAGAGACCGAGCAAGGTTTCTTTATTCGTAAAGAGCGCCTGAACTACAGCCTGTCGCCAGTGCTGAACCAGTCGGTCGGCGGCCCGGAAAGTTTCTATATGTACCAGGTCGGCGTGATGGGTAACCTGGACTACTGGTTTACCGATCATCTGCTGGTGGGCGGCAGCCTGTTCGGCAACCTCGCCAATAACTACGACAAGTTCAACTACAACGGCGCGCCTTCCGATTCGACGCTGCCGCGCGTGCGTACCCATATCCGCGACTACGTCGAGAACAACGTTTACGTTAACGATCTGCAGGCCAACTACATGGGCTACCTCGGCAATGGCTTTTACGGCCAGATGTACGGCGGTTACCTGGAGACCATGTACGGCGGCGTTGGCGGCGAGATGCTCTACCGTCCAGTCGACAGCAACTGGGCCTTTGGCGTCGACGCCAACTACGTGCGCCAGCGCGACTGGGACAACATGATGCAGTTCACCCGCTACAAAGCGCCAACCGGCCATGTGACAGCCTACTGGCGTCCGTGGTTTATGCAGGATCTGCTGGTGAAGGCGAGCGTCGGGCAGTATCTGGCCAAAGACAAGGGCGTCACGCTCGACGTCTCTAAGCGCTTCGACAGCGGCGTGATGGTGGGCGTCTATGCGACCAAAACCAACGTGTCGTCAGAGCAGTATGGCGAGGGGGATTTCACCAAAGGCTTCTATTTGTCGATTCCAATGGATCTCTTTACCGTGACGCCGACGCGCGGACGCGCGCAGGTGAACTGGGTGCCGCTGACGCGTGACGGCGGGCAGATGCTGGGACGTAAATATCAGCTTTATGACCTGACGTCAGACCGCGACGCACGCTTTAATTAACTGAGTGCTCCCGCCACGCACGTGGCGGGTGTCATCTGCGCTCGCGGCAGGCTTCAGGCACCCCGCTTAATCGGCGTCATACCCCAGGTTTGGCGCCAGCCAGCGCTCCACCTCGCTTACCGTCATCCCTTTACGCGCCGCGTAATCCTCAACCTGATCGCGCTGGATCTGCGCCACCGCGAAGTAGCGACTCTCAGGATGGCTGAAGTACCAGCCTGAAACCGACGCGCCCGGCCACATGGCGAAGGATTCGGTAAGTTTCATGCCGGTGTGGGCTTCCACATCGAGCAGCTGCCAGATCGCCGCTTTCTCGGTATGTTCCGGACAGGCGGGATAACCCGGCGCGGGGCGAATGCCCTGATAGTTTTCGCGGATCAGCTCATCGTTGCTCAGGTTCTCATGGGGGGCGAAGCCCCAGATTACCTTACGCACCCGCTCGTGCAGATACTCGGCGAAGGCTTCCGCCAGCCGATCGGCCACCGCTTTCACCATGATTTTGTTGTAGTCGTCGTGCTGCGCGTCATACGCCTCCGCCAGCGCGTCCTCTTCAAGGCCGCCGGTCACGGCGAAAGCGCCCAGATAATCGGCCTTGCCGCTCCCCTTCGGCGCAACATAATCGGCCAGACAGTAGTTAGGGAAGTCGCTTTTCTCGGTCTGCTGACGCAGATGATGGCTAACGGCAATCACCTCGCGGCGGCTCTCGTCACGGTAAATTTCGATATCGTCCCCGACGCGGTTAGCCGGGAAGATGCCCACCACGCCGCGCGGCGTCAGGGATTTGTGCGCGCTAAGCCTGTCCAGCATGGCGTTGGCGTCGGCAAACAGACGCTTCGCCTCTTCCCCCACCACCTCATCGTGCAGAATGCGCGGATACTTGCCCGCCAGCGACCAGGTCATAAAGAACGGCGTCCAGTCGATATAGTGACGCAGCGCGTCGATGCCAACCGAAATCTCGCTGACGCCGGGACGATGCGCCACCGGCGGCGTATAGCTTTCCCAGTCGATGTGGACCGCGTTATCACGCGCGGCCTGCAGCGAAACCGGCGGCGTGCGCGGCTTTTTACGCGCGTGCTGAATGCGCACGGTGTCGTACTCTTTACGGGTACGCGCCACAAAATCCTCTTTCAGCGTCGGCGAGAGCAGTGACGACACGACGCCCACGGTGCGCGAGGCGTTCTGCACGTACACCGTCGGGCCGCTGTAGTTCTGCTCGATCTTCACGGCGGTGTGCGCCTTCGAGGTGGTGGCGCCGCCAATCAGCAGCGGCAGCGTAAAGCCCTGACGCTCCATCTCTCTGGCGACGTTGACCATCTCATCCAGCGACGGCGTAATCAGGCCCGAGAGTCCGATAATATCCGCCTTCTGTTCGATGGCGGTTTTCAGGATCTTATCGCTCGGCACCATCACGCCGAGATCGATAATCTCGTAGTTATTGCACTGCAGCACCACGCCGACAATATTCTTGCCGATATCGTGTACGTCGCCCTTCACCGTCGCCAGCACGATTTTGCCGTTGCTGCGGCCCGCCTCTTTGCTGGCCTGAATATAGGGCTCAAGGTAAGCCACCGCCTGCTTCATCACGCGCGCCGACTTCACCACCTGCGGCAGGAACATTTTTCCTTCACCGAACAGGTCGCCCACGACGTTCATGCCCGCCATCAGCGGCCCCTCAATCACCTCGATCGGACGCGCCGACGCCTGACGCGCCTCTTCGGTGTCCTGCTCGATAAATTCGGTGATGCCTTTCACCAGCGAATATTCCAGACGCTTCACCACGTCCCAGCTGCGCCACTCCGCCTGCTGCTTATCCTCGGTGCCATCACCTTTGCTGGCGCGATACTTCTCCGCCAGCGCCAGCAGGCGCTCGGTGCCGTCGGCGCGACGGTTAAGAATGACATCCTCAACCGCCTCGCGCAGCTCGACAGGCAGATCGTCATAAATCGCCAGCTGACCGGCGTTAACAATGCCCATATCCATGCCGTTGCGGATGGCGTAGTAGAGAAACACGGCGTGAATCGCTTCACGAACCGGATCGTTGCCGCGGAAAGAGAAGGAGACGTTAGAGACGCCGCCGGAGATCATCGCGTGCGGCAGCTCGCGCTTGATATCTTCACACGCGCCGATAAAGTCCATGGCGTAGTTGTTGTGCTCGTCGATGCCGGTGGCAACGGCAAAGATATTCGGGTCAAAGATAATATCTTCCGGCGGAAAGCCGACCTGCTCGGTCAGAATGTTATAGGCGCGGCGGCAAATCTCGATTTTGCGCGCGCGCGTATCCGCCTGGCCATCCTCATCAAAGGCCATCACCACCATCGCCGCGCCGTAGCGGCGCACCAGGCGCGCATGATGGATAAAGGTCTCCTCCCCCTCTTTCATCGAGATAGAGTTAACGATGCCTTTGCCCTGGATGCACTGCAGGCCCTTTTCAATCACCTCCCACTTTGAGGAGTCGATCATAATCGGCACGCGCGCGATATCAGGCTCGCCGGCGATCAGGTTGAGGAAGCGCACCATCGCCGCTTCGGCGTCGAGCATCCCCTCATCCATATTGATGTCGATAACCTGTGCGCCGCTCTGCACCTGCTGCAGCGCCACTTCCAGCGCCTCGTTGTACTTCTCTTCTTTAATCAGCCGCTTGAATTTAGCCGAGCCGGTGACGTTGGTGCGCTCGCCGACGTTAACGAACAGCGTATCGCTGCTGATATTGAGCGGCTCAAGGCCAGAGAGACGGCAGGCGACCGGCAGTTCAGGCCGCTTGCGCGGTGCCACCCCGGCGACGCTGTCCGCCATCGCCCTGATGTGCTGCGGCGTGGTGCCGCAGCAGCCGCCGATAATGTTGAGGAAACCGGCGCGCGCCCATTCGCCAATCTGATCCGCCATCACGCTGGCATCGAGATCGTATTCGCCAAAGGCGTTGGGCAGTCCGGCATTCGGGTGGGCGGTAACGTAGCATTCGGCAATGCGCGACATCTCCGCCACGTACTGGCGCAGCTCGTCCGGGCCGAGCGCACAGTTGAGGCCAAACGAGAGCGGTTCAGCGTGGCGCAGCGAGTTGTAAAAGGCCTCGGTGGTCTGGCCGGATAGCGTGCGGCCAGAGGCGTCGGTAATGGTGCCGGAGATCATCAGCGGCAGCCTGACCCCCAGCGCTTCCATTTCGGTCTGCACCGCAAAAACCGCCGCTTTGGCGTTCAGGGTGTCGAACACCGTTTCGATCATGATGAGATCGGCGCCGCCCTCCACCAGCGCGCGCGTCGATTCGCGATACGCCTCTACCAGCTGGTTAAAGGTAACGTTGCGGTAAGCGGGATCGTTGACGTCCGGCGAGATGGAACAGGTGCGGTTGGTCGGGCCGAGCACGCCAGCCACATAGCGCGGGCGATCGGGCGTTTTCGCCGTCCATTCGTCGCAGCAGGCGCGCGCCAGCCGGGCTGCCTCAAGGTTAATCTCCGCCGACAGCCCTTCCATCTGGTAGTCCGCCATCGCAATGGTGGTGGCGTTAAAGGTGTTGGTTTCCAGAATATCGGCGCCCGCTTCCAGATAGGCATTGTGGATCTCGCGGATCACCTCAGGCTTGCTGAGCACCAGCAGATCGTTGTTGCCTTTGAGATCGCAGGGCCAGTCGCGGAAACGGCTGCCGCGAAAATCGTGCTCGTCCAGCCTGTAGCTCTGGATCATGGTGCCCATGCCGCCGTCCAGCACCATGATGCGTTGCGCGAGCTGCTGATGCAGCGCTTCGATTCTGTTGCTCACTCTTGCCTCATCCGCTCATCTGCTGGCTAAAATGCCAGCGCATCATACTGTCATAACTTTCACAGGGGAGAAAGCCGCAGCAGGTGAGACATTTTCAGGCGGACCGCTTAACAGATCCGACCAGAGCGCGCGCGTTTGCAAATTGCGCAATTAACCTGAAAATGATTTCCACTTTGCGTAAGGAGATACCTCAATGGCTACGCCCGTTCCCGCTAAACGCGGCAAAAAACCGCGCGGCACACCCGCCGCTCCGCCTGCCAGCGGCCAGGTGCAGTCTCTGCAACGCGGCCTGCATCTGCTGGAGCTGATCGCCGACTCCCACGGCAGCGTAGCGCTGACCGAACTGGCGCAGCAGGCGGGTTTGCCTAACTCCACCACGCACCGTTTATTGACGACGATGCAGCAGCAGGGTTTCGTGCATCAGACCGGCGATCTCGGCCTGTGGACGATCGGCGCGCACGCCTTTGTGGTCGGAAGCAGTTTTTTGCAGAGCCGAAACCTGCTGGCGCTGGTGCATCCCGTGCTGCGCAGGCTGATGGAAAATTCGGGCGAAACGGTCAATCTGGCCGTGCTGGATCTCAGCGATTATCAGGCAGTGATCATCGACCAGGTGCAGTGTACCCAGCTGATGCGCATGTCGGCCCCCATTGGCGGCAAGCTGCCAATGCACGCCTCAGGCGCGGGCAAGGCTTTTCTGGCGCACCTGAGCGATGAGCAGGTCACCGCGCTGCTGCATCAGAAAGGTCTCCATCACTACACGCCCAACACCCTGATGTCGCCGCAGAGCCTGAAGGCTAATCTGGCACAGGTACGCAAAGGCGGTTTCGCCTTTGACGATGAGGAACACGCGCTGGGACTGCGCTGCGTCGCCGCGCCAGTCTACGACGAGCACGGCGAACCCTTTGCCGCCCTGTCGATATCCGGGCCGGTGGCGCGTATGACGGACGATCGCATTACCGAGCTGGGCGCGCTGGTTATCCGTGAGGCGCGTCAGGTGACGCTGGCCTACAGCGGCCGCTAAGCCAGTTCGCGGGCGTAGCGCACGCTGAAGCGCTGCGCCTGACGCCAGGCAATCGTCTCCTCCACATGTCCCTGCCGGATGCGCTGCTGCTGTGCCCGCCACCAGCCCGCCTCGAAGAGTTCAGGATGCAGCTGTTGCAGCAGCGCGCCGGTAGCGGCTTCGCTGCACAGCGCGTAGCGAAAGGTTTCAGGAAAGACATCGTCCGGGCCGACGCTGTACCAGGGTTCGGCGCTCATTTCATCTTCGTCATAGCGCGCCTGCGGCACATCGCGGAAGTGCAGCTCATCCATTGGCCGGATTTCATCGTAGTCGTAAAACACCACGCGCCCGTGCCGCGTCATGCCGAAGTTTTTAAACAGCATATCGCCAGGAAAGATATTGGCCGCCGCCAGCTGTTTGATGGCATTGCCATACTCCTCAACCGCGTGCCGGCGTTGTTCGGCGTTCGCCTGCGCCAGATAGAGGTTGAGCGGCTGCATACGCCGCTCCAGCCAAAGATGGCGGACAATCAGGCGGTCGCCGTCGATATGCATCTTTGTGGCAATGCTGGACTGGAACTCCGCCATCAGCGCGGGCGGAATACGCGCCAGCGGCAGCGCAAACTGCTCGAACTCCAGCGTGTCCGCCATACGCCCGACGCGGTCGTGCTCTTTGACCTGCTGATAGCAGGCGCGCACCTGCGCCTCTGTCACCTCTTTCTGCGGCGCAAAGCGATCGCGAATCACCTTGAAGACGCGATCAAAGCCCGGCAGCGTAAAGACCAGCATCACCATGCCGCGCACGCCGGGCGCTATTTCAAATGGCGCATCGCTGTGCGCCAGCGCATGCAGATAGTCGCGGTAGCTTTCGGTTTTGCCGTGCTTCTGACAGCCAATCGCCATGTAGCGCTCAGAGAGCGTTTTGCCCGGCAGAATCGGCTGTAGCCACGCCACCAGCGCCGCGGGCACCGGCGCGTACACCATAAAATAAGCGCGGGCGAAGCCGAACACGATGCTGGCATCGTTCGCATCCGTCAGGCAGGTATCGATCCACAGCTCACCCTGCGCGGTACGCTGAACCGGCAGCAGACAGGGAAAAATGGCGTGCGGCAGGTGTAAACGCGCCACAATCCACGCGGTTTTGTTTCGGAAAAAGAGTTCGCTGGCCACCTCCAGCCAGCCGCCCTCCAGCCTGAAATGCTGTTGCAGATGACGCAGGATATAGCTGGCGTCGCGCGCGCGATCCTGCCAGGGCAGCGTCAGTGTGGTATCGGCCAGCACCTGCTCCAGCATCGCCTGCCAGCCGTGCTGCGGCTGATAGCGACGCGCCAGCGGGCGTGCAGGCTGCGCGGCGCGCTGCTGGGTCGAGAAGATAAACAGCCGCTGCGGCTGTAGGTGCGCGTGGCCATGCAGACGACAGTAAACGGAATTAAAAAAGCTTTCGGCGATTTCCGCGCGCGGATAGTCCGGCAGCAGCGCTTCGTAATCCTGTTTGACCTGTAGCCAGAACCTGTCGTCCCAGTGGGCCGCATCGTTGAGTATGCGCAGCTGATCCACCACCAGCGTGACGTGGCTGTCGTAGAGGTGGATGCGCGTTTTCATCGCCTGCTGCACCGCCTGCCAGTCCGCCTGTTCAAAGCGCTGCTGCGCGCCAGCGGTAATATCAAGAAAGCGACCATACTGCGCGTCAAAGCCCTGCAGGATGGTATGGGCAATTAAGGATTCGCGTGGTGGCACAGGCAGCTCCCGCAAAAGCCCGCCCGAACGCGTCGGGCAGGCCATCTGGTTTAGCGTTAAAACTGGTGCTGTTCGGTCGAGCCGGTCAGCGCCGTCACTGATGAGTGGCCGCCCTGGATCAGGGTGGTGACCCGATCGAAGTAGCCCGTCCCGACCTCCTGCTGATGGGATGAGAAGCTGTAGCCTTTATCCCGCGCCGCAAACTCCGGCTGCTGCACCTTCTCGACGTAGTGTCGCATGCCCTCTCCCTGGGCATAGGCGTGCGCCAGGTCGAACATGTTGAACCACATGCTGTGAATGCCCGCCAGGGTGATGAACTGGAAGCGATAGCCCATCTCGCTCAGCGCCTGCTGGAATCCCGCAATGGCGCGGTCGTCGAGGTTCTTTTTCCAGTTAAAGGAGGGCGAGCAGTTGTAGGCCAGCAGCTTGCCGGGATAGCGTGCGTGAATGGCGGTGGCGAAGCGCTGCGCCAGCGCCAGATCTGGCGTCGAGGTTTCGCACCACAGCACATCAGCGTAAGGCGCGTAGGCCAGCCCGCGGCTGATCGCCTGCTCAATGCCCGCGTGCGTGCGGAAGAAGCCTTCCGCCGTGCGATCGCCGCGAATAAAAGGCCGGTCATAGTCGTCACAGTCAGAGGTAATCAGATCGGCTGCATCGGCGTCGGTGCGCGCTAACAGGATGGTCGGTACATCCATCACGTCAGCCGCCAGCCGTGCCGCCACCAGCTTCTGTATCGCCTCCTGCGTCGGCACCAGCACCTTTCCGCCCATATGGCCGCATTTTTTCACCGCCGCCAGCTGATCTTCGAAATGTACCGCTGCGGCACCCGCGCTAATCATCGCCTTCATCAGTTCAAAAGCGTTGAGCACGCCGCCAAATCCCGCTTCGGCATCAGCAACAATCGGCAGGAAATAGTCAATGTAGCCCGCTTCACCCGGTTGAGCGCCGTTCGCCCACTGGATCTGATCGGCGCGCTGAAAAGTCTGGTTGATGCGCTGCACCACTTCCGGCACCGAGTTCACGGGATAGAGCGACTGATCGGGATACATCTGCCCGGCAAGATTGGCATCCGCCGCCACCTGCCAGCCCGAAAGGTAGATCGCTTCAATGCCCGCTTTCGCCTGCTGCAACGCCTGGCCACCCGTCAGTGCGCCGAGGCTGTTAATGTAGCCTTTGCGCGCGGTGCCGTTGAGCAGCGACCAGAGCTTTTCCGCCCCGCGCTGCGCCAGCGTACAGGCTGGATTGACCGAGCCGCGCAGGTTAACGACCTCTTCAGCGCTGTAGGGACGCGTGATGCCTTCCCAGCGCGGTGCGCGCCAGGCTTGTTCAAGCTGCTGGATCTGTTGGGTACGAGTCATGGCAACGGCTCCTTTTTCAGGGGATCAGGCGATAGCCCGGCAGAGTAAGAAATGAAACCAGTTCGTCTTCGGTGGTGATCTGCGCCATCAGCCGCGCCGCGTCGTCGTAACGCGCATCGTTGAGCTGGCGTCGCTCTTCATCCAGCATGCGCAGAAAGCTTTCGGCGGTGACGGGCTGACCGTCGCTCAGGGTTTGCTGATGATGGATCCACTGCCAGATGGAGGTGCGGGCGATTTCTGCCGTGGCGGCATCTTCCATCAGGCCGTCGATCGGCACGCAGCCGTTGCCGCCCAGCCAGGCTTCCAGATAGCGCAGCGCGACGCGGATATTGGCCCGCATTCCGGCCTCGGTACGTTCGCCTGCGCAGGGCGCCAGCAGCTGTGCGGCGTCTACGGGCGCATCGCTTTCGCGCAGCAGGTCGAGCTGGTTTTTACGCTCGCCGAGCGCAGCGTCAAAGACCGCCATTGCCGTATCAGCCAGTCCAGGATGGGCAATCCAGGTACCGTCGTGACCGTTATCAGCCTCACGCTGTTTATCCTCACGCACGCGCTGCAATACCCACTCATTACGCCCACTCTCTTTGGCCGGGATTAAAGCTGACATACCGCCCATGGCGAACGCACCGCGCCGATGGCAGGTTTTTACCAGCAGCCGTGAGTAAGCATCCAGGAAAGGCTGCGCCATGGTAATCGACTGCCGGTCGGGCAGAATGCGGTCGCCATGCTGGCGCAGCGTTTTGATGTAGCTGAAGATGTAATCCCAGCGGCCACAGTTAAGGCCAACAATATGGTCGCGCAGGTTCCACAGGATCTCATCCATCTGGAAGACCGCTGGCAGGGTTTCAATCAGTACCGTGGCCTTAATGGTGCCGCGCGCCAGTCCGAAGCGATCCTCAGTGAAGCGAAAGATCTCGCGCCACCAGGCAGCTTCCTGCCAGCTTTCGCTTTTCGGCAGATAGAAATATGGGCCGCTGCCTTTGCTGAGCAGCGTGGCGAAGTTGTGGAAAAAGTAGAGCGCAAAATCAAACAACCCGCCGGGAATCGCTTTGCCCTGCCACTGCACATGTTTTTCTTCCAGATGCAGACCGCGCACGCGGCACATCAGCACCGCAGGGTCGGCGCGCAGCTGGTAGATCTTCCCGGTTTCGCTGGTAAAGCTGAGCGTTCCACTGACCGCCTCACGCAGCGTTTGCTGCCCCTCCATCAGCTTGTCCCACTGCGGCGTCAGCGAGTCTTCGAAATCCGCCATATAAACTTTCACGTTAGCGTTCAGGGCGTTAATAACCATTTTGCGTTCCGGCGGCCCGGTAATTTCCACGCGTCGATCCAGCAGGTCATGCGGGATGGTGCCGATACGCCATGCGCTCTCACGAATGGAAGCGGTTTCCATATCGAAGTCGGGAAGCTGGCCGGCGTCATAACGCTGCTGCCGCTGCTGCCTGAGGGCAAGCAGCCTTTCCCGCTCAGCGGAGAAATGAGTGACCAGTTCAAGCAAAAACTGCTGTGCCTCTGGCGTGAACAGCTGCTGTTCCGCATGGGAGAAGGGTTTTGTGAAGGTAAGATCGCTATGAATTATCGTGTCGGTCATATGAGATCGCTCCTGTCGCCGATCGGATCCTGTCACAGCGATCCGGTTAGAGGATAATTTTTGAGCTACAGGATCCAAGCATATTCACTCTTTTCTTAAAATCAAAAACTATTTCCATTTTCAGGTAAAGTTTCAGTTAAATCCCTGAAGCGAATGAAGTTAAAGTTTTCTATTTAAAGGGAGGCATTTTCAAAAAGAGGAGACATAAAAAAACCGTGACAGCTTTGCAGCTGGCACGGTAAGGACAAACGAGGAAAATGATTATTCGAGCGTGGGATTCATCCGGCGCAGATCGAATGGCGTGATTTGGTAGACGTAATAGTTCAGCCAGTTAGAGAACAGTAGATTGCCGTGGCTGCGCCAGGTGGCGCGCGGCGGCAGCTCCGGATTATCCTGGGGAAAATAGTTAAAAGGCACTTCCGGCTGCAGGCCTGCTTCGTAATCCCGGTGGTATTCGCCTGACAGGGTCAGCGCGTCATATTCCGGGTGGCCGGTAACGAAAACCAGGCGCTTGTCTTTGCTCGCCATCAGATAGGCGCCGGTCTGTTCAGACTCGGCGAACAGTTCCAGATCGGTGTAGTCCGCGATCAGCTGCGTCGGGAAGTCAGCATAGCGCGAATGAGGCGCCAGAAAGTTATCGTCAAAACCACGCGTCAGCAGCGCGTGCGGATGCAAAATCTGATGCTCATAGACGCCCGACAGTTTAGTCTGCCGTGTCTGCTTAGGGATGCCGTAGAGAATATTGAGCGCCGCCTGTACTGCCCAGCAGACAAAAAGCGTTGAGGTGACGTGCTCTTTTGCCCAGTGCAGCACGCGCTGGATCTGCGGCCAGTAGGCGACATCATTGAAGTCGACCAGGCCCAGCGGCGCGCCGGTGACAATCAGGCCGTCAAAGTTATCGTGCTGAATATCGTCAAAGTTGCAGTAGAAGTTGTTGAGATGCTCCACTGGCGTATTGCGCGACTCGCGGCTGTCGATACGCAGCAGCTGGATATCGATCTGTAGCGGCGAGTTTGAAAGCAAACGCAGGAACTGGTTTTCCGTCTCAATCTTCTTTGGCATCAGATTGAGCACCAAAACTTTCAACGGACGGATTTCCTGAACACTGGCACGCGACGAGGTCATGACAAACACGTTTTCATCACGTAAGAACTTTACTGCCGGTAATTCGTCGGGAACCCTGATTGGCATGTGCGACTTTCCTCTTTACAACCGTATATACGTTTAGACATCCAGATGCCCAACATTACCCTGGCAGCGGGAAGTTGTCGAGGCTTCATGCAGTTTATGAAAATCTTTCAGCTTAAAGTGGCAAACAGGAGAGGGAAAGGAGAGAAAAGGGAAAGCCCAAACGCAAAAAACCCTGACCGTGAGGTCAGGGTTATCGCAGTTGGATGCCTGGCAGTTCCCTACTCTCGCATGGGGAGGCCCCACACTACCATCGGCGCTACGGCGTTTCACTTCTGAGTTCGGCATGGGGTCAGGTGGGACCGCCGCGCTAAGGCCGCCAGGCAAATTCTGTTTCCGCGCCGCCCGCAGGGCCGCGCAGATATATCCGTCACAAGCTGAAAATCTCGCGTCTCACAAAACGCCTCTGGCGTTGTAAGGTTAAGCCTCACGGGTCATTAGTACCGGTTAGCTCAACGCATCGCTGCGCTTACACACCCGGCCTATCAACGTCGTCGTCTTCAACGTCCCTTCAGGACCCTCAAGGGGTCAGGGAAAACTCATCTCGGGGCAAGTTTCGTGCTTAGATGCTTTCAGCACTTATCTCTTCCGCACTTAGCTACCGGGCAGTGCCATTGGCATGACAACCCGAACACCAGCGGTGCGTTCACTCCGGTCCTCTCGTACTAGGAGCAACCCCCCTCAGTTTTCCAGCGCCCACGGCAGATAGGGACCGAACTGTCTCACGACGTTCTAAACCCAGCTCGCGTACCACTTTAAACGGCGAACAGCCGTACCCTTGGGACCTACTTCAGCCCCAGGATGTGATGAGCCGACATCGAGGTGCCAAACACCGCCGTCGATATGAACTCTTGGGCGGTATCAGCCTGTTATCCCCGGAGTACCTTTTATCCGTTGAGCGATGGCCCTTCCATTCAGAACCACCGGATCACTATGACCTGCTTTCGCACCTGCTCGAGCCGTCACTCTCGCAGTCAAGCTGGCTTATGCCATTGCACTAACCTCCTGATGTCCGACCAGGATTAGCCAACCTTCGTGCTCCTCCGTTACGCTTTGGGAGGAGACCGCCCCAGTCAAACTACCCACCAGACACTGTCCGCAGCCCGGATCACGGGCCTACGTTAGAACACCAGCCATTAAAGGGTGGTATTTCAAGGACGGCTCCACGCAGACTGGCGTCCACGCTTCGAAGCCTCCCACCTATCCTACACATCAAGGACCAGTGTTCAGTGTCAAGCTGTAGTAAAGGTTCACGGGGTCTTTCCGTCTTGCCGCGGGTACACTGCATCTTCACAGCGATTTCAATTTCACTGAGTCTCGGGTGGAGACAGCCTGGCCATCATTACGCCATTCGTGCAGGTCGGAACTTACCCGACAAGGAATTTCGCTACCTTAGGACCGTTATAGTTACGGCCGCCGTTTACCGGGGCTTCGATCAAGAGCTTCTCCTTACGGATAACCCCATCAATTAACCTTCCGGCACCGGGCAGGCGTCACACCGTATACGTCCACTTTCGTGTTTGCACAGTGCTGTGTTTTTAATAAACAGTTGCAGCCAGCTGGTATCTTCGACTGGCCTCAGCTCCGGGAGCAAGTCCCTTCACCTACGCGCCAGCGTGCCTTCTCCCGAAGTTACGGCACCATTTTGCCTAGTTCCTTCACCCGAGTTCTCTCAAGCGCCTTGGTATTCTCTACCTGACCACCTGTGTCGGTTTGGGGTACGATTTCGTGTTGCCTGGAGCTTAGAGGCTTTTCCTGGAAGCAGGGCATTTGTTGCTTCAGCACCGTAGTGCCTCGTCGTCACGCCTCAGTGTAAAGTGAACCGGATTTGCCTGGAACACACACCTACACGCTTAAACCGGGACAACCGTCGCCCGGCCAACATAGCCTTCTCCGTCCCCCCTTCGCAGCAACACCAAGTACAGGAATATTAACCTGTTTCCCATCGACTACGCTTTTCAGCCTCGCCTTAGGGGTCGACTCACCCTGCCCCGATTAACGTTGGACAGGAACCCTTGGTCTTCCGGCGAGCGGGCTTTTCACCCGCTTTATCGTTACTTATGTCAGCATTCGCACTTCTGATACCTCCAGCATGCCTCACAGCACACCTTCGACGGCTTACAGAACGCTCCCCTACCCAACAACGCATACGCGTCGCTGCCGCAGCTTCGGTGCATGGTTTAGCCCCGTTACATCTTCCGCGCAGGCCGACTCGACCAGTGAGCTATTACGCTTTCTTTAAATGATGGCTGCTTCTAAGCCAACATCCTGGCTGTCTGGGCCTTCCCACATCGTTTCCCACTTAACCATGACTTTGGGACCTTAGCTGGCGGTCTGGGTTGTTTCCCTCTTCACGACGGACGTTAGCACCCGCCGTGTGTCTCCCGTGATAACATTCTCCGGTATTCGCAGTTTGCATCGGGTTGGTAAGCCGGGATGGCCCCCTAGCCGAAACAGTGCTCTACCCCCGGAGATGAGTTCACGAGGCGCTACCTAAATAGCTTTCGGGGAGAACCAGCTATCTCCCGGTTTGATTGGCCTTTCACCCCCAGCCACAGGTCATCCGCTAATTTTTCAACATTAGTCGGTTCGGTCCTCCAGTTAGTGTTACCCAACCTTCAACCTGCCCATGGCTAGATCACCGGGTTTCGGGTCTATACCCTGCAACTTAACGCCCAGTTAAGACTCGGTTTCCCTGCGGCTCCCCTATACGGTTAACCTTGCTACAGAATATAAGTCGCTGACCCATTATACAAAAGGTACGCAGTCACCCCATTAAAGAGGCTCCCACTGCTTGTACGTACACGGTTTCAGGTTCTGTTTCACTCCCCTCGCCGGGGTTCTTTTCGCCTTTCCCTCACGGTACTGGTTCACTATCGGTCAGTCAGGAGTATTTAGCCTTGGAGGATGGTCCCCCCATATTCAGACAGGATACCACGTGTCCCGCCCTACTCTTCGAGTTCACAGCATGTGTGCTTTCGTGTACGGGAGTGTCACCCTGTACCCTGCGACTTTCCAGACGCTTCCACTAGCACACAAGCTGATTCAGACTCTGGGCTGCTCCCCGTTCGCTCGCCGCTACTGGGGGAATCTCGGTTGATTTCTTTTCCTCGGGGTACTTAGATGTTTCAGTTCCCCCGGTTCGCCTCGCAACACTATGTATTCATGTTGCGATAGTGTGTCGAAACACACTGGGTTTCCCCATTCGGACATCGCCGGCTGTAGCGGTTCATATCACCTTGCCGGCGCTTTTCGCAGATTAGCACGTCCTTCATCGCCTCTGACTGCCAGGGCATCCACCGTGTACGCTTAGTCGCTTAACCTCACAACCCACAGGCGTCTTGCGACGTCGCGGATGTGATTAATTGAGAGACTCGAACGCGCTGCCTTCTATTCCTGTTTACGGGGAATGAACGCAGGGCGTCGTTTCAATTTTCAGCTTGTTCCGGATTGTTAAAGAGCATAATACTTCGCAGCCCACCGTTTCCGGTACGCTCTGAAGTATTTCAGAAAACAGTATGGTGGAGCTAAGCGGGATCGAACCGCTGACCTCCTGCGTGCAAGGCAGGCGCTCTCCCAGCTGAGCTATAGCCCCATACAGTTACTGCAGAGACCGTCTACTACCAGGAGTGGCATTCTTCTGTGCGAGGAATGCGATTTTTTCTCAGGCAAGGCGTGGCGATGCGAAGCATAGTTCACTATGCGAGTCGTCGTCACAACGCAGCATGAGGAAAAATCTGGTAGGCCTGAGTGGACTTGAACCACCGACCTCACCCTTATCAGGGGTGCGCTCTAACCACCTGAGCTACAAGCCTGTAGAGGTTTTTCTGCTCGTTACTTTCTATCAGACAATCTGTGTGAGCACTTCGAAAGGCAGTATCTTCAGGTAAGGAGGTGATCCAACCGCAGGTTCCCCTACGGTTACCTTGTTACGACTTCACCCCAGTCATGAATCACAAAGTGGTAAGCGCCCTCCCGAAGGTTAAGCTACCTACTTCTTTTGCAACCCACTCCCATGGTGTGACGGGCGGTGTGTACAAGGCCCGGGAACGTATTCACCGTGGCATTCTGATCCACGATTACTAGCGATTCCGACTTCACGGAGTCGAGTTGCAGACTCCGATCCGGACTACGACGCACTTTATGAGGTCCGCTTGCTCTCGCGAGGTCGCTTCTCTTTGTATGCGCCATTGTAGCACGTGTGTAGCCCTACTCGTAAGGGCCATGATGACTTGACGTCATCCCCACCTTCCTCCGGTTTATCACCGGCAGTCTCCTTTGAGTTCCCGACCGAATCGCTGGCAACAAAGGATAAGGGTTGCGCTCGTTGCGGGACTTAACCCAACATTTCACAACACGAGCTGACGACAGCCATGCAGCACCTGTCTCACGGTTCCCGAAGGCACTAAGGCATCTCTGCCGAATTCCGTGGATGTCAAGAGTAGGTAAGGTTCTTCGCGTTGCATCGAATTAAACCACATGCTCCACCGCTTGTGCGGGCCCCCGTCAATTCATTTGAGTTTTAACCTTGCGGCCGTACTCCCCAGGCGGTCGACTTAACGCGTTAGCTCCGGAAGCCACTCCTCAGGGGAACAGCCTCCAAGTCGACATCGTTTACGGCGTGGACTACCAGGGTATCTAATCCTGTTTGCTCCCCACGCTTTCGCACCTGAGCGTCAGTCTTTGTCCAGGGGGCCGCCTTCGCCACCGGTATTCCTCCAGATCTCTACGCATTTCACCGCTACACCTGGAATTCTACCCCCCTCTACAAGACTCTAGCCTGCCAGTTTCGAATGCAGTTCCCAGGTTAAGCCCGGGGATTTCACATCCGACTTGACAGACCGCCTGCGTGCGCTTTACGCCCAGTAATTCCGATTAACGCTTGCACCCTCCGTATTACCGCGGCTGCTGGCACGGAGTTAGCCGGTGCTTCTTCTGCGGGTAACGTCAATCGACGCGGTTATTAACCGCATCGCCTTCCTCCCCGCTGAAAGTACTTTACAACCCGAAGGCCTTCTTCATACACGCGGCATGGCTGCATCAGGCTTGCGCCCATTGTGCAATATTCCCCACTGCTGCCTCCCGTAGGAGTCTGGACCGTGTCTCAGTTCCAGTGTGGCTGGTCATCCTCTCAGACCAGCTAGGGATCGTCGCCTAGGTGAGCCGTTACCCCACCTACTAGCTAATCCCATCTGGGCACATCCGATGGTGTGAGGCCCGAAGGTCCCCCACTTTGGTCTTGCGACGTTATGCGGTATTAGCTACCGTTTCCAGTAGTTATCCCCCTCCATCGGGCAGTTTCCCAGACATTACTCACCCGTCCGCCACTCGTCACCCGAGGAGCAAGCTCCTCTGTGCTACCGTTCGACTTGCATGTGTTAGGCCTGCCGCCAGCGTTCAATCTGAGCCATGATCAAACTCTTCAATTTAAGTTTGATTTGCTTAAACAAGTTAAGCGGTGCTCATCTGTAAAACGTCATAATGAATGTCATTATGTGTCCACTCGTGAGGCTTGATATTTTTTAAAGCCCGGAGGCTTTTGATATCTGCTCTCGAGTGCCCACACAGATTGTCTGATAAATTGTTAAAGAGCGGTGCAGTCAGCGGCGGAGCCTGCTGCTGCGAGGTGGCGTATATTACGCTACTCTCCTTCGGAGTCAACCACTTTTTTTCAGTGATTTCATCCGGCGGCTCAGCTTGCCGAGCCTTATCAACACTGCCTTCCGTAAGCCGTTGTGCCGTGTCGATGGAGGCGCATTATAGGGAGTCGTTCAGAGAGCGCAACAGCTAAATTGCAGAAAAATGACCGTTCGCTGCATTCCACAGCAAAAGCCCGCCTTATACGCGATTACCCACAAAGTTATCCACAATGCGTCGCAAGACGAATTTTTGCGAGCAGCACGCAAACGTTTTCGCTACAATGCCCCGCGACGTATCGGATGCCCCTTTTCGGGGCGTTACCTGAAGTTTCGCCTCTTTTTATTCATAAGAAGATCGCTAAGCTTGATGTAACGCTCTTATTTACGCGAAACAAAGCCAAGGGATAAAACCACCATGCAACAACGTCGTCCTGTACGCCGCGCTCTGCTGAGTGTCTCAGACAAAGCAGGTATCCTCGAATTTGCTCAGGCGCTCTCCAGCCGCGGCGTCGAACTCCTCTCTACAGGCGGAACCGCTCGCCTGCTGGCCGATGCGGGTCTTGCCGTTACCGAAGTGTCTGACTACACCGGCTTCCCGGAAATGATGGATGGACGCGTCAAAACGCTGCACCCGAAAGTGCACGGCGGCATTCTGGGTCGTCGCGGCCAGGATGATGCCATTATGGCGCAGCACGCTATCGAACCTATCGATATGGTGGTGGTTAACCTCTATCCCTTCGCCCAGACGGTCGCGCGCGAAGGCTGCACGCTGGAAGATGCGGTAGAGAATATCGACATCGGCGGCCCGACTATGGTGCGCTCGGCGGCCAAGAACCATAAGGACGTGGCGATTGTGGTCAAGAGCAGCGACTACGACGCCATCCTTGCCGAGCTGGACGCCAACGAGAACTCCCTGACGCTGGAAACCCGCTTCGATCTCGCCATCAAGGCGTTTGAGCATACCGCGGCCTACGACAGCATGATCGCCAACTACTTCGGCTCGCTGGTTCCCGCCTACCACGGCGAGCGCGATCGGCCCGCCGGTCGCTTCCCGCGCACGCTGAATCTCAACTTCATTAAGAAGCAGGATATGCGCTACGGCGAAAACAGCCATCAGGACGCCGCCTTCTATATAGAAGAGAACGTGCAGGAAGCTTCAGTGGCGACCGCGCAGCAGCTTCAGGGCAAAGCGCTCTCCTATAACAATATTGCCGATACCGACGCGGCGCTGGAGTGCGTGAAGGCGTTCAGCGAAGCAGCCTGCGTTATCGTCAAGCATGCCAACCCCTGCGGCGTCGCCGCTGGCACATCGATCCTTGAGGCTTACGAGCGCGCTTACCAGACCGATCCGACCTCTGCCTTCGGTGGCATCATCGCTTTCAACCGCGAGCTGGACGAAGCCACCGCGCAGGCGATCATCAGCCGTCAGTTTGTTGAAGTGATCATCGCCCCCTCCGCCAGCGAAGCGGCGCTGAAAGTTACGGCGGCGAAGCAGAACGTTCGCGTACTGGTTTGCGGTCAGTGGCAGGAACGCGTTCCCGGCCTCGATTTCAAACGCGTTACCGGCGGCCTGCTGGTACAGGATCGCGATCTGGGCATGGTGGAAGCGAGCCAGCTGCGTGTCGTCAGCAAGCGCCAGCCGAGCGAGCAGGAGCTGCGCGACGCGCTCTTCTGCTGGAAGGTGGCGAAGTTCGTCAAATCCAACGCCATCGTTTATGCGCGCGACAATATGACCATCGGCATCGGCGCCGGCCAGATGAGCCGCGTCTACTCCGCTAAAATCGCCGGCATCAAGGCCGCGGACGAAGGGCTGGAGGTAAAAGGCTCGGCGATGGCTTCCGACGCCTTCTTCCCGTTCCGCGACGGTATTGATGCCGCCGCCGCCGTTGGCGTCACCTGCGTTATCCAGCCGGGCGGCTCTATTCGCGACGATGAGGTTATCGCCGCGGCAGACGAGCACGGCATCGCCATGATCTTCACTGACATGCGCCACTTCCGCCATTAATTACCCGGAGAGCAATATGAAAATTTTAGTGATTGGCAACGGCGGACGTGAACACGCGCTGGCCTGGAAAGCGGCGCAGTCGCCGCTGGCGGAAACGGTATTCGTCGCGCCCGGTAATGCCGGCACCGCGCTGGAGCCCGCGCTGCAAAATGTCGATATCAGCCCGACCGATATTCCTGCTCTGCTGGCCTTCGCCCAGCGCGAAGCGATCGATCTGACCATCGTCGGACCGGAAGCGCCGCTGGTTATCGGCGTGGTAGACGCTTTCCGCGCGGCGGGCCTGAAAATTTTCGGCCCGACTAAAGACGCCGCGCAGCTGGAAGGCTCCAAAGCCTTTACCAAAGATTTCCTGGCTCGCCACCATATTCCCACTGCGGAATACCGTAACTTCACCGACGTGGAGGTGGCGCTGGCCTACCTGCGCGAGAAAGGTGCGCCAATCGTCATCAAGGCTGACGGCCTGGCTGCCGGTAAAGGCGTAATTGTGGCGATGACGCTGGAAGAGGCCGAGGCCGCCGTCAAAGATATGCTGGCCGGCAACGCCTTTGGCGACGCAGGCCACCGTATCGTTATCGAAGAGTTTCTCGATGGCGAAGAGGCCAGCTTTATCGTGATGGTAGATGGCGAGCACGTGCTGCCGATGGCCACCAGTCAGGATCACAAGCGCGTTGGCGATGGCGATACTGGCCCGAACACCGGCGGCATGGGCGCCTACTCTCCCGCCCCGGTCGTCACCGACGAGATCCACCAGCGCGTAATGGATCAGGTCATCTGGCCGACGGTGCGCGGCATGGCGGCAGAAGGCAACGTCTATACCGGCTTCCTGTATGCCGGCCTGATGATCGATGGGTCAGGCCAGCCGAAGGTCATTGAATTTAACTGCCGCTTCGGCGATCCAGAAACGCAGCCGATTATGCTGCGCCTGCAGTCGGATCTGGTCGAGCTCTGCCTGGCGGCCTGCGACGGCACGCTGGATCGTCAGGATTCAAAATGGGATCCGCGTCCGGCACTGGGCGTCGTGCTGGCGGCAGGCGGCTATCCCGGCGATTACGTCAACGGCGAGCAGATCCACGGCCTGCCGCTGGAAGAGGTAGAAGACGGCAAGATATTCCATGCCGGGACGCGCCTGGAGAACGATCTGGTGCTGACAAACGGCGGCCGGGTGCTCTGCGTCACCGCGTTGGGCGAGGACGTGGCGGCGGCGCAAAAGCGCGCCTATGAGCTGGCTCAGCCGGTTTCCTGGAACAGCAGCTTCTGCCGCCGCGATATCGGCTATCGCGCCATTAACCGCAAGTAAGCAAAAGGGCGCGCTATGCGCCCTTTTCTTTGCCCTAAAAATCCTCTTCTTTCGGCTGCGAATCGCAGCTTTCTCCCGGCGCGACGCGCAGCAGCTGCGTGCCTTCCGGCGCTTCCAGCCAGGAAACCAGCAGCGGCGCGCTGCTGCGTTGCTGCTGCTGCGCCAGCGTCTGAAGCGCGTAATTGTCGAAGGATGGCGACTCGCGCCCGCCGCCGCAGGTGGCGATTTTCTTCGCGCCCAGCCACTGGCCCTGCTTCAGCATCACGCGACCGCTAAGCAGCGCATTGCTCTGCGCCAGCATACGCTGCGCATCGAACTTATAGAGTTCTACCGTATCGGGATCGACCGCTTCGCGCCGATCGGCCAGCTGCCGCTGCATAAAGCTCAGGCTGCCATCCTGATCGAAGCGTAAGGTGACATCGTCCGGCTGCTTGCCGTTAACGTGGCGCGCGATACTGACCAGCTTCTCTTCCTGCCACACATAGTCGGTAGTTTCCGCCGCGTCGCCGTTAAAAGGCGTGTAGAGCGTGCGCAGATGAATAGTGAGATGGCTGTTTTTGCGCCAGATGCGCACCGCGCCGCGATCGGCAAGGTAGCCGCTGGCGCTAAAAGGAGGCGTGTCGGGCGTTGAACCGCACCCGGAAAGCAGAAGTAGAGCAAGCAGGGCAAAACAGGAGGGCGAACGCAGGTTCGGCATAGCTGGCCCCTAATACAAAAGGGGCGAATCCGCCCCTTCTTTTAAAATTCTGACCGCAGTGCGACGTCTTATTTAACAGAGTCTTTCAGCGCTTTACCAGATACGAATGCCGGTACGTTTGCCGCAGCGATTTTGATCTCTTTGCCAGTTTGCGGGTTGCGACCGGTACGCTCAGCGCGGTGGTTCACTTTAAAAGTACCAAAACCAACCAGTTGTACAGCATCACCTTCTTTCAGAGACTCAGTGATCGCAGCCAGAGTTGATTCCAGAGCCGCTTTAGCCTGGGTTTTCGACAGGTCCGCTTTTTCCGCGATCACATCAATCAGTTGAGTCTTGTTCATAAGTTATCCTTAAAGTGTATTTATCGCTTGCTAAGCAACGAGTGCGAGGGAAAAGCCATATTCTGGCACTCTTCAGCCTGCACGCACCGATAGCCACAATTTTCAGCCCCCCAAATGTAGACCAGAGAGGGGGCCGATGTGAAGCCTCCAGGCGCGCTAATTCGGGCCTGAAGTCACGTTTTCCCGCCTTACTGCTGAAAATTTATACCGATGTTGCTGATTCCCGCCTCCCGCAGGTCCAAACACAAACCTTTGATCAATTCAAGGTCTCGTTCTTCGCAGTCGGCAAGCAGGCGGAAAATCTCCCATTGCAGGTCCCACTCGTCGATCACGGCAGGGTTTTCGCGCAGCTCTTCGTCGCTCATTTCGCGTCCGGCCTGGGTCATTTCCAGCATCGCAACGGTGGTGATCGAGGTCCTGCTCACTTCAATTGCATGCTCCAGCGTTTCGCCGCTCAGCATCGCGTGCAGCACTTCGCTTAGCGCCACGCAGGCGTCGATGGCGGGATAAACCCCGTAGATATCGAATGCCTCGCCGTCGGGAATCGCCGCTTCAAGCTTTTCCAGCTGGCTGTCAAAATTGATTTTGGCATCTTTGACCGTCAGGCTTTCCCAGATAAGGTCGAGAAGGCGACGATAAAGCGCCGGATCGGCGAATTGCGTCTGCTGGCAGAATGCCCAGTAATTAGGGAACATACGCTCGCACAGGCAAGCCATAAAGGTCAGATGCTGCCAGCTTTCCAGCTTAGCCAGACGCAGGTGAACGGGGTTTTGTAACATGAACAGGGCTCTTCATCGTTTAGCTGGCGGCAGTGTACCGCAAAAGCGCCGCGCGCACAGCGTTAAAGCGCGCTTTGCCAGCGCTGAAAGGCGGTGCGATTGGAGGCGACGGCATCGGCCCAGCGCGTCGGTTCCGGCAGGCGATAGCCGCCCATGCACTTTTCCACCCAGTGCAGCGCGCTATCCAGGCTGACGCGGTGACCGGTCGCGACGAAAAGCGGGTTGCAGCGCGCTTTGCTGCGCCATACCCAGCCGATCTGCTCGCCTTTGTCTATCAGCGGCTGGCGCGATCCCGGCTCGGCATCCAGTTCGGCAAAGCGGCCGCACAGACGCTTTTTCGCCACGCCGATGGTCGGAACGTCAACCAGTAAGCCAAAGTGGGAGGCGACGCCGAGGCGACGCGGGTGCGAAATGCCGTGTCCGTCGACAAAAAGAAGATCCGGTTTGCGCTCAAGCATTTCCCATGCCGCCAGCAGCGCAGGATATTCGCGAAAAGAGAGGAAGCCGGGAATATAGGGCATGGTGGTGGCGATGCGCGCGACGCGATGCTCCACCAGCTTCAGGGAAGGATATTCGAGGATAACCAGGGCGGCGCGCGTCACCGCCCCTTCCTGTTCGAATCCGACGTCGGCACCGCCGATAAAACGCGGCGGCAGAACGTCGAAATCATCCTGCCGCACGACCTCTGCAGCGCGCTGTATCTGTTCTGCGCGCAGTGCAGCAATGTCCATACTTACTCCTGATGATATTGGCCTGAGAGGCGGTGCACCGCCTCAACGAACACGCCTGCATGCTCTGGCGGCACATCCTGATGGATGCCATGCCCCAGATTGAAGACGTGACCGCTGCCCGCGCCGAAGCCGTCGAGAATGCCCGCGACTTCCTGCTCGATACGCGCAGCCGGCGCATAAAGCATAGACGGATCCATGTTGCCCTGCAGCGCGACTTTATCGCCAACGCGACGACGCGCCTCGCCAATATCGGTGGTCCAGTCCAGACCGAGCGCATCGCAGCCGGTCGCGGCCATCGCCTCCAGCCACTGCCCGCCCCCTTTGGTGAAGAGCGTAATCGGCACGCGGCGCCCTTCGTTCTCATGCAGCACGCTGTCGACGATCTTATGCATGTAGTAGAGCGAGAAGTCGCGGTAATCGCGGCCGGTCAATACGCCGCCCCAGGTGTCAAACACCATAACCGACTGCGCGCCGGCGCGGATCTGCGCGTTGAGGTAGAGAATGACGCTGTCTGCCAGCTTATCGAGCATCGCATGGAGCGTAGCGGGATCGGCATACATCATTTTTTTGATTTTAGTGAAGGCCTTGCTGCTGCCGCCTTCAACCATATACGTCGCCAGCGTCCAGGGACTGCCGGAAAAACCGATCAGCGGCACTTCGCCGTTGAGGTTTTTGCGAATGGTGCGCACGGCGTTCATCACATAGCCGAGTTCCTGCTCTGGATCGGGCACCGGCAGTTTGTCGACATCGGCGCGGCAGGTAATCGGATTAGAGAAGCGCGGGCCTTCGCCGCTTTCAAAGTAGAGTCCCAGTCCCATCGCGTCGGGAATAGTCAGGATATCGCTGAAGAGGATCGCCGCGTCGAGCGGATAGCGGCGCAGCGGCTGCAGGGTCACTTCACACGCCAGTTCGGCGTTTTTGCACAGCGACATAAAATCGCCGGCTACGGCGCGCGTCGCTTTATACTCCGGCAAATAACGCCCGGCTTGTCGCATCATCCATACCGGCGTGATATCGACGGGTTGACGTAACAGGGCACGCAGATAACGATCGTTCTTCAGTTCACTCATTTCAGGACTCTCTCAATTTCAGGCGCGTAGTGTAACACTTCTTACGCCTCGCCGCGGCAGATGGCGACGGTATCTTCAATTAGCCGGCGCGCCACGGTGCCCGGCGGTGGCAGCAGCGGCAGCGCGTCGTAGCGGTACCAGCCGGCGTCCAGCAGCTCTTTATTATCGATTTGCAGATCGCCGCCGTCATACTCCGCCATAAAGGCCATCATCAGCGAATGCGGGAAGGGCCAGGGCTGCGACGTAATGTAGCGCAGGTTTTTGACGCGGACGTTACTCTCTTCCATCACCTCGCGCGCGACCGCCTGCTCCAGCGTCTCGCCCACCTCGACAAAGCCCGCCAGCACGGTATAAATGCTGTTGCGATGACGCGCATGGTTCGCCAGCAATATTTCGTCGCCGCGGCGGATAGCGACGATAATGCAGGGCGCGATTTGCGGATAGTAGCGCTCGCGGCAGTGTCCGCACAGACAGGCGTTTTCATGCTTGCTCAGATGCATTTCGTGGCCGCAGTAGCCGCAGAAGCGATGCGAACGGTAAAACTCCGCCAGCTGTACGGCGCGCCCGGCGAGCTGAAACAGCCCCGGCTCTTCATCGATCAGCTGACGCACCGAAAACATATCGCGATCGCGATTTTCACACACCAGCCATACCGTTTCGCCTTGCCACTCGCCAACCGCCTGCGCTCTGCTTCCGGCCAGCTTAAACGCAGCGGCGCTGCCGTGAGGCAGATCGCCCTGCGGCAACCAAAGTTTCTGTTCATGGCTGACAATCCACCATCCAGCGTCTACGCTTGAGATCTCATGTTGCATCTAATCGTCATCCTTAGCGTCCTATCGATACGCTGAAGTCCTGATGTTAAGTGTGTAGACAAACAACTATACCCTAAATCGTCCAGCTTGCAGGCGGCACCACGCCAGCCACAGCGCGACGGGAAGGGAACTTTCTTTACATGGAGTCAGATATGCTTAACCAGTTAAACGTCCTGACCGAGCGCGTAGGTGGCAGCAACGAACTGGTAGATACGTGGCTGGACGCCCGTCGCCAGCTACTTGTTTCTTATTACCATCTGGTTGGGCTGAAGCCGAACAAAGATGCGCTCACCACCTTAGACGAGCAGGCGCTCGACAATTTTTGTCACGGCCTGGTCGACTATCTTTCCGCTGGCCACTTCAGCATTTACGAGCGCATCATTAATGAGATGGAAGGCGACAGCCCGATGATTGCCGCCGCGCAGGTCTATCCGCCGCTGGAGGCCAACACCGAGCGCCTGATGCAGCTTTATGACGGCCATCTGCAGCAGTCGATCGACGATGATAACTGCGTCGATTTTCAGCTGGCGCTGTCGGAAGTCGGCGAAGTGCTGGAAGCGCGCTTTACCCTGGAAGACAAGTTAATTCAGCTCGCCTGGGACAACAGCCTGGTGCGCGCGCCGGTAGCCAACGACAGCACGCAGCTGTCGCGTCCGGCTTAAGGTTAGCCAATTGTAAATCGCTTGTTATTCTGAACCAGCCCTTCTATGCTGAACGGGTTTTCGGTTCTCTCGTCGAAAACCCGTTTTGTTTTTTGTGCCATGTGCACGGGCGTTTTGCGTGTAAAGCGTAAAACGAAATCTTGTCGGAGTGCCCGCAAGGGCTGAGACCGTTAATTCGGGATCCGCGGAACCTGATCAGGTTAGAACCTGCGAAGGGAACAAGAGTAAATATCATCAGTACGCTGGCGTTTTTGCCTGCCGTCTCTGTTACTCCTTCCGAACTCCGGACAAGCAACGTTCCCCCTCAACAGGAAAATTGCTATGTCTACGACCAAAACCAACCGACGTGAACAGCGCGCTCAGGCGCAGGCCTTTATTGAGGCGCTTCAGAGCGGCGTCGCTTTCCCCAACTCGAAACGTATCTGGATCCAGGGCAGCCGCGACGATATTCGCGTGCCGATGCGTGAGATCCAGCTTAGCCCGACGCTGCTCGGCGGCGATAAAGATCGTCCACGCTATGAAGAGAATGAGGCCGTGCCGGTCTATGATACCGCCGGCCCCTACGGCGATCCCGAGGCGGTTATCGACGTGCAGCGCGGGCTGGCGAAGCTGCGCGCCGACTGGATTGCCGCGCGCGACGACAGCGACGTTCTGACGCACACCAGTTCGCGCTATACCCAGCAGCGGCTGGCCGACGACGGGCTCGACCATCTGCGCTTCGAGCGGCTGCCGCAGCCGCGGCGTGCAAAGGCGGGACGGCGCGTCACCCAACTTCATTACGCGCGTCAGGGCATCATCACGCCGGAAATGGAGTTTATCGCCCTGCGCGAGAACATGGGTCGCGAACGCATCCGCAGCGAAGTGCTGCGCCAGCAGCATGAGGGCTACGGCTTTGGCGCGCAGCTGCCGGAAAATATTACCCCTGAGTTCGTGCGCCAGGAGGTGGCCGCCGGACGCGCCATCATTCCCGCCAACATCAACCATCCCGAATCGGAGCCGATGATTATCGGCCGCAACTTTCTGGTCAAGGTCAACGCCAATATCGGCAACTCAGCGGTCACCTCTTCCATCGAAGAAGAGGTAGAGAAACTGGTCTGGTCGACGCGCTGGGGCGCCGATACCGTGATGGATCTCTCTACCGGCCGCTATATCCATGAGACGCGCGAGTGGATCCTGCGCAACAGCCCGGTCCCCATCGGCACTGTCCCTGTTTACCAGGCGCTGGAGAAGGTCAACGGCGTTGCGGAAAATCTCGACTGGGAGGTCTTCCGCGACACGCTGCTGGAGCAGGCGGAGCAAGGCGTCGACTACTTCACTATCCACGCCGGCGTGCTGCTGCGCTATGTGCCGATGACGGCAAAGCGGCTCACCGGCATCGTCTCGCGCGGCGGGTCGATTATGGCTAAATGGTGTCTGTCGCATCATCGGGAGAGTTTTCTCTACGAACACTTTCGCGAGATTTGTGAAATCTGCGCCGCCTATGACGTCGCTCTGTCGCTCGGCGACGGCCTGCGTCCCGGCTCGATTCAGGACGCCAACGACGAGGCGCAGTTCGCTGAGCTGCACACGCTGGGGGAGCTGACGAAGATCGCCTGGGAGTATGACGTGCAGGTGATGATCGAAGGCCCCGGCCATATCCCGATGCAGATGATCCGCCGCAATATGACCGAGCAGCTGGAGCACTGCCACGAAGCGCCATTCTATACGCTCGGCCCGCTGACGACCGATATCGCCCCCGGCTACGATCATTTTACCTCCGGCATCGGCGCCGCCATGATCGGCTGGTTCGGCTGCGCCATGCTCTGCTACGTAACGCCCAAAGAGCACCTCGGCCTGCCGAATAAAGAGGACGTTAAGCAGGGGCTGATTACCTATAAGATCGCCGCCCACGCGGCGGATCTGGCGAAGGGGCACCCCGGCGCGCAGATCCGCGATAACGCCATGTCCAAGGCGCGCTTTGAATTCCGCTGGGAGGATCAGTTTAACCTGGCGCTCGATCCCCACACCGCGCGCGCCTATCACGACGAAACCCTGCCGCAGGAGTCAGGCAAAGTCGCGCACTTCTGCTCGATGTGCGGGCCGAAATTCTGTTCGATGAAAATCAGCCAGGAGGTGCGCGACTATGCTGCCAGTCAGCAAGGCGAGGCGCAGCCGATCGCAATCGGCATGCAGCAGATGTCTGAAACCTTTCGCCGCCGCGGCGGCGAGCTTTATCACTCAGCCGACGCGCTGAACGAGGAGAAGCTGTGAACGCCCCCTTTCCCACCACCGCGCCGCGCTTAGGGCTCTACCCCGTCGTCGACAGCGTGGAATGGATTGCGCGACTGCTGGAGGCCGGCGTGCGCACGATCCAGCTGCGCATTAAAGATCAGCAGGACGAGGCGGTTGAGCCTGCGGTTGCAGAGGCGATTGCGCTCGGCAAGCGTTACAACGCCCGTCTGTTTATCAACGACTACTGGCGGCTGGCGATTAAGCATCGCGCCTACGGCGTGCATCTGGGCCAGGAGGATCTGGATGTCGCAAATCTTAACGCCATTCGTGAGGCGGGGTTGCGGCTGGGCCTGTCGACCCATGACGACCACGAGCTGGATCGCGCGCTGGCGATACGCCCTTCCTATATCGCGCTGGGGCATATTTTTCCTACCCAGACCAAAGCGATGCCGTCGGCGCCGCAGGGGCTGATCGAGCTTCAGCGGCATATTGCGCGGCTTGAAGGCATCTCCACCGTGGCGATTGGCGGCATTAGCCTGGCGCGCGCGCCGGCAGTGCTGGCGACCGGCGTCGGCAGCATCGCCGTCGTCAGCGCCATTACCCAGGCACCGGACTGGCGCGCCGCGACCCAGGCGCTGCTTGCGCTGGCGGAACCGCCGCCGGGTTTATAACGCGGAACGCGCCGCGCAAAACGGGGCAACATCCCGCAACGCCGGTAAAAAGCGTGGAAAACGGCGCGCAGCGACAGACTTTCTCGCTCGCGCCGTTTTTCTGCCGCGCTACAGTGGCTTTCGCCGGGTATTCCGCCCGGCCAGGGCCGGGACCTCCCCTTCACCCACTCCGGCCCTGCCTCACTATTTCGTCAGGAGGGTTTCATGCTGCAGGGAGTCTGGAGAGTGTTCGCTCGCGCAGGCGGCTATCGCGCGCTCGACGGCCTGGCCTACTTTTTCCAGCGCCTTTTCGACATGCTCATCCGGCGTTACCGCAAAGCTCAATCGCAGGCAGTTGCGATATTTTCCCGACGCGGAGAACAGCGATCCAACCGCAATCTGAATATGCGAATCGCGCAGCTCGCGATTAAGCCGCACGGCGTCAAACGCTTCCGGCAGTTCGACCCACATCATAAAGCCGCCCTGCGGACGCGACACGCAGATGCCGCAGGGAAAATAGTGGCGCACCCAGCAGCTAAAGCAGTCGTAGTGGCGCTGGTAGAGCTGGCGCATGCGCCGCAGATGCGGCTGATAGTAGCCCTGGCGAATAAACTCCGCCATGGCATGCTGCGCCAGCGTGTTGCTCGAGCCGGTGGCGATATATTTCATATGCAGCACGCGATCGCGATAGCGTCCCGGCGCAACCCAGCCGATACGCAGGCCAGGCGCGACCGTTTTCGAAAAAGAGCTGCACAGCAGCACCCGACCATCCAGATCGAGCGATTTCAGGGTGGATGGTCGCGGATACTCCCAGGCCAGCTCGCCGTATACGTCATCCTCAATCACCGCCACGTCAAAACGCTGCGCCAGCGTCAGCAGCGCGCGCTTGCGCGACTCCGGCATAATAAAGCCCAGCGGATTATTACAGTTGGGCACCACCATCACCGCCTTAATAGGCCACTGCTCAAACGCCAGTTCAAGCGCCTCCAGGCTGATACCGGTGACCGAATCGGTAGGGATCTCAATGGCGCGAATGCCGAAGCCGCGCAGGGTCTGCATGATGCCGTGAAACGACGGCGACTCCACCGCGATAATATCGCCCGGCTCGCATACCGCGCGGATCGAAACCGACAGCGCCTCATGGCAGCCGGTGGTAATAACGATATCGTCAACCGACAGCTGGCAGCCGCTGTCGATCGCCAGCCGCGCCACCTGTTCGCGCAGAACGGTGACGCCATACAGATTGTCGTAGCTGAGGATCTGCGTTTCCTGCCGCTGCGCCTGGCGGCTGAGGATTTTCCACAGCGGCTTAAGGGTAGGCTGCGTGAGGTTAGGCATACCGCTACCCAGCTGCAGCACATCGCCTTCAAGACGACTCTCAAGCAGATCCAGCACCGATTCCCACTGCGTAATCTCAACAGGACGCTGCACCGGACGCGTCAGCGCCGGAACCGGCGGCGTAGCCTTACGCGGCGCGACGAAATAGCCGGAACGCGGCTGCGGCGTAATCAGCTGCTTCTCCTCCAGCACGTGGTACGCCTGCTGCACGGTGCTGATGCTGACGCCGTGCTCAAGGCTCAGCGTACGCACTGAAGGCAGCTTCTCGCCGCTGCGATAGAGGCCCTGCTCGATGCGCTGCGCCAGATGCATCGCCAGCTGTTGATAACGCGTCATGTTCGGCTCCCGTCAGGCAGAGAAGTAAAGAAGCAGTACAGAAAGACTATTTTTTTACCATTCAGAGGCCGCCTGCGGCAATCTGTATGTTAAATAAAGTCGAATTTTGCGTCTGTATCCTTTCGGCCATCAGGCAGAAACTACTTCTCAGTTCACCTGATGAGGAAATTAAAATGGGATACGAAGAAAACTGCGCGGCGAAACCTTTTTCAGTAACGCCCTGGCATCTGCTGCGCGCCATCGCGCAAGGCATCAAAGCGATCCACCAGCGGCGTAAGACGCGTCAGATCCTGCTGCACCTCAGCGATGCGCAACTCAAAGATATTGGTTTGACGCGCGGCGATATTGAAAGCGAGCGACGCTAGCGTGCTGAATCTTTATAAAGCGCGCCCTGTGCTCTGTTTCACCCTGGCAGGCAGAGCGTTCCTGTCTGCCTGCCACTCCTGCGTTCAGGCTCGATAGTTACACCAGGGATTCATAAGGCGAGAAAAGCGTCATTAAAAAATCGATAACCGTCTGCGTACGTCGCGGCGTTAGCCGCCGCTCCAGACGCAGCACCCACATATTTGTTCTCTCTGTTCGCCAGGCTTTTAAGATCTCGACCACCGCGCCGCTGGCGAAATCAGATGCGCCAAGCCACGCAGGCGCCCAGCCGATGCCGATGCCGGCGCGAACCATCTGCCATACAGCCTGGCCGTCGTCGAACAGATAGCGCGAGGCGGGCTCCCAGCGTACCGCGCTGCCCTCTTCAGGTGAACGAAAACGCCAGGCGTCCGCCCGTCCTTTATTGAGATTCCAGAACCCGATCTGACTATGCGCGCTGAGTTCAAAAGGCGTAGAGGGCTCGCCGTGCTGCGCCAGATAGCCCGGCGTGGCGCAGGCGACCCAGGGAAAGCTAAAGAGCTTACGGGCGGAGTGGCCGGGCCAGGCTTCCAGCGGGCCGGAGCGGATCGCGAAATCATAGCCGCCGCTCGCTAAATCCACCATCGCGTCGCTGAAGTGCATTTCCAAGGAGATCTCGGGATGCGCGGCAAGAAAGGCGGGCAGCGCTGGCATAATACAGGCTCGGCCGAAAGCGGATGGAACGGAAAGGCGCACCCGGCCGCTGGCGCCCTCGCCCTCGATGCCGCTCAGAGCCTTCTCCACCTGATTAACCTCCTCCAGCAGCCCGCGCGCCAGCATCAGCATCCTCTCGCCCTCGTCGGTCAGCGACAGCGCGTGCGTGGTGCGGTGCAGCAGGCGCACGCCATGCTGACCCTCGAACCGGCTTAACGCTTTGGAGACGGCCGAGGTGGTTGTGCCGGCGCGGCGTGCGGCCTCGGCAAAGGATCCCGCTTCCACGATACGCGCGAACCAGAGCAGCTGAGTCAGGCTGGATGAAAAGAGCGGTGTTGCCATCTGGTCAATATCTCCTTGCTGCGAGGCAGCCTACAGGCGCCTGGTTTCGGCTGTTAACGTTGAGCCTCTGACAGGAGATCATGATATGAAATTTTTAGTGTTGCTCACACCCGTCGCCGATTGCGAACCGGCGGAGTTCAGGCCTTGTGCGGTGCCAGAAATGCAGACGGTATGGCATGACCATAAGGCGGGCGCGCTGCGGGAGATCGACTTCTCCGCCAGCCCGCTGATTATCGGCGCCATTTATGAAACCTCAGCCCGTGACGAACTGGAAACATTAGTGACCCGTCTTCCGATGGTCAAGGCGGGTTTGCTCTCTCTACAGATCGTTGAAATGGGCCCAATGCACAGCTTCGAGCTGCTGTTCGCGCCCGCTGCGGCATAGGTCACGCCCTCTCCAGAGAGGCTATTGCCCAGCCGTTATCATCAGGTTGCTTTTGCATAGCTAAAAAAAAACCCTGCCGAGGCAGGGTTTTTATTACGCGAAGAGCGATTAGTCGTTGTCGCTGCCGCCGAGACCGGCGTTCAGCAGTTCAGCCAGGCTGGCAGAGGCTTCATCCGCAGTAACCTGCGGCGCAGCCGGTACTTCACCTGCGGCTTTACGACGCATACGATCCTGATGGTAAGCGTAACCGGTACCGGCCGGGATCAGACGCCCCACGATTACGTTCTCTTTCAGGCCGCGCAGTTCGTCGCGCTTGCCTGCAACAGCGGCTTCGGTCAGGACACGCGTGGTCTCCTGGAACGAGGCTGCCGAGATGAACGATTCGGTTGCCAGTGACGCTTTGGTGATACCCAGCAGATCGCGCATATAGGTCGCGCCGATTTTGCCGTTCGCTTCGAGATCGCGGTTAGAGATCTTGATGCGAGAGACTTCCGCCTGCTCACCTTCCAGGAAGTCGGTGCTTCCCGCGCTCATGATGGTAGCTTTACGCAGCATCTGACGAACGATGACTTCGATGTGCTTATCGTTAATCTTAACGCCCTGCAGGCGGTAAACTTCCTGCACTTCGTTAGTGATGTAACGGGTCACAGCATGGACGCCACGCAGACGCAGAATGTCATGCGGAGATTCCGGACCGTCGGAAACCACGTCACCACGTTCTACGCGCTCACCTTCAAACACGTTGAGCTGACGCCATTTCGGAATCATCTCTTCGTAAGGCTCGCTGCCATCAACCGGCGTAATTACCAGACGACGTTTACCTTTGGTCTCTTTACCGAAGGAGATGATACCGCTGATCTCCGCCAGGATTGCTGGCTCTTTCGGACGACGCGCTTCGAACAGGTCGGCAACGCGCGGCAGACCACCGGTGATGTCCTTGGTACCGCCAGATTCCTGAGGCACACGCGCCAGGGTGTCACCAGAGCTGATTTTCTTACCATCTTCCAGCTGAACGATCGCTTTGCCCGGCAGGAAGTACTGAGCCGGCATGTCGGTGCCCGGGATCAGAACGTCTTCGCCCTGCTCATCGACGATTTTCAGCGCCGGACGCAGGTCTTTACCACCAGCCGTACGCTCAGCGGTATCCAGTACCACCAGCGAAGAGAGACCGGTCAGTTCGTCAGTCTGACGCGTGATGGTCTGGCCATCGATCATGTCAGTAAAGCGAATATAGCCGCTCACTTCGGTGATAACCGGCATGGTGTGCGGATCCCAGTTCGCAACGGTTTCGCCCGCTGCAACCTGCTCGCCGTCACCTTTCGCCATGGTCGCGCCGTAAGGGACTTTATAGCTCTCTTTAGTACGGCCAAACTCATCGATCATTTTCAGTTCGACGTTACGCGAGGTAATAACCAGTTTGCCAGCGGAGTTGGTTACCGACTTGGCGTTGGTCAGTTTGATAGTACCTTTGTTCTTCACCTGAATGCTGGATTCAGCTGCCGCACGCGATGCCGCACCACCGATGTGGAAGGTACGCATGGTCAGCTGTGTACCCGGCTCACCGATGGACTGTGCCGCGATAACACCGATCGCTTCACCTTTGTTGATGATGTGACCACGTGCCAGGTCGCGACCGTAGCAGTGTGCACAGACACCAAAATCGGTTTCACAGCTTACAACAGAGCGAACTTTGATGGTGTCGACAGAGTTCTGTTCAACCACATCACACCAGTGCTCATCCAGCAGCGTATTACGCGGAACCAGGATGTCAGCGGTGCCCGGCTTCAGCACGTCTTCTGCGGTCACACGACCCAGTACGCGCTCGCGCAGCGGCTCTTTAACGTCGCCGCCTTCGATAACCGGCGTCATCATGATGCCTTCGAAGGTGCCGCAGTCGTCTTCGGTCACAACCAGATCCTGCGCAACGTCAACCAGACGACGCGTCAGATAACCGGAGTTCGCCGTTTTCAGTGCGGTATCCGCCAGACCTTTACGCGCACCGTGGGTCGAGATGAAGTACTGGAGTACGTTCAGACCTTCACGGAAGTTCGCGGTAATCGGCGTCTCGATGATGGAGCCATCCGGCTTCGCCATCAGACCACGCATACCCGCCAGCTGACGAATCTGTGCCGCAGAACCACGCGCACCAGAGTCGGCCATCATAAAGATGCTGTTAAAGGAAACCTGTTTCTCTTCTTCGCCGTCACGGTTAATCACGGTTTCAGTAGAGAGGTTTTCCATCATCGCCTTCGCTACGCGCTCGTTCGCCGCAGCCCAGATATCGATGACTTTGTTGTAACGCTCGCCCGCGGTAACCAGACCAGACTGGAACTGCTCCTGGATCTCAGCCACTTCCGCTTCCGCTTCGGTGATGATTTCCACTTTCTTCTCTGGGATCACCATGTCGTCGATGCCGACAGACGCGCCTGAACGGGCAGCGTAGGCGAAACCGGTGTACATGGTCTGGTCAGCAAAGATAACGGTCGGCTTCAGGCCCAAAATGCGGTAACAGGTGTTCAGCATTTTGGAGATAGCTTTTTTGCCCAGCGCCTGGTTAACGATGGAGAACGGCAGACCTTTCGGCACGATCATCCACAGGATGGCGCGGCCGATGGTGGTGTCGATGATGCTGGTTTTAGCTACCCACTCATCCTGCTCGTTTTTCTCGTGCTCGGTAATACGTACCTTAACGCGAGCGTGCAGCGATGCGAGGCCAGCGCGATAAACACGCTCAGCTTCTTTCGGGCCGGTCAGCACCATGCCTTCGCCTTTGGCGTTAACACAGTCACGGGTCATGTAGTACAGACCCAGTACAACGTCCTGAGAAGGAACGATGATTGGCTCGCCGTTCGCAGGTGACAGGATGTTGTTGGTGGACATCATCAGCGCACGCGCTTCCAGCTGGGCTTCCAGCGTCAGCGGTACGTGAACAGCCATCTGGTCACCATCGAAGTCGGCGTTATAGGCCGCACACACCAGCGGGTGCAGCTGGATCGCTTTACCTTCGATCAGAACCGGTTCAAACGCCTGGATACCCAGACGGTGCAGCGTCGGCGCACGGTTCAGCAGAACCGGGTGCTCGCGGATAACTTCATCCAGGATATCCCAGACGACCGCTTCTTCGCGCTCAACCATTTTCTTCGCGGCTTTAATGGTGGTGGCCAGGCCACGCAGCTCCAGCTTGCCGTAGATAAAGGGTTTGAACAGCTCCAGCGCCATTTTCTTCGGCAGGCCGCACTGATGCAGACGCAGGTATGGACCTACGGTGATAACAGAACGACCGGAGTAGTCAACGCGCTTACCGAGCAGGTTCTGACGGAAACGACCCTGCTTACCTTTGATCATATCGGCCAAAGATTTCAGCGGACGCTTGTTAGAACCGGTGATCGCACGACCGCGACGACCGTTATCCAGCAGGGCGTCGACCGCTTCCTGCAGCATACGTTTTTCGTTGCGTACGATGATGTCCGGCGCAGCCAGATCCAGCAGACGCTTCAGACGGTTGTTACGGTTGATCACGCGACGATAAAGATCGTTCAGATCTGACGTTGCGAAACGACCGCCGTCCAGCGGAACCAGCGGACGCAGATCCGGCGGCAGCACGGGCAGCACGGTCAGGATCATCCACTCCGGCTTGTTGCCAGACTGAACGAACGCTTCCAGCAGCTTGATGCGCTTGGTCAGCTTCTTACGCTTGGTCTCGGAGTTAGTTTCGTTCAGCTCTTCACGCAGCTGCTCGCACTCTTGCTCCAGATCCATATTTTTCAGCAGCGCCTGGATCGCTTCGGCACCCATTTTCGCGTCGAATTCGTCACCGAACTCTTCCAGCGCGTCAAGGTACTGCTCTTCGGTCAGAATCTGACGTTTTTCGAGGTTGGTCATGCCACCTTCGACAACCACGTAAGATTCAAAGTAGAGCACGCGTTCGATATCGCGCAGCGGCATATCCAGCAGCAGACCGATACGGGACGGCAGCGACTTCAGGAACCAGATGTGCGCGGTCGGAGAAGCCAGCTCGATGTGGCCCATGCGCTCACGACGCACTTTGGTCTGGGTCACTTCGACGCCGCACTTCTCACAGATCACGCCGCGGTGTTTCAGGCGCTTGTACTTACCGCACAGGCACTCGTAATCTTTTACCGGTCCGAAAATACGGGCGCAGAAAAGACCGTCACGCTCAGGCTTGAAGGTACGGTAGTTGATGGTTTCCGGCTTTTTCACTTCACCGAACGACCAGGAACGGATCATGTCTGGCGAAGCCAGCGCAATTTTGATCGCATCAAACTCTTCGGTCTTAGTTTGCGCTTTCAGAAACTTAAGTAAGTCTTTCACGGATTAGCTCCCGTCGGAGTGGAACTCTCAGGGGCGCGCAGCCGAAACTGCGCGCCCCGTAACCAGTACTTGCGAGTGCTTACTCGTCTTCCAGCTCGATGTTGATGCCCAGCGAGCGAATCTCTTTCAACAGTACGTTGAAGGATTCCGGCATGCCCGGTTCCATCTGATGGTTGCCGTCGACGATGTTTTTATACATCTTCGTACGACCGTTCACGTCATCAGACTTAACGGTAAGCATTTCCTGCAGGGTATATGCCGCGCCGTATGCTTCCAGCGCCCACACTTCCATCTCACCGAAGCGCTGACCACCGAACTGTGCTTTACCACCCAGCGGCTGCTGAGTAACCAGGCTGTAAGAACCGGTGGAACGCGCATGCATCTTGTCATCAACCAGGTGGTTCAGTTTCAGCATGTACATGTAGCCAACGGTAACCGGACGCTCGAACTGCTCACCGGTACGGCCGTCAAACAGCGTGATCTGGCCAGAAGTCGGCAAATCGCCAAGCTGCAGCAGCTCTTTGATTTCGCTCTCTTTCGCACCGTCGAACACCGGCGTTGCGATCGGCATACCTTTCTTCAGGTTCTCGGCCAGACGCAACACTTCATCATCAGAGAAGGTGTTGAGGTCAACGCGCTGACGCACGTCCGCGCCCAGGTCATAGGCACGCTGGATGAATTCGCGCAGTTTCGCGACTTCTTCCTGACGCTTCAGCATGGCGTTGATCTTGTCGCCGATGCCTTTTGCCGCCATACCCAGATGCGTTTCCAGGATCTGACCGATGTTCATACGTGACGGTACGCCCAGCGGGTTCAGTACGATGTCGACCGGCGTGCCGTTCTCGTCGTAAGGCATATCTTCGATCGGGTTGATCTTAGAGATAACACCTTTGTTACCGTGACGGCCTGCCATCTTGTCGCCCGGCTGAATCTGACGTTTAACGGCCAGATAGACCTTAACGATTTTCAGCACGCCCGGCGCGAGGTCATCGCCCTGAGTGATCTTACGACGCTTGGCTTCGAGCTTTTTCTCAAACTCGTGCTTCAGTTCGTCGTACTGCTCAGCCAGCTGCTCCAGCGCGTTCTGCTTCTCTTCGTCGGTCAGGCCCAGCTCCAGCCAGCGCTCGCGCGGCAGCTTGTCGAGCTTGTCGGCTTCTACGCCGCCAGAGATCAGCACGGCCTGGATACGGCCAAACAGGCCCGCTTCGAGGATCTGCAGTTCTTCAGACAGGTCTTTCTTCGCCTGCTTCAGCTGCATCTCTTCGATTTCCAGCGCACGCTTGTCTTTTTCCACGCCATCGCGGGTAAAGACCTGTACGTCGATAACGGTACCAGACACGCCGTTCGGCACGCGCAGCGACGAATCTTTCACGTCGGACGCTTTTTCGCCGAAGATAGCGCGCAGCAGTTTCTCTTCTGGCGTCAGCTGGGTTTCACCTTTCGGCGTAACCTTGCCCACCAGGATATCGCCGCCGGTTACTTCCGCACCGATATAAACGATGCCGGATTCATCCAGTTTGGAGAGCGCAGCTTCACCCACGTTCGGGATATCAGCGGTGATCTCTTCTGGCCCCAGCTTGGTGTCACGAGACACGCACGCCAGTTCCTGAATATGGATGGTGGTGAAACGGTCTTCCTGAACCACACGCTCGGAAACGAGGATGGAGTCTTCGAAGTTGTAGCCGTTCCACGGCATGAACGCGACGCGCATGTTCTGGCCAAGCGCCAGTTCGCCCAGGTCGGTTGACGGACCGTCAGCCAGCACGTCGCCGCGCTCGACCGGCTCGCCCAGCGACACACACGGCATCTGGTTGATGCAGGTGTTCTGGTTAGAACGGGTGTACTTAGTCAGGTTGTAGATGTCGATACCCGCTTCGCCCGGATACATCTCATCTTCGTTAACTTTGATAACGATACGAGAAGCATCAACGTACTGAACGGTACCGCCACGTTTCGCTACGGCGGTTACGCCGGAGTCAACCGCTACCGCGCGCTCCATACCGGTACCTACCAGCGGCTTGTCAGCGCGCAGAGTTGGTACGGCCTGACGTTGCATGTTCGCACCCATCAGGGCGCGGTTAGCATCATCGTGCTCCAGGAACGGGATCAGTGACGCACCGACAGAAACCACCTGCTGGGTGGAAACGTCCATGTAGTCAACCTGATCGCGGCTGAACAGGCTCGATTCGCCTTTGCTACGGCAGGTGACGAGGTCATCAACAAAGTGACCTTCTTCATCCAGCTGGGCGTTCGCCTGAGCGATAACGTAGTTACCCTCTTCGATTGCAGAGAGGTAATGGATTTCGTCAGAAACCACGCCGTCGATAACGCGACGATACGGCGTTTCCAGGAATCCGTACTCGTTGGTCTGCGCGTACACAGACAGCGAGTTGATCAGACCGATGTTCGGACCTTCAGGGGTTTCGATTGGACATACGCGACCGTAGTGCGTCGGGTGTACGTCTCGAACTTCGAAGCCGGCGCGCTCACGCGTCAGGCCGCCTGGGCCGAGTGCAGAGATACGACGCTTATGCGTAATCTCTGACAGCGGGTTGTTCTGATCCATAAACTGAGAGAGCTGGCTGGAGCCAAAGAACTCTTTCACCGCCGCCGAAATCGGCTTGGCGTTGATCATGTCCTGCGGCATCAGCGTGTCGAGGTCGCCCAGCGACAGACGCTCTTTCACCGCGCGCTCTACGCGAACCAGGCCAACGCGGAACTGGTTTTCCGCCATTTCGCCCACTGAACGAATACGACGGTTGCCGAGGTGGTCGATATCGTCCACTTCGCCTTTACCGTTACGGATGTCGATCAGCTTCTTCATCACTTCGATGATGTCTTCTTTGCTCAGGATGCCTGAGCCTTCGATTTCATCACGCAGCAGCGAACGGTTGAACTTCATGCGGCCGACAGCTGACAGATCGTAACGATCTTCTGAGAAGAACAGGTTCTCGAACAGGTTCTCAGCAGCTTCACGCGTCGGCGGCTCGCCAGGACGCATCATGCGGTAGATCTCAACCAGCGCGCTCAGGCGATCGTTGGTCGGGTCGACGCGCAGGGTCTCGGAGATGTACGGGCCGTGATCCAGATCGTTGGTGAACAGCGTTTCGATACGCTTGTGACCCGCCTGGCTCAGCTTGGCCAGCAGATCCATGGAAAGCTCCATGTTCGCCGGTACGATCAGCTCGCCGGTGCTCTCGTCGATGTAATCTTTTGCGACCACTTTGCCCGCGATGTATTCAACCGGTACTTCGATGTGCTGAATACCATCTTTTTCCAGCTGACGAATGTGGCGCGCAGTGATGCGACGGCCTTTTTCGACGTAGACGTTGCCGTTGGCTTCGATATCGAAAGAGGCGGTTTCGCCGCGCAGGCGCTCTGGCACCAGCTCCATCTGCAGCTTGTTGTCGCGAATCTCAAACACCACTTTCTCGAAGAACAGATCGAGGATCTGCTCAGTGGTGTAGTTCAGCGCGCGCAGAATGATACTGGCCGGCAGCTTACGACGACGGTCGATACGTACGAACAGGTTGTCTTTCGGGTCGAACTCGAAGTCGAGCCATGAACCGCGATAAGGAATGATGCGTGCGTTATAGAGCACTTTACCCGATGAGTGGGTTTTACCTTTATCGCTGTCGAAGAAGACGCCAGGACTACGATGCAGCTGAGAAACGATAACGCGTTCGGTACCGTTGATAACAAAGGTACCGTTGTCGGTCATGAGCGGGATTTCGCCCATGTAGACTTCTTGTTCTTTAATGTCTTTTACGGTGCCTTCCGGCGCTTCGCGCTCGTAGATCACCAGACGCAGCTTGACGCGCAGCGGAGCTGAGAACGTCACGCCACGAATCTGACACTCTTTAACGTCAAAGACGGGTTCGCCCAGACGGTAGCTGACGTATTGCAGCTCGGAGTTACCGCTGTAACTCTGAATGGGGAAGACGGAACGGAAGGCTGCTTCCAGTCCGTACTGACCTTCCGAATCTTGCTCGATAAACTTCTGGAACGAGTCAAGCTGGATAGAAAGGAGATAAGGTATGTCCAGTACTTGCGGACGTTTACCAAAATCCTTACGAATACGTTTTTTCTCGGTATAGGAGTAAACCATAGGGTTCCTCAGCTAGCTGACAAGTCGACCCACGCTGTCCGTCCTGAAGGACAGTTCATGCAACACTATTTTGTTTGATTCATGCGACACGGAGGTCACATGCAATACATCTTTCTATCACTCTTAAATCATTTCATTGCATTAGCATGGGCAGGGAACCCGCGCAGGAAAGCAGTATATTAAGTCGTCGATAGAAAAAGATATTGAAGAGCAGCGATGGACAAACAGTGCGAAACCCCATCAAGGCTCTTGAGCGCAAAAAGGCTGGTGACCCAAAAGCCACCAGCCATCAGCCTGATTTTACTCAGGCTGCAACCAAAAGGTTGTCTTACTTAACTTCAACTTCTGCGCCAGCTTCTTTCAGAGCAGCTTCAAGTGCAGCTGCGTCGTCTTTGCTGATGCCTTCTTTGATCACGCCAGTTGCTTCAACCAGGTCTTTGGCTTCTTTCAGGCCCAGACCAGTTGCGCTACGTACGGCTTTGATTACAGCTACTTTGTTCGCGCCAGCAGATTTCAGAACGACGTCGAATTCAGTTTTCTCTTCAACAGCTTCAGCCGGGCCAGCAGCTACAGCTACAGCGGCAGCAGCAGAAACGCCGAATTTTTCTTCCATAGCAGAAACCAGCTCAACTACTTCCATTACGGACATAGCGGCAACGGCTTCCAGAATTTGATCTTTAGTGATAGACATGACAATTGTTCCTAAGAATCAGAAAAAGTTTATACGTTAGCAAGTGCGAAAGAAAAGAATCTGGCCTTAAGCCGCTTCTTTTGCATCGCGAACAGCAGCCAGAGTGCGGACCAGTTTGCCAGCAGCGGCTTCTTTCATGGTCGACATCAGACGTGCCAGTGCTTCTTCGTAAGTCGGCAGCGTTGCCAGACGGTCAATTTGTGCCGCCGGGATCAGCTCACCTTCAAAGGCTGCAGCTTTGACCTCAAATTTTGCATTCGCTTTCGCGAAATCTTTGAACAGACGAGCAGCAGCGCCCGGGTGTTCCATAGAGTATGCAATCAGGGTCGGACCAACAAACGTGTCTTTCAGGCACTCGAACTGAGTACCTTCAACGACGCGGCGCAGCAGGGTGTTACGAACAACACGCATGTAAACGCCAGCTTCACGACCTGCTTTACGCAGTTCGGTCATTTTATCAACGGTAACGCCGCGAGAATCCGCAACAACCGCTGACAGCGCGCCTTTGGCTACTTCGCTGACTTCAGCAACAATCGCTTGTTTGTCTTGAAGATTTAATGCCATTAGCTTTTGCTCCTGGATTTTGGCCGGAGATGAATTTCTCCGGAACTCACTTCACCTACCGACCTAAAGGAAGGTAAGCGCTAAAACACGGTGAGCAGAATCCAGTTAAGAAAAAATTCTTTTTGGCTCTGTCACCGTCTACGCAGGGGATTAAGCGTCACATCCGAAGATGGGCCGCGCCTGCGGTCTTGGACGGAGGCCAGGAAAGGCCTGGCTCCAACCTACCCCGCTGTTTCCGCCGCGTCGCCGAAGCGAATGCGAAAGTCACAGCGAGATATAAATTCAGTGTCTGTTTTACCAGAACAACGGGCGTAAGATTCTAGGTGAATTTTTCGCCCGTTTCAAGCAGCAATTAGTTTGCTGCTGCGTTCAGACCCGCCTGGTCGATGGCAACGCCAGCGCCCATGGTGGTAGACAGGCTGATTTTCTTGATGTAAACGCCTTTCGCCTGAGCAGGTTTCGCTTTTTTCAGCGCAACCAGCAGAGATTCCAGGTTTTCTTTCAGCTTGTCAGCGTCAAAGTCCACTTTACCGATGGTGGTGTGGATGATGCCGTTTTTGTCGTTACGGTAACGAACCTGACCCGCTTTAGCGTTTTTAACTGCTTCAGCAACGTTCGGCGTTACGGTACCAACTTTCGGGTTTGGCATCAGGCCGCGCGGACCCAGAACCTGGCCCAGCTGGCCTACAACGCGCATCGCATCCGGAGAAGCGATAACAACGTCAAAGTTCATTTCGCCTTTTTTGATCTGCTCAGCCAGATCTTCCATCCCTACCAGCTCAGCGCCAGCTGCTTTAGCAGCTTCGGCGTTTGCGCCCTGGGTAAAGACGGCAACGCGTACTGAACGACCAGTACCGTGCGGCAGAACGGTCGCACCACGAACGTTCTGGTCAGATTTACGTGCGTCGATGCCGAGGTTAACGGCAACGTCCACGCTCTCTACAAACTTAGCGGTAGCCAGTTCTTTCAGCAGAGCAACAGCTTCAGTGACATCGTACTGTTTGGTCGCATCAACTTTGTCACGGATCACGCGCATGCGCTTGGTCAGCTTAGCCATTTCTTAGTCCTCCACTACCAGGCCCATGGAACGAGCAGTACCTTCGATAGAGCGAGTCATCGCTTCTACGTCAGCACCAGTCATGTCCGCAGCTTTGGTTTCTGCGATTTCACGTACCTGAGCACGGGTTACTTTACCGACTTTGTCTTTGTTCGGCTTACCAGAACCAGACTTGATGCCCGCTGCTTTTTTCAGCAGAACGGCGGCCGGCGGAGTTTTGGTAACGAAGGTGAAAGAACGGTCGCTGTAAACGGTGATAACAACCGGAGTCGGCAGACCTTTCTCCAGGGATTCCGTTTTGGCGTTGAACGCTTTACAGAATTCCATGATGTTAACGCCCTGCTGACCCAGAGCCGGACCTACCGGTGGGCTCGGGTTAGCCATACCTGCTGCAACCTGCAGCTTGACGTAGGCTTGTACTTTCTTGGCCATGATTATTCCTCAGTTGGGTATAGCGCCTGAAAAACAGGCTCCCCGTGATAACAGTTCACACGCTGTTGCCAGCGCATAAAAACAAAAGGCGCGAAATTATAGTTAAATTTCGCGCCTGCTGCAAGAGTCAAAATGTGAGCAAGGTGATTAACCTTTCTCCACCTGCCCAAAGTCCAGTTCGACCGGCGTTGCGCGGCCAAAGATTGAAACAGAAACTTTCAGGCGGCTCTTCTCGTAATCCACTTCTTCGACCACGCCGTTGAAGTCGGCGAACGGGCCGTCGTTGACGCGTACCATCTCGCCCGGTTCGAACAGCGTCTTCGGACGCGGCTTGTCACCCACCTGCTGCAGGCGGTTCATGATCGCATCCACTTCTTTATCGCTGATCGGCGCAGGGCGGTCAGAGGTGCCGCCGATGAAACCCATTACGCGCGGGACGCTGCGTACCAGGTGCCAGCTGGCGTCATTCATCACCATCTGCACCAGCACGTAGCCGGGGAAAAATTTGCGTTCGCTTTTACGACGCTGACCGCCGCGGATCTCTACCACTTCTTCAGTAGGAACCATGACGTCGCCGAAAAGCTCTTCCATGTTGTGCAATTTGATGTGCTCGCGCAGCGACTGTGCTACGCGGCCTTCAAAGCCGGAAAACGCCTGCACGACGTACCAGCGTTTTTTTGGAGCTTCAGACATCTCAGAACCTCAGGCCAGTGATAAACGATACCAGACGGACCAGAATACCATCCAGCCCCCACAAAATCAGTGACATCACGGCGGTAACCGCGGCAACGATTAACGTGGTATGCAGCGTTTCCTGGCGAGTCGGCCAAATGACCTTACGCATTTCGGTGCGTGCTTCACGCGCAAAAGCCACGGTTGCTTTGCCTTTAACCGTCAGCAGCGCAATGCCGCCCGCGGCCGCAATCAGCACCACGACAGCCAGCGCACGTAAAGGCAGCGTCACGTCGCGATAAATATAATTGCCTACGATGGCTACCAGCAGCAACGCAACAACAGCCAGCCACTTTATCGCTTCCAGGCCGCGCCCGCTCCCTTGAGCTTCGGTATTCGCACTCATAAACCAACCTGCCACAATAATTCAGAAACTATTTTGCCCCGCAAGGCGAGGCATCCAAACCGAATGAGCTTTTGGGCGTAACTCGGTATCCTACGCCGCGCAACAGAGCCTGTCTCAGCAATGATTATGACCGAAAATCACTGATGAGCCAGGTTCTATGTAACAGCGTGCAAAAAGGGCATCAAATGATGCCCTTTCCGTATGCATTGCGTCAAATATTATCGTAATTAAGCGATAACTTCAGCAACAACGCCCGCGCCAACGGTACGGCCGCCTTCGCGGATTGCGAAGCGCAGACCCTGGTCCATCGCGATCGGGTGGATCAGAGTAACGGTCATCTTGATGTTGTCGCCCGGCATTACCATCTCAACGCCTTCCGGCAGTTCGATGTTGCCAGTCACGTCAGTCGTACGGAAGTAGAACTGCGGACGGTAGCCTTTGAAGAACGGAGTGTGACGACCGCCTTCTTCTTTGGACAGAACGTATACTTCTGACACGAAAGTGGTGTGCGGCTTGATTGAGCCCGGCTTAGCCAGTACCTGACCACGCTCGATCTCTTCACGCTTGATACCACGCAGCAGAACGCCGACGTTCTCACCAGCCTGACCCTGATCCAGCAGTTTGCGGAACATTTCAACGCCGGTACAGGTTGATTTCGCGGTGTCTTTGATACCAACGATTTCAACTTCGTCGCCCACTTTCACGATGCCGCGCTCAACACGACCGGTAACAACGGTACCACGGCCAGAGATTGAGAATACGTCTTCGATCGGCAGCAGGAACGGCAGGTCGATAGCACGAACCGGATCCGGGATGTAGGTATCCAGGTGGCCAGCCAGCTCAACGATCTTCGCTTCCCACTCTGCGTCGCCTTCCAGTGCTTTCAGCGCTGAACCGCGAACGATTGGCGTGTCGTCGCCCGGGAAGTCGTACTGTGACAGCAGGTCACGAACTTCCATCTCAACCAGCTCCAGCAGCTCTTCGTCATCAACCATGTCGCACTTGTTCAGGAACACGATGATGTAAGGAACGCCAACCTGACGACCCAGCAGGATGTGCTCACGGGTCTGCGGCATCGGGCCGTCAGTCGCAGCAACAACCAGGATAGCGCCGTCCATCTGAGCAGCACCGGTGATCATGTTTTTCACGTAGTCGGCGTGGCCCGGGCAGTCAACGTGCGCGTAGTGACGAGTCGGGGTTTCGTACTCAACGTGAGAGGTGTTGATGGTGATACCACGAGCCTTCTCTTCCGGCGCGTTATCGATCTGGTCGAATGCGCGAGCCTGGCCGCCGTAGGTTTTAGCCAGAACGGTGGTGATTGCTGCAGTCAGGGTGGTTTTACCGTGGTCAACGTGACCGATGGTGCCCACGTTTACGTGCAGTTTGTTACGTTGAAATTGCTCTTTAGCCATCGCTTGTCCCTCTAAGACACGGATATATCAAAGATATCATCACATCAACCAGGCTTTGCCTGAATGCAGGATTTACAGAGAGAGAATCAGGGAGGAGATAAAGGAAGTGGTGCTGATACCCAGAGTCGAACTGGGGACCTCACCCTTACCAAGGGTGCGCTCTACCAACTGAGCCATATCAGCACATCTGGAGCGGGCAGCGGGAATCGAACCCGCATCATCAGCTTGGAAGGCTGAGGTAATAGCCATTATACGATGCCCGCATCCTGGAACTCGGCTACCTGTTCTTTCTGTAGCTTGTGAATAATAAGAGATGTTCCCCTACTATTCGAAGTCTGCCAGCGTTGCTGACCGACCTTTAACTGTGCCGAAGCGCAGTTTGAATTTGGGGTGAGAGAAGTGACTCACCGACAGACAAACAGGCTGTTTATCTGCTCTCAACCAGTAAGGTTGAGATGGTGGTGGGAGAAGGATTCGAACCTTCGAAGTCTGTGACGGCAGATTTACAGTCTGCTCCCTTTGGCCGCTCGGGAATCCCACCTACTTGATGGTGCCGGCTACCGGAATCGAACTGGTGACCTACTGATTACAAGTCAGTTGCTCTACCAACTGAGCTAAGCCGGCATCAAGTGACGCGCATTCTAGGAAGGACCGGGACAGGATGCAACAAAAAAATCACTGAAATTATTCTATCGCTTACTATTTGTGCAAATGCTCGCATTTTAGCGATTTACTGCGGGAAATTTAGACGAATCCGGCGAATTGCGCGCGGCGCTGCCGCTGATTTTCTGACGTCAACGCAGCGGCTATCGCGGCGAGAGCGCTGCTTTTTTGTCCGCTTAGCGCGACTATAAATAAAAAAAGTTTTCCGGCGGCCCGTTTTTTATCGCGACCAACAGTAAGCGCTACGTGCAAGCCAAGGTCTTTACAGCGCGGGCGGGTAAAATGCCGAGCGGTCTGTGCGCCGGACTTATGCGCAGCCGCTTGCGAAAGCGTGCGCGGATTTATCATTTTTCTTCTTTTTATTATCACACTGATGTTAACCTCCAGCCCATTGTTCTCAGTAAAGACCTTGTGACATGCCGCTATGGTTCTCATATCGCTACAGGTTTTTTATCTGCCTGATATGAATTAGCCCTAATCCGCAGTCAGACGCATACTTATGAATAAAAAGAATTCACCTCTGACAACGCCCTATTTAGAGTTCACGCGCAAGCAGTGGGCTGCCCTACGTAATACTGTGCCGATGACCTTAACGGAAGAGGAGATCGCGCAGCTGAAAGGCATTAATGAAGATTTATCTCTGGAAGAGGTTGCAGAGATTTACCTGCCTTTATCGCGCCTGCTTAACTTCTATATCAGTTCCAACCTGCGCCGTCAGGCGGTGCTGGAGCAGTTCCTGGGCACGGATGGCCAGAAGATCCCCTACATTATCAGCATCGCCGGCAGCGTGGCCGTGGGGAAAAGCACTACCGCACGCGTTCTGCAGGCGCTGCTGAGCCGCTGGCCCGAGCATCGTAAAGTCGAGCTCATTACTACCGATGGCTTTCTGCATCCCAATGCGGTGTTGAAAGAGCGCGGCCTGATGAAGAAGAAAGGCTTTCCTCAGTCTTATGATATGCATCGGCTGGTTAACTTCGTTTCCGCGCTGAAATCAGGCGCCAGTCAGGTCACGGCGCCGGTCTATTCTCATCTGGTGTATGACGTCATCCCGGATGGCGATAAAGTGGTGCATCAGCCCGATATACTCATTCTTGAAGGCCTGAATGTTCTGCAGAGCGGAATGGATTATCCTCACGATCCGCACCACGTCTTTGTGTCAGACTTCGTCGATTTCTCTATCTATGTAGACGCGCCCGAAGATCTGCTGCAGCGCTGGTATATCAATCGCTTCTTAAAATTCCGTCAGGGTGCCTTTACCGATCCCGATTCCTATTTCCACCACTATGCGCAGCTCTCTGAAGAAGAGGCCGTGCAAATCGCTACCGGGCTGTGGAAAGAGATCAACTGGCGGAATTTAAAAGAGAACATATTGCCGACCCGAGAGAGAGCCAGCCTGATAATGACCAAGGGCGGCAATCATGCCGTCGATCGGGTCAGACTCAGGAAATAGCATTAAAAAAGCCTGCGCGATGCAGGCTTTTTATTTACTGCGGACGCAGAGATATTTCGCCGCCTACCCAGGATTTTATCTCCCCATCCTGCTCAAGCAGCAGGCCACCCTGTTTATCTATTCCGCGCGCGATACCCTGTATCTCACGTTCACCGATTAACAGCTTAACGGGTCGGTTAATGAAGTTATCCAGCGTTTTCCAGCGCTCGGTGAAAGGTGCCAGCCCGTCACGTTCAAAGAGCGGCAGCGCCTCGCGCAGGCTATTGATCAGCTTCGCGGCCAGATCGTTTCGATCGATGGTGATACCCGCTTCCTGCAGGTTGATCCAGCCCTGATTGATCTGCGCCGCTTCGGCACCGCGCATCGCCAGATTGATACCGGCTCCCATCACAATCTGCGCGGCGTCGCCGGTTTTCCCCGTCAGCTCAACCAGAATGCCCGCCAGCTTGCGGTCCTGAAGGTAAAGGTCGTTAGGCCACTTTACGCGAACATCCTGTGCGCCGAGCTGCTGCAGGGCTTCAGCGATGACGATGCCGATAACCAGGCTTAGCCCCATCGCCGCCGCCGGGCCCTGCTCCAGACGCCAGTACATCGACATATAGAGATTGGCGCCGAAAGGTGAGAACCATTGTCGTCCGCGACGTCCTCGGCCCGCCTGCTGGTATTCAGCAATGCAGGCATCGCCTGATTGCAGTTCGTTCATCCGCTCCAGCAGATACTGGTTGGTTGAGTCGATAACCGGAATAATTGCCAGATTAGGCTGATGCAGCTGCGACACGATCGCCTCTTCATTCAGCAGCTGCATCGGCGCCGGCAGGCTATAGCCTTTGCCCGTGACCGTATAGATATCCAGGCCCCAGCTTTTAAGCGTCTGGATATGTTTATTGATCGCCGCGCGGCTCATGCCCAGTGATTCGCCAAGCTGCTCGCCAGAATGAAACTCGCCGTCTGAGAGTATTTCGACCAGCTTTAACGGAATGCTATGGTCTTTCATAGTATTGCCTCTACAGCGTTGCACTCGCCCTGTGCCGCAATAAAGCGCACCTCGGGCTCAAGCCATACATCAAACTTTTGCCCGACGCGGGCGCGTACCGCTTTCGCCAGGGCGACAATTTCCTGAGAGGTGGCATGGTCAGCATTGATCAGCACCAGCGCCTGCTGCTGATGCACTGCCGCGCCGCCGATGCGAAATCCTTTTAGCTGGCACCGATCGATTAACCAGCCCGCAGCCAGTTTGATCTCGCCGTTACTCTGCGGATAGAAAGGCATATCGGGATAGGCAAGCCTCAGCTGTTCTGCCTGTTCACGGCTGATTAGCGGGTTTTTGAAGAAGCTGCCGACATTGCCCGTTACGCGCGGATCCGGCAGCTTACTTTGACGCATATGGCAGACAGCGTGAAAGATCTCCCAGGCGGTAACGGTGGCGGGATTGAGCCGCGTTAAATCGCCATAGGTCAGCACCGGCTGCCAGTTTTTATTCAGGCTAAGCCCCACGGCGATAATGGCATATCCCTGCTGATACTGATGCTTAAAGATGCTGTCGCGGTAACCAAAGTCACACGCTTCGCGCTGCAGACGCTGCGTCGCGCCCGTTTCCAGGTTCAGGACATCGACATAGTCGCAAACATCTTTAAACTCAACGCCATAGGCGCCAATATTTTGAATCGGGGCCGAGCCTGACATGCCGGGGATCAGCGCCAGGTTTTCGAGTCCGGGGATCCCTTTTTTCAGGGTCGCCTCGACAAGGGCATGCCAGTTTTCACCGGCACCAACGTGCAGTTTCCAGGCTTCGTCCTGCTCCTGAATCTCGATGCCTTTAATGCGGTTAAGCACGACGGTGCCGGCAAAATCATCCAGGAAAAGCACGTTGCTGCCTTCGCCCAGCAGAATGAACGGCTGATGGGCCGCTCTGGCGTTTCGCCAGGCAGTGAGGATCATTTCTGGCGTCTCAGCGAGGATGCGATCGCGTGCGCGGATCTCAAGACCAAGGGTATTGTCAGCTTGCAGAGAAGGATACTGGTGGGACATTATGCGGCCTTTACGAAGTTATCTGCGGGTAGTTTACCGCATCAGTTCAGGCTTGTAGGGAAGTTTTGCGGGCGTTGCGCCCGGAAATTCGCCTTTTTTTGCCGATCCACAGACGTAAAAAAGCCCCCTGCGTCAGCAGAGGGCTTTTTTGTATGGATGCCTGGCAGTTCCCTACTCTCGCATGGGGAGGCCCCACACTACCATCGGCGCTACGGCGTTTCACTTCTGAGTTCGGCATGGGGTCAGGTGGGACCGCCGCGCTAAGGCCGCCAGGCAAATTCTGTCTTCCGCGCCGCCCGCAGGCCGCGCAGATATATCCGTCACAAGCTGAAAATCTCGCGTCTCACAAAACGCCTCTGGCGTTGTAAGGTTAAGCCTCACGGGTCATTAGTACCGGTTAGCTCAACGCATCGCTGCGCTTACACACCCGGCCTATCAACGTCGTCGTCTTCAACGTCCCTTCAGGACCCTCAAGGGGTCAGGGAAAACTCATCTCGGGGCAAGTTTCGTGCTTAGATGCTTTCAGCACTTATCTCTTCCGCACTTAGCTACCGGGCAGTGCCATTGGCATGACAACCCGAACACCAGCGGTGCGTTCACTCCGGTCCTCTCGTACTAGGAGCAACCCCCCTCAGTTTTCCAGCGCCCACGGCAGATAGGGACCGAACTGTCTCACGACGTTCTAAACCCAGCTCGCGTACCACTTTAAACGGCGAACAGCCGTACCCTTGGGACCTACTTCAGCCCCAGGATGTGATGAGCCGACATCGAGGTGCCAAACACCGCCGTCGATATGAACTCTTGGGCGGTATCAGCCTGTTATCCCCGGAGTACCTTTTATCCGTTGAGCGATGGCCCTTCCATTCAGAACCACCGGATCACTATGACCTGCTTTCGCACCTGCTCGAGCCGTCACTCTCGCAGTCAAGCTGGCTTATGCCATTGCACTAACCTCCTGATGTCCGACCAGGATTAGCCAACCTTCGTGCTCCTCCGTTACGCTTTGGGAGGAGACCGCCCCAGTCAAACTACCCACCAGACACTGTCCGCAGCCCGGATCACGGGCCTACGTTAGAACACCAGCCATTAAAGGGTGGTATTTCAAGGACGGCTCCACGCAGACTGGCGTCCACGCTTCGAAGCCTCCCACCTATCCTACACATCAAGGACCAGTGTTCAGTGTCAAGCTGTAGTAAAGGTTCACGGGGTCTTTCCGTCTTGCCGCGGGTACACTGCATCTTCACAGCGATTTCAATTTCACTGAGTCTCGGGTGGAGACAGCCTGGCCATCATTACGCCATTCGTGCAGGTCGGAACTTACCCGACAAGGAATTTCGCTACCTTAGGACCGTTATAGTTACGGCCGCCGTTTACCGGGGCTTCGATCAAGAGCTTCTCCTTACGGATAACCCCATCAATTAACCTTCCGGCACCGGGCAGGCGTCACACCGTATACGTCCACTTTCGTGTTTGCACAGTGCTGTGTTTTTAATAAACAGTTGCAGCCAGCTGGTATCTTCGACTGGCCTCAGCTCCGGGAGCAAGTCCCTTCACCTACGCGCCAGCGTGCCTTCTCCCGAAGTTACGGCACCATTTTGCCTAGTTCCTTCACCCGAGTTCTCTCAAGCGCCTTGGTATTCTCTACCTGACCACCTGTGTCGGTTTGGGGTACGATTTCGTGTTGCCTGGAGCTTAGAGGCTTTTCCTGGAAGCAGGGCATTTGTTGCTTCAGCACCGTAGTGCCTCGTCGTCACGCCTCAGTGTAAAGTGAACCGGATTTGCCTGGAACACACACCTACACGCTTAAACCGGGACAACCGTCGCCCGGCCAACATAGCCTTCTCCGTCCCCCCTTCGCAGCAACACCAAGTACAGGAATATTAACCTGTTTCCCATCGACTACGCTTTTCAGCCTCGCCTTAGGGGTCGACTCACCCTGCCCCGATTAACGTTGGACAGGAACCCTTGGTCTTCCGGCGAGCGGGCTTTTCACCCGCTTTATCGTTACTTATGTCAGCATTCGCACTTCTGATACCTCCAGCATGCCTCACAGCACACCTTCGACGGCTTACAGAACGCTCCCCTACCCAACAACGCATACGCGTCGCTGCCGCAGCTTCGGTGCATGGTTTAGCCCCGTTACATCTTCCGCGCAGGCCGACTCGACCAGTGAGCTATTACGCTTTCTTTAAATGATGGCTGCTTCTAAGCCAACATCCTGGCTGTCTGGGCCTTCCCACATCGTTTCCCACTTAACCATGACTTTGGGACCTTAGCTGGCGGTCTGGGTTGTTTCCCTCTTCACGACGGACGTTAGCACCCGCCGTGTGTCTCCCGTGATAACATTCTCCGGTATTCGCAGTTTGCATCGGGTTGGTAAGCCGGGATGGCCCCCTAGCCGAAACAGTGCTCTACCCCCGGAGATGAGTTCACGAGGCGCTACCTAAATAGCTTTCGGGGAGAACCAGCTATCTCCCGGTTTGATTGGCCTTTCACCCCCAGCCACAGGTCATCCGCTAATTTTTCAACATTAGTCGGTTCGGTCCTCCAGTTAGTGTTACCCAACCTTCAACCTGCCCATGGCTAGATCACCGGGTTTCGGGTCTATACCCTGCAACTTAACGCCCAGTTAAGACTCGGTTTCCCTGCGGCTCCCCTATACGGTTAACCTTGCTACAGAATATAAGTCGCTGACCCATTATACAAAAGGTACGCAGTCACCCCACAAAGAGGCTCCCACTGCTTGTACGTACACGGTTTCAGGTTCTGTTTCACTCCCCTCGCCGGGGTTCTTTTCGCCTTTCCCTCACGGTACTGGTTCACTATCGGTCAGTCAGGAGTATTTAGCCTTGGAGGATGGTCCCCCCATATTCAGACAGGATACCACGTGTCCCGCCCTACTCTTCGAGTTCACAGCATGTGTGCTTTCGTGTACGGGAGTGTCACCCTGTACCCTGCGACTTTCCAGACGCTTCCACTAGCACACAAGCTGATTCAGACTCTGGGCTGCTCCCCGTTCGCTCGCCGCTACTGGGGGAATCTCGGTTGATTTCTTTTCCTCGGGGTACTTAGATGTTTCAGTTCCCCCGGTTCGCCTCGCAACACTATGTATTCATGTTGCGATAGTGTGTCGAAACACACTGGGTTTCCCCATTCGGACATCGCCGGCTGTAGCGGTTCATATCACCTTGCCGGCGCTTTTCGCAGATTAGCACGTCCTTCATCGCCTCTGACTGCCAGGGCATCCACCGTGTACGCTTAGTCGCTTAACCTCACAACCCACAGGCGTCTTGCGACGTCGCGGATGTGATTATTGAGAGACTCGAACGCGCTGCCTTTCATTCCTGTTTACGGGGAATGAACGCAGGGCGTCGTTTCAATTTTCAGCTTGTTCCGGATTGTTAAAGAGCAAATATCTTAAACATGACTCGTAAGTCATCTTTAAGATAGGAGGGTCGGCGACTTTCACTCACAAACCAGCAAGTGGCGTCCCCTAGGGGATTCGAACCCCTGTTACCGCCGTGAAAGGGCGGTGTCCTGGGCCTCTAGACGAAGGGGACACATAGTCTGCTTCGCAAGACGCCTTGCTCATACTTTCTATCAGACAATCTGTGTGAGCACTTCGAAAGGCAGTATCTTCAGGTAAGGAGGTGATCCAACCGCAGGTTCCCCTACGGTTACCTTGTTACGACTTCACCCCAGTCATGAATCACAAAGTGGTAAGCGCCCTCCCGAAGGTTAAGCTACCTACTTCTTTTGCAACCCACTCCCATGGTGTGACGGGCGGTGTGTACAAGGCCCGGGAACGTATTCACCGTGGCATTCTGATCCACGATTACTAGCGATTCCGACTTCACGGAGTCGAGTTGCAGACTCCGATCCGGACTACGACGCACTTTATGAGGTCCGCTTGCTCTCGCGAGGTCGCTTCTCTTTGTATGCGCCATTGTAGCACGTGTGTAGCCCTACTCGTAAGGGCCATGATGACTTGACGTCATCCCCACCTTCCTCCGGTTTATCACCGGCAGTCTCCTTTGAGTTCCCGACCGAATCGCTGGCAACAAAGGATAAGGGTTGCGCTCGTTGCGGGACTTAACCCAACATTTCACAACACGAGCTGACGACAGCCATGCAGCACCTGTCTCACGGTTCCCGAAGGCACTAAGGCATCTCTGCCGAATTCCGTGGATGTCAAGAGTAGGTAAGGTTCTTCGCGTTGCATCGAATTAAACCACATGCTCCACCGCTTGTGCGGGCCCCCGTCAATTCATTTGAGTTTTAACCTTGCGGCCGTACTCCCCAGGCGGTCGACTTAACGCGTTAGCTCCGGAAGCCACTCCTCAGGGGAACAGCCTCCAAGTCGACATCGTTTACGGCGTGGACTACCAGGGTATCTAATCCTGTTTGCTCCCCACGCTTTCGCACCTGAGCGTCAGTCTTTGTCCAGGGGGCCGCCTTCGCCACCGGTATTCCTCCAGATCTCTACGCATTTCACCGCTACACCTGGAATTCTACCCCCCTCTACAAGACTCTAGCCTGCCAGTTTCGAATGCAGTTCCCAGGTTAAGCCCGGGGATTTCACATCCGACTTGACAGACCGCCTGCGTGCGCTTTACGCCCAGTAATTCCGATTAACGCTTGCACCCTCCGTATTACCGCGGCTGCTGGCACGGAGTTAGCCGGTGCTTCTTCTGCGGGTAACGTCAATCGACGCGGTTATTAACCACATCGCCTTCCTCCCCGCTGAAAGTACTTTACAACCCGAAGGCCTTCTTCATACACGCGGCATGGCTGCATCAGGCTTGCGCCCATTGTGCAATATTCCCCACTGCTGCCTCCCGTAGGAGTCTGGACCGTGTCTCAGTTCCAGTGTGGCTGGTCATCCTCTCAGACCAGCTAGGGATCGTCGCTTAGGTGAGCCGTTACCCCACCTACTAGCTAATCCCATCTGGGCACATCCGATGGTGTGAGGCCCGAAGGTCCCCCACTTTGGTCTTGCGACGTTATGCGGTATTAGCTACCGTTTCCAGTAGTTATCCCCCTCCATCGGGCAGTTTCCCAGACATTACTCACCCGTCCGCCACTCGTCACCCGAGGAGCAAGCTCCTCTGTGCTACCGTTCGACTTGCATGTGTTAGGCCTGCCGCCAGCGTTCAATCTGAGCCATGATCAAACTCTTCAATTTAAGTTTGATTTGCTTAAACAAGTTAAGCGGTGCTCATCTGTAAAACGTCATAATGAATGTCATTATGTGTCCACTCGTGAGGCTTGATATTTTTTAAGCCCGAAGGCTTTTGATATCTGCTCTCGAGTGCCCACACAGATTGTCTGATAAATTGTTAAAGAGCGGTGCAGTCAGCGGCGGAGCCTGCTGCTGCGAGGTGGCGTATATTACGCTACTCTCCTTCGGAGTCAACCACTTTTTTCAGTGATTTCATCCGGCGACCCGGTAACCCGGCTCTCCTGAACACCGCATTTCGTAAGCCGTTGTGCCGTGTCAGTGGAGGCGCATTATAGGGAGTTCTTCCGGGCTGACAAGCCCTAATTTAAAAAAAGATCTCGTTCGCATTAATTTTCAGCAGATCGCTGCTATTCACGCCGATTTGGCGGGGAATTGAACGAATTCCTGAGCAAACCGCCCTACCTGATGCCAGTCGGTATACTCCACCTCTTTCGTCTTATCCGTTTCCCCGCCGGTCATGCGCATAATTAACTGAATCATTACCCGGTCGAACCAGCGATAGCGCGGATAGCGCAATGCGCCGGCAAACACGGCGCAGCAGTCAGGCTGCCACGGCGACTGCGCTAAAAACTTGCGCGTATAGGCGTTGGTCTGCGGCGAGCGCTTTTCTGGCTTGCGCGCGGTCAGGTTTACGCAAAAGAAGCCGCTTACGCGCGTCTGCAGCTCGCGCAGATGTGTCTTAACGAATTTCGCCACCGCCGGATGGAAATTGCCGTAGCGGATTGAGGCGCCGATCAGCACGCGATCGTACTGCGTCCAGTCAATCGCGTCGGCATGCAGAATATTGATAACGTCGCACGCCTGCTGCCCCTTCATCTCACTCGCTATATAAGAGGCGATGTCGCGCGCTTGCCCGTCGCGGCTGGAAAAGAGAATTAACGCTTTCATCGTGACTTCCTGTTTTGCTTATTCACGCCAGAAGGTCGGCGTAAAAAGGACTAATAAGGTAAAGACTTCAAGGCGCCCAAACAGCATAGTCAAGATCAGGATCCATTTCGCCACGTCGTTCATCGACGTAAAGTTATCCGCCACGACGCCAAGACCGGGCCCAAGGTTGTTCAGGGTCGCCGCAACCGCTGCGAAGGCAGAGAAGTCATCGACGCCGGTGGCGATAATCGCCAGCATGCTGACCAGAAACACCAGCGCATAGGCCGAGAAGAATCCCCACACCGCTTCCAGAATACGTTCCGGCAGCGCGCGATTGCCGAGCTTAATGGTATAGACCGCGTTGGGGTGTACCAGACGCTTCAGCTCGCGCGAGCCCTGTTTGCACAGCAGCAGAATGCGGATCACCTTCAGCCCGCCGCCGGTCGACCCCGCCATGCCGCCGATAAACGCGGAACAGAGCAGCAGCACCGGCAGGAACAGCGGCCAGCGCGCAATGCTGTCGGTGGTGAACCCTGCCGTGGTCGCCATCGAAACCACCTGGAAGAAAGCCTGATTCAGCGTTTGCCAGCCGCTGGCGTAAACGTTATGGAACCAGAGCACCAGCGTGCAGATAATCACCAGCGTAAACTGCACGCCGATAAAGGTGCGAAACTCAGGATCGCGCCAGTAGACGCGCAGGTTGCGGTTGCTGAGCAGCGAGAAGTGCAGACCGTAGTTACAGCCGGAGATCAGCAGAAACACAGCGATAATGGTATTGATGGTGCCGCTATTGAAATAGCCAATGCTGGCGTCGTGCGTAGAAAAGCCGCCGATGGCGATAGTAGAAAAGCTATGCCCTATCGCATCGAACAGCGGCATCCCCGCCAGCCAGAGCGCCACCGCGCAGGCGACCGTCAGCAAGACATAGATCAGCCACAGCGTCTTGGCGGTTTCGGCAATGCGCGGGCGCATCTTATTGTCCTTCAGCGGCCCCGGCATTTCCGCACGGTAGAGCTGCATGCCCCCTACCCCCAGAATAGGGAGAATCGCCACCGCCAGCACGATGATTCCCATCCCGCCCAGCCACTGCAGCATCTGCCGGTAAAAGAGAATCGCTTTCGGCATGCTGTCGAGCCCTACCAGCGTGGTCGCGCCGGTGGTGGTCAGGCCGGAAAAGGATTCAAAGAATGCGTCGGTCATGGAGAGGTGCGGCTGCTCGGCGAAGATAAAGGGCATCGCCCCCACGCTGCCCAGCACCGTCCAGAACAGCACCACGATCAGAAAGCCTTCGCGCGGCTTCAGCTCGGTACGCTGTTTGCGGTTCGGCCACCACAGCAGCGAGCCGATCGCCAGCGCCATCAAAAAGGTCTGGCTAAACGCGCGCCCGGCGCCGTCGCGATAAATTAAAGCCACCAGCCCCGGCACAATCATGGTGACGGAAAAGAGGATCACCAGCAGACCGACAATGCGAGTAATGGCGCGAAAATGCATTCAGCCGTTCCTTAGAAAAGAGTTGTCAGGGTATTAACGGGTCGAGGCTCAGCGCGCCCCGGCTAAAGTCAGAAAGCGTCTGTTTAAACGCCTCGATGTGCGCATAAGGCAGCGCCAGCGTCAGCGCGATGCGGTCAAGGTAGACAATCTCATCGATGCGGCCATCGAACCTGCCCAGCAGGCGTTCGATATCGCCAAGCTGAGCATAGTCGCACCGCAGCGCATAGCGTTTCATCGGCACTTTGCGCGTGCGCGCCAGCTGTTTTAGCCCCTGCTGCACGCCGCCGCCGTAGGCTTTTACCAGCCCGCCGGTGCCGAGCATAATGCCGCCATAGTAGCGCACCACCACAGCGGTAATTTCGCCGATATTGGCTCCCATCAGCTGCGCCAGCATCGGTTTACCCGCCGTGCCGGAAGGCTCGCCGTCGTCGGAAAAGCCCAGCTGCTGTGAATCGTGCGGCGCGCCCGCGACCCAGGCCCAGCAGTGGTGACGGGCATCAGGGTGCTCGCCTTTCACCTGCTGAACAAAGGCACGTGCCGCCTCTACGCCGTCGGTATGGGCCAGCAGCGTAATAAAGCGGCTCTTCTTAATCGTCTCCTCGCTGACGCTGATAGCATCAGCGGGAATATCGTAAGCGTCCATCAGGCAAGATGCAGATCGCGCGTCATATTCTCGATGCGGTTGGCATGCACCACCACGTTATCTTCTATGCGGATGCCGCCGTAAGGCTTCAGCGCCTCAATCGCCTGCCAGTTAAGATACTGGCTAAACGGACCTTCACGCAGCGGCGCCAGCAGCGACTCGATGATATAGAAGCCCGGCTCGATAGTCAGCACCATGCCCGGCTCCAGCACGCGCGTGCAGCGCAGATAAGGGTATTGCGCTGGCGCTGCAAGGTGGGTGCCCGCTTCATCCTGCATAAAGCCTGCGACGTCGTGAACCTGCAATCCGAGCGGATGGCCCAGCCCGTGCGGCATAAAGGGTCCGGTAATATTCTCCGCCACCAGCGCCTCTTCGCTTATGCCTTGCGCCAGGTCGAACTTCAGCAGCAGCTTCGCGATGCGCTGATGCATCTGCAGATGATAGTCGGTGTAGCGCACGCCCGCTTTCAGCGTGCCGATCAGCGCCAGCTCTTCGCTGTTCATCGCCGCAACCAGGCTGGCATAAAGTGAGCCCTTCTGCGCCGCGTAGCTGCGCGTTAAATCGGCGGCATAGCCAAGATATTCCGCGCCCGCATCGATAAGAAAGCTGTGGCGCTTCGCCGGCGGCTGGTGATCGAGCCGGGTGTAGTGCAGCACGGCGGCATGCTCGTTAAGGGCGATAATATTGCCGTAGGGCACGTCGATATCGCGATGGCCGGTCGCCGTCAGGTAGGCCAGATTAATATCGAACTCGCTCAGGCCGGAGAAAAAGGCCTCTTTGGCGGCGCGATGTCCAGCGACAGCCAGCTTTTGCGCCTCGCGCATGCAGGCCAGCTCGTAATCGGTTTTGATGCTGCGGTGGTAGTGAAGGAAATCGATCACTGCTTTCGGGTTGATATTGTCGGCGCTGATGCCGAGCTGCGCGGCGCGCTGCACTACCGGCCCGATATAGGCGATATTTTCGCGCTGCGCGGGCAGCAGCTGTCCAATCTCGTCGGCGCTTTTTAGCCCGACCACCTCGACCGCTTCGGTCCAGAAGCTATCCGGCAGCGGCTCGACGTTATGCCAGTAATCGACCGGCGAGTAGAACCAGAGTTTCGGCTTATTGACGCCATCGATCCAGAGCCAGCAGTTCGGCACCTGGGTAACCGGCACCCAGGCTTTAAACTGGGGATTCACCTTGAAGGGATAGTCATGATCGTCGAGAAAAACCGTCAGTAGTTCGCCGGAATGAATCAACATCGCATCCAGTTTATTGCGCGCCAGCACCTGCTGCGCCCGCTGCTGCAGCGTGGCGATATGCGTCTGATACAGCGTTTTCAGTGAATCCATTGCTCGCTCTCCCGTGTCGCGAAAATCGCCGCAGTGTAGCACAGCCGCCGTCTGAACGCCGCGTTCCAGACGCTGTGATCCTGTTAGCAAATAAGCAAACTTTGGTTTGCAAAAAATTAACACGAATCCCACACTCCTGATCATCTGGTATGACCAGATCCCCTTTCGCGATCAGGAGACGCACATGCTCTACCAAGGCGATACCCTTTCCCTGCGCTGGCTTGAAGACGGCGTCGCTGAGCTGCAGTTCGATGCCCCCGGCTCAGTGAATAAACTCGACACCCGAACCGTCGCCAGCCTTGGCGAAGCGATTGGCATGCTGGAGCAGCAGACAACGCTGCGCGGCGTGCTGCTGACCTCGGCTAAGCCCGCCTTTATCGTCGGCGCCGATATTACCGAATTTCTCTCGCTGTTCGACGCGCCGACGGAAAAGCTCAGCCAGTGGCTGGCGTTCGCCAACAGCATCTTTAACCGGCTGGAAGATCTGCCGGTGCCGACTCTTGCCGCGGTAGACGGCTACGCGCTGGGCGGCGGGTGCGAATGCATCCTGGCGACCGATCTGCGCGTCGCCACGCCTGACGCGCGCATCGGTCTGCCAGAAACCCGGCTGGGCATTATGCCCGGCTTCGGTGGCAGCGTGAGGCTGCCGCGTCTGCTGGGTGCCGACGCCGCGCTGGAGATTATCGCCGCCGGGAAAGATGTCGACGGCGTCAGCGCGCTGAAGCTTGGGCTGGTCGATGCGGTGGTCAGCCGCGATAAGCTGCGCGCCGCCGCGCTCGCCATGCTGAAGGAAGCTATCGCGCAGGGCGACTGGCAGACGCGTCGCGCGCCGAAGCTGGCACCGCTGCGCCTCAGCCCGATCGAGGCCGCCATGAGCTTTACCGTAGCCAAAAACGTCGTGCTGCAAAGCGCAGGCAAACACTATCCCGCACCGCTCGCTGCGGTAAAAACCATTGAGGCCGCCGCTACGCTGGGGCGCGACGATGCGCTGAAGCTGGAAACCGCCGCCTTTGTGCCGCTGGCGCAGAGCGATGAGGCGCGCGCGCTGGTCGGTATTTTCCTGAACGATCAGTACGTCAAAGGGCTGGCGAAAAAGTACGCCAGCGCCAGCAGCGCGCCTGAACAGGCGGCAGTGCTCGGCGCAGGCATTATGGGCGGCGGCATCAGCTATCAGTCGGCGTGGAAAGGCGTGCCGGTGAAGATGAAAGATATTCAGCCGCAGGCGCTGACCCTGGGGATGAACGAGGCGAGCAAGCTGCTGAATAAACAGCTGGAGCGCGGCAAGATTGACGGCGGCAAGCTGGCCAGCACCATCGCCATGATCCAGCCTACCCTCGACTATGCCGGTTTCGAACGCGCCGATCTTGTGGTCGAAGCGGTGGTCGAAAATCCGCAGGTGAAAGCGAAAGTGCTGGCGGAAACCGAACAGCATCTGCGCGCCGATGCGGTGCTCGCCTCCAACACCTCGACCATTCCCATTAGCCAGCTGGCAGAGGCGCTGAAGCGTCCGGAAAATTTCTGCGGCATGCACTTCTTCAACCCGGTGCCGCGTATGCCGCTGGTAGAGGTGGTGCGCGGCGAGAAGAGCAGCGACGCCACCATCGGCAAAGTGGTGGCCTGGGCGAGCAAAATGGGCAAGACGCCCATCGTCGTTAATGACTGTCCTGGCTTCTTCGTTAACCGCGTGCTCTTTCCCTACTTCGCCGCGTTCGGCCTGCTGCTGCGCGACGGCGCAGATTTCCGCCAGATCGACAAAGTGATGGAGAAGCAGTTCGGCTGGCCCATGGGCCCGGCATGGCTGCTGGACGTGGTCGGCATTGATACCGCCCATCACGCGCAGCGCGTAATGGCGGAAGGCTTCCCGACGCGCATGCAGAAAGATTACCGCGACGCCATCGACGTCCTGTTTGACGCCGAGCGCTACGGCCAGAAGAACGGCAAAGGTTTCTACCGCTGGGAGATGGATCGCAAAGGCAAAGCGAAAAAAGTGGCCGATCCTGAAGTGGACGCGCTGCTTAACCCGGTTTGTGCCGCTACGCGCGTCTTCAGCGACGAAGAGATCCTGAATCGCATGATGATCCCGATGCTGAACGAAGTCGTGCGCTGCCTGGAGGAGAAGATTGTCGCCTCACCGGCCGAAGCCGATATGGCGCTGGTCTACGGCCTTGGCTTCCCGCCGTTCCGCGGCGGCGCGCTGCGCTATCTCGATACGCTCGGCAACGGCAACGTAGTCGATCAGGCCAGACGCTACGGCGAGCTTGGCGCGCTCTACCAGCTACCTGACCTGCTGCTGCAAAAAGCGCACCAGCGCGAAAGCTGGTATCCGGCGGTTCAACCTATCGACGAAGCGGCGCTGCAAAGCGCCTGAGGACAGAAGATGGAAAATGTGGTGATTATTGATGCGGTCCGCACGCCGATGGGTCGCTCTAAAGGTGGCGCTTTTCGTCAGGTACGCGCGGAAGATCTCTCCGCGCACCTGATGCGCGAGCTGTTAAGCCGCTATCCGGCGCTTAATCCCGCCACGCTGGACGATGTGGTCTGGGGCTGCGTGCAGCAGACGCTGGAGCAGGGTTTTAACATTGCGCGCAACGCCGCGCTGCTGGCGGAAATTCCCCATCGCGTGCCGGCGACCACCGTTAACCGCCTCTGCGGATCGTCGATGCAGGCGCTGCACGATGCGGCGCGCGCCATTATGGTCGGCGACGCGCACGCCTGCTTAGTCGGCGGCGTGGAACATATGGGCCATGTGCCGATGAACCACGGCGTCGATTTCCATCCAGGGCTTGGTCGGACGGTGGCGAAAGCGGCGGGCATGATGGGCCTGACCGCCGAAATGCTGGCGCATATGCACCATATCAGCCGCGAGCAGCAGGACGCCTTTGCGCTGCGCTCTCACCAGCGCGCCTGGGCCGCGACGCAGCGCGGCGATTTCCGCCGGGAGATCGTACCGACCTACGGACACGACGCCGACGGCGCGCTAAAGCGCTACGACTTTGACGAGGTGATCCGCGAGGAGACCAGCCTCGAAGGGCTGGCGGCGCTGAAGCCGGCGTTCGATCCGGTCAACGGCACGGTCACGGCGGGCAGCTCCTCGGCGCTCTCCGACGGCGCCGCCGCGCTGCTGGTGATGAGCGAAAGCCGGGCGCGCGAGCTGGGGCTGACGCCGCGCGCGCGGGTTAAAAGCATGGCGGTCATCGGCTGCGATCCGTCAATTATGGGCTACGGTCCCGTGCCCGCCAGTAAGCTGGCGCTGAAGCGTGCCGGATTAAGCGTGGAAGATATTGATGTATTCGAGCTGAACGAAGCGTTCGCCGCGCAAACCCTGCCCTGCATTAAGGATCTCGGTTTGCTGGATCGGCTGGACGACAAGGTGAACCTGAACGGCGGCGCCATCGCGCTCGGTCATCCGCTCGGCTGTTCGGGCGCGCGCATCAGCGCCACGCTGCTGAACATTATGGAACGACGCGATGCCCAGTTCGGCCTGGCCAGCATGTGCATCGGCTTAGGCCAGGGCATCGCTACCGTATTTGAGCGTCTGTAATACGTTGGATCACGTTGGAAGTCAGTTCCCGCCCGTCAGGGGCGGGTTTTTTCTGTCTGCGAAGCCTTAAATAAAGGCGAAGGCGTCGCCAAACATCTGCCCTTCTTTCGCGCCGCGCTCGGCGCAAAAGCGGTCGCGGGCGATCTTCGCCATCTCAAAGCGACCGGCGATATAGATATCGTGCTCCGCCAGCGTGGCGAAATCCTGCATAACCGCCGTCAGCACCGTGCCGGAACGTCCCTGCCAGCCCGCCTCCGGCTGCTCAACCACCGGCACCACGCGCAGATTGGGATGCTTCACCGCCAGCGCGTTAAGCTCCTCCAGATCGTAGAGATGCTGCAGCTCGCGGCCGCCCCAGTAAATTGCGATTTCGCGATCCGGCTGCTGCGCCAGCGCGGTCAGCAGGATAGAGCGCGCATAGGAGAAGCCGGTACCGCCGGCGATCAACACGATCGGGCGCGAACTCTCTTCGCGCAGCCAGGCGTCGCCGTGCGGAATATCCACGGTGATCTGACGGTCGTTGCGGATGCGATCCATCACCGCCATAGCGTAGAGATTGAGATCGGAGGCGCCGATATGCAGCTCAATAATCTCTTTTTCCATCGGGGTTGAAGCGAGCGAGAACGGACGCTTGTCGCGCTCGTCCATCACTACCATCAGATACTGCCCGGCGCGAAAGGTGAAATCCGCTTCGGGGATCAGGCGGACGCGATATACGGTATCGGTAATCGCTTCAACCGAGGTTACTTTACAGCTTAAAATCGTCATGCGTTCCCTCTGTCGGGTCGTCATTAGGGTTATGCGCGCCGTCAGCGCTGCGGCGGCTGAGTAAAGATGCCTAAGTCATCCCAGATCGCGTCGATGCGCGCCGTTACGGCGGGATCTTTCACGATAGGTCGTCCCCACTCGCGCTGGGTTTCACCCGGCCACTTGTTGGTAGCGTCCAGGCCCATCTTGGAACCCAGGCCGGAAACCGGCGAGGCGAAGTCCAGATAGTCGATAGGCGTGTTTTCCACCAGAACCGTGTCGCGAGCCGGATCCATACGCGTGGTAATGGCCCAGATCACGTCGTTCCAGTCGCGTGCGTTGACATCGTCGTCACACACAATAACAAATTTGGTGTACATGAACTGCCGCAGGAATGACCAGACGCCGAACATCACGCGCTTTGCGTGTCCCGCGTACTGTTTTTTCATCGTCACCACCGCCAGGCGATAAGAGCAGCCCTCCGGCGGCAGATAGAAATCCACAATCTCCGGGAACTGCTTAATCAGGATTGGCACCAGCACTTCATTCAGCGCAACGCCCAGCACCGCCGGCTCATCGGGCGGACGACCGGTATAGGTAGAGTGATAAATGGCGTTCTGCCGCTGCGTAACGTGCGTGACGGTGAAAACCGGGAAGTTATCTATTTCATTGTAGTAGCCCGTATGATCGCCATACGGCCCTTCCGGCGCCATATCACCCGGCTCAATGTAACCTTCCAGCACGATCTCCGCGCTGGCGGGCACTTCCAGATCGTTGGAGAGGCACTTCACCACTTCGGTTTTGTTGCCGCGCAGCAGGCCAGCAAAGGCATACTCCGACAGCGTATCCGGCACCGGCGTCACCGCGCCGAGGATCGTGGCGGGATCGGCGCCGAGCGCCACCGACACAGGGAAACGTTCGCCGGGATGGGTCTGGCACCACTCCTGAAAGTCGAGCGCGCCGCCGCGATGGGAAAGCCAGCGCATAATCAGGCGGTTTTTGCCAATCACCTGCTGGCGATAGATGCCCAGATTCTGCCGCTCTTTGTGCGGACCGCGCGTAACGGTCAGCCCCCAGGTAATCAGCGGCGCGGCGTCATCCGGCCAGCACTTCATTACCGGAATGCGTGACAGATCGACCTCATCGCCGCTGAACACCACTTCCTGACAGGGCGCGTTGCGCAGCCGTTTGGTCGGCATGTTCAGCACCTGTTTGAACTGCGGCATCTTGTCGAACAGATCGCGGAAGCCTTTCGGCGGCTCCGGCTCTTTGAGAAACGCCAGCAGCTTGCCGACTTCGCGCAGCGCGCTGACCTCCTCCTGGCCCATGCCCATCGCCACGCGTTTCGGCGTGCCGAACAGGTTGCACAGCACCGGCATGTCATAGCCTTTGGGATTTTCAAACAGCAGCGCCGGCCCGCCAGCGCGCAGCGTGCGGTCGGCAATTTCCGTCATTTCCAGCTCAGGATCGATAGAGTGGCTAATGCGCTTTAACTCGCCGCGCTGTTCCAGCAGCGTGAGGAAGTCTCGTAAATCGTGATATTTCATGCGGCCTTCGCTTCCAGCCAAAGTGAATCGGCCATTATAGGGCCGATTCTTAAGGCGTGTTGGATTTTATGCAGCAACCTTAGTCGCAGCGAAAGGGAACCAGCGGCTGCAGCGCCTTTGCGTCGCGGCAGGCCTGAACCGGCTGATTATGGCGGAAAACTTTAAAATCTTCGCCGCGCACGCTGAAGTATGAAAGCTGATTTTCATGCACGTGCAGAAAGCTGCCTTCGCGCAGCGCAATTACCGACTCCTCGGGATTGACGGCGCAAAACTCCGCCAGGCGTTCGTCGCGCGTTTCGCCCATATGTCCGCTGGCGTGCGCATCCAGATAGTGTGGATTGATCTGGACCGGAAACAGGCCCAGCGCAGGCAACACTACGCTGCTGCGCACCGGCATATCATTGGTGGTGCGAATCGACGGCGTCGCCACGTTGCAGCCCGCGCTCCAGCCGACGTAGGGTACCGCGCGTTCGCGCACGGCGCGCTGGATCGCCACGATCAGACCGGTTTCATGCAGCATCTGATTGAGCAGCCAGGTGTTGCCGCCGCTGACCAGAATCAGTTCCGCCTGCTCGATGGCCGCCACCGGCGTCGCGAAATCCTGCACGCAGCGCACGCTAATGCCCAGCGACGCGCCGAGATCGGCGGCGCGCTGTTGATGGTCGCCGCGAATAATGGCGTAGGGCACCAGCACCGCCGAACGGATGCCGCGCTGGGCAATCATTGCATGCAGCTGCGGCTGCGCGTAGCCAAGCAGCGGCGCATCTTCGGCCAGCTTGCCGTTGCTTAATAAAAACAGTTCCATCAGCAGATCCTTTTGGCAAATGTTTTGAGCAACGAGTCTGAACCAGCGCACCGCCGCTCGTCAATTTTCCCGCCTGCGCCGGGCAGTTTGCGGAAAGCTCGGCCACTTTGTCCGCCTCGACATTTTTCCACACTGCGATGCGCTATAACTCTGGCAGCAGGTTTGCTATTCTTAGCGTCCATTCAATGGGAGCATTTATGGAATCCTGGTACTTACTCTATTGCAAACGTGGACAGCTGTTGCGCGCGAAAGAGCATCTTGAGCGGCAGGAGGTGCATTGCCTCAGCCCAATGATCGCTCTGGAAAAAGTGGTGCGCGGCAAACGGACCACCGTGAGTGAGCCCCTGTTTCCTAACTACCTCTTTATTGAATTCGATCCGGAAGCGATTCATACCACGACCATCAGCAGCACGCGCGGCGTCAGCCACTTTGTACGCTTCGGCACGCTGCCAGCGACGGTGCCTTCTGCCGTTATCGAAGCGCTGCAGACCGACGTGCCGCAAACGCTGATCGACCCGGAAACGCCGCAGGTCGGTGATGAGGTCATCATCACCGAAGGAACCTTTGAAGGCCTGCGCGCCATTTTCGCCGAACCCGACGGCGAAACGCGCTCTATGCTGCTGCTTAACCTGCTGAATAAACAGGTAATGCGCAGCGTAGACAATAAGCAGTTCCGCAAGCTTTAAACCAGCCGGAACAGCGCGCGCGCGTTGCGATCCACCTGCGCCGCCAGCGTATCCAGCTCTTCGCCACGCCACTTCGCCACCTGCTGCACAATATGCGGCAAAAAACAGGGTTCGTTACGACGCGACGTTGGCCGTGGATGCATATCGCGCGGCAGCAGCCAGGGCGCGTCCGTCTCCAGCAGCAGTCGCTCCGCCGGGATCAGCGGCAGCAGCTCGCGCAGCGTCATACCGCGACGTTCATCGCACACCCAGCCGGTGATGCCCACCGACAGCCCCATTGCCAGACAGGCCTCCAGCTCGTCGCGCGTGCCGGTAAAGCAGTGCACCACCGCCCCAGGCAGCTTCGGCAGCCAGGGCGCCAGTACCGCGGCAAAGCGGTCGTGTGCTTCGCGGCAGTGCAGGAAGACCGGCATATTCAGCTCGGCCGCCAGCGCCAGCTGCGCGTCAAAGGCGTACTCCTGCTGATCGTGCGCGGCGAGGTTGCGGTTGAAATCAAGGCCGCATTCGCCAATCGCCACCACCTGCGGCCGTTCCGCCAGGCGTCGCAGCGTATTAGCCGTCTCGTTCGACCACTCGCTGGCGTGATGCGGATGCACGCCCGCCGTCGACCAGCAGAAATCGGGCTGACGCTCCGCCAGCCGCTGCGCCTGCTGGCTCTCCAGCGCATTGGTCCCGGTGATTAACATGCCGGTGACGCCCGCTTCGCGCGCACGCTTTACCACCTTGTCGCGGTCGGCGGCGAACTGCGTGCTGGTCAGGTTTACACCGATATCAAACATAATCTTTCCCATAGCTTATTAAACAAAAACCGCCCAGATGGGCGGTTCGGTAACAGGGTCTACCCGCCAGGCGCGGGAAACATACTGATAACGGGTCAGGAATCGGTATGCTGTTCCTCTTCCTGCGCCCGCCGTCCCTTCCCGACGTAGTAACGGGAAAAGAATACGCCGACTTCAAACAGGCAGTACATCGGAATAGCGAGCAAAGTTTGCGAGAAAACGTCCGGCGGTGTGAGCAGCATCCCAACAACGAAGGCGCCGACCAGAATATAGGGGCGTTTCTTTTTCAGATCTTCCGGCGTGGTAATGCCGGTCCAGCAGAGCAGCACGATTGCGACCGGCACCTCAAACGCCACGCCGAACGCCATAAACAGCGTCATCACGAAGTCGAGATAGTTGGTGATATCGGTCGCGATGGTCACGCCCTGCGGCGCGGTTTTGGCGAAGAAGCCGAACGCCAGCGGAAAGACGATGAAATAGGCGAAGGCCACGCCGACGTAAAACAGCAGGGTGCTGGAGAACAGCAGCGGCATCACCAGCTTACGTTCGTGACGGTAGAGCGCCGGCGCGACGAAAGCCCACACCTGATAGAGGATCACCGGCACCGCGAGGAAGATCGACACGATAATGGTGAGCTTAATCGGCGTGAAAAACGGCGAGGCGACGTCGGTAGCGATCATGCTGGCACCAGCCGGCATCTGGCTGATCAGCGGCGAAGCGACCAGATGATAGATGTCGTTGGCAAAGTAGATCAGCGCCATAAAGATGGCAAACACCGCGATAATGCAGTACAGCAGGCGCTTACGCAGCTCAATCAGATGGCTGATAAGCGGTTGGGTATCTTCAACGGCCATGGTTATCGTTCATCACTTGCAGAAGAGGTTGTTGCCGCACTGCGCGGTGCGGGATTAACAACCGTCGCTGGCGGGTTCGCATCGGTTTTAGCGGTTTCAGCGGCCTGCGCCGCCGCTTCCGGCGCCTGCGCGGGTGCGCTGGCCTGCGTGTGGGCCGTGGCTGGCGTCACGGACTCCGCCGCGCGCTGCTGAGGCGCATGAATGGTATTGGCTTCATCCTCGGCTTTTTCGATATCAATGCTCTGCTGCACCGAACGCTTCATCGAATCGGCGGTTTTGCGCAGCTCTTCCATTGACTCTTTCAGCTCCGGCGACATGGTGCCGCGGCTCGCCTCTTCCACCTTTTTCAGGCTGTCCTGCAGCTCCTGCAGTTTCAGCTCCTGCGCCAGCTCGTGCTGCACGTTGGCAGCCAGCGAGCGCATTGCCCGAATCCAGCCTACTACGGTTTTTACCGCAACCGGCAATCGTTGCGGGCCGAGAACAATCAGCCCGATCACGAACACCAGTACCAGTTCACTAAAACCAATGTCGAACACGGTTTACACCTGCTTGTCGTTTTTGACGTCTTCTTTGTTAGCCGAAGTGTGCTGTTTGTCCGCCAGCGTTTTGGCATTGAAATCAGCGTCCTGCTGGTTCGGTTGGTCCTTTTTCTCATCCTCATCGCTCATGGCTTTTTTAAAGCCCTTGATAGAGGAACCGAGATCGGAGCCCAGGTTTTTTAACTTATTGGTGCCAAACAGGAGTACAACGATGACGGCAATAATTAATAATTGCCAGATACTGATACCGCCCATGAGATAGTGCCTCTGATGTTGCGAGAGATTGAGAAGAGTAATGTCAGCCAAAAGCCCTGATGACGCCGGGCTTAAGGCTGCGACATTACCGCGATTCAGGCGTGGCTGACAATTAGTTTGTCTTACGCCAGCCGACCAGCCAGGTGACCAGACCTGCCGCCATTAGCAGGGCCGGAAAGAAATCCCAGTCCGGACGGCTCAACAAAACGGCGGTGCCGCTGAGCAACAGGGTCGCACCAACGCCGAACAGATAGCGCGCTTTATGGTGCCGCGTCCGCTGGGCGTGCATATCTTTAGTTAGCTTATCAACACTGTGCTGCAAGAGTTTGTGATGGCGCATACTTTCATAAAACAGCTCCGGCAGCTCCGGCAGCTTCTCCGCCCAGAAAGGCGCTTTTTCTTTTACCGCGCGCAGAATCGCCGGCAGGCCGATCTGGTCTTTTATCCACTCTTCGAGGAACGGCTTGGCGGTCTTCCACAGGTCGAGCTGCGGATAGAGCTGACGGCCGATGCCCTCGACGTAGAGCAGCGTTTTTTGCAGCAGCACCAGCTGCGGCTGCACTTCCATATTGAAACGGCGCGCGGTGCTGAACAGATTTAGCAGCACATGGCCAAAAGAGATCTCCGCCAGCGGCTTCTCGAAGATAGGTTCGCAGACGGTACGGATAGCAAACTCGAAATCTTCGACGTTGGTATCAGGCGGCACCCAGCCTGAATCAACGTGCAGCTCTGCAACTTTGCGGTAGTCGCGGTTAAAGAAGGCGATAAAGTTTTCCGCCAGATAGCGCTTGTCCTCTTTGTTCAGCGAACCGACGATGCCGCAGTCGATGCCGATATATTGCGGATCTTCCGGATGGTCGTAGCTGACGAAGATATTGCCGGGATGCATATCGGCATGGAAGAAGCTGTCGCGGAACACCTGGGTAAAGAAGACCTGCACGCCGCGCTCGGCCAGCAGCTTCATATTGACGCCGTGCTGCTCCAGCGTCGCCACGTCGGAGATGGGAATGCCGTAGATGCGCTCCATCACCAGCATGGTTTCGCTACAGTAGTCGGAATAGACCTCCGGCACGTAGAGCATCGGGCTATCTTCGAAGTTACGACGCAGCTGAATGGCGTTGGCCGCTTCGCGCAGCAGGTTCAGCTCGTCGATCAGGGTCTTCTCGTAGTCGCGCACCACTTCCATCGGACGCAGACGACGCCCGTCCGGCAGCAGACGCGGCACCCAGCGCGCCAGGCGATAGATAAGCTTCATGTCCGCTTTGATCACCGGCAGAATATCCGGGCGGATCACCTTGATCACCACCTTCTTGCCGGTCGCTTTCAGGGTTGCGGTATGCACCTGCGCGATCGACGCCGACGCCAGCGGTTTGATATCGAAATCATCGAACCAGGTTTCGACCGGGCCGCCGATCGATTTTTCGATCTGCTCTTTGGCCTTCACGCCGTCGAAAGGCGCGACGCGATCCTGCAGGATGGCGAGCTGGTCGGCGATAACCGGCGGGAAGAGATCGCGACGCGTTGAGAGCATCTGGCCGAACTTAATCCAGACCGGGCCGAGCTGCTCCATCGCCAGGCGCATACGCACGCCAATCTCTTCATCTTTATGACGGTTAGGCAGCCAGAAAATCGTGCGGCGCCAGAGGCGCAGCGGAATGGTAAGGCGCATGCGGGGGATCAGTTCATCAAGACCGTAGGTCAAAAAGATCCTGATGATGAAATATAAACGGCGAATCTCTCCAAACGTCATTTCGCCTCCAGCTGCGCTAAACGCGCAGTGAGCGCATCAAGCGAACGTTCCATCGCATCTACCTCCTCAGAAAACCACGCCAGTTCCAGCGCGCCCGGCGCAACGCGCCACTCTTCGGTTAATGCCTGCCCCAGATAATCCTGACGACGCGAAACCTCGCCGCGCAGCAGCCGCAGGGCGCGCTGCGCCGCCTGGCTAACGCTCTGCGCGGCAATATCGCCGATCCAGGGGGCGAGATATTCCGCCGGGTCCAGCTCGGCGAGGTCGATCAGCGCCGAAAAGCGCTGCACCACCTGCAGATCGCCTTCAACCTGCAGCTCACCGCTGCGGATCAGGCTGGTGAGCTGCTGGCGGTCGCGCAGCTTAGGCAGCGTCTTCAGCTGCGTAATGACGGTGCAGTCGCTGCTGTCCTGCCAGTCGCTCAGCACGTCGAGCTGCTGTTCGCTAAAGACCAGCACCAGCGGATGCGAAAGCTCCTCAAGACGCAGCGTCAGGACCTGGCCCACCAGACGCTGGCGCGCGGCTTTCAGGCTGCGATCGCGATAGAGCATGCGGTTTAGCGCGGTCTCAAGACCGGCGGTAATCAAAGGCGTCAAGCGCATCACCCTGTCCGGTTAAAACTTAAATCCACGATGCAACGCGACGATGCCGCCGGTCATGTTGGAATATGTGGTGTTCTCGAATCCGGCGTCGTTCATCATCGCCTTCAGGGTCTCCTGATCGGGATGCATGCGGATCGACTCCGCCAGATAGCGGTAGCTTTCAGCATCCTGCGCCACCAGCTGACCGACGCGCGGCAGAATATGGAACGAGTAGGCGTCATACGCCTTGCTGAGGGGGTCGAGCACCGGTTTGGAGAACTCCAGCACCAGCAGGCGTCCGCCCGGCTTGAGCACGCGGAACATCGACGCCAGCGCCTTCTCTTTGTCGGTTACGTTACGCAGGCCGAAGGAGATGGTGATGCAGTCGAAATAGTTATCCGGGAAGGGCAGCGCTTCGGCGTTGGCCTGCACATAGCTGACGTTGCCGACCACGCCGAGATTGCGCAGCTTGTCGCGGCCCATTTTCAGCATGGAGCTGTTAATGTCCGCCAGCACCACCTGGCCGGTATCGCCAACCAGACGGGAAAACTTCGCCGTCAAATCGCCGGTGCCGCCCGCCAGATCCAGCACGCGCTGTCCGCGGCGCACGCCGCTGCTGTCGATGGTAAAACGCTTCCAGATGCGATGGATGCCAAAGGACATCAGATCGTTCATCAGGTCATATTTCGCCGCTACGGAGTGAAACACGTCCGCGACTTTGTCAGCTTTTTCGCTTTTGGCGACCGTCTGAAAGCCAAAATGGGTAGTTTCCTGCTGTGATTCATCTGCCATCGGTTTTACCTGTTCCACAAACAATACTTCCCGAAGTGTATCAGAGTCAGGGTAGTCAGGCACGCGACGACCCGCTTATTCATGGAGCCGCCTCACGCGCGCATCCAGGGTTTCGGCGACGTCGTCAGGCGTCTCCTCGCTCTCCCATGCCTTTTCCGGCATCGCCTGCTCGACCAACTGCGGATTGATAGAGCGTTTAACTTCAACGCCCAGGGATTTAAACGCCTCGCTCTGCGCGATCAGATTGCCACGCCCTTCCGCCAGCTTTTTCATCGCTTCGCGGTAGCTGTTGTGCGCCTTATCCAGATTATGGCCGATACCGCTCATATCATCGACGAACAGCCGCATCTTATCGTAAAGGCGCGCCGCGCGTTCGGCGATGCGCTGCGCGTTGCGACTCTGGTGCTCGTAGCGCCAGAGGTTGTTGATGGTGCGCAGCGCCACCAGCAGCGTGGTTGGACTGACCAGCATAATATTTTGCTGCAGCGCCTCGCTGATCAGCTCCGGCTGGCGGTCGATCGCCAGCAGAAACGCCGGCTCGACCGGAATAAACATCAACACATAATCGAGCGAGCGTAAACCGGCCAGTTGTTGATAATCTTTACGGCCCAGCAGGCGAATATGGCTGCGCACCGCGGCGACATGCTCCTGCAGCGCCTGTTCGCGCGTCACCTCATCCCCGGCGTTGAAATAGCGCTCGTAGGCCACCAGCGTCATCTTGGCGTCGACCACCACATCTTTTCCCTGCGGCAGACGCACGATAACATCGGGTTGCATTCTGCCCTGCTGCTCCGACTGCAGACTGACCTGCGTCTGATACTCATGCCCTTCGCGCAGGCCTGACGCCTCCAGCACGCGGCTCAGCACCACTTCGCCCCAGTTGCCCTGGATTTTGTTGTCGCCTTTCAGCGCTTTGGTGAGGTTGATCGCCTCCTGCGCCATCTGCGCATTCAGCTGCTGCAGCTGGCGGATCTCATGGGCCAGCGTGTGCCGCTCGCGCGCCTCCTGGCCAAAGCTGTCGTGCACCTGACGACGAAAGCCGTCCAGCTGCTCGCGCAGCGGGCCAATCAGGCTGTTCAGGCTCTGGCGGTTTTGCTCGTCGACGCGACGGCCGCTGTTTTCGAAGATACGGTTGGCGAGATTTTCGAACTGCGCGCTGAGGCGCTGCTCGCTGCTGGTAAGCAGACGCTGCTTCTCCTCGGCGGCGAAGCGCGTCTCTTCAAGGCGGATAGTGACCTCGCGCAGTTCGGCCTCCTGCGCACTGTTAACCTCAAGCTGGTTGCGCAGCTCGCGATTAAGCTGTTCGCATTCGCCGCGCCAGTAATCGAGCTGCTGCAGCCGCTCCTGCGCGCCGCTCAGCGCGCCGTGCAGCTGACGCAGCTCCTGTTCGCGCTGCTGTAGCTGCTGCTGGAGCTGTTCAAGCTGCTGCTGCTGACGCTGCTGCGCCTCCTGCTGCAAACGCCGTTCAGTGGCGAAGCTGGCGGCCTGATGGCCGGCGCGCAGCTGCGCCAGCATCCAGCCGATGCCCAATCCGGCGAGCGCCAGACAGGCGCTGATAATAATCTGCTGATCCATGATCCCCTCGCGACGCGCATTGCTCGGGAAAAGGTAAAGTCGGCCTGTATGAATGTCCAGACTATTTTGGGCCGGGCTTCAGCCGGGAGAAGGCACTACAGCGCTCTTACCTGCAGCTCGCCCGCTTTCCAGGCGTCGGTAAGAAAAAAGGGCATCGGCATCAGCCATTCGTCGCCTTTTACCCGCGCTGGATAAACAAAGGCGTTGCCACCCCAGGTCAGCTCCACGGGCTGCGTCTCGCCCTCTTTTACCGTTGCCTTACCCGCCATGCTGGCGAAGCCGGCGTTGCTGCCGACGTGGAAGTTATCCATGCGCCAGCGCACCGGCGCGTGCGGCGGCCAGGGCTGCCCCTGGTGGAAACGGAAAATCTCATCGTGGCTGAGAAGGCTTTCGCGCACCGTCGGCCACAGCGCGGCCTTAAGGAAATATTGATCGGTAAAGCGCTCGCTGCCGCTGTAGCGGGCGATAAAGTCGCGCATCGCCTGCGCCATATTGCTGAAGACGCCGTTGCAGCCGCCCCACATGCCCGCCAGCAGCAGCTCGGTATGCGTAAAGTAGTCGCGCATATGGTGGAACCAGTATGGCGAGGCGAGCCAGGCGTTGACCGCGGCCGCTTCGCGCTCCGACAGCAGCGAGTCGGCGTCGCGGATAATAAAGCGTTTGACGACGGGATCGTCCATCACCAGAAAACGCCACAGCGTCGGGTAGATCGCCTTTTCCTGCGACATATCGACCAGATCGACATGCGGCTGGTTGAGGCGCTGCCACACATGCTGCGGCACGCTCTGGTCAAGGTAAACGCGGCAGCGCCAGCCGGGATAGAACGCCTGCGCCACCTCAACGTTTTTAATCAGGGTTTCGCAGTAGCGCGGCTGGCCGCCGTAAAGGCTAAAGGCGATAACGTTCTGTTCGGGTCTGGTGAGATCGATCGGCTCCGGCCGCGCCGCCGGAAAAGCGTAGCGCTGTCCCTGGCGGAAACGGGCGTCCGCGCCGTTCAGCGCCTCAAGGCCATATTTCGCCAGCTCCTCTTGCCTGCCCATCCAGCCGCACAGCTCCGCCAGTCCATCCAGCCAGGTCTCTGAAGCGGTCGCGCGCACCGCGGGCGGCGCCTGATAGATTTTCTGATAGACCCGGTAAGCCTTGCTGTAGTGGCCGAGCCGCAGCAGACAAAGCGCATAGTCGCTCAGCACCTGCATCTGATTTGGCATGGCGCGCAGCACCTCTTCGCAGCAGCTGGCGGCGGCGGCATAATCCTGCTGTGCCATATGCTGGCGAAAGCGCGCGGCGGCGTTTTCAAGGCGCGCCTGCATGGCGACGGGAGAAGGGGTTAAGGCGGATTTCTGTCGTGGCGGCGTCTGGCGCATCGGGCGATCCTCGCTTTTGCTGTAGAGAGCAGAGGCAGCGCGCAGAGGCGCTGCCTGAAAGCGTTATAACAAACGGCGAGCCGCTTCGACCACAATTTTTACCGCATCGCTCTCGGTCTGCTTCATGGTAGCCGCATCCGGGATCTCTTTTTGCGTACGGTTGACGATAACGCCCGCCACCATGCCCGCGCGCAGCCCCTGGCTGGCGCACATCGTCAGCAGCGTCGCAGACTCCATCTCATAGTTGAGCACGCCCATCTGCTGCCACTCTTTCATCGAGCCCTGGAAGCGGCTCACCACGCGGCCGGAGAAGGTGTCGTAGCGCTCCTGCCCCGGGTAGAAGGTATCGGAAGAGGCGGTAACGCCGATATGGGTCGTGGCGCCGCTCGCTTCCGCCGCCGCGACCAGCGCAGTGGTGCAGGCGAAGTCCGCCACGGCCGGAAACTCCAGCGGCGCGAAATGCTGGCTGGCGCCGTCGAGGCGCACCGCGCCGGTGGTGACCAGCACGTCGCCGACGTTAATGTGCGGCTGAATCGCGCCGGTGGTGCCGACGCGCAGGAAGGTGCGCACGCCAAGCTGCGCCAGCTCTTCCACCGCGATAGAGGTCGACGGGCCGCCGATGCCGGTGGAGCAGACCACCACCGGCTTGCCGTCCAGCTTCGCCAGCCAGGAGGTGAATTCCCGGTGCGACGCCAGCGGCTGGGCATCCGCCATCAGTCCGGCAATTTTCTTTACGCGCTCCGGATCGCCGGGAACGATAGCCAGGGTCGCGCCCTGCAGATCGGCTTTGGTCAGGCCAAGGTGGAAAACGTCAGACATAGCAAACTCCTGAACAGGGAAGTGAAGCGCGCCACTCTACGTCAGCGCAGCGCAAATTTGTGTGATTACAGTCACTATCAAAAATGAATGTTACATTTTACTTAGATAACAATGAGATCTCTGTCACATAACTAAGCCATTCAGAATGTCATTGCTACAAGCTGTGTGCGTCGGGCTTCGCAGCAATGTTAAAGAGAAGAGTGTTTTTGCTCGCTCCCTACGCCGTTCCCGGTCTCTGGTCCAGAGGTTATCTGGCCAGGCTATAGTTACGTGATTGCGCTACTGCCAGCACGGAGAAAAAAATGAAAACCGAAGACAATATGGCACAAAAATCATCAACGGGCGGCTTTGCGCCTGCAGTGCAGCCGACCGCCTCAACAACCATCCATACCGACAGCCCTGACATTCATTCCGGCGAAACCTCGGTGCCGAGCCAGGGTGAGAATATGCCCGCCTGGTACGCCCGTCCCAAAGAGGCAGCCGGCCCGCTGCCGGTGGTGCTGGTGGTGCAGGAGATCTTTGGCGTGCACGAGCATATCCGCGATATCTGCCGTCGACTGGCGCTGGAGGGCTATCTGGCGGTCGCGCCGGAGCTCTATTTCCGCGAAGGTGACCCGAACGACTACAACGATATCCCCACCCTGTTCAGCGAGCTGGTAAATAAGGTGCCGGACAGCCAGGTGCTTTCCGATCTCGACCACGTCGCCAACTGGGCTGGCCGCAACGGCGGCGATATTCGCCGCATGGGCATTACCGGCTTCTGCTGGGGCGGCCGCATCAGCTGGCTTTACGCCGCGCACAATCCGCAGCTGCGCGCCGCCGTCGCCTGGTATGGCCGCCTGACTGGCGAAAAAACCATGAAGCAGCAGAAGCACCCGATCGATATCGCCGTGGATTTAGGCGCGCCGGTGCTGGGCCTTTACGGCGGCCAGGACAACAGCATTCCGCTGGAGAGCGTGGAGCAGATGCGTCAGGCGCTGCACGCCGCTAATGCGAAGGCAGAAATTGTCGTCTATCCCGACGCGGGCCACGCCTTTAACGCCGACTACCGTCCGAGCTATCACGCCGAGTCGGCGCAGGATGGCTGGGCGCGCATGCTGACGTGGTTCAGGCAGTTTGGCGTCGTCTGATTGCTCACGCCATAAAAAAGGGGCGCCGCAGCGCCCCAAACTCAACAACAACACAAAGTAAACTCAGGCGTTTTCGCCGCGCAGTTTCTTCGCCGCGTCCACCATATTCGCCAGCGCCTGACGGGTCTCCGTCCAGCCGCGCGTTTTCAGGCCGCAGTCCGGGTTGACCCACAGACGCTCCTCTGGAATGCGCTGTGCCGCTTTACGCAGCAGATTCTCCATCCACTCGACGCTCGGCACGTTCGGCGAATGAATATCGTAAACGCCGGGGCCGATTTCGTTCGGGTATTCAAATGCCTTAAAGGCTTCCAGCAGATCCATATCGGAACGCGAGGTTTCGATAGTGATGACATCCGCATCCAGCGCTGCGATGGACGCCATAATGTCGTTGAATTCGCAGTAACACATATGGGTATGGATCTGCGTGTCATCTTTCGCCACCGCGGCGTTGAGCCGGAAGGCGTCTACCGCCCACTGCAGATAGGCAGCCCAGTCGGACTGATGCAGCGGCAGACCTTCGCGCAGCGCTGGCTCGTCAATCTGAATAATGCCGATGCCGGCCGCTTCGAGATCCGCCACCTCGTCGCGCAGCGCCAGCGCGATTTGCTTCGCGATGGTCTCGCGCGACACATCCTCGCGCGGGAAGGACCAGCAGAGAATGGTCACCGGCCCGGTCAGCATCCCCTTCACCGGCTTGTCGGTCAGCGACTGCGCATAGGTCGCCCACTCCACGGTAATCGGCTGCGGACGGCTGACGTCACCGATAATCACCGGCGGCTTGACGCAGCGCGAACCGTAGCTCTGCACCCAGCCGTTCTGGGTGAAGACGAAACCGTCCAGGTTTTCGCCGAAGTACTCCACCATATCGTTACGCTCCGCTTCGCCGTGTACCAGCACGTCGAGGCCAAGGCGCTCCTGCTCGGCGATCGCCTGCCTGATATGCTGCGCGATGCCGGTGCGGTAGCTGGCACCGTCGATATTGCCCTTTTTAAAATCGAGCCGCAGGCCGCGGATCTCAGTGGTCTGCGGGAAAGAACCGATGGTGGTGGTTGGCCAGGCCGGCAGATTAAAGCGGCTGCGCTGCGCGCGGGCGCGCGCGGCGTAGGGGCTGGCACGCTCGGTATCCTGTGCGGAAATCGCCGCCAGCCGCCTGCCGACCGCCGCATTATGAACGCGGCTGGAGTGAGCGCGGTTGCGAATCGGCGCGCTCCAGGCTTCCAGCGAGGCGGCGTCGTTATGGTTGAGCGCGTCGCTCAGCAGCTTAAGTTCGCCACACTTCTGCAGCGCGAAGGCGAACCAGCTTTTTACTTCGTCATCGAGACGGGTCTCAGCGCTCAGATCGATAGGGCTGTGCAGCAGCGAGCAAGAGGTGCCGATCCACAGCAGATCGCGCTGGCCGAGCAGCGGCTGCAGGCGCTGGTACCAGCGGCTCAGATCGGCACGCCAGACGTTGCGGCCGTTGATGACGCCGAGCGACAGCAGCCACGACGCCGGCAGCTGCTGATTCAGCTGGGCGAGGTCGTCACGGCCGTGTACCAGATCGACATGCAGCCCCTGCACCGGCAGCGCCCGAATCACATCAAGATTCTGGCCGATGCTGTCGAAATAGGTGGTCAGCAGCAGCTTCACCCTGCCCTGCAGCGCCTGATAAGCGGGCCCGAACGCATCGCGCCACGCCTGCGGCAGCTCCAGCGACAGCGCCGGCTCGTCAATCTGCACCCACTCGACGCCGCGCTTTTTCAGCTCGGCCAGCACCTGCTGATAAACCGGCAGAATCGCATTCAGCAGCGACAGGCGGTCGAACGGCTCGCCTTTCACTTTGCCCAGCCAGAGATAAGTCACCGGCCCGAGCAGCACCGGCTTCACCTTGTGGCCCAGCGCCAGCGCCTCGTCCACTTCGTCCAGCAGCTGCGTCCAGCTCAGTTTAAACGACTGGCCCTGGGTGAACTCCGGCACGATATAGTGATAGTTGGTGTTAAACCATTTGGTCATCTCGGCGGCGGCGGCCGGTTCGCCGGTCGGTGCCCGACCGCGCGCGATGCGGAACAGCGTATCAAGATCGACGGTGCCCTCTTGATTCTGATGGCGAGCCGGGACGTTGCCCAGCATCAGGCTGGTGGTCAGCACATGATCGTACCAGGCGAAATCGCCAACCGGCAGCCAGTCCACGCCCGCCTCTTTCTGCTGCTGCCAGTGACGGGCGCGCAGTTCGCGTCCTGTCTCCAGCAGCGCCTGCTGAGTCGCTTTGCCCGCCCAGTAGCTCTCCTGCGCTTTTTTCAGTTCGCGACGCAGGCCGACGCGGGGAAAGCCGAGGGTATGGTTCAGAATGGTCATATGCTGTTCTCCCGATAAATTCTCTTTGGCTTCGCCTGGCAGCCAAAGATGTTTAGCCGTCCAGATGTTTACACCGCTATCTTCTGCGGGTAGTGTATGTTCCTCAAGCGCAAATTGTTCAATCTCCATGTGAAGGACGCTCATGATCGAACTCAAGCACCTGCGGACGCTTCAGGCTCTGCGTAATACTGGCTCGCTGGCCGCCGCCGCCGCGCAGCTTCATCAAACGCAATCCGCGCTATCGCACCAGTTCAGCGATCTCGAACAGCGGCTGGGATTCCGCCTGTTCGTGCGCAAGAGCCAGCCGCTGCGCTTCACGCCGCAGGGTGAAGTTCTGCTGCAGCTGGCGGAGCAGGTGCTGCCGCAAATTCAGCAGGCGCTGCAGGCGTGCCACGAGCCCTGTCAGGCGACGCTGCGCATCGCCATTGAGTGCCACAGCTGCATTCAGTGGCTGACGCCGGCGCTGGATAAATTCCGCCAGAGCTGGCCGCAAGTGGTCATGGATTTCAAGTCGGGCGTCACCTTCGATCCGCAGCCTGCGCTGCAGCAGGGCGAACTGGACGTGGTGTTGACCTCCGACATCCTGCCGCGCAGCGGCCTGCACTACACGCCGATGTTCGACTTCGAAGTGCGTCTGGTTCTGGCGCCCGACCATCCGCTGGCGCAGGTAGAGCAGATTACGCCCGAGGATCTGGCGCAAGAGGTGCTGATGATCTATCCGGTGCAGCGCCAGCGGCTCGATATCTGGCGCCATTTTCTCCAGCCGGCGGGCGTCAGCCCGGCCCTGAAGAGCGTCGATAACACCCTGCTGCTGATTCAGATGGTGGCGGCGCGCATGGGGATCGCCGCGCTGCCGCACTGGGTGGTGGAGAGTTTTGAAAAGCAGGGATTAATCGTAACCAAAACGCTGGGCGAAGGGCTGTGGAGCCGGCTTTATGCCGCCGTACGCGACGGCGAGCAGCGTCAGCCGGTGCTGGAAGCCTTTACCCGCTTCGCGCGGCAGCACGCCTGCGAACACCTGCCCTTTGTGCGCGACGCGGCGCTTCCGGGCGCGATTTTGCAACGCTGAGCCGTAAATTCCCCTATAATGCGCAGCCTGTTAAACGACCATGAGAAAATCTCACCATGACCAATAACGATATTTTGCGCAGCGTGCGCTTTATGCTGAATTTAAGCGATGCCAAAGTGGTGGAGATTTTCGCACTGACTGACTGCGAAGTTGCGCTGAGCGACGTGCAGGCCTGGCTGAAAAAAGAGGACGACGCCGCGTTTAAACCGCTGCCGGACGTGCTGATGGGCTATTTTCTTAACGGCCTGATTTTCTTCCGTCGCGGCAAAAGCGAAGAGATGCCTGCGCCCTCGATCGAGCGCCGCATGAACAACAATATTTTTATGAAAAAGCTGCGTATCGCCTTCGATCTGAAAACCACCGATATTCCGGCGGTGCTGGCTAAGGCTAACTTCACGGTTTCTCAGGCGGAAATCGGCGCTATCTTCCGCAAGCCGGAGCATAAAAACTATCGCGAATGTGGCGACCAGATTATGCGTAACTTTCTAAAGGGCCTGACCCTGACGCTGCGCCCGACGCAGCCGGCCAAAGCCGCTCCAGCCCAGGCCACGAACACCCGCCCGGCCCAGGCAGCGAAGTCTGCCCCGGCGAAAACGGCGAAACCTCGCCCGGCCCAGCCAGCAAAAGCCAAAAAATAGCCTTGCCCTTTAGCACGTGCCAGCCGTCAGGACGACCATCGTTGTCCTGACGGATTATGCGCCTCAGCGACTGCGTACCACCCAGCGCTTATGCACATAGAGCGAAGCGAAAATCACCAGCGCGCCGGCGATAAAACTGGGCCAGTGCGGCTTCTGCTGCCAGATCGCCAGATTCACCAGCAGCCCTGCCGGAACGTGCATATTGTTCATAATGCCCAGCGTGCCCGCATCCACCTGCGTGGCGCCGTAGTTCCACATAAAGTAGCCCAGCCCCGACGCCGCCACACCCAGCCACACCAGAATGCCCCACTGTAGCGAGGTGGTCGGCAGTTTCGCCGGATTACCCCACAGGCACCAGGCGATAATCGCAATCAGCACCGCGCCGAGATAAAACCAGGAAAAAGCGGTGTGCTGCGGCATCGGCCGGGTTTCCTGCAGACGCTTGTAGCCCACCATGCCCACGGCAAAGCAGATATTCGCCAGCTGCACCAGCAGCAGGCCGAACCAGAAATGATCGCTGACCTTGTCGTAGCGAATAATCGCCGCGCCCGCGACCGCCAGCAGCGCGCTGAAGGCGTAGCCGATGCGCAGCGGACGCCTGCTGATCAGGTCATAAATCAGGGTGACGTAAAGCGGCGTCATCACGGTAAACAGCAGGAACTCCGAGACGCTGAGGTAGAGATAGGCCTCAAAGCTAATCAGGTACATGATGCCGAGCTGCAGCATCCCCACCAGCATATAGAGCAGCAGCGTCGACGGACGGTAGCCGCGCCAGCGCAGAAAAGGCAAAAACACCAGCGCCGCCAGCGCCAGACGCATCAACACGGAGAACCAGGAGTCCACCTGCCCCGCCAGATATTCTCCAATCAGGCTAAAGGAAAACGCCCAAAGAATAGTGGTAACGATCAGTAACAGCACAGCTTCGATCCTGCAAAAAGAGAGAGGTCGCTAGTGTAATCAATGTGCTCTGCCCACGCGGCGCTTTCTGGTTGACAAGTGAATACAAACTATCCACTCAGCGCACCGAGCCGCTGCGCAATTTACAGGCCATGCGCGATTAAAACCATTGTGTGAAATTCAACCTGCGTTATTGTCATAAAAGTGTAACAAATGTGTCAACTATCACAGCCAGCATGCGCGAAAAGCGCCAGAATAGACGCGAAAAGGAACATGGCGGCAACCTCTGGAACGTTCTGCCCCTTTCTACAACGACTAAACGCCCGGGAGGGCAGCTATGCTGAGCATTTTTAAACCCGCGCCGCACCGACCGCAGGTCGCGGAAGATCAGGTTGATCCGTTATATCGCCGCCTGCGCTGGCAGATCTTCTTCGGCATCTTTTTTGGCTACGCCGCCTACTATCTGGTGCGCAAAAACTTCGCGCTGGCGATGCCCTACCTGGTTGAGCAGGGCTTTTCACGCGGCGACCTTGGCTTTGCGCTTTCCGGCATCTCCATTGCGTACGGCTTCTCAAAATTTATTATGGGCTCGGTCTCGGATCGCTCGAATCCGCGCGTGTTTCTGCCTGCCGGGCTGATCCTCGCCGCTGCGGTGATGCTGATTATGGGCTTCGTGCCCTGGGCAACCTCCAGCATTATGGTGATGTTTGCCCTGCTGTTTGTCTGCGGCTGGTTCCAGGGTATGGGCTGGCCGCCCTGCGGACGCACTATGGTGCACTGGTGGTCGCAGAAAGAGCGCGGCGGCATTGTTTCCGTGTGGAACTGCGCGCACAACGTCGGCGGCGGCCTGCCGCCGCTGCTGTTTCTGCTCGGCATGGCCTGGTTCAGCGACTGGAAAGCGGCGCTTTATATGCCCGCTTTCGCCGCTATCGCCGTGGCGCTTGTCGCCTTCGCATTAATGCGCGATACGCCGCAGTCCTGCGGTCTGCCGCCCATCGAGGCGTATAAACAGGATTACCCGCCGGACTACAGCGCCACGCATGAAGAGGAGCTGACGGCGAAGCAGATCTTTACCCAGTATGTGCTGCCCAACAAGCTGCTGTGGTATATCGCGCTGGCTAACGTCTTTGTCTATCTGCTGCGCTACGGCATTCTCGACTGGTCGCCCACCTACCTGAAAGAGGTAAAGCACTTTACGCTGGATAAATCCTCCTGGGCCTACTTCCTGTATGAATACGCCGGTATTCCCGGCACGCTGCTGTGCGGCTGGATGTCGGATAAAGTGTTCAGGGGGAATCGCGGCGCGACCGGCGTCTTCTTTATGACGCTGGTGACCATCGCCACGGTGATTTACTGGTTTAACCCGGCGGGCAACCCCGGCGTCGATATGGCCTGCATGATCGTCATCGGCTTTCTGATTTACGGCCCGGTGATGCTGATTGGCCTGCATGCACTGGAGCTGGCGCCGAAAAAAGCGGCGGGCACGGCGGCAGGCTTTACTGGCCTGTTCGGCTATCTCGGCGGCTCGGTTGCGGCCAGCGCCATCGTCGGCTATACCGTCGATTTCTTCGGCTGGAACGGCGGTTTTCTGGTCATGGTGGTGGGCTGCGTGCTGGCGGTGATCCTGCTGCTGTTGACTATGGTTAACGAACGCAAACACAAGCAGCGGCTGGCGTCCTAGGCAGCGCTGGCATCCTGGCCTGAGAGGGGCCGGCATCGCGCCGGCCGCTTTGTTGCCGTCAGGATAAAAACAGCGTGCGCAGCGTATGCGGCACGGCATCGTCCGCATTGCTGCCGATCACTTCCAGGTCAGGCAGGGTATTTTTCAGACGCTGGTGGGCGTTGCGCATAATGCAGCCCTTGCCCGCCATGCTCAGCATCTCTACGTCGTTCATGCCGTCGCCGAAGGCGATACAGGCTTTAAGCGAGTGTCCCAGCTGTTTTGCCACCGCTTCCAGCGCGTGCCCTTTCGACACGCCGCCCGCCATCACCTCCAGACAGGTCGGCAGTGAAAAGCTGACGTTGACGCGGTCGCCCCAGCGCGCCTTCAGCGCCAGCTCGAGCGGGATCAGCGCCTCGGGATCGTCGCTGGTGAAAAAGACTTTGCTGATATTGTCGCCCGGCAGCATGCCTGGCTCATACACCTGATAGCTGAACACCGACTCGCGGAAATAGTCCTGCTCCGCCGGATGCGCACGGCTCATAAACCATTCGTCGTCGCGATAGACGTGCGTCAGGATAGCGGGACTGGCGTAGTGCAGCTCGTAAAGCTCCAGCGCGATATCTTCGTCGAGGTTATGGCTGAACACCAGCTCGCCCTCGGCGTTATGCACGCGCGCGCCGTTCGAGGTAATCATATAAGCGGGAATGCCCAGCTTGTCGCGCATCTGCCCGACGTCGATATAGTGACGGCCGGTGGCGAATACAAAGTGAATATCGCGCGCCACCAGCTGTTGCAGGATATCGTGGGCGTAGGGCGTCAGCCGATGGTCGGGAGAGAGCAGCGTGCCATCCAGATCGGATGCGACGATTTGAAACATGAAAACCTCAGGTATTGTTATAGGCCGTGGCCGGTAAGATAGCTTTTCGAATTAAGGATGCGCCTCGAAGAAATCAACCAGCGCATTCAGCGCTTCGGCGCGCATGGCATCTTTTTCAAACAGAATTTCGTGGCGCGCCTCTTTAATAACGCGCGCCTCGCAGGGATGGCCCGCCTGCGCCATCGCCGCGCAAAAGAGGTCCTGCGAACGGTTATCCACGACGCGATCCTCGCCTGCCTGCAGCAGCAGAACAGGCGTGGTAATAGTGCCTGCCAGGCTGAGGATATTGCGTCCCGCGTGGATACCTTCGCGCACCCAGTGATAGGTCGGACCGCCGACGCGAATAGCGGGATCGTCGGCGTAAAAACGCAGGCTGCGGCGATAGCGCTCTGCGCTGTGCGTCAGACGATTGATGCCGAACGGGTGCGCGCGCCAGCGTCCGGTGCCGAGCGCATAGCCGTCGCGGATCGCCGGGCGCTTCTCCGCCCAGTCGAGAATGCGGTTCGCAAGGAAAGAGGGCATCGGCAGCGCGATGCCGAACATCGGCGCCACCAGCGTGACGGCGTGAAACGCCTGCGGCTGACGCGCCAGAAACAGCGTCAGGATCGCCCCGCCCATCGAATGCGCCAGCGCGTAGCGGCGCTGGTAGTGGCCGCCGACAATCTCTTTCAGATAGAGCGTCTCTAAGTCGTCAACGTAGTGGGTGAACTCCACCACATGACCGCGGTGGGTATCCTGCAGCAGCCGATCGGAGCGGCCCTGCCCGCGATGGTCGAGGATCACCACGTCAAAGCCGCAGTGAAACAGATCGTACGCCAGTTCAGGGTATTTGACGTAGCTTTCGATGCGTCCGGGCACGATAAGAATAACGCGCTTATGCTGCGGCGCGGTGAAACGCACATAGCGCAGCGTGACGTTTTCCACGCCGACAAATTCACGCTCTTCGCGGCGGTGCCAGAAGTCGAGCAGCGGACCGTGCGCAAAGGCGGCAAAGGCTTTTTCCCGATTGAGCCAGCTCGCTTTATGTCGTTCCATCTTTCCCCCTGCAGACGCGCGATAAGCCTGTAGCGAGCCGCGCATGCGGCCCGTAGCGTCACGCTTGTTTCTGGCGTATTGTGTCATATTTCCGCCCAGACAGGGAGCGCAACCCATGACCACTGAATGGTGGCTGACCTACCTTCTCACCACCACTATCCTCAGCCTTTCGCCCGGTTCCGGCGCGATTAATACCATGAGCACCGGCATCAGCCACGGCTATCGCGGCGCGGCGGCCTCTATCAGCGGCCTGCAGCTTGGCCTGGCGATCCATATCGTGCTGGTGGGCGTTGGGCTGGGGGCGCTCTTTTCGCAGTCGCTGCTGGCGTTTGAAGTGCTGAAGTGGGCGGGCGCGGCCTATCTGGTGTGGCTCGGCATTCAGCAGTGGCGCTCTGCGGGCGCCATCGATCTCGACGCGGTGGCGAAAGCAACCCCGCGCCGCCGCCTGTTCAAGCGCGCGGTGCTGGTGAACCTTACCAACCCGAAAAGCATCGTGTTTCTCGCCGCGCTGTTTCCGCAGTTTATTCTGCCACACCAGCCGCAGGCGATGCAGTACCTGGTGCTGGGCACCACCACTGTTGTCGTCGATATCATCGTGATGATCGGCTACGCCACGCTGGCGACGCGCATCGCGGCCTGGATCAAGGGACCGAAGCAGATGAAGCTGCTCAACCGTATCTTTGGCGGATTGTTTATGGCGGTCGGCGCGCTGTTAGCCAGCGCCAGAAGGATTGCCTGAGCCCTGCTGCGCACGCCGATGGTTAACGCCGTCGGTGTTGCAGTCAGATTGCGGGCGGACAGCGCGCAGTCACCGCAGCGTACAAGAGTACGTGAGGATGACGAGCACTGCCCGGTGCCGAAATGGCAAGTAAGTCAGTCTCTGACGAGAAAAAACAGCAGCGCCGATATTCAGAGCCGTCGGTGTCGCAGCCAGTTCGGTGCCGGCCAGCGCGCAGTCACCGCAGCGTACATCAGTACGTGAGGATAACGAGCACTGCCTGGTGCCGAAATGGCAAGTTAGGCAGTCTCTGACGAGAAAAAACAGCAGCGCCGATATTCAGAGCCGTCGGTGTCGCAGCCAGTTCGGTGCCGGACAGCGCGCAGTCACCGCAGCGTACATCAGTACGTGAGGATAACGAGCACTGCCCGGTGCCGAAATGGCAAGTAAACCAGGCTCTAACGAGAAATGATAAGGTGGATGCCGAAACCGGCGAACAGTACACCCGCCACGCCATCGACCCATTTCGCCGCGCGCTGATATTTGTCGCGCATCCACGGCAGAGCGAAGATCGCCGCCACCAGCGTAAACCAGGCAAAGGTCTCGCCGACGATCAGCAGGAACAGACCCCAGCGCTCCAGCGCGCCGATATCATTGCCGACGAACAGCGAGAAAACGCTGCCGAAGTAGATAATCGCTTTCGGGTTCGACAGGTTGGTGAGAAAGCCTTTAAGAAAACTTCTGCCCTTTTTCGGCAGCTCCACGACCGGCGCATCCTGAGCCGGTTTCTTGTGGCGCTGACGCGCCGAGCCGAGCAGCTGCCAGCCCATCCACAGCAGATAGAGACCGCCGCCGACCATAATGATCTGATGCAGCCACGCCATCTTTTCCAGGATCAGGTGCAGCCCCATCAGCGCGACGCCCGCCCATATAACGATCCCCAGCGTAATGCCGAGCACGCCCATCATCGCCTCTTTGCGCGAACGGCTGGCGGCAGTTTGTGAAACAAAAAAGAAGTCCGGGCCGGGACTCATCAGCGCGACCAGATGCACCAGCGCAACCGTGGCAAATAACATCAGCATGGGTAGTATCCTTTACTCTTCATCATCAAGATGCTCTTTGATCATCACCAGGAAGGGTTTGCCAAAGCGCTCCAGTTTGCGGTGGCCGACGCCGTTGACGCTCAGCATCTCCGACGCCGTTACCGGCATCTGCTCCGCCATCTCAATCAGCGTGGCGTCGTTAAACACCACGTAGGGCGGGATATTCTCTTCGTCGGCAATGGCTTTACGCAATTTACGCAGCTTGGCGAACAGCTTGCGATCGTAATTGCCGCCGTAAATTTTCGGCGAGCTGCTGCTTTTCGGCTTCGCCGCGTTAAGACGCGGCACCGCCAGCATCAGCGGCACTTCGCCGCGCAGCACCGGACGCGCCGCTTCCGTCAGCTGCAGCGCGGAGTGCATGGCGATATTCTGCGTCACCAGCCCAAGGTGGATAAGCTGGCGCAGCACGCTGACCCAGTGTTCATGGCTCTGCTCGCGGCCAATGCCGTAAACCGGCAGCTTGTCATGTCCCTGATCGCGAATGCGCTGGTTGTTGGCACCGCGCAGCACCTCGACGATATAGCCCATGCCGAAACGCTGACCGACGCGATAAATGCAGGAGAGCGCTTTCTGCGCTTCCACCAGACCGTCGTAACGCTTCGGCGGATCGAGGCAGATATCGCAGTTGTCGCACGGCTGCTGGCGTCCTTCACCGAAATAGTTGAGCAGCACCAGACGGCGGCAGGTTTGCGCTTCAGCGAAGGCGCCCATGGCGTTAAGTTTGTGACGCTCAATATCCTGCAGCGGCCCGGGCGCTTTCTCTTCCAGACATTTGCGCAGCCACGCCATATCCGCCGGATCGTAAAGCATCATCGCTTCGGCCGGCAGCCCGTCGCGTCCGGCGCGGCCAGTTTCCTGATAGTAGGATTCGATATTGCGCGGAATGTCGAAGTGCACCACGAAGCGCACGTTGGGCTTGTTAATGCCCATACCGAACGCCACCGTCGCCACCACAATTTGCAGGTCGTCGCGCTGGAACGCCTCCTGCACCCGGGCGCGCTGCACGCTGTCGATGCCGGCATGATAGGCACCGACGCTCAGCCCGCGGCTCTGCAGACGCGCGGCGGTGTCTTCGACCTTGGCGCGGCTGTTGCAGTAAATAATGCCGCTTTTGCCGCGCTGATCCTGAACGTAGCGCAGCAGCTGCTCGGTGGGCTTGAACTTCTCCACCAGCGTATAGCGAATATTAGGACGGTCGAAGCTGCTGATCTGAATCAGCGGGTCCTGCATATTCAGCAGGTGAACGATATCGTTGCGCGTGGTTTCGTCGGCGGTGGCGGTCAGCGCCATCACCGGCAGCTGCGGGAAACGCTGGCGCAGCTGACCCAGCGCGCCATATTCCGGCCGGAAATCGTGGCCCCACTGCGAAATACAGTGCGCTTCGTCGACCGCCAGCATCGCAGGCTGCCAGTGCGCCAGGCTCTCAAGGAAGTTATCCATCATCAGACGCTCAGGCGCGATATAGAGCAGCCTGACGCGGCCGGTACGGCAATCCGCCATGACCTGCTGCTGCTGTTCGCGCGTCATGGTGGAGTTAAGACACGCCGCCGCAACGCCGTTCGCCAGCAGCTGATCCACCTGATCTTTCATCAGCGAAATCAGCGGCGACACCACCAGCGTCAGGCCTTCCTGCACCAGCGCGGGGATTTGATAGCAGAGCGATTTACCGCCGCCGGTGGGCATAACGACCAGACAATCCCGTCCGCTCAGCGCCGCATTGATAATGGTTTGCTGACCGGGACGAAAATGCTGATAGCCGAAGGTATCCTGCAATACCTGCTGCGCCAGCGCTTCCTGATTATGTACTACCGAGATTGCCACTGTATTCCTGTTGTTTTCCGGAGAGTCAGAACAGATCGTTTAGCATGACGCCGACGCCGAGACGCGTCTGACGGTGGTTATAGTCGATAAGCGACTCGCCATAACCGCTAAACACCTGAGTATAGAAACGCACGTGTTCGCTGATCGGATAGCTCCAGCCCAGCGTCGCACCGCCAAAACCGGTATTCCAGTTGTAGTTGCCTTCCACGCTGAAGATATTCTCGCCGGCGATATAGCCCAGCTTCAGACGGTAGTAGCCCATATATTTGGTGATATCCGGGTTATCGTCTTCGCTGTCCGGTATGCGGTACCAGGGTTTGACTTCGGCGAGGAAGTTGCCGTTCTGCGCCATCAGGCGCGCATAGACGCGGTTCCAGCTGCGCGAGGTCGGATCGCTGCGGCCGTTAGACTGGTGGTTAAAGCCCACCTCCACATCGCGCAGCGTCCAGCCGGCGAAGTCGTAATCCGTGGCCCAGCCGAGGAAAATCTGCGGCTCGTAGTTGGTCTCGCGAAACGGCGACGACTCGCCGCGGTTCGACAGCTGCCACCAGGAGCGCTGCGTATAGGAGGCGGCCAGCACGGAGTTGTCACCCAGAATACCGCGCCACAGCGGAAATGCCAGACTGAGCTGAAATTTCACTTCATCTTTGCGCGCGTTGTCCGCCCAGTTATAGGAGGAGATCGCCTCTTTATTGATATCGCTGGTATAGGTATAGAGCAGATAGTTGCTCTCATACGGATAGAGCACAAACGGGTTGTCGTGCTTCTCCAGCAGGTTGGCGATAATGCTGCCGCGCACCTGAGGGGTATCGTGGACCTCTTTTACGGTGGCTTCTTCCGCCTGCGCCAGCGCAGGGAGTAACAGGGCGGCTGCTAACAAGGCGCGATGCTTGCGCATAACTTTCTCCGATGAAGGCTGCGAGTCAAATGAATGGGGAGTCATAAAAAGGAGGCCATTCTACACGCAAAAGTCGGTGAAGATGAGCGCTGATTTCCGAAACTGGAAACCCTCTCGCGCGCGGCTTAGAATACACAACTCATTAACATTTTACGCCGCAAAGGCGTATGCGCAGGATTGCTGCTATGTCATCACGGCTGCTGTCTCAGCAGGAAGCCCGCCAGATGGTGGGTGAAATTTTTGTTTACCATATGCCCTTTAATCAGGCGCTCGGCCTGGAGCTGGATCGGCTGGAGAGCGACTATGCCGAAATCAGCTTCGCCAGCAAAACCATGCTGGTCGGCAACGCGGCGCAGCAGATCCTGCACGGCGGGGTTATCGCCTCGGTGCTGGACGTCGCCGCCGGCATGGTCTGCGTCAGTAACGCCCTGACGCGCGCCGAGAGCATCAGCGAAGAGGAGCTGCGCCAGCGCCTGTCGCGCATGGGCACTATCGATATGCGCGTCGATTACCTGCGTCCCGGCCGCGGCGAGCGCTTTACTGCCACCAGCAGCCTGCTGCGCGCCGGAAACAAGGTCGCGGTGGCGCGCGTGGAGCTGCATAACCAGCAGGGCGACTATATTGCCACGGCGACGGCGACCTATTTGATTGGTTAATCGCGGACGCCGTGCGAAAATCGACTTTTTCCGGACGCTTTCTCTCTATGGATACGCAGCAAACCCGCCAGGGCATTGGCTTCGCGCTCGGCGCCTACTTTATCTGGGGTATCGCCCCGGCCTACTTCAAACTGGTGAAAGCCGTACCGCCGACGGAGATCATGACGCACCGCGTCATCTGGTCGGCGCTTTTTATGCTGGTACTGATTAGCCTGAGCCGCAGCTGGCGCCAGGTGCGCAGCGTGCTGGCGCAGCCGAAGAAGGTGCTGCTGCTGGCGCTGACCGCCGTCACTATCGGCGGCAACTGGCTGCTGTTTATCTGGGCGGTGAATAACCAGCATATGCTGGAAGCGAGCCTCGGCTACTTTATCAACCCGCTGATTAACGTGGTGCTCGGCATGCTGTTCCTGCGCGAGCGCTTTCGGCGCCTGCAGTGGCTGGCGGTACTGCTGGCGGCGGGCGGCGTGCTGGTACAGCTGTGGCAGTTTGGCTCGGTGCCGCTGATCGCACTCGGGCTGGCGCTGAGCTTCGCTTTTTACGGACTGGTGCGCAAAAAGATTCAGGTCGATGCGCAGAGCGGCATGCTGATTGAGACGCTGTGGCTATTTCCGCTGGCGGCGATCTATCTGTTCGGCGTTGCCGATACCCCGACCAGCCACCTGAGCGCCAACCCGCTGAGCCTGAATCTCAAGCTGGTAGCGGCGGGCATTATCACCACCATCCCTCTGATGCTGTTTGCGGCTGCCTGCGCGCGGCTGCGCCTCTCTACCGTCGGCTTTTTCCAGTATCTCGGCCCGACGCTGATGTTTCTGCTGGCGGTGCTGTTTTACGGTGAGGCGGTGACGCCCGACAAGATGGTGACCTTCGCCTTTATCTGGCTGGCGCTGGCGGTGTTTATTTTTGATGCGGTGGTGGCGACGCTGCGCAGTCGACGTATAACAAGGCGGCAGGAAGTTTAAGCTAACAGCGCGCAAAAATGTCAAAACGCGAATGACATGGACCGAAGAGCAAAGCGTCCCGCGCCAGGGAAGGCGCGGGCCGAGCTGGCAGGGATGCCGCCTTTTGCGTCTTTGCGATCGGTCCTTGTCAGTCGCGTAGGCTCCGGACTGCCCGTCCACTGATAAACGATTACAGCCAGTTCTTGCGTTTGAAATAGAGATAAGGCGCCAGGCCGGCAAGGATCATCAAACCAATCGCCGCCGGGTAGCCAAAGCTCCACTTCAGCTCCGGCATAAACTCGAAGTTCATACCGTAGCTGGAGGCCACCAGCGTTGGCGGCAGAAATACCACCGACACCACCGAGAAGATTTTGATAATGCGGTTCTGCTCGATATTGATAAAGCCCATCGCCGCCTGCATCAGGAAGTTAACCTTCTGGAACAGCGATTCATTATGCGGCAGCAGAGACTCGATATCGCGCAGGATCTCGCGCGCCTGCTCCAGCTGGTTGTTCGGCAAACGCGCCTTGCGCACCAGGAAATTGAGCGCGCGCTGGGTATCCATCAGGCAGAGCCGCACCTTCCAGCCGATATCTTCCAGCTCGGCGAGACGCGACAGCGCTTGGTCATACTCTTCGCCCTGCTGCCCTTCCATAATCACGCGGCTGAGCTTCTCCAGCGCGCTATAGATATTCTCGATCTCATCCGCCAGCTGTTCGATTTTGGTTTCGAACAGATCCAGCAGCAGCTCAAAGGCGTTGCCATCGATCAGCGTCTGATTACGGGCGCGCATACGGTAAAGACGGAACGCAGGCAGTTCGCGCTCGCGCAGCGTATAGAGCCGCCCCTCGCGAATGGTGAAGGCCACGGTGGAGTTGCCAGCGTGATCTTCCGCATCTTCATAAAAGAAGAATGAGTGAATGTGCAGCCCGTCTTCATCTTCGAAAAAACGCGCTGAGGCTTCGATATCCTCCAGCTCGGGACGCGTCGCCAGGCTCTGCCCCAGCTCGCTCTGCACGCGGTCGCGCTCGCCCTCTTCTGGCTCGATCAGATCGACCCACACCGAGGTGGTCAGTTTGTCGTTTTCGTCTTCCAGCTCCAGACGCGTCAGGCGGCTGCGATCCAGTTTAAATGCGCTCAGCATAGCAATACTCCCCATTGCAGACTAAATGGGACAAGGCCGTTGGCCGATCGGCCACGGCAACGCCTGGACACGGAAACGCTCGTTCAAAAGGTGAATCAGTGCTGACTCGTGCGACGGGATAAAAAAGGGAGGTCGCTGATAACCGCTAAGGCTACCCGCTAAAAGAGGAAGCCTTAGATGTTATTCCTGGTAACCAGGTGACTGAGCCAGCATCGACTGGGCGTATCCAAGGCATTGTCCTCTCTTGATAATAGTGCGCGCATGTTACGCTGAGACGAAAAAGTCGTCAACCGATGACTAAGCGGTTTCCAGCTTCGCATAGGCGGCCACCAGCCACTTGATGCCCTGGCCCTGAAACGCCACCTGCACGCGGCTGTGTTCGCCGCTGCCTTCCAGGTTGATAATGGTGCCTTCGCCGAATTTCGCATGCTTAACGCGCTGGCCGAGCGAAAAGCCGCTGTCGCTTTTCGAAACCGGCGCGCCCATACGCTGATGGTTAACCGGCCGGCTGACGCTGGCGCGCAGGCGCACCTCTTCAATACACTCTTCCGGCAGCTCGCCGATAAAGCGCGACGGGCGGTGATAGACCTCTTTGCCGTAAAGTCGTCGGGACTCGGCGTAGGTCAGCGTCAGCTTCAGCATGGCGCGCGTCACGCCGACATAGGCAAGACGCCGCTCCTCTTCCAGACGGCCGCCCTCGTCCAGCGACATCTGGCTCGGGAACATGCCCTCTTCCATGCCGACGATAAAGACCTGGCTAAACTCCAGGCCTTTCGCCGAGTGCAGCGTCATCAGCTGCACCGCATCCTGCCACTTATCTGCCTGGCCTTCGCCCGCTTCCAGCGCGGCGTGCGACAGAAACGCCTGCAGCGGCATCAGATCTTCATCTTCATCCTGATAGCTGAACTGGCGCGTCGCCGTCACCAGCTCCTCAAGGTTTTCAATACGCGCCTGGCCCTTTTCGCCTTTCTCCTGCTCATACATCATCCACAGGCCGGAGTCCTTGATAACGCGGTCGGTCTGCACATGCAGCGGCATTTCGGCGGTTTCGCTCGCCAGCGAATCGACCAGCTCACAGAAGCGCTGCAGCGCCGAGGCCGCACGGCCCGCCAGCGCTTTGGTTTGCAGCAGATCGCGCGTCGCCTGCCACAGCGTCATCTGGCGTTCGCGCGCGGTCTGGCGCACCACGTCGAGCGTGCGATCGCCGACGCCGCGCGTTGGCGTATTGACCACGCGCTCAAAGGCCGCATCATCGTTGCGGTTGGCGATCAGGCGCAGATAGGCGAGCGCGTCCTTGATCTCCTGACGTTCGAAGAAGCGCATGCCGCCGTAAATGCGATAGGGCATGCTGCTCTGCAGCAGCGCCTCTTCCAGCACGCGCGACTGGGCGTTGCTGCGGTAGAGAATGGCGCAATCCTGTAGGGCGTTGCCGTTCTCCTGCCAGGTTTTGATGCGGTTGACCACAAAGCGCGCTTCGTCCAGCTCGTTGAAGGCGCAGTAGATTGAAATCGGATCGCCGTCGCTGCCGTCGGTCCACAGCTCTTTGCCGAGACGGCCGTTGTTATTGGCGATCAGGGCGTTGGCCGACTTCAGGATATTGTTGGTGGAGCGATAGTTCTGCTCAAGACGAATGGTTTCCGCCGCCGGGAAATCCTGCAGGAAGCGCTGGATATTCTCGACCTGCGCGCCGCGCCAGCCGTAGATCGACTGATCGTCGTCGCCGACGATAATCACCCGGCCGCTGTCGCCCGCCAGCATGCGGATCCAGGCGTACTGGATGTTGTTGGTGTCCTGGAACTCATCGACCAGGATATTGCTGAAGCGTTCACGATAGTGATTGAGAATATGCGGCTTATACAGCCACAGCTCATGGGCGCGCAGCAGCAGCTCGGCGAAATCGACCAGCCCGGCGCGGTCGCAGGCTTCCTGATACGCCTGATAGATGCGCAGCCAGGTCTGCTCTACCGGATTGCCGTAGCTTTCAATATGTTTCGGGCGCAGCCCTTCATCTTTTTTGCCGTTGATGTACCACATGCCCTGACGCGCGGGCCACTGCTTCTCATCCAGATTCATCGCCTTAATCAGGCGCTTCAGCAGGCGCAGCTGATCTTCACTGTCGAGGATCTGGAAATCCTGCGGCAGGCCGGCATCGAGATGGTGCGCGCGCAGCAGGCGATGGGCGAGGCCGTGAAAGGTGCCGATCCACATGCCGCCCTGGCTGGTGCCGATCAGCTGCTCGATACGATGACGCATCTCCGCCGCCGCTTTGTTGGTAAAGGTTACCGCCATAATTGAATAGGGCGAGCAGTTCTCTACCGACAGCAGCCAGGCGATGCGGTGCACCAGGACGCGCGTTTTTCCGCTACCCGCGCCTGCCAGCACCAGCAGGTTGCTGCGCGGTGCCGCCACGGCCTCGCGCTGTTTGTCATTCAAACCGTTAAGCAGATCAGAAACGTCCATAGGCACCGTTCACTAAAGAAAACAAAAAGCGAACCCTGAATCATTCAGCTTGCAGCAAGACGCATGATTCAGGGTACGACTGGATAAATCCACAGCCATTATAACAGTGAGGTCAGGGAAGCCAATCGCGAAATTTCCACGTGCGGCACCAGACGCGCGTCGGCAATCTGCATCAGGTTGCCGCCGCGCAGGTTGATCCAGCACGCCTGCATGCCGCAGCGCAGCGCGCCCGCGACGTCAGTGGTCAGGTCGTCGCCTACGTGCAGAATATGCGCAGGCGCGATGCCGAGCCGCTGCGCGGCGAGATGATACATATCCTGATAAGGCTTCGCGCGGCCGTCTGGCCCGGCGCGCAGCGAGAACTGAAAATAGTCGGCGATGCCGAGCTGCTCCGGGCGCGCGTTGCCGTTGGTGATGGCCACCAGCGGGACTTTTTCGCCCAGCGCCTTCAGCGTCTGATGCGTCTCTTCCGGCATCTCCACCTGGCTGCGCCAGTGGTGAAATACCTTCATGATTTCGTCTGCGCCCGCTGCCGCCGCCTGCGGGGCGAGACCGGCGTTCAGCAGTGCCAGCTCGACCGAGCGTCGACGCCACTCCGATACGTCGTGATAAATATCGGGCTCGCGCGCCAGCAGCTCGTCGCGCAGCCGCTGATAATCGAGCGGCGTAAAGTCGCGCAGCGACGGATGCCAGGCCTGCAGCGCCGCATGCGTCTCGGCGGTGGTCCTGCGGATCACGGGATAGTTATCGTAAAGCGTATCGTCGAGATCGAAAGTGATCGCCTTAACGGCGCGTAGCGGACGGTAAAACTTCATTCGTTCTTTCCTCGTTTGGCGCGGGGATGTGCAGCATCGTACACCGTCGCCAGATGCTGGAAATCGAGATGGGTATAGATCTGGGTGGTAGAGAGGTTGGCGTGACCCAACAGCTCCTGCACCGCGCGCAGATCGCCGCTCGACTCCAGCAGATGCGTGGCGAACGAGTGGCGCAGCTTGTGCGGATGAATATGGCTGGCGACGCCCTGCTTCACGCCCCACTCGGCAAAGCGCTTTTGCACGTTGCGCGCCGAAATGCGGCGTCCGCGGCTGGAGAGAAACAGCGCGTCATCCTCGCTGCCAAAAGCGGCGCGCAGCGGCAGCCACTGCTGCAGCCAGGTTACGGCGGTGCGGCCAATCGGCACCCGGCGCTCTTTGCTGCCCTTGCCCACGACCCAGACGTCGCCCGCCTCAAGATCGACGTGACGGCAGTCCATATTAACCAGCTCTGACAGGCGCAGCCCGCCGCCGTACATCACCTCCAGCATCGCACGGTCGCGCACCGCCAGCGGATCGTTCAGGTCGATCTCCAGCAGCTGGTTTACCTCATCGACATCGATATTTTTCGGCAGATGGCGCGCGTTGCGCGGCGTGGTGATCCCTTTCGCGGGATTGGCGGAGAGTTTGCCCTGGCTGACCTGCCAGTCGAGAAAGCTGCGTAGCGCCGACATACGCAGCGCGAGGCTGCTGGTGCCTAATCCGGCGCGACGGCTGCGCGACGCCATGCTGCGCACCTGCGCCGGCTCCAGCTGCGCCCAGCTCTCCAGCTTCATCTCTTCCGCCATCTCGCTCAGCGTCGCCAGCTGGCGCGCGTAATTTTCCTGCGTCAGCGGGCTGAGCTGGCGCTCGACCTTGAGGTAGCGCAGAAATTCGTCGACGGCGGCGTGCAGCGCGTTCATGCGCGTTCCACCCAGCGCGACAGCAGTTCCGGCAGCATCTGCGCCAGATGCTGCAACAGCAGCGTGCCCATGCCGGCCTGATAGTGCTGGCTGTCGCGGCTGCTGAAAATCAGCACGCCCAGCTCGCCGCGCTCGCCCATTAGCGACATCGCAACCGAGCCGATCGCTTTAGCCTGCGGCAGCAGCAGCAGCAGCTCCGGGCCGTTCAGGCTGCCGAGAAAATGGTGCTGCTGGCCGAAGCGCTGGATGCGCAGCGGCTCGAAGGCCTGACGCGACAGGCTGAGCTGCACAAACTCCGAGGGGGCGCCCAGCCGCCACTTGTCGGCGAAAAGGCGCAGATTGGCGCCCGCCAGCCCAAGATCGCGCGCCCAGCGGTGCAGGCGGTTGAGCATCTCCTGCAGCGAATCGGCCGACGCCAGGTGTCCCTGCAGCGCCAGCAGCCGATCGAACAGCTCATGGTTGGCGCTGGCCTGCTCCATCAGCAGGGTGATCTCCTCTTCCAGCCGCTGGATATGGTTGCGCTGACGCGCCATATGCCACTCCACCAGCGACACGCTGCCGCGCACCGGATGCGGCACCGCCATCTGTTCGACCTGGCGGGCGTTGCGGATAAAGAAGTCAGGATTTTGCTGCAGATAATCGTTAACGGCCTGATCGTCCAGCAGGAGCGTGTTGTCAGCCTGCTCTTCGATATTTTTCATAGATGAATAAACCCATCGTAAACGTGTGTGGCGGGGCCGGTCATAAACAGCGGCTGACCAGCTCCTTTCCAGGCGATATGCAGCGTGCCGCCCGGCAGATCGACGCGCACCTTCGGCGCCAGAATTCCCTGCTGAACGCCGCAGGCTACCGCGGCGCACGCGCCGCTGCCGCACGCCTGGGTTTCGCCCGCCCCGCGCTCGTAGACGCGCAGGCGAATATGCTCTGTCGACACTACTTCCATAAAGCCGACGTTGACGCGCTCGGGAAAGCGCTCGTGGCTTTCCAGCGCCGGGCCGAGGCTGTCGACCGCGGCGGTCTGCACGCTGTCGACCTGGATCACGCAGTGGGGATTGCCCATCGACACCGCGCCGAACATCACGGTCTGCTCAGCGACGCGCAGCAGATAGAGATTTTCCGCTTTATTGGCGCGGAATGGCACCTGCTGCGGCTCGAAGTTGGGCTCGCCCATATTGACGCGCACCAGTTCGTCCGGCGTCACGCTCAGTACCATACGTCCGGTTTGCGTGCTGACGCGAATTTCACTTTTATTCGTCAGGCCTTTCAGCCGCACAAAGCGCGCAAAGCAGCGCGCGCCGTTGCCGCACTGCGCCACTTCGCTGCCGTCGGCGTTGAAGATGCGATAGTGGAAGTCGAGATCGGGATCGTAAGGCGGTTCAACGATCAGCAGCTGATCGAAACCGATCCCCAGATGGCGATCCGCCAGCCGGCGAATCAGCTCCGGCGAGAAAAAGACGTTTTGCGTCACGGCATCCACAACCATGAAATCGTTGCCGAGTCCGTGCATTTTGGAGAACTGCATTTTTTGCTCCGCCGGGTGCGCCATTACAATTATTCTGCTGACATGCTGGCGTTGCCGCCGCTCACCAGTCCACGCGTGTCCGCCTGAGCCGCACGCTGTTGCTGCTGTTTTTTCTGCTGCTCAGCTTGCTGTGGAGTTTGCGTTTTTGGCTGGTCGGCGGGCGGGAAGTAAAGCGGTCCTTTTAGTCCACAGCCTGCCAGGCTCGTCAGCGCCAGCGCCATTGCCAACAGGCTTTTTACTCTCTTCATCTGTTCTGCTCTTTTGTCCTTAACCTGGTTGCTTATCATCGCAGTTGAAGATGGAAAAGCAACAGGAAATCCCCGCAATTCACGTGCGCGCGGCGAGGTTCTAAGGAAAGGGCCGCGCGGCAGGCGCGGCGTCAGTGTACCTGGTAGCGCGGCTGGTAGTCGCCGTTGTCGTTGTCCGGCTGCGTGGCGCAGAGCTGGGCCAGCGTCTGGCTGCGGAACGGGATAACCTGGAAGCGATCGCCGGTATTCACAATCTGGTAGAACTGCGGCAGGTTGAAGTTGATAAAGCTGGAGCCGTAGGTAAAGCGATCGTGGGAAGAGGAGTAGAAGCGGCTAACGTCGCGCACCAGCTCCTCTTTGCTGCCTTCGCAGTGGTGATAGACCTCGACGCGATTGGTTTCATCCAGAATATAGATATTGAAACCCTGCTCGTCGGTGGTGTCTTCGAAGAAGAACTGAATAATCCCTTCGCTGGCGTAGCCGTTTACCACCGGCGGCAGCGGCGTCTGGTTCGATTCCACTTTGATTGACAGGCCGTGCAGCTTGTTGTTGGAGATGGCGCCGTAAAACTCTACCGCGTTTTCCAGCTTCTGCACCGAGACGCTCATGCGCTCGAAGAAGAGCCCCCACGTCTGGCCCGCCATGCGCAGCGCCTTAAAGCGGCCCGGCTCCTGACGCGTACTGGAGAGACGCAGCTCAATGCATTCCGAGACCAGCTGCTGAACGCGCGTGCGGATCAGCCCGCGCAGATGCTGGCTGTAGCAGAACACTTCCACCGTATCTGGCGGCGCGGCGTCCTGATGCATCTTGCCAAGAATGGTTTTTAACGCCTCGATCATCGCCTGTTCGCCGCTGAAGTGCAGCGTTCGCACCTCGTTCCACGAGTTGCGATAGAGCAGATCGATGCTGCCAATCAGGCACTGCTGCTGCTGGCCAAAGCTGAAGACGTCGAGCTTACGGAAATCGAAGTGCACCACCTGATTGCGGAAAGCGGAGGTGGGATCGTGCTCGAGGTTAACGATAATCGCCAGATGGCGGATTTCACACGGGCTGTAGAGCGCTTTTGGCGTCGGCGCGGGCAGGCGCAGCGGAAAGTGCGACGACACGTCGTTCACCAGCTCCTGCAGACGCGCCAGATCGCAGATTTCGTTGCCTTTGATATGCAGGCGCGTTTTGCTGGTCAGCAGACCGTTGAACCACGCCCAGGCCACCAGCTTATTCAGGTAGCGGTTATATTCCAGCGGCTGATGGCTGATGATCGAGCTCATGTCCGGCGCCTGGTTATAGAGATACCAGCCCGAACGGTTAGCGCGGCCCGGCGGAACGTGAATAAAGGTCAGGTTCTCTTCCGAGAGGTCGGGCGAAATCTGCGGGTTAACCAGCGTGACCTTGCCCGGCAGCGCTTCAAACGCGGCGTACAGTTTACGCGTCAGCACGCCGATATCCTGCGGACTCGCGCTGACGCTTAAATTGTTGCGGCGGGCAAAACGGATCAGGTTGCGATAGCTCTGCATCATCGCATCCAGCAGTTCGTTATGCGCCTCGCGCACGCGTTCGATTTTCCAGCCGCCGCGGTTGTCGAGGATCGCCAGTTTTTCCTCGCTCCAGCCCCACTCTTTTACCAGCTGCGACAGGATCTCACGTCGCCAGCCCGAACGGCTGCTGTTCTCGTCGGTGCTTAACTTCTCGCACACCTTCAGGTAGAAGCAGCGGCGCACCAGGTCGAGGCGCGGCTGATCGTCCACGCTGGTAAGGTAGTGGGTTACGCGCTCCAGCATCATGCAGTAGGGATCGAGGCCGAAGCTGACGATTTCGCCGTCGTGCAGGCGCTGTTTGATATCCATCGCCAGCAGCTGCGTATTGGGATACTCCCAGCTGTAGGCTTCCAGCAGCAGGGTTTTCAGCACCGCCTTGTAGGGCGAGTCGATGCTTTTATAGAGCTGCCACAGGCTGGCACCGAAATACTCTTCCGCCGACAGCGTGCCCAGCCCGCCGAGATCGAGCCACTCGTTCGGCGTCAGCACGCCCTGCGCGTAGAGCGACATCACATAGTCATCGTAGTGATGCTCTTCTTCGCACGGCACCATATTCCACAGGATGCGTTTGCCCGCCATACGCACCGCGGTGCGGTAGAATTCGTCCAGCAGCAAAATATGCTGCGTCGATCCGCAATCCTCCGCGCCGAGGCTGCCGCTTTCGTTATGGCGGAAGCGGTTTTCATCAATCAAAAAGAAGCTGACTTCCACGCCCATCGACACGCACCACTTCTGCAACAGCGTGCATTTGCGCTGCAGGTTGAGACGCTCTTCGTTATCCAGCCAGGATTGATGGCAGACCCAGATATCCAGGTCGGAGACGCTGTTCTGGCCGACCGACGAGGTGCTGCCCATAGAGTAGATGCCGGTGATCGGCATTTCGCCGGTGCGCGACACGTCCAGCGTCAGTTCGCGGCTGCCCGCCAGTTCGCGCATCAGCAAAAGCTGGTTTTCTTCAGGCGTGAAGAAACTGATGCCGCGGGGAACGTTACCGTCGAAGTAACCCGGCATCAGCGGATGATGATAATGTAATAAGGTCGGCAGCAGACTGTATACGTGCTGGAAAGCAGGTCCCATCGCAGCCAGCGCGCGATCGACGCGCAGCTGATTAATGGCATCCAGTCTCTGTTTCAGTGTCTCAATGTAGAGGTACAAGACGTTTCGCCTGATTGTCCCAGTGTTTAAGCAACCTGTTTCCTGAACCTGCCGCTTAATAATCGAAAAAGTTGGGCAGATTATTGCTGGAAACGTGATCAATCTAACACCTGCCAGATTGACCGTAAAGAAAGTTGCGCTACTTAACAGTTTAGCACGTTCCCATTGGCTTCATTCGCTTTCGGACACCGATACCCGCTTTATCCTCTTTTTACTGGCGCATCTTCCCGTCAGCCCGGTCAAATAATCCGTTGAAACTGTCAGCCATCAGCCGACAATGATAGGATATTCGGTGAACGATCAAAATGGTTAACAGCATGTTAGACAAAATTTTCAGAATTGCTACAAGACAAAGTCCTCTTGCGCTCTGGCAGGCACATTATGTCCAGCAACGCCTGATGGCCGCGCATCCGGGCCTGCGCGTGGAGCTGGTGCCTATGGTCACTAAAGGCGACGTTATTCTCGACACGCCGCTGGCAAAAGTTGGCGGTAAAGGCCTGTTTGTCAAAGAGCTTGAGCTGGCGATGCTGGAAGATCGCGCCGATCTCGCGGTTCATTCGATGAAGGATGTACCGGTCGCGTTCCCGCTGGGACTGGGGCTGGTCACGATTTGCGAGCGTGAAGATCCGCGCGACGCCTTCGTCTCCAACCATTACGACTCGCTCGACGCGCTGCCGCAGGGCGCGGTTGTGGGCACCTCCAGCCTGCGTCGTCAGAGCCAGATCAGCGAACGCCGCCCGGACCTGGTGATCCGTTCGCTGCGCGGCAACGTCGGCACGCGCCTGTCAAAACTCGACGCCGGCGAATATGACGCCATTATTCTCGCGGCCGCCGGACTGAAGCGGCTGGGGCTGGAATCACGCATTCGCCAGCCGCTGCCGGCGGAAATCTCCCTGCCCGCCGTCGGCCAGGGCGCGGTCGGCATCGAATGCCGCCTTGACGACAGCGAGCTGATTAGCCTTCTTCAGGCGCTTAATCACGACGACACCGCCGTATGCGTTAAAGCGGAACGGGCGATGAATACGCGGCTGGAAGGCGGCTGTCAGGTGCCGATCGGCAGCTTTGCGCTGCTGGAAGGCGACCAGCTCTGGCTGCGCGGCCTGGTCGGTGCGCCGGACGGCAGCGTGATGGTGCGCGGCGAACGCCGCGGCTCGCGCGCCGAGGCGGAAGCGATGGGCGTCTCTCTCGCCGACGAACTGCTCGGCAACGGCGCGCGCGATATTCTGCGCGAGGTCTACCAGGGGCAGCCGCCGGTATGACAATCCTGGTCACTCGCCCGGAACCCGCAGCCAGCGCGCTGGTGACTCGCCTGCGCGGCCTTGGCCTTCAGGCCTGGAGCCTGCCGCTGATTGAGTTTGCGCCGGGCAGCGACCTTCATCACCTGCCGCAGCAGCTTGCCGCGCTGCGCGCTGGCGACCTGGTTTTTCTGCTTTCTCAGCAGGTGATCCACTATGCGCAGCCGGCGCTGATGCGTCATAACGCAGCGTGGCCGGCGGACGTAGACTATTATGCAATTGGTCGCAGTACCGCGCTGGCGTTTCATACCGCCAGCGGTCGCCATGTCGATTATCCGCACGCCCGGGAAACCAGCGAAGCGCTGATAAACCTGGCGGCGCTACAGCGCGTATCCGGTAAGAAAGTGCTGATTTTACGCGGAAATCCGGGGCGCGAGCTGCTGGCGGAAACCCTTACCGCGCGCGGGGCGGAGGTCTCATTCAGCCAGTGCTACCAGCGCTGCCAGAAGCATTACGACGGCGCTGTTGAAGGTCGACGCTGGCGCAACCGCGGCATCACAACGCTGGTGGTCAGCAGCGGTGAAATGTTACAACAGCTGTTTTCTCTGTTCCCCGCGATCGATCGCGAGGAATGGTTATTGCGCTGTCGACTGATTGTCGTCAGCGAACGTTTGGCTACGCTTGCCGGAGAACTGGGCTGGCAGGATATTCAGGTAGCCGATGGTGCCGATAACGATGCGCTGCTGCGCGCGTTACGCTGAACTTAATCATGGGATGTGCCACAGATGACGGAACAAAAAGCGACCTCCGCCACGGTTGAAGAGACTACGCCAGCGGCAGATACTTCGCCCTCTTCTTCCCCGCAGCCGCCGCGCGACAGAAAGAGCGGCGGTATGGTGCTGGGCGCGGTGGCGATTGTTATCGCCCTGGCGACCGGCGCGGGTTTATACCTTAACGGGAAACATCAGGCTGAACTTCAGGCGCAGGCGAATCAAAGCCTGAGCGACAAGCTGAACGCCTTGCAGCAGCAAGCGGGCAGCGACAAACAGCAGCTGGCTCAGCAGCTCAGCAGCGCGCAAAGCGCTCTGAACGACGCACGTACCCAGCAGGCCGCCACGGCGAAAGAGCTGGAGACCTTGCGTGAAAAGGTCGCCACCATTTCCGGCAATGACATACACGCCTGGCTGGTGTCGCAGGCTGACTATCTGGTGAAGCTGGCGGGCCGCAAGCTCTGGAGCGATCAGGACGTCACCACGGCAGCAGCGCTATTGAAAAGCGCCGACGCCAGCCTGGCCGATATGAACGATCCGAGCGTCACCAGCGTGCGTCGCGCGCTGACCCAGGATATCAGCACCCTTTCAGCCATCGATCAAATCGATTATGACGGCATCATTCTGAAGCTGAACCAGCTCTCCAACGGCGTCGACAACCTGCGTCTGGCGGATAACGACAGCGACGACGCGCCGATGGACAGCGATGGCGGCGAGCTGACCTCTTCACTGCGCGAATGGCGACAGAACCTGGTGAAAAGCTGGCATAACTTTATGGATGACTTTATCACCATCCGCCGCCGCGATAATACGGCGCAGCCGCTGCTGGCGCCGAACCAGGATGTCTATCTGCGCGAGAACATCCGCTCGCGTCTGCTGATCGCCGCACAGGCGGTGCCGCGTCATCAGGATGAGATCTATAAACAGTCTATCGATACCGTGTCCAGCTGGGTGCGCGCCTGGTACGACACCAACGATCCTGCGACCAAAGCCTTTCTGGCGCAGCTGGATGAGCTGAGCCAGCAGAGCATCAATATGAACCTGCCGGACAATCTGGAAAGCCAGCCGCTTATCGACAAGCTGATGCAGACGCGCGTGCGCAATCTGATTGCGCAGCCTTCCGTCCCCGCTGACCAGCAAGGAGGCTAAGCGCATGCTTAAGGTATTTATCCTGTTTGTCCTGCTGATCGCCGGCATTGTGGTGGGTCCGATGATTGCCGGCCATCAGGGCTATGTGCTGATTCAAACCGATAACTGGAATGTGGAAACCAGCGTCACCGGACTGGTCATCATTCTGATTATCAGCCTGCTGATTATTCTCGGCGTTGAATGGCTGCTGCGTCGTCTGTTTCGCACCGGCGCACGTACCCGAGGCTGGTTTACCGGACGCAAACGCCGCCGCGCGCAGCGTCATACGCAGACCGCACTGATGAAGCTGGCGGAAGGCGATCACCGTCAGGTAGAGAAGCTGCTGTCGAAAGATGCCGATCACGCGGAAGTGCCGGTGGCCAACTATCTGCTGGCGGCCGAAGCGGCGCAGCAGCGCGGCGATGAGATCCGCGCCAACCAGCATCTTGAACGCGCTGCCGAGCTGTCGGACAACGACGTGATCCCGGTTGAAATCACCCGCGCGCGTATTCTGCTGGCGCGTAACGAAGATCACGCCGCGCGTCACGGCATCGACCGACTGCTGGAGGTTGCGCCGCGTCACCCGGAAGTGTTGCGCCTGGCGGAGCAGGCTTACGTGCGCACCGGCGCATGGAGCTCGCTGATTGATATTCTGCCTGCGATGGAAAAATCGCAGGTTGGAGATGAAGAGCATCGCGCCCACCTGCAGCAGCAGGCGTGGCTCGGCCTGATGAATCAGGCGATGGCCGATCAGGGCAGCGACGGCCTGAAGCGCTGGTGGTCAAATCTGAGCCGTAAAACGCGTCAGCAAACGGCGCTGCAGGTGGCAATGGCAGACCATCTGATTGAGTGCGACGATCACCAGACCGCGCAGGAAATCGTGCTGGATGGCCTGAAACGCCACTATGACGATCGACTGGTACTGCTGATGCCGCGCATCAAAAGCAGCAATCCTGAGGCGCTGGAGAAAGCGCTGCGCCAGCAGATCAAGCAGCATGGCGCGACGCCACTGCTGCACAGCACGCTGGGACAGCTGCTGATGCGCCATGGCGAATGGCAGCAGGCCGTGGAAGCGTTCCAGCAGGCGCTGGCGCAGCGCCCTGACGCCTTCGACTACGCGTGGCTGGCTGATGCCTACGACCGCATGCACCGTCCAGAAGAGGCAGCGAAAATGCGCCGTGAAGGCTTACTGCTGACGCTAAAAAACAACCCGAATGCTTAATGTTGTTGTTACTTGTTTACGCCGGGCTTGCCCGGCTTTTTTTTGCCCTTTATCCGCCGCAAAAAAAACACCTGCCAGTGGCAGGTGTAATATCAGGTCGGTAAGACAACCCTGAGGTATCCGACTCAACGGTGTGTCTGTTGACCCTGCAAGGCGTTAGCGATGCAGGCAGGCAGACAACGGATACCCAAAAGTGGCTCTGCATCATTCCCAGGTTTATGCAGCATCAGCAGACATAAGAGGTGGAATGAGCATCTACGCGCTAATTATTGCACAGCGCGTGCCAGGATGCCGAAGATATAAAAAACGCCTTTATTTACAATCCCCTGCCGTGTACCCCTTGTCTGTATCTGACGACGATGAGTCATCTTGCTGTCTCCCTTTTGAGACGATGAAGGGCCTGTAATAACAAATGGATTTAAATCAATGGATTAGTCGTCTCCAGATAGCGACAATCAGCGAATGCAACGCGCGGACCTGCTTTTCTACAGACGAAAAAAAACCTGCTTTTTCAAGCAGGTTTATAAAATGGTCGGCGAGAGAGGATGACGCTTATCTTCGATAAGCGCCCTTCGGGTCGTTGCTGCGCAACGCTGTCTCGCTTCGCTCGGCGCAAACCTCCTTCGGAGGTTCTCATCCTCTTTTCTACAGACGAAAAAAAACCTGCTTTTTCAAGCAGGTTTATAAAATGGTCGGCGAGAGAGGATTCGAACCTCCGACCCACTGGTCCCAAACCAGTTGCGCTACCAAGCTGCGCTACTCGCCGATAATTTTTATTGTTTTGTTTTGCCTGGTGCGAAGAGAGGGACTTGAACCCTCACGTCCGTTAAGACACTAACACCTGAAGCTAGCGCGTCTACCAATTCCGCCACCTTCGCGTATCCCAGCAAAATCTGGGGTGGCTAATGGGACTCGAACCCACGACAACTGGAATCACAATCCAGGGCTCTACCAACTGAGCTATAGCCACCACAATTCGGTATGTTGCAAGTCACTGACCTACAGCATGTAACTCTTTACTAACGCGGTAATGTAACCACCGCAGCTCCTGCGCACAAACTAAATGGCGCGCCCGACAGGATTCGAACCTGAGACCTCTGCCTCCGGAGGGCAGCGCTCTATCCAGCTGAGCTACGGGCGCGTAGCGCCGTTGCGGATGGGCATACTACGGACTTGGGGTGATGCTGTCCAGTGCTTTTTTAATAAAAAAACGCGTTTGATTACGCTTTGTGCATTTCGTCGAGTAATGCAGCACTCTGACTGTTTATGCAGCGAAAAAAGGCGGAAGTAATCAGTGATATCAGAGATCGCCGCGCCAGTGATAGCGCAAATATTTAATCAGTTTTAGCTGGCGACGCAGCCGGCTGGGCTGTCGAATCAGGCGATAGAGCCATTCCAGCCCCAGACGCTGCCAAATCTTCGGCGCGCGCTTCACATGGCCGGTAAACACATCGTAGGTTCCGCCTACGCCCATATAGAGCGCGTGCGGCCAGCGCGCGCGGCAGTCGCGCATTAACAGCTCCTGCCGCGGCGAGCCCAGCGCGACGGTCACGATACGCGCACCGCTGGCGGCGATGCGGGTAAAAAGCGCATCGCCATCGGCAGGCGCAAAATAACCATCCTGCGCGCCGACGATATTCACATTCCACTGCCGACGCAGCTTATCGCAGGTCTCGTCCAGCACCGCCTGACGCCCGCCGATCAAAAACACCGGCGTCCCCTGCCGACCGGCGCGCTCCATTAACGCCTCCCACAAGTCAGCGCCCGCAATGCGCTGCACCTGGGCCTGGGGGTACTTTTTACGCACGGAGCGCACAATGCTGATGCCGTCGGGATATTTGAATTCCGCCTCCTGCAGCAGCGCGCGCAGCCCGTCGTCGCGCTCCGCCGTCAGCATCTTTTCGGCATTAATCGCCACCAGGGTTCCGCTGCGCACCGCTTCGCCCGGCAGCAGAAAGTCCACAAACGCGGACATCGTGTCGAAACCATAAAGCGACACGCCGCGGATCTCATACTGCGGCGCTTCCGGTAACCTTGTCATGGTTGAGTTCTGTCTTCCTGTTATGTCAGAGGCGTTAAGTGGGGCTATGCAAAGCCTGAGCGCTGCGACGACGAATCAGCCCGGCGCGATCCAGCAGCCAGTAAAGCATTTTCGCCACGCCGAGGCAGGCCAGAAAAATCAAAGCAAAAAAGACCACGCGCGAGCCGAACGCGTCCAGCCCCTCGCGCGCCAGCACAATCATATTAAACACCGCGCCAAAGCAGAAACTCTGCATAATCGCGCCGCTGTAGCGGTTGTCGGCGTCGCGCCCGCGCAGATAGAGCGTATCGAAACCTTTGATAATCAACCCGACCGCCACCGCGCCCGGCATGATAAACCAGACGCCGCCCATCACGATCAGCGACCCCAGCAGCGTAGGCGAAATAGCCAGGCCTGAATGATTGTTCAGTACTTCCCAGGTAAAGTAGTTGGCGCTGTTGAGCACCATCGACGGCCTGCCCGGCCACAGCCAGCCAGGAATATAGACATAAAAGTCGCGCCAGATAGGTGCCAGTCCCTGAAACTCGATCTTCGAATAGTTCTCCAGCAGCAGCGCCAGATTCTCCCAGGGCGAAAAGGTATCGCGCGTCAGGTAAAGAAAGGTGTAAACCGCCTCTTCGCCGAATACGTTGAGGTTATAGCGCCGCAGCGCTAGCCAGAACATGCCGCCTATCGCCAGCACGCCCGCTGCCGCCAGCATCCACAGGCTGATCCAGCCGCGCGTAATGCCGATAAACAGGAACAGGGCGAACGCGATAATAATATTGGCGCGCGTGCCGCCAACCAGCGCGTAGGTCAGCAGGCCGAACGCCACCGTGACCACCAGAAACAGCAGCCAGTTGCGCTGCGTAGGCCGCAGGAAATAGAGAATCAGCATCGCCGGGATAAAGAAATAGAAAAAGCGCTTCAGCGCCACGCCGGAGACTTCGCTGGAAAAAATCTGGTTATAGGCGGTCAGCCGGAACAGCAAAAAGCCGTTGTTCAGGAAAAACACCGTTACCGTGCCGATCGCCACCAGCGCCAGCAGCACGCAGGTCAGGTGCGTCTCAACGCGGTTCATCTGCAGCCAGGGTCTGGCGCGCGGCACCGCCGCAGGACGCAACCGCACCTTATAGCTGACGTAATAGATGGCGTAGAACGCCGTTGCCGACAGCAGCGCCTGCAACAGATATTCCGGCGGTCTTACCTCAACGTTAAAGCGGAACGCCAGCACGCTGGTCAACGGAAAACCGAAATAGAAGGTCAGTAAAAACAGCAGGGTAAAAAAGAGGTGAAAGTTAAAGCGTACGCGCCTGAACTCTCGCCACGTCAGCGTCAGAATAAAACCCAGCGACAGCAGATAAACCACCAGCAGACCGCTGAACTGCATGAGGTTCATAAGGACTCCCTTTCACATTGGCGCAGCGCCTCGCGCCAGCCCGCCACATAGCCCGGCGCGAAAAAGGCGATAGCCTGTTTATTACAGCTCGCCAGCTGCCGACGCGCTTCCGCTACGCTCTCGCGATCCAGCGCATCGCCGCTAAACAGCACCGGTAGCCCCTGCTCGCTGATATCGCGCCAGAACGGGTTGCGCCGGTTCAGCACAAAAGGCACGTTGGCCTGAATCAGCAGACAGAGCGTTCCGATGCCCTGCTGGCGTTCGAACATAAAATAACCTAAATGGCAGCGGGCGAGCAGCGCTAAATAGTCATCAAAGGCGAGATTGCTGCGCAGCAGCTCCACCTGCCCGTCAGGAAACAGCGCGGCAGCGGCCGTCGCCACCTCGTTAATGTAGGCCTCGTTGTTCGGCGGATAGCCCAGCGGCACCAGGATGCGGATTTCCGCGCCAAACTGCGCGCGAATCGCTTTAAGCCCCTCGATATGAAGATTGCTGGCGTCGCCGGAGTTGCCCAGCAGCACAGTAAAGCGCGCATCCGGCGCGCTTTGCGGCGCGGCGGCGGGCATCCTCGTGGGAAAATAGAGCAGCGCGCCAGGCACGCGCAGATGGCGCTGCTGGTAATGGTGTAAATCGCCGCGGGTAGCGAAAACCCGCGCGACGCGCCCCTGCGCGATGCGGCGCAGCAGATAGAACAGGCGAAACTTCAGGCTGCGCGACTCTTCGTAAAGATCGGCGCCCCAGACGTGCCAGTCGATCTGGCTGGGGCGGATCTTACCGCTCAGCAGTGCCAGCCAGATGCCCGGATTAAACTGTCCATGGCAGAAAAAGCGCTGCTCGCGATTTTTTGCCCGCGCGACCAGCGCCTGCGCCAGCGCCTTTTTTGACGCGAAGGTCTCAATATTGAGATGGCTAAAGGCGGCGAGCGCGGCAGGCTGCTGCGTCACCACCATAAAATGGCGCGGCCGATCGACAGGCAGCTCAACGCTCAACACATCGTTAAAAAAGCGCAGCACCGTCTGATTGTGATGGGGGATATCCGATCCCAGAACGTGGATTAACGTCATTTTTTTCGGTAATAAACCATAAAAGCGCCGCAGCAGAGCGCAAAATAAAGGAGATAGGTCGCCATATAGGCCTGCGCCGCGCCGGTCACGCCCGACAGCGGGATCAGCCAGCGCGAAAAGAGCGTCAGCAGCGCGAACTGGCTAATTTCGGCCAGAATATAGAAGCGCAGCGACGCCTTAGCAATCACCAGATAACCGAAAACATAGGCGCCGACCTTGAACACATCGCCGCAGAGCTGCCAGACAAAGAGATCGCGCATGGCGTGAAAGGCCGGCGAGAACAGCAGCCAGATCGCCACATCGCGCAACAGCCAGACGCAGAAACCGATCGCCGCCACGGCGGGCAAGACAAAGCGCAGCGCGCGCATAATCTCACGCGCGATATCGCGTTTCTGCTCCAGCCGCGCCAGCGTCGGCAGCAGCCAGACGCTGAAGGTCGCGGTGATAAACTGCAGCCAGGCGTCGGAGATGCTGGTCACGGCCTGCCACAGGCCGACCTGCGCCCAGCCGTCGTGCTGTGCCAGCAGGTTGCGCATCATGATCCACGCCACCGGCAGCGTCACCGAGGTAATCAGCGCCATCAGGGTGAATTTCGCCAGGCTGCGCGCCAGCTCCGGCTGCCACTGCGGCTTCAGCCAGGCGAGCGGCAGCGGCACGCGTCGCTTTAGCAGAATAAACGCCGGAACGGCCACCAGCGCAGGCACCAGCGCAAATCCCACCAGCGCACCCGCATAGCCGCCAGTCCACCAGCACAGCACATATGCCGCGACGCCGATAAGGCTACCGACGATCAGCGCCAGCGCGTTGCCGCGCGCGTCGCGGTAGCCTTTCAGCAGCGCCAGCGCCAGGTTGGCCCAGGCGATGCCGAACTGCAGGAAAGCGACGATGCGCACCACATTCTCAAAGCGCGTATGGCCAAACAGCGCCTGGCTAATCGGCGCGGCGGCCAGCAGAAAAATTAGCGCCAGCAGCGTGGAAAAGCCCAGCACCATCGCCGATGCGGTGCCTGTCAGCGCGCGCAGCTGCTCTGGCTGATGCTGATACTTAGCAACAAAGGTCGTGACGCCATTGAAAATGCCCGCGCCGGCCAGCACGCCGAGCACGGTAATCAGCTGGCGAAAGTTGCCCGCCTGCCCTACCCCTTCCGGGCCGAAACTCACCGCCAGCAGCTTTACCACCAGCAGACCGGCAGCGATTTTCACCAGCGTGGACGATGCCGTCCACACCGACGCTTTTGCCAGCGACATCAGGCGAAGAAGCTCAGTAAGGAACTGATAACCGTCTTCTGGTTATTGTCCGTCAGGTTATAAAACAGCGGCAGGCGCAGCAGACGCTCGCTCTCAGCCGTGGTGAACCGGTCTTCACCCTGGAAGCGGCCGAAGCGTTCACCGGCGGGCGAGCTGTGCAGCGGGATGTAGTGGAAAACCGTCAGGATCTCCGCCTCTTTCATCCAGCTAATCAGCGCCTGCCGATCGTCGCTGTCGCGCAGTTTGATATAGAACATATGCGCGTTGTGTTCGCAGTGGGCGGGCAGCGACGGCAGCTGGATGCGCCCTTGCGCCGCCAGCGGCTGCAGCGCGTCGTAATAGCGCTGCCACAGGCGTAAACGCTGCTGATTGATACGCTCGGCCGCCTCAAGCTGCGCCCACAGATAGGCCGCCTGCAGATCCGCCATCAGATAGCTCGAACCGATATCGCGCCAGGTGTACTTATCCACCTGGCCGCGGAAAAACTGGCTGCGGTTGGTGCCCTTCTCGCGGATGATTTCGGCGCGCTCTACCAGCGCCGCATCGTTGATCAGGGTCGCGCCGCCTTCGCCGCCCGCCGTGTAGTTCTTGGTTTCATGGAAGCTGAAGCAGCCGATGTGGCCGATAGTGCCCAGCGCGCGCCCCTTGTAGCGCGACATCACGCCCTGCGCCGCATCCTCAATAACCCAGAGCTGATGTTTCGCCGCCAGCGCCATGATGGCGTCCATTTCACAGGCCACGCCCGCGTAGTGTACCGGCACGATGGCGCGCGTTTTCTCGGTGATCGCCGCTTCGATTTTGCTTTCGTCAATATTGAGCGTATCTGGACGGATATCCACAAAGACGATGGTCGCGCCACGCAGCACAAAGGCGTTGGCGGTAGAGACAAAGGTGTAGCTCGGCATAATGACTTCATCGCCGGGCTGCAGATCGATCAGCAGCGCCGCCATCTCCAGCGAAGCGGTGCAGGAGGGCGTCAGCAGCACTTTTTTGCTGCCGAAGCGCTGCTCCATCCACTGCTGACAGCGTCGGGTAAAGCCGCCGTCGCCGCACAGCTTGCCGCTCGCCATCGCCGACTGCATATATTCAAGTTCGCTGCCGACAACCGGCGGCGCGTTAAATGGGATCATGACCTTTCCTGTAGAACCAGTAAGCGGTGCTTTCCAGCCGGGCACCGCTGCGTAAATAGAGTCGCATCGCCGACAGGTTGCTGAGCTGCGTCGCGACGCGCAGACGGCCGAGCTGGCGCACCCGTCCCCAGTCCGCGCCTGCCAGCAGCAGCCGCTGCCCGACGCCCTTGCCCTGCGCATGCGGCAGCACGCCCAGCAGCCCGACCCGCACTTCGCCTTCCGTCTCGCGCAGCGAGATAAAGCCGAGCGGCGCACCCGCCTCGTCGCTGGCGATCAGACACTGATGATCAAAGGTGCCGCGCACCGCGTTTTCAATCCACTGGGCATAAAAGCGCGCGCTGGCGTCCGCGTCGAACCAGGGCGCGCGAAAGCGGCTGCGCACGAAGATCTGCGACGCCGCCGCGCGCAGCGCGTCGATTTGCGCCTCGCGCGCGATGCGGATGCCGCTCTGCCGTTCGGTGCGCTTAATATTGATGGCCAGGTCCGCCTCCCCCTCCGCCAGCTGGAAGCCCCGCTGACAAAGGGCGTCAATCGCCTCAAGCCGGTCGGCGGGCACTTTGATCTGCCAGAGATCGGCTGGATGGCGCAGCGCCTCATCCAGCGGCCGATCGCCGTCCAGATCGAGCCGCGCCGTGGCACGGTTGAAAAAGGCGCTTTCCCACGCCAGTGGACTAATACTGACGCGGACGGGCATGTAAGAGATCCAGCAGATACTGGCCGTAGCCGGTTTTCGTTAAGGCTTCGCCGGCGGCGCGCAGTCGCTCGTCGCTCAGCCAGCCGTTACGCCAGGCGATCTCCTCCAGACAGGCGACTTTGAAACCCTGACGCTTCTCCACCGTCTGGACAAAGGTACTGGCCTCAATCAGGCTGTCGTGCGTGCCGGTATCGAGCCAGGCGAACCCTCGGCCTAACAGCTCAACAGAAAGCTGACCGCGCGCCAGATACATTTGGTTGATGGCGGTAATTTCCAGCTCGCCGCGCGCAGAAGGCTTCACCTGCTTTGCAAACTCGACGACCTGATTATCGTAAAAATAGAGGCCGGTTACCGCCCAGCGCGATTTCGGCGCGCTGGGTTTCTCTTCGATAGAGATCGCGTTGAAGGCGTCGTCAAACTCCACGACGCCAAACCGTTCGGGATCCATCACCTGATAGCCAAACACCGTCGCGCCTTGCTCGCGTGCGGCGACTTTCTTCAGCTTAGGACTAAAGCCCTGGCCGAAATAGAGGTTGTCGCCCAGCACCAGGCAGCAGCTATCGCCGTCGATAAAACGCTCGCCGATAATAAACGCCTGCGCCAGACCGTCCGGGCTTGGCTGCACCGCATAGCTGATATGGATACCGAACTCACTGCCGTCGCCCAGCAGGCGCACAAAATGATCGCGATCGTCCGGCGTGGTGATAAGCAGAATATCGCGGATGCCTGCCAGCATCAGCACTGACAGCGGATAGTAGATCATCGGCTTGTCGTACACGGGCAGCAGCTGCTTAGAAATGGCTCGCGTAATGGGATGCAGACGCGTGCCGGAACCGCCTGCCAGAATAATACCTTTCATCGCTTCCGCTCCTCCGACGCCTTCATGAACGCGACGCAGCCAGGCCCAGCCGCTCGCCGCGATAACGCCCGTCCAGAATAGACTGCCACCATGCCTGATTTTCCAGATACCAGCGCACGGTTTTACGCATTCCGCTGTCAAATGTCTCTTCGGGCGTCCAGCCCAGCTCGCGCGCAATTTTACTGGCGTCGATAGCATAACGCTGATCGTGCCCGGGGCGATCCGCCACGAAAGTAATCAAATCGCGGTAGTGCGCCAGGCCAGCGGCTTTACGCTCTGGCGCCAGTTGCTCCAGCAAATCGCAGATGGTGTGCACCACGTCAATATTGCGCTGCTCATTATGGCCGCCGATATTGTAGGTTTCGCCCACCTTGCCGCTGCTTACCACGCGATAGAGCGCGCGCGCATGATCCTCAACATAGAGCCAGTCGCGGATCTGCTCGCCGTTGCCGTAAACAGGCAGCGGCTTGCCCGCCAGCGCATTGATGATGGTGAGCGGGATCAGCTTTTCCGGGAAATGGCAGGGGCCATAATTGTTCGAGCAGTTGGTGACGATAACCGGCAGGCCATAGGTACGCAGCCAGGCGCGCACCAGATGATCGCTGCTGGCTTTGGTCGCTGAATAAGGACTGCTCGGCGCATAGGGAGTGGTTTCGGTAAAAAACGCCGCTGGGTCCTGCAAATCGCCAAACACTTCGTCGGTGGAGATATGGTGGAAGATAAAGCTCTCGCGCCGCGCCGGCTCAAGTCCACTCCAGTAGCTACGCGCCGCCTCCAGCAGCTGATAGGTGCCGACAATATTGGTTTCGACGAAGGCGATGGGGCCGTCAATAGAGCGGTCAACGTGGCTTTCCGCCGCCAGATGCATAACGCAGTCGGGCTGATAGCGCGCGAAAACGGCGTCCAGCGCCGGGCGATCGCATATATCCACCTGCTCGAAAGCGAAGCGCGCGTCCTGCATAACGCTCGCCAGCGAGGCGAGATTGCCCGCATAGCTGAGCTTGTCGACCACAACGATGCGGTGATCCGTCTCTTCGATAAGAAAACGCACCAGCGCCGAGCCGATAAAACCTGCGCCGCCGGTGATTAAGAACTGTTTCACCGCCAGACTCCCCGCGTATCCACAATCCAGCTTTGGGTAACCTGCGACGCCTCAACGGCGCGGAAATGATCGTGGTCCACCAGCATCACCAGCACATCGGCCTGCGCCAGCGCCTGCTCGCGAGATACCAGCGTGGCTTTATCGCCGAGCGCGGCCGGCAGCGCGTTGATATGCGGCTCCACGACCCAGTTCTGGCCGCGATGCCATTCGGCGATCATCTGCGCCACCTGCATCGCCGGGCTTTCACGCAGATCGTCGATATTGGGTTTAAACGCCAGCCCGAAGCAGGCGATCACAATCTCGTCGGCGCGCTTGCCGCTTTCGGTCAGACAGTCGGCCAGCGCCGCTTTAACCTGGCTGAGCACCCAGTGCGGCTTGCTGTCGTTCACTTCCCGCGCGGTGCGGATCAGGCGCGCCAGCGACGGATTTTGCGCCACGATAAACCAGGGATCGACCGCAATACAGTGTCCGCCGACGCCAGGCCCCGGCTGCAGGATATTAACGCGCGGATGACGGTTCGCCAGCGCGATCAGTTCCCAGACGTTAATCCCCTGATCGGCGCAAATCAGCGACAGCTCATTGGCGAAAGCGATATTAACGTCGCGGAAGCTGTTTTCCGTCAGCTTGCACAGTTCCGCCGTGCGCGCGTTAGTTTCCACGCATTCGCCCTGCAGAAAAATATGGTAGAGCGCACTGGCCTGCGCCGAGCAGGCGGGCGTCATGCCGCCAATCACGCGGTCGTTGTGAATCAGCTCCTGCATAATTTTGCCCGGCAGCACGCGCTCCGGACAGTAGGCGATAAAGATATCGGGCGTGCCGCCGTGCTGCGGGAAGCGCAGATCCGGACGCGTGACCGCCAGCCACTCCGCCATCTGCTCCGTGGTGCCGACCGGCGAGGTGGACTCCAGAATCACCAGGTCGCCCTTTTTCAGCACCGGCGCGATCGATTCCGCCGCCGCCTTCACAAAGCGCAAATCGGGCTGATGATCCGCCATAAAGGGGGTCGGCACGGCGATCAGGAAAGCATCGGCCGCTTCGGGCTGCGTGGTGGCGCGCAGATAACCCTGGGCGACAGCGTCGTGGACCACTTTATCCAGCGCGGGTTCGACGATATGGATCGCGCCACGATTAATGGTTTCTACCGCGTGAGCGTTGATATCGACCCCCACGACGTTTCTCTTTTGCGACGCAAAAACGGCTGCGGTCGGCAGCCCAATATAGCCCAGCCCAATCACGGAAATGGTGTCAAAACTCATAGGTCAACTCGGGTATCTTTTAAGGCTTGTAGAATACGCTGACAGGCGTTGCCGTCGCCGTAAGGGTTATGCGCGCGGCTCATGGTTTGCCACGCCGCTTCGTCGGTCAGCAGCAGGCCGACTTCGGCCACGATTTTTTCCACGTCGGTGCCGACCAGCTTCACGGTGCCGGCATCCACCGCTTCAGGCCGTTCGGTCGCGTCGCGCATCACCAGTACGGGTTTGCCCAGCGAGGGCGCCTCTTCCTGAATGCCGCCGGAATCGGTAAGGATCAGCCAGGCCCGGTTCATCAGCCAGACGAAAGGCAGATACTCCTGCGGCTCGATCAGCACGATATTGTCGATGCCGCTGAGGATGCGATTAACCGGCTCGCTGACGTTGGGGTTAAGGTGTACCGGATAGACGATCTGCGCGTCGGGATGCTGACGGGCGATGCGCGCCAGCGCGCTGCAGATACGCTCAAAGCCTTCGCCAAAGCTCTCGCGCCGATGGCCGGTAACCAGCACCAGCTTCTTCTCGCTGTCGAGGAAGGGATAGCATCCGGCGAGCTGCGCGTTAAGGCCGGGATCGGCGATAACCCGATCGCGCACCCACAGCAGCGCGTCGATCACCGTATTGCCGGTGACGAAGATGCGCGCGTCAGGCAAATTTTCCGCCAGCAGATTCTGGCGCGAGCGTTCGGTTGGCGTAAAGTGCAACCGGGCAAGATGGCCGGTCAGCTTGCGGTTGCCCTCTTCCGGCCACGGCGACGTCAAATCGCCGGTGCGCAGCCCCGCCTCAACATGACCGACCGGGATCTGGTGGTAAAACGCCGCCAGGCTGGCGGCAAGGGTAGTGGTGGTATCGCCGTGCACCAGCACGATGTCAGGTTTAAAGTCGAGCAGCACGGTTTTCATGCCCTGCAAAATGCGGCAGGTGATCTCCGTTAACCCCTGCTCAGGACGCATGACGTTCAGGTCGTAATCTGGCTGCAGCGCAAAGAGCCGCAGCACCTGATCGAGCATTTCGCGGTGCTGCGCCGTAACGCACAGGCGAGAGTCAAACGCAGGATCCTGCGCCAGCGCCTGCACCAGCGGCGCCATTTTTATCGCCTCCGGGCGGGTCCCGAATACTGTTAGCACTTTCACGCGGTTTCTCTCGCTGGTCTGACGGAGGAACGACGCGCCAGCGCCACGCCAGCGCCCGTTAATGCGCCTAACGCGCCCCACATAACCATCATAAACAGGCGACGCGGGCTGTCGCGCGAAACCGGCTCTTCCGGCGTACGCAGGTAGCGGTAGGTCTGGAAGGTTCGGTTCAACGTCGGGCCGGCGCTCAGGGTGGTAAGCATCGCCCTGTTCTGATCATAGCTGATATCGTAGCTCGGTCCGGTTGCCTGCAGGGTTTCCAGCTGCGCCTGCAGCTGCGGCTCGCCCAGCAGAAAGAGGTCGCTGTCGGCGATCGGTTCGCGCGCGTCGCGCGAGCGGTTTTCATGAATGCCCTGCTGGCTGGCGACCTTAAGCGCCTGCTGCAGACGGTGCTGCTGGCGCTGGAAAACGGCGTTCGCCACATCCTCCTGGCGTTTTACCTGCGCCTGCAGCTGCTCGCTGCGCGCCTGCCAGGCACCTTTCAGCTCGCCGTTAAGGTGGCGCGCCGCGCGCTCGCTGGCAAAGGCGATATACTGGCGCAGCAGATTGTTAGCGTCCCCGGCGGTTTCCGCGATGAGCTTAACGCTGTCGCGCGAATTGTGCGCCGCGTCGGCGGGCAAAAACTGGATATTGGCGACCATATCGTCCAGCAGCGCGGCGTCGTTATGGGCGTTGCCTGAGCGGCGGCTTTTGTAATATTCCGTCTGCTGCCAGAAGTCGCGGCGCGTATCCCAGGCGCCCAGCTGCATAATAAATTCCTGATAGACCTCATCCATAATGGTCGGCGAGGGCGCCGCCAGATTGAGCGTGTTGTTGCGCACGTCGAGATTATTCAGAAATTGCTCCTGCGCATAATAGTCGCCGAGCATATTCACCGTGGGACGATCGGTGATCGCCGTGGTGCTCCACGCCTGTTTCATCAGCAGTGAAGCCAGCCACGCAACCAGCGCGAAAAGCAGCGCCAGGCCGATAATCCAGCGCTTGCCGCGCCATAAGGTGCAGCCCAGGCCGCTAATATCCAGTTCGTTATCTGCAACCTCAGAGGTCATCACAAGGCAATCCTTATCAGGGTAATTTTTTCTTGGCGTCGCGGTGAGCGTTCAGGCGACGCTTTATACGACGGATGAGGCGCGCCACGCGCCAGGCGTGTTTCAGGCAGTAGCCGTAAAACATAAAGGCCACCATAAACAGCACCAGCATCACCCATTCGGGGATAAAGGCGAGATATTCGCCGAGCACCCCAATGCCGGCGAGAATAGCGGCCGCCACGGTGATCAAGACAAACGCCTGACGCGAGGTAAAGCCGGCGCGCATGATCAAGTGGTGAATATGCTGTCGGTCAGCGGAAAAGGGGCTCATGCCTTTACGCAGGCGGCGATACATAATCGCGACCATGTCCATCAGCGGAATGGCGATCAGCCAGAGCGCGGTCACGGGCGTAATCGGATGGCTTAATCCCTGGGTGGTTTCCAGCAGGATCCAGATAATCGTGAAGCCGATCATGGTGCTGCCGGCATCGCCCATAAAGACTTTGTAGCGGCGGCCGAGAAAACCGAGGTTAAGCAGAATATAGGGCAGCGTGGCGGCAATCATCGCAAAGCACCATACGGCGAGGCTGTACTGACCGTCGAAGCAGAGAATAATGCCCATCGCCGCAAAGGTGACCGAGGAGAGCCCGCCCAGCAGGCCGTCGATGCCGTCCACCATATTAAAGGCGTTAATCGCCGCCCAGACGGCGAACAGCGTCAGCACGTAGCCGAACGGCCCGACCACCAGCTCTACCGGGCCGATAATAAAGCCGAGGCTGAGCAGATAGAGTTTGGCGCCCACCATCATCGCCACCGCCACGGCGGCCTGCACCACGGCGCGGATTTTTACGCTGATATCGAAACGGTCGTCGAGCGCGCCAACCAGCACCAGCAGACCGGCGCAGATAAGATAGAGCGTGGCGTGCGGCAGGTAGAAGCGAGTGATAAGAAACATAAAGCAGATGCCGGCATAAACGGAAATGCCGCCGACCAGGGGGATGGCGCCGTGATGACGTTTACGGGAGTTGGGCGTATCAACCAGACCTATTTTTTTAGCTGCTTTACGCGCAAAAAAGATAAAGACTAAAGAAAATAGAAAAGTAAGGCCCAGCTCAGTACTCATAGTGAGTAAATTCACGTTTAACGCTCTCAGCTAAAATCAGGGACAGGATAAACAAACTGCATGTTTTTGCCTTTCATCCCGAGTCCGAATTCTGCTTCCGACTACGCGCGCATGGTGATTTTTTGCGCACTGCCGCCGCAGTCATTATAAATACTCCTGCCAGCGGTAATCCTAATGCGCACAAATAAAAAACGCCACGTTAAGACGTGGCGTCAGGGCGATTTCCTGCGCATTTAGGCTAAAAAAGTCGGTTTCACCGTCTCGGTTAGCCGGGCAAGATTACGAGCGCTTCATCATGTCGAAGAATTCGTCGTTGGTTTTGGTCATCGCCAGTTTGTTGATGAGGAACTCCATCGCGTCGATTTCGCCCATTGGGTGAATGATTTTGCGCAGGATCCACATCTTCTGCAGCTCTTCCTGGGAAGTAAGCAGCTCTTCTTTACGCGTACCGGAACGGTTGTAGTCAATGGCCGGGAAGACGCGTTTTTCAGCGATTTTACGCGCGAGATGCAGCTCCATGTTACCGGTGCCTTTAAACTCTTCGTAAATCACTTCGTCCATCTTCGAACCGGTATCAACCAGCGCGGTTGCGATAATGGTCAGGCTGCCGCCCTCTTCCACGTTACGCGCGGCGCCGAAGAAGCGCTTCGGACGATGCAGGGCGTTGGCGTCAACACCACCGGTCAGGACTTTACCTGATGCCGGCACCACGGTGTTGTAGGCGCGCGCCAGGCGGGTGATGGAGTCGAGCAGGATGATAACGTCTTTCTTGTGTTCAACCAGACGCTTCGCCTTCTCGATTACCATTTCGGCAACCTGAACATGGCGTGATGCCGGTTCGTCGAAGGTAGAGGCGATGACTTCACCTTTGACCAGACGCTGCATCTCGGTAACTTCTTCCGGACGCTCGTCAATCAGCAGCACCATCAGCACGCAGTCTGGATGGTTATAGGCGATGCTCTGCGCGATATTCTGCAGCAGCATGGTTTTACCCGCTTTCGGCGGTGCAACAATCAGACCACGCTGGCCGCGGCCGATCGGCGAAGCCAGATCCAGCACGCGTGCGGTAAGGTCTTCCGTCGAACCATTGCCGCGCTCCATGCGCAGACGGCTATTGGCGTGCAGCGGCGTCAGGTTTTCAAACAGAATCTTATTACGTGCGTTTTCAGGCTTATCGTAGTTAACCTCGTTAACCTTCAGCAGCGCAAAGTAACGCTCGCCCTCTTTCGGCGGACGAATTTTGCCGGAGATGGTGTCACCAGTGCGAAGGTTAAAACGGCGAATTTGGCTGGGAGAAACGTAGATGTCGTCGGGACCGGCGAGGTAAGAGCTGTCTGCGGAGCGGAGGAAACCAAATCCGTCCTGCAATATCTCCAGCACACCATCACCGAAGATGTCTTCGCCGCTTTTCGCGTGCTGTTTGAGGATGGCGAAAATAATATCCTGTTTGCGCATGCGCGCCAGGTTTTCCAGCCCCATATTTTCGCCGAGGGTTATCAGCTCAGAAACCGGCGTATTCTTTAATTCGGTAAGATTCATAGTGATGGGTTCTTAAACTCGGGGTAATTCTCGAAATGTTGGTCGTGAATGGTATGGCTTAATATTCCATGCCTGTTAATGGCGCTTTCAACTCTTCTCGACGATCATCGTCAGGGATGGCGACTGGAAGCGAGAGAGACGGTTGAAATGCGATGCCAAAGTTGGTGCTAACCGTCAGAATTGCTAAACCGCTGTATACGGAACGTGCTTCAGGGTTTAACAAAGGAAATCTTTAGATGCAAACTACAAGGTAAGTGCGTAATGCAGTGAAAGTAACTTAGCACGCTAAAATGCGAACGTCCAGCAGTGGAAGAAAATTCGCCACCGCCGAACGTTCTCGTCCTTACGCCAGGTTGGCGTTCAGGAACTCTTTCAGCTGGCTTTTAGACAGCGCGCCGACTTTAGTCGCGGCGACTTCACCGTTTTTGAACAGCAGCAGCGTCGGGATGCCGCGGATGCCGTACTTCGGCGCGGTGCCCGGGTTATCGTCAATGTTCAGCTTGGCGATAGTGAGCTTACCGTCGTACTCTTCGGCAACTTCATCGAGAATCGGGGCGATCATTTTGCAAGGACCACACCATTCAGCCCAGAAATCTACCAGTGTGACACCTTCTGCTTTCAGAACGTCTGCATCGAAACTGTCATCGGTGAGGTGAACGATTTTATCGCTGCTCATGTATTACTCCACAAGATTATGCCTGGCGAATTGGCGTAAAGTTTACCAACGAAGGTTGACTTTATTTCATCGGATACGCTTTCGTAAAGCGATAGTAAGCTGATATTCTACCACACTATGAGCAAAACACACTTAACAGAACAGAAGTTTTCCGACTTCGCCCTGCACCCTCTGGTCGTGGAAGCCCTTGATAAAAAAGGCTTTCATAACTGTACGCCTATTCAGGCGTTAGCTCTGCCCTTTACGCTCTCAGGGCGTGATGTTGCAGGCCAGGCGCAAACCGGTACCGGCAAAACGATGGCGTTTTTAACGTCAACGTTTCATCATCTTCTCACTCACCCTGCCCAGGAAGGCCGTCAGATCAACCAGCCACGCGCGTTGATCATGGCGCCGACGCGCGAACTGGCGGTGCAGATCCATGCCGACGCCGAACCGCTGGCGCAGGCCACCGGTCTGAAGCTGGGCCTGGCTTACGGCGGCGACGGTTACGACAAGCAGCTGAAAGTGCTGGCCGACGGCGTCGACATCCTGGTTGGCACCACCGGTCGTTTAATCGATTACGCGAAACAGAACCACATTAACCTCGGCGCGATCCAGGTGCTGGTGCTGGACGAAGCCGACCGCATGTTCGATCTCGGCTTTATTAAAGATATTCGCTGGCTATTCCGCCGCATGCCGCCTGCAACGCAGCGTCTGAGCATGCTCTTCTCCGCCACGCTCTCCTGGCGCGTGCGCGAACTGGCGTTCGAACATATGAACAACGCCGAGTACGTTGAGGTAGAGCCAGAGCAGAAAACGGGTCACCGTATTAAAGAAGAGCTTTTCTACCCGTCAAACGAAGAAAAAATGCGCCTGCTGCAGACGCTGCTGGAAGAAGAGTGGCCGGATCGCGCTATCGTCTTCGCCAACACCAAGCATCGCTGCGAAGATATCTGGGGCCATCTGGCGGCGGACGGCCATCGCGTCGGCCTGCTGACCGGCGACGTGCCGCAGAAGAAGCGCCTGCGCATTCTGGACGACTTCACCAAAGGGGATGTCGATATCCTGGTGGCGACCGACGTTGCGGCGCGCGGCCTGCATATCCCTGCGGTCACGCACGTCTTTAACTACGACCTGCCTGACGATCGCGAAGATTACGTTCACCGTATCGGCCGTACCGGCCGCGCTGGCGCCAGCGGACACTCGATCAGCCTGGCCTGTGAAGAGTACGCCCTGAACCTGCCGGCGATTGAAGAGTATATTGGCCACAGCATTCCGGTGAGCAAGTACAACAGCGACGCGCTGATGGATAACCTGCCCCCACCGAAGCGTCTGGCTCGCGCCCGCACCGGCAACGGTCCGCGCCGCGGCGGCAACAACGCGAATCGTCGTGGAGCGCCGCGTAACAACAACCGTAAACGTTCAGGTTAATCCACATTATGCTAAGCGCATCGTCACTCTATGCTGCGATTGATCTGGGATCCAACAGCTTTCATATGCTGGTGGTGCGCGAAGTATCCGGAAGCATTCAGACCGTCGCGCGCATTAAGCGCAAGGTGCGTCTGGCGGCCGGCCTGGATAAAAATAACCACCTCTCCGCTGAGGCGATGACGCGCGGCTGGGAGTGTCTGAAGCTCTTCTCCGAACAGCTGCAGGATATTCCGTCCGAACAAATCCGCGTGGTCGCCACCGCCACGCTGCGCCTTGCGGCTAACGCAAGCGAATTCCTGTTTACCGCTCAGCAGATCCTTGGCTGCGCGATTAACGTTATTAGCGGCGAAGAGGAAGCGCGCCTGATCTATCAGGGCGTTGCGCACACCACCGGCGGCTCGGACAAGCGGCTGGTGGTCGATATCGGCGGCGGCAGTACCGAACTGGCCACCGGCGACGGCTCGCACGCCTCCGTTCTGTTTAGCCTCTCTATGGGCTGCGTCACCTGGCTGGAGCGCTTCTTCAGCGACCGTCACCTGGCGAAAGAGAATTTCGACGCTGCCGAGCAGGCCGCGCGCGAGATGATCCGCCCCATCGCCTCGCCGCTGCGCGCCCACGGGTGGGAAGCCTGCGTCGGCGCCTCCGGCACCGTACAGGCGCTGCAGGAGATTATGGTGGCGCAGGGCATGGATGAACGCATCACCCTCAGCAAGCTGGAGCAGCTCAAGCAGCGCGCCATTCAGTGCGGCAAGCTGGAAGAGCTGGAGATTGAGGGCTTAACGCTGGAGCGCGCGCTGGTGTTCCCCAGCGGCCTCTCGATTCTGATTGCGGTGTTTCAGGAGCTTGGCATCCAAAGCATGACGCTGGCCGGCGGCGCGCTGCGCGAAGGGCTGGTGTACGGCATGCTGCATCTGCCGGTCGATCGCGATATTCGCAGCCGCACGCTGCAAAACGTCCAGCGCCGTTTTTCTATCGATGTAGAACAGGCGGCGCGCGTGCGTCAGCTGGCCGACATCTTTTTCCGCCAGGTGAGCGCGGTATGGAAACTGGATCAGCGCTGCCGGGAGCTGCTGCTCAGCGCCAGTGCGATACATGAAATCGGCCTTAGCGTCGATTTTCGCCAGGCTCCGCAGCACGCCGCCTATCTGGTGCGCCATCTCGATCTGCCCGGCTTTACGCCCGCGCAGAAAAAACTGCTGGCCTGCCTGCTGCAGAACCAGAGCGGCAGCATCGATTTAGCGCTGCTGACCCAGCAAAACGCTCTTCCGCCCCGTCTTGCCGAGCGTCTGTGTCGCCTGCTGCGGCTGGCGATCCTTTTCTCCAGCCGTCGTCGCGACGATACCCTGCCCGCGGTGCGGTTACAGGCTGACGACGATACGCTGCATCTCACGCTGCCTTCGGGCTGGCTGGAAGCGCATCCGCTGCGCGCCGAGCTGCTGGAGCAAGAGAGCCATTACCAGTCCTATGTCCACTGGCTGCTGCAGCTGTCTTAAAACGGTTATCAGCCACAGATACGCATAACAGCCCCGTTAAAAGGGCTATTACGCCTGTCTTATCCGCCAGTTAATACGCTGACAGGGCGCAGCAGAAGCAGTAGTTAGCCCTTTTTCGCCTTCTCCAGCATCGCCCGCAGCCCGGCAACCCGCGTTTGCCCGGTTTTCATCCGCTCTTCGGCGCTGACAACCTTGCGTTCGGTTTCCCAGACGACATCATCCTGCGGCAGCTCCAGCAAAAAGCGGCTCGGCTCCGGGCGCACCAGCTCGCCATACTGGCGGCGCTCGCGGCAGAGCGTAAAGGTCAGCTCTTTTTGCGCGCGAGTGATGCCGACGTAGGCCAGGCGGCGCTCCTCTTCGATGTTGTTCTCATCGATGCTGCTCTGATGCGGCAGCAGCCCTTCTTCCATACCGACCAGAAAGACGTAGGGGAACTCCAGCCCTTTCGAGGCGTGCAGCGTCATCAGCTGTACCTGATCGAGCTCTTCGTCGCTCTCGCCGCGCTCCATCATGTCGCGCAGCGTAAAGCGCGTCACCACCTGCGTCAGCGTCATCGGCTCATCGATATCGCTGCCTTCCAGCATCTCCGTCATCCACTGAAATAGCGTATTGACGTTCTTCATCCGCATCTCGGCCGCTTTTGGACTGCCCGAGGTTTCAAACAGCCAGCTTTCGTAGTCGATGCCGCGGATCAGATCGCGCACCGCATTGACCGGCTCGCGCTCGGTCATCTGCACAATCTCCTGCAGCCAGTGGGTAAAGCGCTGCAGATGTTCCAGCCCGCGTCCGCTTAACGTCTGCCCCAGGCCAACGTCGAAGCTGGCATTAAACAGGCTTTTATTGCGCAGGTTCGCCCACTCGCCCAGCTTTTGCAGCGTCGCCGGGCCAATCTCGCGGCGCGGCGTGTTAACGATGCGCAGAAACGCGCTGTCGTCGTCTGGATTGGTGAGCACGCGCAGATAGGCGAGCAGATCCTTGATCTCCGGCCGCGAGAAAAAGGAGGTGCCGCCGGAGATGCGATAGGGAATGCGGTTCTGCATCAGCATCTTTTCAAAGACGCGCGACTGATGGTTGCCGCGATAGAGGATCGCGTAATCTTTATACTGCGTTTTATTGATAAAGTGGTGCGCGATCAGCTCGCCCGTCACGCGCTCCGCCTCGTGATCTTCATGGTTCGCGGTCAGCACTTTCAGTTCGCTGCCGAGGCCAAGCTCGGAGAAAAGCCGCTTTTCGAACACGTGCGGGTTATTGGCGATCAGGATATTCGCCGCTTTCAGGATGCGCTGCGACGAACGGTAGTTCTGCTCCAGCTTGATCACTTCCAGCGCCGGGAAATCCTCTTTCAGCAGCACCAGGTTCTGCGGCCGCGCGCCGCGCCACGAGTAGATCGACTGGTCATCGTCGCCAACCACGGTAAAGCGCGCCCGTGCGCCTACCAGCAGCTTCACCAGCTCGTACTGGCTGGTGTTGGTATCCTGATACTCATCCACCAGCAGATAGCGAATGCGCTGCTGCCAGCGTTCGCGCACCTCCTGGTTGCGCTGCAGCAGCAGCGTCGGCAGCAGGATTAAATCGTCGAAGTCGAGCACGTTGCACGATTTCAGATGCTGATCGTAGAGGCTGTAGCAGTGGGCGAAGATATTGTCGCGCTCGCTGCGCGCCAGCGCGGCGGCGCGCGGCGGATCGACCAGGTCGTTCTTCCAGTTGGAGATAGTGGAAATCAGCTGCTGCAGCAGCGTCTTGTCCTCTTCCAGCCAGGGCTGCGTCAAATCCTTCAGCAGCGCCAGCTGGTCGGTATCGTCAAACAGCGAGAAATTGGACTTCATGCCCAGCGCGGCGTATTCGCGCTTGATAATCTCCAGTCCCAGCGTATGGAAGGTAGAGATCATCAGGCCGCGCGCCTCTTTTTTTCCCAGCGTCTGGGCGACGCGCTCTTTCATCTCGCGCGAGGCTTTATTGGTAAAAGTAACCGCCGCGATATGACGCGCCTGATAGCCGCACTCGCGGATCAGATGGGCAATCTTATTGGTGATGACGCGGGTTTTGCCCGATCCCGCTCCCGCCAGCACCAGACAGGGGCCGGTAACAAACTCGACGGCGCGTTGTTGGCTGGGGTTTAAACGCATAGTAAAAAATCGCTCAGTAAAAAGAGAGGAGGATGAAATAATGGGCGGTCAGTATACACAATCAGAGGACTATCATGGCGAAAACCGCGGCGGCTTTACACATCCTGGTGAAAGAGGAAGCGCTGGCTAACGAACTGCTGGCGAAGCTGGAAAAGGGCGCCAGTTTTCAGCAGCTGGCGAAGAAACACTCCACCTGCCCATCCGGGCGCAACGGCGGCGATTTAGGGGAATTCCGACAGGGCCAGATGGTGCCGGCCTTTGATAAAGCGGTCTTCACCTGCCCGCTGATAAAACCTTTCGGGCCGGTGAAAACCGCGTTTGGCTATCACATCATTAAAGTGCTCTACCGCAGCTGATCACTTTTTGCTTTTCATCTGCTGCAGCACAGTGCTGCACTGGTTATCCTCATTGTCGCTTGGACTGATCAACGCCAGCAGCGCGGCGGCAGGACCGACCACGGTGCCGAGCGCGACGGCAGCGGCACCGCGCGCCAGCAGCGGCCCGGCCTTAACCCCGGCGTCAGGATTTTTAAAGGTGCCGCGCACGTAAAGCGGCGAACGCAGCGTTACGATGCGGATGCCTTTACTCTCGGGGTTAATCGACAGATCCAGCCGCTCGCTGGCGAAGTTGGCGTTGCCAGTAACGTTGATCACCGCATTTTCGGTATCAAACACAAACAGGTTCGGCGTCGCCACGCCGTTTTGCAGCTTCACATCGGTCGCGGCGCAGTTGATGCGCACCTCATCGTCGCCGAACAGCTTGCCAACCACGTAGTTGCCGACGTTCAGCCCGGCGATCTCCATCAGGCTGCGGCTGATTAAGCCGTTATTCATCAGCAGCTTCAGCTGGCCATTGCTGGTCGCCAGCAAATCCGCCACCGAATTGCCGCTGCCGGTAAAGCTGGCGTCGCCGTTTAGCTGGCCCAGGCTACGCTGCATCGCTTCGACGTTTGGGAAGAGCTGACGCAGGTGCAGGCGACGCGCGTGGATATCGGCGCGGCCGCGCATCGGCGATTTATCCCCTTCCAGACGAATGGTGCTGTTCAGCGTGCCGCCCGCCATGCCGAAGCGCAGCGGATCGAGCAGCAGATCGCCATTTTTTAGCTGCAGATGGGTATAGAGATCGCTTAACGGCAGCGAACTGCCATGTTCGATGCGCTTGCCGGTGAACTTCACGTCGGCGTCCATTACGTCCCAGCTTTTGGTATCAAAGGTGTCGTGCGGCAGTACCCGATCGGCAGGCTGCGTCGACTTTTCACCGCGCTTCGTCTTCGCCTGCTCGGTTTTAGCGCTGCCTTTGCCGGAATCGACGCCGATCAGCGGCCCCAGGTCCGCCATACGCAGCTGTTTCGAACTCAGCTCGCCCACCAGCGCCGGACGCGGTTTGCCCTGAGTGTAGGTGAGCGTGCCGTGAATATCGCTGTCGCCGATATGGCCGTTGAAGTTTTCGTAGTGGTATTCCGGCCCGTTTTTGCCGGCGAAGCGGGCGGTCAGATGGCCGTCGGTTTCATAGGGCGGCGTATCGGGCAAGAGCACGCCGGTCAGACCGTAGAGATTGGCCAGCGTATCGCCGGAGAAGCGCAGCCGCACGTTCACGCCGCCGAGATTCATCGGATCCTGAATGCCGCCCGTGACCTGCACGCGCGTCGAGCCGTTGCGGATATCGGCCTGAATCGGGAACGGCGTATTTTTGCTGCGCAGCGAGAGCATGCCGCCGGTTTTGCCTTCCCCCTCCAGCTGCTCGTTGTTATAGGTGCCGCGCGCTTGCCAGCCAAAAACAAAGTCGCCCGCGCCTTTCTGCGCGTCGCTGCCGCCGGCAATCTGCCCATAAGGCACCGGCTTGCCGAGCGGATTGATTTTAACCGTCACGTCGGCTTTATTGACCGCATCGCGGTAGCGCAGCTGCCCCTGATCGAACAGGATATTGTCGAGGCGGAATGACCAGGCGGACGGCGTCGCGTTAGCGTCAGGGTTGTCGCTCCCGGCGAGATTAAAGGTCCAGTTGTTCTTTTTGTCGGCGGTCTGAATCAGCCGCGCATCGGGCTGCTGGAGTTTGATCCACGGGAGGTAAATTTCTTTATGCAGCAGTGCCAGCGGCGCGAGGGTGGCGTCGACGCGCTCCAGATGCACCATCGTGATCTCCGCCATCTCGGGCGGATTGCCTAATATGATGTCCTGCGCGTGCACGTGCGGCCAGGGTATCCAGCTTCGCCAGCCCGGCTACTCGCGGTTGCGCTCCCAGACAACGCCGAGATCGCCGCGAATCGCAAACTGACGATTCAGCTCCGTCGAAACTTTCTGGTTGATGGTGGGCTTGAGACGATTCCAGTCAAAGGTCGCGATGATGATCACCACCACCACAATCAGCAACAAAAAAATCCCGACTATCCAGCTAACAACTTTTCCCGTGCGCGACATCTCGCTTCCTCCTTGCCTCTCCACAGTCTCCGTTAAAGATAGTCGAGACGAGGTGGAACGGCATCAGACAAGCTGAAGCGGCAGATGGTTAAGTTGCGAAAAAGGGACCGGCCTTGAAAAAAAGTAGCCCTGCGCCGCCATTGCGGGCGAGCTGCACACCTGCCGCCACTCCTCTTCGGTCTCGACGCCTTCGACGATAACGCCGTTACAGTAGCGGTTAATCAACGCCAGTAGCATCGAAAAGAGCGCTTTGCCCTCTTCGGTTCGACGCAGCAGGATAAACAGCTCGCGCGACAGCTTGATGTAGTCATACTTCAGCTCCGTCAGCGCGGAAAAGTTGGCCATGCCGGAACCGAAATCGTCCAGCCACAGCGGCCCCAGCTCCGGCATCTGCGCGATCATCTCTTCCTGCGGCAGCGCGTGGTGTTCGGTGAGTTCGAAGCGCACCCACGGCAGCTCGGCGATCAGGCGCCGAATCGGCGGATGCTGCTGAATCGCCATCAGCGTGGGACCGTCGATATTCACCGACGCCACAACCTGGTTGTCGCAAAAAAAGGGCCGCCACGCTTTCAGCAGCGCCAGCTGCTCATGGACGACATGCAAACGCTGGTTAATCGCCAGCGCCTCAAAATAGGCTTCTGGCGAGAGTCTCTTTTCCGGCGCGGCTGGATGCGTGACCGCGGTCAGGATTTCAATTGCCAGCAACCGGCCCGATACCTGGTATATCGGCTGGAAAGTGTAGAATCGTTGGCATTGCTGCCAGAAGAGACGCGCTTCCTGCTGTGGGTTGATGTCAGTTGAAGAAGGTAGCCGATGACTAATATTCTTCATCACCATGGTTTTTTCCTGGTTGGTGGCAAGTGCCATGCGTCAGCCCGGCGGCAAGTATCGGCTGTGCCCGCCCTGTCTCGGTCCGCCTGCTGGCCACATAAGACTCCAGAGTGTACCAATCAGAATCGGGCGCAATCGTGAAAAAAAGCCCGGCTTTGGCCGCTAAATCGCCGCGAAGACAGGCTTTTTTTACCTTAAGTGGAATTAAAACGGTGTTTTAAAAAGCATTGACGTCTGCCATACCAGACGCGAGACTAAGAGACTATTTCACTACAGGCCAAATACCATGACGCATAAAAAAATAGCCGTTATCGGCGAGTGCATGATTGAGCTGTCCGAGAAGGGTGAGAGCATTAAACGCGGCTTTGGCGGAGATACGCTGAATACGGCGGTCTATCTGGCGCGCCAGGTCGATAAGGCGCAGCTCAGCGTCGATTATGTGACGGCGCTGGGCATCGACTCTTTTAGCGATCAGATGATCGCCGCCTGGCAGCAGGAGAAGGTCGACACCCGCCTGATCCAGCGGCTGGAAAACAAAATGCCCGGCCTGTATGTCATTGAAACCGACGATAAGGGCGAGCGCACCTTCTGGTACTGGCGCAGCGACGCCGCCGCGCGCTACTGGCTCGACGGCCCGCAATCTGCCGCTATCGTCGACGAGCTGGCGCACTACGACTATCTCTACCTGAGCGGCATTTCGCTGGCGATTCTGCCTGCCAGCAGCCGCGAGAAGCTAATGGCGCTGCTCGACCGCTGCCGCGCTAACGGCGGCCAGGTTATTTTCGACAACAACTACCGCCCGCGCCTGTGGGCCGACCAGGCAAGCGCGCAGCAGGCCTACAGCGCCATGCTGCAGCGCACCGATATCGCCTTTCTGACGCTGGATGACGAACAGCTGCTGTGGGGCGAGCATCCGCTGAGCGCGGTGATTGAGCGCACGCGCGCCGCAGGCGCCAGCGAGATTGTGATTAAGCGCGGCGCGGACGCCTGTCTGATCGCCATCGGCGACGATGCGCTGATTGAGGTGCCTGCCGTGCGCCTTGATGCGGCCCGCATCATCGACACCACCGCGGCGGGCGACTCTTTCAGCGCCGGCTACCTGTCGCAGCGCCTGACGGGCGGTTCGCCCCAGGCGGCGGCCGCGCGCGGGCACCTGACGGCCAGCACGGTGATCCAGCATCGCGGGGCGATCATTCCGCTGTCGGCGATGCCGGCATAGCTTTGGTTCCGCTGAGCGGGGCGGATAATCCCGCTCCGCCGCATGTGCGGCCGAAACCACCGGCAATTTGCGTTAGCGCCCGACACTCCACGGCGAATCGCCGTTAATAAAAAATTAACGCTGGCGCTGATTTTTACGCCTGCGCCGGGCCGCTTTTTGCCACCTGAATCCCCGCTAATCCTTTGCTCCAGGCATAGTCTGAATCCACCGCTCCGGGCCGTTTTCGGATGGACGACTGCCGCAAAAAAGACCATCTTTTCCTCAACAACAGCAGGACGCTGTTTAGCCGGCCGCGACAAAAAAACGACAACACTTCTCGCATCAGGACCGTTTTATGCACACAGAAATTATCAATATCTGGCCAAATGGCGACGCGCCAGGCGCCAGCGATTCGCGCGCGCAGCCGCAGATCGTCGATCTGGCAAAAGAGTATGAGCCTTACGATCGCGCGGCGACCGGCGTGCGCTGCCCGGAGATCGCCATCTGGCATCCCGAAGAGTCCAATGGCATCACCCTGCTGGTGGCGCCGGGCGGCGGCTATCAGCGCGTGCTGATCGACCGCGAAGGCAGCGCGCTGTCGACCTTTTTTACCGCGATGGGCTACACCCTGGCGGTGATGACCTATCGGCTGCCCTACGACGGCCATCACGAAGGCGCAGACGCGCCGCTGGCTGATGCACAGCGCGCGGTGCGCGTGCTGCGCGAGCGCGCCCAGCGCGGCCTGAACGGGAAATATATCGTGATAACGGGCTTCTCGGCCGGCGGCCACGTCGCCGCCAGTCTGGGCACGCGCTTCGCCGAAAAAATCTATCCGGTGCAGGACGCCGCGGACAGCCTCTCGCCGCGTCCCGACGCGATGGTGCTGGTCTACCCGGTGATCAGCATGCGCGACGGCGTGACCCATGAGAGTTCGCGCACGCGGCTGCTCGGCGCCTGGCCCGATGCGAAAACCATCGAAGCCTATTCGCTGGAGACGCGGGTACACGCGCAGACGCCGCCGACGCTGCTGATCCACGCGGCGGATGATGAAACGGTCTCGGTGAACAACAGCATGGCGTTTTTCAGCGCGCTGCGCGAACACAAGGTGCCCGCAGAGCTGCACTTTTACCAGAAAGGCGGCCACGGATTCGGCATCCGTGGCGTGGCGGATCTGCCCCTTGCCAGCTGGCCGATGCTGGTCACCGAGTGGCTCAGGGCAAAAACCTGACGGATCAGGAAGAAGGCGGCGCGCTGTCGCTGGCGCTGCTCTCCTGCGGGGCGGCGTCGGCGGTCGCTGGCGGCGCCATCACTTTGTCCCAGATTGCCTGCAGGCTCTTCACGTTGGTCTCCGCTTCGCCTTCCGGCTGCATCAGCACCATAGTCAGCTCCTGCGACAGCTGCTGACGCAGCTCCTGGTTCAGCCGATCGCGCGTCAGCTCGCTCAGAAATGCCTGACGCAGCTTCTGATACTGCTCCGGCGCGATATCCACCACGGCGTTTTGCTGCGAACGCAGGCGCTGGCTCATCAGCACGTCGGTATCGGTGCGCGCATAGGTGGCAAACAGCTTGTTCAGCTCCAGCAGCTTCTGCGCCATCAGCGCGTCGAACTCCTCCTGCGGCAGCCCTTTGTCGCGCACTACCGCCAGCTCGCGCGCCACCAGGTTCAGGCCCGACTCCAGCGCATCGTTGCGCGCGTCGAGATTAACCGAGCACTGGGCGCGCTGATAGAGCACGCGGCAGTCGAAGCCGATCTGCAGGTTCTGCGTTTTGCTGTCGCCCAGCGTGCGCTGCAGATGCCAGAACAGCGCCTCGCGCGCCAGATCGCTCTGCCAGTAACGCTGCAGGTTTTGCGAATCGCGAATCGGCTGCCAGGGCGTATCCCAGATCAGCGCCAGACGATCCTGTCTCATCGCGCCGTTGACCAGATTAATCGGCTGGTGCGGCAGCGGCGACAGGGTCGGCAGCGGCGCGGGATTGCTGCGCTTGCCGGTCAGCGAAGAGAAGGCTTTGTTGATCTGCTCCGCCAGGCTGCGGCTTTCGACGTTGCCCACCACGTAGAGCGTCATGGCGTCCGGGGTATACCACTGCTGGTAAAAGTCATTCAGCGCGCTCAGGTCGATCGGCGCGCGCGGCTGTTCGGCCGGGTCGTGCGCCAGCAGGGTGGAGCCCTTCAGGCGGTAGCGCCACAGCACATCCTGAGTGCTGGCGGGCCAGGTCGCAGTAGGATCGGAGGCGCTCAGCGCGGTGTTGACCACCTGCTCATTAATAGACATTTTGCCCGCCGTCGCCGCCAGCCAGTTAAGCGCTTCTTTCAGCAGTTCCGGGCGGTTGTTGGGCAGGCTAAGGTTGTACTGGGTAAAGTCGTAGGAGACGATCGCGGGGGGCAGCGGATGCTGCGGGTCCATCGCCTGCTGCCACAGCGCGCGCTGCTGGTTGGTGTCGAGCGCGGCGTTATGCACCATCGCCAGACGCGGCAGCAGGTGGCTGAAGCCGGTCTGCTGGGTGGTTTCCACCAGCGAGCCGGTATTCACCACCATGCGCAGTTCAATGCGATCGCTGGGGCGCTGCGGCGTGGTCAGCAGCTGCCAGCTTAATCCGTTATCCAGTTTCCCTTCCTGCCAGGCTGGATCGGGCTGCAGCGTTTCGGCACAGGCGCCAAAACTGGCGGCCATCCATGCTACCCCCCCAACCAAAAGCCGAATTCTGGTGCCCTGCATGTGAACCTCTAATCTAAAAGTCGTTATCACTGGCACATTCGCCGTTGTAATACGCGGTGAGTTTTTCTCGTTTTAGCCGCGTCGTTTTTCGACAACAGAGTCTTTGACCACGTGAAGGCCAGGAAGTCGCGCAACGAAGTGAAAAACCATGAAAAAAATAAGTGGGCATTATTATGCAAATGCCCGCTGTCAGGGCAAGCGACAGCGGGCATTTAGAGGGATTTTGCTGTAAAGCTGTACTTATGCAGAGGTTTCCGGCAGTTTTTTCGCTTTTGCGTCGCCAGAAAGCGTCGCCTTCAGCTGATGTTCATCGAGCTGGCCAACCCACTTCGCCACCACCACCGTCGCCACGCCGTTGCCGATCAGATTGGTCAGCGCGCGCGCTTCGGACATAAAGCGGTCGATGCCGAGGATCAGCGCCAGACCCGCCACCGGCAGATGCCCCACCGCCGACAGCGTCGCCGCCAGCACGATAAAGCCGCTGCCGGTCACGCCCGCCGCGCCCTTCGAAGAGAGCAGCAGCACCACCAGCAGGGTAATCTGATGGAAAATGTCCATATGCGCGTTGGTGGCCTGGGCGATAAACACCGCCGCCATGGTCAGGTAAATCGAGGTGCCGTCGAGGTTGAAGGAGTAGCCGGTCGGGATCACCAGCCCCACCACCGATTTCTTACAGCCCAGCTTCTCCATCTTATCCAGCATGCGCGGCAGCGCGGACTCAGAGGAAGAGGTGCCGAGCACAATCAGCAGCTCCTCTTTGATATAGGCGACGAAGCGGAAGATATTGAAGCCGGCGACGCGTGCGATAAGCCCCAGCACCACCACCACGAACAGCGCACAGGTGATATAGAAGCAGACGATCAGCTGGCCGAGCTGCACCAGTGAGCCGACGCCATATTTACCGATGGTGAAGGCCATTGCGCCGAACGCGCCGATAGGGGCGAGGCGCATAATCATATTGATAATGCCGAAGATAACCTTCGAAAAGCTCTCGATAACGTTGAAGATCAGCGTGCCGGAGCTGCCGAGACGATGCAGCGCAAAGCCGAACAGGATCGCGAACAGCAGCACCTGCAGAATGTTGCCGCTGGCGAAGGCGCCGATAACGCTGCCAGGGATAACGTCCAGCAGGAAGGGAACAATGCCCTGCTGCTCCGCCTGCTGGGCATAGACCGCGATCGCCTTGGTATCCAGCGTCGCCGGGTCGATGTTCATGCCAGCGCCGGGCTGAATCACGTTAACCACCACCAGGCCGATAATCAGGGCGATGGTGCTGACGATTTCAAAATAGAGCAGCGCGACCGCACCGGTACGCCCCACCGCTTTCATGCTCTCCATGCCGGCGATCCCGGTCACGACCGTACAGAAAATCACGGGCGCGATGATCATCTTGATCAGCTTAACGAAGCCATCGCCAAGCGGCTTCATTTGCGTGCCTAACTCTGGATAGAAATGGCCTAACAGAACGCCGATGCCGATGGCTAACAGCACCTGAAAATAGAGGCTTTTAAACAGTGAGGTTTTCATAAAAGGTGTCCACTACAACAGGGTTGTGAGGTTGTCGTTTTATTGTGTCCGCAAGCAGCGCACGCCCCGGCGCTGGCGGTTGGCAAAAAATAACACCCTGTTAACGGGATTAATACAGGCTTACAAAGGCCGAGGGTTTTCTGGAAACGCAACTATGAACTGAAACGCTTCAGCACGACCTTTTGTAACTAAAAAACGCGCAAAATCAACGAATCAGGCAGCAACTCCCGCCGGGCGCGCCTGTTGAGAAAGGGTGCAATTAATCATCGGCGGCGGGCGAGTTCTGGCTGGAGGCGAGCGCCGGCAGCCAGGTTTGCGTAAAGCGTTCCAGCGACAGCGCTTCGGCATAGAGATAGCCCTGGCCGATATGGATGCCGCGCGCCAGCAGCCAGTCGCGCTGCTCGGCGGTCTCTACGCCTTCGGCGATAACGTCGAGATCGATAATCTCGGCGATGGCCGCCACGATGCGCACCATGGTGTCGTCATCCGGCAGCGCGGCGACGAAGCTGCGATCCATCTTCAGCTTATTGACCGGCAGCGACTTGAACTGATGCAGGTAGTTGAGATTGGAGTAGCCCATGCCGAAGTCGTCCAGCGCCACCGCGACGCCCACCGTCTGCAGCGAACGCAGCAGCGCCATCGCCACTTCGGCATCGCCGATCTGCGCGGTTTCGGTAATCTCCAGCACAAAGCTGCCGGGCGCGATCTGATGGCGCTGCAGCAGGCCCTGCAGGTGATGCACCATGCTGGCGTCGCGCAGCTGCACGGCGGAGATATTAACGCTAAGCGGGATAAGTATGCCGTGCTTCTGCCAGCCGGCGAGAATGCGGCACGCCTCTTCAAACACCCAGCGCCCGATGGCGGCGATGACGCCAATCTCCTCCGCGCTGGCGATAAACTCCTCCGTCAGGCCGTAGCTGCCGTCCGGCATGCGCATGCGAAGCAGCGCCTCGGCGCCAACCAGCTCGCCGGTTTGCATATCGATCTGCGGCTGCAGGAACAGCCGGAACTGCTCATCCTGTAGCCCCTGCAGAATGTCATGCTCCTGCGTCAGGCGCTTTTGCGCGCGCTCGGTCAGCGCGGCGTCAAAGAAGAGGATCTGGTTTTTGCCTAAATGGCGCGCCGACATCATCGCCGACGTGGCGCGATCGAGCTGCTCATTGGCGGAGAGGCGTTCTTCATCATAGAGCGCCAGCCCGATACTGGCGTTGGGCCGCAGCTGCAGCTGGTGCAGCGTTACCGGCTGGTTCAGGCGGATCATCAGATTGCGCGCCAGCCGCATGGCGCGAAACGGCGTCCCGGCGCGTTTCATCAGCAGCGCGAAGTCGCTCGGCCCGGTCTGCGCCAGCAGAGTATGGTCGTCAACGGTGCTGCGGATCTTCTCCACCAGCGTCAGCATCAGGGTGTCGCGCTGCTCGTCGCTCAGCACGCCGTTGGCTTCCTGCAGCGTTTCGATGCGGATCACCATCAGCCCGAAGCCTTTGCTGTGGCTGCGGGTATGCTGGTCGAGCAGCGCCAGAAAGAGCGCGCGGTTGGGCAGATCGGTGACGGCATAATGGGTGGTCAGCCGGCTCATCTCGTCATGCACCGACTCCAGCACCTGCTGGTTGCGGTTATAGCTGCGGATCAGCATGCCGATCTCATCGTCGCGATGGCTGGCGGGCAGCGTCAGCTTGTGGGTCAGGATCGCCTGCGGCGGCAGCTCCTGCAGCTCGCGCGAGATGCTGCGCAGCGGATGCACCACCAGCCGGTTAATGCACCAGCTGATCGCTACCGACAGGATCAGCGCCAGCAGCAGATAGGTGGTGACCATGGTAGAGACGGTGCTGAGGATGAACTGGTAAACGCGCGTCGAATTGGCCTGCAGCACCAGATAGGCGAGCGGCTTAGGCGACCCGCTGCTCTCAACCGAATAGAGCGGCAGGGTGATCTGCACCGGCAGCTCAAACAGGCGGGCAATCAGCAGCGGGATCGGCTTTTCGTTTTCAAAACTGGCGTGCAGCGCCTGAAAAGCGTTGGGCAGCACCACGTCGGCGCGCGACAGGACGCCAGCGGGCTTAAGGGTCTGCAGGATGTGCTCGGCCTGGGCGATATCCGCCTTTAATACCGCCTCGGAGAGCGGCTGGCGCACCGTATGGGCGATATTCTCCATCTGCTGGGCGTAGTCGATCCTGCGCTGCTGCACAAAATGGAAGAGTTGAATAACGATAAAGACAGAGACGGTAATCAGCGCCACCGCGGAAACCGTCGCCATCTGCTTTATCGTAAGTGAACGGCTGACGCGCAAAATCTTCTCCAGGCTAAAAAGCACTGCTATCAGACAGGAAAGTGCGCAGCAAGTATATCCTGGAACTCACTTTTTTTACTGCCTGTCAGAGTCCGAGTTTTGCGCGGCCCAGCGATTATTTGAAATCGGCGTAAGGCGTAAGCGGCTGCGGCGGCATATCGAGATCGCCATCCCAGCCGGCGGCGGAGTAGCGCACATAGAGCAGCCCGTGGCTCGGGGTATAGTCCTTCGCCTGCTGAATATCCACCCCAGCGCCGATAAACCAGTGCGGCGTGACGCGTCGCTCGATGACGGCCTGTAAAGTATAGCCGACACCGCCCCCGCTGCTGCTCGCCGAAGAGGGATTGCTCGCCAGCGTAAAGCCGGGATTAACCGGATAGCGCTGCTGCGCGTCGGTTTTCGAATGCGACCAGGAGACCGAGCCGCCGAGGTCAAACGACCAGTTCCCGGTGCGCTGCCGCCAGGTGACCGGCACGGAAAAGGAGAGATAGGATTGCGGGCTGTAGTACCCCCCCTGGCCGAAGGTATAGTCGCTGAGATCCTTCTGGTAATGCCAGAGCATGGTGTTAAGACCCACCGTGGCGCGGCGGTTATCGCTATTGATCAGCTTGTAGTAATAGCCCGCCATCAGGCGTTCGCGGCTGTTGTCCGCCACGTTCTCGCCGGTGATCTGATGGGCGCTGATATCGGCCCAGACGCCGTGTGCGCCGCCGCGATCGTAGCTCAGCCCAACGCTGCCGCCGGTCGCCACCACCCCGCCCCAGGTTTTGCCGCCGTTGGCCGCCGGATCGCGCGCGCCCGCATAGGCGAGCAGCGAGCTGGAGATGGGGCGTCTTGAGGCGGTAAGCGTTACGCCCACCTCTTTCACGTCGGTTTTCCAGCTGACGCCGCCGACCCAGTTGGTTACCTCGAAGCCGAGCGGCGTCGTGCCGAGATCCGCTGACCAGACCTCATTGCTCCAGCCGACGCCCAGCGCGGTGCCTTCGTCGCGCTGGCTGGCGTAGCGGCTGCAGCCGCCTGAGTTGGCGTCGTCGCAGCTGCCGAAGGTCTCGTCAAAGGTGCCGTTGGTGCTAGAGAAGGTGCCCGCCGAGATCTGAACGCGATCGAGCCGCAGGAAGCCGCGGCCGTCAGCAAGGGGCGTCTCCGCCTGCAGCATGGTGGTATGGGCGCTAAAATCGGAGACGCCGGCGGTGCCCTTGTTGCGCGAATAGTCCTGCTCCAGCATCAGCGTGGTGTCCTGCTGGCGATAGAGATCGGCGGTGTCGCTGCGGATGCTGCGCTTCAGCCAGTCATCCTGCGGGTTATTGCGCGTCAGGCGGCTGACATTATCGCCGTCGCCGATGCCGCTGGCGGCCATCGCCTGCCGATAGTCGGCCAGCGCGGCGTCAGGCTGCTGCTGCGCGCGCTCAAGCCGCGCCGCATCGCGGTAGACCAGTGCTTTGTCCTGCGAGGGTGGCTGCGCCGCGGCGCGCTGCTTCAGGCCCGCGAACTGCGCGGCGGCCTGGGTGGTGTCGCCCACCGCCTGCCACGCCAGCGCCACGCGGCGATCGGCGTTCAGGCTCGCCTGCGCGGGCGGCAGCGCCTTCAGCGCCGCGCGCGCCTCGCTGCTGCGCTGCAGCGCCACCAGCGCTTCGATACGCCCGAGCGAGGCATCGCCGTTGGCAGGCTCCCGCTCAAGCACCTGCTGATACATCGCCAGCGCCTGCTGCGCGTCGCCGCGCGCCAGCGCCCAGTCGGCCAGCGTCAGATCGCGGCGGTTCGAGGCGGGCTGCTGACGCAGCAGTGCGATGGCGTCGCTCTCCTGCCCTGCCGCGCGCAGCGCCTCAGCGCGCGCAAACAGCTTATTCTGCGTCAGGCGTTCCGCCAGCTCGCGCATATTGCTGCTCCACTGCGCTTCCGGCAGGCGGCGCAGCGTCGCCAGCGCCGCCTCGTCATTATCGGTGCCGGAGAGATAGAGCGCCGACGCATAAAGCGCGGTCGCATCCCGCGGATGCTGCTGCTGCAGCGTCGCGATCACAGCATCCGCCTGCTGCGGCGCCCCGCCGTTGCGCAGCGCGCCAGCCAGCCGGTAGCTGAGCCAGACGTCATCCGGCGATAAGGCCTGCGCCTGGCGATATTTCTCCGCCGCCGCTTGCCAGCGGCTCTGCTGTGCCAGCGCGTCAGCCTCGGCGCGCAGGCTGTCGCTGCGCAGGGCGCGCAGCGTGTCGGCCAGCGCGCGCTGCTGCGCGGCGGGCAGACCGTTAATAAAGGCCATCGCGCGCGCCGGCGACTGGGTCTGATAGAGCCCCGCCAGGCGACGAACCGCGGTGGTGTTGCTGGCGTCGAGCTGCAGCGCACGCTGGAAGAGCTGTTCGGCGCCCGGCGCGTTATTGCGCGCCAGCGCCACATCGCCAAGGCCAATCAGGGCGTAGCTGTCGCTGCTATCCAGCGTCTGCGCCTCGCGATAGAAGCGTTCTGCGCCGTCGATATCGCGCTGCGCCAGCGCTTTGTCACCCTGGTCGATCGCCAGCCAGTAGCGGTTGGTCTGCAGCAGCGACTGCCACTTGCCCACCTGGGTGCTCTGCTGACCGGCCTGAATCGCGCGCTCCAGCCAGAGAACGGCGGCGGCGCGGTTGTTGGCGCGCGCCTGCGCCTGGCCCATGGCGCCCATCAGGTCTGCGTCGTTGGGGTTCGCCTTCAGGGCGACGTTCAGCGCCGGGATAGCCTCGGCTCCGCCGCCCGCGTCCACCAGCCCCAGGCCGCGCATACGCTCGCGATAGGCGGGATCGGCGAGCAGCGCCTGCTGCTTCGCCAGCGCCTCCTGCCCCTGTTGCTGCGCGTCGCCGTCGGTAAAGATGGTCAGATAGGTTTTCAGCTGCGCCACGCTGCTGTCGCTCACCGGCTGGCTGTTGATCTGCTGCAGCCAGAGATCTGCCGCGGCGTCGCGACCGGCACTGCTCTTCGCCAGCTGCTTTATCTGCTCGACCGCCTGGGTCGGCTGCTGGCGATCGAACGCCATGCGCGCGAGCTGCAGCTCGACGCCGATATTGCCGGGATAGCGCTGCTCCAGCTTTTGCAGCTGCTGCCAGGCAGCCTCCTCCTGGCCGGGAATGCGCGCCGCCAGCCGCCAGTATTCCAGTGCGGTGTTCGCATCGGGGAAGACGCCGTTAAACAGCGCGTCATAGGCGCTTTTCGCCTCCGCAAGACGGCCGGAGGTGGCGAGCAGGCGCGCCTGCTGCAGCTTCTGCCGACCCTCAGAGGAGACCAGCGCCATGCCAACGGCCGACTCGCGCGTTGCCGCCGAATCGGGTGCCACCTTTTTCAGCTGCGTCAGCAGCGTCTGCGCGGCAGCGATATCGCCCTGATGCAGCGCCAGACGCAGACGCGCCGCCAGCACCTGCGGATTATCGGGATCGATCTTCTCCAGCCGGTAGAGCGCCTGCTGCACCAGATCGTATTTACTGGTCGATTCGCCGGTGCGGACCTGCGTCAGCAGCCACTCCACCGGCGAGACTTCCGGTCTGGCGTCGGGCGCGGCCAGACCCGGCAGCGCGCCCAGCACGCCGCTCAGCAACAGACTCGCCCGCAGCGCGCTCGATTTATTCATCTTCATCGTCAAGCAGACGGCGGCGCGTAATGATGCGCATCAGGCGCCAGGTCATCAGCGCAAACAGCACCACGACAAAGACCGCACAGAGCGCCAGCCAGAACGGATGGGTCGACAGCATCGTCCACAGGCGCTCCCACCAGGGGAGATGGCCGACGAAATAGTTGTCGCCGACGCGCAGGCTGTTAACGCCCGACTCGCGGATAATGGCGGCAGAGCCGAAAATCGCGGCGCGCTTGCCGCTGTCGGTCAGCGCGTCGTTCAGCAGCTGCCAGGCGCGCGGGCTGCCGTCCGACAGCAGCGCCACCACGCTGCGCTGATCGTTAAACGGCGACTGGAAGCCGATCACCGTCGCCAGCGGGCCGCGAGAGCCGATGGTGGTGGTGCTTTCTACCGCGCGATCGCCGTCGCTGACGCTGCCGACATCGGTGGCCGCCTGACGCGTCGGCGAATTTATCCAGCTGGCGGCGGCGTCGACCAGCGCACCGATCCGGCGGTCATCCTGAAGATCTTTCGGGATATCGCCGATCATCAGCAGATCGGCGTCCTGCGACTTCGCCTTGCTCCAGTCATCGCTAAACTGCACCCGCAGCGCCGGATAGCCGGTCTGCGCGCCAATATTGCCCAGCGCATTCAGCATCGTGCCGACCTGCTGCGCGTCAGGTTTCGGCTGCACCAGCACCAGCGTTTGCGCCAGATCGGCGTAGCGCGTAAAGGGGAAACCCGCGCCCGCGAACGCGCGCAGCGAAGGCATCTCGATATAGTGACGGTAGCCGGAGAAATCGACGCTGGAGCTGTCGTCCACCACCACGTGATGGCTGACCGGCGTAACGTTCTCACAGCGTCCGTCGGCGGTGCCGCTGATAATGGTGTTGGCGTAGTCGAAGTCGAAACGCAGCTGGTTTACCACGCCGAGGCGCAGCGCCGGGATGGTCAGCTGGCGGTTGTTGTCCTGCAGCCCCTGGATCAGCGGAATGCGCAGCAGCTGCTGGCCGGCGGTATTTTTCGGCGGCAGCGGATAATCCTGGATGAACTGGTTGTTCAGGTGTACCGCCAGGCGCGAACCGTCCGCCTGGAACGGCGCGGTATAGCGATAGCTCAGATCCATATCGATGCCGCGCGCGCGCACCAGGAAGAGATCGGGCGGCAGATTGAGCGTCAGGCCGATGGGATTGGGCTGCATACCGTCGGACTGCAGCTGGTTCTCATACTGCGTCAGCTCGGCAAAGGTGGTGCGACGGTCGGTTCGCACCCAGTTCGGCGCGTCATAGGCTTTGCGCGGCGCCAGCAGTTTTACGCTGTCGATGGTTGAGATGTCGCCGCGCAGCAGCAGCTCGCCCTGGGCGATGCCCTGCACCGCCGTGAGCAGATCCTCATCGTTGCGCCCCAGAATCAGCAGCATTTTTTCATAGGGATTGTCGGGCTGGCTGACGATTTCCACCGTGGGCTTGCTCACCGGCGGCAGATCTTTCAAAAAGTCCGGGCGGGCGTCGTTGGTGGCGAACACCACGGCGTGCTGCTGCTGCGGCAGCTGGTTGTAGAGCACCGGAAAGTGCTGGCCACGCCACGCGGCTTTGCTGCCGAACCAGGAGGCGAGTATCCCGGCGGCGCGCTGCTGCGTTACGTCCGGCTGCGCGGCGAAAACAACCGGCAGCGTCAGCGGCCGCTTGTCGCGCGCGTCGAAAAAGGGCTCAGGAAAGTGCGACAGATCGTTTTTCAGCGGCAGCTTTTGCAGCGTCAAATCGATACCGCTCTCTTTGCCGATATCGAACCAGATGGTGCTGCTGGCCGGATTTTCACAGATGTTGGTGTAGTGGCCCACCAGCTCAAAGCGCACGCGGTTGAAGTCGCTGATAAAGCGGGGATCGATCGCCAGCTGGGTCTGGTTCTCTTTGCCGAGCTGGTCCGGCGTAACGGTAATCAGGCCGATCAGCTCGTCGTTAAGATAGACCTTGAGCTGCGACAGCGTCGGCAGCAGCGCGGGCGAGGGACGATAGCTGAGATTCAGCAGCGCGCGCGTGACCACCTCGTCGCTGCGCACGCCGAACTCAATCTGTCCGTCCGGCTGCGTGCCGCTCAGCGTCATGCTGCCCGGCGGCGGTGCCAGACTGGTAAAGTCGAGCCGGCTGTCGCGCAGCGGCGCGCCGGAATCCTGCGGCGCGACCTGTACTGGCGCCGGCTCGGCGGGATTCGCCGTTACGGCGTCCTGCGCGGCGGCGCAGCTTAGCGTTGCGGAGCCCAGCAGCAGGGCGGTAAACCAACCGTTTACTCTCGTCATCGTCATATCATCAACTCAATACGTTTTTTGAAGCGGACGTCCGTCCGATGCCCTGCGGCAACAGCGAGGCCAGCCAGCTCACCCCAGCGGTAAGCAGGTTAAACAACCGACGTAACTGCGGCGGACCATATTCCGCCAGGCGCAGATAGCCCTTAAAGCCGAGGATCATAATATCGGCGAGGCTCTGCACCGGTTTATCTTCCGGGAAACCGTCCTGCCACAGCGCCCAGGTATCGGCGCGGGCGAAGGTACACTGGATAAATTCGATATGCTGCTGGGTGGTCAGCTGATGCAGACGAATACCGGCGCGCAGGCCGAAGACGCGCTGCACGCGGCAGGGAAAGCTGAACTCCTGCTGACCGCGGCGCAGCAGCAGCCAGACTTTTTCATCTTCCTTCAGCGCATTCGCCTCGCGCAGCTCGACGCCCACGCCGCCGTCGGAGTAGTCGCGCAGCGTGCAGGGCAGCATATGGCCATCTTCGCGCGCGATAGCGGCGGGCATGGCGATCTCCACGCGGTGCGCCTCGCGGATTTGCCGCGCTTCGACGGAAACCGCCACCGCGCCACCGAGGATCACCATGTTGTAGATCACCCACACCAGGCTCACCCAGACCGTCAGCACCTCATTGGCCGGACCGTAGTTCATGCGCCAGAACGCCATCCCCACGCCCGCCAGGTTGAGCAGCACCAGGAACATATAGGGTTTGGTGATCACCCAGTCGAGATGGTGCTCCTCGACCAGACCGCCTTTCGCCGTCACGTTGAATTTACCTTTGTGCGGGTTGAACAGGGCGACAGTGGTCGGCCGGGCGATATACCAGGCCAGCACGGTTTCATACACCTCGCTCCAGAAAGAGTGACGCCAGCGCCCCTGAATGCGCGAGTTGGTCAGGCTGGTGTGCAGCATATGCGGCAGCACGTAGATAGCGATGGCGAGCGCGGGCGCGTAGATGATGTAGGCGTGACAGAGCAGAAACGCCAGCGGCGCCAGCAGGAAGATCAGGCGCGGAATGCCGGAGAGAAAGTGCAGCATGGCGTTGGCGTAGCAGAGGCGCTGCACCCACTTCAGTCCTTTACCGAACAGCGGGTTATCGAGGCGGAAAATCTGCACCATGCCGCGCGCCCAGCGAATACGCTGGCCGATATGCGCCGACAGGCTCTCGGTCGCCAGCCCCGCCGCCTGGGGGATGCGGATATAGGCCGAGGCGTAGCCGAGTCGGTGCAGGCGCAGCGAGGTATGCGCATCTTCAGTCACGGTTTCTACCGCAATGCCGCCGATCTCATCCAGCGCGCTGCGGCGCAGCACGGCGCAGCACGGCGCAGGAGCCGCAAAAGAAGGTGGCATCCCAGGTATCGTTGCCGTCCTGCACCAGGCCGTAAAACAGCGAGCCTTCGTTTGGCGTGCGGCGGAAGCGGCCCAGGTTGCGCTCAAAGGGATCGGGCGAGAAGAAGTGATGCGGCGTCTGCAGCATCGCCAGCTTCGGATCCTTGATAAACCAGCCGATGGTCATCTGCAGAAAGGCGCGCGTCGGCACGTGGTCGCAGTCGAAAATCGAGACAAACTCGCTGCGGCAGCGCGTTTTCAGCGCGTGGTTGATATTGCCCGCCTTGGCGTGCTCGTGGGTCGGACGCACCACATAGTTCACGCCGACGCTGGCGGCGAATTCGCGAAACTCCTCGCGGCTACCGTCGTCGAGCAGATAGATATTTAGCCGATCTTTCGGCCAGTCGATGCCCATCGCCGCGTAAATCGTCGGCTTAACCACGCTGAGCGGCTCGTTATAGGTCGGCACCAGCAGGTCGACGCTCGGCCACTGGTCGAGGGTGGTGGGCATCGAGACCGGCTGACGGTTAAGCGGCCACAGGGTCTGAAAATAGCCCAGCACCAGCACTACCCAGGCGTAGGTTTCCGCGACGATCAGCAGCAGGCCAAACACCAGGCTAAGCGGATCGTCCCAGTTCAGCGTCGATGTGTAGCGCCACCACAGATAGCGGCAGGAGACGGTCAGCGACAGCACGATCAGCATCATGGTCGGGAAGCGGCCCGGCACGCGCCGCACCAGCATCGCCAGGCTCCAGAGCAGCACCACGAAGATAAACTGCGTCAGCAGCCCGAACGGCTGGCTGATGCAGAGCAGCGCCAGCAGCGAAGCGAACAGCGCCACGCCGATAAAACCGAGGCGACGCGCCAGCGGCGAGAGCCGCTGGAGCCGCTGTTCAAGACGCGCGTCAACGTTGCCGTTCTGCACGCGGGCGGTCAGGCTGTCGAGCCACTGATAGCTGCGCTGACGCCAGCGGAACAGCGACTGAAAGCCCTTAAAGCGCTGGCGCTCGCTGCGGCCGCTCTCATCCTGCGGCAGGATAACGATCAGCCACAGCGTCTGGACCAGATAGCGCAGAATATCTAACGGGCGCGGGCGCTCCGGCGAGATATGCGGATAGAGACGACGGCGATCCTGAATAATGCGCTGCCAGCCCGGCGTCTCAAAACGCAGCAGCGCCCAGCCCAGCGCGCACCAGAACACATTCAGGCCGCTGGCGAAGCGGGACGCGCCGTGGTCACGCCCCATCGCGTAGCGCAAATGCAGCGCCTGCCAGACCGGCGCGGTCAGCAGCCAGCGCAGCGGGTTCACGGCTGTTCTCCAGTAAGATGAAGCAGCAGCCAGCTCGCCAGCGTGGTGATCTCTTCGCTGACCAGCGCATGCGGGCGATACTCCCCTACCGGCTGCTTCATCATCAGCGCTTCCGCCAGCGCTTCGTCGCGATGGATAAGCAGCGGGATAAGGTTATTCAGCGACGCGACCCACAGCTGATGCAGATCCTGCTGCAGGCGGCTGTTGGCGTTGAACTGGTTGATAAGAAAGCGCGTATGCGGCGTAAAAGCCTGCTGAAAGAGGCGCAGATGACAGTTGGCGTCGGGCGTCAGCACGCGCACCACGCCGTCGAGGCGCGCAGAGAGCGCGTCATGCCAGGGCAGCGGATCCGCAGGCAGGTCAAAAATTATCCATTGATAGCGACGCTGCAGGTCCGGCAGCGCATCAAGCAGCGGCGCGGCGATGTCCGCCTGCTGGCGCAGCAAAGTAAAATCTTTCTGATGGGTCAGCGAGCCATGCGGCAGCAGATCAGGGCCATCGGGATAGCGCAGCGCGGCCTCCTGCCAGGCATCACCGCCGAGCAGCGCCTGCATCCAGCCTTTTGCCGGTAGCGCGGGCAGATTGAAGTGAGCGCCGAGCTGGCTCGACGGGGAACCGTCAATCAGCAGCGCGCGTTCCCCCAGCGCCGTCAGCGCCCAGCCGAGCGCAGCGCTGAGCGAGGTTGCGCCCGTGCCGCCGCGTACGCCTTGCAGCGCGATCAGCGGCATTAGCGCGACCGTCCTGGCTGTTCAGCCGAGGTTTCAGCTAACAGCGGCCAGCGCGCAACAATGTTCGCCAGCCGCTCTTCGCGAGCGATGTCGATATAGCGAAAAGCCTGCAGAGAAAAGGCGTCGCGCAAGGCGCTAATATCATCCTGACGCTGGCCGTCAGACGCGACCAGAGTATAAGCATTTTCATTTTTCATTACTTTTCGCCACGGATAAAACAACTTCAGGTAAAAGGCGGTTATATTTACGCAGGCGTTAACTCGACATCGCCTGAATCGGCGCGATGATAGATCAATGCGAACCCGTCTGTCATAACGTATTTTTAAATTTCTCAGGTTGCATCCTGCCCTGTCTATAATAAGCTAGCCTGGACTGAACAAATCGCGAATTCAACATGAAAAATTCCTTTGCGCTGGGGCTGTTACAGGTTCAGCCTGAATTAACGGTATTGCAAACGCCCGGCTGTTATTGGGTAACCTGCGCGCGTCAGGAAGATGCACGCGCTTTTATCCGTCAGGCGATTCTGGCGCAGCAATCCGTCACCCTTATCAGCGCAGATGAAAAGCCGCGCGATCTTCTGACGCCGGACCCTGCGGGCGGGCCCGATCGTATCCCGCTGTTTTCATTGCCTAAAAACAAAAGCAGCCTGCTGCGTCTGGAGAGCGATTTTTCCCGTAAGCTCGGCAGTAAAAACGGGCTGGTGATTTTTAACAGCAGCGCGGCGCAGTGGGATAAACTCGACGACGCAGAGTTAACCTCGTGGATAAAGCGCATGCGGCGGGTGCTGATTAAAAAGCAGATGACGCTTTTAATGGTTACCTCCGGCGCAACAATAATTAACCTGCGCAATAATCTTCAGCGTTATTTTCGCCAGCTTGATGGCCTGGCTCATTTAGCTTTTCAACAGGATAGCTGGCAATATCGAATTAACTGGTGGTACACCACCGATCGGCTGCTCGCCGACCGCGCCATTCGTCTTGACTGCAAAGACGATCGCTTTTATGCCGTCAATGAAAATGAAAAGCAGGAGCCGCTCAGCTTAAACGACGAGCAACATTATCTTGCCGATAAAATAGTGCTGGAGGGTGCGCCGCCGCTTTCGCGTCAGTGGCAGCTGTTTGATGATAACGAACAGGTCTTTTTCCGCGCCCAGCAGGCGAGCGCCGCAACGGTGATTTTCAGCCTGACCCGCAGCGACCTGATCGGCGAGCTGGCGAAAATGGTGCACAGCCTGCGCCGCGCGCGCGGCAACGGTTTAAAAATCGTGGTGCGCGAAATGGGCACCAGCCTGCGCTACAGCGACGAACGTCTGCTGCTGGCGTGCGGCGTTAGCGCCATCGTCTCCGCCAGCGCCACCATGTCGCGTTTCCTGACCACGCTGGAGGGCCTGCAGGGCCAGGTCTTCAACCGCCGCGTGCCCGCTAACCTGGATGCGCTGACCGCCGCGCTGCAGCCGCTGCAGGAGAAAGGCTATTTGCGCCTCGACGCCTTCTGTCAGGCGGTGGGACAGCTGATCGGCAACACCCTGCTGCCGGACAATGACAAAGGTCTGCTGGTGGCGCTGCGCCCGGTGCCACAGCTGCGACCGCAGCAGATTCTGACGCTGTGCAAGCCGCGTCGCTTCGGCGATCTGGTAACGGTGCTGGACGATCGCGTCATCCTGTTTCTCTCTTCCTGCCGCTATAACGATCTCGATACGGCGCTGAAATTTATCTTTTCGCTGCCGCACGACGAGATTTTTGCTAACCGGATGGTCTGGTTTGAGGACAATCAAATTCTCGCTGAAATCAATAATATCAAGAACCTGACGCCAAATGCGCTGCAGGATATCGCGCCGCAGACTCAGCCCGCGCAGATTGCAGAGGAACCGGTTGAAACGCGCGAACGCAGCGCGCCGCAGCCGATTACATTACTGCCGGAGATGAAAAGCTGATGAACCTGATGGACTGGGTGCAGATTGCGCTGCTGGCCTTAGTTATTTTACTGTTTTTAAAGCCGTTATATCGGCAATGGCTGCCGAGCCGCTGGAACGGCATATTGAATCGCCTGCTGCCCGCGCGTGCGCTAAAGTCTGAAGGTCACTGGCAGCGTAAGTCCTCGAAAAAGGATGCAAATCATTAATGAATAACGATCAACCCACTTCTGCCCACTCTTCTCGCCTGTGGTCTTACTGGCGCGGACTGGGCGGCTGGAACTTCTACTTTCTGCTCAAGTTCGGCCTGCTGTGGTACGGCTATCTCAATTTCCACGCCCTGAGCAATCTGGTGTTCCTGGCCTGGCTGCTGTTCCCGCTGCCCTCCCCGCGTCTGCACCGCCTGCGCAGCTGGATTTCAATTCCCATCGGCTTCGGTCTGTTCTGGCATGACACCTGGCTGCCGGGACTGGAGAGCATTCTCAGTCAGGGCAACCAGGTAGCGGGTTTCTCCGGCGCTTATCTGCTCGATCTGGTTAACCGCTTTATCAACTGGCAGATGGTCGGCGCCGCCTTTGCGCTGCTGGTGCTCTATCTGTTTGTGTCGCAGTGGATCCGCGTGACGGTGCTGGTTTCGCTGATGCTGATCTGGCTTAACGTGCTGACCATCGCCGGTCCTGCGCTGTCGCTGCTGCCGACTAAATCCGCTACGCCGGAGGTGGTGCTGAATCAGACGCCCGCGGCCGGACAGAGCCCGGCGGCCAGCGCGCCGGACGGTCTCGATCAGTCGGCGCCGCCCACCAGCGCCAACCTGACCGCCTGGCTGAACCGTTTTTACGACAGCGAACGCAAGCGCGTGACCCGTTTTCCCGACAGCCTGCCTGCGGATTCGCAGCCCTTCGATATTCTGGTGGTGAATATCTGTTCGCTCGCCTGGTCGGATATCGACGTCTCGCAGCTGCGCAGCCATCCGCTGTGGCAGCACTTCGATATCGTGCTGAACAACTACAACTCCGCTACCGGCTACAGCGGTCCGGCGGGGATCCGTCTGCTGCGCGCCAGCTGCGGCCAGACGTCGCACAGCGATCTCTATAAGCCGACCGATGCGCGCTGCTATCTGTTTGATAACCTGGCGAAGCTGGGTTTCAAAGAGCAGCTGATGATGGACCACACCGGCGTGTTTGGTAACTATCTCAAAGAGCTGCGCAACGACGGCAATCTTCAGGCGCCGCTGATGTCGCAGGCAGGCATCGCGTCGGAGCTGACCTCGTTCGACGGCTCGCCGGTATATAAAGATGCGCAGCTGATGCAGCGCTGGCTGGATGACCGCAGCAAGAGCAGCGACGCGCGCAGCGCCACCTTCTATAACCTGATCCCGCTGCATGACGGCACGCGCGATCTCGGCAGCACCAAAACCGCGCCGTGGAAGCCGCGCGCGCAGCTGCTGTTCGACCAGCTCGACGCCTTCCTCACCAACCTGGAGAAGTCGGGTCGACGCGTGATGGTGCTGGTGGTGCCGGAGCACGGCGCGGCGCTGCAGGGGGACAAGATGCAGATGTCCGGCCTGCGCGATATTCCGAGTCCGAGCATTACCCATGTGCCGGTGGGCATTAAGTTTGTTGGCATGAAAGCGCCGCATCAGGGTCAGCCGCTGACTATTGATACGCCGACCAGCCTGCTGGCGATTTCCGAGCTGGTTTCCCGCGTGGTGGATGGACAGGTGTTTAACGCGCCGAATGTGAATATGTCGGTGCTGGCGGATAAGCTGCCGCAGACGCCGGTAGTGTCGGAGAATGATAATGCCGTGGTGGTGATGTATCAGGGCAAGCCCTGGATCCGGCTGAACGGCGGCGACTGGGTCGCCTATCCGCAGTAGATGAGGGTGTGAGCCTGCTGCGCAGGGGTTAGGTTCGCTGCGCGAACAGCTCTGAGCGGGTTCCGCCCGCCAGGCGGCAGGGAGTTTCAGCAGCTCCGCTGCCGGCGTGCGTGTTAAGGGGCTCGCCAGCCCCTTAACAATCCCGGCTTCCGGCAGCCTCCACGCCACGCTCCGCGCGGTCCCTTCGTTGCTTACGTCGGCCCCACGGACCGGTCGGGACAGGCCGTCCTGGCCTGGCCCTCCCTCTCGCCGACGTCCTGTCGGCTCGTCCTGGCCGCCGTGCGCGCCTCAGCGTGTCGGATGCCTCTGATACTGCCCCGCCTGTAATTTCCTTGTTTTTTATTAACGGCTGCGTTGTCTGTATGCAGGGTTCGCCCTTACAGCGATAAGGTTGCGGTTTTTATTAACGACGGTGTCGTCTGAATACATGATTCACGCTTACAGCGATAAGGTTGCGGTTGTTATTAACGGCTGTGTCGTCTGAATACATGCTTCACGCTTGCAGCGATAGGGTTGCGGTTTTATTAACGACTATGTCGTCTGTATGCAAGGTTCACGCTTTCAGCGATAAGGTCGCGCCTTTAAGAGTCAGGACGTGCAGCGGGGATTGTGGGGGCCATCGCAGCCGCTGAGCGGAGGAAGGATTTCAGGATGAGGCGACAGGACGTCGCCGAAAGCGCGGGCCAGGCCAGGACGGCCTGTCCTGCGCGGTCCGTCAGAAATCCTGACAGAGCGAAGGGACCCGCGCAGCGGGCGGGTGAGCTGGCCCGGGGCGCGGGTGCAGGGCCGGCGCCTAGCGGCCCTGCTCGGTCGCCCGCAGAGGGCGAAATGAAACTGCCCGGCTGCCGGGCGAACGAAACCTGCTCAGAGCCGCCTGCGCAGCGGCCAACCCGCAGCCGAACGAAACCCGCTCAGAGCCCCCTGCGCAGCAGCCACCCCGCCAGCCGAACGAAACCCGCTCAGAGCCGCCTGCGCAGCAGCCACCCCGCCAGCCGAACGAAACCCGCTCAGAGCCGCCTGCGCAGCAGCCAACCCGCCAGCCGAACGAAACCCGCTCAGAGCCCCCTGCGCAGCAGCCACCCCGCCAGCCGAACGAAACCCGCTCAGAGCCCCCTGCGCAGCAGCCACCCCGCCAGCCGAACAAAACCCGCTCAGAATCCGCCTGCGCAGCAGCCACCCCCCGTCCGCGTAGTGGACAAAACGCGCCCGCTCGCCGCGGTGAGCCCCTCTCCCGTCAGCGCTTCTCCTGAAGCGCCTGCCACACCAGCAACTGCAAACTGGCGGAGAAATAGTTCTGATCCGGCGCCAGCCGGTCGCTGATATAGCCGGTCTCATTCAGCGTCAAATCGCGGATCGCCAGCAGGCCGCCGTCGAGATTGTAAGGCGCGTTGCTGTTGCCCAGCACGTCGAACCAGGCCGGCGTCGTCAGGCGGCCGTAGCGCTGCCAGACGTTCTGAAACGGCACCAGACGCAGGCTCTGCGGGTCGTACCACCAGATATAAAGCGGTATGCGCACCGCGTCATAGCTAAAGCGGTTCGAGTAGCCCACCGCCGGCGCCACCGAGCCATCGGCATTCAGCGCCACCCAGTCGAGGGGCAGGCCCGTTTTGCCGAAATGCATCTCGCCCAGCAGATCCATCCCGTCATTAATCAAGGTGTTCCACACCTTGAGATGGCTATGCTCGGCAAAGTCGCGCCAGGCCTCGAAAATAAAATAGGAGGGGTTGAGCACTACATAGCTGGTTTTGTTAAACCCCTGAGCACCCGGCAGCATCACCGTACGCCCCGCAAAGCTCACTACGTTGTGCTTCACGATAGCGCGCTGAATGCGATCCGACGCCTGCTGATAGGTCTGCGACGACCACTTATCGGCCGCACGCTGAAGCGCCCAGGCGATCAGCACGTCGCCGTCGGAGGCGTTATTCTTGTCCGCTACCGGTTCGGCGGCGTCGGGGATATAGCGCCAGTAAAAAAGGTCGTTTTGCGTGTTCAGCAGATGCTGGCGCGTCCAGCCCCACAGCTTATCGAATGTGGCGCGATCGTCGTTCGCCACCGCCAGCAGCATGCCGTAGCCCTGCCCTTCGGTATGGCTGACGTTATTGTTGGCGTTGTCGACAATACGTCCTTCCGGGGTGGAAAAACGGCTTTTGAAGGTGCTCCAGCCGTCGGCCGAAGCCTGCGCGCTTACCATCATCACCATGAAAAAAATCATCCATCTGAGCCAGGCTGGCTTTGTCATTTCGTCGCTCCGTTAGTACCGATAGTGCAGCGTATTGCCGTCGTTAAGCTCCAGCGTCACCAAAACCGCCGCGCCACCGCCCTGCGCGCGCAGCCAGCCGCCATAAAGTCCTGCCAGCACGGCGGCCAGCGCCGACTGCCAGCTTTGCGCATCCAGCGCGCCGTCGCCCGCGGGCAGCGCATGATGCTTCAGTAGAATCGCCGCATCCTGCGGCTGCAGCTGAACAAAGCCCCAGCTAAAGCGGGCCAGCTGCAAATTCATTTCACGCTCCAGATCCTGCACGGTGCGCGCATCAGGCAAAGGATAGCGCGCCGCCAGCGAATCGCCCATGCCGTAGAGAAACGCTTCCGCCTCTTCTTTGCCCGCGTTGGCGAGCATGCCTTCAATCATTACGCTGACCAGATCGAACCAGCCAGGCTGATGCGTATGGCTTGCCGCGCCCCTATGCTCGCTCATTAGTTATCTCCAAACAGATAGCGGAAGTAGAGCTGCGCCCTGCTTTCGCTGTAGTCGCCGAAGGTGTCGTAGCCCAGCTGGCCGCCCACCGTGACCGCTTTATTGACCTTGTAATCCGCGCCGGCGTGCAGGTTGTAGCCGATGCCGTTTTTACTGTCGCCGCTATACCAGGCGCTCTTCACTACGCCGCTCGCTGCATAGGACTCCATCTGCGACTGCATGGCAGGATCGTTCGGAAAAAGGGCGCTGCGATCCTGACTGTAGGACTGATAACCTACCGAACCGCCGATCTTCACGCTCAGATCGTCGAACTTACGCGTAAAGTCCAGCGGGAAAGAGACCGCGGTATAGTTCTGCGGGCTGAAGTAGCCGCCCTGACCGTAGCTGAAATAGCTGAGGTTTTTCGAAAAATCCATCCATGACAGGCTCATGCCAACCTTCAGTTCGCCATCGTCGCTGTGGAAAGGCCGTACGTAAGCGCCCGCCGTGGCGCTAAGGCTATCGTTGCTCGCCACGTTCTCGCCGATATAGCTATAGGCACCGCCGCCAACGTAGAAGCCCGCATCGCCGTTGTCATAGCTCAGCAGCGCGTTGCCGCCGTTTTTAGTGACGCTGCCCCAGCGTTTGCCGCTCGCTTTGTCCTGTACGCCAACGTACGAGAGCAGGCTGTCGGTCATGGCGCGGCGCTCCCCGGTGAGGATCAGCGTCAGGAAGTCGGTGAGTTTCGGCGACCACTGCACGCCGCCCACCAGCGTGCTGAGATGCTGGCCCAGCGGCGTACTGCCGAGGTCGATTTTATAGCTGTCGCCTTTCAGCGCCAGGTTCAGCTCCACGCCCGAGGCGTGCTGCGAATCGGTGGAGGCATCCGGCACGTCGGCGACTGTCGCGCCGGCGGCGGCCGCTACTTTAGCCTGCTCCAGAGCGTTGCTGCCGAAGCGACGCCAGGCGTCGCCCGCCGCGCTGCCCGCCGTGAGCGAAACCGGCGTCATCATAAAATCGAAGCGCGCGTCGCCAAAGGGCACGGTTGAGAAGGTCAACGGCGCTTTCGCCTCGGTCAGCTTGCTGAGGCCCGACTCGCCGTCACGCGCGCGCACCTGCACCTGACTCTGCGCCCAGCTGCTGGTTTTCTCCTGCAGCCCGTCCATCATGGTGTCGATCTGATGCAGCGTGCGCGCCTGCTGCAGCGGCAGGTTCATGCCGTTCGCCAGGGTGACGCCGTCGCCGCTGCTGGCGTCGCCAGCCGGCGCACGCTGCCACGGCAGCACTCTGCCGTAGCTGGAGAAGGTATGGCCCACCGGCGAGGCGCTGCGATCGATAAAGGGATTGGCCGCCAGCGCCAGGCCACCGAGGGTCGGCGTTTCGCCCTGCTGCGCGTGCTGCAGGCCGGTCAGCTGGCCGCGCGCGCTGCGCAGATAGCTTATCGCCTGAGCGCGATCGCCATTCGCATCGGCGACGCGCGCCAGCAACAGCAGGCGCTCTGGTGTCTGCTGCGCCTGCAGGCCGCGCGTCAGATCGTTGGCGCGCGGCAGATTGTGCTGCGCCAGCGCCACGTTAATCGCGCCGACGCGCGCGTCCTGAGTCGCGGTGTCCTGGGTCAACAGATAGTCGTAGACCACGCCCGCCTCTTTGTTCATCTTGCCGTCCTGATAGAGGCGCGCCATGGCGAACATCAGGTCGCGGTTCTGCGGGTCGTGCTGCAGCGCGCCGATCAGCTTGTCATAGGCGGCGGCGTACTGCTTCTGTTCGCGCAGGCGATCCACCTCGTTGATAACGTAGCCGTTGCGAATGCCCGCCAGCTGCGTCGGCGTACTGCGCGCCTGCAGCTCTGGCGCGTCGAGGAAGCGCTGCGCTTCACTGGCCAGCCCCGCCTGGTTCAGCACGGCAACCTGCGCCGCGTAGTCGCCTGCGTTGCCCTGCACGCCGCGCTGCATATTGCCGCGCACGATAGCGACGGCGGTCGCAACGTCGCCCGATCTGGCGAGCTTTTGCGCCAGACTGCCAGCATCAGCCGGGTTCGCCGGAGGCGTCTGCGCCAGCGCTCTTAGCGTATTGGCGGCGGCGGCGTTCGCGCCCTGCGCCAGATAGCGATCGGCGGTGGCCATCTGCAGATTGAAGTTAACGCGCTGCGCCAGCTCGCGCATATCGCGCGTCTGCGCGCTGGCGGGAATGCGCGCCAGCAGCGCGCTGGCCTGCTGCCAGCCGCCGCTTTCGCTGGCGTTGATGGCGGCGGCGTAGCGCTCGCCGACGCCTGCGCCGTCGCGCATCGAAAACTGCATTACGCTGGCGGCCTGCGGCGTGTCGCCCTGCGCGCGGTAGAGGCGCGCCAGGTCAAGGCGCAGCCAGCCGTCGCTGGGATAGCGCTGAATGCCCTGCTGCAGCGTGGCGATCGCCGCGCTGACGTTGCCCGCCTGCTGTTCGCGCTTCGCCTGCTGACGGATCGGGTCGCTGCCGCCGCCGCTCGCGCGCGGCGCCACGCTCTGACGCACGCTGTCGGGCAGCGACGGGAGCAGCGCACTGGCCTCGCCGCCGCGGTTTTGCTGGCGCAGCACATAGAACAGCCCCTCTTTCGCGCTGCGGTTGTCCGCATCGCGTTGCAGAATGGCGCGATAGGCGCGCTCCGCCTCGCTGAACTGATTGCTGCGGCGCAGCACGTCGGCGCGAAACAGCTGTGCGGCGGTGCCTTTTTCACCTTCCGCCTGGGTCAGCGGCTCGCTGAGCGAGAGCGCCTGCGCGCTGTCGCCGTTTTTCAACGCCTGCTGCGCCGCCGCCAGCTGCGCATAGAAGCGCGCGTCGCTCGCCTGCTGCTGCCGTTCAGCGCCTCGCTCACCGCCAAGCTGGGCGGCGCGCTGCAGATAGTCGGCCGCTTCGTCGTAGCGGCCGCCGCGCTGCGCGACGTAGCCCATGCCCGCCAGCGCGTCAGCATCCTGCGGATTGGCGCTCAGCACTTTCTCGAAGCTGTTTTGCGCGCCGCTGACGTCGCCGCTGCTGAGGGCGCTAAAGCCTGCCCCCTTCTCGGCACCGCCGACATTTTTACGGTAGTACGCCATCACCGCCGCGTCCTGCGGATGGCGCTGCTGCCAGGTCTGATAGCGCGCAGCGTCATCCGGCTGCGGGCCAAGCCAGAGCAGCGCCTGGCGCAGTGAGCGATCCGCCTCTGCGCTGCCGTCCGCCAGCGTGCCGAGCAGGTCGACACCCTCGCGGCGCGTTGCGTCCTGATAGGTCAGGGCTTTGCCCAGCGCCAGCCTGGCGCCGGTATCCTGCGGATGCGTTGCCGCAAACTGGCGCAGGGCGTCGACCGCCTGCGGCAGCAGAGTGCGGTCACCCGCCATCGTCAGGTAGTACTCCGCCGCCACGCTGGCGGGCGGCTCGCTGCCGTTAAAGGTGTTGCGCCACGTCTGCAGCGACGCGGCGATATTGCCGCTGCGCGCCTGCTGACGTGCCAGCGCCAGCTGCGCCTGCGGGATTGTCTGCATCTGGCGCGCGTTATCCAGCTCGCTCAGGCGCGCATCCTGCGGCGAAACGCTGCTCAGCTGCTGGCGGTAGCGCGCCGCGCCTTCGACGTCGCCGCCCTGCTGCGAGTAGAGCGCCAGCAGATAGAGCGCCTGAGCGTTGTTCGGCTCCACCATCAACACTTTTTGCAGCGCGGATCGGGCTAAATCGTCATGCGCTTTCTGATGCCAGTAGGCCGCCTGATCGAACAGCGCCTGCAGCGCCGGGTTGGCGCTTTCCGCCGCCAGCAGCGGCTGCGAGAGCGATAGCGCGCCTCCCAGCAGCAGCGCGCGACGAATACCGGTGCTTATCATTGTTTTCATTATATTTATCCTGACTTCTTACCGGATTCGCGCGCGTGGTGCGAAGAGAGTCGACGCCGCGCATGGCGCTGCAGCATGGCGAATATCGCCATACCCGCCAGCCCGGCAAGCACCAGCGCCGCCAGCGCCATTAGCACGGAATGCTGATTGGCGTACCAGACCACCATCATGTACCAGGGCATCTCGCCGCTCGGATACTGCGGGCCAACGCGGAAGCTGCGAATGCCGTTTTCATCGGTAATAATCGCAGTATCGCCGCGGATCGCCGCGTTAATGCGCGCCGAGTTCAAATCGCCATGCAGCCGCAGCAGCTGTTCATCGCTGGTGGCCACCGTCATTACGACGGTGCGCTCGCGATTCCAGGGCGAGCGATAGCTGATAAAGCCGCGCCACGCCTCGTTCGAAGAGAAGTAGCGATCGGCGTCCAGCGGCTGGCGATACCAGTCGCCGGTTAGCCAGCTGCGCACGTTATCCAGGGTCGAGGGCGTTTTTACGCCGAAGGTGGCGCCGCTGGCCTCAAACGGCGAGTGTGCCAGCATCTGCTGATTGAAACGGCTGTCGCCGGTGGTGCTGATCGCCAGCACGTCGCTTTTCGCCAGCCGCGCCAGATGCGTGCCGCCGCTCGGCAGGCCGAACATCACCTGATTCTGCGTCAGCGCCGCGCCGGTGGCGTTACCCGCACGCGCCGCCAGATCGAGCAGCGTGGCGATTTCGGCGTTGCTCGGCTTCTCCGGCATCAGCAGCGTGGTCTGGCTGAAGTCCGCCAGCCGCGTAAAGGGAAACGACGCGCCGACAAAGTAGGAGAGATTCGGCAGCAGCGTGAAGTGGCGCGTGTGGCTCAGGTCGATCCACGACTCCTCTTCTATACGGCTTTTAATGTTGTTGTTAAGCAGCACGCCGCATGGGGCGTCCGCTTTTGGCCGGATATTGAAGTAGAGCGATAGCTGGTTGTCGCCGTAAATCAGCCAGGGCTCGAGATGCAGCTGATACTCTTCCTGACGGGCGTCGCCGCCCAGACGGTGCCATGCCTGCTCAAGCAAACCCACTTTGTTTACCGTGAGGTTGCGCAGGAAGGTGTCGTTCAGCATAACGTTAAGAAACGAGCTGCTCTCGTCGATCCAGCTTTCCGAAGGAAAGCGATAGTTCAGGTTTACCGGCACGGTATCGCCGTCCCACAGAAAGAGGTCCGGCGCGGCGCGGAAGTTGACGCGCAGCGCATCGTGCCACAGGCCGGTCGACGTCAGGTTCTGGTTCGGGTCCAGCAGTTCGCTCAGGCGCACCGGGCGGCTGGTGTTGATCCAGCGCGGCGCGTCGTAGAGCTGGCGGCTGACAGGCGGCTGCGGCTGAACGGCGAGGCTGCTGGCGTCGGTGTTCAGCGGCTGCGTGGTGAGACGCAGCGCCGCCTGACGCAGCTGGTCGTCATCCTCCCCCGTCACCAGCAGCAGTTTGTAGACCGGGTTATTGGGGTTATCTATCAGCGTCAGCTGCGGGCCGCTCGCCTGCGGCAGGGTCAGCGTGCCGATACGATCCCCCGGATGGCCGAACAGAATGGCGTTCTGCTCTGGCAGCTCGCCGCGCGATACCGGGAAGCGGATGGTGCGATAGTCGCTCTGAATGCCGAGCCACGACGCCACCAGCGCGGCGGCGGTTATCGTGTCCGGCGTGACGTTGCTGGCGAAGCCCATGGCGACCGACGCGGGCGTCATGCGCAGCGGATCGATAAACGGACGCGGGAAGTTGCGCAGGCGCGTACCAATATTCAGCTGCTGCCCTTCCAGGCTCAGCGTGGTTTTCGGCAGGATAGTCACCTGATAGTTCTGCGCGCTCTCTTTCTCACACAGCAGCTTATCCGCATCGTTAATTTTGAAGCTGAGGTTATTGCTGGCCACCACCATCGCGGCGGGGATCTCCAGCTGATAGTCGCTGACGTCGCTGTCGCTGGCGCCAAGCGGCAGCGTGCCGAGCGGCTGGCCGTTGAGCATCAGCTGCAGCGAGGTGTTGCGCGCCGCCAGCGCCTGAGAGACACGCAGCGACAGATTGAGGTGTGCGTTGGTGATGACCTCATCGCCCGGCAGGGTAAAAACGATGCCGGACTGCAGCTGGCCGCCGCTCAGGATAATGCCCTGCTGCTGGCCCATCTGCGCCACAGAGATGGTGCTGCTGATCGGCTGGTTCAGCGCCACGGGCGGCGCAGGTGCCACTATCGGCTGGCCCGGCACAAAGGGCACGGCAGAGGCGGCGGACGAGAGCTGCGGATCGGCCTGATCCAGCCCCGACGGCAGCGGCAGGTCAGACAGCGCGCCCTCCTGCTGGGTTGAGGATGCGGCTGACTCCGGCACGGCGGGCGCAGCCGATTCCGGTGCAGCAGACGTGGCCGATTCAGAGATGGCTGGCGCAGCCGATTCCGGCGCAGCGGACGCGGCGCTATTAACCGACGCGGCAGGCACAGACGGCTCCGGCGCAGCAGGCGCGGCGCTATTAACCGGCGCGGCAGGCGCAACCAACTCTGGCGCAGCGGACGCGGCGCTATTAACCGACGCGGCAGGCACAGCCGACTCCGGCGCAGCAGGCGCGGCGCTATTAACCGGCGCGGCAGGCACAGCCGATTCCGGCGCAGCAGGCGCGGCGCTATTAACCGGCGCGGCAGAGTTAGCGGGCATCTCCGCCCAGCCGGCGTTCAGCCACAGCGCCGCCGCCAGCAGAGCGTAATTCTGGATTTTCATGCTGCGCTATCCTCTTTTGCCGCGCCATCAGCGCGCCCTTTGCCGCGTCGGTCCTTCCAGGTCAGCCAGAACAGCTCGAACACGGTGCGAATAATGGTGCCCAGCGACAGCAGCGCATTGTCTTTTTTATACTCCGGCTGAAGCCAGGCGTCGGCACGCGCCAGCACCACGCGCACCAGCTCGCGCCGACGCGCCAGCGGCATCGCGGCGAAGCGCAGGCGAATCGACTTGTCGTCGCCGGAAATTTTGCTCACCGGAATGGTGATGGCACCCAACTGCAGCAGCAGATCGATCTCTTCAATCTCATCGCTTTCATGACGGTTATCCGGCGCATCCAGCTGCGCGCCGCCCATCGAGAGATCGCTGGTGCGGGTGCGCGATGAAATGCCGCTGGCGTAGTGGATAATCGCCGGGATCTCTACTTCGATGCGGATGGTCTTGCGCACCTGCCGCGTCTCGCGCGCCACCGCAATCGCCGCCATCAGGATAATCAGGCTAAAGAGCGCCCAGCCGACATTCAGGGCAATAACGTAAGGGTCGACGCCAAAGTAGTCGTGCATCACCGCGCGCACCACGCCTGCGGCGATGCCGATGGCCAGCAGCGCCGCCACGATGACGTGCGGGCGTACAATATGAAAATCGAAGAAGCCCTGATCGAGCAGGCCTCCTTTGTCGGTGACGTTAAACTTGCCGTGCCTGGGCGACAGCAGGGTCAGCAGCGTCGGGATCACCAGGTGGAAACACATCACGGTTTCGTAGATTTCGCCCCAGAAGGTGTAGCGAAAGCGGCCGTTCATGCGCGAATTGACGTAGAGCGACATCACCAGATGCGGCAGCACATAGGCGAAGATCAGCGACGCTGACGAGTGGATGATATTGAGATTGAACAACAGATAGGCGAGCGGCGCGGTAAGGAACACCACGCGCGGCAGGCCGAACTGAAAATGCAGCATGGCGTTGAGGTAGCAGAGGCGCTGCTGCCACTTGAGGCCGCGTCCCAGCAGCGGATTGTCGACGCGGAAAATCTGCGTCATGCCGCGCGCCCAGCGGGTGCGCTGCACCACGTGCAGGCCCAGACGCTCGGTAGCAAGACCGGCCGCCAGCGGGATCGCCAGGAACGCCGAGCCCCAGCCGCGACGCTGCATTTTTAACGCGGTATGGGCATCTTCCGTCACCGTTTCCACCGCGAAGCCGCCGATCTCCTCCAGCGCCGCGCGACGGATCACCGCGCAGGAGCCGCAGAAAAAGGTCGCGTTCCAGTTGTCGTTGCCCTGCTGCACCGGGCCGTAAAACAGCGCGCCTTCGTTGGGAATAGTACGCGCCGCGCGCAGGTTGCGCTCAAAGGGATCGGGCGAGTAGAAGTAGTGCGGCGTCTGCAGCAGCGCCAGCTTAGGATCGGTCAGAAAAGGGCCGACGGTGGCCTGCAGGAAAGTGCGCGTAGCGACGTGGTCGCAGTCAAACACGCAGATCAGCTCGCCTTTGGTGATTTTCATTGCGTGGTTCAGGTTGCCGGCTTTGGCGTGGCTGTTGTCGTCGCGCGTAATGTAGCCGACGCCGACGTCGGCGGCGAAAACCGCAAACTCCGGCCGCTTGCCGTCATCCAGCAGGTAGACCTTCAGCTTGTCGCGCGGATAGTCGATGCACTGCGCCGCCAGTACCGTATCGCGCACCACGTCGAGGCTTTCGTTATAGGTCGGCACGTAGACGTCGACGGTCGGCCACAGGCTGACATCATCCGGCAGCGGTTCAATGGTGCGCTTCAGCGGCCAGGTGGTTTGCAGAAAGCCAAGAATTAAAATAAGCCAGACATAAAGCTCGGCAAGATATAAGCCGATGCCGAGAATCGCCTCTGTTTCGGAATTAAAATGGAGCGTCTCCGTGGTGCGCCACCAGATATATCGGGTGGACATCAGCGCGGAGAGAATAACCATCACTACCGTTATTTTACGGCTCTTGATAATCCCCAGTAAAAACATCATTAAAATACTGATTAAGCCAAATATATATTGTTTCTGGCTGTCCATCGGCGTAATGACGATTACCGCTGCCACTGGTGCAAGCACCAGCAGCAACAGGTAAAACCCGATTTTATTCATGATTCACCCTGGGAAAAGCGCTGTTTTTTATAGCCTGGCAACGCCAGGGAATTAATAGTGGCTGCTGCGGATTGGTGCCTGAACTTCACCGTTGCCGACGGAAATATTAAGGATATTCGCCACGCGTTTTCCGATCAGTTCAATATCGAACGCGGCGGCGGACGCGGGGCTGAAATCGTAGACCGACTGCTGTGAGGCGTTGGCTTCCGCCACGCTCTCATCGCGGTGCACCACGCCCAGTAAATTATCGCCCAGCCGCTGCTGCATAAAGGCGGTGACGTCGCGGCTGATATTGCGGCGGTTGTCGCTCTGGTTCAGCACGAAGAAGTGCCCCAGCTGATTATTCAGCGGCTGGCCAATCATGCGGTTATTTTCAATTTGCGGTAGCAGCGAAACCGAGGCGGTATCGGCCAGCATAACCACCAGATGCATTTCCGCCAGCGCGCTCATCGCTTTTAGCGCCGGGCCGGGGCCGGGCGGAAAGTCGGCGACGATCACCAGGCCGGGATAGTTCAGCACCGTATCCAGCCCGCGCCGCAGGAAATGGGGATCTTTCGCCAGGTTCTCTTCAAAGCGTTCACGCTGCGGCTCGGTCACTTCGCCGTAGGGCAGAACGAAAATATTGCCGCCGGTGGTGAGGATCGACTGGCTCCAGTCCGCCTGCTCTTCCGAGCGCGCGACAAAGCCGCGGCCATCGTTAAGGGGCACGCCGAAGTGCAGACGCAGGGCGTTCTGCACGTCAAAATCGATCGCTAATACCTTGCTGCCCGACCGCGCTAATCCCCAGGCCAGATTGGCCGCCAGCGTGGTTTTTCCGACTCCCCCTTTCGGCGAGCACACACAAACTAACGGCATAGCGCAATCTTCTCCAGTAACGGTTTGAGCAGGGTCTCTTTCGGCAGGCTGGCCGGCTCGCTGTGGCGCGCGCGGAACAGGCCGCCAAAGCGCGGCGCAGGCGCGGCTAACGGCGGGCGAAGCGCCTGAACGGGCGCAATGGAAACCGGCGCAGCGGACAGGCCAGGCGCCTGAGCGGGCGCAATGGAAACCGGCGCGGCGGACAGGCCAGGCGCCTGAACGGGCGCAATAGAAACCGGCGCGGCGGCGGGCCGCGGCGCGGCTTCAGGGGGTGCCGGAAAGAGCGAAGAACGGCGCGCCGCAGCGGCAGGCGCGCGGTCCGTCAGGCTGTCGAGAATGCTGCCGCGCGCGGCGGGCAGCGCAGCCGCCGGCTGGCGCATCAGCGGCGAGGTCGCCGGCGCGTGAAACTCATCGCCGCGCAGCGGCCGCGGCTGCGGCAGATCGATACGCTGGCTGCCGCTGAACGGCGTAGAGGCGTCTTCATTCGCCAGCTGACGAATAAGCGCCCACTGGCTATTTTCGGCGGGTTGCTGCAGCTGGCCTGACATATCTTTAAAGGCGATATCGAGCGTTTGCGTTTTTTCCTTGAAACGCTGCAAATCGTCATAGTTTTTCATCGGGCCGTGGCCTGCATTCAGGGAAAATTTTGCCAGGAATATATCACATTCATTTAGGCTCAGTGAGAAAAATCTGATTATAAAAAGCGCACATTCAACAAAAGAGTTTTATCTTTATGATTAATTGAAAAGCCGCCAGCGCTTTTTTTATCAGCTTTACCAATAAATTAATAAATTGACCTTAACTAAAACAGATAAGCGGCCATGTGAGGTTCAATAATAAAATTTACCCTTTAACCTGTTATATCGCAGCCAGTTGCCTGTTGAGGCTTTATTGCGTTTTTTATTAATGCAGAGCTAACGGCACATTGGCGCTTCAGGGAAAGCGTCGCTACGGCCGCTCACGTCAGCGGCGATAATCTTTTACGGCGGGCAGGGTTGTGGCGGCTGGGGATCTATCAGGCAGGGTGAAGAGTGGCCAGTAAAAAGGCTCCTTACGGAGCCTCTGTTTTATACGATGCCTTCCGCCGCGCCGACCGGCTGGTTCTCATCCTGGTCGACGGCGAAGCAGGCGATCTGCTGCTCGCCGTAGCGCTTCAGCTTCGGCTGTAGCTGCACGCAGGTGCCGAAGCGGCGACGGCAGCGCGCGTTAAAGGCGCAGCCCGGCGGCGGATTAAGCGGGCTGGGCAGCTCGCCGTTCAGCTTGATGCGCTCGCGTCGGTCGTCTGGATTGAGGCGCGGCGTGGCTGACAGCAGCGCCTGAGTGTAAGGATGGCGCGGATTGCTAAAGATCGCCTCTTTGCTGCCCTTCTCTACGCAGCGGCCGAGGTACATCACCATAACCTCATCCGCAATATGCTCTACCACTGAGAGATCGTGCGAGATAAAGACGTAAGAGAGCCCCATCTCCTGCTGTAAATCCATCATCAGGTTAAGCACCTGCGCGCGTACGGAAACGTCGAGCGCTGAGACCGGTTCGTCGGCGATCAGCACATCGGGCTCCAGCATCAGCCCGCGCGCGATGGCGATACGCTGACGCTGGCCGCCGGAGAACATATGCGGATAGCGGTCGTAATGCTCGGTTTTCAGGCCGACTTTCGCCATCATCTCCAGCGTCTTCTCTCTCCGCTCCGCCTTGCTCAGCGCGGTATTGATCAGCAGCGGCTCCTCAAGGATCTGGCTGACTTTCTTGCGCGGATTAAGTGAACCGTAGGGGTTCTGGAACACGATCTGGATTTTCTGACGGCGCAGCTTCTGCGCCTGCGGGTCGTGCTTCAGCAGATCCTGACCGTGCCAGTAGAGCTGGCCTTCGGTTGGCGTTTCAATCATGGTCAGCAGGCGGCCGAGCGTCGATTTACCGCAGCCGGACTCGCCGACCACCGCCAGCGTTTTACCACGCTCCAGATTAAAGGAGACGCCGTCCAGCGCTTTTACCAGGCGCTCCTGGCCAAACAGGCCTTTCTTCACCGGATAGTGTTTTTTCAGGTCAATCGCCTGCAGCAGGTAATCCTGCCTGGTATTCTCAAGACTCATAGGTCGGTCTCCCGGCATCATCCAGCGGATAGTGACATTTGGACTGACGCCCCGGAATGTCGCGTAAGGCAGGTTCTTCTTTACGGCAGCGATCGGTGGCGTAGGGGCAGCGCGGATTCAGCAGACAGCCGAGCGGCCGGTCATATTTGCCCGGCACCACGCCCGGCAGCGACGCCAGCCGTGCCTTATCGGCGGCGAACTCTGGCAGCGCGCGCAGCAGCGCCTGCGTATAGGGATGACGCGGCGCCTTGAAAATATCGCCTGCCCTGCCGCTCTCTACTACCTGACCCGCATACATCACGATGATGTGGTGCGCGGCTTCCGCCACCAGCGCCAGATCGTGCGTAATCAGGATCAGCGCCATGTTCTCCTGCTGCTGCAGCTCAAGCAGCAGCTCGATAATCTGCGCCTGAATGGTCACGTCCAGCGCCGTGGTCGGCTCGTCGGCAATCAGCAGCTTAGGCCGACAGGCGATCGCCATGGCGATCATCACGCGCTGGCTCATACCGCCCGAAAGCTGGTGCGGATAGACATCCAGTCGCGATGCCGGATCGGGAATGCCGACCTGCGTCAGCAGATCGATAGCGCGCTGGCGACGGGTGCGGCGGTTGCCGCCCTGATGCACCTTAATCGCCTCCATGATCTGGTAGCCGACGGTGTAGCAGGGGTTCAGGCTGGTCATCGGATCCTGAAAAATCATCGCCACTTCCGCGCCCACCAGCTGGCGGCGCTCTTTCTCGGAGATGCGTTTCAGGTCGCGCTGGTTGAACTCCAGCTTTTCCGCCATCACTTTGCCGGGAAAGTCGATCAGGCCCATGATTGCCAGCGAACTGACCGATTTGCCCGAGCCGGACTCGCCGACGATGCCCACGACCTGACCCTGCTCAACCTGGTAGCTGATGCGGTCAACCGCGCGGAACGGTGTCTTATCGTCGCCGAAATGCACCGATAATTTATCTACATTTAATAACGCCATCTCGGTGCCTCTTACTGCTTGAGTTTCGGGTCGAGGGCGTCGCGTAAGCCATCGCCCATCAGGTTAAAGGCCAGAACGGTGAGCAGAATGGTCAGACCAGGAAAGGTCACCACCCACCAGGCGCTTTGCGCATACTGCAGTACGTCGGAGAGCATGGTGCCCCACTCCGGCGTCGGCGGCTGCGCACCCATACCGAGAAAGCCCAACGCCGCCATATCGAGAATGGCGTTGGAGAAGCCCAGCGACGCCTGCACGATCAGCGGCGCCAGACAGTTAGGCAGAATATTGACGAACATCTGACGCAGCATGCCCGCGCCCGCCACGCTGGAGGCGGTGACGTAGTCGCGGTTCACCTCGACCAGCACCGCGGCGCGGGTAAGACGAATATAGTGCGGCAGGGCGACAAAGGTCAGCGCGACAGAGGCGTTAACGATCGACGGACCGAAGATTGCTACCAGCACCAGCGCCAGCAGCAGGCTGGGCAGCGCCAGCATAATATCCACGACGCGCATGATAATGGCGTCTACCACGCCGCCGAGGTAGCCCGCCAGCAGGCCGAACACAACGCCAAGGATCAGCGACAGCACTACCACCATGCAGCCCACCAGCAGCGACAGGCGCGCGCCGTACATCAGACGCGACAGCACGTCGCGGCCCACGTCGTCGGTACCGAGGATATAGCTCCAGCTGCCGCCTTCCTGCCAGACCGGCGGATGCAGCAGCGCATCGCGGAACTGCTCTGCGGGCGCGTGCGGCGCCAGCGCGCCGGCGAAAATGGCGACCAGCAGCATCAGCACCACATAGACCAGGCCAATGACCGCGCCTTTATTGCGTTTAAAATAGTGCCAGAACTCCTGGATGGGGGTCATCGGCTTAGGTGCAGCGGGTACGCTTGCGGGATCAACAACAGACATGACGTCCCCTTATTTCTTGTGTCGTATGCGCGGATTGACCACGCCGTACAGCAGATCAACCAGCAGGTTGACCAGGATAATCAGCACTGCAGTGAGCAGCACGCCGCCCTGCACTACCGGATAGTCGCGACGCTGCAGCGCTTCGATCAGCCAGCGACCAAGGCCCGGCCAGGAGAAGATGGTCTCCGTCAGGATGGCGCCCGCCAGCAGCGTGCCGACCTGCAGACCAATCACCGTGACCACCGGCAGCATGGCGTTGCGCAGCGCATGGACGATGATAACGCGCATCCGCGTCAGCCCTTTGGCGCGCGCGGTGCGGATATAATCTTCGCCCAGCACTTCCAGCATTGCCGAACGCGTCATACGCACAATCACCGCCAGCGGAATGGTGCCGAGCACGATAGCGGGCAGGATCATATGCATTACCGCATCCTTGAAGTCGCCCGCCTCACCCCAGAAGAAGGTGTCGATCAGCATAAAGCCGGTGAGCGGATTGCTGTCGTCCAGGAAGACGGTATCGCTGACGCGGCCGGAAACCGGCGTCAGGTTAAGCTGCACCGACACCAGCATAATCAGCATGATGCCCCACCAGAAAATTGGCATGGAGTAGCCGGTCAGGGAGATGCCGACCGCGGTATGGTCGAAGACAGAGCCGCGCTTCACCGCCGCGATAACGCCCACCGGGATGCCCACGGCGACGGCGAAGATCATGGCGCAGATGCCCAGCTCCAGCGTGGCTTTAAAGCGCGGCACAAACTCATCCCACACCGGGATGCGGCTCTTGAGCGAAATGCCCAGATCGCCATGCAGCACGCCGTAAATGTAGTGAACGTACTGCTTCCACAGCGGCTGGTCGAGGCCAAAGGCCGCCATCAGCTGGGCGTGACGTTCCGGGGAGATCCCGCGCTCGCCCGCCATGATCAGCACCGGATCGCCGGGGATCATATGCACGAATGCGAAGGTCAACAGGGTAATGCCGATAAATGTCGGGATGACAAGTCCCAGACGTCGGAGTATGAACTGCAGCATAAGCCGGATTCTCAGTCTTTTCCCGCCGCGGATGGCGCGGGATCTATTGCTCACAACGCGCTCCCGAGAAAAATCGCGGGCGCGACGCAAAGTGCGTTAACCGTCATCATTCGCTGCGCAGGCCGGATGGCCCCGACCCGACGTCTACCGCGGCAAACGCCGGAGACTGGTCGGCTCGCCGCTTTCCTGCAGCGCGAAGATGTTGGGTTTTATTCGAAGAAGTTAGCCGAAAATGCGCGTCGACCGAGCGGGCAAGCGCCCGCTCAGGGGCCGAACAGGTCGGCCCGCACCGCAGGAATTATTCCTGGATATCGACGTTTTCGAAATGGTGTTTACCTAACGGATCGACCACGTAGCCAGAGACTTTTTTGCTCACCGGCTCATATACCGTAGAGTGCGCGATAATCAGCGCCGGCGCCTGGTCATGCATCACCACCTGCGCCTGCTTATAAAGCTCGATACGTTTATTGTGGTCTGGCTCCGCACGCGCCGGCTGGATCAGATCTTCAAACGGCTTATAGCACCAGCGCGAGTAGTTGGAGCCATCTTTTGCCGCCGCGCAGCTAAACAGCGTGGCGAAGAAGTTGTCCGGATCCCCGTTGTCGCCGGTCCAGCCCATCATCACCGACTGGTGTTCGCCCGCTTTCGCGCGCTTCAGGTATTCACCCCACTCGTAGGTAACGATTTTGGCTTTCACGCCGATTTTCGCCCAGTCAGCCTGAACCATTTCGGCCATGCGGCGCGCGTTCGGGTTGTAAGGACGCTGAACCGGCATCGCCCACAGGTCGATGGAGAAACCGTCCGGCAGACCCGCTTCTTTCAGCAGCGCTTTGGCTTTTTCCGGATCGTAAGCGTAATCCTTGATAGCGTCGTTATAGCCCCACATGGTGGGTGGGATCAGGTTCTTCGCGGCCTGGCCTGCGCCCTGATAAACGGCATCAATAATGGCTTGCTTGTTCACCGCCATGGTCAGCGCCTGACGGACCTTGACGTTATCCATCGGCTTCTTCTCGGTGTTAAACGAGAGGTAGCCAACGTTCAGCCCGGGCTGTTCCATCAGATTGATTTTGGTGTCTTTCTTCATGCTGGCGATGTCGGCCGGGTTCGGGTACGGCATCACCTGGCACTCGCCCTTCTGCAGCTTGGCGTAACGCACGGAAGCATCCGGCGTGATAGAGAAGACCAGACGATCGATTTTCGGCTTAGTGCCCCAGAAATCGGGGTTAGCCTTATACAGAATGCGCGAGTCTTTCTGGTACTGCTGCAGTACGAACGGACCGGTGCCGACCGGGTTCAGGTCGAGCTTCTCCGGCGTGCCGGCTTTCTGCATCTTGTCCGCATACTCTTTCGACAGAATCGACGCGAAATCCATGCCGAGGTCGGCAAGGAACGGCGCTTCCGGACGCGTCAGCGTAAAGCGCACGGTATAGTCGTCTACCTTCTCGATTTTGCCGATCAGCTTCGGCATGTCCATGCCTTCGAAATATTCGTAGCTGCCGCCAGAAACGTTGTGGAAGCTGTTGTTTTTATCCAGCTGGCGCTCAAACGAGAAGACGACGTCGTCGGCGTTGAATTCGCGCGTCGGCTTAAACTCTTTGGTGGTCTGCCACTTCACGCCTTTGCGCAGGTGGAAAGTGTAGGTTTTGCCGTCATCGCTGACGTCCCACTTCTCCGCCAGGCCAGGCTGCAGCTCGGTGGTGCCCGTTTTGAACTCAACCAGGCGGTTATAGATCGGTACGGAGCTGGCGTCATAGGTGGTGCCAGAGGTGAACAGCTGCGGGTTAAAGCCTTCCGGCGAGCCTTCTGAACAGTAAACGAGGGTTTTTGCCTGAACACCTGCGGCGACGGTCATAGCAATCAGGCTCAGACCGACCTTCAGCATCCTGGATTTGGCCAGGGAGTTGATCATGCTTTTGCTCCATTGTGATGTGTTGTTGTGTGTATTGCCCGACCTCTGTTTTTTTTATGCGGTTCAGGCAGACCACTGACGTGGTCGAAAGTGCGGAGCGTTCTTGTTGTGTTTTTCCGACGCCGTGGAAACTGCCGGATCACGCCGCTTCTGCAACTTTATTGACGCATCAATTTGTCAACAGTTGCAATGAACGTCAATACAGCCGCGAGTTATTTACACAGAGTGTGAGGAATAGCAAGCAACGGTAAAAAAAAGCCTTCACGGTTAATTGCCGCATATTGCACAGCGTTTTTGCTCACCAGACCATATATCTCGCTAAGACGAACGATAATTGCCAGTGATTATCACCGCTAAAAAACACCGGCACTTGCGCGATAAATGTTGAATAACTGAACGATTTAGCGTGCGTTATCGCGTCCAGGTAGTGGAAAATGCTGGGATACAGCTATAAGAAATCGACATGACGATAAAAAAGGTCATAAGAAAAACGCGATGCAAAATAAGCGTCTGGGCCAGACGCGGCGCGCGCTGGCGCGTCAAAAGGGATAATAATCAGATTCACCAGGCCTGAGCGGCGGCAAAGAGGGATTTCATCGGGTTTGTTATAAACCTGCGGGAAAAAATCCAAAACTAACAGTGCCGATATTCTCCTGAAAAACAGGCAGCGAAATTCTTCAACGCTCGCTGTTAACGCCTCACAAAAACTTATGCGAACAACGAATCTGGCCGCGCCCGTTTTTTACTAGATTACGCATTCAGCCATTAAAAGAGTGACAATAAAACAAGTGCAAACAGGCCGCATTAAACATATTTCCAAACAGACCGCACCAGCGCTTAAACGCAGATAGCTCGGACGCAACAGCAAAAGTCGTGAGCCCCTGTTCAAACAGACCGCACCAGCGCTTAAACGAGGATGGTATGGACGGAAGAGCAAAGCGTCCCGCGACAAGGATGTCGCGGGCCGAGCGCGCAGGGATGCGTACAGCGACTTTGCGATCCGTCCATGCCATCCGCGTAAGCACCTGCCCCACAGCGTCTTTTTAAAAAAGCAGTACCCTTTTCTACAGACGAAAAAAAACCTGCTTTTTCAAGCAGGTTTCTTAAATCTGGTCGGTGAGAGAGGATAACGCTTATCTTCGATAAGCGCCCTTCGGGCCGTTGCTGCGCAACGTTGTCTCGCTACGCTCGGCGCAAACCTCCTTCGGAGGTTCTCATCCTCTTTTCTACAGACGAAAAAAAACCTGCTTTTTCAAGCAGGTTTCTTAAATCTGGTCGGTGAGAGAGGATTCGAACCTCCGACCCCTTCGTCCCGAACGAAGTGCGCTACCAGGCTGCGCCACTCACCGATGGGGGCGCATGTTACTGCGCCCAATTGCCAGCGTCAACCGCTTTTTAGTGGTTTAGCCGCGTTCGCCTGGAAAGCAGCCTGCCCGCCAAAATTCTGGTGCTTCTCAGTCACATCCCGCGCGTCACTGTGCGATGAGACCGGTGCCTGACACCAGTTATTCGCCGCCTTAATACCGCCGTTCGGCGAACTGTAGCCCAGACAGCCCAGAATCGTATCGAACAGCTCAACGTGACGATGCGTCTTGCCGACGCGCTGCTGCGCCTGCAGACGCTCGAAATTAGCGCGGTTGCTGGCATCAGCCAGATACTTATCTGACGCCCACACCATCATCGGCACGCGGAACTGCTCCGGCGGCGCCAGCTCGCGCGGCGTACCGTGCAGATGCATATTCTCGCTAATCGACTCGCCGTGGTCGGCAGCGTAAAACACAATCGCTTTCTTGTCGCGCAGCTGATCGAACACGCTGTCCAGCATGCTATCGACGTAAAGAATCGAGTTATCGTAGGCGTTAATCAGCTGCGCCTTGCTGCAGGTCTCATCGACGCCCATACACTCCGGCTGATAGCGCGCGAAACTGCGCGGATAGCGCTGCGAATAGAGATAGTGCGAACCTTTGGTATGCAGCACCACCAGATGCTTGCCGTGCGGATAACGATCCAGCGACGCCTTCAGCTCCGGCACCAGCAGCATATCGTCAACCGACTTGCCGGCGTTGCGCGGCTCTGAGCCAATCTGCTCGCGGAAAGCGAAATTATCGACCTCCGCATTATCGTAAAACCAGACCTCGCTCTGCATGGCGAACAGCTCGGACGAAAAGCCCAGCTCCTTCATCACGGCAAAAATATTCTTCTCTTTCAGCGTGCGTCCCGGATTATCCTCGGTGCCGCCCTCGCGCACGAACATACAGCGCAGCGACAGCTTGGTGGCGGTATCGCACGACTCGCCGCGGAACGCCACCAGGTTTTTCTCTTTGGAAAGCTTCGGCGTAGTATCGCGATCGTAGCCGAGCATGCCCATATGATCCCAGCGCGTAGTCTCGCCAATCACAAACACCACATAGGTATCATCAATGCCCGGCGGCGCGACATAGGTAAACTTCTTCGCCGGATCGAGCAGCTCCTGGCTGTCCAGCGTCTCATCGATGCGCGTCCAGGCAAACAGCCCTACCGCCGCCAGCCAGTTCGACGGCAGATAAGAGTGCGCCACCACGCCGCCGTAGCTCGGCAGATCGATATTGGTAAGCTCTTCATTGGCCTTCTGCAGCTTGTCGAAATAGCGGATCGGCAGCCACACCAGCGCCACGCACAGCAGCATCATCAAAGCAGGCTTAAGGCGCTGTCCCGGCGTGCGCAGCTGCTCTATCAGCGTCTGGCTAAGGTTATTACGCCAGATCATCAGCAGCGGCAGCGCGCTGACGCCGACCATCCAGAGCACGAAATGCAGGCCGACTACCTCTTTCGACAGGTCGACGTCGGTAGTCATCACCGAGGCGACGATGCCGTAGCCGATCACCACGTTGAAAAAGGCCATATAGTAGGCCGCCGCGACGGAAACCAGCACCAGCAGCGTTGCCAGCACGCGATAGAGTCGTTTGCCGCCCAGCGACAGCAGACGCATCAGGAAAAAGGTCAGCACGACGATCGCCATCACTTCAGTAGCAGCCGTCAGCCAGTTAGTCAGGGTGGATTTAGTGAGAAAGCCGTCAAAACGACGGTAGAAAATCGGCAAATTAAGCAAGATGCCGATGTATAACGCCAGCAGCAGCGACAGCTTTTGCTGGGTTATGGTCTTAATATAATTCATCTTAAAGGGGTTTCCCGGGACTTAAGCACGATGTTGAACGCTATTGTGACTATCGCAACGCGGAAGAGTTCGCTGCATTAGCGCCAGGACATAACGATTGTCTGGCGAACAGGAAGAATCTGAGCGGGCTCGGACAGATCTTTCACGAGGCTGCACAGTAGAACATAAATTAACCAGGCAGGCCAGAAAAGACGACAGGGCAGAGGGCGAGAAGCGGTCAGAAAAACGGAGAAATGAGAACGGGCCCGCAGTGGGCCCGTAAAACTTAGCGAATGATATTCAGGGTGACGTCGATATTGTTGCGCGTAGCGTTAGAGTACGGGCAAACGATATGCGCAGCGTCAACCAGCTTCTGCGCTTCCGCTTCGTCCATCTCCGGCAGATGAATATTCAGTTTAGCTTCAATGCCGAAGCCGTCAGGGATCGGACCGATGCCGACTTCACCTTCAATCCACGCATCTTTCGGCATGGCGATTTTGTCGCGGCCCGCCACAAACTTCATCGCGCCAAGGAAACAGGCGGAGTAGCCGGCAGCGAACAGCTGCTCCGGGTTGGTGACTTCGCCGCCGGCGCCGCCCATCTCTTTCGGCACGCCCAGCTTCACGTCCAGCACGCCGTCAGAAGAGGTTGCACGACCATCACGGCCGCCGGTTGCTTTGGCTTTTGCGGTATAAACAACTTTCTCTAAAGACATAACTTCCTCTCTGTATAAACGATTTAATCGTACGCGATTAATATAAGTGTAGCAGGTGTTTCAGCGGGCGCGAGCGCCCGGTAAATCTCTAGCGCGACCGGTTTAAATTGTCGCGCAGTAAATCAAGCTCGTTCTTCAGCGCCAGCAGCGTCTCGTCGTCACAGGCGGTGGCGCACTGCACCGTTTCTGGAATGGTGCTCGCCTGGCTCTGCAGTTCGCGGCCCTGCTCCGTCAGGGTCACTACCACCTGACGTTCATCCTGGCGCGAACGCTGACGGTTAATCAATCCCGCGCTCTCCAGTCGCTTCAGCAGCGGCGTCAGCGTGGCGGAATCGAGAAACAGCTGTTCGCCGATTTCAGACACGGTGAGATCGTCCTGCGCCCACAGCACCAGCATCACCAGATATTGCGGATAGGTGAGATCGAGCTGCGAAAGCAGTTGCCGATAGACTTTATTCATCGCCAGGTTGGCGGAATAGAGCGCAAAGCAGAGCTGTTGATTGACCAACAGTGGCGTTGCCTTCACTTTTTTGTCATTTTGGTTACTGTTCATGGCATTCAATATAAATAGCGCGCTAGATAATTGCAAGCAACTTTTTAACAAAGAGGGCTTTTGCATGCTGGAATCTCTGGAAGAGCAGGCGCGACGCTACGCCACACGCGCTCACGCTGAGGCTGGTCAACGGCGTAAATATACCGACGAACCCTATATCGTTCATCCCGCCGCCGTCGCCGAGCTGGTGCGCAGCGTCAGCGACGACGACGAACTGCTGGCCACCGCCTGGCTGCACGATACGGTAGAGGACACCGACACGACCCTGGCCGACATTGAATCGCACTTCGGTTCGCGCGTCGCGCAGCTGGTCGGAATGCTGACCGACAGCGCTCAGCCGCAGGCGAAAAATCGCGCCGCGCGCAAGCTGGCGCACTTCCGCCATACCGCTGAAGCCTCGCCCGAGGCGCAAACCGTCAAGCTGGCCGATATTATCGATAATACGCGCGCCATCGTCCGCTTCGATCCCCATTTCGCGCGGATTTATCTGGTTGAGAAACGCGTTCAGATAGAACTGCTTAAGCAGGGCGACGCCCGGCTGTGGCAGCAGGCCAGCACCATTATCGAACAGGGAATTGCGCAGCTTGGCCAGCCGCCCTACAGCGTGCCGGAGAGCTGGTTCGTTAAACAGGCGGCGAAATATGGCGGACTGAGTTAAAAAAAAACCCGCCGTGGCGGGTTCTCTTTTTTTCTTATTTTTTAGTCCAGTAACTGCCGTCCGAGATAGGGATTGGCATGCAGCAATTTCATCAGTTTTTGCGCCGTCGCTGAAGGTCGGGTGCGGCGCGCTTCCCAGCTTTTTACTGAGGAGACGCTGACGCCCATCACTTTGGCAAATTCATCTACTTTCATTCCGGTTAACTCACGCAGGCGCTGCGGCTCTGGCATGGCGGGCTGAAGCTGAATTTCAGTTGTGGCAGGTGTTGCATCACGTGTCAGTACAATCTGCTCAAGGCTGCTGAGCAATTCAAAAACAGGATCTTTTACTTCCATAGAGAACTCCTTAAAACTCACTATGAATCACGTGAAAGTAGAGGTAAAACCAAATGGTTCACACACCGATCTTTGCAGGCTGTATCCCGCAAGGGTTTATGGTTATCGTTAGAGAAACCCCTACGGGACACAGCCTGATGCGTACCGCCTGATTGTTTTGTCAGAGCAATGCGCCATCTCGCCGGGATTCTAAGTATGGATAGAGACCTGACGATTTGCTGCGTGAATATCAATTATTTTTTTATCCAAAACCGTCCTTTTTGCTATAAGCAAAACAAGCCATTGATCACACAAAGTAAACCCGCCGCGCTGCGCTTAAAAAAAGCGCAAAAATTGCAAAAAATGCTTAGCGTTTACACTGCTACTGTAGACCGCGCTGTGTAAAAAGCAGGCAAGAATCGCGCCAGTATGCAAAGCCTGTGATTTTTCTTGTTTCACCTCTCCGCCAGGCTGCAACAGCAGAGATGTTGCACCACCTCGGCGCATCGTTATGGCGCAGCTGCACTCAGCTAAGGAACGGGAAATGCACTCTGGGTTCGATTTTCACGCCAGCTACGCGTCGCATCGCGTGCCGGTGATGGGCCGCAACGCCGTCGCCACCTCTCAGCCGCTGGCGTCGCAGGCGGGTCTGCGTATGCTGCTGCAGGGCGGAAACGCGGTGGACGCGGCGATTGCCACCGCCATGGCGCTGACGGTGCTGGAACCGACCGGCAACGGCATCGGCAGCGACGCCTTCGCCATTATCTGGGACGGGAGCCAGCTACACGGCCTGAACGCGTCGGGCCGCGCGCCAGCGGCCTGGCATCCAGGACGTTTCGTTGGCCGCAGCCGCATGCCGGAGATCGGCTGGGAAGCGGTCACGGTGCCGGGCGCGGTATCCGCCTGGGTTACGCTGGCGGCGCGTTTCGGCACGCTGCCGCTGACCACGCTGGCGCAGCCCGCTATCGATTACGCGCGCAACGGCTTTCCGGTTTCGCCATTAATCGCCGAACTCTGGCGGCGCGGCTACGACAAACTCCAGCATCAGCCCGGCTTCCGCGAATGCTTTGCCCCCGGCGGCCGGCCGCCGCGCGTCGGCGAGCTGTTCCGCAATCCGGCGCAGGCCGACACGCTGCAAAAAATCGCTGCCAGCAACGGAGAGAGCTTTTACCGCGGCGAGCTGGCGGAAAAGATGGTCGCCTTCGCCCGTCAGCACAACGCCGCGCTGACGCTGGAGGATCTCGACAGACATCGCGCCGACTGGGTTACGGTGCTGTCGCAGCCGTTCGCCGGCGGCTCGGTGCAGGAGCTGCCGCCTAACGGCCAGGGGATCGCCACGCTGATTGCGCTGGGCATTCTCGAACAGCTCGATATCGGTCGCTACGCGCCCGACTCCGTGCCCTGGCTGCACCTCTCAATCGAAGCGATGAAGCTGGCGCTGGTGGATCTGGCGCGTTACGTCAGCGATGAAGATCATCTTGAGTTTCCGGCGCAGCGGCTGCTGAGCGAGCGCTATCTGCGCCAGCGCGCGGCGCTGATCGACCCTGAACGCGCGGGTGACTTTGTCTTCGGCGCGCCGCAGCAGAGCGGCACCGTTTATCTCAGCACCGCCGATGCCAGCGGTATGATGGTCTCTTTTATTCAGTCGAACTTTATGGGCTTTGGCTCCGGCGTGGTGGTGCCTGGCACCGGCATCAGTTTGCAGAACCGCGGCGCGGGCTTTTCGCTCGATCCCACCCACCCTAACGTAGTGGCGGGCGGCAAGCGCCCTTTCCACACCATTATCCCGGCTTTTGCGCTCGACGCGCAGGGCGCGCCGCTGATGTCGTTCGGCGTCATGGGCGGGCCAATGCAGGCGCAGGGCCATCTGCAGCTGGCGCTGCGCATTATGCAGCACAAACAGAACCCGCAGGCGGCGATCGACGCGCCGCGCTGGCGCGTGGAGCAGGGTCGTCACGTGGTGTTCGAATCTGCGCTTGAGCGCAATACGCTGGCGGCGCTGCGTCGGCTGGGTCATCAGATAACGCTGGAGGATCCGCTGCAGGGCTATAACTTCGGCGGTGCGCAGGCGATCGTCCGCGACCCGCAAGGGTTCTATATCGCGGCGACCGAGAGCAGAAAGGATGGTCAGGCGGTGGTGTTTTAACGCTAAAGCGGGCAGCGCAGCGCTGCCCTCGATATCAGGCTGCCAGCACCGGCCGCACGCCCAGCGTATGGCAAATGGCGTAGCTCATCTCCGCGCGGTTCAGCGTATAGAAGTGGAAATCTTTTACCCCTTCGCGCGACAGGATTTTCACCATGTCCATGGCGATATTGGCGCCAACCATTTTGCGCGTCTCCGCATCGTCATCCAGTCCATCGAACATAGCGTTCATCCAGCCCGGTACCCGCACGTTGGTCATCGTGGCGAAGCGCGTCAGCTGTTTGAAGTTTGAAACCGGCAGGATCCCCGGCACGATCTCAACGTCGATGCCGGTGGCGACGCAGCGGTCGCGAAAGCGCAGGTAGCTTTCAACATCGAAAAAGAACTGGGTAATGGCGCGGCTGGCGCCCGCGTCGATTTTGCGCTTCAGGTTGATGAGATCGGCCTGCGCGCTTTTCGCTTCGGGATGGACTTCCGGATAGGCGGCCACCGAAATATCAAAGTCGCCGACCTCTTTCAGCAGCGACACCAGATCGCAGGCGTACATATCAGGTTTGCCGCCGTTCGCCGGCAGATCGCCGCGCAGCGCCACGATATGGCGAATGCCGTTGTTCCAGTAATCTTGGGCAATGGCGCGCAGCTCGTCGCGCGAGGCGTCGATACAGGTCAGGTGCGGCGCAGCTTCGAGGCCGGTGCGATCTTTGATGCCTTTAATAATAGTGTGGGTGCGGTCGCGCTCGCCGGAGTTGGCACCGTAGGTAACGGAGACAAATTTCGGCTTCAGGCTGCTAAGACGATCGATGGAGTGCCACAGGGTCTCTTCCATTTCGCTGGTACGGGGCGGAAAAAACTCGAATGAGACATTAATTTGCCCGTTCAGCTCCGCCAGGCTCTGATTCAGCGCTTCGCGCTGGTTGGCATGAAAGAAACTCATCCTGCTCACCTCATCAAAAACATCGGATTAATTTACCGCCTGCGAACATCCATACGTTTAGACGTCCAGATGCACAAAATGAACCAATCTCAGCATGCCGTCAACTGAAAAGTGATAAAGCGGCGTGACAAATATTCAAACCGGGTGAGGGAAATTCATGCGGGTTAAAAAGAGGCGCTGAGCGCCTGCCACGGGGGCAGGCGCGGGAAGGGTTACAGCAGTTGGGCAAGTCGATGAATATCGGACTGAATTGCGCCGGCGGTGACGTCGCGCCCTGCGCCGGGACCGCGGATCACCAGCGGATTGTCACGATACCAGCGGCTTTCGATCGCAAAGACGTTATCGCAGGGCAGCAGCGACGCCAGCGGATGTTCCGGCCGCACCGCTTCAACGCCGACGCGCGCTTTGCCGCTGGCGTCGAAACGCGCCACGTAGCGCAGCACCAGGCCCATCTCCTGCGCCGCCTCCAGACGCTGCAGCATCTGCTCGTTAAGCGCCTCGCCATGCTCGAAGAAGTCGTCGATAGAGCCAGCCTCGCAGCCGGCCGGCACCAGCGACTCGACGCGCACCTGGTCAGGCTCGATGTTGTAGCCCGCCTCGCGCGCGAGGATCACCAGCTTGCGCTTCACGTCGTGGCCCGACAGGTCTACGCGCGGGTCGGGTTCAGTTAAGCCCTGCTGCCAGGCCTGGTCTACCAGCTCGGTAAAGGGCACCGTGCCGTCGAACTGCAGGAACAGCCAGGAGAGCGTGCCGGAGAAGATGCCGCTGATGGCCAGAATCGTGTCGCCGCTGTCGCGCAGATCGCGCACCGTGTGGTTAATGGGCAAACCGGCGCCGACCGTGGCGTTATAGAGCCAGTGTCGGCCCGTTTTGGTAAAGGCGTCGCGGATCTGCCGCCAGGTCTGGCTGTCGGACGCCCCGGCGACTTTATTGGCGCTGATAACGTGGAAGCCGTGACTGGCGAAGTCGAGATACTGCTGCGCCAGCGGCGTGCTGGCGGTGACGTCGAGCACCACCAGATCGTCGAACGGATGCGCGCGCATCCACAGGAACAGCGATTCTTCGTCGCGCTCCTCCGCTTCGTCATCAAAGAACGCGAGCGCGCGGCTGGCGTCGAGCCCCTCATAGCTCAGCAGGCTGCGTTGACTGTCCGCCACGCCCGCCAGCACATATTCAAAGCCGGTGCGCGCCGACAGCGCTTCCTGCTCGCGCGCGAACAGCTCCAGCCAGCGCGAACCGATATTGCCTTTGCCGAACAGCATCAGGCCGATGCGCTTTTCCGCGCGGAACAGCGACTGATGCAGCCCCTGAACCAGCGACTGCGTCGGACCGACGCGCAGCACCGCCACCAGGCTGATATGATCTTCCGACTGCCAGACAAACTCCACCGGCTGATCCTGGATCTCCTGCCAGAAACGGTGGCTGTGCAGCGGATTACGCGTCACGCCCGCGCCAACCAGCGCCACCAGCGCCAGCCCTTCACGCAGCTGCAGATGAGCGGGCAGGCCCGCATCCTGCAGCAGCTGGAACACGCTGTTGACCACTTCAGCGGTATAGCAGAGCTGCAGCAGCTGGCGATCCGGATGCACACCGGTCGCCAGCGGACGCAGCTGCGCGCGCTTGAGGTGAAGCTCGACCTCTTTATGCAGCGCCGCGAAATCGTGCCGATCCGGCACCTGAACCTCAATCAGGCAGACGTCGTCATGGCTGGTGACGATGCGCGCGCCAGTGCCGGACGCCAGCACGCGTTCGATACGGGTCGAGCCCTGCTCCGGCTGATAGCTGCAGCGCAGCTGCAGGTCGATATCGCTGCCGGAAACCGGCTGCAGCGTACGCGTGTGCAGCACCGGTGCGGCGAGACGCGCCAGCTCGCTGGCTTCATCAAGGCGCAGCAGCGGCAGCAGGCAGGCGTCGGAGACTTTGCGCGGATCGGCGCTGTAGACGCCGGCGACGTCGCTCCAGATGGTGACGCGGCTGACGCCCGCCAGCGCGCCAATCTGCGTGGCGGAGTAGTCGGAGCCGTTACGCCCCAGCAGCACGGTTTCGCCCGCGTCGTTGCGGCAGATAAAGCCGGTAACGACGATGCGCTGGTGCGGATGCTGCGCCAGCAGCGTCTGCAGCAGCGGCCAGGATTTGCCTTCGTCCACCTGCGGCTGCGCAGCGCGCTCCGCCCGCAGGAAGTCGCGCGCGTCGAGCCAGCAGGCGTCGATATCGCGCTGGCTCAGCACCGCCGCCATCAGCCGCGCTGACCACACTTCGCCGTGGCCGACCACTTCAGCGTAGACCGCGTCGCTGATGGTGCCGTCCAGCAGCGCGGCGAGCTTTTCCAGATCGCGAATAAAGTTCGCAATCAGCGGCTCGGCATATTCGGCAGGCAGCAGCCCGGCGATCAGCTCGCTGTGATAACGCCGTAAAGCCTGTTGCACCTGATGCGCGGCCAGGCGATCGCTCTGGCTGAGCTTTAGCCAGCTAATCAGCTGGTTGGTTGTCGAGCCAGCCGCCGAAACCACCATCAAATCACCCGGCTGACTGTAATCCGCCATGATAGTGGCGACGCGCTGGTAACAGCGCGCATCCGCCAGGCTGCTGCCGCCAAATTTGTGCAACTGCTTACTCTTCGGCGTTGCCGCGCCGGCTGAAATCGTCATTTTTAACCCTCAGACGCCGTCCGGAATGCATTATCCAGATCGGCAATTAAATCTTCATGATCCTCAATGCCCACAGAGATGCGCAGCAGCGTCTCTGAGATACCCGCCGCCGCGCGCGCTTCCGCCGACATGCCGGCGTGCGTCATGGTCGCGGTGTGGGAAATCAGGCTTTCTACGCCGCCCAGCGATTCCGCCAGCGTAAAGAGCTGCAGCGCCTTAAGAAAACGACGCAGCAGGGCTTCGTCGCCGTCCAGCTCGAAGCTCAGCATCGCGCCGAAGCCGCGCTGCTGACGCGCCGCATATTCGTGTCCGGCGTTTTCCGGCAGCGAAGGATGATACAGCTTTTTCACCAGCGGCTGCTGTTGCAGATAGCTCACAATTGCCAGCGCGTTGCGCTGCGCCGCCGCCATACGCGGTGCCAGCGTGCGCAGCCCGCGCAGCAGCAGGTAGCTGTCAAAAGCCGCGCCGGTAACGCCGATATTATTCGCCCACCATGCCAGCTCGGTCACCAGCGCCGGATCTTTTGCAATCACCGCGCCCGCCACCACGTCAGAGTGGCCATTGAGATATTTGGTGCAGGAATGGATCACCAGGTCCGCGCCCAGCGCCAGCGGATTTTGCAGCGCCGGACTCAGGAAAGTATTGTCGACCACGCTGACGGCGCCTGCGCTGCGCGCCGCCTCGCAGATGGCGGCGATATCTACCACGCGCAGCAGCGGGTTGCTTGGGCTTTCTACCAGCACCAGCTTCGGTTTTTCCGCCAGCGCCGCCTCCAGCGCCGCACGGTCGCCCTGATCGACGAACTTCACGCGGTACGCGCCGCGCTTCGCCATGCTGTCGAACAGGCGATAGCTGCCGCCGTAGCAGTCGTGCGGGGCGACAAGCAGATCGCCCGGCTTCAGGAACACCGTCGTCACCAGATGGATCGCCGACATGCCGGTATTGGTTAGCACCGCGCCCGCTCCCCCTTCCAGCTCAGCCAGCGCGCGCTGCACCACGTCGCGCGTTGGGTTGCCGCGACGCGAATAGTCATGCGCGCGCGGTTCGTTAAAGTCGAGGAAGTTATAGGTACTGGAGAGGTGAATCGGTGGGACAACGCAGCCATATTGCTCGTCATCATTCAAACCGCTGCGGACCGCGATGGTTGCCTGTTTACGCGTCATGGTGCTTTTTGTTCCTGAAGAGAGTAATAAAGAGGCATCAGGATAACACTCCATAATTAGACGTCAATACATCTGGACATCTAAATGTCTTTGCGTATAGATTGAGCAGAAAGCTATAACCCGCTAAAATTACCCTTCATTGCCTGCGTTTTGCGTCCGCTTTTGCGGCCAGGATGAAGAAACCCCGCAGTTCAAGAGGTCAGGCACGGTAAAATCGGGCATAATCCACGGATTTCCCACTTTCAACTTTTTATTAAGGTAACCCATGGCTGAATGGAACGGCGAATATATCAGCCCCTACGCTGAACACGGTAAGAAGAGTGAGCAGGTTAAAAAAATCACTGTCTCTATCCCGTTAAGCGTGCTGAAAATTTTAACGGATGAGCGCACCCGTCGTCAGGTGAACAACCTGCGTCACGCCACAAACAGCGAACTGCTGTGTGAAGCCTTTCTGCATGCCTTCACCGGACAGCCGCTGCCGGATGATGTTGATCTGCGCAAAGAGCGCAGCGATGAAATTCCGGAAGAAGCAAAAAAAATCATGCGCGAAAAAGGCGTCGATCCCGATACCTGGGAATATTGATCCCTTTGCCAGCCGCTGGCAGCAGGCTATCGCTTGAGACTCTGCTGCCATAGTTTCTCCCGCCTTATTAGCAATCGCGCCTTTAGGCTGCAGATCGTTGCCAGAAGAAAATCATCCCGGCTTAATTTCCTGCCTGCTCTCAGAAATAAATCGTTTTTCAGACGCAAGAAAAGCCGCTTTAATGACGCGCTGTTCTCTAACGGGACACAGGTATGCGCTGCGCGTAGAGGCAGAGAAAGGGAGTTGTTGACAGTGCAGAACGGGAAGAGACAATCAGAGAGGTAACGCGAAGGGAAACAGCAGAGCAGAATGACTCAGCGCCAGGCGTGAATCATTCCGCTCAGAAAACTTATTTTTTAGCGCCCGGTACGCTGAAACGCTTGTTGAAGCGGTCAACGCGGCCACCGGTTGCAACTTCACGCTGCTTACCAGTGTAGAACGGGTGACATTTACCGCAGACGTCCAGGTTCATGTCGTGAGCCATAGTAGAGCGAGTGTGAATCACGTTACCGCAGGTGCAGGTGATGGTCACAGCTTCGTATTTCGGGTGAATACCTTGTTTCATGGGAGAACCTCATAAAAGGCCGTGTCGCTCTCCGTGCCAGGCTAAAAAACCTGCACAGCACCACACGCGGTTGAACATTAATGTTTAGCTCTGGCGAGACCTTTCTCACCAAAGGCGGCATACTATACAGAAAATAACCGCTTTTAGCAAATCTTCTGCAAGATACCCGCTGGTCGCGCCAGCGTGTACACTAGGCGTCCCGCGATGACTCATTGAACCGGAAAGAGATTGCCATGCCCGTCGTTCAGGTTGCCCTGCCCGTTCCGCTCCCCCGTCTGTTTGACTATCTGCCGCCGCACGGCGCGCAGCCGGTACTGGGCGGGCGCGTCAGCGTGCCGTTCGGCAACCGGAAAATGGTTGGCGTGGTGGTGGGTTTCCGCGACCAGAGCGATCTGCCGGAGGCGCAGCTCAAGCGCGTCGCCGAGGTGCTGGACGGCGAATCGCTCTATCCGCCTTCCCTGTGGCGACTGCTCAACTGGGCGGCGGGTTACTATCATTCGCCCGTTGGCGAGGTGCTGAGCCATGCGCTGCCGGTGCTGCTGCGCCAGGGGAAACCGGCGCAGGACGCGCCGCTGTGGCAGTGGGTCATCACCGAACAGGGTCAGGCAACCGCGCCCGAAAGCCTGAAGCGCGCGCCGAAGCAGCAGCAGGCGCTGGCGGCGTTGCGTAATCAGCCACTCTATCGCCATCAGGTCGCCGAGCAGGATCTGACCGAAACCGCCTTTCAGGCGCTGCGCGCAAAAGGTTTGTGCGACCTGCGCGAGCATCAGCCGCAGCAGCTGGACTGGCGTCCGCGCTATGCCGTTAAGGGCGAGCGCCTGCGGCTCAATACCGACCAGGCGATGGCGGTTGGCGCTATCCGCAGCGAGGATGAGCACTACGCCGCCTGGCTGCTGGCCGGCATCACCGGCTCCGGCAAAACCGAAGTCTATCTCAGCGTGCTGGAAAATGTGCTGGCGCGCGGCAAGCAGGCGCTGGTGCTGGTGCCGGAGATCGGCCTGACGCCGCAGACCATCGCCCGCTTCCGCGAGCGCTTCGACGCGCCGGTCGACGTGCTGCACTCCGCTCTTAACGACAGCGAGCGCCTTGCCGTCTGGCTGCGCGCGCGCCAGGGCGAAAATGCCATTATCATCGGCACGCGATCGGCGCTGTTTACCCCGCTGGCGCGTCCGGGCGTGATCATTATTGATGAAGAGCACGACAGCTCTTATAAACAGCAGGAAGGCTGGCGTTACCAGGCGCGCGACCTGGCGGTATTCCGCGCGCGCGAAGAGAATATCCCGATTGTTATGGGGTCGGCGACGCCCGCGCTGGAGACGCTGCACAACGTGCGCAGCGGCAAATATCGTCAGCTCGACCTCACGAAACGCGCCGGCAATGCGAAACCGGCCCTGCAGCAGCTGGTGGATCTCAAAGGCCAGCAGCTTATCGGTGGGCTGGCGCCCGCGCTAATCGGCAAAATGCGCCAGCATCTGCAGGCGGATAATCAGGTGCTGCTGTTCCTTAACCGTCGCGGCTATTCGCCCGCCCTGCTCTGCCATGACTGCGGCTGGATTGCGGAGTGTCAGCGCTGCGAACGTTACTATACCCTGCACCAGCAGCAGCGCCAGCTGCGCTGCCACCACTGCGACAGCCAGCGTCCGCTGCCTAATCAGTGCCCGCAGTGCGGTTCGACCCATCTGCTGCCGGTCGGCGTCGGCACGGAGCAGCTGGAGCAGCAGCTCGGCACGCTGTTTCCCGGCGTGCCGGTATCGCGCATCGATCGCGATACTACCAGCCGCAAGGGCGCGCTGGAGCAGCATCTGGCCGATGTGCATCGCGGCGGCGCGCGCATTCTGGTGGGCACGCAGATGCTGGCAAAAGGCCACCACTTCCCGGACGTCACGCTGGTGTCGCTGCTGGACGTGGACGGCGCGCTTTTCTCCGCCGACTTCCGCGCCGCCGAGCGCTTCGCGCAGCTCTATACCCAGGTCGCCGGCCGCGCCGGCCGCGCCGGCAAACAGGGCGAAGTGCTGCTGCAGACCCACCATCCGGAACATCCACTGCTGCAGACGCTGCTGCATCAGGGTTATTTCGCCTTCGCCCAGCAGACGCTGCTGGAGCGCCAGTCGGTCATGCTGCCGCCCTGGACCAGCCATGCGCTGTTTCGCGCCGAGGATCACGACAACCAGCAGGCCGCCGAATTTTTGCAGCAGCTGCGCAACCTGCTTGACGCCAGCCCGCTGAAAGATAGCGCGATGTGGCTGATGGGGCCGGTTCCGGCGCTGCAGCCGAAGCGCGGCGGACGCTGGCGCTGGCAGCTGCTGGTACAGCACCCCTCGCGCAAGCGCCTGCAGCAGCTGCTCGACGGCTCGCTGCCGCTGATTACGACGCTGCCCGCCGCGCGCAAAGTCAAATGGACGCTTGATATCGACCCCACCGAGAGCTGAGCCTGCGAGCCAGATCGAAAAAAGTCGCACAAGTCACAATTTTTATGCAAATTAAGTAACAAACCGGCCGCGCAATCGTTAACAATGTGAGCGGCGTGGCTTTTTTCGGCCATAACTATCCTTTGAATGCGTCAGGAGTAGAGTGTTGGAGCAGACCCCTCAAGCGCCCGCCACCATGAAAGATGTGGCTGAAAAGGCGGGCGTTTCAACCGCAACCGTCTCACGCGCGCTGATGAATCCTGAAAAAGTCTCGGCGGCGACGCGGCAAAAAGTCGAACAGGCGGTTATTGCCGTCGGCTATGCGTCGCACGGCCTGACGCGCAACGCCCGTCGCGGCGACACGCAGACGATTCTGGTGATTGTCCCCGATATCTGCGATCCCTTCTTTAGCGAAATTATTCGCGGCGTCGAAGTGACGGCGGCGCAGGAAGGCTATCTGGTACTGATTGGCGACTGCGCGCACCAGAATCAGCAAGAGAAGACCTTTCTCGATCTGCTGCTGACGCGTCAGATCGACGGCATGGTGCTGCTCGGTTCGCGGATCCCGTTCGATCCCGTTAATGAGGATCAGCGCAATCTGCCGCCGATGGTGATGGCGAATGAGTTCGCGCCGGAGATGGCGCTGCCTACCGTGCATATCGACAACCTGACGGCCGCTTTTGAGGCGGTTAACCATCTGCTGCAGCTGGGTCATCGCCAGATCGCCTGCATCGCCGGGCCGGAAGAGATGCCGCTGTGCCAGTACCGCACCCAGGGCTATATCCAGGCGCTGCGCCGCAGCAATCTTACCGTCGATCCCACCTATATCGTGCGGGGCGACTTCAGCTTTGAAGCGGGTGCGCAGGCGTTGAAACAGCTGATGGCGCTGCCGCAGCCGCCGCGCGCGCTCTTCTGTCACAGCGACATGCTGGCGCTCGGCGCAATGAATCAGGCGAAACGCCTCGGCCTGCGCGTGCCGCAGGATCTCTCGATTGTCGGCTTCGACGATATCGAACTCTCGCGCTACTGCGAGCCGCCGCTCACCACCGTGACGCAGCCGCGCTATCAGATTGGACGCGAAGCGATGCTGCTGCTGCTGGATGAGCTGCAGGGCAAGCGCGTAAACAACGGTTCACGTCTGCTGGACGCCGAACTCACCGTGCGCGGCAGCACGGCGCCTGAGAAGAAGCACGAGAAATAACCGCACTTTTGCGTTATTTTCAGTAGATTCTTAAAGCGAACACTGCTGGTCAAAGTTCCAACCCTTGAGTAACATGGCGGACTCCTTGCCGGGCGGTCTTTCCAGGCGTTTTCGCCCCATTGGCACGATTTTTTGAAGGGTATCAGAACGAGAGTGGCACAGAGAGATTATGTAGGCCGCGGGCGTTCAACAGGGACGCGTCGCAAAAAAAGCAGCACCAGCCGTGGAAAGAAAAGCAAAGGCGGTTCAGGTGTTTCCAAACTTCTTATCGGACTGGCCGTTGCGGTGCTGGTGACCTTTGCCGGTGGTTTATGGTTCCTTGCGCATCATAAAAAAGAAGATGTGCCGGTGATCCCGGATCATAAAGCCAACGGCAACGGTCTGCCGCCGAAGCCTGAAGAGCGCTGGAAATACATTAAAGAGCTGGAGAACCGTCAGGTCACAGTGCCGACGCCAACCGAACCTTCGGCGGGCGGCGAGATCCAGTCGCACACGCAGCTCACCGACGAACAGCGCCAGCTGCTGGAGCAGATGCAGGCGGATATGCGCCAGTCGCCGACGCAGCTGAACGAAGTGCCGTGGAACGAACAGACGCCGGCGCAGCGTCAGCAGACCCTGCAGCGCCAGCAGCAGCTTCAGATGCAGTCGCGTCAACAGCAGGCGCCGCAAAGCGCGCCGGCGCGTCAGCCGCAAACCACGCAGCCGAGCCAGCCTGCGCGCCAGACGCAGACCACACATCAGTCTCAGCAGCAGCCGAGTACGCGTCCGGCGGCGCAGCCGCGCCAGACTCAGCCTCAAACGCAGCAGCCTGCGCCCGTTACGCGCGAACCTGCGCAGGAGACGGCGAAGAAAGCGGCGGAAAAACCGGCCTCTTCGCAGCGCTGGATGGTGCAGTGCGGTTCATTTAAAGGCACCGACCAGGCGGAATCGGTACGCGCCGGTCTGGCGTTCGAAGGTTTCGAAAGCCGGATTACCACCGGCGGTGGCTGGAATCGCGTGGTGATAGGTCCGCTGAAGGATCGCAGCGCCGCCGACAGTACGCTGAAGCGGCTGCGCGGCAACGGCCATTCAAACTGTATTCCGCTCGCCGTCGGGGGTTGAAACCCGCCAAACCCGCCCCATATCTGGTTGCATGATGCGCCGCGCCTTGCCGCGCGGCGCTTTTTTTCTACTGCAACAAGGGGTCTGCCCGTGACAACAATAGTAAGCGTACGACGCAACGGACGAGTCGTTATCGGCGGTGATGGCCAGGCAACGCTCGGCAATACCGTTATGAAAGGCAACGTGAAAAAAGTGCGTCGTCTTTACAACGATAAAGTAATTGCCGGTTTCGCTGGCGGCACTGCAGATGCCTTCACGCTCTTTGAACTCTTCGAACGTAAACTGGAAATGCATCAGGGCCACCTGGTGAAAGCTGCCGTCGAGCTGGCGAAAGACTGGCGCACCGACCGTATGCTGCGCCGTCTGGAAGCGCTGCTGGCGGTCGCTGATGAAAACGCCTCGCTGATCATCAGCGGCAACGGCGACGTCATCCAGCCCGAAAACGATCTGATCGCCATTGGTTCCGGTGGCCCCTTCGCTCAGGCGGCAGCGCGTGCGCTGCTGGAGAATACCGAGCTGGGCGCGCATGAGATCGTCGCGAAATCCTTAGATATCGCAGGCGACATCTGCATCTACACTAACCACAATGTTAACTTCGAAGAACTGCCGTCCAGGGCGTAAGGATTAAAGATGTCTGAGATGACTCCCCGCGAAATCGTCAGCGAACTGAATCGCTTTATTATCGGCCAGGACGGCGCAAAAAAAGCTGTGGCCATCGCGCTGCGTAACCGCTGGCGTCGTATGCAGCTCGACGAAGAGCTGCGCCACGAGGTGACGCCGAAAAACATTCTGATGATCGGCCCGACCGGCGTCGGTAAAACCGAAATCGCCCGTCGCCTGGCGAAGCTCGCCAACGCGCCGTTTATTAAGGTAGAGGCGACTAAGTTCACCGAAGTGGGCTACGTCGGTAAAGAAGTCGACTCAATTATTCGCGACCTGACCGACGCCGCCGTGAAAATGGTGCGCAGCCAGGCGATAGAAAAGAACAAATACCGTGCCGAAGAGATGGCGGAAGAGCGCATCCTCGACGTGCTGATCCCGCCTGCCAAGAACAACTGGGGCCAGCCGGAGCAGAGCAGCGAACCCTCCGCCGCGCGCCAGTCGTTCCGCAAGAAGCTGCGCGAAGGCCAGCTGGACGATAAAGAGATTGAGATCGACCTCGCGGCCGCGCCGGCTGGCGTCGAAATCATGGCGCCTCCGGGCATGGAAGAGATGACCAACCAGCTTCAGTCGATGTTCCAGAATCTGGGCGGCCAGAAGCAGAAGCCGCGCAAGCTGAAAATCAAAGATGCGATGAAGCTGCTGATTGAAGAAGAAGCGGCCAAGCTGGTCAATCCGGAAGAGCTGAAGCAGGATGCGATCGAAGCGGTCGAGCAGCACGGCATCGTGTTTATCGACGAGATCGACAAAATCTGTAAGCGCGGCCAGTCGTCCGGCCCGGACGTGTCGCGCGAAGGCGTACAGCGCGATCTGCTGCCGCTGGTGGAAGGCTGCACCGTATCAACCAAGCACGGCATGGTGAAAACCGATCACATTCTGTTTATCGCGTCAGGCGCCTTCCAGGTCGCCAGCCCGTCAGATCTGATCCCGGAACTGCAGGGCCGTCTGCCGATTCGCGTCGAGCTGCAGGCGCTGACCGTGAACGATTTCGAGCGCATCCTCACCGAGCCGAACGCCTCTGTGACCGTACAGTACAAAGCGCTGATGGGCACCGAAGGGGTGAACGTCGAGTTCACCGAAGATGGTATTCGCCGCATCGCCGAAGCGGCATGGCAGGTTAACGAGACCACCGAGAATATCGGCGCACGTCGTTTGCACACCGTGCTGGAGCGTCTGATGGAAGATATCTCCTATGACGCCAGCGATCGTCACGGCGACTCTGTCACCATCGACGCGGAATATGTCAGCAAGCACCTGGATGAACTGGTGGCGGACGAAGATCTCAGCCGCTTTATCCTGTAATTCTATTTTTCCATGCGCTTGCGCAAAGCCCGGCCACTGCGCCGGGCTTTTTTTTTCTGCATGCTGCTGATGCAGCGCCTTTTTTTCCGCTGATGATTTTGCCAACAATCCGCAACTGGCGGTATACTTACCGCTCCTGTGGCAAACAGATGGAACCACCATGAAATACGATACCTCTGAACTCTGCGACATCTACCATGAAGAAGTGAACGTTGTTGAGCCGCTTTTTTCAAACTTCGGTGGCCGCACCTCATTTGGTGGTCAGATAACCACAGTGAAATGTTTCGAAGACAACGGCCTGCTCTACGATCTGCTGGAAGAGAACGGCCGGGGCCGCGTGCTGGTGATTGACGGCGGCGGTTCGGTGCGTCGCGCGCTGGTGGATGCGCAGCTGGCGCGTCTGGCGGTGGAAAGCGAATGGGAAGGCTTAGTGGTTTACGGCTCTGTGCGTCAGGTAGACGACCTGGAGGAGCTGGAGATCGGCATTCAGGCGATTGCCGCAGTGCCGGCAGGCGCGGCGGGTGAAGGCATCGGCGAGAGCGACGTGCGCGTTAATTTCGGCGGCGTCACCTTCTTTTCCGGCGACCATCTCTACGCCGACAATACCGGCATTATCCTCTCAGAAGATCCGCTCGATATCGAGTAACGCCGAAAACGAAAACGGGAGCGATGCGCTCCCGTTTTTCATAGTAATGAGGCGCTTACACCTCTTCCATTTTTCCCAGCAGTGCACGCAGGCGATCCTGCCACAGATGCTGCTCTTCCTTTAGCTGCTGATTTTCACGCACCAGCGAGTCATGATTGCCCGCCGCCTGTTGCGCTTCGTTTTTCAGCGCGTTGTTCTGCTCTTTCAGCTCTTCGATTTCCATCTGCAGCAGGGTGATGGTATCAATCGCCTGCTGAACTTTCGCTTCCAGTTTCTCAAATACTTCAAATGACATCTTTCTGACCTCTCCTAAATTCTCGCAGGGCGTTGATGATGCCAGCCTTAGCGCGTGACGCCCTGTATCAGCCAGGCCAGCAACAATGTTTCCGATTGTATGTAGCCTGATAGCGCAAGTCCAGCGACGCGGGCACTGCGGGCGCAGTCTGTAACACTTTTCGGCTTATACCTGGCCTGCTGCCGCTGCGCATGTACGCCGCGAAAAACCGAGGCGGCCAAAAAGTTGAAATGATGTTTCATGAAAGTGAAAAGGCGCGAAAACGCGCATTTTTATGACTCAGCACACAGATTTAGATTTCGCTATTTCTCGTTTATGCTCGTTAACGATAAATTCACATCAACCCTACAATAAAGCTGGGTGACTCATGGATTGAGAACAAAAACTGATAAAATTTAACCTCGCTTCAGGAATACCATTATGAGTCAGACATCGAACACACTGAAAGGGCAATGCATCGCCGAATTCATCGGTACCGGCTTGATTATCTTTTTTGGCGCAGGCTGCGTGGCCGCGCTGAAGGTCGCCGGAGCCGCATTCGGACAATGGGAAATCTGTATTATCTGGGGACTGGCCGTCTCCATGGCCGTCTACCTTACCGCTGGCGTTTCGGGCGCCCATCTTAACCCTGCCGTCACGGTGGCGCTTTGTCTGTTCGCCAACTTTGAAGGGCGCAAGGTGGTGCCTTATATCCTGGCGCAGGTCGCGGGCGCGTTCTGCGCTGCCGCGCTGGTTTATGGCCTTTATTACAATCTGTTCTTCGATTACGAGCAAAGCCACCAGATGGTGCGCGGCACGGTTCAGAGCCTGGATCTCGCCGGTATCTTCTCTACCTATCCTAACCCGCATATCAGCGTGGGCCAGGCGTTCCTGGTTGAAATGGTGATCACCGCAGTGCTGATGGCGGTCATCATGGCGCTGACTGACGATGGCAACGGCGTACCCCGTGGTCCGCTGGCGCCGCTGTTAATCGGCCTGCTGGTCGCCGTTATCGGTGGCGCGATGGGTCCGCTGACCGGCTTCGCCCTGAACCCGGCGCGTGATTTCGGACCCAAGCTGTTCGCCTTCTTTGCGGGTTGGGGTAACGTGGCCTTCACGGGCGGTAAAGATATCCCCTACTTCCTGGTACCGATCTTTGGCCCGTTAGTGGGAGCCTGCCTGGGCGCCTTCGGCTATCGCGCACTGATTGGCCGCCACCTGCCTGGCGCCGTACTGGTCACCAGCAAAACAGAAAAACCGGTCGCACGCGCTGAGCAGCGTAAAGCGTAAGTTTCACCTTTTCATCGGGAATGCATTATGACAACTACCACTGATAAAAAATATATTGTTGCGCTCGACCAGGGCACTACCAGCTCACGTGCCGTCGTGCTGGATCACGACGCCAATATCGTTGCGGTATCGCAGCGTGAATTTACCCAGATCTACCCGAAGGCTGGCTGGGTTGAACATGACCCGATGGATATCTGGGCTTCGCAGAGCTCTACGCTGGTAGAGGTGCTGGCGCACGCCGACATCCGTTCCGATGAGATTGCCGCAATCGGCATCACCAACCAGCGCGAAACCGCTATTGTCTGGGACAAAGAGACCGGCAAGCCGATCTATAACGCCATCGTGTGGCAGGATCCGCGCACCGCGGACTACTGCAACAAACTGAAAAAAGAGGGTCTGGAAGAGTATATCCAGCACACCACCGGCCTGGTGATTAACCCCTACTTCTCCGGCACCAAGGTGAAGTGGATCCTCGACCATGTCGAAGGGGCGCGCGAACGCGCGAAGCGTGGCGAGCTGCTGTTCGGCACCGTCGATACCTGGCTGGTATGGAAAATGACCCAAGGACGCGTGCATATTACCGATCATACCAACGCCTCTCGTACCATGATGTACAACATTCACAAGCTGGAATGGGATCAGCGCATGCTGGAGATCCTCGACATTCCGCGTGAAATGCTGCCGGAAGTTAAAGGCTCTTCAGAGGTTTACGGCCAGACCAACATCGGCGGTAAAGGCGGCACGCGTATTCCGATCGCCGGTATCGCAGGCGACCAGCAGGCGGCGCTCTACGGCCAGCTTTGCGTTCAGCCGGGCATGGCGAAAAACACCTACGGCACCGGCTGCTTTATGCTGATGAACACCGGCACCGAAGCAGTGACCTCTTCGCACGGCCTGCTGACCACCATCGCCTGCGGCCCGCGCGGCGAAGTGAACTACGCGCTGGAAGGCGCCGTGTTTATCGGCGGCGCCTCTATTCAGTGGCTGCGCGACGAGATGAAGCTGATCAGCGACTCCACCGACTCCGAGTACTTTGCGCTTAAGGTAAAAGATACCAACGGCGTTTATATGGTGCCAGCCTTCACCGGCCTGGGCGCGCCCTACTGGGACCCCTATGCGCGCGGCGCAATTTTCGGCCTGACGCGCGGCGCTAACGCCAACCACATTATTCGCGCCACCCTGGAGTCAATCGCCTACCAGACGCGCGACGTGCTGGAAGCGATGCAGAACGACGCCGACACCCGCCTGCAGTCGCTGCGCGTGGATGGCGGCGCGGTAGCGAACAACTTCCTGATGCAGTTCCAGTCGGACATTCTCGGCACGCGCGTTGAGCGTCCGGAAGTGCGCGAAGTGACCGCGCTGGGCGCGGCCTATCTGGCCGGTCTGGCGGTAGGTTTCTGGAACGACCTCGAAGAGGTGCGCGCCAAAGCGGTTATCGAGCGCGAATTCCGTCCGAGCATCGAAACCACCGAACGCAACGTCCGCTACGCTGGCTGGAAAAAAGCCGTGGCGCGCGCGCAGGCGTGGGAAGAGCACGACGAGTAACAGGAGAGCGTGCCAGCCACCGCCGGCACCCCTCTCAGCCTTCCGGGCCCGCGACGCTGTCGCGGGCTTTTTTTTGCCCTTCCGCGCTATGCTACACTGCCCTTTTTTCAGCAGGTGCAGGCCATGAAACGAGAACTTGCCATAGAATTTTCCCGCGTGACCGAAGCGGCGGCGTTAGCTGGCTATCGCTGGCTGGGACGCGGCGACAAAAACAGCGCCGACGGCGCTGCCGTCCACGCGATGCGACACGTCCTGAATACCATCGATATCGACGGCCAGATTGTGATTGGCGAAGGCGAGATTGACGAAGCGCCGATGCTCTATATCGGCGAGAAGGTCGGTAGCGGACGCGGTGACGCGGTCGATATCGCCGTCGATCCCATCGAAGGCACGCGCATGACCGCAATGGGCCAGGCCAACGCGCTGGCGGTGCTGGCGGTCGGGGACAAGGGCAGCTTTCTTCACGCGCCTGATATGTATATGGAGAAGCTGATTGTCGGTCCGGCGGCGCGCGGCCATATCGATCTCAACCTTCCGCTGGAAACCAATCTGCGCAATATCGCCGCAGCGCTGGATAAGCCGCTGGCGCAGCTGACGGTCTCCATTCTGGCGAAACCGCGCCACGACGCCGTTATCGCCCAGCTGCAGCAGCTTGGCGTGCGCGTCTTCGCCTTCCCCGACGGCGACGTGGCGGCCTCTATCCTTACCTGTATGCCTGACAGCGAGGTGGACGTGCTCTACGGCATTGGCGGCGCGCCGGAAGGCGTGGTGTCGGCGGCGGTAATCCGCGCGCTGGATGGCGATATGCAGGGCCGTCTGCTGCCGCGTCATGAGGTTAAAGGCGAGAGCGAAGAGAATCGCCGCATCGGCGAGCAGGAGCTGGCGCGCTGCGACGAGATGGGTATTAAAGCGGGCGAGGTGTTACCGCTGGCGCGTATGGCGCGCAACGACAACGTGATCTTCGCCGCCACCGGCATTACCAGCGGCGACCTGCTGAAGGGAATTACGCGCCAGGGCAATATCGCCACCAGCGAAACCCTGCTGATACGCGGCAAATCGCGCACTATCCGCCGCATCCAGTCGATCCACTATCTGGACCGCAAAGACGCGGCGCTGCATCCCTTTATCCTGTAACCGTGTCGCGCTGACCTTCTGGCTGTCGCGACAGCGGCAGCCAGCACAGCAGCATCACCAGCGCGGTAGCGAACATCAGCATGCCCAGGCTGAACTGGTCGCGCTGCGGCAGCAGTGCCGACGCCCAGGCCACCACGCCCGATCCCAGATTTTGCAATCCCCCAATCAGCGCACCGGCGCTGCCCGCCAGCCACGCGTAGGGCTCCATCGCGCCGGAGGTCGCCAGCGGAAACAGCATGCCCGCGCCGAAGAAAAAGAGCGCGGCGGGCACCAGCAGCGTCCAGATATTCATCATGCCGAACCACGCCGGGAGCCACATCAGCGCGCCCGCCAGCAGGCAGCTGTTGATGCCGATCCACATCAGGCTATGCCAGGAGCGCGCTTCGCGTCCGGCAAACCAGGCGCCGAAAAAGGCGGCGGGGATCGGCAGAATAAACAGAATGCTGACGGTCACGGCATCCAGTCCCAGCACCCCGCCCAGCAGCACGCCGCAGCTCGCCTCGAATACCGCAATCCCCGCCAGCGCGCCGATCAGCAGCACAATAAAGCGCACAAAGCTGGCGTCGCGCAGCAGCCGCTGATAGCGGCGGAAAAAAGGCGTGACTTCGCCGCCTTGCGGGCGCGTCTCCGGCAGCCAGCGCATCATCGCGCCGGTCACTGAGAAGCAGAGCAGCAGCAGGAAGGCGAAACAGGCGTGCCAGCCAAACAGCTTCGTCAGCAGCGCGCCGATCACCGGTGCCAGCAGCGGGCTGACCAGCAGCCCCATATTGAGCAGGCTATTGGCCTGACGCAGCGCGACGCCCGAATAGAGGTCGCGCGGCATGGTGCGCGCCATCACGCCCGCGACGCCGGTGCCCAGCCCCTGAATGGCGCTGCCCAGCACCAGTATGTTCAGCGACGGCGCCAGCATCGCGGTGACGGCACCGATCATAAAGATCGTCATGCCGGCGAGGATCACCGGACGACGACCGATGCTGTCAGAGAGCGGGCCGTAGATCAACTGCGATCCGCCATAGGTCATCAGATAGGCCGCCATCACGCGCTGCAGCGTGCCGTCGTGCACGCCAAGGGCGTCAGCCATCTCGGCCATCGCCGGGACATAGATCGTCTGCGCCATCTGTCCAACCGCCAGCATTAAAATCAACATCAGCAGCAGCGGCCGATTTTCTATCTTCTTCATCGACATCTCAGTCTGGGAAATAAAATGAATTCAGCAGCAAAAGGCGCTGCATCGGGTTTATGGCGGGAAAAATATCAGGATTACGTGACAAATCGAGAGAGGGACGTAAAGAGGTCGACGTGAAGGGCGTCAAGTTTTCGTACCACCTTGTCAACCGCGGGCAACGGCGTGTTGAGACGTGCGGCGCATTTGTCGATTAGAGCCAAAAAACCGGCGCGCGGGTGGAAAAAGCGCCGCGCAGCCGCGATGATAACACTGTGCCTGAAAAATCAACGACCAGGAGAGTAATGATGGCTGAATGGGTCAATGCGCAAGTAAAGGAAGTGAAGAACTGGACGGACGCGCTGTTCAGTCTGCGGGTGCATGCGCCGATCGATGCGTTTACCGCCGGTCAGTTCGCCAAGCTGGCGCTGGAGATCGACGGCGAACGCGTGCAGCGCGCCTACTCTTACGTTAACGCCCCCAGCGATCCGCTGCTGGAGTTCTATCTGGTCACGGTGCCAGAAGGCAAACTGAGCCCGCGTCTGCACGCGCTCAGACCAGGCGACACCCTGATGGTAACCAAAGAGGCCGCCGGTTTTTTTGTGCTGGATGAGATCCCGCCGTGCAAAACCCTGTGGATGCTGGCGACCGGCACGGCGATTGGGCCTTACCTCTCTATTCTGCAACAGGGCGAAGGGCTGGATCGCTTCGACCATATCGTGCTGGTACACGCGGTGCGCTACGCCGCAGATCTCAGCTACCTGCCGCTGATGCAGTCGCTGCAGCAGATCTACAACGGCAAGCTGCGCATTCAGACGGTGGTGAGCCGTGAAAACGCAGCGGGCTCGCTCACCGGCCGCGTACCGGCGCTGATCGAAAGCGGCGAACTGGAGCGCGCGGTCGGCCTGCCGATAGAGGCGGAGTCGGGCCATATTATGCTGTGCGGCAACCCGCAGATGGTGCGCGATACCCAGCAGATGCTGAAAGAGACGCGCGATATGCGTAAGCATCTGAAGCGTAAACCGGGGCATATCACCAGCGAGCACTACTGGTAAGCTGGCTGCGATGCGTTAATTCTTATGTCGGGGACGAATTTTGCCCGTCGCGCTTTTGACTTTCACAGGTAAAACCCGTTCTAATTTGGCGCAGAGTTTACTGGTCGAGCCAACGAAATGAAGAATTTGCCTGGCGCGCTGCTGCTGAGCCTTGCGCTAACGGCCCCGGCATTTGCCGCCGATCCCCCGCTGCGCGAGCGCAGTGAATCCGTGCCTGCCGCACCCTACCTGCTGGCGGGCGCGCCTACCTTTGATATGACCATCGGCCAGTTCCGCGAACGGTATAACGCCGCCAACGCCGACCTGCCGCTGATGGAGTATCGTGCCATCGATAACAGGAACGACAGCAGTCGCCTGACGCGCGCGGCGAGCAAAATCAGCGAAACCCTCTACGCCTCTACCGCGCTGGAGCAGGGAACCGGAAAAGTGAAAACGCTGCAGCTTACCTGGCTGCCGGTGCCGGGCCCGGATCAGAAAGCGTCGCAGGAGAAGGCGATGGCCTATATGACGGCGCTGCTGCGCTTTTTCGTACCCGGCCTTACGCCGGACGAAGCGCGGAAAAAGCTCAACGCGCTGCTGAGCGAAGGCAAAGGCGCGCGCTATTTTTCCCGCACAGAAGGCGCGCTGCGCTTCGTGGTGGCGGACAACGGCGACAAGGGTCTGACCTTCGCTATCGAGCCAATAAAACTGGCGCTGCCGCCTGCCGATCAGGGCGGCAAAAATGACGAAAAGCAAAGCCATTAACCTGATAGATCTCTATACTGTCTGGCAGTCTACGCTGCCTGCTGGCAGTGCAATTTAATGAATCGCGTAACGCGGAGGATAGAATGCGACATCCATTGGTTATGGGTAACTGGAAACTGAATGGCAGCAAGCAGATGACAGGCGAGCTGATCGAAGGCCTGCGCAAAGCGCTCTCCGGCGTTGACGGCTGCGGCGTGGCGATCGCCCCGCCGGCTATCTACCTCGACCAGGCGAAACACGCCATCTCCGGCAGCCATATCGCCCTGGGCGCGCAGAACGTCGACGTCAACCTCTCCGGCGCTTTTACCGGCGAAACCTCCGCGGACATGCTGAAAGATATCGGCGCGAAATATATCATTATCGGTCACTCTGAACGTCGTACCTACCACAAAGAGAGCGACGAGTTCATCGCGAAGAAATTCGCCGTGCTGAAAGCGGCAGGCCTGGTGCCGGTGCTGTGCATTGGTGAAACCGAAGCGGAAAACGAAGCGGGCCAGACGGAAGAAGTCTGCGCGCGCCAGATCGACGCGGTGCTGGAAACTCAGGGCGCGGAAGCCTTTAACGGCGCGGTTATCGCCTATGAGCCGGTCTGGGCTATCGGCACCGGCAAATCAGCGACCCCGGCGCAGGCGCAGGCGGTGCACAAATTTATTCGCCAGCACATCGCGAAAAAAGACGCTGCGGTCGCCGAGCAGGTGATCATTCAGTACGGCGGCTCCGTTAACGACAAGAACGCGGCTGAACTCTTCACCCAGCCGGACATCGACGGCGCGCTGGTTGGCGGTGCCTCACTGAAGGCTGACGCCTTCGCCGTTATCGTTAAGGCAGCGGCAGAAGCGAAAAAAGCGTAACCTTCGATACGCAGAAAAGGCGGCCTTCAGGCCGCCTTTTTTATTGCCGCAATATCCCGCAGCTGTGGTCCTGCAGCTCCTCTGCCGATCCCCGGTTTAGCAACAGCCAGTTGCGCGCCAGCGCCATTATTGCCAGGCGTCCATCCGGCAGCGCCGCCAGCGCCAGGCCATATTTGCCCATTTCGCTGCCCGCGTTGGGGATCTCGTTCGCCACGCGGATAAACAGGCTCTGCTGCGTCAGCTCGGGCAGCGTGAGCGCGCGTATCTGGTAAGGGTGCTGAAGCAGCTTCTCCTCCTGCCAGCGGTCTGAAAGCGCGGGCGCGAGACGGTCCAGCGAGCGGCGTACGTCGGGACGCAGGCAGGAGATATGGATATGCAGCTGATTCTGGGTGCGGCCATACTCGGCGTTGATCGCCAGCGACAGCGCGCTGTCGGGAATGGGCGCGCCGCGCTTTGCCGCCAGCTGCGCACGCGCCTGCCAGGCGAAGGCAAAGAAATTGGGCGTCGCGGGGTCGAGCAGCGCCGGGCTTTCCATCCCGCTGATTTTCGCCAGCGGGATCAGCAGATACTGCAGCGGCCCGTTGAGATCTTTGAGCAGCGCATAGCCCTGCTCAAGCTCGACGCGCTGACAGGGGGCGGGCGCGCCCGTTGCGCGCTGATTCGGCTCGCACTTTTCGCTGACGATGTGCCACAGCGCATCGCTGCTTTTATGCAGGTGGAGGGCGGCAACGACTAAACCGCTTATCAGGATCAACAGCAGCAGCGCAATCAGGCCCAGCGCACGGCGACGTTCCTGCATAGCAAAGCCCCTCTTTCCGATTTTTTTTTTGCATCCTCGCCTGGCGACCACGCAATGTCACGCACAAATAAAAACGGCCAGCATGGTAGCTGACCGTCTTCACTGCGCTTGCGCGATTAAGGCTTCATCACCTGATCGTAGGTGCCGCCGTCGGCAAAGTGCGTCTTCTGCGCCTGTGTCCAGCCACCAAACTTATTATCGACGGTAAACAGCTTCACCGGCGCGAAGGTACTGGCGAATTTCTTCGCCACTTCCGCATCGCGTGGGCGGTAGTAGTTTTGCGCGGCGATAGTCTGGCCTTCCGGCGAGTAGAGATATTTCAGATAGGCGTCCGCAACTTTACGCGTGCCCTGGCCGTCCACCACTTTATCCACGACGGAAACGGTCGGCTCCGCCAGAATGGATTCGCTCGGCGTTACGATTTCAAACTTGTCTTTACCCAGCTTATCGACCGCCAGGTAGGCTTCATTTTCCCAGGCGATCAGCACGTCGCCGATACCGCGTTCAACAAAGGTATTGGTTGCACCGCGTGCGCCGGAGTCCTGAACTTCGACGTTTTTAAACAGCGCTTTTACGTAGGCCAGCGCCTTCGCCTGGTCGCCGTTGTTCTGATCCAGCGCCCAGCCCCATGCCGCCAGATAGTTCCAGCGCGCGCCGCCTGAGGTCTTTGGATTCGGGGTGATAACGGAAACCCCTGGCTTAACTAAATCTGGCCAGTCGTGAATGCCTTTCGGGTTGCCTTTTCGCACCAGGAAAACAATGGTGGAGGTATAAGGCGCGGAGTTGTCGGGCAGACGCTTGAGCCAGTTCTTGTCAATGCGGCCGCGTTCGGCAATGGCATCGACATCGGATTGCAGCGCCAGGGTCACGACATCGGCGCGAATGCCGTTGATCACGGAGGTAGCCTGTTTGCCTGAGCCGCCGTGCGACTGGCGGATCACCACGTTATCGCCGGTTTCCTGCTTATAGTGGGCTGCAAAGGCTTTATTGTACTGCTCGTACAGCTCGCGCGTCGGATCGTAAGAGACGTTTAACAGCTGGTAATCCTTTGCCAGAACGCTGGCAGAGGCCAGCAGAAGGGTAATACCGATACTCCACTTGTTCATTATGCACGCTCCCGATGTCATCAGGCCGGTAGCGTGACATAAACCATTTTAGAGCTAAAAGAATTAAAAATAAGCATTTATAACTGGCAGGAATATAGATGGTTATAACAAAGGCGCGCCCGACGGACGCGCCTGATTACCGAAGCGGATCAGTAGAGTTTTTTCGCGGTTTCCAGCCAGTCGCGCTTAAACGGACGCTTCATGTTTTCGATAGCGTCGATGATGTCGTGATGCACCATCTTCTCGTTCTGGATGCCGACGCAGCGGCCGCCGTAGCCCTGCAGCAGCAGCTCAATCGCATAGGCACCCATGCGTGAAGCGAGGATACGGTCGTAAGCGCAAGGCGCACCGCCGCGCTGAATATGACCAAGAACGGTCGCGCGCGTTTCGCGTTTGGTTTCCGCTTCGATGTACTTCGCCAGATCGTCGATATCACAGATATGCTCGGTGATCGCCACGATCGCGTGCTTTTTGCCTTTCGCGATGCCCGCTTTAATCTCCATCACCAGCTCTTCGCGGGTATAGGGGATTTCCGGCAGCACGATAAATTCGCAGCCGCCGGCAATCGCCGCCGCCAGGGTCAGGTCACCACAGTAGCGGCCCATCACCTCGACAATAGAGATGCGCTGGTGCGAAGAAGAGGTGTCGCGCAGGCGGTCGATCGCCTCCACCACGGTTTCCAGCGCGGTGAAGTAGCCGATGGTGTAGTCAGTGCCCGCTACGTCGTTATCGATGGTGCCCGGCAGACCAATGCAGGGGAAGCCCATTTCGGTCAGACGCTTTGCGCCCATATAGGAGCCGTCGCCGCCGATAACCACCAGCGCGTCGATGCCGCGCTTTTTCATATTCTCAATGGCGACCTGACGTACTTCGTCATTGCGGAACTCGGGAAAACGCGCCGAGCCCAGGAAGGTACCGCCGCGGTTAATCATATCCGACACGCTGTAGCGGTCGAGGTTGATCATCCGGTCTTCGTACAATCCCAGATAGCCGTCATAGATACCAAAAACTTCCAGTCCTTCGCTCAGCGCTGAGCGCACAACGCCGCGAATGGCTGCGTTCATGCCGGGGGCGTCGCCGCCGCTGGTCAATACACCAATTTTTTTGATCATGACAACCTCTGGATTGTTAAAACGAAAAGTTAATCCTGCCTGTCGTGCGCCGTCAAACGGCTTACCCTATGCGCGACCCGTGATGGCAGATAGTATATCAAAGGCTTGCAGCTGAATTGATTCAGGTCAGACAAGTTTTCACTAAATTTTTTGCAGTAATGTTAGCGCTTCGTCATTTTAAATAGATGGAACTGATTCAATCAGGTTAAAAGCCGGGTGAGTTCTGCTGTTCAATCGGTACGACCGAACAGGGATCCTGGTGAATAATGACGTCCGAACCAGGGAAACGCTGACGCAGCGCTTTCTCTACCTGATCCGCTACGCGATGCGCCTGCACCAGCGGTAAATCGTCGTCCAGCTCCAGATGCAGCTGTATAAATTTCGTCGGCCCTGACTGGCGCGTTCGCACGTCGTGCACGCCCTCTACGCCCGGCCAGTTCAGCGCCAGATTGAGAATAATGTTGTGCTCCTCTTCGGGCAGCGCGCGGTCCAGCAGCGACTGCACGGCGTCGTAACCCATGCGCAGCGCGCTGTAGAGAATATAGGCACCGATGCCTAACGCGAACAGCGCGTCTGCGCGGGCGAAGCCGTAGCTGCTTAAGGCCAGCGCAATCAGAATAGCGCCGTTCATCACCACATCGGACTGGTAGTGCAGCATATCGGCGCGAATCGCCTGGCTGTGGGTGTGGCGCACCACCCAGCGCTGAAACGCCACCAGCAGCAGAGTGGAACAGAGCGCTACCACGGTAACCACCACCCCGACCAGCGGCGCGCGTAGCGCATTCGGCGAAGCCAGATGCTGAATCCCGGTCAGAAACAAGAACAGCGCCGAACCGGAGATAAACATGCTTTGCGCCAGCGCCGCCAGCGACTCCGCTTTGCCGTGACCAAAAGTATGGTTGGCGTCAGCGGGCTGTAGCGCATAGCGCACCACCAAAAGATTGGTCAGCGAGGCGGCGATGTCTACCAGCGAGTCGACCAGGCCGGCCAGCAGGCTGACGGAGCCGGTATACCACCAGGCGAAAATTTTCACGAACAGTAGACAGGTCGCCAGGATGGTCGCCGCAAGCGCCGCGCGCTTTACCAGACGAGCGTAGGTGGGTTGCATAGTGTGCTCCCTCAGCCATTACAGGCATGCACCCGAAATAAAGGAATGGCTAAAGTTTAACATCCAGATTGTCGCTGCGCATAAACCCTGCGTACTCAGGAAAGAAAGGCTGGCAGAATGCCAGAAAAAACAAACCCCGCCCTCAAAGAGGACGGGGTACCGTTTCCCACCTGGGGAAACGCACGAGTACAGCTGAGCTCGTTAAATATCAGGAAGAGCTGCGGCCGCCGCCGTGGCTGTTCTGACCGCCTTTTTTGCCTGCTTCAGAGGCTTTCTCACGGTCATTTTTGAAGTTACCGCCGCTGTTTTGTCCGCCTTTTTTACCAGCTTCAGAGGCTTTCTGCGGGTTGTCTGCGAAATTGCCTGAACCACCACGATGTTCTGCCATAACTTACTCCGTTAATATATTCAGATTGATTTACGTAATGTGGTTAATGCACTCCATTTATATTCCCGGGATGTCCGCCTTCCTTGCTGCGACAGGATTAAGTGTAGAAGTAAGCCATAAGAATTCAAGAAATTAATAAATTATATAACATATTGATTTAAATCAACTTTACTCAATGATGAAAAACTTATTATCTTCTTATCATATATTTAAACAATTCATCGCTTCGCTTTATTTATTTAATTTCGTTTCGCTTATCGCTATATTTTTACGGCATAACTTATAGCGCTAAAAAAATAAACGAGACGAGAAAGAAGTGGGGTTATTAATTACCAGAAGATCTATGCGGTTAATGACTTTGTTAAATAAAGCGTTGATGCCGGGCGGGTGCCAGCCCACCAGGATTGACCCTGCAGCTGGGAACGCGCAAAAAAGGCAAAAAAAACCCCGCCATCATGGCGGGGAAGACAGGGATGGTGTCTATGGCAAGGAAAACAGGGATACTATGTTACTGGTTACTGCTGGTACTACTCACTGCTTGCAGTGATGATGCTGACTGCAAATTCGAGAGCTTGCGCAGCTCGGCAAGCCGCCGCTCGTAATTCTTCTGCAACGCGGCCTGCTGGGCCGGTGTTAGCAAGTGATACATCTGGTTGCGAATGCGCGCCATCTCGACATGCTGTTCGATTTGCGCCTGCGCGATTTTCTCAGCCTGGGCGCGGATAGCCGCTTCGTTAAACGTGTCCGCCGTAATCAGACCATGCATGTTTTCGATATCGCTGATGCTGACAGGGGAACGTTCATATCGCGCCTGCTGCATCAGGTCTCGCATCTGTTGACGCTGCTCTTCCGTCAACTCGATGCCGTCGAACATGTGGCTTTGCGGATTTTGCGTCATACTGCCTGTCGTCAATCCGCCTTGATGCATTTGGTCAATCGTCGTCGTGTCTGCTACTCCTGCGCTGGCGTAATTGAGAACCATCGCTGAGGCAATGACGACGGCGGTTACTGTGCGCATCGTTTACTCCAGTTCGTTCCGTTTTGCGATTCAACGAGAGCCAGTGTACGGCGACAGCTGCAAACATCCGTCAGGGGGTGTAAAACTACGTAAAGCGTTGGATTGACAAGTCAGGAACACGGTATTTTGCCTGCGGAGGGCAATAAAAAATGAATAAAATCCTGTTGGTTGACGATGACCGCGAATTAACTTCGCTGCTAAAAGAACTGTTAGAAATGGAAGGGTTTGAAGTGGTGGTAGCCAGCGACGGCGAACAGGCGTTAAGCCTGCTGGATAACTCCATTGATCTACTTTTGCTCGACGTGATGATGCCGAAAAAGAACGGTATCGACACGCTGAAAGAACTACGCCAGCAACATCAGACGCCCGTCATTATGTTAACCGCGCGCGGAAGCGAGCTGGATCGCGTGCTGGGGCTCGAACTGGGCGCAGATGACTATCTGCCTAAGCCGTTTAACGATCGCGAGCTGGTGGCGCGTATACGCGCGATTCTGCGCCGTTCCAACTGGAGCGAACAGCAACAGCAGCACGACAGCAGCTCGCCGACGCTGGAAGTCGACTGCCTGCGCCTGAACCCCGGCCGTCAGGAGGCGAGTTTCGACAATCAGACGCTGGATCTCACCGGCACAGAGTTCACCCTGCTCTACCTGCTGGCGCAGCATCTGGGTCAGGTCGTGTCGCGCGAGCATCTGAGCCAGGAAGTGCTTGGCAAGCGTCTGACGCCGTTTGACCGCGCCATCGATATGCATATCTCCAACCTGCGCCGCAAACTGCCTGAACGCCGCGACGGCCATCCGTGGTTTAAAACCCTGCGCGGCCGCGGCTATCTGATGGTTTCAGCTTCATGATTGGCAGCCTCACCACCCGCATCTTCGCTATTTTCTGGTTAACCCTGGCGCTGGTGTTGATGCTGGTATTGATGGTGCCCAAGCTGGATTCGCGTCAGAGGGTCTCGCTGCTCGATAGCGAGCAGCGCCAGGGCACGATGATTGAGCAACATGTTGAAGTGGAGCTGGCGCAGGATCCGCCCAACGATTTAATGTGGTGGCGCCGACTCTCCCGCGCCATCGACAAGTGGGCGCCCCCTGGCCAGCGTCTGCTGCTGGTCACCAGCGAAGGCCGCGTGATAGGCGCGCAGCATAATGAAATGCAGGTGATTCGCAACTTTATCGGGCAGTCCGACAACGCCGATCACCCGCAGAAAAAGAAGTATGGCCGTATCGAAATGGTCGGCCCCTTCGCAGTGCGCGACGGCGAAGATAACTATCAGCTCTACCTGATTCGTCCGGCGACCAGTTCGCAGCTCGATTTTATTAACTTGCTGTTCGACCGGCCGCTGCTGCTGCTGATTGTCACCATGCTGATCAGCTCGCCGCTGCTGCTGTGGCTGGCGTGGAGCCTGGCGCGACCGGCACGCAAGCTTAAATATGCGGCGGATGAAGTCGCCAGCGGTAATTTGCGCCAGCATCCAGAACTGGAATCGGGCCCGCAGGAGTTTCTCGCCGCTGGCTCCAGCTTTAACCAGATGGTTAGCGCGCTCGAGCGCATGATGACGTCGCAGCAGCGTCTGCTGTCGGATATCAGCCATGAGCTGCGCACACCGCTGACGCGTCTGCAGCTGGCCACGGCGCTGCTGCGCCGCCGACACGGCGAAGGCAAAGAGCTGGAGCGCATCGAAACCGAGGCGCAGCGTCTGGACGGCATGATCAACGATTTGCTGGTGCTGTCGCGCACCCAGCACAAGAACGCGCTGGTCAGCGAGGCGATGAAAGCTAATCAGCTCTGGAACGACGTGCTGGAAGATGCGAAATTTGAAGCCGAGCAGATGGGCAAGCAGCTCGACGTCCCCTATCCGCCCGGCCCCTGGCCGCTCTACGGCAACCCGCATGCGCTGGAGAGCGCGCTGGAAAACATCGTGCGCAATGCGCTGCGCTACTCGCACTCGCATATCAGCGTCAGCTTTTCGGTGGATATCAGCGGCCTGACGGTGCACGTCGACGATGACGGCCCGGGGGTCAGCCCGGAAGATCGCGAGCAGATATTCCGTCCGTTCTACCGCACCGATGAGGCGCGCGACCGCGAATCCGGCGGTACCGGGCTCGGCCTGGCGATTGTTGAAACCGCCATCCAGCAGCACCGTGGCTGGGTCAAGGCGGACGACAGCCCGCTTGGTGGCCTGCGCCTGACGCTCTGGCTGCCGCTCTACTCCTCCAGCCGTCAATAATTTGCTATGCTTCGGCCCCTGTTATCGGGGGCCTTATGCTTAACATCGTCTTATTTGAACCAGAAATTCCGCCGAATACCGGCAATATTATTCGCCTCTGCGCCAACACCGGCTTTCAGCTGCATCTGATTGAACCGCTTGGTTTCGCATGGGACGACAAGCGGCTGCGCCGCGCCGGTCTCGACTATCACGAATTTACCGCCATTCAGAAGCATGAAGGCTATGAGGCGTTTCTGCGCGTTGAGCAACCGCAGCGGCTGTTTGCGCTGACCACGAAGGGAACGCCAGCGCACAGCGCGGTGAGCTATCAGGCGGGCGACTATCTGCTGTTTGGCCCGGAGAGCCGCGGGCTGCCCGCCGACATTCTCGACGCGCTGCCGCCAGAGCATAAGATCCGCATTCCGATGCGCGCAGAGAGCCGCAGCATGAATCTGTCAAATGCGGTGTCGGTGGTGGTCTATGAAGCCTGGCGCCAGCTTGATTACGCCGGCGCGCGGCTCAGTTAGATCCCGTCGCCGAACTCAAAGCCCGGTACGGTGCCGTTGAAGTGTTGATCCATATCCATTGAGGGTTTTTCACTCGCCGGCTTGCCGACGATGCGCGCCGGTACGCCTGCGGCGGTGGTATGCGGCGGCACGGGCTGCAACACCACCGAGCCTGCGCCGATTTTCGCGCCGCGCCCGACCTCAATATTGCCGAGGATCTTCGCGCCTGCGCCAATCATCACTCCCTCGCGGATTTTCGGATGGCGATCGCCGCTGGTCTTGCCGGTACCGCCGAGCGTCACCGACTGCAGGATTGAGACGTCATTCTCCACCACCGCCGTTTCGCCGATAACGATGCCGGTGGCGTGGTCAAGCATGATGCCGTGGCCGATGTTCGCCGCCGGATGGATATCCACGGCGAATGAGACGGAGATTTCATTTTGCAGGTAGACCGCTAATGCGCGGCGCCCTTCGTTCCACAGCCAGTGGCCGATGCGATAGGCCTGCAGCGCGTGAAAGCCTTTCAGGTAGAGCAGCGGCGTGGAGTATTTATCCACCGCCGGGTCGCGCTGGCGCACCGCCTGGATATCGAGCGCGGCCGAGGCGATCATCGACGGATCTTCACGATAGGCCTCTTCGACGATTTCGCGAATGGCGATAGCGGGCATAATAGGATTGGCGAGCTTGTTGGCCAGCATATAGCTCAGGGCGCTGCCGAGATTTTCGTGTTTCAACAAAGTCGCATGATAAAAGCTGGCCAGCATCGGCTCACAATCGGCCAGCGCGCGCGCTTCCGCTTTGATGTTGTTCCAGACCAGTTCTAACTCATCAGACGACATTGCAGTTTTCTCCCGAAAAAAAAAGCGCCTGAATGGCGCTACAGGTGATCATGCTGCGCATCCCGCATCAGCCTGAGCCGTTTTCGTCCTTCCTTGTACGGCCTAACAGGCTCAATGCTGCCTCTCGCGCCGACTTTCCGCAATAGAGCACCTGATAGATTTGTTCAGTAATCGGCATTTCAACGCCGACGCGCTCTGCCAACGCCTTGACTTCTTTGGTGTTTTTATAGCCTTCTACAACTTGTCCGATAATGCGTTGCGCGTTATCTACCTCTTCACCCTGGCCCAGCATCAGGCCGAAACGGCGGTTGCGCGACTGATTGTCGGTACAGGTCAGCACCAGATCGCCTAAGCCAGCCATGCCCATAAAGGTCGTGGGATCGGCACCCAGCGCAGCGCCAAGACGGCTCATTTCCGCCAGCCCGCGCGTAATCAGCGCGGTGCGCGCATTGGCGCCGAAGCCGATGCCGTCGGAAATGCCCGCGCCGATGGCGATAACGTTTTTCACCGCGCCGCCAAGCTGCACGCCGATAAAGTCAGGATTGTTGTAAACGCGGAAGCTTTTGCCGCAGTGCAGCTTTTGCTGCAAGTCTTCGGCGAAAGAGGCATCGGTCGCCGCCAGGGCAATCGCGGTCGGCAGGCCCGCCGCCAGCTCTTTGGCGAAGGTCGGCCCGGAGATCACCGCCAGCGGCGTCGCGTCACCGAGAATATCGCGCGCCACATCCTGCAGCAGTCTTCCGGTTTCGCGCTCCAGCCCTTTGGTCGCCCAGACGATGCGCGACTCAGGACGCAGATGCGGTTTAATCTGCTGCAGCACCTCGCCAAACACATGGCTCGGCACCACTACCAGCAGATCGCGGCTGGCCGCAATAGCGTGGGCTAAGTCGGGCTCAAGCTCAAGGTTATCGGGAAAAGGCACGTCGGGGAGAAAAGCGCTGTTGCAGCGTTCGGCCTGCAGCTGCGCCAGATGCGCGGGATTGTGTCCCCACAGCAGCACGGGATTGCCGTTGCGGGCTAAGGTGATGGCCAGAGCGGTGCCGTACGAGCCGGCACCGATGACGCTAATCGAAGCGTGTGTAGTCATCAGGCATCCTGATGTGGTTCGGCACCTTCGCCTTGCTGCTGCAGGTAGTTCATAAACAGCGCGTCAAAGTTTACCGGCGCCAGGTTAAGCTGCGGGAAGGTGCCGCGAGAGACCAGGCTGGTGATGCATTCGCGTGCGTACGGGAACAGGATGTTCGGGCAATAGGCGCCCAGGCAGTGCGCCATCTGCGTGCCTTCAATACCGCTGATGGTGAAGATGCCCGCCTGCTGTACTTCACACAGGAATGCGGTTTCTTCGCCAACGGTGGCGGTTACGGTCACGCGCAGCACTACTTCATAAACCTCGTCAGCCAGCTGTGATGACGCAGTATCCAGATCCAGCTTCACTTCCGGTTCCCACTCTTTCTGGAAAACCTGCGGCGCGTTCGGCGCTTCAAAAGAGACGTCTTTGGTGTAAACGCGTTGAATCTGGAATTGCATTTCGTTGGTGTTTTGTTCTGACATCTGACTAAGTCCTGTAAGTTGAAAAATCCTGCGCCGCTCTTACGCCTGCAGTAGCGGATCTAATCCTTCACGACTGTCCAGCGCGTAAAGGTCGTCGCAGCCGCCAATGTGCTGCGCATCAATAAAAATCTGAGGCACGGTGGTGCGGCCGCTGCGTTTGATCATCTCTTCGCGTTTCGCGGCGTCCCCGTCGATGGGGATCTCCTGAAACGACACACCTTTTTGACTCAACAGCGCCTTCGCCCGGTGGCAGAAAGGACAGGTCGCCTTGGTGTAAATCTCGACATTAGCCATGTTGCGTACCTCGATAGATGTTATTTTCCGCGCACCAGCGGAAGGTTGTCTCCGCTCCAGCCGCTGATGCCGTCTTTCAGAACGGTCACCTGGTTAAAGCCGGCGGCGCTCAGTTTTTCAGCCGGCTCGCTCGCGCTCTGGCCGGTGGCACACACCACAATTATGGGCTGAGCCTTATGCTTTTCCAGCTCGCCGAAGCTGCCTTTTTTAATATCCGCCGCCGCGACGTTCATGGCGCCCGAAATATGTCCTCTGCGGTAATCGTCACGCGACCGCACGTCCACTACTACCGCCTCTTCTTTGTTAATCAGGCGGGTCGCTTCGCCGCGGCTGATAACTTTCACCTTAGAAAACATTCCTTTAAAGGTGGTCACAATCACCAGAACCAGTAAAACGACCCATGCCAGACTGAGGATGGTGTGATTGCTTGCAAACTGCATAATTTCTTGCATGAGGGGTAAAGACTCCAGACCGGGCTAATTAAGCTAAAACAAGGGTTCTGAGTATACCTGCGCCACTTCTCATGTACAGACGCTAAGCGGCCAGAGTTACGATTTGTGCGTCATTTTCTAAAAAAAATTGCCGTATCGCAAAAATGGCGTAACGCTTATTCAGCGTCAGGGTAAACACCGACATCTTTGGTAAAGGAAATCCCGCGGCGTTGCGCTGGTAAGCGGCTGTTCATCGTGGAATAATCACTGGCCTATGAAGGGAAAAGCGACTGTTTTAGCCACAAGGACTCGTCACAGCGGAAAGAAACGCCCGTTGCCTGCACACCTGTCCACTCTCTCCTTCAGCCTGCTCTGCGCGGGCGTTCTGTTATTGCCTGCGGCCGCGCACAGCGCCGACGACAGCAAATCGCAGCTGAAATCGATCCAGCAAGATATCGCCGAAAAAGAGAAAAGCGTTAAGGCGCAAAAAGTTGCGCGCAGCAAGCTGCTCGATCAGCTGCAGAGCCAGGAAAAGGTCATTGCGCAGGCCAGCCGTCAGCTGCGCGAAACCCGCAACAGCCTGAATGCGCTTAATCGCGAAGTCAGCCAGCTTACCGCCTCGATCGCGCGGCTGGAAAAGCAGCAGTCGCAGCAGGAAACCCTGCTGGCTCAGCAGCTGGATGCGGCTTTCCGTCAGGGCAAACATAACGGCGTGCAGCTCTTGCTCGGCGGCGAGGAGAGCCAGCGCAGCGAACGCATTCTCGCCTACTTCGGCTACCTCAACGACGCGCGCCAGCAGAGCATCGACGCGCTGCAAAAAACCCGCCAGACGCTGGGCGAGCAAAAAGCGTCGCTGGAGCAGAAACAGCAGCAGCAAAAAACGCTGCTGGCCCAGCAGCAAGGCCAGCAGGAAAAGCTGCAGCAGGCGAGCGCGGCGCGCAAGAAAACCCTGAACGAACTGGAAAACGCGCTGGAAAAAGACCAGGCCGATCTGGTGGAGATGCGGCAGAACGAGAGCCGTCTGCAGGATAAAATCGCCCGGGCCGAACGCGAGGCGCGAGAGCGCGCGGCGCGCGAGGCGCGGGAAGCGGAAAAAGTGCGCCAGCGTCAGGCGCAGGCGAAAGCCAAAGGCTCGACCTACCAGCCGACGCAGAGCGAGCGCGAACTGGTGGCGCGCACCGGCGGCCTCGGCCGCGCAGGCGGCCAGGCGCTGTGGCCGGTGCGTGGCCGTATCGAACATCGCTTCGGCGAACAGCTTCAGGGCGAACTGCGCTGGAAAGGGCTGGTGATCGATGCGCCGGAAGGTGCCGAAGTCAAAGCGATCGCCGACGGCCGCGTACTAATGGCCGACTGGCTGCAGGGTTACGGGCTGGTGGTGGTGCTGGAGCACGGCAAAGGGGATATGAGTCTCTACGGCTATAACCAGAGCGCGCTGGTCAGCGTTGGCGCCCAGGTGAAGGCAGGACAGCCTATCGCCCTGGTGGGCACCAGCGGCGGACGCGGTACGCCGTCGCTCTATTTTGAAATCCGACGTCAGGGACAGGCAGTCAATCCACTCCCGTGGTTAGGAAGGTAAGTGTTTTTTCAACGTCGCCATCTCGCCGCCGCTATCGGCGGACTGCTGTTAAGCTGCGCCGCCCATGCGGGCAAACTCGCCATCGTTATCGACGATTTCGGCTATTGCCCCTCTGAAGAGAACAAAGTGCTGCAGATGCCGGCCGCGATCTCTGTTGCGGTGTTGCCCAATGCGCCCGCGGCACGTCAAATGGCCATCAAAGCGCATCAGGGTGGCCATGAAGTCCTGATCCATCTGCCGATGGCGCCGCTCAGCAAGCAGCCGCTGGAGAAAGATACCCTGACGCCGGAGATGAGCAGCGAAGAGATCGCGCGCATCCTGCGCAGCGCGGTCAACAGCGTGCCCTACGCCGTCGGTCTGAATAACCATATGGGCAGCAAAATGACCTCCAGCCTGCCCGGCATGGTCAAGGTGATGCAGACGCTTAATCAGTACAATTTTTATTTTCTCGACAGCATGACCATCGGCAACAGCCAGTCGATCCCCGCCGCGCAGGGCACGCATGTGAAGGTGCTGAAGCGCCGCGTTTTTCTGGACGATAGTCAGGATATCAACGCGATTCGCCAGCAGTTTACGCGCGCCGTGAAGCTGGCGCAGCGGGACGGCTACGCCATCGCTATTGGTCATCCACATCCCAATACGGTGCGCGTGCTGCAGCAGATGCTGCCGACCCTGCCCGCCGATATTACGCTGGTGCGTCCGAGCCAGCTGCTGAACGAACCGCTGCGCAGCGGGACGTCACCCGCGAAGCCACCTTCACGACCCTCAAAACCGACTTTCCAGCCGCCAGGGGTGTGTAAAGTGCAGCCGCAGCCGGTTCCGGCAACGAAGGTGTTTGAAGCGGTGTTGGAGAGCGCGAGCCAGAGCGTTGTTGTAAGGGAGCTGAAACAGCTTTTTTAAGCCGCTATTTCACGCTGTGGATCAGCCTTAACATTCTTTTCTGACCAGAAATCACTATAATCCGGTGCGAGCGACGCTGACCGGTTATAAGGATTTCTGTCAGGATGAGGACGGCAAAACAAAAAATTATGCTGCTGGATAACGGCAGAGAGTGGGGCGGCGGCACCAACAGCATGCTGGAGCTGCTTAAGCGCATCGACCGCAGCGCTTTCGATATTACCTGCTGCTTTTATCACAACTACGCGCGCGGCAACGGCGAAACCATCGAATCAGTTCTGAACGCCATCGCTATTCCGGTCGTCTTTATTCCGCAGAGAAAGCAGCCCGGCTGGGCGAAGATCGCCAAGGAAGCGGCGCGCGCCCTGCTTTTCTTCAACCGTCGTCTGAAAAAAGAGGCGGTCGACGCTATCGACGCGCGCTGGCGCGTCTGGCCAAATGCCCGCAGGCTGCGCGCGCTGCTGCAGCAAGGCCGCTACGATACGCTCTATATGAATAATCAGCCCAGCACCAATGTCGAGGGCTATCTCGCCGCACGCGATCTTGATATTGCCGTGGTACAGCACTGCCGCATTGAGCCGCTGATGAATGCCCGCCTGGCAAAAATGGTGAACGATGAGTGCGACGCCGTTATTGCCGTTTCGCACGGCGTCAATCAGACCCTGCGCGCCAGCGGCGTTGAGGCGTCGCGCTGCTTTACCGTATCTAACGCCATTGATATCCATCAGCCGTTACCCGACCGGGCGACGGTGCGCCAGCGCCTAAACCTGCCGGCAGAGGCGTTTATTTTCGGCACTATCGGCTCCCTGATCCTGCGAAAGTCAAACCACCATGTTCTGCAGGCGCTGAGCCAGTTTAACCAGGCCTGCCCCGAGGCAAACTGGAAAATGATTGTGGTTGGCGATGGGCCTGAAGCGGCTGCGCTGCGCCAGCTGGCCGCCAGGGAAGCGATTCTCGATCGGGTTATCTTTACCGGTTTTCAGAATAACGCGCTGGATTACCTCGCCGCGTTCGACGTCTTTATCCTGGCTTCCCGCAGCGAAGGTTTGCCGCGCGTCGTGCTGGAAGCGATGCTGGTGAATACCGCCGTGACGGGCTCCCGCGTGGTCGGCACGGAGGAGTTAATCAGCCATAACGACACCGGCCTGCTGTTCGAATATGGCGATGTGGCGCAACTAACTCAGCACCTCGTCACACTCTGGCAGGATGACGCCTTGCGTCAACGATTAACCCATGCCGCGTCGGCGCGCGTTCGATCGCAATACGCCATCGAAACCTACGTGAACGGCGTGGAAACCATCTTAAAAAGCGTCACAAGGAAGAAGCATGCTTAACTTTCTTAACCCACGTTTTCGCCGCGTGCGCGCACGCCATAATCTGCCGTACGCGCAGCCCGACGTGCAGGGCGCCATCCCCGTGACCTCTGTTGTTATTCCCTGCACCGGGGAAGATTACATTGAGGAGGCGAAGCTCAGCGCGCTGTTTGCCGAGCGCTTTGCCACCGCGGCGCAGGAGATTGTTATCGTCAGCGATCAGCCCGCCGCCGCATTTGGCGAACTCCCGCCTAAAACCCGCATTGTGACGCTTGAGGTGCCGCATCGCGAAGAGGCCTATCCCTATAAGCAAATTTATCGCAGCCGGCTGATTAAAATGCAGGCGCCGCTGCATGCGCAAGGAGAAGGGATTTTGATGATCGATTCCGATCTCAATCTGCTTAAAATGCCTGAAATTCAGATGAAAAACGGGCATTTTTACTCCAGCTTTCGCCAGGGCAAGATGATCGCCAAACTGGCCGGCGCGGCGCAGGAGACGATCCCCGCCTACTATCAACTCAGCGTGCGCCCTTACCTTGAAGACCACGTTAACGGCGCCTATCTGGCGGCTACGCGCCAGACCTGGCAGCGCGTCTGTCCGCTCTGGCTGACGCTGTTCGACGACACCTGGAAATTAATGAACGACAGCCAGCCACCGACCGATCAGCTACCGCTGGCGTGCCTGCTGGATCTGCTCGACCTGCGCACCGTTAACCTGGGCGAATGGGCGAACTGGCCGGTCTCTAAACGTATCGGCGGCAAACCGGGCGTGATCCCGCCGGAGGTGGTGGGCGCACACGGCGGCTTCCCGCTGTCAGAATGGCAAAAATATCTGGCCGATCCTCGTCAGCCGCTGACCTTTAAAGGTCAGGACTACACCCGTAAGGTGCGCTACCTGACGGATGCAGAGAAGCAGCAGCAATAAACGAAAGCCGCCTGCGCGGCTTTTTTTAATCCCAGCTCAGCACCACTTTCCCGGAGCGCCCGGAGCGCATCTCATCGAAGCCTTGCTGGAAGTCGTCAATCGCGTAGCGGTGCGTGATCACGGGCGTCAGATCGAGCCCTGACTGTATCAGCGCCGCCATCTTGTACCAGGTTTCAAACATCTCGCGGCCATAGATGCCCTTAATAAACAGTCCTTTGAAAATCACCTGATTCCAGTCGATCGCCATCTCGCCCGGCGGGATGCCCAGCAGCGCAATACGCCCGCCGTGGTTCATCACCTCCAGCAGGGTGCGAAACGCCGGGGGCGCGCCGGACATTTCCAGCCCGACGTCGAACCCCTCCGTCATGCCCAGCTCGCGCATCACCCCGCGCAGATCTTCCCGCGCCACGTTAACCGCGCGCGTTACCCCCATGGTGCGCGCCAGGTCAAGGCGATAGTCGTTGATATCGGTGATCACCACGTTGCGCGCGCCGACATGTTTACATACCGCCGCGGCCATAATGCCGATAGGGCCAGCGCCGGAGATGAGCACATCTTCTCCCACCAAATCGAACGACAGCGCCGTATGCACCGCATTGCCGAAGGGATCGAAAATCGCGGCCAGCTCGTCGGAAATATTGTCGGGAATGCGGAAGGCGTTAAAGGCGGGGATCACCAGATATTCGGCAAAGCAGCCCTGCCGGTTTACGCCGACGCCAATGGTATTGCGGCACAGATGGGTGCGCCCGGCGCGACAGTTGCGGCAGTGGCCACAGGTAATATGCCCTTCGCCTGAAACGCGATCGCCAATGCTGAAGCCGCGTACCTCCTGGCCGATCGCCACCACTTCGCCAACATACTCATGCCCGACGATCATCGGCACCGGAATGGTTTTGCGCGACCAGTCATCCCAGTTGTAGATATGGATGTCGGTGCCGCAGATAGCCGTTTTGCGGATCCTGATAAGCAAATCGTTATGGCCCGGCTCCGGGATCGGCGCATCGGTTACCATCCAGATGCCTTCCTGCGCGTGAAGTTTGGCTAAGGCTTTCATTCAGGGCTCCTCAGGCGATCACGCCGAGCTGTTGTCCAATACGGGTAAAGGCCTCAACCGCGCGCTCCAGCTGCTGCTGGGTATGCGCCGCTGAGATCTGCGTGCGGATACGCGCCTGGCCGCGCGGCACCACCGGATAGAAAAAGCCGGTCACGTAAATGCCCTCTTGCTGCAGCAAACGGGCAAATTCCTGCGCCACGCTCGCTTCGCCCAGCATCACGGGAATAATGGCGTGATCGGCCCCCGCCAGGGTAAAACCGGCCGCCGTCATCTTTTCGCGGAAAAAGCGGGCGTTGTCCCACAGACGCTGCCGCAGGCCGTCGCCTTCGCTCAGCAGGTCGAGCACGCGGATAGAGGCGGCAACGATCGCCGGCGCCAGCGAATTTGAGAAGAGATAGGGCCGCGAACGCTGGCGCAGCCACTCGACCACCTCGGCACGAGCGGCGGTATAACCGCCCGACGCGCCGCCCAGCGCTTTGCCCAGCGTGCCGGTAATGATGTCGACGCGCCCCATGACGTCGCAATATTCATGCGTGCCGCGACCGGCCGCGCCGACAAAGCCCACCGCATGCGAGTCATCCACCATCACCAGCGCATCAAACTCATCGGCGAGATCGCAGATGGCGCGCAGGTTGGCGATAACGCCGTCCATAGAGAAGACGCCGTCGGTGGCGATAAGAAGATGGCGCGCGCCTTTTTGCCGCGCCTCAACCAGACAGGCACGCAGCGCCTGCATATCGTTATTGGCGTAGCGATAGCGCTGCGCCTTGCAGAGCCGCACGCCGTCAATAATCGAGGCATGATTTAGCGCGTCGGAAATAATCGCGTCTTCCGCGTCGAGCAGGGTTTCAAACAGCCCGCCGTTGGCGTCGAAGCAGGATGAATAGAGAATGGCATCGTCCATGCCGAGAAACGCCGCCAGCTTTTTCTCCAGCTGCTTATGCGTATCCTGCGTGCCACAGATAAAGCGCACCGAGGCCATGCCGAAACCATGCGTGTCCATGCCCTCTTTTGCCGCCTGAATCAGCGCGGGATGGTTTGCCAGGCCTAAGTAGTTGTTGGCGCAAAAGTTAATCACCTGCTGCTGGCCAACGTCGATATCGGTCTGCTGCGCGGACGTAATGATGCGCTCCTGCTTGAACAACCCCTCCCGGTGCGCCGTATCGAGCTGCTGGCGGATCTGCTGATAAAATTGCGCTGTCATCATTGTTCTCCTCAGATGGCATAAATTCGGCACATCTTACTGAAGAAGAAGTGCGCTAACGATAAATCCACCAGGAGAATGTTAATTTTGCAGCATAGTTCACGTCAGGGAGCGAGGCACCGCCATCGTGTCGGAGTCATCTGGCTGCCTGCTCCGTGATGTAATGTTATGATGTGAGGCATTAGCGCGTGAAACCGCCTGTTTCACGCCCCAACGTTTAAGGTAGAGCACATGATTATCGTCACTGGCGGCGCAGGAATGATTGGCAGCAATATCGTCAAGGCGCTCAACAATCGCGGCATCAGCGATATTCTGGTGGTCGACAACCTGAAAGACGGCACCAAGTTCGTCAATCTGGCCGATCTGGATATCAGCGACTACATGGATAAAGAGGAGTTTCTGACCTATATCGCAGCGGGCGAAGATTTCGGCCCGATCGAAGCGGTATTCCATGAGGGTGCCTGTTCTGCCACCACCGAGTGGGATGGCAAGTACATGATGGATAACAACTATCAGTACTCGAAAGACCTGCTGCACTACTGCCTCGAGCGTGAGATCCCCTTTCTCTACGCCTCCTCTGCGGCGACCTACGGCGGCCGCAACGACAACTTTATCGAGAAGCGCGAATATGAGCAGCCGCTGAACGTCTACGGCTACTCGAAAATGCTGTTCGACCACTATGTGCGCCAGATCCTGCCGGAAGCGGATTCGCCGGTGTGCGGCTTCCGCTACTTCAACGTCTACGGCCCGCGCGAAGGTCATAAAGGCAGCATGGCGAGCGTGGCGTTCCATCTCAACACCCAGATCGCCAACGGCGAAAACCCAAAACTGTTTGAAGGCAGCGACGGCTTTAAGCGCGACTTTATCCACGTTGACGACGTGGTAGCGGTAAATCTGTGGTGCTGGGAAAACAACATCTCCGGCATCTATAACTGCGGCACCGGTCGCGCCGAATCCTTCCAGGAAGTGGCGGACGCGGTGCTGAAATTCCATCAGAAAGGGCAAATTGAGTACATTCCCTTCCCGGAAAAACTAAAAGGCCGCTATCAGGCCTATACTCAGGCGGACCTCACCAGCCTGCGCGCGGCCGGCTATGACAAGCCGTTCAAAACCGTTGCGCAGGGCGTGGCCGAGTATATGGCCTGGCTGAACCGCAGCGCATAAGGAACGCGTACCGGCGATGAAAATTCTGGTTATTGGCCCATCGTGGGTCGGCGATATGATGATGTCGCAAAGCCTCTATCGCACCCTCAAGGCTCAACATCCGGACGCCGTAATTGACGTGATGGCGCCGGCCTGGTGCCGTCCGCTGCTGTCGCGCATGCCGGAAGTCAGTCAGGCGCTGGCGATGCCCCTCGGGCACGGCGCGCTGGCGCTCGGCGAGCGTCGTCGCATTGGCAAATCGCTGCGCGCCAGCGGTTACGATCGTGCCTATGTGCTGCCGAACTCGTTTAAATCGGCGCTGGTGCCTTTTTTCGCCGGGATTAAACGCCGCATCGGCTGGCGCGGTGAAATGCGCTATGGCCTGCTGAACGACGTACGCGTGCTGGATAAGGCGGCGTTTCCGCTCATGGTGGAGCGCTATATCGCGTTAGCCTGCGACACGCCGGTCGCCTCGGCGCAGCAGCTGCCGCAGCCGCTGCTCTGGCCTCAGCTTCAGGTTGAGGACCAGGAAAAAATCGAGACCTCCGCCCAGTTTCAGCTGTCGGCGCAGCGGCCGCTGATCGGCTTTTGCCCCGGCGCGGAGTTTGGCCCGGCGAAGCGCTGGCCGCACTATCACTACGCCGCACTGGCGCAGCAGCTGATCGCCGAAGGCAAGCAGGTGGTGCTGTTCGGCTCGGCAAAAGATCGGGCGTGCGGCGAAGAGATTATCGCGGCGCTGCCCGCCGAGGCGCGGCACCACTGCCGCAACCTGGCTGGCGAGACGCAGCTCGAGCAGGCGGTTATCCTGATCGCACGCTGTGACGCCGTGGTCAGCAACGATTCCGGGCTGATGCATATCGCCGCCGCGCTCAACCGGCCGCTGGTGGCGCTTTACGGGCCAAGCAGCCCCGACTTCACGCCACCGCTGGCAAAGCAGGTGCGTATTATTCGCCTGATTACCGGCTACCATAAGGTGCGCAAAGGCGATGCCGTGCAGGGCTATCATCAGAGCCTGATCGACATCCAGCCGCAGCGCGTTTATCAGGAACTGAGCGAACTGCTGGCTCATCCGCAGGAGACGGCATGCACGTCCTGATCGTCAAAACTTCGTCGATGGGCGATGTACTTCATACGCTTCCCGCTCTGACCGACGCCATGCAGGCGATCCCCGGCATTCGCTTCGACTGGGTAGTGGAAGAGAACTTCGCCCAGATCCCCTCCTGGCATCCGGCGGTGGACAAGGTCCTGCCGGTCGCCATTCGTCGCTGGCGTAAACACTGGTTCGGCAGCCAGCAGCGCGAAGAGCGGGTGCGCTTCAAGCGCGAGCTGCAGTCGCGCCACTATGATGTGGTGATCGACGCGCAGGGGCTGATCAAAAGCGCCGCGCTGGTGACCCGCCTCGCCAGAGGCGTCAAGCATGGCCAGGACAGCCGCAGCGCGCGCGAACCTTTCGCCAGCTGGTGGTACGACCAACGTCATGAGATCGACAAAAAGCAGCATGCGGTAGAGCGTACGCGCGAGCTGTTTGCTAAAAGCCTCGGCTATGAAAAGCCGCAGACCCAGGGCGACTACGCTATTGCCGCGCACTTTTTGCGCGACGTGCCGCAGGATATCCCGCCCTATCTGGTGTTTCTCCACGCCACAACGCGCGACAACAAGCACTGGCCTGAAAGCCACTGGCGCGAGCTGATCGGTATGCTGCAGCCCGCAGGATTGCGTATCAAGCTGCCGTGGGGCGCCGAGCACGAGCATCAGCGCGCCCAGCGTCTGGCGGAAGGCTTCGACTATGTCGAGGTGCTGCCGAAGCTGACGCTGGAAGCGATAGCGCGCGAGCTGGCGGGTGCAAAAGCGGTGGTCTCGGTAGATACCGGACTAAGCCATCTGACCGCAGCGCTGGATCGCCCCAATATTACGCTTTACGGGCCGACGGATCCGGGGCTGATTGGGGGCTATGGGCAGAATCAGCAGGCTCTCTGCCCTCCTCAGGGCAACAGCATGTCAGACATTAGCGCGGAAGCGGTCGCCGAAAGGCTGGAGACGTTTTTAGGATGAAAAAGCTCCACATCATCAATCTCGGCAAAATGGGCGGCGTTGAGCGCCTTTTTCTTCAGTACATCAATGATTTTTCTGAGGGCAAGGATGAGGTTATCTGCATCAGCAATGAGATCGATGAAGATATCCGTCGGCAGATGCCGCAGCAGAAGATCCTCTTCGCCAGCCGCTTATTTAATGGTTTTACGCTAAAGGCGCCTCAGTTTCTCAGAAAGTATCTGCTGCAGAAGCGGGTGGAAGCCAGCGATGCGCAGGTGATCGTGGTCTGGGATCTGGTGCCGCGTCTGACGACGAAGCCGAAACGCGCCAGACTGGTCTACTACGACCATGGCTGCTCCTGGCGCTATCCGGAGAATCATAAAACCCTGAGCTTTATGCGCATGTTAGATGGCGTGATCTCCGCCTCGGCAGCCTCTTCTCAGGTTATGAAGCATCGTTTTAAGCTGCCCTGCCCCCACTTTGTGGTGATTAACCGCATCATGACGCCGCCCGGCATCCGCCCGGAGCCGCGCCTGTTGACGACGCCGATAAAAATCGGCACCGCTTCGCGTCAGGTTAGCCTGAAAGGGATTAGCGTTACGCTGTTAACGCTGCAGGAATTACTGCGCCGCGGCCATAACGTGACGCTGGAGATTGCCGGCAAAGGGCCTGACCGTGACGCCTTTATCGCGCTGGCGGAGAGGCTGGGCATTAAAGATAAGGTCACCTTCAGCGGCTTTCAGCAGGATATTGCGCCCTTTTTTAACCGCATCGATATCTATATGAGCACGCCCGTAACGGAACCTTTCGGTCTCTCCTGCATGGAATCTCTCTATTTCGGCGTCCCGGTTATTTATCCCCTGGTTGACGGGCAGCCTGAGGTGGTAAAAAACGGCGTGTGCGGTATCGGCCTTACCCCCTCCGTCTCCATTGAAGAGCATGAAAAGCTGACGGGCATCCGCGTCGATTTTCCTTACGACGTCTACGATCCCGTGCGGCATATTATGACCAGACCGCTGCTGCTTTCTCCTGTCGCCTGCGCGGATGCTGTAGAAACTTTATCTCATCAGCAGACCTATCAGCGCTTTAGCGAAGAGGCGAAAAAGTGGACAAAAGAGCATTTTGATTACGCCGTATTCAGGACTGAATTTAACGGCGCGTTGAGCGCTATAACGGGTAGTAACAATGAACATTAAGCTGACTCTTTTTCGGCAGGATACGCCGCCTCTTTTTTTTAGCCTGCTCATTTTTACCGGCAGCGCGCTCGCCTTTTTAACCGCGCCCTTCGGCGGTTCATTTGGCAGAAATGTCTTTTACCTCACCAGCTATCTGTCGCTGGCGGGTTTTATTATTTACGCCCGGTATTACCTGCAAGAGAAAAAGCATCTGGTATTGCCTGCCGCCCTTTTCCTGGTGGGGCTGGTCAGCATTATCTGGACGACGATTTATAAGCAGCCCGGCGATTACATCACGCTGTACCGTCAGTATCAGTCAACCGGCAGGCTGCAAATCGCCGCGTCATTCCTGCTGCTGGTGACGCTGAACGACCAGCGCATCCGCCAGCGAACCGCGCTGATTGTCGCCGTTGTCACAGGCCTGGCGGTAAACGCCTATGCCCTGTATCAGGGTATCCATCTTAATATCGGTCGGGTAGAGCTGAATTACGATCGCGCCACCATCGCCGCCTATATTCTTACAGCGGTTAACCTGGTTTTTATTAAATCAGCGCTGCTGTTCAGAACGCGGCATAAAATCTGGCTGTTTGCCCTGCTGTTTATGGTGACCTATACCACCATCATTCTGACCGGGACGCGCGCGGCCATGCTGGCTTATCCCATTCTGGTGCTGATCCAGGTGCTGTTTACTAAAGATGCGATCCAGCGTAAGCATAAAATTATTCTTTTTTCCGCCCTGCCTCTACTGCTGGTGATTAGCGCGCTGGTGTTTCAGAGCAAAATTCAGGCGCGCATTCAGGATCTCAAAGATAATATTGCGATGATGCATGAGACGCAGGGAGAGAACTCGATTATCTCCCGTCTCAGTATGCAGACCGTCGCCATGAAAACGGGTGCCAGCGCTCTGGCAGGGCAATCGGCTGAAGAGCGGGGCGAGAAAGCAAAGGCCCTTATCAGGCAGAACCCCAGCCTGTATGGCGCGGAGATTTATCTCACCGTGCACATGCATAATGAAGTGCTGGAGAACTTTTCAATCAAAGGTCTGTTCGGCATTGTTTCTCTTATCGGTCTTTACCTGAGCCTGATTTACAGCGCGTTCAGGCCGCTGCGCAACCCGGCCTTACTCTCTGTGGGGCTCTCGCTCATCATTTATGGCCTGAGCGACGTGATTTTCTTTAGTACCGAAGGAACGCTGCTTTATTGTCTGGCGATTATCTTCAGCGTGGCGATCGTGAGACAACCCTCTCTCTCTGAGGCGCGGCGATAATGGCAGAACAGCGCTTCCTGCTAAGCGTCATTATTCCTTTTCACAATGACGAGGCGTTTATTACAGCCTGCCTGACCTCGCTGCTGAGCCAGGCTGATGACGATATGCAGATCGTTATTATCGACGATGGTTCGACCGATGGCTCAACGCAGCAGGTTACGGCGCTGCTGGCGCACTACGCTCATTGCCATATCACTTTTATTCGCCAGGAAAATCAAGGCATTGCGACAACGCGCAATGTCGGGCTGCGGGAGGCTCGCGGCGAGTTTGTGACCTTCCTGGACGGCGACGACCTGGTCAGCAGCAACTACTATGCGGTCATTAAGCCGGTGCTGCTCGCTGGCCGCGACGATCTGATTGATTTCAACTATGCGCGCTTTGACGAAACGCCGCCTGTCGCACCAACGAGCGAAACGGCGCAGCGAACGGCCTATGATTTTTCTGCTCAGGGCCTTGCCTGTTTGCAGCCGCTGTTTCAACGTGCGATGTGGCACTTGTGGAATCGCATCTACCGTCATACCCTGGTGGCAGATGAGCGTTTTGAAGATGGTCGTCGCTATGAGGATGTTATTTTTACCCCCTTCCAGTACTTCAAAACGCAGCGAATTTGCCATCTGGACAACACGCTTTATTACTACCGCGACAACCGTCGCGGTATTACGCGCAATGTTCGCCCGAGCGATATTCACGATATGCTTTTCGCGCTGGAAAAAATACGCGCCCTGGCTGAAGCGAGACGCGATGAGCCCGATTTCCAGAAGCTGGCGACGGGCATGATGCTGAACTGTTTTAGCGAAGTAAAAAGCATGTCAAAGGCGCTCTATGGCTATTACTACTACTCCGCCGATACCAGGAAAGCGCTAAAGGCCGCCGCCGCGCTGTGCCGAGGCTACTGCAAGCCGAAGAAGTACTGGCAGATGCGCTATCCTGGCCTGGATACCTTTTTCTCTTCGCTGCGCCGCATCGGCAAAAAAAAGCCCGCTGCGGCCCTATACCGCCGGGAGTAGCTGCTGCTTTTTCTGCAGGGCGAACTCGGTCAGCGTCATGCCTTGCGTGCGGCTTTGCAACCAGCTAAACAGCTGCTCCAGATCGTCATATAAGCGTTCAATATCCGCTTCATTTTTAAAGGTCGGGCTACCGTCGGGCATAAACTCGGAGGAGTGCAGCATAAACTCCACATAGTCAGCGCCCTGACCCAGGCTCTGCTCGGCCACCCGCTTCATCTGTGCCAGGTTGCCGCCGACGGGCCTGAGCCAGTTTACCGAGGGGCCTCGCCGTTTGCCTCGCAGCCTGTCCCAGCTTTTTTTCAGCTGGCTGGCGAAAGGGCCATGCCGATACTGAATGCTCATGGGCACTTCCAGCAGGCCAGACTGGCCAGGCTGCGAGATATCGTTGAGATCGAGAAAATAGGCGCGGTCGGGAAAACGGCTGTAATCCGTGCCGCCCTTTCCCTGTGGCGCGCCGGCGGAGCCGCGCCAGTCAACGCGCGGCGTAACGGAACAGTCCACCAGATAGCCGTTATCCACCAGCGCCTGCGCATAGATTTCGTTGAACGCCCAGCGTCCTGCGCGATGGCTGCGCATTTTAGTCTGAAACGTTGTCTCCAGCAGATCGGTCATAAAGGCGACTTTGTCACGCAGGATCTGCTCGGGATATTCAATCAGGTAGGGCTGATAGCGCCAGTCATCGTCGGTCAGTGCGTGCGCGGGCGGACTGTGCCAGGCGTGCAGGTGCATGCCCACTTCGCCTTGTCCGCGCGCCAGCAGATCGCGGGCAAAATCGACATAGGCGGGATCGCTCGCCATCTCGTAATTGGTCAGCCAGGTGGGTTTAAAACCATATTTTTCGCACAGCGCCTGAAAACGCGGCAGAAAACGAACGTTATGCGTTGTGACCTGGCCGCTACGGTTGCGCCACAGGTTATCGCCTTCAGTATCAAGCGTAATTAAAAATGCTGGTTTTTCCATGACTTATCCGTAGTACGCAGGGTCGCTATAAAGCGTTATGTTACGCAGGCTGAGCATAAGTCGCAAAAATTTTAACCGCAGCTCTCTTTGTTTCTCCGAAAGCAGAGCATCTTTGGTTAAGCTAAACTTATTCAGGCCGTAATTTCTTACGCTTTGTTAAGTTAAGGTTATGAAAAACAAGGTTAGGATTTTCTGTAGCGACTCCCTTAAAATTGAGCCGATAACGAGATTAGTGTTTACACACTTTTTGCCGCCAGGTTGAGACAGCCTTACGCTTCAGGCGCTAAGGGCTGGCATGTTGAGGTAGGTATTTTGTCGAAACGCATACTGATGATCATTGATGGCTTACCTGGCGGAGGCGCGGAGAAAGTCGTGCTGACGCTGGCGGAAGGGCTGGTGGCGCTGGGTCATCGCGTCTCGCTCTTCTCTTTGCGTAGCGTATGCGATTACCCGATACCTGAAGGCGTCGATTACCGTGTGATTAAAGATCGCTGTAAAAGTCCCTGGCGTAAACTCACCGAAACCCATCGCCGCGCGCGCCTGCTCGACCAGGCGCTTAACCAGACGCAAAGCGCAGAGGGCGACTTTGACCTGGTGCTTTCGCATCTCCATAAAACCGATCGCATCGTCAAACATTCGCGCGTGCTGGATCCGCAAAAAACCTGGTATTGCCTGCACGGCGTCTTTTCAGCATCCTATCTGGCGCGTAAATCAGGCTTCTCTTTGTGGCTGAAGCGCCTGAAAATCCGCCATGTCTACCAGAATCGCCAGCTGATTGCCGTCTCGCCCTACGTGCTGGAAGACCTGACTGAAAACGTCGGCGTGCGGCCGAGCCGCACCCAGGTGATCGCGAATCCGTTCGATTTCGAACAAATTAAGCAGCTGGCGGCTAAACCCTGCCCGCTGGCCGGTACCGATTTTATTCTTCATGTTGGCCGCTTTCACGAAACCAAACGCCACGACAGGCTGCTGGCGGCCTATGCGCAAAGCGGTATTCAGGCTCCGCTGGTGCTGCTTGGCCAGGGCAGCCCTGAGCGCGCAGCGCAGCTGCGTCGCCAGGCGGATAGCCTGGGTATTGCAGAGCGCGTCGTCTTTCAGGGGTTTCAGGCGAATCCCTATCCCTGGATACGTCATGCCCGGCTGCTGGTCGTCAGCTCCGACAGCGAAGGCTTCGGCAACGTGCTGGTCGAAGCCTTAATCTGCCAGACGCCGGTGGTCAGCACGCGCTGCCCCGGCGGACCGGCAACCATCCTGACGCACGATTTGGCGCGTGGACTCGCAGAGATGAACGCCGCCTCTCTGGCGGAGAAAATGCGTGAGATTTATCATAACCCGCCCGAGTTGCATCATCTCGACCTGAGCATTTATAGTCTCTCGGTTATTTGCGAGCAGTATTTGCAGCTTGCGCAGCGGTCGCACACGGAATTATCTGCCGCTCCGCAGCTTACGAGCTAAAAGGTCTCCCTTTCGGCGTGACCGGTTAAAGGGAAAATATTTTGAATTACGTACTACTTTTTCTGCTGTTTCTGCCGGTGAAATGGGTGATGAAGCTGCTGCATCCCCGCACGGGCAAAAACCTGGTGATTCAGACAGCGAAAATCGGCGATTTCGTGAATATCACGCCGCTGCTGGCGCATCTGCAAAAAAGCGATGCGCTGCTCAGCCGCAGCGTTGCGCCGCTGGCGGAGCGCGACGATACGCTGGAAACCCTCTGGTATATCGAAGATTACAAAAGCAGCCTGATGAAGAAGTTTCGGCTGGTGTGGCAGCTTCTTAACCGTTACGACAATATCTATCTGCTGCATCCCAACAACCTGAACTTATTTGTCGCCGCCTGCTGCAACGCCAGCAATAAGCAATTTTTAACCACCTATAAGCGTAAAGCCTATCAGGACATTTTTTACCTGACCGCCAGCGGCGTGGTCAGCCACGAAAAAAACACGCTAACGGTAGAGAACTACTTAAAGCTGGCCGATCGTTCTTTTACCAAAGAGAGCTATCCTACGCACGCAACCCGCCCGCTCTGGCAGCCGGACACGCTGCCGGAGGAGATTTTTTCCGGTCAGGGCGCAAAGATCGGGTTTAGCATCACCGCAGGCAACCAGGCTAAAACCATTCCTCCCACTATCTGGAAAACGCTGTTCGATAGTCTGGACGATTTACCCTGCACCTTTTACGCTTTTGGCGCCCCGAATGAGCAGACCCGCCTGCAGGAGCTCTTCAAGGTAACCGGCGAGCGCAAGAATATTGTTAATCTTATCGGTAAGCTCCCGCTGGAAAGCCTGCCGGCCGCTATTGCCGAAATGGACTTTTATGTCGCCTCGGACTCGGGAAATGTCTATATCGCCGACGCGCAGCAGGTGCCGGTTATTTTGATATATGGGCCGTGCAGCGTTGAAGAGCAACGCCCGCTTGGCGACGTGCTGTTGATTGGTCCAGATCATATCGCGCCCTCCTCGTTTGTCTTTGAGGCGCTCTATCAGTTCCATCATCCGGCGGAACAGCTCTACAGGCTGGACGCGCGCAAGCTTAACGATATTCACGATTTTATTTCCGCCAGGCTGGACAAGCAGCTGGCGCGACGGAAAAACAAACGGACAATATGACAGGACAGCCTGATTCTTCTCCTTTGCTCAGCATCATCTCTCCCATGTACAACGCGGGCGAGATGTTCGATGCCTTTATGCAGTCGCTGCTGGCGCAGACCCTGACCTCGCTGGAAATCATTATCGTCGACGACGGCTCTACCGACGATTCCGGCGCGCGCGCCGACGCCTGGGCGGCACAGCATCCCCATATCCGGGTGATTCATCAGGAAAACGGCGGCGTATCGCGCGCGCGCAATGCCGGACTGCGCGTGGCGCGCGGCAAATATGTCACCTTTCCCGACTCAGACGACACCATGCGACCGGAGATGTACAAGACGCTGGTAGAGATGGCGGAGCAGGACGATCTCGACGCCGCGCAGTGCAACGCCGAATGGTATTTTCAGCGCGACCAGCGCACCAGACCGATGATCCCGCTGGATCGCCTGCGCAGCACGTCGGTGCTGGACGGTGCGGCCTGGCTTAACACCGCGCTGAAAACGCGGCGTTACCTGCATGTGGTCTGGCTGGGCATCTACCGTCGGGCGCTGATCGAGCAGAAGCAACTCTGGTTCGAACCGGGTCTGCATCATCAGGATATTCCCTGGACCACCGAGTTTATGCTCAATGCGCGGCGCGTCCGCTATACCGAGCAGGTGCTCTATCGTTATTACCTGCACGACGCCTCGATCAGCAACCGCAAACGCACCGGCCAGCGCAACGTAGAGTATCAACGTCACTATCTGAAGATCGCCCGCATGCTGGAGGAGATCAACGCGCGCTATAGAGAGAGCGTGACGATTTACCCCGCTTTTCATGCGCAAATCACTCACGAAGCGCTGAGCGTCTGCCACTGCGTGCGCCGCGAGCCCGATCCAGACGCAAAACAGGCGATTATCGAGGATATCTTCACCAGCAAAACGCACCTGCGTATGCTGCGCAACGCGCGCGGCCTCAAGCAGTGGTATCAGCTGCTGCTGTGGCTGAGTCGCCTCTGGCGCTGGCGCGACAAATAACCGCCGCCGCAGGTTTCACCGCTGCAGGGTTTGCCCTACAATCGCCTCACTGAAAATTAAGAGCATTTGTGTATGGCAAACCCGACTCACGCAGACGTTACCCCACACAATATTTTGCTGATTAAGCTGCGCCACCACGGCGATATGCTGCTTACCACGCCGGTTATCAACGCGCTGCGCCAGCGCTATCCCCAGGCTAATATCGACGTGCTGCTCTATAAAGAGACGCGGCCAATGCTGGAGGCGCATCCGGCCATTCGCCAGCTGCACGTTATCGATCGCAAGTGGAAGCAGGAAGGAAGCTGGCGCAAACTGCGCCACGAGCGCGACCTGCTCGCCGCCGTGCGCGCCGCTCATTACGACATCGTCATCAATCTCGCCGACCAGTGGCGCAGCGCGCTGATCACCCTGGCCAGCGGCGCGCCGCTGCGTATTGGCTTCGCATTCAATAAGCGCAACAACGCCTTCTGGCGGCTCTGCCACAACCGTCTGGTGCCGACCAGCAACCATAATCAGCTGCATACGGTGGAGCAGAATATGTCGGCGCTGACGCCGCTCGGCATTTCACCGCAGGGGGCGCGCGCCTCGATGCACTACAGCGCCGTCGACGGACAAAAAGTCGATGCACTGCTGGCTGAACAGCGCGTCGACGCCGCGTTTATCGTCTTTCAGCCAACCTCGCGCTGGAATTTTAAGTGCTGGGAAGAGGAGAAGGTGGCTGCAACCATCGACCAGCTGGCGCAGGCGAACCGTAAAGTGGTGCTGACCGCCGCACCCGACAAGCATGAGATGGCGATGATCGCGCGCATCCAGTCGCTCTGCACCACGCCGCATCTGGTGTCGCTGGCGGGCCAGCTTACGCTGCCGCAGCTGGCGGCGCTGATCGATCGCGCCCGGCTCTTTATCGGCGTAGACTCCGCGCCGATGCATATGGCCGCCGCGCTCGACACCCCCTGCATCGCGCTGTTCGGGCCAACCAAGCTTCAGTTCTGGCGGCCGTGGGGCGAAAACAATCGCGTTATCTGGGCTGGCGATTACGGCCCGCTGCCCAATCCCGACTCCATCGATACCAACACCCGCGAGCGCTATCTCAGCGCCATTCCGGTGGATGATGTGGTCGAGGCCGCAAGGAATTTCCTCCATGACTAAATTACGCCTGGCGATCGTCCGCCAGAAATATCGTCCTGACGGCGGCGCCGAACGCTTTATCTCGCGTGCGCTGGAAGCGCTCGGCAGCGAGCAGCTGGATCTCAATATCATCACGCGCAGCTGGCAGGGCACGCCGAATCCCGACTGGCATCTGCACATCTGCAATCCGCCTAAGCTGGGGCGGATCTCGCGCGAACGCGGGTTTGCGCGCGCGGCGCGCGCCTGCTGGGAAAAAGAGCGCTTCGATATCGTTCAGAGCCACGAGCGCATCGCAGGCTGCGATATTTTTCGCGCCGGTGATGGCGTGCATCGCGTCTGGCTGGAGCAGCGGGCGCGCATCGTCTCGCCGTGGCAGCGCCTGAGCGCCGCGCTCAGCCCCTATCATCGCTACGTGCTGCGTGCAGAAGCGGAAATGTTCAACGCCGCCTCTCTGAAGGCGGTGATCTGCAACTCGGAGATGGTTAAACGCGACATTCTGCGCTGCTTTTCGCTCAGCGCAGAGAAAATCCACGTTATTCATAACGCCATTGACGCTCAGCGCTTCCAGCCCGCCAGCGAGGCGAGCCGCCATGCGACGCGTCAACAGCTGCAGCTGCCGGAGAGCGCCACGGTACTTATCTACGTTGGTTCCGGCTTTGAGCGCAAAGGGTTAAAGGCGGCGATCGAGGCGCTGGCGAACAGCGACCGCTATCTGATTGTGGTTGGCCAGGACAAGCAGCTGTCTCGCTATCAGCAGCTCGCCAACCAGCTGAACTGTCTGGATCGGCTGCGGTTCGTCGGGGTGCAGCAGGATGTGCAGCCCTTTTACCACGCCGCCGACGGGCTGCTGCTGCCAACGCTCTACGATCCCTTTCCTAATGTGGTACTGGAGGCGATGGCCTGCGGCCTGCCGGTGATCACCAGCACCGGCTGCGGCGGCGCGGAATTTATTACCGCTGGTCAGGAAGGCTTCGTATGCGATGCGTTAGATATCAAGGCGTTGAATGAGGCGATTATGGCGATACCGGCGCTTTCGGCTGACTCGCGTTTAGGGGAAGCTGCAAGGCGCAGAATCGAGCCTTACGGGCCTCAGCGTCTGGCGCATTCGCTGACTTCCCTTTATCAGCAGGTCTTGCTGCGTCGCTGACAAAGTGGTGAGCGTATCTGGGCTTTCTGGTAACATAGATTGATTTATGTGAAATTTTTTCTGCCAGGCTGTCGAAAAGATAACTATGACAACCCTCTATACCGTTCTGCTCTACCTCATTCAGCCGCTCATCTGGCTGCGCCTCTGGCTGCGCGGCCGTAAAGCGCCGGCGTACCGTAAACGCTGGGCTGAGCGCTACGGCTACTGCACGGGGAAGGTGGAGCCGGACGGCATCGTGCTGCATTCGGTCTCCGTCGGCGAAACCCTGGCGGCGATCCCCCTGGTGCGCGCGCTGCGTCACCGCTATCCGACCTTGCCGATTACCGTCACCACCATGACGCCGACCGGCTCGGAGCGGGCGCAGTCGGCATTCGGTAAAGATGTTCATCACGTTTATCTGCCCTACGATCTGCCTGGTGCCATCAACCGTTTCCTCGATACCGTCAATCCACGCCTGGTGATTATCATGGAAACCGAGCTGTGGCCTAACATTATCCGCATCCTGCATCAGCGTCAGATCCCGCTGGTGATCGCCAATGCGCGCCTGTCGGAGCGTTCCGCTAAGGGCTATCGCAAGCTGGGCGGCTTTATGCGCGACCTGCTGCAGCGCATTACCCTGATCGCCGCGCAAAATGCGGAAGATGCCGACCGCTTTCTGGCGCTGGGCCTGAAACGCTCGCAGCTGGCGGTGACCGGCAGCCTGAAATTCGATATTTCCGTCACGCCCGAACTGGCCGCCAGAGCGGTGACGCTGCGTCGACAGTGGGCACCGCGCCGTCCAGTCTGGATCGCCACCAGCACCCATGAAGGGGAAGAGGCGATTGTGCTGGATGCGCATCGCCGCCTGCTGCAAACCTTTCCCGATCTGCTGCTGATTCTGGTGCCCCGTCATCCGGAGCGCTTTAACGACGCGCGTAACCTGACGCAAAAACGCAACTTCAGCTTTATCCTGCGCAGCAGCGGCGAAATTCCCTCTGGCTCAACGCAGGTAGTGATCGGCGACACCATGGGCGAGCTGATGCTGCTGTATGGCATTGCCGACCTCGCCTTCGTCGGCGGCAGCCTGGTTGAGCGCGGCGGACATAATCCGCTGGAGCCGGCCGCGCACGCCATTCCGGTGCTGATGGGCCCGCATATCTGGAACTTCAAGGATATCTGCGCCAGGCTGCAGCAGGCGCAGGGCCTGATTACCGTGACCGACGTGATATCGCTGGAGAAAGAGGTGACCAATTTGCTTCAGGATGAGGATTACCGTCTTTATTACGGCCGTCACGCGGTCGAGGTGCTGCACCAGAATCAGGGTGCGCTGCAGCGTCTGCTGCAGCTGCTTGAACCCCATTTACCGCCACGGGCCCACTGATGACCGCTCGCCAACGCCTTTCTGTGGTGATGATCGCCAAAAATGAAGCGGCGCTGCTGCCTGACTGTCTCGCCTCGGTCAGCTGGGCGGACGAGATTATCCTGCTGGATTCCGGCAGCAGCGACGAGACCGCTGAGATCGCCCGCCAGGCTGGCGCTAAGGTCTATCACGCCGAGGCGTGGGCCGGTTTCGGCAAACAGCGCCAGCGCGCCCAGCGCTACGCCAGCGGCGAAATGATTTTGATGATCGATGCCGACGAGCGCGTGACGCCGACGCTGCGTGCCAGCATTGAGGCGGTTCTGTCGCAGCCGCCCACCGCGACCGTCTACAGCCTGAACCGCAGCAACCTCTTTCTCGGCCGCTTTATGCGCCACAGCGGCTGGTATCCCGATCGCGTTATGCGCCTCTATCCGCGCGCGCTGAGCTATAACGACAACCTGGTGCACGAGTCGCTGGAAACGCAGGGCGCGCCGGTGGTGCGGCTGCAGGGCGATCTGCAGCATCTGACCTGCCGCGATCTGATCGTATTTCAGCAGAAGCAGCTGGCCTACGCCGCCGCCTGGGCGCAGGAGCGTCATCAGCGCGGCAAGCGCTGCGGCCTCTTTTCGCTCTTTTCCCATACGCTGGGCGCCTTTCTGAAAACGCTTCTGCTGCGCGCGGGCTTCCTTGACGGCAAACAGGGCTGGATTCTGGCCGTGGTCAACGCGCAGTACACCTTCAACAAATATTCCGCGCTGTGGGCGCTGAATCATGCCGCAGACAAAGGCCGCCTATGAGCACAAAAGCGATTTATCCCGGCACCTTCGATCCCGTTACCCTTGGCCATCTTGATATCGTGACGCGCGCCGCGCGGATGTTCGATCGGGTGGTGCTGGCGGTCGCCGCCAGCCCGAGTAAAAAACCGATGTTTACGCTGGATGAGCGCGTCGGGCTGGCGCAAAAGATGGTGGCGCATCTGCCAAACGTTGAGGTGGTGGGGTTTAGCGATTTAATGGCGAACTTCGCCCGGGCGCAGCAGGCCAACGTACTGGTACGCGGCCTGCGTGCGGTTTCCGACTTCGAGTATGAGCTGCAGCTCGCCCAGATGAACCGCCATCTGCTGCCAACGCTGGAGAGCGTGTTCCTGATGCCGACTGAAGGCTTCTCCTTTATCTCTTCTTCGCTGGTCAAAGAGGTGGCGCGTCACGGCGGCGATGTTAGCGCCTTTCTGCCGCCGCACGTGCTGCAGGCGCTGCAGGCGAAGCTGGCCTGATTAATGCTGGCAGTTGGGGCACCAGTAGGTGCTGCGCTGCCCGTGCTTGCCGCTGACGATCGGCGTGCCGCAGGCGCGACAGGGTTCGCCAGCGCGGCCGTAAACCTGTAGCTCCTGCGCGAAATAGCCCGGCTTGCCGTCGCTCTGTAAAAAGTCGCGCAGCGTGGTACCGCCCTGCTCTATCGACCGCAGCAGCACTGCTTTAATCGTCGCGGCCAGACGCTGCGCCTCTTCATTGCTCAGGCTCATTGCCGGACGATCGGGCAGGATCCCGGCAGTGAACAGCGATTCGCTGGCGTAGATATTACCGACGCCCACCACCACCTTGTTGTCCATTAGCCACTGCTTCACCGCCGTGCGCTTGCCGCGCGACTTCTCATAGAGATAGTCGCCGCTAAAAGCATCACCGAGCGGCTCTGGCCCCAGATGCGCCAGCACGTTGCTGCCTTCGGGATCGGTGCTCCATAGCCAGGCGCCAAAGCGGCGCGGGTCGGTGTAGCGCAGCACTTTGCCGTTGCTCATCACTAAATCGACATGGTCATGCTTCGCGGCGGGCTGCTCTTCCGGCAGCACGCGCAGGCTGCCGGACATGCCGAGGTGGATAATTATCCAGCCGTGCGGCAGCTCCAGCAGCAGATATTTGGCGCGGCGCTGCACGCTCAGCACCGGCTGGTCGCTGAGCGCATGGATCTCCTGCGACACCGGCCAGCGCAGGCGGCTATTGCGCACCACCGCATGTAAAATTTTTTCGCCCACCAGATGCGGTTCTATGCCGCGTCGGCTGGTTTCGACCTCGGGTAATTCCGGCATGTACTCTCCTCAAAAAGCGGCAAAAACAAAAAACCCGGCCGAAGCCGGGTTTTTCACAGAACACCAAAATTACTTAATTTTGGCTTCTTTGTAGATCACGTGCTGACGTACAACCGGATCGAACTTTTTCAGTTCCAGCTTCTCAGGTTTAGTACGTTTGTTCTTCGTGGTGGTATAGAAGTGACCTGTACCAGCAGAGGAAACCAGCTTGATCTTCTCACGAATACCTTTAGCCATGATTCAGTTCCTTAGTACTTCTCACCACGGGCGCGGATTTCGGCCAGAACCGTATCGATGCCCTTTTTATCAATAACACGCATACCTTTAGCAGATACACGCAGAGTAACGAAGCGCTTCTCGCTCTCAACCCAAAAACGGTGTGAGTGCAGGTTCGGAAGGAAACGGCGTTTCGTCGCGTTCATTGCGTGGGAACGGTTGTTACCGGTCACCGGACGCTTTCCAGTTACCTGGCAGACTCGTGACATGTCTATTCTCCAAAAATCAAATCAGCTCGAGCTTTAAAAACTAGGTCTTGGCCGCCTCGTCAGGCTCATAGCCCGCCAGGCGAGTTCCATGTGAACCCGCTAAGCTGGCCCAAACGCCAAACCCGAGATTCTCAAAGGTGGCGTAGTATACGCCGCTCAGCGCAAGTGCTCAAGTCCCGAACAGATAAAGATCCCTGAAGATCGTGCAAAAACCCGCCATCCGCACCTGCCGGGTCTGGCTTTTCACAGCCAGCCGCGCTCTGCAAAAGAGACATATTCGCCGTGACCGATCACCAGATGATCGAGCAGACGTATATTGAGCAGGGTACAGGCCGCGCTGATTTTATGCGTAATGTTGCGGTCGGCGCGGCTCGGCTCCGCCATACCGGAGGGATGATTATGCGCGAGAATAACTGCCGCCGCGTTAAGCTTCAGCGCCTCACGCACGATTTCGCGCGGATGCACCTCGACGCTGTTGATAGAGCCCATAAATATCTTCTGCGCCTGTAACACGCGGTGCTGATTATCCAGAAACAGCGCCATAAAGATCTCCCGCTCCTGATGCGCCAGCACGCTCTGCAGATAGTGTCGCGTTACCTGCGGGTTCGCCATAACGTCCTCCTGCGCCATCTGGCTGGCAAAAAAGCGCCGCGCCAGTTCAGCAATGGCGTGCAGCTGCGCCAGCTTGGCATCGCCAACCCCTTTTATCGTGTCGAACTCCGCCGGCGTCGCGGTCATAATGTGATAAAGCGAGCCGAACCGCTGCAGCAGCTGCTGCGCCAGCGCCATGACGTTCGCGCCGACCGTACCGGTGCGCAGAAAGATCGCCAGCAGCTCGACGTCACTTAGCGCCTCGGCGCCCATCTGCCGCAGTTTCTCCCGTGGTGCCATACTCTCCATAAATGCCTCCTGCCGTTGACGACATCATGGTCAAATACTGTATACTTAACCAGTAACTTCTGCCGGATTTACGAGGCGGCTCGCAAACGCAGGAGGTGAAAAGGTGCGGGGCCGGTTTTATGATAGAGTCCTGCCACCCAGCCGCGCCTGACGCGGCATCCAGCGAAATGAGGCCTACAGCATGATGGGATTAGCCGGAAAAAAAATTCTGCTTGGCGTGAGCGGCGGTATCGCGGCCTATAAAGCGCCCGAACTGGTGCGTCGCCTGCGCGATCGCGGCGCCGAGGTGCGCGTTATGATGACCCCCGCCGCCAAAGCCTTTATTACGCCGCTCAGCCTGCAGGCTGTTTCCGGCCATCCGGTATTCGAAGACCTGCTCGATCCCGCCGCCGAAGCGGCGATGGGCCATATCGAACTGGCGAAATGGGCGGATCTGGTGGTGCTGGCACCGGCGTCAGCCGACCTTATTGCCCGCCTGAACGCCGGTATGGCCAACGATCTGGTGACCACCGCCTGCCTTGCTACCGCCGCGCCCGTCGCCGTAGTGCCGGCGATGAACCAGCAGATGTATCGCGCCGCCGTCACGCAGCATAATTTGCAGCAGCTTGCGGCGCGCGGCCTGCTGATTTGGGGGCCGGACAGCGGCAGCCAGGCGTGCGGCGACGTCGGCCCCGGCCGCATGCTCGATCCGCTGGCGATTGTCGACCATGCGGCGCAGTGGGCGTCGCCCGTCAACGATCTGCAACATCTCAATATTATGATCACCGCCGGTCCGACGCGCGAAGCGCTCGACCCGGTGCGCTATATCAGCAACCACAGCTCCGGCAAAATGGGCTTCGCTATCGCCGCCGCTGCCGCCAGCCGCGGCGCCAGCGTGACGCTGGTGACCGGTCCGGTGACGCTGCCGACGCCGACGGCGGTCAGGCGTATCGACGTCACCTCCGCGCTGGAGATGGAGGCCGCCGTGATGGCAGAGGCGGCGAAGCAGCATATTTTTATCGCCAGCGCCGCCGTGGCGGACTATCGCGCCGCCACCGTCGCGGCGGAAAAGATGAAAAAACAGGGCAGCGGAGATGATGCCGTCACTATCCAGCTGATAAAAAACCCCGATATCGTGGCGGGCGTCGCCGCGATGCAGCAGAACCGCCCTTACGTGGTTGGATTTGCCGCTGAAACCCAGAATGTGGAAGAATACGCACGACAAAAACGGGTAAGAAAAAATCTGGACCTGATCTGCGCCAACGACGTGGCGAAAGCCGGACAGGGATTTAATAGCGATACCAACGCGCTTCACCTTTTTTGGCAGGAAGGAGAAAAACGCTTACCGCTCAGCGATAAGACGCTCCTTGGCCAACATTTATTAGACGAGATTGTCCGCCTTTATGATGAAAAAAATCGACGTAAAGATTCTTGATGCGCGCGTGGGCGCGGAGTTTCCGCTGCCTGCCTACGCGACCTCTGGTTCCGCCGGGCTCGATCTACGCGCCTGCCTGGATAGCGCGCTGGAGATCGCACCAGGCATGACCACGCTGGTGCCAACTGGCCTGGCGATTCACATTGGCGATCCCGGCCTGGCGGCGGTTATCCTGCCGCGCTCCGGCCTGGGTCATAAGCACGGCATCGTGCTGGGCAACCTGGTGGGTCTGATCGACTCCGATTATCAGGGCCAGCTAATGGTATCGGTCTGGAACCGCGGTCAGCAGAGCTTCACGCTGCAGCCCGGGGATCGTCTTGCCCAGCTGGTTTTTGTACCGGTCGTTCAGGCAGAGTTCAACCTGGTGGAAGATTTCGACGCCAGTGCCCGTGGAGAAGGCGGTTTCGGCCATTCAGGCCGCCAGTAACGCCCATTTTTGCTTAACCATCTGTTTATTTCTTATCAGCCTTAAGCGCGCGCTTAGGGCTGACAGGAAGATGTGCCTGTTTAAGGTGAATTTCAGGGGTTTTTAAGGTCATGGCAGAAAAAAAACTCGCCAAACGGAACCGTCGCGAAGAAATTTTGCAGGCGTTGGCACAAATGCTGGAGTCGAGTGACGGCAGCCAGCGTATTACCACCGCCAAGCTGGCGGCAAACGTCGGCGTTTCTGAAGCGGCGCTCTATCGCCACTTTCCCAGCAAAACGCGCATGTTCGACAGCCTGATTGAGTTTATTGAAGACAGTCTGATTACCCGCATCAATCTGATCCTGAAAGATGAAAAAGAGACGATGGCGCGCCTGCGTCTTATCGTGCAGCTGATTCTGGGCTTTGGTGAGCGTAATCCCGGGCTGACCCGTATTCTGACCGGCCACGCGCTGATGTTTGAGCAGGATCGCCTGCAGGGTCGTATCAATCAGCTGTTTGAACGTATTGAAGTACAGCTGCGTCAGGTGATGCGCGAACGCAGAATGCGTGAAGGTGAAGGCTTTGAGACAGATGAGGCGCTGCTGGCAAGCCAGCTGCTGGCCTTTTGCGAGGGCATTCTGTCGCGCTACGTGCGCTCGGAATTCCGTTTTCGGCCGACCGCCGACTTCGATATCCGCTGGCCGCTGCTGGCCGCGCAGCTGGTGTAGGCTGCGTACCGGGCTGGCTTCCCTTTCCCGAGCGGGAAAGGGAAGCTATCGGCGTTAAATACCGTACTCTTTCTGATAGGCGCGTACTTTCGCCAGATGGTCCGCCATTTCCGGCTTCTCTTCCAGGTAGCTAATCAGATCCTTCAGGGTAATGATGGCGGTCACCTGACATTTATAGTCGCGCTCCACCTCCTGAATCGCTGAAATATCGCCGCGTCCGCGCTCCTGCCGATCGAGTGAAATCAGCACGCCCGCCAGCGTGGCGTTATGCGCATTGATAATATCCATCGACTCGCGGATCGCCGTGCCGGCGGTGATCACATCATCCACCAGCATAACGCGTCCCGCCAGCGGGCTGCCCACCAGCAGACCCCCTTCGCCATGGTCCTTCGCCTCTTTGCGGTTAAAGCAGTAAGGCACGTCGCGGTCATGGTGATCGGCCAGCGCCACGGCGGTGGTGGTGGCGATAGGAATGCCTTTATAGGCAGGCCCAAACAGCAGATCGAAATCCACGCCGCCGTCGACTAACGCCTGCGCATAGAAACGGCCCAGCAGTGCCAGATCGCGACCGCTGTTAAACAGGCCGGCATTGAAAAAATAGGGGCTTTTACGGCCAGACTTCAGGGTAAATTCGCCGAACTTCAGCACCTGCTTGTTCAGGGCGAATTCAATAAACTGACGCTGCCAGGCTTTCATTTCTCACTCCTCTCGCAAAAAAAAGGCGACTCTCTGGTCGCCTGGTAAATCAGTTGTTCAGCGCCGCTTTCTGCGCCTGAATCAGTTCTTCAATGCCGCCGCGCGCCAGTGCGAGCAGCGACAGCAACTCCTCATGGCTGAACGGCTCGCCTTCCGCCGTGCCCTGCACTTCGATCATGCGGCCATCTTCCAGCATAACCACATTCATGTCGGTTTCAGCGGCGGAGTCTTCCACATATTCCAGATCGCAGCGCGCTTCGCCATCGACGATGCCAACGGAGATCGCCGCCACCATGCCTTTCATCGGGTTAGCTTTCAGCTTGCCGTCCGCCACCAGCTTGTTCAGCGCATCGGCCAGCGCCACGCAGGCACCGGTAATCGACGCGGTACGCGTGCCGCCGTCAGCCTGAATCACATCGCAGTCCAGCGTGATGGTGAATTCGCCCAGCGCTTTGAGATCGACCGCCGCGCGCAGCGAACGGGCAATCAGACGCTGAATTTCCAGCGTGCGTCCGCCCTGTTTGCCTTTGGCCGCTTCGCGCGCCATGCGGCTATGGGTAGAGCGCGGCAGCATGCCATATTCGGCGGTTACCCATCCTTGTCCCTGGCCTTTCAGGAAACGCGGGACACTCTCTTCCACGGTAGCCGTGCAGAGCACTTTGGTTTCGCCGAACTCCACCAATACTGAGCCCTCGGCATGTTTGGTGTAGTTTCGGGTCAGGGTGACGGGACGCACCTGCTGTGCGCTTCGGCCTGCTGGACGCATGGTAATCTCCGGCTGAAATGAATTGGCTGCGCATTATACGGACTTCCTCGTCCCCTGTCTTGCTGACGGGATGACGCAGCGGCAGATGAATTTCCGCGCGGTCTGTGGCTAAATGCGCCTTCCTCACTCACTGAAAAATAAAAAGTATGACCTCAATTCTTCATTTCATGCTGGCGCTGGCGGTGATTTTTGCCCTTGCGCTGCTGGTCAGTCATGACCGCAAACAGATACGCCTGCGTTATATCGTGCAGCTGATGGTAGTAGAAGCCGCGCTGGGCTGGTTTTTCCTGCACTCCGTCAGCGGACAGGCGGCGGTCGGCGCCTTTAGCGGCTTTTTTGAGAAGCTGCTAACCTTCGCCGCACAGGGCACCGACTTCGTCTTTGGCAATATGAGCAAGCAAGGAATGGCCTTTATCTTTCTCGGCGTGCTCTGCCCCATCGTGTTTATCTCGGCGCTTATCGGCATTCTGCAGCACTGGCGCATCCTGCCGCTGCTGATTCGGCTGGTGGGCACGCTGCTCTCGAAAGTGAACGGCATGGGCAAGCTCGAGTCGTTCAACGCCGTCAGCACGCTGATCCTTGGCCAGTCCGAGAACTTTATCGCCTATAAAGGCATCCTCGGCGATATCCCGCCGATGCGCCTCTACACCATGGCCGCGACGGCGATGTCCACCGTGTCGCTCTCTATCGTCGGCGCCTATATGACGATGATCGAGCCGAAATATGTGGTCGCGGCGCTGCTGCTCAATATGTTCAGCACCTTTATTATTCTTTCGATTATCAATCCCGGCAAAGCGCAGGATGAACAGGCCATTCAGCTCGACAAGCTGCACGAAGAGCAGAGCTTTTTCGAGATGCTCGGCGAGTACATTCTGGCGGGCTTTAAGGTCGCGATGATTATCCTGGCGATGCTGATCGGCTTTATCGCGTTGATTGCTGCAGTGAATGCGCTGTTCAGCGCGCTGTTCGGCTACAGCTTTCAGCAGATCCTCGGCTATCTCTTTTATCCCTTCGCCTGGCTGATTGGTATTCCCGCCGCCGATGCGCTGCAGGCCGCCAGCATTATGGCGACCAAGCTGGTGGCGAATGAGTTCGTGGCGATGATTGAGCTGCAGAAGGTGGCGGCCGGCATGACGCCGCGTGGGCTGGGCATTCTTTCGGTATTTCTGGTGTCGTTCGCCAACGTCGCCTCAATTGGCATCGTTGCTGGCGCAATCAAGGGACTGAACGAGCAGCAGGGCAACGTGGTTTCGCGGTTCGGCTGGAAGCTGGTCTACGGCTCCACGCTGGTGAGCCTGTTGTCGGCAGCTTTCGCCGGCCTCTTTATTTAAGGGTTGTACGGCGGCCTTCCAGCCGCCGTTTTACTCAGAAGCCCACACACACCGGCGCGTCGACGCGCATCACCGACTCCTGGCCAAAGCGCTGCTTATAAAGGGTGCGCAGCGCTTCGATATCGTCGTTTACGCCATTCTCCACGCCGTGAATAAGCATCAGCGCTTTGCTCGGCTCGCGCGCCAGCTTACCGCTTTTCTCCAGCCACTGCCCGCTGGCGTCGTAAACGCTGAGTCCCGCCTTGAAGCGCGGCGTGACCTCTTTATCGAGGAACTGCTGCCAGTCGTAGCGGCTCACCATTCCGCCCTGCGGTTTGCTGAGGCCGAACCACAGCGTGGTCTGCATCATCATTTCGCCGCCAGCGCACACGGCAATCGGTTTGGTCGGCGGCGCGGGCGAGCGCGGTGCCTGGCAACCGGCCAGCAGCGCGGCCAGCGCCACGGAAAGGGCTACAGAGCGGAACATTGGCAGAATCCTTATTAAAAGGGTCAGCGGCCACTATAAGTGTCTGTCCGCAAAAGCGGAAATGTTTCGTTATTCGCACCCACCTGCGCTTATGCCTGTTAGCGCGCGGCGGGTGTCGCTATACTTGCTGCATAATTTCTGACAAAGAGTAGCCGATTATGATCCGCAGTATGACCGCTTACGCCCGCCGCGAAGCCAAAGGCACCTGGGGCAGCGCCGCCTGGGAACTCCGCTCCGTTAACCAGCGTTATCTTGAAACCTATATCCGTCTGCCGGAGCAGTTTCGCAGCCTGGAGCCGGTTATCCGCGAACGCATTCGTCAGCGTCTGACGCGCGGCAAAATTGAGTGCAACCTGCGTTTCGACGCCGATCCGGGCGCGCAGGGCGAACTGATGCTGAACGAAACCCTGGCGAAGCAGCTGGTGCAGGCCGCCAACTGGGTGAAGATGCAGAGCGACGAAGGCGCCATTAATCCAATGGATATTCTGCGCTGGCCTGGCGTGATGTCAGCGCAGGAACAGGATCTCGACGCGATTAACGCCCAGCTGCTGAGCGCGCTGGACGGCGCGCTGGATGACTTTATCGTGGCGCGCGAAAGCGAAGGCGCCGCGCTGAAAGGGATGATTGAACAGCGTCTTGAGGGCGTGAAGCAGGAAGTGGCGAAAGTACGCGCCCAGATGCCTGAGATTTTGAAATGGCAGCGCGAGCGTCTGGTGGCGAAGCTGGAAGAGGCGGAAGTGCAGCTGGAAAACAACCGTCTCGAACAGGAACTGGTGATGATGGCGCAGCGCATCGACGTTGCGGAAGAGCTGGATCGTCTCGAAGCGCATGTTAAAGAGACCTATAACATTCTGGGCAAAAAAGAGGCCGTCGGCCGCCGCCTCGACTTTATGATGCAGGAGTTCAACCGCGAGTCGAATACGCTGGGGTCGAAGTCAATCAACGCAGACGTCACCGCATCGGCGATTGAACTGAAGGTGTTGATCGAGCAGATGCGCGAGCAGATTCAGAATATCGAATAACCTCTGACGCCTGCTGTAACAAGCGCTCGCCTACGGGCGAGCTTTTAGCCAGGTTTCCCGCTCCCCTGCGTAAATTCTGCGTAAATAAACATAAACTTTCATTTCCAGACCACTCTGAATGTGAATATGCCATTTCTGGTCTACCGCTTTTCCTCTATCCCAACCTTTTGTTTGCTCTATCGATTTTATCCAGCCGGTTACTGCTCTCCACGATAATCACCCGCTCAATGAAACATTTATCTCTATATGATTCCGCAGTTTCACTTTCTTTCGCGGCACTTTTTGCTAATGTGCCGGTCCGAATGACTACAAGCTGTAGCGCCTGGGGAACTTATGGAAGTGCTTCTTTATGCGATACATACACTCATCACATAAAGGTGCGCTATGAAAAAGACCGGAGCTTTCTGCCGTTCAATGCTGCATCCGCGTTACTGGTTAACCTGGTTTGGTCTGGGCATCCTGTGGCTGCTGGTTCAGCTCCCTTATCCTCTTCTGATGCGTCTCGGCGCCAATGCCGGCACGCTTTCTCGCCATTTCCTCAAGCGGCGGGAACGCATTACCCGACGCAATATTGAGCTTTGCTTTCCCGGCATTGCTGAACATGACCTGGAACGCATGATCTCCGGCAACTTCGCTTCGCTGGGTATGGCGCTGCTGGAAACCGGCATCGCATGGTTCTGGTCCGATCGCGCGGTAAGAAAACTGTTCGACGTGACGGGTCTGCACCATCTGCACTCTGCCATGGAGCAGAAGCGCGGCGTAATGGTTATCGGCGTACACTTTATGTCGCTGGAGTTGGGCGGCCGCATCAGCGGTTTGTGTCAGCCGATGATGGCGATGTATCGCCCGCACAACAACCGGGCGATGGAGTGGGCGCAGACCAAAGGCCGTATGCGCTCCAACAAAGCGATGATCGATCGGCGCGATCTGCGCGGTATGGTTCACGCGCTGAAGAAAGGTGAATCGGTGTGGTTTGCGCCGGATCAGGATTACGGCCCGAAAGGCAGCGTCTTTGCGCCGCTGTTCGCGGTTGAGAAAGCCGCGACCACCAACGGTACCTTCGTTCTGTCGCGCCTGGCGAATCCGGCAATGCTGACCATCTCGCTGATCCGCAACCCCGATAACTACGGTTATCAGCTGATTATCGATCCCGAGCTGGAAAACTACCCGCACACCGATGAAGCTGCCGCCGCCGCCTATATGAATAAGGTCATCGAAAGCCAGATTCTGCGTGCCCCGGAGCAGTATCTGTGGCTGCATCGCCGCTTCAAAACCCGCCCACCAGGTGAAGCCTCGCTCTACGTTTAACTGACTCCGCATCATGACAACCCTCATGATGCGGTTTTCGCTATCTGCGGCTGGCATCCCGCCGCAGATTGCTGAATGATGGGGTTCTGTCTGTTTGTGCAGGAACCTCGTATGGATATGAATCAACGCTGGCAACGTCCTCTGCCTGACGATCGCCTGACGCCCTATATTGAAATTGACGCCCAAAGGCTGGAAACCAATCTGCTGTCGATGCAGGAGAAGGCCAGCCGCGCGGGCGTTACGCTGCGTCCCCATATCAAAACCCATAAAAGCCTCTATATCGCCCGCCGCCAGCGTTCGCTGGGCGCATGCGGCATCACCGTTTCCAAACCGAGCGAAGGCGAAGTCTTTATTCGCGGCGGCGAGCGCGACATCCTGCTGGCTTACCCGGTGATTCGCGCTGAAAGCATCGCGCCGCTGCTGACGCTGGCGGCGCAGCATCAGGCGAAGGTTACGCTGATTGCCGATGCGCCGCACGGCGTAGCCGCTATTGCCGAAGCGCTGCGCCAGCAGCCTGATGCCGATGCTGGCGTCGCGATCAAGGTTGATGTCGGGCTGCATCGCATTGGCGTCGATCCGCAGCGCGACGACGCGCTAAGGGTGGCACAGGCTATCCAGGCGGCGCGACTGCGCTTCGCTGGTCTGGTGTCGCACGCCGGGCACGCCTACGGCGCGGGGGATCGTGACGCTATTGCGGAGATCGCTCTGCAGGAGGTGCGACTGATGCAGCATGTGCAAGAGCAGCTGCGCGCTGCTGGTTTTGCCAACTGCCCTGTCTCCGTCGGCGCGACGCCCACCGCGCTCGCCGCGCCGGTGGCCGAGGGGACCGATGAGATCCGGCCGGGGAATTATGCCCTGCTCGATCTGACCGCCTGCCGTCTCGGCCTGAGCCGCGTTGACGAGCTGGCACTGAGCGTGATCGTCCGCGTGGTGGCGGTAAATCGCCATTTCGCCATTATCGATGCCGGATCCAAAATGCTGAGCTCGGACAAGGGACCGCACGGCACCAATGCCAGCGGCTTCGGCGTTGCCGTCGATGAAAACGGCGTCTGCTATGAGGTCAGCAAGCTATCGGAAGAGCATGGGTTTATCGTCTGGCAGGATAGCGCGCCCCGCGTCGGCGCCCTGCTGCGTATTTATCCCAATCACAGCTGCGCGGTTATGGCGCAGTCAGACAGCTATGTGCTGCGTCACGCCGATGGCCGCGCAGAGATCCAGCCGATTGAGGCGCGCGGCCGTTTTCTCTGACGACTCCCGGCAGCCCAGCCGGATGAAATCCCGTCTGCGCCACACTTCTGGCTGCGCGTGATTCTCCCGCTGCATCCGACATGCTTTAATGCCTTTTTCACCCGGTTCCGGAGGTAGCATGCTGTTGTCTCAGATTGTCAGTCAGACCATTGCGCGTAACTGGTTAGATTTATATGAAACCATCTGGAAGCCGGAATATTTCGCCAGATGGGCCTCCGGGCTGAGCAGCAGCACGCTGGAGCAGGAGAACGGTTACTGGCGCGCCCGCGGGCCTGAAGGTTCAGTAAAGCTCCGCTTTACGCCGCATAATCCGTTCGGCGTGATGGATCACTGGATTGACAGCGGCTTTGGTAAAGAGATTTATATGCCGATGCGCGTGGTGGCGAATGAACAGGGCGCTGAAGTTGTCATGGTGGTTTATCGCCAGCCGCTTATGTCTGACGAAAAATTTTCTCAGGATATTGAATGGGTAAGAAGCGATCTTGCCCGCCTTAATAACCTGCTTACCCGGTAAAAACGGCGAAGAAGCCGCCGATCTTTAGTCATGGCTGGGCCTTTCGGCTCAGAAAAGTGAAAAAAGTTTGATAAAAACGCATAAGCGCTTTTCCGTTTTTCATAAGCAACTTTCCTCATTCACAACAGATTCGTTAAAGCCCGTTATCCGGGAAAATTCCTGGACAGCGGGCGCTACCGCTTCGCTGTAACGCCTGAAATACATGCATTCTCAGCGCCTGCGCATTTTTTATCCCCACGGTTTGCGCTTTTTACTGCACAACGATTAATAAACCTTTAGAACGGAAGTTAAAAAAATTTCATGCAAAGAGTGAAACCATTTATTTCTGCAGCGGCGTTATCGGAGTTTTCTTATGGTGTGAATTTAAAAAAAACGAGGTATAAATTAGCCACACACACAGCAACACTTAAAATAACAACACCAGGAAATAAAAAATGGACTGCTCAACTATGGCTCTGCTGTCAGAAGATGAACTTGTTGAGATCGCCGGCAGGATGCTGGCTGGAGAATATAAAAATATAAAAGGATTTGCCCAGGACCTGGCCGCTTTTCTGTTAACCACAGAAAAGACGGCCCTGTCCCGGGATAATAATAATAACGGGGAAATTATTTACGTTTCAGAAATCCATCGCATTGAATCAATAATAACAGGTGAGGCCTGGCGTACTGCGTCTGGACTTCGCGCAGGCGAATGGCATTAATTACTGGTGTGAAATAGCCTGCTATTTCATGCGTCACACTTTACTCGGTACCTGTACCTAACGAGCATATCATGGCGATACGTGAACGAAGCTTTTCTGGCGCAAAGTGGTCGATTCTTTCATCAATTAAAATCATCGGCATCGGGGTACTTCAGCTCTCTTTACTGGCGCAAATTCTGCAGGCTAACGAGCTAAACCTGCTGGCAATCGCCATTATCGGGCTGCTGGTCATCGATACGCTGGCTGACCGCAGCTTTTCAAATGCGCTGATCCGCAGTGGCACCCTGTCAGTGCGCGAGCAGTCGATGCTTTACTGGGGAAATATGCTGCTGAGCCTGGTTATTTTCGCCGTGCTCTTTACCGGCAGCGATTTAATTGGCAACTACCTGCAGCAGCCTGAACTGGCTATTATGCTGGAAATGGCCTCTGTTGTTTTTATTATTATTCCGCAGGGACAGCATTATCGCGCCATTTTACAGCGCGAAAAACAATATACCCGCATCGCCTTTACTGAAACGCTGTCGGTGCTTTTTGGACTTGGCGTGACCTTATTTACCGTCTGGCTGACGCCGTCGGTGCTGTGTGCCATCTGGGGTTATCTGGCAATGGCCTCCGTACGTATGCTGATCTACTGCTATTACGGCCGCGCGAGCTTTCAGCCGGAATATCGTTTTAATCTCAAAGATTACAGCCGCATTCGCGCAAGAATCGCATAATAAAAATAAGTCTGTATGGTGGGCTCTGGGCATCTAAAAAGATGCGTTCGCGTGCTGGCGACAGCACGCTTTTTTCTTTTTTATCCAGCCGACTTATCTGGGCTAATTTTTTATTTCTGCCGCAAACAGGCCTGACCAGCTAAACCGCGCCTTTTATCCTCTCCCTGCTGGCTTTACAGCACTCTTGCTTTCATCACCCGCTGTTATAGCAATTCGCTTTTCTTATCATTTTGCCGCAGCGGTGCGTTCCCTTTGCTGCTACATCAGCGTTTTTCCGCAGGCCGCCATAAGTTAAACTGATGTAGAGCGATCGCCTGAGCCATTTCGGTTGCTGACATTAAACTCACCCCGTAGCCTTGCCGCCCACCCTCTGGAGCCCGCTATGTTATTAACCGTCCTCTATATTATCGGCATTACGGCGGAAGCCATGACCGGCGCGCTGGCCGCCGGACGACGCAAAATGGATCTGTTCGGCGTCATTATCATCGCTTCGGTAACGGCGATTGGCGGCGGATCGGTGCGGGATATTTTACTGGGTCACTACCCGCTCGGCTGGGTGAAGCATCCGGAATACATCATGATTGTTGCCGCCGCCGCCGTGCTTACTACCTGGCTTGCGCCGCTAATGAACCACCTGCGCAAAGTCTTCCTGGTGCTGGATGCGCTGGGCCTGGTGGTCTTCTCAATTATCGGCGCGCAGGTGGCGCTGGACAGCGGCCATGCGATGATTATTGCCGCTATCGCCGCGGTGATCACCGGCGTATTTGGCGGCGTGCTGCGCGATATGTTCTGTAACCGTATTCCGCTGGTGTTTCAGAAAGAGCTCTATGCCGGCATCGCCTTCGCCTCCGGCTGGATCTATATCCTGCTGCTGAAAACCTCGCTGGCGCATGAGGCGGTGGTAATTATTACCCTGCTGTTCGGTTTTCTGGCGCGCCTGCTGGCGCTGCGCTTTCGGCTCGGCCTGCCCGTTTTCAACTATCCCCACCCGGAACACTGACCTCGTCCGGGATGCCCTGCTGTCGCAGAAAGGCGATCAGCTTTTGCACCCGCGCGTCCTGCAGCATCGCGTGAATGCGCTGCGCCAGGATCGCGCCGACGCCCGGCAGCGCCTGCCACTGCTGCACGTCGCGCTGCTGCACCTCATCCCATGTCATATCCGGCAAAGCGTTTAGCGCGCGCCGGGGAAGCGGAATGCCTAGCGCGCCGATCCAGCGGCGCAGCGGCTGCTGGCGCGTCAGGTTGAACCGGTGCCAGAGCTGCTGTGCGCGCGTCGGGCTGATGCCTGAGCTCTGGGCGATTTGCTCTGGCGTCAGCGTCAGCCAGGAGAAGAGATGCGACATGGCGCGGTTCTCCAGCAACCGCAGCCAGGTGCTGTGCTGCACGCCGGCAATATTCAGCACCGATTTCTGACTCAGCCAGCTCAGACGCGCCAGCAGCTGCTGGCGGCAGCGGGGCGTAACGCTCAGGCAGCTGAGTGGCGTAAAGCTTTCCGCATCCGGCGGCTGCGGGTAGTCGCGTCTGGCGACTCGCCATATCACTCTTTCCAGACGCGGGATGCCCTGGCCCGCCAGGCTAATGGCCACCTGATCGCCTGCGATAACGTCCCATGTGCGCCAGCGCCGCAGCGAGCCGATGTTTACCCGACGGACGATTTTGTCGTCGAGAGCCACCGGCTGAAGAGTGAGTACCACGGTGATATTGCCGGTGCGGCCGATTGTAAAGTCCACTGACCGCACTTCGCTGGTAACGTCCGGCGGCTGAAATTTCCACGCGACCGCCCAGTCGCCTTCCCCTGGCATCCAGCTTTTTCCGGCGGGACGCATCCCCTGATGCACCACCACGCCGTCAGTTGCGAAGGGAAGCGGCGCGTTGAACCAGCGATCGCGCCAGCCCGCGACCTCCTCCTCGTCGCGTACGGGCTGGCTCCACGTTTGCGCCAGCGTTAGTCCCCAGGCGGCAAGCTGTTGCAAACGCTCCGTCATTGTGGCCGGCCCATCCGGCCACGCCCAGATAAACAGACCGATATCGGCCAGCAGCGGACCTGGCGTCTGACTCATCAGCGCGCCCGCCACCTGCGCCCGGGCGTTTTTGCCGCCGTCGCGCGACTGCTGATGATCGGTCATCTTCAGAAAGAGTTCACCCTGCAACACCACCCGCGGCGCATCGCTCTCAATCTTCAGCGGAATCGCGGGAATCCAGGCCGCTTTCGAGAGCCAGGACTCGCCGTGCAGGCCATCACCGCGGCTCGTGAGCGCCGCCAGCTTTCCCGCCTCGTAAACCAGCGTTACCGCGACGCCGTCGATTTTCGGCTGCACCCATAAATCCCGCCGATCCTGCATCCAGTACGCCAGCGCCAGCTTATCGCGTAATTTTTTGACGCCGGTATGCGCGACCGGATGCGCGGCTTTTCCGCTGACAGGCAGCTGAGACGCATAAACGGGCCGGGTGGGCGCGAAGCAGCGCTGCCAGCTTTTCAACCGCTGCAGCAGCGTGTCGTAGTCCGCATCGCTGACCAGGCTTTTGCCGTCGCGATAGTAGGCGTCGTCCCAGCGCTGCAGCTGCTGCTGCAGGCGGGCGATTTCATCTCCGGCGCGCGCAGGCGTCCATGCCGGGCAAAGCGCCTGCGCTGAACCGGCAGCCAGTAGCAGCAGGCACAGCAGCTGGCGTAACCTCGTTTTCATCATATGCCTCCTCAAGGTTTCGCCTATTGAAGCGGCACGGCAGCTGCAGAGCGAGAGTCAAAGAGAGAGAACGGAACGGCGCAGGCAGAAAAAGACGCCTTTTGCAGGCCGATAAGCGCTGTTTTACGCGCCGCGCCGCAAAAGATTTAGCGCAGCGTCATGCGCAAACGCTGCGTGACGGCCTTAAGCCGTGTATACTGTGCAGGAAATCGACTCCGCTCTTTACTCAATTCAAGAAGACCATGGCTCAAGGCACGCTTTTTATTGTTTCCGCCCCCAGCGGCGCGGGTAAATCCAGCCTGATTCAGGCGTTACTGAAGACACAACCGCTGTACGATACGCAGGTGTCTGTTTCTCACACCACCCGCGGCATGCGTCCCGGCGAAGTCCATGGCGAACACTATTACTTCGTCTCGAAAGATGAATTTGAAGCGATGATCGCGGAAGACGCCTTCCTCGAGCATGCAAAGGTCTTCGACAACTACTACGGTACGTCGCGTAAGGCGATTGAGCAGGTGCTCTCGACCGGCGTCGATGTGTTCCTCGATATTGACTGGCAGGGCGCGCAGCAGATCCGTGCGAAAATGCCCGCCGCGCGCAGCATCTTTGTGCTGCCGCCTTCGCAGGATGAGCTGGATCGCCGCCTGCGCGGTCGCGGCCAGGACAGCGAAGAGGTGATTGCCCGCCGCATGGCGCAGGCGGTCTCCGAGATGAGCCACTACGCCGAATACGACTATTTAATTATCAATGATGATTTCGATCTGGCGCTGTCAGATCTGAAGACCATCATCCGCGCTGAACGCCTGCGCATGGGGCGCCAGAAGGCGCGCCACGATGCTTTAATCAGCAAACTATTGGCAGTCTGAAGTCAGTTTCAGTATTATGCCCAGTCATTTCTTCATCTGTGGAGTAGCACACCTATGGCACGCGTAACCGTTCAGGACGCAGTAGAAAAAATTGGTAACCGTTTTGACCTGGTGTTGGTCGCTGCACGTCGTGCACGTCAGATGCAGGTAGGCGGCAAAGATCCGCTGGTTCCGGAAGAGAACGATAAAGCCACCGTTATCGCCCTGCGCGAAATCGAAGAAGGCCTGATCACTAACCAGATCCTTGACGTGCGCGATCGTCAGGAACAGCAAGAGCAGGAAGCCGCTGAATTACAGGCCGTTACCGCTATCGCTGAAGGTCGTCGTTAACAGCAACCTGCAGGCCAACCTTGTATCTGTTTGAAAGCCTCAATCAGCTGATTGAAAAATACCTGCCGGAGGAGCAAATCAAGCGCCTCCAGCAAGCGTATCTTGTCGCACGTGATGCTCACGAGGGACAGACACGCTCCAGCGGCGAGCCCTACATTACCCATCCTGTTGCCGTCGCCTGCATCCTGGCGGAGATGAAGCTCGACCATGAAACGCTGATGGCCGCGCTGCTGCACGACGTGATTGAAGACACGCCGGCCACCTATCAGGATATGGAGCAGCTGTTCGGCAAAAGCGTGGCGGAGCTGGTGGAAGGGGTATCGAAGCTGGATAAGCTCACCTTCCGCGACAAGAAAGAGGCGCAGGCAGAGAACTTCCGCAAGATGATCATGGCGATGGTGCAGGATATCCGCGTCATCCTCATCAAGCTGGCCGATCGCACGCACAATATGCGCACGCTGGGCGCGCTGCGTCCGGACAAGCGACGCCGCATCGCGCTGGAAACCCTGGAGATCTACAGTCCGCTGGCGCATCGCCTGGGTATCCATCACCTGAAAACCGAGCTGGAAGAGCTGGGCTTTGAGGCGCTCTACCCGAATCGCTATCGCGTGATTAAAGAGGTGGTGAAAGCGGCGCGCGGCAACCGCAAAGAGATGATTCAGAAGATCCTGTCCGAAATCGACGGGCGTCTGCAGGAAGCGGGTATTCCCTGTCGCGTCAGCGGCCGTGAAAAACATCTCTACTCTATCTACCGCAAAATGACGCTGAAAGAGCAGCGCTTTCACTCCATCATGGATATCTACGCTTTCCGCGTGATCGTGAAGGATGTGGACACCTGCTATCGCGTGCTCGGTCAGATGCACAGCCTGTACAAACCGCGTCCAGGCCGTATGAAAGATTATATCGCTATCCCCAAAGCCAACGGCTATCAGTCGCTGCACACCTCCATGATCGGACCGCACGGCGTGCCGGTTGAGGTGCAGATCCGTACCGAAGATATGGATCAGATGGCAGAGATGGGGGTCGCCGCGCACTGGGCTTATAAACAGGCGGGCGAAAGCGGCACGACCGCGCAGATCCGCGCCCAGCGCTGGCTGCAAAGCCTGCTGGAGCTGCAGCAGAGCGCGGGCAGCTCTTTTGAATTTATTGAGAGCGTAAAATCCGATCTCTTCCCTGATGAGATCTATGTCTTTACGCCGGAAGGCCGCATCGTTGAACTGCCGGCTGGCGCAACGCCGGTGGACTTCGCCTATGCGGTACATACCGATATTGGTCACGCCTGCGTCGGCGCGCGCGTCGATCGCCAGCCCTATCCGCTGTCGCAGCCGCTCACCAGCGGGCAGACCGTAGAAATTATCACGGCGCCGGGCGCACGTCCCAACGCCGCCTGGCTCAACTTTGTCGTCAGCTCCAAAGCGCGCGCCAAAATTCGTCAGCTGCTGAAAAACCTCAAGCGCGAAGACTCCGTTAATCTCGGCCGTCGTCTGCTGAGCCACGCGCTCGGCGGCAGCCGCAAGCTGGCAGAGATCCCGCCCGAGAATATCAAGCAAGAGCTGGATCGCATGAAGCTGACGTCGCTGGACGACCTGCTGGCGGAGATTGGCCTCGGCAACGCCATGAGCGTAGTGGTGGCGAAGAACCTGCTGCAGTCAACCAGCGCCACGCCGCCGAGCAGCAGCAAACGCGGCAAGCTGCCGATCAAAGGCGCGGACGGCGTCCTTATCACCTTCGCCAAGTGCTGCCGCCCCATTCCCGGCGATCCTGTCGTGGCCCATGTCAGCCCTGGCAAGGGGCTGGTGGTGCATCACGAATCCTGTCGCAATATTCGCGGCTACCAGAAAGAGCCGGAAAAATTCATGCCGGTGGAGTGGGATAAGGTCACCGATCAGGAGTTCGTGGCGGAAATAAAGGTCGACATGTTTAACCATCAGGGCGCGCTGGCGAACCTGACGGCGGCGATCAATACCGCAGGCTCGAATATCCAGAGTCTCAATACCGAAGAGCGCGACGGCCGCGTTTACAGCGCCTTTATCCGCCTGACCGCGCGCGATCGCGTCCATCTGGCGAACATTATGCGCAAAATCCGCGTAATGCCGGACGTGATCAAAGTCCACCGTAACCGTAATTAGCGCATGAATGCCCAACGCTTTGCTCGTATTCAGGAGATGCTGGCGCTGCGCCAGCACGACCTCACCGTCTGTATGGAACAGGTACACAAGCCGCACAACGTATCGGCGGTGATCCGCACGGCGGATGCGGTGGGCATTCATGAAGTACATGCCGTCTGGCCCAGCGAGCGGATGCGCACTATGGTCTCCGCTTCCGCCGGCAGCAACAGCTGGGTAAAGGTCAAAACGCATCGCAATATCGCCCAGGCGGTTACCCACCTGAAAGATCGCGGCATGCAGGTGCTGGCGACCAACCTGTCGGCCAGAGCGGTCGATTTCCGCGAAATAGACTACACGCGCCCGACCTGCATTCTGATGGGCCAGGAAAAAACCGGCATCACCGCCGAAGCGCTGGCGCTGGCCGACCGCGATATTATTATCCCGATGGTCGGTATGGTGCAGTCGCTCAACGTTTCCGTGGCCTCCGCGCTGATCCTGTATGAAGCGCAGCGCCAGCGGCAGAATGCGGGAATGTACCAGCGTCAGCACAGCCTGCTGGATGAAGAGGAGCAGCAGCGGCTGCTGTTCGAAGGCGGCTATCCGGTGCTGGCGCGCGTGGCAAAGCAGAAAGGCCTGCCCTATCCGCATATCAACGCGCTGGGCGAAGTGGAAGCTGACGCCGACTGGTGGGCCAGTATGCAGGCCACGGGGAAAAAGAAATGAAAGGCCGCCTGCTGGATGCCATTCCGCTCAGTACCCTGACCGGCGTCGGCGCCAGTCAGGCGGCGAAGCTGGCTAAGCTCGGCCTGCATACCATTCAGGATCTGCTGCTCCACCTCCCGCTACGCTACGAAGACCGCACCCAGCTCTACGCTATCAACGATCTGCTGCCCGGCATCTGGGCGACGGTAGAGGGCGAAGTCTTGCAGTCCGACATCTCCTTTGGCAGACGCCGCATGCTGGTGTGTCAGATCAGCGACGGCAGCGGCGTGCTGACCATGCGTTTCTTCAACTTCAATGCCGGAATGAAGAACAGCCTGGCGCCAGGCCGTCGCGTGACCGCCTACGGCGAGATCAAGCGCGGCCAGCGCGGCGCGGAAATTATTCACCCTGAATATCGCGTTCAGGGCGAGCAGAGCCCGGTCACGCTGGAAGAGACCCTGACGCCGGTCTATCCCACCACCGAAGGCATTCGTCAGGCCACGCTGCGCAGCCTTACCGATCAGGCGCTGACGCTGCTGGAGAGCGTGCCGATCGCGGAGCTGCTGCCGCAGGAGCTGGCGCAGGGGCTGATTAGCCTGCCGGAAGCGCTGCGCACGCTGCATCGCCCGCCGCCGGACCTGCGCCTGAGCGAGCTGGAGCACGGCCGTCATCCGGCGCAGCGTCGCCTGATCCTCGAAGAGCTGCTGGCGCACAACCTCAGCATGCTGGCGGTGCGCGCCGGGGCGCAGCGCTATTACGCGCTGCCGATGACGCCGCGCCACACCCTGAGCGACAAACTGCTGGCGGCGCTGCCCTTCTCCCCGACTAACGCGCAAAAACGCGTGGTACAGGAGATTGAGCGCGATCTGGCCAACGATTTTCCGATGATGCGCCTGGTGCAGGGCGACGTCGGCTCCGGTAAAACCCTGGTTGCGGCGCTGGCGGCGCTTGACGTTATTGCGCACGGCAAGCAGGTGGCGCTGATGGCACCCACCGAACTGCTGGCAGAGCAGCACGCGAATAACTTCCGCAGCTGGTTCGCGCCGCTCGGCATCGAGGTCGGCTGGCTGGCTGGCAAGCAGAAAGGCAAAGCGCGTCAGGCGCAGCAGGAGGCGATTGCCATCGGCCAGGTGGCGATGGTGGTCGGTACCCATGCGCTGTTCCAGGAGCAGGTGCAGTTCAACGGCCTGGCGCTGGTGATTATTGATGAGCAGCATCGTTTCGGCGTGCATCAGCGGCTGGCGCTGTGGGAGAAAGGCGAAGAGCAGGGCTTTCATCCGCATCAGCTGATTATGACCGCCACGCCGATTCCACGTACCCTGGCGATGACCGCCTACGCCGATCTCGACACCTCGACCATCGACGAACTGCCGCCAGGCCGTACGCCGGTTACCACCGTTGCAATCCCCGACAGCCGCCGCGACGACATTATCGCGCGCGTGCGTCACGCCTGCCAGGAAGGTCGCCAGGCTTACTGGGTCTGTACGCTGATCGAAGAGTCCGATCTGCTGGAGGCGCAGGCCGCGGAAGCGAGCTGGGAAGCGCTGAAAGTCGCGCTGCCCGACCTGAATATCGGTCTGGTACACGGCCGCATGAAGCCTGCGGAAAAACAGGCGGTGATGGCGGCCTTTAAGGCCAATGAGATGCAGCTGCTGGTGGCGACCACGGTGATTGAAGTCGGCGTCGACGTGCCTAACGCCAGCCTGATGATTATTGAAAACCCGGAACGCCTGGGCCTGGCGCAGCTGCATCAGCTGCGCGGGCGCGTCGGGCGCGGCGCGGTGGCATCGCACTGCGTGCTGCTCTATAAAGCGCCGCTGAGCAAAACCGCGCAGCGTCGTTTGCAGGTGCTGCGCGACAGCAACGACGGCTTCGTCATCGCCCAGCACGATCTGGAGATCCGCGGTCCTGGCGAACTGCTCGGCACGCGCCAGACCGGCAACGCTGAATTCAAGGTCGCGGATCTGCTGCGCGATCAGGCGATGGTGCCGGAAGTGCAGCGCGTGGCGCGCCATATCCACCAGCACTACCCTGAACAGGCACAGGCGCTGATTGAGCGCTGGCTGCCGGAAACCGCGCGCTATACCAACGTTTAATCCTCCTCTGTTTGCCCCGGCAGCGCTTTTGCCTGCGCACGCGCAACAAAAGGCTGGCAAACGATTGCTTTCAGCCCGCAGCGGTTTAAAATCCCCCTCTTCGCAGATTGGGAAGCCACTTTATGTCCGTTAATCAACCAGACGCCACACTTCATCAACCGACAACGCCGCGCCAGAGCGAGCTGATTTACCGCCTTGATGATCGCCCGCCGCTGCCGCAAACGCTGTTTGCTGCCGGTCAGCATCTGCTGGCGATGTTCGTGGCGGTGATCACGCCCGCGCTGCTGATTTGTCAGGCGCTGGGCCTGCCTGCGCAGGATACGCAGCACATTATCAGCATGTCGCTGTTCGCCTCCGGCGTCGCCTCCGTGCTGCAAATCAAAACCTGGGGTCCGGTCGGCTCGGGCCTGCTGTCGATTCAGGGCACCAGCTTTAACTTCGTTACCCCCCTGATTATGGGCGGCATGGCGCTGAAAAACGGCGGCGCCGACGTGCCAACCATGATGGCGGCGCTGTTCGGCACCCTGATGGTCGCCTCCTGTACCGAGATGCTGCTGTCGCGCGTGCTTCACCTGGCGCGCCGCATTATTACGCCGCTGGTCTCTGGCATCGTGGTGATGATTATCGGCCTGTCGCTGATTCAGGTCGGGCTGACCTCCATTGGCGGCGGCTTCGCGGCGATGAACGATCACAGCTTCGGCGCGCCGAAGAACCTGCTGCTGGCGGGCCTGGTGCTGGCGGTGATTATTGTGCTCAACCGCCAGCGCAACCCCTGGCTGCGCGTCGCGTCGCTGGTTATCGCCATGGCGATCGGCTATCTCGCCGCCTGGCTGATGGATATGCTGCCGCAAACCGTCGCGTCGACCAGCCAGCCGCTGATGGCGGTGCCGACGCCGCTCTACTACGGCCTGGGCTTTGACTGGAACCTGCTGCTTCCGCTGATGCTGGTGTTTATGGTCACGTCACTGGAGACGATCGGCGATATTACCGCCACCTCGGACGTGTCAGAGCAGCCGGTCAGCGGCCCGCTCTATATGCAGCGCCTGAAAGGCGGCGTGCTGGCGAACGGGCTGAACTCCTTTGTCTCTGCGCTGTTCAATACCTTTCCCAACTCCTGCTTCGGCCAGAACAACGGCGTGATCCAGCTGACCGGCGTTGCCAGCCGCTACGTCGGCTTTGTGGTGGCGCTGATGCTGATCGTGCTGGGTCTGTTTCCGGCGGTAAGCGGTTTCGTGCAGCATATTCCGGAACCGGTGCTGGGCGGCGCGACCATCGTGATGTTCGGCACCATTGCCGCGTCCGGCGTGCGCATCGTGTCGCGCGAGCCGCTGAACCGCCGCGCGATTATGATTATCGCCCTGTCGCTGGCGGTCGGGCTGGGCGTATCGCAGCAGCCGCTGATCCTGCAGTTCGCGCCTGACTGGCTGAAGACCCTGCTCTCTTCCGGCATTGCCGCTGGCGGCATCACCGCCATCGTGCTCAACCTGATCTTCCCCCAGGAAAAGTAACCTCTCCGGCGGGCTGCGGCCCGCCTCTGCTATTTATTCGTATTTACATCCAGGCTGTTGAGCTACAACGGTAATTCAGGCATAACAAGCACTGACCGGAAAGATGGCGGGATGGATACAATGAAATTTCTTGGAAAATTTTTTCTTACGGTACTGTTACTGCTGGTGCTGAGCCTGGTGGTGATCTACGTTCTGTTGCAGACGCAATGGGGCGCAGGCTGGTTCAGCCGCTACGTTAGCGATAAAACCGCCTGGCATCTCTCCCTCAGCAAGATAGAGCATAACTTCTCCTCGCCCTCGCACATCATTCTCGACAACTTCAGCTTTGGCCACGACGGCCAGCCGGCCGCGGTGGTGGCGAAGCGCGTCGATCTCGGGCTCGCCCTGCTGCAGTTCAGCGACCCGCTGAATTTCGGCAGCATCGAGCTGCGCGACGGCGTGGTGAACCTGGCGAACCTGACGCCTGGCAACGCCCTGCCTTTCCAGGCGCGACGCCTGCAGCTGAACAATATGCGCATCGACAGTCTAGAGACGCCGCTGCCGCTGGCGGCCCAGCAGGTAAACGGCGGCATTATGCCGTGGATCCCTACGGCGAAGAGCATGCTCGGCAGCGACGCGCAGTTTCAGATGAGCGCCGGCACTATGACGCTCAACAAGGTGTCAGGCGCTAACGTGCTGATTCAGGGCAGCGTCACGAAGGGCCGTATGTTGTTCAGCAACGTCGGTGCCGATCTGGCGCGCGGTTCAATGACCGGCAGCGCCGAGCGCGACGCCCAGGGCAACTGGCTGATCCGCCAGCTTCGCCTCAACGATATTCGCCTGCAAACCGCCCAGAGCCTGGCGGATTTTCTGCGCCCGATTCAGGCGCTGCCTTCCGTCACCATTAACCGCCTCGATATGACCGACGCGCGCCTTCAGGGTCCAGACTGGGCGGTCACCGATCTCGATCTGACGCTGAAAAACCTTACGTGGCAGGGGGACGACTGGCGCAGCGACGACGGTTCCCTGTCGCTGAACGCCAGCAACTTTATCAACGGCCGCTTCGAGCTTAACGATCCGATCCTCAATCTCGATCTGTCGCCGCAGGGCATCGCGCTTACCCAGTTCAGCTCACGCTGGGTCAACGGCGTGATCCGCGCTGACGGCAGCTGGAGCCGCAGCGACAAGCGTCTGACGCTGAACAATCTGGCGGTCGCCGGACTGGAATATACCCTGCCGGAGAGCTGGCGCGATCGCTGGCAGGCGGCGCTGCCGGGCTGGCTCGACTCGCTGGAAGTGCGCCGCTTCACCTCCAGCCGCAACCTGATTATCGATATCAATCCGGCGTTTCCGTTTCAGATGACCTCGCTGGAGGGCAGCGGCGAAAATCTGCTGCTGGCGCGTCAGCATCAGTGGGGGATCTGGTCAGGCAAGCTGAGCCTTAATGCCGCCGAAGCAACCTTTAACCGCGCCGACCTGCGTCACCCGTCGCTGTCGCTTATCGCCGATGATCGGCAGATTCAGATCACGGAGATGAGCGCCTTTAGCGGCAACGGGCTTCTGGAGGGATCGGCCAGCGTCGGCCAGCAGCCGGATCGCCCGGTGGCGCTGACGCTGAAAGGCCAGGCGGTGCCTGCCAGCGTGCTGCAAAACTGGGGCTGGCCTGCGCTGCCGGCGAGCGGTCCCAGCAATTTCCAGCTTCAGCTCAACGCTTCGCTGAAGGCGGGCACGCCGCTGAGCGCCTCGGCGAACGGCTCGCTCTCGCTGCGCACCGATACGCAGCAGGTTCAGCAGCAGATGCAGGCGGGCGAAGTGAAATAAAGGACCTCTCAGGGCCGATGATTCGGCCCTGAGGGTTTAGTTGATGCGCGCGCCGGAACCGCCCTCTTCCAGCGGTTCGTCGGGATCGGCAGGCAGTACGATATAGACCCCTTCAAACACCGCCCCCGGCTCTTCATTGCCAAACAGCTCGACCTCAAGACGCACGCGCGCTTTTCGGCCACGCGCCAGCCGATCCAGATCGCCGCTCATCGAGCCGATATCGGCAATTGCACCCGGACGTCCGGCGATCGGTTTGCTGTAGCGAATATGGGCGTCCGCGAGAATGATGGTGCCGCCAAGGTGGCGCTCGCGCAGCAGCAGCCAGATCAATCCCCAGCCGGTGAGCGTCGCCAGCGAGAAGAGGCTGCCAGCGAACAGCGTGTGGTGCGGGTTCTGGTTGCCGGTTTCCGGCATGGTGGTGATAAATTTCTGCCCGGTAAACTGCAAAATGCGCACGCCCATCTTCTCGCTGAGCGGGATATTGTCATACCAGGCCTGCTGCAGCTGCCCGCACCAGTCGGCGCGGTGCAGAATATCGTCCAGCGTGACCACCGGCTTAATCATCAGGAAGTGGCGCACCGGCGTAGTCTGCGGCGCGGTGATCTCTCCCTGATTGAGATAGCCCAGCTTGGCGAAGAACTCGACCGCGTCTTCCCGCGCGGCGCAGGTCACGCGCTTCACGCCCTCCTGCCGCGCCACCGATTCCAGCGTCATCGCCACCAGCGTGCCCAGCCCTTTGCCCTGAACCGACGGATGGACGGCGAGGAAGCGAATCGACGCTTCATTGTCGGCGTTGATATAGAGACGTCCGGCGGCCACCGGCTGGCCATGCTCGTCCACCACCATCTGATGATGCGCCAGCGCGTCCCAGCCGTCCCGCTCCGAGCCCTGCGGCTGGCGCAGCGGCTTGCGTAGCATTTCCCAGCGGAACTGGTAGTACATATCCAGCTCTTCCGCAGTTTGCGGTACCCGAAGATGATACATAAAGTGGTTCTCTCGTTCAGAGCTTGCGTGGCCGATCCCGTGCCGCTCGGCTGCCAGACTCACACCTGCAACCAGAAGGTCACAGGACCATCGTTGACCAGCGCGACCTGCATATCGGCGGCGAAGCGTCCGTTGGCGGTGGTTACGCCCTGGCGACGGCAGCAGTCGCTGAAATATTCATACAGGCGGTTCGCCTCGGCGGGCGCCGCGCCGCCGGAAAAAGAGGGGCGCATCCCTTTTTGCGTATCCGCCGCCAGCGTAAACTGCGACACCACCAGCACGCTGCCGCCCGCCTGCTGGACGTTCAGGTTCATTTTTCCCTGCTCGTCGCTGAAAATACGGTAGCCCAGCACCTTCTCCGCCAGGCGCTCGGCGCGCTTTTCGTCATCCCCTTTTTCTACTCCCAGCAGAACCAGCAAGCCAGAGCCAATTTCACCCACCACCGCGCGATCCACGCTGACGCTGGCATTAAGCACTCGTTGAATCAACGCAATCATGCAACCTCTCGTTCTTTTTCGCTTTCCTGCTGTTTTAAGTGGCGATAGTCGCCCAGCGTCGCGGTGATTTCCGCGCCTAACAACACAATACACCAGGTCCAGTAGACCCAGAGAAACAGGATAGGAATAACCGCCAGCACGCCATAAATCAGCTGGTATGAAGGAAACATCGTAACATAGAGAGCAAAGCCTTTTTTACCCAGCTCGAACAGCGCGCCCGCCACCAGCGCGCCGATCAGGGCGTCGCGCGACGGCACGCTGCGCGTCGGCACTATGCTGTAAAGGAGCCAGAACGCGAACCAGGAGAGCAGCAGCGGAAAGACGCGCAGCACCTGATCGATAATGCCGTAAACGCCGCTGGCGCTTATCCAGCGCAGCGACAGCAGATAAGAGCTGATCGCCAGGCTGGCACCGGCCAGCAGCGGCCCCAGCGTCAGGATCATCCAGTAGACGGCGAAAGAGTAAACCAGCGGCCGCTTTTTATGGCTGCGCCAGATGGTGTTGAGCGCGGTATCAACCGAATGCATCAACAGCAGCGCGGTAACGATCAGTCCTATCGCCCCCAGCGCCGTCATGCGGTGCACGTTGGCGACGAACTGATCCAGATAGCGCTCCACGACGTTGCCGGTCGCCGGCACGAAATTGGTAAAGATAAAGTTTTTCAGCTGAACGCTGACTTCTGAAAAGACCGGAAACGCAGAGAACAGCGCGAACACCACGGCGATCAGCGGCACCAGCGCCAGCAACGAAACAAAGGCCAGGTTACCGGCCTGCGTCGTCATATTGTCGTCGTCGATGCGTTTCCACAGCAGCCTGATCCACAGCCAGAGCGCGTGGCAGGTCGAAATAACAGGGCGCGACCTCATCATTCAGCGGTGGCTTGCCAGCCAGGTCGGCACGGTTTTGCTGTCGGTCACCAGTACGCTTCTGATGCCCAGCGCCTCAGCACCGGCAATATTATCGGCGTTGTCGTCAAAGAAAACCGCCTGGTCGGCGCGGTAGCCCTCTTGCTGCAGCACATGTTCAAAGATGCGCGGCTCAGGCTTGCGCATGCCCAGCTCTTGCGAGAGATAGATGGCGTCTGCCGCGGCGCGCACTTCCGGATACTGCGTCGGCCAGAACTCCGTATGCAACTTATTGGTGTTGGAGAGGATTACCACGCGATGCCCGTCGGCGCGCAGCTGGTTCATCAGCGCCAGCGTATCGGCGCGTGCGCCCATAAATACCGCCTGCCAGCCCGCCACAAACTGTTCGTAGCTCAGCGCGATGTCGAGTCGCTCGCACAGCTCCGCAGCGAAATGTTCGTCGCTGATTTCGCCGCGCTCGTGCTGCTCAAACGCCTCGTCCATCTGAAAGCGACTCTGCAACATCGCCAGCGGTACGCGGCCGAGGTCACTCCAGACGCCCAGTACGCGGTTAAAATCGATATCAACAATCACATTGCCTAAATCAAAAATGTACAACATGTCGTTACTCCTCTGGTTCCCTGGATCATTCACTCTAGCGGCAAAACCAGGGGCTGAACAGGTAACAGGCAGGAGAAAAATCCGTTATGGAAGATGACGCATAGGGGTTTAGCGCGCGCAGGCGGCAGGCTGGGCTGTTACGGCGGGATAGCGCGAATCAGAATGGCGGCAGAAATAAAAAAGCCCCGCTGAACGGGGCTTTTTATCAGAGCAAAACGTCTTACTCTTTCGGACCACGCGACGCGCGTTTGCGGTCGTTTTCGGTCAGGTGACGCTTACGGATACGGACCGACTGCGGCGTAACTTCAACCAGCTCGTCGTCATCGATGAATTCGATGGCCTGCTCAAGGGTCATCTTCACCGGCGGCACCAGCGTCGTCGCTTCATCCGTACCGGAAGCACGCATGTTGGTCAGCTTCTTACCGGTCAGGCAGTTAACGGTCAGGTCGTTGGAGCGGCTGTGAATACCGATGATCTGGCCTTCATAGACTTCCGCACCGTGGCCCAGGAAGAGCTTGCCGCGATCCTGCAGACCGAACAGGGCGAAGGCAACCGCTTTACCCTGGCCGTTAGAGATCAGCACGCCGTTCTGACGCTGGCCCACTTCGCCCGGACGGATGTCGTCGTAGTGGCTGAAGGTGGAATAGAGCAGACCGGTACCTGAAGTCATGGTCATGAATTCGTTACGGAAGCCGATCAGACCACGGCTCGGGATAACGTAGTCAAGACGTACGCGGCCTTTGCCATCTGGATCCATGTTTTTCAGATCGCCTTTACGCTCGCCCATGGCTTGCATAACCGCGCCCTGGTTGTTCTCTTCGATATCCAGCGTAACGTTCTCGAACGGCTCTTGTTTACGGCCGTCGATTTCACGGAAGATAACTTTCGGACGAGATACCGCCAGCTCGAAGCCTTCGCGACGCATGTTTTCGATCAGCACCGACAGGTGCAGTTCGCCACGGCCCGATACGCGGAACGCGTCTGCGTCTTCGGTTTCTTCAACGCGCAGCGCAACGTTGTGCACCAGCTCTTTGTTCAGGCGCTCAAGGATCTGACGTGAGGTCACATACTTGCCTTCCTGACCGCAGAACGGCGAGGTGTTAACGTTGAAGAACATGGTCACGGTCGGTTCGTCGACGCTCAGCGCCGGCAGCGCCTCTACGTTCTGCGGGTCGCAGATGGTATCGGAGATATTCAGCTCGCCCAGACCGGTGATCGCAACGATGTCGCCCGCTTCCGCCAGGTCGGTATCGATACGCTCCAGGCCCAGGTGGCCCAGCACTTTACCGACTTTACCGTTGCGCGTTTTGCCTTCGCTGTCGATAACGGTAACCTGCTGGTTCGGCTTGATTTTGCCGCGCTTGATGCGGCCGATGCCGATCACGCCCAGATAGTTGTTGTAGTCCAGCTGCGAAATCTGCATCTGCAGCGGCGCGTCAACTTCAACCTGCGGCGGAGAAACGTGCTCAACGATCGCCTGGTACAGCGGGGTCATATCTTCAGCCATGTCGGTGTGATCCAGACCGGCGATGCCCTGCAGCGCAGACGCGTAAATAATTGGGAAATCAAGCTGCTCGTCGGTAGCGTCCAGGTTGACGAACAGGTCGAACACCTGGTCTACAACCCAGTCAGGACGCGCGCCCGGACGGTCAATCTTGTTGATAACAACAATCGGCTTCAAACCATGGGCAAAGGCTTTTTTGGTCACGAAGCGAGTTTGCGGCATAGGGCCATCCATCGCATCGACAACCAGCAGCACCGAATCAACCATGGACATGACGCGCTCTACCTCGCCACCAAAGTCGGCGTGTCCCGGGGTATCAACGATGTTGATACGGTAGTCATTCCATTTGATAGCGGTGTTTTTAGCGAGGATGGTAATTCCACGCTCTTTCTCCAAATCGTTGGAGTCCATCACACGCTCAGTCGCTTCGGTACGCGCGTCAAAGGTACCGGACTGTTGCAGCAGCTTATCAACCAGGGTGGTCTTACCATGGTCTACGTGCGCGATGATGGCGATGTTACGCAAATTTTCGATCACAACTTTGCCTCAGGCATTAGAAATAGCGCGCTATTGTACACGGATTAAGCGGGATACTGAACACGATCACACTTTTCACCTGAAGTTTATTGCAATGGCGGAAATTTGCGCTGGATGCGGTGCAGTTAATGCACTAAGTTGGGGGTTTGCACTCTTTTGGTGCTTATGAAATGCACTGAAGCACGTTTTTGGTGCAAAGTTACCAGCCTGGTGCAGCGCGCTGGCAACAAAAGGGTGCGCGCAGGCGGGATTTAGCCTTGTTAAAGAAAGTTGGCACAGAATTCGCTTTATCTCTTTCAAGCGAAAACAGCAGTTGCACGACAGTTGCAGAGCTTGCCGAGATCGGTTGGTTGGGAATGGCGGTCAGACACAGTAGGTTCAGACGACGCAGCCACTCGCCACGATGATAATGACCCTTTCCAGGAGAGTTGAGTATGTCCGCTGAACACGTTCTCTCGATGATGAACGAGCATGAAGTTAAGTTTGTTGACCTGCGTTTTACCGATACCAAAGGTAAAGAACAGCACGTTACTATCCCTGCTCACCAGGTTAACGCTGACTTCTTCGAAGAAGGCAAAATGTTTGACGGCTCCTCTATCGGCGGCTGGAAAGGCATTAACGAATCAGACATGGTGCTGATGCCGGACGCGACGACCGCCGTTCTGGATCCGTTCTTCGAAGACCCGACGCTGATCATCCGTTGTGACATCCTCGAGCCGGGCACCATGCAGGGCTACGATCGCGACCCGCGCTCCATCGCCAAACGCGCTGAAGAGTATCTGCGCGCGTCCGGCATCGCCGACACCGTGCTGTTTGGGCCAGAGCCGGAATTCTTCCTGTTCGACGACATTCGTTTCGGTTCCTCTACCTCCGGCTCGCACGTTGCTATCGACGATATCGAAGCGGCCTGGAACACCGGTAAAGAGTACGAAGGCGGCAACAAAGGCCACCGTCCGGGCCTGAAAGGCGGCTATTTCCCGGTTCCGCCGGTAGACTCCTCGCAGGACATCCGTTCTGCTATGTGTCTGACCATGGAGCAGATGGGCCTGGTGGTTGAAGCACATCACCACGAAGTCGCAACCGCTGGTCAGAACGAAGTGGCAACCCGCTTCAACACCATGACCAAGAAAGCAGACGAAATTCAGATCTACAAATATGTGGTGCACAACGTCGCGCACGCCTACGGCAAAACGGCGACCTTTATGCCGAAGCCGATGTTCGGCGATAACGGCTCTGGTATGCACTGCCACATGTCGCTCTCTAAAGGCGGCGTGAACCTGTTCGCAGGCGACAAATACGGCGGCCTGTCTGAAACCGCGCTGTTCTACATCGGCGGCATCATCAAACACGCAAAAGCAATCAACGCCCTGGCGAACCCGACCACCAACTCCTACAAGCGTCTGGTGCCGGGCTACGAAGCGCCGGTTATGCTGGCCTACTCTGCCCGTAACCGTTCTGCCTCTATCCGTATCCCGGTTGTTGCCAGCCCTAAAGCACGTCGTATCGAAGCGCGCTTCCCGGATCCGGCCGCTAACCCGTACCTGGCGTTCACCGCTCTGCTGATGGCTGGCCTGGACGGCGTGATCAATAAGATCCACCCGGGCGATGCAATGGACAAAAACCTGTACGATCTGCCGCCGGAAGAAGAAGCGGAGATTCCAAAAGTTGCCGGTTCTCTGGAAGAGGCGCTGAACGCCCTGAACGAAGACCGCGAGTTCCTGACCCGCGGCGGCGTGTTCACCGACGACGCCATCGATGCCTACATCGAACTGCGTAAAGTTGAAAACGACCGCGTTCGCATGACGCCGCATCCGGTTGAGTTCGAACTCTACTACAGCGTTTAATCTTTAATTCTGCACCGGTCGCGTTGCCGTCTCTGGCGGCAACAGGATAGATCCCGAGGCTGCTAACGCAGCGGCGACGCGCAAGGCGCAGAAGATTTTTGTTGCCGTGGAAACTTTAGCCCATCTCCGGATGGGCTTTTTTCGCCGCGAAATCATCGTTCAGCCGTCTGGAAACAGGCGCGGAAGAGTATAATGCACTAAATTAGTGCAGAGGAACGCTGTATGGCAACTGGCTCCTTGCCCGACGCGGGGCAAATTCTCAACTCCCTGATAAACAGTGTTCTGCTGGTAGATGACGATCTGGTCATCCACTACGCCAATCCGGCGGCGCAGCAGTTACTGGCGCAAAGCTCACGCAAACTGTTCGGCACGCCGCTGCCCGATCTGACCGGCTATTTTTCGCTGAATATCGAGGTGATGCGCGAGAGTCTGGGTGCTGGCCAGGGTTTTACCGACAGCGAAGTGACGCTGGTGGTTGACGGCCGCGCGCATGTGATGGCGCTGACGGCGCAACGGCTGCCGGACGGGTTTATTCTGCTGGAGATGGCGCCGATGGATAACCAGCGCCGCCTTAGCCAGGAGCAGCTTCAGCATGCGCAGCAGGTCGCAGCGCGCGATCTGGTGCGGGGGCTCGCTCACGAAATTAAAAATCCGCTGGGTGGACTTCGCGGCGCGGCGCAGCTGCTGTCGCGCGCCCTGCCCGATCCGTCGCTGAACGAATATACCAAAGTGATTATCGAGCAGGCTGACCGCCTGCGTAATCTGGTGGACCGCCTGCTCGGCCCGCAACAGCCAGGCATGCATATCACGCAGAGCATTCACCAGGTGGCGGAGCGAGTAGTCAATCTGGTGTCGATGGAGCTGCCGGAGAATGTCGCGCTAGTGCGTGATTACGATCCCAGCCTGCCGGAGCTGCCGCACGACCCCGATCAGATTGAGCAGGTATTGCTGAACGTGGTACGCAACGCGCTGCAGGCGCTGGGCGACGAGGGCGGCACCATTATTTTACGCACTCGCACCGCCTTCCAGCTTACGCTGCACGGCACGCGCTATCGGCTGGTGGCGCGTATCGACGTTGAGGATGACGGCCCCGGTATTCCGGCTCAGCTGCAGGATACGCTGTTCTATCCGATGGTGAGCGGACGCGAAGGCGGCACCGGCCTGGGTCTCTCTATCGCCCGTAGCCTGATTGATCAGCATTCAGGAAAAATTGAATTCAATAGTTGGCCTGGACACACCGAATTTTCGGTTTATCTGCCTATTCGCCAGTGAGGTTTCTATGCAACGAGGGATAGTCTGGATCGTCGATGACGATAGCTCCATCCGCTGGGTGCTTGAACGCGCGCTTACTGGAGCCGGGTTAAGCTGCGCCACTTTCGACAGCGGCAATGAGGTGCTGGACGCGCTCTCGAGCAAAACCCCAGACGTTTTACTGTCAGATATTCGCATGCCGGGCATGGATGGGCTGGCGCTGCTGAAACAGATTAAACAGCGTCATCCGATGCTTCCGGTCATCATTATGACGGCGCATTCCGACCTGGACGCGGCCGTCAGCGCTTATCAGCAAGGGGCGTTCGACTATCTGCCCAAGCCTTTCGATATTGATGAAGCGGTAGCGCTGGTCGAGCGCGCCATCAGCCACTATCAGGAGCAGCAGCAGCCGCGTAATCAGCCGGTCAGCGGCCCAACCACCGATATCATCGGCGAAGCGCCGGCAATGCAGGATGTGTTCCGCATTATTGGCCGTTTGTCGCGCTCGTCGATCAGCGTGCTGATCAACGGCGAATCGGGCACCGGGAAAGAGCTGGTCGCGCACGCGCTGCATCGTCACAGCCCGCGCGCCAAAGCGCCTTTTATCGCGCTTAATATGGCGGCCATCCCAAAAGATCTGATCGAGTCAGAGCTGTTTGGCCATGAAAAAGGGGCCTTTACCGGCGCGAATCAGATTCGTCAGGGGCGTTTCGAGCAGGCGGACGGCGGCACGCTGTTTCTGGATGAGATCGGCGATATGCCGCTCGACGTGCAGACGCGCCTGCTGCGCGTGCTGGCCGACGGACAGTTTTACCGCGTCGGCGGCTATGCGCCGGTCAAAGTCGACGTGCGCATTATTGCGGCGACGCATCAGAATCTCGAGCTGCGGGTGCAGGAAGGCAAATTCCGCGAGGATCTATTCCATCGTCTGAACGTGATCCGCGTGCATCTGCCGCCGCTGCGCGAGCGCCGTGAGGATATTCCTCGCCTGGCGCGCTACTTCCTGCAGGTGGCGGCCCGCGAGCTGGGCGTCGAGGCGAAAATCCTCCATCCGGAAACCGAAGCGGCGCTGACCCGACTGCACTGGTCCGGCAACGTGCGGCAGCTGGAGAACACCTGTCGCTGGCTGACGGTGATGGCGGCCGGTCAGGAGGTGCTGATTCAGGATCTGCCGCCTGAACTCTTTGAGTCCAGCACGCCGGAAAATCCGGTGCAGTCGCTGCCGGACAGCTGGGCGACCCTGCTGGCGCAGTGGGCCGACCGCGCGCTGCGTTCCGGTCATCAAAACTTGCTCTCTGAAGCGCAGCCGGAGATGGAGCGTACGCTGCTGACTACCGCCCTGCGTCATACGCAGGGACACAAGCAGGAAGCGGCAAGGCTGCTGGGCTGGGGACGTAATACCCTCACGCGCAAGCTGAAAGAGCTGGGCATGGAGTAACAGGCGATCGGTCAGGGCGACCTTTACATGAAGCGTCGCCTTGCCCCGCTTTACATGCCGATGCCGTTCAGTATCATACGGGCGGCTATCGGGAGATGAACGATGACAGATGCCTTTCTTCACATGATTTCGCAAAATGCCGCCGCGATCGGCAGCGCCCTCGGCCACTCGCCGCAGGCTGCCTTCGCGACCGTGCTGTGCGCAATTATGGTCACCCTGTTTAACTGAACACCGCGCCAGCGCGTTTTCGCCTAAATCACGCGTGAAAACTGCTGCTGGTGCGCCTTCTGGCGCAGATAAACGTCAAAGCACATACAGATGTTGCGGATCAGCAAACGGCCTGCGCCGGTAACCTGCAAACCGCCCGCGCGCCGCTCCACCAGCCCATCGTCGACCAGCGGCTGCAGCAGGGCTAAATCCTCCGCGAAATAGTCGCAGAAGCGAATCCCGTGCTGCGCTTCGATAGCGCTGAAATCGAGCGAGAAGTTGCAAATAAGCGTCTTGATCACGTCGCGACGCAGGCAATCGTCTGCGGTAAGCGCGACGCCGCGCCAGAGCGCCTCGCCGCGCGTCGCCACCGCGTCGTACCAGCGGTTTAGCTCTTTCTCGTTCTGCGCGTAACTGTCGCCGATCATGCTGATGGCGGAGACGCCGAGCCCCAGCAGATCGCTGTCGCCCTGCGTGGTATAGCCCTGGAAGTTGCGATGCAGCAGCCCGGCGCGCTGCGCCTGAGCCAGTTCGTCCTGCGGCTTCGCAAAGTGATCCATGCCGATAAATTCATAGCCCTGCTGCGTCAGCGTCGCGATGGTCTGCTGCAAGATTTGCAGCTTCTGCTGCGCCGACGGCAGCTCCTGCTCTTTGATTTTACGCTGCGCCGCAAACAGCGCCGGCAGATGTGCGTAGTTGAACACGCTCATGCGGTCTGGATTAAGCGCTATCACCCGCTGCAGCGTATACGCGAAGCTCTCCGGCGTTTGCAGCGGCAACCCGTAGATAAGATCGATGCTGGTAGAGTGAAATCCCTGCTCGCGCGCCCGCGCCATCAGCGCAAAGATCGCCTCTTCATCCTGAACGCGATTCACCCGCTCCTGCACCGCTTTATTAAAGTCCTGCACGCCCATACTCAGCCGGTTAAAGCCGAGCTGACGCAGGTGCGAGATGGTATCGGGATCGATTTCGCGCGGATCGACCTCGATCGACATCTCCAGATCCTCCGCCAGGCTGAAGTGATCCCTTAGCAATGCCACCAGCCGTGAAAGCTGGTCATGGTTGAGAAACGTCGGCGTGCCGCCGCCCCAGTGCAGCTGCGTGACGCGTCGATCGCGGAACAGCGGCGCGCGCTGCCGAATCTCCTGCGCCAGCGCGTCGAGATAGCGGTCTGCTTTGTGCAGCTGACGCGTTACAATCTTATTGCAGCCGCAGAAATAGCAGAGCTTATGGCAGAACGGGATATGCACGTAGAGCGACAGCGGGCGCTCCGGATAGCGCGCCACGGCACGCTGAAAATCCGCCTCGCCGTAGCTGTCGCTGAATTCAAGCGCAGTGGGGTATGAGGTATAGCGCGGACCGGCGTAGTTGTACTTTTCAATAAGCCGCTGGTCCCAGGAGACAGGTTGCAAAGACATGCTTACTCCTTCCGGTGACGTCTGAGAGAAGGTCGCGATGCAGAAGAGAGGAAAGGTGGGCGGCACTGAACCCGACGTAAACGAGACTTCAGACGCGACAGGCGGCGTAGTTTAGCCAATAACCAGATGAGATAACATGTCAGCAGCAGCGCTAAAATTGATCCAGGCCAAAACATAACGATTTACCTGTCTGGCGCGGCATGCGCCGGAACGCATGCCGATCAAAAAACTCAGTTGCCTTTCAGCAGGCGATACATATCTTCTTCTGCCTGCTCGTCGTCCGCCTCATCATCCATGTTGATGCCGAGCTGCTCCATCAGTTCATCGATGCGGTCCAGGGTTTCATCCAGCCAGGCCTGCTCTTCCGCTGACAGCGTATCGCCGCTCTCCATGCGATCCAGCAGCGCGTCGAGACGCTCGCTGTTTTCCAGCTGTGCCAGTTCCTCTTCCGGGCTAAGGCGCACTTTTTTCGCAGCCGGCTTCGCCGCTTTTTTTACCGGCGAGCTTACCGTTGCGCCATCCGCCACCAGCGGGATCGGCTTTTTACTGCCGATGCGCGGATCTTTGGCTTTGCTGCCCTGGCCAGATTTTTCTGCGCTGGCAGCAGGATTGGCGCGGCTGCCAGATGCGTTGCCGCGATGCTTTTTGTCACGCTTGCGATCGCGTGCGGCCGCATTGAGTTCTTCGCGCGATTTGCGCTTTGTTTTGCTTGCCGGTTTAGCGTGCGCGCCGCGTACAGGTTGCTTCATGATGTTAGGTCTCACTGTTTTAATCAGTATCAGTATAACCCTCTCACTCCTGACGCTACTTTTTTGTCGGCGATGCGCACCTTAATGTACGTATCCTCTTCTCAAGCTCGTCTGACACTAGAGGGAACAGAATTGCGGCGAAATCTAGCAGAAAGCGGACAAAGAAAAAAGGCGACAGCCTAATGCTGTCGCCTTATTTCGCACCTTCCGCAGAAGGAATCATATTTTTAATCCCTTTTGGCTCGCAACGTCCCGGTCGATCCCGCGCCTGCTCAACTCCTGAGCGAATCCCTGTCCCTGTCCGGTCTGCTATCCCTGACCGTATCCTTTCCTTTGCTCGCGGTCGTCCCGACGCTCCTGAGCACATCATCCTGATGGGTGCTGCCCTGCACTGCCCAATAATGTAGACCAACCTGCGGAACCCACAACCTGACATCTGCGTTATTTGCGCATTTAAACGGCTCCATATCTTCAAGCCATTGATTATAATGATTTTAAATTTTCAAATTTTTTAATAAAAGCAGTAATCACTGGCAGCTTTTATAGCTGATATCTTACAAAAGCCAGCCGATCGATGCTGTCGGGCACTTTTGCGCCATAACGCGTATAATCAGCGCCAATGCCCGCATTCGTCTCTGGAGTTAAACTTTGTCTGCACTGAATTATCACGTTACCCACTTTATCCTCAGCGCCCCCGATATCCGTCATTTGCCAGCCGATACCGGTATTGAGGTCGCCTTCGCCGGGCGCTCTAATGCGGGTAAATCCAGCGCGCTGAACACGCTGACTAACCAAAAAAGCCTGGCGCGCACCAGTAAAACCCCAGGGCGCACCCAGCTGATCAACCTGTTTGAAGTCGCTGACGGCAAACGCCTGGTGGATTTGCCCGGCTACGGCTATGCCGAAGTACCGGAAGAGATGAAGCGCAAATGGCAGCGCGCGCTGGGTGAATATCTGCAGAAGCGCGAAGCGCTAAAAGGCCTGGTGGTACTGATGGATATCCGTCATCCGTTAAAAGATCTCGACCAGCAGATGATCCAGTGGGCGGTAGAGAGCGGCATCCCGGTGATGGTGCTGCTGACGAAGGCGGATAAGCTCGCCTCCGGCGCGCGCAAGGCGCAGCTCAATATGGTGCGCGAAGCTGCATTGGCCTTTATGGGCGATGTGCAGGTGGAGATGTTCTCCTCCCTGAAAAAGATGGGCGTCGACAAGCTGCGTCAGAAACTGGATATCTGGTTTAACGAACTGGCGCCTGCGCAGGACGACTCCGCTGAGGCGTAAGGCATCGGCAGGTCTGGCAAAAGCCCAATAAAAAACGCCCCAGTCATAAATGACTGGGGCGGCTAATATTCAGCCAAATCCGATTACGTGAAGTAAAAGGTCTGAAAGATAGAACATCTTACCTCTGTACCCTACGCCTCGAACTTTACCTGATTTTTTCTGACGGACAAAGGGTTTTTTGTAGTTAGCTTTCATCAAACGACATGATTTTTCATGTGTTCGTCACAAAAATCGCTTCTGACTGTAGTTTAATTACCAAAAAAATGCTTAACCGAGAAGCAGTTAGAAACTGCGCGCTTTTCTCTCACGCTGAATCGGTTAAACAAACTTTTTTCTTATATCCAGATCGGGCTGGAGACGAAGATTAGTCGCCAGCCTGAGCGATCTCAATCAGTGCGCCTCATCCCAGTTTTCGCCGACGCCAACCTCAACCTGCAGCGGTACGTCCAGCTTCATGCTGCCTTCCATCAGCGCGCGGATCTGCTGGCTGGCGGACTCCACCGCATCGCCCTGCACTTCAAACACCAGTTCATCGTGCACCTGCATGATCATTCTGACCGCGCCGTCGTTGCTCTGCTGCAGCCAGTCGTCCACCGCAATCATTGCGCGCTTAATGATATCCGCCGCCGTGCCCTGCATTGGCGCGTTGATAGCCGCGCGTTCAGCGGCTTTACGTCGGATAGCGTTGCTGGACTTAATGTCCGGCAGCCACAGGCGCCGCCCGTCCAGCGTTTCAACATAGCCTTTGCTGGCCGCCAGCTCGCGCGTGTTTTCCATGTAGCGCAGCACGCCGGGATAGCGTTCAAAATAGAGATCCATATAGCGCTTCGCTTCGCCCGCGCCGATATTGAGCTGGCGCGACAGGCCAAAGGCGCTCATGCCGTAAATCAGGCCGAAGTTGATCGCCTTAGCGCTGCGGCGCTGTTCGCCGCTTACCTTATCCAGCGCAACGCCAAAGACTTCTGCGGCGGTCGCGCGGTGAATGTCTTCACCGTGCGCGAAGGCGTCCAGCAGCCCCTTGTCCTGCGACAGATGCGCCATGATGCGCAGCTCGATTTGCGAGTAGTCCGCCGCGACGATGCGGTTGCCTTTGCCAGCGATAAACGCCTGACGGATGCGGCGGCCCTCGTCATTGCGCACCGGAATGTTCTGTAGATTAGGATCGGTAGAGGAGAGTCGACCTGTTGCAGTGACCGCCTGGTGATAGGAGGTATGGACACGGCCGGTAAGCGGGTTGATCATCTGCGGCAGCTTATCGGTGTAGGTAGACTTGAGCTTCGACAGGCCGCGATGTTCGAGAATGACTTTCGGCAGCGGGTAATCGAGCGCCAGCTCGGCCAGCACCTCTTCGCTGGTAGAAGGCGCGCCGCCCGGCGTTTTCTTGGTCGGCTTGATGCCCTGCTTTTCAAACAGAATGGTCTGCAGCTGCTTGGTAGAGGAGAGATTAAAAGGCTCGCCCGCCAGCTCATGCGCCTTCTGCTCCAGCTCCGCCAGCCTGAGCGTCAGCTCTTTGGAGTGCTGCGCCAGGATGTTCTGATCGATAAGCACGCCGTTACGTTCGATGCGTGAGATCACCGTAACCAGCGGCATTTCAATTTCTTCAAAGACGTGCTTCGGCCCCGCCTCTTTTTCCAGCTCCGCCCACATTTTCAGGTGCAGCTGTAGCGTGACGTCGGCATCTTCCGCCGCGTAGTGCGCCGCCTGCTCCAGCGCGATTTGGTTAAACGTCAGCTGGTTTTTCCCCTTGCCGGCGATCTCTTCGAATGTCACGGTTTTATGATTTAGCCAGCGCGCCGACAGGCTGTCCATATCGTGCTTGCCCACCACGCTGTTAAGAATATAGGACTCAAGCATGGTATCGAACTTAATGCCGGCCAGCTCGATATCGTAGTTTTTCAGAACGCCGCGGTCGTACTTCAGATTTTGACCCACCTTCAGCGCGCTGCCGTCCTCAAGGATCGGCTTGAGCTGCGCCAGCACTTCGCGGCGATCGAGCTGATCTGGCGCATCAAGATAGTCATGGCCTACCGGCAGATAGGCTGCCTCGCCCGGCGCGACGGCCAGCGCGATGCCGACGATGTTGGCGCTGAGGGTATCAAGCGAGTCGGTTTCAAGATCAAAAGCAAACAGATCGCTCTGTTTGAGCTTCTCCAGCCACGCGTCTAACGTCGCCTGATCGAGAATAGTAACGTAGCCGTCAGAGGCGAGCACGCTGGTCGCCTCTGGCTTAACAGGCGCCTCATCCGGCAGCGCCTGCTGCGCTTTCAGATTGCTCTTTTTGCCCTGCAGCCATTTGCCATCCTGCAGATCGGCCAGCCAGCGTTTAAATTCGTAACGGCTGAATAACGCCTGCAGAGCGGCGACGTCCGGCTCGGCAACCGTCAGCTCGCTGCAGCTAAGCTCAAGCTCGACATCGGTTTTAATGGTGGCAAGCTGATAAGAGAGGAAGGCGACCTCGCGGTTTTGCTCCAGCTTCGCCGCCATGGTTTTTGCACCACGAAAAGAAAGCTCTGCGACCTTATCCAGATTGTCATAAATCGACTGCATGCCGCCCAGTCCCTGCAGCAGCGCCTGCGCGGTTTTCTCACCAACGCCCGGCACGCCAGGAATGTTATCCGAGCTGTCACCCATCATCGCCAGAAAGTCGATAATCAGCGCTGGCGGCACGCCATACTTCTGCTCCACCTCTTCAGGGCCGAGAATGGTGTTGGTCATGGTGTTGATCAGGGTGATATTGGGCGTTACCAGCTGCGCCATATCTTTATCGCCGGTGCTGATAAGCACGGGACGGCCCTCTTTCTCCGCCTGCAGCGCCAGCGTACCGATTACGTCGTCCGCCTCGACGCCGCTTACCGCCAGCAGCGGCAGGCCCATCGCCTTCACCATTTCGTGCAGCGGCGCAGTTTGCGAGCGCAGATCGTCCGGCATCGGCGGGCGATGCGACTTGTAATGCTCGAACAGCTCATCCCTGAAGGTTTTGCCTTTGGCATCAAAGACCACGGCAACGTGGCTTGGATTATATTGCGCCAGCAGACTCTTCAGCATGTTCAGCACGCCATACATAGCGCCGGTAGGCTCGCCCGCGCTGTTAGTAAGCGGCGGAAACGCATGGTAAGCGCGGTAAAGGTAGGATGAGCCATCAACCAGAATCAGGGGATTTTCTGCAATTTGCGCCATAAGTCTGTGTAATCTTCGTTGCCAGGGATTGGACTATAAGGATGCCACAGCTTGAGCAGAATGTTGAACGCAGGGCGTCTGTGCTGCGATTTTTTCACGCTTTTCCAGCGTGGATCGCAAGGATCTTTCTGTGGATAACTTTGTGCGCAAAAATCATAACGTATTGCTGGCCGCGCTATAAAATGCCGGCTTGATTTATAAAGTCATTTTAAATCAGTAGCTTAATTTATTGCTGTGACAGGGTGTGCCTTTCTGCACAGGCAGTGGCTTATGTGGATATTAAATTAGAAAGGACGCAGATGGACTATTTTGCTAAATGATTTCAACTATAAAAAAACGCCGACAGTGTCGGCGTTTTCAGGCGTAAGACGCGTTTATTATTTCTGGCTGACCAGGAATTTCACCACGTTGGCGTAGTCCGCGACAAAGTTATCTTTGGAGCTGGTGTCGAGGCCGCCGTTGTTGACCATATATTTGCCGTTGATAAACATCGCCGGCACGCCGCGCAGATCGAGGTCAGAAGCGGCTTTTTGCTGCTGCGCAACCAGCGCTTTCACAGCAAAGCTGTTCCAGGCGGCGTCATATTCCTGTGAAGAAATGCCCGCCGCGTTAATAAAGGCGGCTTTCAGGCTCGCGGCATCGGTAATGGTCTGCGTTTTTTGAATGCCGTCGAAAAGCGGCGCGGTCACTTTATCCTCGACGCCCAGCGCCATTGCGACCGCCCATGCTTGCGTCACAACCGGACCGAAATCGCCGCCTAAAAAGTCGACGTGATAGCTAACCAGTTTGGTGTCAGCAGGCAGATTCTTTTTCACAGCCTCGCCAACATGGTAAATACGCTCGAACTGATAGCAGTGCGGGCAAAAGAAGGAGAAGAACTCCAGCACCTGCGGTTCGCCAGCAACCGGTTTCGGCAGGCTGACATATTGCTGACCATCGGTAAACTGGGCAGCAGAGGCGCTGAACGCCAGCATTAAACCAACCAGCGCAAACCAAATTTTCTTCATTGTGCAAAATTCTCCTGACTTCTTTATTTAAAATTGCGGGGTCAGCTGTAGCGGTGGTTCCTGCAACAGCTTCTCCTGCTCGGTAAATTGCGAAATCTGTCTGCGCCAGAAATCCTCATCCGTCATCCATGGAAACGCTCGTGGGAAAGCGGGATCCTGCCAGCGGCGCGCAACCCAGGCCAGATAATAAACCATGCGCATGGCGCGTAAAGGCTCAATCAGTGACAATTCATTAATATCAAAATCACTGAACTCAGTATAAGCCTCCAGCAGAATATCCCACTGGATGCGCTGCTCCTGCTGATCGCCGTTGATCAGCATCCAGAGATCCTGCACCGCCGGCCCGTTACGCGCATCGTCGAGATCGACAAAGAGCGGCCCGTCGCGCCACAGAATATTGCCTGGATGGCAATCGCCATGAAGGCGCAGCGGCTGCCAGCTGTGATGCCAGCGCTGCTCAAGAGCAACGCCAAGCTTATCGATGGCCTGCAATAGCGCTGGCTTCAGGGAAGCGGGCACCAGAGCGTTGCTCGCCAGTTCGGCGCGCGGCTGATGCAGATACTCCTCTAACCCCATCGTAGGGCGATGCTCAAAGCGCTGCTTGCGCCCGGTCTGGTGTATGCGCCCCAGAAAGCGGCCGACCCACTCCAGGTGCTCATCATTGTCAGTTTCATACTGACGGCCGCCAAGACTGGGAAATACGGTGAACAAGAAGCCCGCGTGGGTATGCAGCGTTTTTCCCTGCAGCAGCAGAGGAGCGGCAACCGGCACCTCATCCGTCTGCAGATCGCGCGTGAAGCGATGCTCTTCTTCAATCTGCGCCGCGCTCCAGCGCTGCGGGCGATAAAACTTCACCACGTAGCGATGCCGCTCTTCATCACTAAACTGGTAGACGCGGTTTTCATAACTGTTGAGCGCGGTTAATCCAGACTCAACCCGGAGTCCTGTTTCCCATAGCGCATCAAGAATGGCGTCAGGGTTAAGCGTCTGGAAGTTAAAAGCGGCATCCATAGGATTATCCGTTACTGTCTTTACTGGAAGCCGCCAAGCATAGCATTAGTTATCGTCCTTAATCACACCGCGCGCGCGCAGCAGCGCAGTTTTAAAATCCGTTTCATAATCTTTTTGTCGGCCGGGAATTTCCGCATACTTGTCGGCATCGCGCATTTTCAGATGGTAAATCAATACGTCATCGGTTAATTCACTTAATGGGCCACTGAAACCCGACTCCTGCGCCAGCTTTTGTAAAAATTGCGTCAGGTTAAGGTCGGGATCCTGTTGCCACGCAGGGCGCAGCAGCTCGAGCAGTTCATTAAGGCGATGGTATTCATCTGTTTTTCCTCATAACGGGTTGGTTATAAGCCTTTAAACAGGAGTATCGGCATGACAGCATTAACCGGCGTTATTCTGGCCGGCGGACAGGGGCGTCGCATGGGCGGACAGGATAAAGGGCTGGTGCTGTTTCGCGGCATCCCGCTTTATCAGCATGTTCTTCAACGGCTCAGGCCGCAAGTCGACATTGTCATGATAAGCGCTAACCGTAACCTTGATCGTTATCATTCCAGCGGGTGTCGCGTGATCTCAGATACCTTACCCGACTATCCGGGGCCGCTGGCTGGCATGCTCAGCGGCCTGCAAGCCGCGCAAACGGAATGGGTAGCCTTCTGTTCCTGCGATACGCCCTTTGTCCCGACTGATTACGTGGAGCAGCTCAGGCGGCAGAGAGCAGAGACACTGTGCGTATGGGCGCGCTCAAGCGAGCGCGATCATCCTGCGCTGGCTTTACTACATCGCACTCTGGCGCAGCCGCTGGCTGATTACCTGCAGCGCGGGGAGCGTCGCCTGATGCAATTTTTACGCGAGCAGGGTGGCCATGCGGTGACGTTGAGTCAGGATGAAGCCGCCTTTCGCAACGTGAATACGCCTGAGGATCTTGAGGATAACGCGTTATGACGCTGCCGTTACTGGCTATCGCCGCCTGGAGCGGCACCGGAAAAACCACGTTACTGCAGCAGGTGATTCCACTGTTGAAAGCGCGAGGTATTCGGCCCGGGCTAATAAAGCATACTCATCACCAGATGGAGATCGATACGCCGGGAAAAGACAGCTATCTGCTGCGAAAAGCGGGTGCGGATCAGGTGATTGTCGCCAGTTCGCAGCGCTGGGCGCTGATGTGTGAAACGCCGGATACCCCCCTCGATCTACGCTATCTGGTGAGTCGGATGGATCCCGCTTTGCTGGATGTAGTGCTGGTTGAAGGATTCAAAGATGAGCCAGTGCCGAAAATTATCCTGTGGCGTGCGGGTGTTAAAGGGGATGCTTTGCCGCTGACAGACGAGCACGTTATTGCTGTCGCCAGCGACAGCCACTTTGAAACCGACGTGCCCTTGCTGGATCTCAATCGTCCCGACGAGATTACCGCCTTTATTGCCGGCTGGTTAGGCAGGACATAACGCCATTTATCGTGCTGAATGAGCGATCTCTCAGCACCTTTTTACGGGCCTGAAAACGCAAAAAACCCTGACCGTGAGGTCAGGGTTATCGCAGTTGGATGCCTGGCAGTTCCCTACTCTCGCATGGGGAGACCCCACACTACCATCGGCGCTACGGCGTTTCACTTCTGAGTTCGGCATGGGGTCAGGTGGGACCGCCGCGCTAAGGCCGCCAGGCAAATTCTGTCTTCCGCGCCGCCCGCAGGCCGCGCAGATATATCCGTCACAAGCTGAAAATCTCGCGTCTCACAAAACGCCTCTGGCGTTGTAAGGTTAAGCCTCACGGGTCATTAGTACCGGTTAGCTCAACGCATCGCTGCGCTTACACACCCGGCCTATCAACGTCGTCGTCTTCAACGTCCCTTCAGGACCCTCAAGGGGTCAGGGAAAACTCATCTCGGGGCAAGTTTCGTGCTTAGATGCTTTCAGCACTTATCTCTTCCGCACTTAGCTACCGGGCAGTGCCATTGGCATGACAACCCGAACACCAGCGGTGCGTTCACTCCGGTCCTCTCGTACTAGGAGCAACCCCCCTCAGTTTTCCAGCGCCCACGGCAGATAGGGACCGAACTGTCTCACGACGTTCTAAACCCAGCTCGCGTACCACTTTAAACGGCGAACAGCCGTACCCTTGGGACCTACTTCAGCCCCAGGATGTGATGAGCCGACATCGAGGTGCCAAACACCGCCGTCGATATGAACTCTTGGGCGGTATCAGCCTGTTATCCCCGGAGTACCTTTTATCCGTTGAGCGATGGCCCTTCCATTCAGAACCACCGGATCACTATGACCTGCTTTCGCACCTGCTCGAGCCGTCACTCTCGCAGTCAAGCTGGCTTATGCCATTGCACTAACCTCCTGATGTCCGACCAGGATTAGCCAACCTTCGTGCTCCTCCGTTACGCTTTGGGAGGAGACCGCCCCAGTCAAACTACCCACCAGACACTGTCCGCAGCCCGGATTACGGGCCTACGTTAGAACACCAGCCATTAAAGGGTGGTATTTCAAGGACGGCTCCACGCAGACTGGCGTCCACGCTTCGAAGCCTCCCACCTATCCTACACATCAAGGACCAGTGTTCAGTGTCAAGCTGTAGTAAAGGTTCACGGGGTCTTTCCGTCTTGCCGCGGGTACACTGCATCTTCACAGCGATTTCAATTTCACTGAGTCTCGGGTGGAGACAGCCTGGCCATCATTACGCCATTCGTGCAGGTCGGAACTTACCCGACAAGGAATTTCGCTACCTTAGGACCGTTATAGTTACGGCCGCCGTTTACCGGGGCTTCGATCAAGAGCTTCTCCTTACGGATAACCCCATCAATTAACCTTCCGGCACCGGGCAGGCGTCACACCGTATACGTCCACTTTCGTGTTTGCACAGTGCTGTGTTTTTAATAAACAGTTGCAGCCAGCTGGTATCTTCGACTGGCCTCAGCTCCGGGAGCAAGTCCCTTCACCTACGCGCCAGCGTGCCTTCTCCCGAAGTTACGGCACCATTTTGCCTAGTTCCTTCACCCGAGTTCTCTCAAGCGCCTTGGTATTCTCTACCTGACCACCTGTGTCGGTTTGGGGTACGATTTCGTGTTGCCTGGAGCTTAGAGGCTTTTCCTGGAAGCAGGGCATTTGTTGCTTCAGCACCGTAGTGCCTCGTCGTCACGCCTCAGTGTAAAGTGAACCGGATTTGCCTGGAACACACACCTACACGCTTAAACCGGGACAACCGTCGCCCGGCCAACATAGCCTTCTCCGTCCCCCCTTCGCAGCAACACCAAGTACAGGAATATTAACCTGTTTCCCATCGACTACGCTTTTCAGCCTCGCCTTAGGGGTCGACTCACCCTGCCCCGATTAACGTTGGACAGGAACCCTTGGTCTTCCGGCGAGCGGGCTTTTCACCCGCTTTATCGTTACTTATGTCAGCATTCGCACTTCTGATACCTCCAGCATGCCTCACAGCACACCTTCGACGGCTTACAGAACGCTCCCCTACCCAACAACGCATACGCGTCGCTGCCGCAGCTTCGGTGCATGGTTTAGCCCCGTTACATCTTCCGCGCAGGCCGACTCGACCAGTGAGCTATTACGCTTTCTTTAAATGATGGCTGCTTCTAAGCCAACATCCTGGCTGTCTGGGCCTTCCCACATCGTTTCCCACTTAACCATGACTTTGGGACCTTAGCTGGCGGTCTGGGTTGTTTCCCTCTTCACGACGGACGTTAGCACCCGCCGTGTGTCTCCCGTGATAACATTCTCCGGTATTCGCAGTTTGCATCGGGTTGGTAAGCCGGGATGGCCCCCTAGCCGAAACAGTGCTCTACCCCCGGAGATGAGTTCACGAGGCGCTACCTAAATAGCTTTCGGGGAGAACCAGCTATCTCCCGGTTTGATTGGCCTTTCACCCCCAGCCACAGGTCATCCGCTAATTTTTCAACATTAGTCGGTTCGGTCCTCCAGTTAGTGTTACCCAACCTTCAACCTGCCCATGGCTAGATCACCGGGTTTCGGGTCTATACCCTGCAACTTAACGCCCAGTTAAGACTCGGTTTCCCTGCGGCTCCCCTATACGGTTAACCTTGCTACAGAATATAAGTCGCTGACCCATTATACAAAAGGTACGCAGTCACCCCATTAAAGAGGCTCCCACTGCTTGTACGTACACGGTTTCAGGTTCTGTTTCACTCCCCTCGCCGGGGTTCTTTTCGCCTTTCCCTCACGGTACTGGTTCACTATCGGTCAGTCAGGAGTATTTAGCCTTGGAGGATGGTCCCCCCATATTCAGACAGGATACCACGTGTCCCGCCCTACTCTTCGAGTTCACAGCATGTGTGCTTTCGTGTACGGGAGTGTCACCCTGTACCCTGCGACTTTCCAGACGCTTCCACTAGCACACAAGCTGATTCAGACTCTGGGCTGCTCCCCGTTCGCTCGCCGCTACTGGGGGAATCTCGGTTGATTTCTTTTCCTCGGGGTACTTAGATGTTTCAGTTCCCCCGGTTCGCCTCGCAACACTATGTATTCATGTTGCGATAGTGTGTCGAAACACACTGGGTTTCCCCATTCGGACATCGCCGGCTGTAGCGGTTCATATCACCTTGCCGGCGCTTTTCGCAGATTAGCACGTCCTTCATCGCCTCTGACTGCCAGGGCATCCACCGTGTACGCTTAGTCGCTTAACCTCACAACCCACAGGCGTCTTGCGACGTCGCGGATGTGATTATTGAGAGACTCGAACGCGCTGCCTTTCATTCCTGTTTACGGGGAATGAACGCAGGGCGTCGTTTCAATTTTCAGCTTGTTCCGGATTGTTAAAGAGCAATATCTCAAACTCGACGTTGCCGTCAGTTTTGAGATATTTCGTGGAGACACCTTTCACCTGTCACCAAGCAAGTGGCGTCCCCTAGGGGATTCGAACCCCTGTTGCCGCCGTGAAAGGGCGGAGTCCTAACCGCTAGACGAAGGGGACACGAAAACGCGTCACGACTTCGCAGCCGTCTTGCTCATTACTTTCTATCAGACAATCTGTGTGAGCACTTCGAAAGGCAGTATCTTCAGGTAAGGAGGTGATCCAACCGCAGGTTCCCCTACGGTTACCTTGTTACGACTTCACCCCAGTCATGAATCACAAAGTGGTAAGCGCCCTCCCGAAGGTTAAGCTACCTACTTCTTTTGCAACCCACTCCCATGGTGTGACGGGCGGTGTGTACAAGGCCCGGGAACGTATTCACCGTGGCATTCTGATCCACGATTACTAGCGATTCCGACTTCACGGAGTCGAGTTGCAGACTCCGATCCGGACTACGACGCACTTTATGAGGTCCGCTTGCTCTCGCGAGGTCGCTTCTCTTTGTATGCGCCATTGTAGCACGTGTGTAGCCCTACTCGTAAGGGCCATGATGACTTGACGTCATCCCCACCTTCCTCCGGTTTATCACCGGCAGTCTCCTTTGAGTTCCCGACCGAATCGCTGGCAACAAAGGATAAGGGTTGCGCTCGTTGCGGGACTTAACCCAACATTTCACAACACGAGCTGACGACAGCCATGCAGCACCTGTCTCAGAGTTCCCGAAGGCACCAATCCATCTCTGGAAAGTTCTCTGGATGTCAAGAGTAGGTAAGGTTCTTCGCGTTGCATCGAATTAAACCACATGCTCCACCGCTTGTGCGGGCCCCCGTCAATTCATTTGAGTTTTAACCTTGCGGCCGTACTCCCCAGGCGGTCGACTTAACGCGTTAGCTCCGGAAGCCACTTCTCAAGGAAACAGCCTCCAAGTCGACATCGTTTACGGCGTGGACTACCAGGGTATCTAATCCTGTTTGCTCCCCACGCTTTCGCACCTGAGCGTCAGTCTTTGTCCAGGGGGCCGCCTTCGCCACCGGTATTCCTCCAGATCTCTACGCATTTCACCGCTACACCTGGAATTCTACCCCCCTCTACAAGACTCTAGCCTGCCAGTTTCGAATGCAGTTCCCAGGTTAAGCCCGGGGATTTCACATCCGACTTGACAGACCGCCTGCGTGCGCTTTACGCCCAGTAATTCCGATTAACGCTTGCACCCTCCGTATTACCGCGGCTGCTGGCACGGAGTTAGCCGGTGCTTCTTCTGCGGGTAACGTCAATCGACGCGGTTATTAACCACATCGCCTTCCTCCCCGCTGAAAGTACTTTACAACCCGAAGGCCTTCTTCATACACGCGGCATGGCTGCATCAGGCTTGCGCCCATTGTGCAATATTCCCCACTGCTGCCTCCCGTAGGAGTCTGGACCGTGTCTCAGTTCCAGTGTGGCTGGTCATCCTCTCAGACCAGCTAGGGATCGTCGCCTAGGTGAGCCGTTACCCCACCTACTAGCTAATCCCATCTGGGCACATCCGATGGTGTGAGGCCCGAAGGTCCCCCACTTTGGTCTTGCGACGTTATGCGGTATTAGCTACCGTTTCCAGTAGTTATCCCCCTCCATCGGGCAGTTTCCCAGACATTACTCACCCGTCCGCCACTCGTCACCCGAGGAGCAAGCTCCTCTGTGCTACCGTTCGACTTGCATGTGTTAGGCCTGCCGCCAGCGTTCAATCTGAGCCATGATCAAACTCTTCAATTTAAGTTTGATTTGCTTAAACAAGTTAAGCGGTGCTCATCTGTAAAACGTCATAATGAATGTCATTATGTGTCCACTCGTGAGGCTTGATATTTTTTAAGCCCGAAGGCTTTTGATATCTGCTCTCGAGTGCCCACACAGATTGTCTGATAAATTGTTAAAGAGCGGTGCAGTCAGCGGCGGAGCCTGCTGCTGCGAGGTGGCGTATATTACGCTACTCTCCTTCGGAGTCAACCACTTTTTTTCAGTGATTTCATCCGGCGACCCGGTAAACCGGCTCTCCTGAACACCGCATTCCGTAAGCCGTTGTGCCGTGTCAGTGGAGGCGCATTATAGGCAGTTCTTTCAGGCTGACAAGCATTTCTTTGAAAATAATTGTCGGATGCTTTTTTTTTAACCGAACGAGTTAAAAGCAGACATTTCCGGGCGAAAAAGCGCGCAAAGAGAGCCTTTCATTGTGGAAAATTGCCAACGTCACATTTTTTGTCGATGCTATGCTGTCATTTCGATTCCTTGCCAGCTACTGACACCTATATAGAAGGATTTTCGATGATACGATCCGCGCGCAGTATGGCCGGTCTGCCATGGATAGCCGCCATGGCGTTTTTTATGCAGGCACTGGATGCCACCATTCTCAACACTGCGCTACCCGCTATCGCTACCAGCCTCGATCGCTCTCCTCTGGCTATGCAGTCCGCTGTTATCAGCTACACCCTTACCGTCGCAATGTTAATCCCCGTCAGCGGCTGGCTTGCCGACCGCTTCGGCACGCGTAAGGTGTTTATTATCGCGGTGTCACTCTTTACCCTTGGCTCGCTGGCCTGCGCCCTGTCGCAATCGCTGACGATGCTGGTGATCTCGCGCATCGTTCAGGGCGTGGGCGGCGCAATGATGATGCCGGTGGCGCGCCTGGCGTTGCTGCGCGCCTATCCGCGCAGTGAACTCCTGCCGGTGCTGAACTTCGTTACCATGCCTGGCCTGGTGGGGCCGATACTGGGACCGCTGCTTGGCGGGCTGCTGGTCACCTACGCCACATGGCACTGGATATTCCTGATAAACATTCCCGTCGGCATTCTTGGCATTGTCTATGCGCGTAAATATATGCCGGACTTTACCTTGCCCAAACGTCGCTTCGATTTTCTCGGTTTCCTGCTATTCGGCGCCGGGCTGGTATTGCTGTCGATCGGCATTGAGCTGTTTGGCGAGCGTATCGTTTCCGCCTGGCTGGCGTCGGGCGTGCTGGCAACGGGCATTATATTGCTGCTTCTTTATATCGTTCATGCGCGCCGCCACCCGGCACCGCTGATCAGCCTGCCGCTGTTTAAGACCCGCACCTTTTCGGTCGGCATTCTCGGCAATATCGCGTCGCGCCTCGGCACCGGCTGCGTTCCTTTTTTGATGCCGTTAATGCTGCAGGTCGGTTTTGGTTTCTCGGCGGTGGTGGCGGGCTGCATGATGGCGCCGACGGCCATCGGCTCGATCCTGGCTAAGTCGACGGTAACCCGGGTGCTGCGCCTGTTCGGCTATCGCCGCACGCTGGTCGGCATCACCGTCGTTATCGGCATTCTGATCGCCAGCTTTGCACTGCAGTCACCTTCTGAAAGTATCATTCTGCTACTGCTGCCGCTGTTTATTCTCGGCATGGCGATGTCAACGCAGTTCACCGCGATGAACACCATCACGCTGGCCGATCTAAATGATGAGAACGCCAGCGGCGGCAACAGCGTACTGGCGGTGACGCAGCAGCTGTCGATTAGCTTTGGCGTGGCGGTAAGCGCGGCGGTACTGCGCTTTTATCAGGCGTTCGATAGCGGCACCGTCGAGCAGTTCCATTCAACCTTCCTGACGATGGGCATCGTCACGGTGATCTCCGCCTTTACCTTTGCGCTGCTGCGGCCGGGGGATGGCCGCCACCTGATCACCAATCGCGATAAAAAGAAGAAAAGCGCTTAAGTGGAGGCGCGCACCACCAGTTCCGGCGTCAGCACCAGCGTTTGCTGGCTGGCGTCGGGATCGTTAAGGCGATGGATAAGGGTATCGATCGCCAGCTGGCCCAGTTCATCTTTCGGCTGGTGAATGGTGGTCAGCGGCGGCGTCAGATAGCGCGCCAGCTCGATATCGTCATATCCCATCACCGCCATATCCTGCGGAATGCGCAATCCCGCCTCAAACAGCGCGTGATAAACGCCGACCGCCATCGCATCGTTGCTGGTAAAAACCGCCTGCGGCGGGCAGGGCAGCGCCAGCAGCGCCTTCATGGCGCTATAGCCGCCCTGAAACTCGAAATCGCTGTTAATCACATAGCCCGCCGGGATCGCCAGGCCGTTTTTCTCCATCGCATGATAGTAGCCCTGCAGACGCATGCGTCCCGGGGTTTTATCCAGCGGGCCGGAGATGCAGGCGATCCGCCTGTATCCGCGGTCAATCAGATGCTGCGTCGCCAGCTCGCCACCCAGCAGCGCATTATCCTGGATAATATCGCCGCGCCCTTCAAAGGGCGCCCAGTCCATCATCACGGCTGGAATAGAAGGATAGCGATTGAGAATAGCCGCGGAGGGCAGATGGCTTTCGGTACACATGATCAGCAGCCCGTCGACGCGCTTTTGCAGCAGCGTTTCCAGGCTGCGGTTCATGCGCTCTTCGTCGCCCGCCGTGTTGCAGAGGATCAGGCTGTAGCCGCGCTCGTAGCAGCTGTCTTCAACGCCGCGCACCACCTCGGCGTAAAAGGGGTTGCTGCTGGCGGTCAGCAGCATGCCGATGGTATGCGTCTGGTTAAGCTTAAGGCTGCGCGCCAGCGCCGAGGGGGCGTAGTTCAGCGCGCTGATCGCCCGATCGACCTTCTCGCGCACCGCTTCGCTGACGAAGCGGTTATTGTTGATAACGTGCGAGACGGTGGAGGTGGAGACGCCCGCCATGCGGGCGACATCTTTCATGGTCGCCAAGGCTTAACCCTGCTGAAGTAGAAAATCGTCGATTTCCGCACGCCACGGCACGGAAGGCTGCGCACCCGGACGCGTAACGGCGATGGCCGCTGCCGCATGGGCGAAGCGTACCGCGTCATGCAGGCTTTTGCCTTCCAGCCGCGCCGTAATAAACGCGCCGTTAAAGGTGTCCCCCGCCGCAATGGTATCGACCGCTTTCACCGTAAACCCGGCAATGCGCTCGCCTTTTTTGCCCTGCTCGCTCAGCCAGACGCCGCGGCGTCCCAGCGTGATCAGCACGGTGCCAATGCCTTTGGCGTGCAGCGCTTCGGCGGCGCGCGCGGCGTCATCGTCGCTGGCGACAGCGATACCGGTCAGGCTTTCCGCTTCGGTTTCATTTGGGGTAATGATATCCACCAGCGCCAGCAGCTCATCGTCGAGCGGCGTGGCCGGTGCGGGATTGAGGATTACCTGCGTCTGATGGGCGCGAGCAAGCTTCGCCGCAGCCAGCACGCTCTCCAGCGGCGACTCCAGCTGCATCAGCAGCGCCGAGGCATCCAGGATAGCCTGCTGATGACGCGCCACGCAGGCGGGCGTCAGCGCCGCGTTGGCACCGGCGCAGATGCCGATGCTGTTTTCGCCTTCGCCGTTAACGAAAATCATTGCGACGCCGGTCGGTTCGCCGCTGACGGTTTCAACGGCGGCGGTATCGACGCGGTCTCGCGCCAGCTGCGCGCGGATGCGCTCGCCGATAGCGTCATCGCCAAGACAGGCGATAAAGGCGATCTCCGCCCCAGCTCGCCCGGCGGCGACCGCCTGGTTCGCCCCTTTGCCGCCAAACGCAACGGTATACTGCTCCCCGATCACCGTTTCGCCGGGACGAGGAAAGTGCGTCAGGTTAAGAATATGGTCAGCATTAATGCTGCCGAGAACGGCCAGTTTTGCGCTTTTGCTCATAGGGTGTGATCCAGAAAGAGTGCGCCACCGGTTGAAGGGTGGCGCATTGCCCTGCTTTTCTTTGAGTTATTTGGTGACCAGTTTCAGGTCAACGGGATTGATGGCCTGCACTTTTTCACCTTTCAGCACTTTATCAGCGGTATCCACGCCAATCATGCCGATCTTATCTGGCATCTGAGCGACCGTCGCCGCCAGTTTGCCGCCTTCGACCGCTTTCACGCCGTCGGCGGTGCCGTCAAAGCCGACTACCACGACATCAGATTTCCCGGCGGTTTGCAATGCGCGTAGCGCGCCGAGTGCCATTTCATCATTTTGCGCAAAGACCGCCTGCACGTCCGGATGCGCCTGCAGCAGGTTCTGCATCACGTTCAGCCCTTTGGTGCGATCGAAGTCCGCCGGCTGGCTCGCCAGCACCTGGAATTTATGCGCATCTGAGGCCTGCTTAAAGCCTTCGCCGCGCTCGCGCGCCGCAGAAGTACCGGCAATGCCCTGCAGTTCAATAATTTTGGCACCGTCACCCAGGCGCTTAGCGATATAGTCGCCCGCCATTTTGCCGCCGAAGCGGTTATCAGAGGCGACATGGCTCACCACTTTGCCCTGCGCGGCCACGCGGTCCAGCGTAATCACCGGGATATTGGCCTGGTTTGCCATTTTCACCGCGTTGCCGACCGCATCGGAGTCGGTAGGGTTAATCAGCAGCAGTTTGGTGCCGCGCACGGTGAGATCCTGCACGTTCGCCAGCTCTTTCGCCGGGTTGTTCTGCGAATCCAGCACCACCAGGTTATAGCCCAGTTTGTCGGCTTCTTTCTGCGCGCCCTCTTTCAGCGAGACGAAGAAAGGGTTATTCAGCGTGGAGACCACCAGCGCGATGGTATCTTTCGCCACTGCGCTGGCGCTTAATGTCGCGCCGAGGATCACGGCCAGTGCGGTCAACTTTTTCATTATTTCATCCTGTGTAAAGGTCAGAGTTATTTACTGCTTTTGTTATCCACCAGTACCGCCAGCAGGATTACCACCGCTTTTACGATCATCTGGTAGTAGGAAGAGACGCCCATCAAATTCAGGCCGTTATTCAGGAAGCCCAGGATCAGCGCGCCAATCAGGGTGCCCATAATGCGCCCTTTACCGCCCGCCAGGCTGGTGCCGCCCAGCACCACCGCCGCGATAGCGTCCAGCTCGTAGCCAGTGCCCGCCGTGGGCTGCGCAGAGGAGAGGCGCGCGACTTCGATGGTGCCCGCCAGCGCGGCCAGCATGCCGCTCAGGGCGTAGACGATCACTTTTACGCGGTTAACGTTGATGCCGGAAAGGCGCGTTGCCGCTTCATTGCCGCCCAGCGCGTAGATATAGCGGCCAAGACGCGTGTGGTGCAGCATGTACCAGGCGAGCAGGAAAACAGCAGCCATCAGCCACACCGGCGTCGGAATGCCCAGCGGACGGCCGATGCCGAACCAGCCGAAAAGATCGGCGTTGTCGTTAAAGCCGGTATTAATCGGGCTGCCGTCGGTATAGACCATGGTGACGCCGCGCAGCAGCAGCATCATTACCAGCGTGGCGATAAAGGCCTGCACCTTGCCGCGCGCCACGATAGTGCCGGTAACGGCACCGATCGCCGCCCCCAGGGCCAGCGCGCCCGCGACTGCCACCAGCGCGTTGACTTCCATCCCCACCAGCGAGGCGGCTACCGCGCCCGTCAGCGCCAGCAGCGATCCCACCGAGAGATCGATGCCGGAGGTGAGGATCACCAGCGTCATGCCGACCGCCATAATGGCGTTAACCGAGGTCTGCTGCAGAATATTGAACAGGTTCGCGACGGTGAAAAAGTTAGGGCTCTGGCTCGCCACCACCGCGATCAGCACGATGAGCGCAATCAGCGATTTTTGCTCCATCAGCCAGGCTTTGCTGAACCAGCGACGGCTGGATGCTAAGGTTTGGGTACTCATACAACTAAATCCTCGCTGTGTTGCTTGCCTACGGCTGCCGCCATTAACGTTTCCTGCGTCGCCTGCTCGCGGGTAAATTCGCCGCCGAAGCGGCCTTCATGCATCACCAGGATGCGGTCGCTCATGCCAAGCACTTCCGGCATCTCTGATGAGACCAGGATGATGCTTAGCCCTTCAGCCTTGAACTGGTTGATCAGCTGATAAATCTCTTTCTTCGCCCCGACGTCGACGCCGCGCGTCGGTTCATCCAGGATCAGCACGTTGGGCCGCGTCATCAGCCCACGCGCGATGGCTACTTTTTGCTGATTACCGCCCGACAGCAGGCCGATCGCCTGATCCATCGTTGGCGTCTTGATATTGAAGAGCCGGATGAAATCGCCTACCGCCAGCTGCTCAGCAGCGTGCTTCAGCGTGCCGCCGCGGCTAAAGTAGCGCAGCGCCGTCAGCGACATGTTCTCTTTTACCGACATGCCCAGCACCAGGCCGTCGCGCTTGCGGTCTTCAGAGATGTAGACAATGCCGCTGGCCAGCCCGTCCTGCGGAGCGCGCGTCGCCACTTCACGGCCGTCGAGCCAGACCCGGCCTTTGCTGCGCGGCAGCGCGCCGTAAAGCAGCTTCATCAGCTCGGTGCGGCCGGCGCCCATTAGCCCGGAAACGCCAAGGATCTCGCCTTTGCGCAGCGTAAAGCTGACGTCATGCACGCCCGGCCCGCTGAGGTTCTCCACCTTGAGGCGAATCTCCCCCGGCGCCTGGTCGAGGCGTGGATATTGATCTTCCAGCTTGCGGCCCACCATCATCTCGATCAGGCTCTCTTCGCTGAGATCCTGTACCGGACGTTCGGCAATAAACTGGCCGTCGCGGAAAACCGTCACGTCGTCGCAAATCTCGAAGATCTCTTTCATACGGTGAGAGATATAGACAATGCCGCAGCCCTGCGCCTTCAGTTCGTTGATCACGCGGAACAGCGACAGGGTTTCGGTATCGGTCAGCGCGTCGGTAGGTTCATCCATGATGATCACCTGCGACTTAAAGCTGAGCACTTTGGCAATCTCCACCATCTGCTGATCGCCGATCGACAGATCGCCCACCGGCTTGTGGCTGTTAAAGCGCAGATTAAGCCGCTTCAGCAGCGCGTCCGCCTCGGCGTACATCCGCTTCCAGTCGATACGGCCAAAACGGTTAGTGAATTCACGACCCAGGAAGATATTTTCCGCCACGGTCAGCTGCGGGATCAGGTTCAGCTCCTGATGGATAATGCCGATGCCCGCTTCCTGCGACGCTTTCGGGCCGCTGAAGGTGGTCTCTTCGCCAAGCCAGCGCAGCGAGCCTGCGTCGCGGCTATAGATGCCGGTCAGCACCTTCATCATGGTGGATTTGCCGGCGCCGTTCTCGCCCACCAGCGCCATCACGCGCCCTGGATAGACCGCCAGCGACGCGTTCTTTAACGCCTTTACGCCGGGAAAGGATTTCTCAATCCCCTGGAGCTGCAGTAAGGGTTGCATAACGGCCTCAGAAGGTGACGCCAGCGCTCAGGATGACATTCGCAAACGGAGAACACTCTCCGCTGCGAATGACCGCCTGACTGCGTTGAGTCTGTTGTTTGAACTGTTCATGACTGGTGTAGTGCACTGCAATCCGGTTTCCCTGATGCTGTTGCAGGGCTTCGAGCACGGCGAGAAGTTCGCTATGGAGCTGCGGATTATGCTGCTTGATCTCTTCCGCAATCAGAGCGCTTTCAACCTGCATCTCCAGCGTGACGGCGTTTACCACCTGCATAAAATCGGGCGTGCCCGGCGTAAGTGCCAGATCGATGCGCTGCGGCCCTGCCGGGATCGGCAAGCCGGCGTCAGCGATAGTCAGCGTATCCGTATGGCCCATACGGGCGATCAGGTAAGAGAGTTCAGCGTTTAACAAGCGACCTTTTTTCATTTTCTGCTCCAGAGCGAAACGTTTCGCTAGCGGCAGTGTATGAAATAGCGGCGGTAACTCAACGGGGGAAATCGAGAAGTGTGATCGTTATCGAAACGTTTCGCTCGTGCGGGCGGGAATTTGGCTCAGATGATAAAAAGGGCCGCAGAAGCGGCCCGGTAAAAAGAGCGTTACGGCGCTTTGCGCACCTGTTTAACGTCAAGTTCGATGCTGTTGAAGTCTTTATCCAGCTCGCCCGTCAGCTCTACGCGATCTTTCGGCGTAATGGTCAATCCTTCCCAGCGCTTGTGGTCGATTTCGACTTTCATGGTGCCGGTGGCGTCGCGAAACAGATAATCCTCTTCACCGATCTGCTTCTCCAGCTGGCCGCGCACGGTGATCCAGCTGTCATCCTTCATCTCTTCCGCCTGCTTAACGGTCACCACGCTGCTCTGGTTATTTTGAAAACCTCCCTGTTTCGCCTGAACGGCAGGCGCATTCTCATCGACAAATCCGCCCTGCGTCGCGGCAAAGACCGGTGCCGTTGTCAGCGCCAGGATAGCTAAAAGTGCAGCATGCTTTTTCATATTTCACCTCGTTTCCATGAATGTGTCTTTTGTACGCTTCTTATTAAAACCGGCAGATCTTAACAGGATCTTAAGGCGCGAAAATAAGCGAAAATTGGTGATATACCCTGTACAAGCGTCGTTCTGCTTCGTATAAAGCCTCAACAGGCAAGGGAGGGAAGATGCGCATATTACTGATTGAGGATGACCGGCTGATTGGCGACGGTATTAAGGCTGGCCTGGGAAAATTAGGTTTCAGCGTCGACTGGTTTATTTCCGGCGATGAAGGATTTGCCGCGCTGCACGCGGCCCCCTGGGATGCGGTGATCCTCGATCTTTCGCTGCCGCAGCGCGACGGGCTGGATATTCTGCGCGACTGGCGACAGCAGGGCGCGGACGTGCCGGTGCTGATTCTGACCGCGCGCGACGCCCTCGATCAGCGCGTGGAGGGTTTGCAGCTGGGGGCCGACGACTACCTCTGCAAACCTTTCGCCCTGACCGAAGTGGCGGCACGGCTGCAGGCGCTAATCCGGCGTCGTCACGGCCAGCTGCAGCCGGAACTGCGCCACGGCGATGTCATTATGCTGCCTGCCAGCCACAGCGTGACGCGGGGTGGCGAAGCTGTTGCGCTCAAGAGCCGGGAGCTGGCGCTGCTGGAACTTTTTTTACGCAATCCAGGACGGGTACTGACGCGCGCTCAGCTGGAAGAGAAGCTCTACAGCTGGGATGCCGATGTCTCCAGCAACGCGGTGGAAGTGCATATCCACCACCTGCGTAAAAAACTTGGCGCGGCCTTTATCCGCACCGTACACGGCGTCGGCTATATGCTGGGAGAGCCACAGTGAGCCTGTTTCTCCGACTCGGCGTCGGCTTCGTGCTGCTGCTCGGCCTCTGCTGGGGCAGCGCCAGCCTGAGCGCCTGGCTACAGACGCGCGACACCATTAACGAGCTGTTCGACACCCAGCAGCTGCTGTTCGCCAAACGCCTGATGGCCCTCGATCTCAGCGTGCCCCACCGCGCCGCGCTTCCCAAAAACAAGGCGCTGCTGCGCCACCACCGCGGCGATCAGGATGACGATGCGCTCGCCTTTGCTATTTTCACCCGGGACGGCAGGCCGGTCCTGAACGACGGCGAAAACGGCAGAATGCTGCCGTTTGATGCTGACGCCCAGGGATTTCACGACGGCCGGTTAAACGACGACGATGACGACTGGCGCTTTGTCTGGCTGACGACCCCGGATGGCCAGCACCGGATCGTGGTAGGCCAGGAGTGGGAGTATCGCGACGATATGGCGAAAGCGCTGGTGCAAAGCAGCATTCTGCCCTGGCTTATCGCGCTGCCGCTGATGCTGCTGCTGCTGCTCGGCCTGGTGTGGTACGAGCTGCGCCCGCTCAAGCGCATCACGCAGCTGCTGGCGCAGCGCGCGCCGGACGACGCCAGGCCGCTGGACGCCGGACGGGTGCCGCTGGAGGTCAGGCCGCTGACGGAGGCGCTGAACGGGCTGTTCAGCCGCATCAGCACCATGGTGCAGCGCGAGCGCCGCTTTACCTCTGATGCCGCCCATGAGCTACGCAGCCCGCTGGCGGCGCTGCGCGTGCAGAGCGAGGTGGTGCAGCTCGCCGCCGACGATGACGCGATGCGCCTGCACGCCTTGCGCCAGCTGGATGACGGCATTCAGCGCGCCACGCGGCTGGTGGATCAGCTGCTGACGCTGTCGCGCGCCGAAGCCGAGGATGCGCGCGGCGCGTTTCAGCCTGTTGCGCTGCGCAATTTGCTGCAGGAGGCGCTGGCCGAGCAGCTGCCGCACGCCGATCGCGCCGGCGTCGCGCTGCGCCTGGAAAGCCGCGCCGATCCCGTTATTCAGGGTCATGCGCTGCTGCTGTCGCTGCTGGTGCGCAACCTGCTGGACAACGCCATTCGCTATACGCCAGAAGGCAGCAACGTCAGCGTGGTGCTGGAAAGCCGCGGCTTGCGCGTTGAGGATAACGGCGCGGGGCTGAGCGAGGCGGAGATACAGCGGCTGGGCGAGCGCTTCTGGCGACCACCAGGACAGGAGAAGAGCGGCAGCGGACTGGGATTGTCGATCGTGCGCAACGTTGCGCAGCTGCACGGAATGCAGCTCCGTTTCAGCCAGCGCGAGGGCGGCGGACTCTGCGTCGCCCTGCGCTGGTAAGGATCAGATCTCTACCTGGGTGCCCAGTTCGATAACCCGGTTCGGCGGGATCTCAAACTGGTCAGGCGCGCGCAGCGCGTTGCGCTGCAGCGCCAGGAAGAGCTTGCCGCGCAGGCGCAGATACCAGGGACGTTTGCCCATAATCAGCGACTCGTGCGACATAAAGAACGAGGTCTCCATCATCCGGCAGTTAAGCCCTTCCAGCCCGCAGCGGTGGAATATCTCCTCTACATTGGGCGTTTCGCGCCAGCCGTAGCTGGCCACCACGCGCCAGAAGGTCGGCGACAGCTGCTCGATGGCGACGCGGCGCACGTTATGCACGTAAGGCGCATCCTCGGTGCGCAGCGTCAGAAACACCACGCGCTCATGCAGCACTTTGTTGTGTTTGAGGTTATGCAGCAGCGCAAAGGGGATGACGTTCAGCGCGCGCGACATATAAACGGCGGTGCCCGGCACCCGCACCGGCGGCGATTTCTCCAGCGAGGCGATCATCGCCTCCAGCGAGTTGCCGTGCTCGTGCATCCGGCGCAGCAGACGAAAGCGCTCGCTCTTCCAGGTGGTCATAATCAGGAACATGATCAGCCCCAGACAGAGCGGCAGCCAGCCGCCGGAGAAGAGCTTAATCAGGTTGGCGGAAAAGAGCGGCACGTCGATGCAGAGAAACAGCGTCAGGATCAGGCCGACCGCCAGCCGGTTCCAGTGCCAGTTTTTCACCGCCACGGTACAGGAGAGGATCGACGTCAGCACCATGGTGCCGGTTACCGCAATGCCGTAAGCCGCCGCCAGGTTGCTGGAGTGCTCAAAGCTGATAATCACGATCAGCACGGCAAAATAGAGCACCCAGTTGATCATCGGCACATAAATCTGACCAGACTCCATCTCCGAGGTGTGAATAATGCGCATCCCCGGCAGATAGCCCAGACGCACCGCCTGGCGCGTCAGCGAGAAGACGCCGGAGATTACCGCCTGCGAGGCGATAACCGTCGCCAGCGTGGCCAGAATCAGCAGCGGGATCAGCGCCCAGTCGGGTGCCAGCAGAAAGAAGGGGTTTTTAATCGCTTTGGGATCGCTGAGCAGCAGCGCGCCCTGGCCGAAATAGTTCAGCACCAGCGACGGCAGCACCACGATAAACCAGGCGATGCGAATCGGCATCTTGCCGAAGTGGCCCATATCCGCATAGAGCGCTTCCACGCCGGTAATCGCCAGCACGACCGCGCCCAGTGCAAAAAAGGAGATGGTTTTATAGTGCACAAAGAAGCTGACCGCCCAGGAGGGATTGAGCGCCTGCAGCACCTCGGGGTTCTTCATAATGCCGGTCACGCCCAGCACCGCCAGCGTGGCGAACCAGATCAGCATCACCGGGGCGAAGAGCTTGCCCACCATGCCGGTGCCGTGCTTCTGGATCATAAACAGCAGCGTCAGCACCGCGATAGAGAGAGGAACGATAAAGGGATCGAGCGAGGGCGCAGCAATCTCCAGCCCTTCGATGGCCGACATCACGGAGATAGCGGGCGTAATCACCACTTCGCCATAGAAGAAGCTGCCGCCGATAAGGCCCATAATGACCAGTACCGCCGTCGCGCGCGCGCCGGTATTGCGGCCCGCCAGCGACATCAGGGTCAGAATACCGCCCTCGCCAGCGTTATCCGCGCGCATGACGTAGCTGATATATTTCAGCGATACCACCAGCAGCAGCAGCCAGAAAATCAGCGACAGAAAGCCGAAAACCGCTTCGCGCTCAACGCCGAAACCAAACTGACCGGAGAGACATTCACGCAGGGTATAGAGCGGGCTGGTGCCGATATCGCCATACACTACGCCAATCGCGGCCAGCGTTAACGCACTAAGTGATTGCTTGTTATCCGAGCTCATAGAGTTATCTTTTGTTGGAGCAGAGAGGCGTAACGCCCTTCGCTCTGGCTATCAAAAAGCGCACAGTATGCACCTGTTTCCCAAAAAACCCATCCCAATCCGTCATCAACGTCTCCGACGCTGACGATTTTTCTCGCGGCATTCAGGCCGCAGCGGCATTATGCGATGATTGGATTTTGTGACACAAAAAAAGCGGACGGCAATCAACGCTTTCACGCATCATAATCAGTAGAGTAGTGCGCCTGCCACCCTATGACGGCAGCAGTAACAGAAGGACAATGAAGTGATTATGGCTCAACCCCATCTTTTGGCAGAAAGAATTTCTCGTCTCAGCAATGCCCTGGAGAAGGGTCTGTATGAACGCCACGACGCAATTCGCCTCTGTCTGCTGGCGGCGCTGAGCGGCGAAAGCGTATTTTTGCTTGGCCCGCCGGGCATCGCCAAGAGCCTGATCGCCCGACGCCTGAAATTTGCTTTTCAGAATGCGCGCGCGTTTGAATACCTGATGACGCGCTTCTCAACGCCGGAAGAGGTATTCGGCCCGCTGTCGATTCAGGCGCTCAAAGATGAAGGCCGCTATCAGCGCCTGACGAAAGGCTATCTGCCTGATGCGGAAATTGTCTTTCTCGACGAGATCTGGAAAGCGGGCCCCGCCATCCTGAATACCCTGCTGACCGCGATTAACGAGCGCCGCTTTCGCAATGGCGACAGCGAAGAAAAAATTCCGATGCGCCTGCTGGTCACCGCCTCCAACGAACTGCCGGAAGCGGACAGCGGGCTGGAAGCGCTCTACGACCGCATGCTGATCCGCCTCTGGCTCGACAACGTGCATGAGAAGCAAAACTTTCGCAGCATGCTGACCCACCAGCAGGATGAAAACGCCAATCCGGTCGCGGAATCGTTGCGCATTAGCGACGAGGAGTATCATCAGTGGCAGCAGGGCATTACGCAGGTCAGCCTGCCGGACAATGTCTTCGAACTGATCTATCAGCTGCGCCAGCATCTGGAAACCCTGCCCGATGCGCCCTATATCTCCGATCGCCGCTGGAAAAAGGCGATTCACCTGCTGCAGGCAAGCGCCTTCTACAGCGGCCGCAGCGCCATCGCGCCAATCGACCTTATTCTGTTGAAAGATTGCCTGTGGCACGACATCGCCTCTATGCAGGTGCTGGAGCGCGCGATTGACCTGCTGATGACGCAGCAGGCCTGGCAGCAACAGACGCTTTTGCTCAGGCTGCAGCAGCTCAAAGCGCGACGCCTGGCGTTACAGCAGCAGCAGAGCGTGGCGCAGGCGATTACGCTGGAAAAACACAGCGGCATGTTCAGCCGCAAGCCGCACTACGAGCTGCCCGCCAGCCTGACGGAGCCGCAGCTGACCCTGATGCTGCAGCAGCCGCTCACGCTGCACGATATGCAGGTTACGCATGTGGTGATCGCCCGCGATGCGCTGGAGCAGTGGCTGCTGAAAGGCGGCGAGGTGCGCGGCAAGCTGAACGGCATCGGTTTCGCCCAGACGCTGGATCTGCTGGTAGATGCGCAGCACTGCCTGGCGCTGCGCGACGTCAGCCTGCAAACGGCGCGCCTGACGCTGCCCGGCGCCGTTGCGCACAGCGAACTGCCGGCTGAGATCAGCGAAGCGCTGGACGAGCTGGATACCCAGCTGCGCGCGCAGCGCCACCAGTTCAGCCAGCATCAGCGCTGTTTGTTTATCAGCGACGACTGGCTGGCGCGTATTGAAACCAGCCTGCAGGATGTGGCCGATCAGCTGAAACAGGCGCGTAAATGATCTCACTGGAGACGCTCAGCGCGCTGCTCTCTGTTGGCGAAGCCGAACTGATCGAAGAGCTGGTTCTCGCGCTGCTCGCCTCCCCGCAGCTGGCGATCTTCTTTGAAAAATTCCCCGGTCTGAAGCAGGCGATGCTGCGTGACGTGCCGCGCTGGAAAGCGGAGATCAACGCCGAGCTTAAAGCGACGCCGGTACCAGAAACGCTGGGCAACGAGTTTCAGCTGTTTCAGCGCGCCCAGCTGCTCAGCCATCACGACTTTAACCAGCAGCTGCCTGAAATACTTGAGGCGCTGACGCAGCAGCCCTCGCCCTTTCTGGAAGAGGCACAGCGCCTGTTGCAGCACACCGACGCGCATCAGCTGAGCGGCGCGCAGCATACGCTGTTTCTGCAGCGCTGGCGTCTCAGCCTGACGCTGCAGACGCTGACGCTCAACGAACAGCTGCTGGAGCAGCAGCGCGAACGACTGATGGCCGAACTGCAGCAGCGTATGGCGCTGAGCGGCCAGCTGGCGCCCGTGCTGAGCGACAACGACGAGGCGGCGGCCGGGCGCCTGTGGGATATGAGCAAAGCCCCACTGCAGCACAGCGACTATCAGCTGATGCTGGAGTATGGCGACTTCCTGGCGCAGCAGCCGGAACTGCTGGCGCTGGCGCAACAGCTGGGGCGCAGCCGCGAAGCAAAGTCGGTACCGTCGCAGGATGCCCCGCTGGAGGCTTTTCACCAGCTGGTGCGCGAACCGGACGCGGTGCCCGAAGAGGTGAACGGCATTCATCAGAGCGACGACGTGCTGCGTCTGCTGCCGCCGGAGCTGGCGACCATTAGCATCAGCGAGCTGGAGCTGGAATTTTACCGCCGCCTGGTGGAAAAACGGCTGCTGACCTACCGGCTGCAGGGCGACGCCTGGCATGAAAAAGTCACTCTGCGTCCGGTCAGCCACCAGCAGCACGAAGAGCAGCCGCGCGGCCCCTTTATTGTCTGCGTCGATACCTCAGGATCGATGGGCGGCTTCAACGAGCGCTGCGCCAAAGCGTTCTGCCTGGCGCTGCTGAAGGTTGCGCTGGCCGATCGCCGCCGCTGCTACGTTATGCTGTTCGCCCACGACGTCATCGGCTACGAGCTTACCGGCGACGACGGGCTGGAGCAGGCGATCCGCTTTCTCAGCCAGCGCTTTCGCGGCGGTACCGATCTCGCCGCCTGTCTGGCAGCGGTGGTTAAACGTATGGAGGGATCGCTATGGCAGGACGCTGACGCCGTGGTGGTCTCCGACTTTATCGCCCAGCGTCTGCCGGACGAGATCGTTAGCGTGGTGAAGCAGCGCCAGCTGCAACAGCAGCAGCGCTTCCATGCGGTAGCGATGTCGGCGCACGGCAAGCCCGGCATTCTGCGCATCTTCGACCATATCTGGCGTTTCGATACCGGCATGAAAAGCCGCCTGCTGCGCCGCTGGCGGCGTTAGTCACAGAGCAGAAACCCCCATTTGCTATAGTGAATTACCCGCTGTGTTTATTCAGCTAACGGAGTTCACTGTGACACTTGCCCAACACCAACCCAATTTACCGTTACCAACCCGTACGGTACGCCTTTCCGGCAGCAGCGTGGCAGAGAAACGCGCTGAGCTGCTGGCCTATTTCACCCAGACCTGGGAGCTGTATGAGAGCCTGTTCGATTGTCTGGCCGACGACCGCGCCTGGTTCAATAAAGCCATCAGGCTGCGCCATCCGCTGATCTTCTATTTCGGTCACACCGCCTCTTTCTATATCAATAAGCTGATGGCGGGCCGCTATATCGACGCACGAATCGATGCCCGCATTGAGGCGATGATGGCGATCGGCGTGGATGAGATGAGCTGGGACGACCTTGACGACAGCCACTACGCCTGGCCGACAGCAGAAGAGGTGCGCGCCTATCGTGGCAAGGTGAAAAACCTGGTTACAGAATTTATTCAGTCCATGCCGCTGGAGCTGCCGATCGACTGGGAGAGCCCGGCCTGGGTGATCCTGATGGGGATCGAACATGAGCGTATTCATCTGGAAACCTCCAGCGTGCTAATCCGTCAGCTGCCGCTGGAATGGGTCAAACCGCAGCCGCAGTGGCCAGCCTGCCAGCAAGCCCGTCACGCGCGCGAAAGCGTTCCCGCCAATAGCCTGATCGCCATGCCGGGCGGCACCGTGGTGCAGGGGAAACGCGACGATACCTACGGCTGGGACAACGAATATGGCAGCCTGACCACCGAGCTCAAGCCGTTTAAAGCCAGCAAGATGCTGGTAAGCAACGCCGAATTTTATGAGTTTGTTGCCGCCGGCGGCTATCAGCAGCGCCAGTACTGGGACGAAGAGGGCTGGGGCTGGCGCAGCTTCGCCGAGGCGCAGATGCCGACCTTCTGGGTTGGCGATGCGCACCAGCCCGACGCCCTTAAACTGCGTCTGATGACCGAAGAGGTGCCAATGCCATGGGACTGGCCGGCCGAAGTTAATCAGCTGGAGGCCGCCGCGTTCTGCCGCTGGAAAGCACAGGAGACCGGCGCGTCCGTGCAGCTGCCGTGCGAAGCGGAGTGGATGCTGCTGCGCGAGCAGGTAGAGGGCGATCAGCCGGAGTGGCAGCAGGCGCCAGGCAATATCAACCTTGCATACTGGGCCTCCTCCTGCGCCGTTGACCGTTTCGCTCAGGGCGACTTTTTCGACATCGTGGGCAACGTCTGGCAGTGGACAACCACGCCGATCAACGGCTTTGAAGGCTTCCGCGTGCATCCACTCTATGACGACTTCTCGACGCCGACCTTCGACGGCAAGCATTCGATCATCAAGGGCGGCAGCTGGATCTCTACCGGCAACGAAGCGCTGAAATCGTCGCGCTACGCTTTTCGCCGCCACTTTTTCCAGCATGCGGGCTTCCGCTACGTCGTCTCCTCGCATCAGGAAACAATGACGCTCAACCCCTACGAAACTGACGACATGGTGTCGCAGTATCTCGACTTCCAGTATGGCCCGCGCTATTTCGGCGTCGATAACTACGCCGAGTCGCTGGTGGCGCTGGCGCTGCCCCACTGCCAGGCGCGCGGCACCGCGCTGGATATCGGCTGCGCCACCGGCCGCGCCAGCTTTGAGCTGGCGCGCCATTTTGAAAAGGTGATCGGGATGGATTATTCAGCGCGCTTTATTGACGTCGCGCTGCAGCTCACCTCCGGCGAAGATTTCCGCTACGTGGTGCCGGAAGAGGGTGAGCTGGTGGAGTATCGTCAGGTGCGGCTAAAAGATTTTGGCCTCGACGCCGAGCAGGCGCAGCGTATCCAGTTCGTGCAGGGCGACGCCTGCAACCTGAAGCCTCAGCCCGCGCAGTATGACCTGGTGCTGGCGGCGAACCTGATCGATCGCCTGCGTCAGCCACAGCGCTTCCTGCAGGATATCGCGCCGATGATCCGCTCCGGCGGTCTGCTGCTGCTCTCCTCGCCCTATACCTGGCTGGAAGCGTTTACGCCCAGGGAGAACTGGCTGGGCGGCATTCGCGAAAACGGCGAGGCGCTCACCACGCTGCAGGCGCTGCAGCGGCTGCTGGCAGCGGAGTTTGAGCCGATCGGCGCGCCGCAGGACCAGCCTTTCGTGATCCGTGAAACCGCGCGCAAGTATCAGCATTCGCTGGCGCAGGTCACGCTGTGGCGTAAGCGCTAACGCTCACCGGCAGCGGCAAACGCTGCTGCCGGTGATTGCCTGCCGCCTCTTTTTGCTGCACATTCTCCTCTGTTCAAATAAGAAGAGCTGACATGAGGATGATATGGCCGAATCACTGCAACTGGACAACCTGGATCGCGGGATCCTGAATGCGCTGCTGGACAATGCCCGCACAGCTTACGCCGAGCTGGCGAAACAGTTCAACGTCAGTCCGGGCACCATCCATGTTCGCGTGGAGAAGATGAAACAGGCCGGCATTATTCTCGGCACCCGGGTGGAGATCGATCCGCGCCAGCTGGGGTTCGACGTTTGCTGCTTTATCGGCATCATCCTGAAAAGCGCGCGCGACTACCCGGCCGCGCTGAGCAAGCTGGAAGCGCTCGACGAGGTGGTCGAAGCCTGGTACACCACCGGACACTACAGCATCTTTATCAAGGTTATGTGCCGATCCATCGACGCGCTGCAGCAGGTGCTGATCAACAAGATCCAGACCATCGACGAAATCCAGTCCACCGAAACGCTGATCTCCTTACAGAACCCGATCATGCGCACCATTAAACCCTGATCTTTTTTTTCTGTGCACAACCTTATCCCCGATGAACGCCGCCTGCGCCAACGGCTGCGTTCGCCTCTCTGTTTTTATTAACCCTGTTTTCCACAGGTGGATCACGGCTTGATCACAGCGTACAATGCTCGCCTTTATTCCGGGAGAGCATCATGGCCGATATTACTTTAATCAGTGGCAGCACGCTGGGCAGCGCCGAATATGTGGCCGAGCATCTGGAAGAGAAGTTACAGGAAGCGGGTTTCTCCACGCAGCTGCTGCACGGCCCGGCGCTGGATGAGCTGCCGCAGCAGGGGATCTGGCTGGTGGTGAGTTCTACCCACGGCGCAGGCGAACTGCCGGACAATCTGCAGCCTTTATATGAGGCGATTGCGGAAACCCAGCCAGACCTGTCGGCGTTGCGCTTCGGCGCCATCGGCCTTGGCAACCACGAATACGATCTCTTTTGCGGCGCCATTCGTTCGCTGGACGCCCTGTTGATCGCTCGCGGCGCGCAGCGTATCGGCGATCGTCTGGAAATCGACGTGCTGGAGCATGAGATCCCTGAAGATCCGGCTGAGGCCTGGCTAAGCGGCTGGATGGCCCATCTTTAAGCGGATCCTTTGCCACAGGGGATCGGGTATTTCACCGGATCCCCAGTTTAAACCTCTGTTTTTATACTATCGCGCTCGCTTTATTTGTGGATAACTAGGCTTGATTACTGCGTAAAACCGGTAGTTATCCCAAGAATAACCGCTGATGCTTTTCTGAGCTGTGTATAAGTCGCCATTTTGATCTCAGCTTATACGGATCAGGATCACCGATCATTCACAGCAAAGGATCCTCGCTATAAGGTTGATAGAAAAAGGGTTTCCCGAGTTATCCACCGAAGTCCGCGATCCTAATAAAGAGATCTAACAGAAAGATCATATACAGAATAAAGATCCTTTCTTTTAAACCCGCAGATCCCGCCGCTTTCACCCTCGGCGGAATTTCAGTAGAATCCACCGCCCAGGGCAACGATCCCTGCCAGTTCATCAACGAGGTACCACTTCATGTTTTATCCAGATCCTTTTGACGTCATCGTAATTGGTGGTGGTCATGCGGGCACAGAAGCCGCAATGGCCGCTGCCCGAATGGGTCAGCAAACTCTGTTACTCACCCATAACATTGATACGCTTGGACAAATGTCCTGCAACCCGGCGATCGGTGGCATTGGAAAAGGACATCTGGTTAAGGAAGTGGATGCCTTAGGCGGCCTGATGGCCACGGCGATCGACAAGGCGGGTATTCAGTTTAGGATACTAAACAGCAGCAAAGGCCCGGCGGTGCGCGCTACCCGCGCACAGGCGGATCGCGTGCTGTATCGCCAGGCGGTACGCACCGCGCTGGAGAACCAGCCCAACCTGATGATCTTCCAGCAGGCGGTGGACGATCTTATCGTCGAAAACGATCGCGTCGTGGGCGCCGTTACCCAGATGGGGCTGAAGTTTCGCGCCAGAGCGGTGGTGCTGACCGTCGGAACCTTCCTCGACGGCAAAATTCATATCGGGCTGGATAACTACAGCGGCGGCCGCGCAGGCGATCCGCCGTCCATTCCGCTGGCGAAGCGCCTGCGCGCGCTGCCGCTGCGCGTCAGCCGTCTGAAAACCGGTACGCCGCCGCGTATTGACGCGCGCACCATCGATTTTTCCGTGCTTACTCCGCAGCACGGCGATAACCCGATGCCGGTCTTCTCGTTTATGGGCGACAGATCGCAGCATCCGCAGCAGGTTCCCTGCTGGATCACCTATACCAACGAGCAGACCCATGAGGTGATCCGCAATAACCTCGATCGTAGCCCCATGTATGCCGGGGTCATTGAAGGGATCGGCCCGCGCTACTGCCCGTCGATCGAAGACAAGGTGATGCGCTTTGCCGATCGCAACGCGCATCAGATCTTCCTTGAGCCGGAAGGGCTGACCAGCAACGAAATTTACCCGAACGGCATCTCTACCAGCCTCCCCTTCGACGTGCAGATGCAGATCGTGCGCTCAATGAAGGGACTGGAGAACGCAAAAATCGTTCGTCCCGGCTACGCGATCGAGTATGACTTTTTCGATCCGCGCGATCTCAAGCCGACGCTGGAGAGCAAATATATCCACGGGCTGTTCTTCGCCGGGCAGATCAACGGCACCACCGGCTACGAAGAGGCTGCGGCGCAGGGCCTGCTGGCTGGCCTTAACGCCGGACGTCACTCCGCCGACAAAGAGGGCTGGGCGCCGCGTCGCGATCAGGCCTATCTCGGCGTGCTGGTGGATGACCTCTGCACGCTCGGCACCAAAGAGCCGTACCGCATGTTTACCTCGCGCGCCGAGTATCGTCTGATGCTGCGCGAAGATAACGCCGATCTGCGTCTGACCGAAACCGGCCGCGAGCTGGGCCTGGTGGACGACGCTCGCTGGGCGCGCTTCAACCAGAAACTCGAGGCGATTGAGCAGGAGCGTCAGCGCCTGCGCGATCTCTGGGTGCATCCGAAGTCGGAGAACGTCGCGGAAGTGAATACGCTGCTCAACAGCGCGCTCACCAAAGAGGCGAGCGGCGAAGATCTGCTGCGCCGTCCGGAGCTGACCTACGCTCAGCTTACCTCGTTGCCGAGCTTCGGCCCGTCGCTCTCTGATGCGCAGGCGGCCGAGCAGGTTGAGATTCAGGTGAAGTACGAAGGCTACATCGCGCGCCAGCAGGAAGAGATCGATCGTCAACTGCGCAATGAAAATACGCTGCTGCCGGCCGAGCTGGATTATCGCCAGGTCAGCGGCCTGTCGCATGAGGTGATCGCCAAGCTCAACGATCATAAACCTTCCTCGATCGGCCAGGCGTCGCGCATCTCCGGCATCACGCCGGCGGCGATTTCGATTTTGTTGATTTACCTGAAAAAACAAGGGCTGCTGCGCAAAAGCGCCTGACCTGAAACGGGGCGAGTCCGCTCGCCCCCGCTGACTGGATTTATGCTGTGATCACAAAACTCACTTCGCTGCTTAAGGCAGCCGGTATTTCCCTCTCCGATCAACAAAAAGAGCAGCTGGTCGCCTATGTCGGCCTGCTGGACAAGTGGAACAAAGCCTACAATCTGACCTCGGTGCGCGATCCGCAGCAGATGCTGGTGCGCCATATTCTCGACAGCATCGTGGTGGCGCCTCATCTTAAAGGCGAACGCTTTATTGACGTCGGCACCGGACCGGGCCTGCCGGGCATCCCACTCGCTATCGTGCTGCCGCAGGCGCACTTTACGCTGCTCGACAGCCTGGGCAAGCGCGTGCGTTTTCTGCGTCAGGTCCAGCACGAGCTGGGCTTAAGCAACATTACGCCGGTGCAGAGCAGGGTAGAGGTGTTTCCGTCCGAGCCGCCGTTCGACGGCGTTATCAGCCGTGCGTTCGCCTCGCTGCAGGATATGGTGAACTGGTGTCATCATCTGCCTTCTGCGCAGGGGCAATTTTATGCGCTGAAAGGCGTGCGTCCCGACGATGAGATCGCCAGCCTGCCTGCCGGTTTTCGTCTGATTGCTGTGGAAGCGTTAAAGGTGCCGGAGCTGGATGGTGAACGTCACCTGGTGGTTATCGGACGCCAATAGCCCTTAAAAGCGCAGGGATTAAGGCGTTCCTGCGCGTTTGGCTTATCAAAATCTCTGTGCAAAAAATCGGCAGTTGATTTCGCCGGGCAACGCAATTTTTATCCTGAAGGCCGGGAAATAACGTTAACAGGCCTGGCGGAAATTATCCGAAAAGCTCTGTTACATTTAACGAATAATTCACATTTATTTATCAGGTAGATCACTTCTACCGCTTCAGTCAGGCAGCCAGATAATCACGCGGGAAAATATATCAGGATAATAACTCCGCGTGCGTAATATCAATTTAACGTTCTTGCGACACTCTGAGATGTCAATCAGCTGTTTTTATCGAAAATAAGGGCAGCCTGACGAGGGTAAAATATTATCCTGCTGTTTTTTAAGGCTTTAACGGCGGCATAATAGACACCGTTGTTGCTCGTCGCCAAATTTAGATGGCGCAGCGCTGTTTAGAATGTGATCTAAAGCACGCTTTAAACGCAAGGCGGAAGCCAGATAAGTGCGGCGCAGGTCCATAATTTCGCCTGGCAATCTTTGGAAAAATAGCCGTTCGGAAAGAAATTTAAATAATTGTTCACCTTTTGGCTACTTACGGATTGAAATCGCAGGTGCGGCCCGTATAATTTGCACGGCTTTTGCTGCTTGACTCGAGTGAGTAAAGGCAGTCTTATACGACACGCGACATACCCCTTATGGGGCAGGGGAGTAACAGCGCCATGTCAGTGTCTCTTTACAGTGTAAAATTCGCCCGAACCGTGCTGGGTATCCAGCTGGTGACTGTTGTCATCATCGGCGCTCTCTTTGCCCTGAAAGATGTCACCTGGGGCGTCTCTGCGCTGGCTGGCGGAGCGGCAGCCTGGCTGCCGAACGTGTTGTTCATGTTTTTAGCCTGGCGCCTGCAAGGGCAATCCCCGGCTTCCGGACGGGTTGCGTGGAGTTTCGCTCTCGGCGAAATCGGCAAAGTCATCGCAACCATCGTGTTGCTCATTGTGGCGTTGGGTGTTTTCAGGGTGGTTTTCTGGCCGCTCGGGATAACCTGGTTATCGGTGCTGGTGGTTCAGATGTTGGCACCGGCGGTAATTAACAACAAAGGGTAAAAGGCATCATGGCTGCAGGAGAAACTCAAACTCCTCAAGAGTACATCGGTCACCATCTGACGCATCTTCAGTTGGACCTGCGTACCTTCGAGTTAGTGAATGCTCACGACGCTCCCGCGACGTTTTGGGTATTAAATATCGATTCTATGTTTTTCTCTCTGGTGCTGGGATTCATCTTCCTGGTGTTGTTCCGCAAAGTGGCGAAGAGCGCTACCAGCGGCGTGCCAGGGAAAATGCAGGCTGCTATCGAACTGGTTGTCGGCTTCGTTGACAGCAACGTGCGCGACATGTACCACGGTAAAAGCAAACTTATCGCCCCGCTGGCTCTGACGATTTTCGTCTGGGTCTTTCTGATGAACTTCATGGATCTGCTGCCTATCGATCTGCTGCCGTATATCGGCGAGCACTGGCTGGGCCTGCCGTCGCTTCGCGTCGTGCCGTCCGCAGACGTGAACATCACGCTGTCTATGGCGTTGGGCGTATTTATTTTGATTCTGTTCTACAGCATCAAAATGAAAGGTGTAGGCGGCTTCGCGAAAGAGCTGACGCTGCAGCCTTTTAATCACCCGATCTTCATCCCCATCAACCTGATTCTTGAAGGTGTTAGCCTGCTGTCCAAACCGGTTTCACTCGGTCTGCGACTGTTCGGCAACATGTATGCGGGTGAGCTGATCTTTATCCTTATTGCCGGTCTGTTGCCGTGGTGGTCGCAGTGGGTGCTGAATGTGCCGTGGGCCATTTTCCACATCCTGATCATCTCGTTGCAGGCTTTCATTTTCATGGTCCTCACGATTGTCTATCTGTCGATGGCATCTGAAGAACATTGATTTTTTTCTCAACACTAAGCGTTTAACTGAAACAAACTGGAGACTGTCATGGAAAACCTGAATATGGATCTGCTGTACATGGCTGCCGCTGTGATGATGGGCCTGGCGGCAATCGGTGCTGCGATCGGTATCGGCATCCTCGGAGGTAAATTCCTGGAAGGCGCCGCGCGCCAGCCGGATCTGATCCCTCTGCTGCGTACGCAGTTCTTTGTTGTAATGGGTCTGGTGGATGCAATCCCGATGATCGCTGTTGGTCTGGGTCTCTATGTGATGTTTGCTGTCGCCTAAAGCCTGTCGCTCCTGGTTCATCATGGCACCGGGTGCGATGATGAACGGTTCTGCCGCTTATCGTTCAGATATCGGCAGAAAAGTTAACTACTTAATTAGAGGCATTGTGCTGTGAACATTAACGCAACAATCCTCGGCCAGGCCATCGCGTTTATCCTGTTCGTCGCGTTCTGCATGAAGTACGTATGGCCGCCGATTATGGCTGCCATCGAAAAGCGCCAGAAAGAAATTGCTGAAGGCCTTGCTTCTGCTGAGCGCGCGAAGAAAGATTTGGATCTCGCGCAGGCCAATGTGACCGACCAGCTGAAGAAAGCTAAAGAAGAAGCTCAGGTCATTATCGAGCAGGCGAACAAACGCCGTACTCAGATTCTGGACGAAGCGAAAACTGAAGCCGAGAACGAACGTAACCGCATCGTGGCGCAGGCGCAGGCTGAAATCGACGCCGAGCGTAAACGTGCCCGCGAAGAGCTGCGTAAGCAAGTCGCGTTGCTGGCAATGGCTGGCGCCGAGAAGATCATCGAACGTTCCGTGGATGAAGCTGCTAACAGCGACATCGTTGATAAACTGGTCGCTGAACTGTAAGGAGGGAGGGGCTGATGTCTGAACTGATTACTGTAGCTCGCCCCTACGCCAAAGCAGCTTTTGACTTTGCTGTTGAGCATCAAAGCATCGAGCGCTGGCAAAACATGCTGGCGTTTGCCGCGACCGTAGCACGCAATGAGCAAATGGCCGATCTTCTATCTGGCGCGCTGGCGCCGGAAGCGTTATCGGCTTCTTTCATTGCCGTCTGCGGCGATCAATTAGATGAACACGGTCAGAACCTGATTAAGGTTATGGCTGAGAACGGACGTTTGACAGCGCTTCCAGCTGTACTCGAGCAGTTCATTCACCTGCGCGACGCCTATGAGGCGACTGCGGAGGTGGACGTGATTTCTGCCGGTACGCTGAGTGACAGCCAGCTGACTAAAATCAGCGCCGCGATGGAAAAACGTCTGTCACGCAAAGTTAAGCTGAATTGCAAAATTGATAAGTCTGTCATGGCAGGCGTGATCATCCGTGCGGGTGATCTGGTGATTGATGGCAGCGTGCGCGGCCGTCTCGAGCGTCTGGCAGACGCCTTGCAGTCTTAAGGGGACTGGAGCATATGCAACTGAATTCCACCGAAATCAGCGAACTGATCAAGCAGCGCATTGCTCAGTTCAATGTCGTGAGCGAAGCTCACAACGAAGGTACAATTGTTTCTGTAAGCGACGGTATCATCCGCGTACACGGCCTGGCCGATGTGATGCAGGGTGAGATGATCGCCCTGCCGGGCAACCGTTACGCTATCGCCCTGAACCTCGAGCGCGACTCTGTCGGTGCTGTGGTTATGGGCCCGTACGCTGACCTCGCCGAAGGCATGAAGGTTAAGTGTACCGGTCGTATTCTGGAAGTGCCGGTCGGTCGTGGCCTGCTGGGCCGCGTGGTGAACACTCTGGGTGCACCAATCGACGGCAAAGGCGCGATCGAAAACGACGGCTTCTCGCCGGTTGAAGTGATCGCACCGGGCGTTATCGACCGTCAGTCAGTCGACGAGCCGGTTCAGACCGGTTACAAATCTGTCGATGCGATGATTCCAATCGGTCGTGGCCAGCGTGAGCTGATCATCGGCGACCGTCAGACCGGTAAAACCGCGCTGGCGATCGACGCGATCATCAACCAGCGCGATTCCGGCATTAAGTGCGTGTACGTCGCGATTGGCCAGAAAGCCTCTACCATCGCTAACGTGGTGCGTAAGCTGGAAGAGCACGGTGCGCTGTCTAACACCATCGTGGTTGTTGCGTCCGCATCTGAATCTGCTGCACTGCAGTACCTGGCGCCCTACTCCGGCTGCGCCATGGGCGAATACTTCCGCGACCGCGGCGAAGATGCGCTGATCGTATACGATGACCTCTCTAAGCAGGCTGTCGCTTACCGTCAGATTTCTCTGCTGCTGCGCCGTCCGCCGGGCCGAGAAGCATTCCCGGGCGACGTGTTCTATCTCCACTCTCGTCTGCTGGAGCGTGCGTCACGCGTAAGCGCTGACTACGTTGAGCGTTTCACCAACGGCGAAGTTAAAGGTAAAACCGGTTCACTGACCGCGCTGCCGATCATCGAAACCCAGGCGGGCGACGTTTCCGCGTTCGTTCCGACCAACGTAATCTCTATTACCGATGGTCAGATCTTCCTGGAATCGAACCTGTTTAACTCCGGTATTCGTCCGGCGGTTAACCCAGGTATCTCCGTATCGCGTGTTGGTGGTGCTGCTCAGACCAAGATCATCAAGAAACTGTCCGGTGGTATCCGTACCGCGCTGGCACAGTATCGTGAACTGGCTGCGTTCTCGCAGTTTGCTTCCGATCTGGATGACGCGACCCGCAAACAGCTGAGCCACGGTCAGAAAGTGACCGAGCTGCTGAAACAGAAACAGTATGCGCCGATGTCCGTCGCGCAACAGGGTCTGGTGCTGTTTGCTGCCGAGCGCGGCTACCTGAACGACGTAGAACTGGCGAAAATCCTTAGCTTCGAAGCTGCACTGCTGGCGTTCGCGGACCGCGATCACGCTGACCTGATGCAGGAAATCAACCAAACTGGTAACTACAACAACGATATCGAAGCGAAGCTGAAAGGCCTGCTCGACACGTTTAAAGCAACCCAGTCCTGGTAATGTCTGGCGGCCTGTCTGAAAAGGCAGGCCGCAAGGCTTTGAGGAGAAGCTAATGGCCGGCGCAAAAGAGATACGTAACAAGATTGGAAGCGTGAAAAACACGCAGAAAATCACCAAAGCGATGGAAATGGTCGCCGCCTCCAAAATGCGTAAAACGCAGGAACGCATGGCGGCCAGCCGTCCGTATGCAGACACCATGCGCAAAGTGATTGGTCACCTTGCGTTAGGGAATCTGGAATACAAGCACCCTTACCTGGAAGAGCGCGACGTTAAGCGCGTCGGCTACCTGGTCGTTTCGACTGACCGCGGGCTTTGTGGTGGTTTGAACATTAACCTGTTCAAAAAGTTGCTGGCAGATATGAAAGCCTGGTCCGATAAAGGCGTGCAGAGCGATCTGTCGATTATCGGTTCTAAAGGTCTGGCGTTCTTCAGCTCCGTAGGTGGCAACATCGTGGCGCAGGTCACCGGCATGGGAGATAAACCTTCCCTGTCCGATCTGATCGGCCCGGTAAAAGTGATGCTGCAGGCTTACGACGAAGGTCGCATCGACAAGCTGTATGTCGTTAGCAACAAGTTTAATAACACCATGTCTCAGACTCCGACCATTACCCAACTGCTGCCGTTACCGCCAGCGGAAGGTGAAGAAGAGATGAAGGCGAAGACCTGGGATTACCTGTACGAACCCGATCCGAAAGCGCTGCTGGATACCCTGCTGCGTCGTTACGTCGAATCGCAGGTTTATCAGGGTGTGGTGGAAAACCTGGCCAGCGAACAGGCCGCGCGTATGGTGGCGATGAAAGCCGCAACCGATAACGGCGGAAATCTGATCAAAGAGCTGCAGTTGGTTTACAACAAAGCTCGTCAGGCCAGCATCACCCAGGAACTCACCGAGATCGTCTCGGGAGCCTCCGCGGTTTAACCAGGTAAGAATTAGGTAGAGGATTCAAGATGGCAGCTGGAAAGATTGTCCAGATTATCGGCGCCGTAGTTGACGTCGAATTCCCTCAGGACGCGGTACCGCAAGTGTACAACGCCCTTGAGGTTCAGAATGGTGATGCTCGTCTGGTGCTGGAAGTTCAGCAGCAGCTGGGTGGCGGCGTGGTTCGTACCATCGCCATGGGTTCTTCTGACGGCCTGAAGCGCGGTCTGGAAGTTGCTGACCTGAAAAAACCGATCCAGGTTCCGGTGGGCAAAGCGACCCTCGGCCGTATCATGAACGTGCTGGGCGAGCCGATCGACATGAAAGGCGAGCTGAAAGAAGAAGACGGCAGTGCAGTAGAGATCTCCTCTATTCACCGCGCAGCGCCTTCTTATGAAGACCAGTCCAACTCGCAGGAACTGCTGGAAACCGGCATCAAGGTTATCGACCTGATGTGTCCGTTCGCCAAGGGCGGTAAAGTCGGCCTGTTCGGCGGCGCGGGCGTAGGTAAAACCGTAAACATGATGGAGCTGATCCGTAACATCGCGGCTGAGCACTCAGGTTACTCGGTATTTGCCGGCGTGGGCGAGCGTACTCGTGAGGGTAACGACTTCTACCACGAAATGACCGACTCTAACGTTATCGACAAAGTTGCGCTGGTGTATGGTCAGATGAACGAGCCGCCGGGTAACCGTCTGCGCGTTGCACTGACCGGTCTGACCATGGCGGAAAAATTCCGTGACGAAGGCCGCGATGTTCTGCTGTTCATCGACAACATCTATCGTTACACCCTGGCCGGTACGGAAGTATCTGCACTGCTGGGTCGTATGCCGTCAGCGGTAGGCTATCAGCCGACGCTGGCCGAAGAGATGGGCGTGCTGCAGGAGCGTATTACCTCCACCAAGACCGGTTCAATCACCTCCGTACAGGCCGTTTACGTCCCTGCGGATGACTTGACTGACCCGTCTCCGGCGACCACCTTCGCCCACCTGGACTCAACTGTTACCCTGAGCCGTCAGATCGCGTCTCTGGGTATTTACCCGGCCGTTGACCCGCTGGATTCCACCAGCCGTCAGCTGGATCCGCTGGTCGTGGGTCAGGAGCACTACGACGTTGCTCGTGGCGTGCAGTCTCTGCTGCAGCGTTACCAGGAACTGAAAGACATCATCGCCATCCTCGGTATGGACGAGCTGTCTGAAGACGACAAACTGCTGGTGGCACGCGCGCGTAAGATTCAGCGCTTCCTGTCTCAGCCGTTCTTCGTTGCTGAAGTCTTCACCGGTGCGCCAGGTAAATACGTTACGCTGAAAGACACTATCCGTGGCTTTAAAGGCATTATGGACGGCGAGTTCGACCATCTGCCGGAGCAGGCTTTCTACATGGTCGGCGCTATCGAAGAAGCCGTGGAAAAAGCGAAGAAACTGTAATAACGGTTTCCCGGGAGGACAGATATGGCTATGACTTATCACCTGGACGTCGTCAGCGCAGAGAAACAGCTGTTCTCTGGCCTGGTGCAGAAAATTCAGGTGTCAGGTAGCGAAGGTGAGCTGGGTATTTTCCCTGGCCACGCCCCGCTGCTGACTGCCATCAAGCCTGGAATGATCCGTATCGTGAAACAGCACGGCGAAGAGGAGTTTATCTACCTCTCTGGCGGCGTGCTGGAAGTGCAGCCGGGCAGCACCACCGTTCTGGCGGATACCGCTATCCGCGGTACCGACCTGGACGAAGCGCGTGCGCTGGAAGCGAAACGCAAAGCAGAAGAGCATATGAACAGCAGCCACGGCGACGTGGACTACGCTCAGGCCTCTGCGGAGCTGGCGAAAGCCATTGCTAAACTGCGCGTGATCGAGCTGACCAAAAAAGCGATGTAATCAGGCTTTATGCGTCACGAAATGCCAGCCCTCGGGCTGGCATTTTTTTTGCCCGCGCTTCAGGCTGCGCGCGCCTAATTTCGACCTGAGAAAAATGTAGTAATCTCAGAGGTAAACCGTTTAACTTTCGCATGTCAAAAACTCTGTCAGGATGGTTATGTCTAACAGCGCAATGAGCGTGGTGATCCTTGCTGCCGGCAAGGGTACCCGTATGTATTCCGATCTGCCCAAAGTTCTGCATACTCTTGCAGGAAAACCCATGGTTCAGCACGTGATCGACGCCGCAACCGGCCTCGGCGCGCGGCATATTCACCTGGTCTACGGCCACGGCGGCGACCGCCTGAAGGCGACGCTGACCGAGCCGTCGCTTAACTGGGTGCTGCAGGCGGAGCAGCTCGGCACCGGCCACGCAATGCAGCAGGCCGCCCCCGCGTTCGCTGACGACGAAGATATTCTGATGCTGTACGGCGACGTGCCGCTGATCTCTCAGGAGACGCTGCAGCGTCTGCGCGACGCCAGACCCGCTGGCGGCATCGGCCTGCTGACGGTGGTGCTGGATAATCCCAGCGGCTACGGACGCATCGTGCGTGAAAATAGCGCCATCGTCGGGATTGTGGAGCAGAAAGATGCTTCGCCCGAGCAGCTGAAAATCACGGAAATCAATACCGGCATCCTGATTGCCAACGGCGGCGATCTGAAGCGCTGGCTGGCGCAGCTCACCAATAACAACGCGCAGGGTGAATACTACATCACCGATATTATTGCGCTGGCCCATCAGGAAGGGCGTCAGATCAACGCGGTGCATCCGGCGCGCGTCAGCGAAACCGACGGGGTGAACAACCGTCTGCAGCTGGCGACGCTGGAGCGGGTTTATCAGAGCGAGCAGGCAGAAAAGCTGCTGCTGGCGGGCGTTATGCTGCGCGATCCGGCGCGCTTTGATCTGCGCGGTACGCTGCATCACGGCCGTGACGTCGAGATTGATACCAACGTTATTATCGAGGGCGACGTCACGCTGGGCGACCGGGTGAAAATCGGCGCGGGCTGCATCATCAGGAACAGCGTTATCGGCGACGACTGCGAAATCAGCCCCTATTCGGTGATCGAGGAGGCGAACCTCGCCGCCGACTGCACCGTCGGGCCTTTTGCCCGTCTGCGTCCCGGCAGCGAGCTGGCGCAGGCCGCTCACGTCGGCAACTTCGTCGAAATGAAGAAGGCGACGCTGGGTAAAGGTTCGAAGGCGGGGCATCTGAGCTATCTCGGCGACGCGGAGATCGGCGCCAACGTCAATATCGGCGCAGGCACCATCACCTGTAACTACGACGGCGCGAACAAGTCCAGAACCGTTATCGGCGACAACGTTTTTGTTGGATCTGATACCCAGCTGGTGGCCCCGGTCAGCGTGGCGGCGGGCGCGACTATCGCGGCGGGCACCACGGTGATGAAAGATGTCACCGAGGCGTCGCTGGTTTATAACCGCAAAGAGCAGAACAGCAAAACGAGCTGGCAGCGTCCGGCGAAGAAAAAATAATTTTTAGCGGCCAGCCGCGTGCTGGCCGCAGCAGTAACACAATAATAATCCCCACTCTCTACAAGGCTCGGGGAGCCCGGCAAAGCCGGTTATCAGGTCGTATGACAACGAAAGATGGCCGAAAGCCATCAGGTCAGGAATAACATTTATGTGTGGAATTGTAGGTGCAGTAGCGCAGCGCGATATCGCAGAGATTCTGCTGGAAGGGCTGCGTCGCCTGGAGTATCGCGGGTATGATTCGGCCGGTCTGGCCGTGGTTGATCGTCAGGGCCACGTGACGCGCCTGCGTCGCGTCGGCAAAGTACAGATGCTGGCAGAGGCCGCTGAGCAGCATCCGCTGATCGGCGGTACCGGCATCGCCCATACGCGCTGGGCAACGCACGGCGAGCCGTCGGAGGCCAACGCGCATCCGCACGTCTCAGAGCAGATCATCGTGGTGCATAACGGCATCATTGAAAACCATGAGCCGCTGCGTGAAGCGCTGATTGAACGCGGCTACCGTTTCACCTCAGAAACCGACACCGAAGTGGTGGCGCATCTGGTGCACTGGGAGCAGAAACAGGGTGGGTCGCTGCGTGAAGTGGTGCTGCGCGTTATCCCGCAGCTGCGCGGCGCCTATGGCATGGTGATCATGGACAGCCGCGATCCGTCGCTGCTGGTGGCCGCACGCTCCGGCAGCCCGCTGGTGATTGGCCGCGGCGTTGGCGAGAACTTTATCGCCTCTGACCAGCTGGCGCTGCTGCCGGTGACGCGCCGCTTTATCTATCTGGAAGAGGGCGATATTGCCGAGATCAGCCGTCGCGACGTCACTATCGTCGATCGCGCGGGCAACGCGGTGCAGCGCGCCGAGATTGAATCGAACGTACAGTATGACGCGGGCGATAAAGGCATCTATCGCCACTATATGCAGAAAGAGATTTACGAGCAGCCGATGGCGATCAAAAACACCTTAACCGGTCGTTTTAGCCACGGCGAAGTGGATCTCAGCGAGCTGGGACCCAATGCAGAAACCCTGCTGAGCCAGGTTGAGCATATTCAGATCATCGCCTGTGGCACCTCCTACAACTCCGGTATGGTGGCGCGCTACTGGTTCGAATCGCTGGCGAATATCCCCTGCGACGTCGAGATCGCCTCTGAATTCCGCTATCGCAAATCTGCGGTGCGTAAAAACAGCCTGCTGATCACCCTGTCGCAGTCTGGCGAAACGGCCGATACGCTGGCGGCGCTGCGTCTTTCCAAAGAGCTGGGCTACCTCGGCTCGCTGGCAATCTGTAACGTGGCTGGCTCTTCGCTGGTGCGCGAATCCGATCTGGCGCTGATGACCAAAGCGGGCACCGAAATCGGCGTCGCCTCAACCAAGGCGTTCACCACGCAGCTCACCGTGCTGCTGATGCTGGTGGCGAAACTGGGCCGCCTGCGCGGTATGTCGGCCGAGCTTGAGCACGATATCGTGCATGGCCTGCAGGCGCTGCCGAGCCGCATCGAGCAGATGCTGGCGCAGGACAAACGCATTGAGCTGCTGGCGGAAGATTTCTCCGACAAGCATCACGCGCTGTTCCTCGGCCGCGGCGATCAATATCCGATCGCCATGGAAGGGGCGCTGAAGCTGAAAGAGATCTCCTATATCCATGCGGAAGCCTACGCCGCTGGCGAGCTGAAGCACGGCCCGCTGGCGCTGATTGACGCTGATATGCCAGTTATCGTGGTGGCGCCAAACAACGAGCTGCTGGAGAAGCTGAAGTCCAATATTGAAGAGGTGCGCGCGCGCGGCGGCTTGCTGTACGTGTTTGCCGATCAGGACGCCGGCTTCAGCGACAGCGACGGCATGAAGATTATCTCCCTGCCGCACGTAGAAGAGGTGATCGCGCCAATCTTCTATACCGTGCCGCTGCAGCTGCTCTCCTATCACGTCGCGCTGATTAAAGGCACCGACGTGGATCAGCCGCGTAACCTGGCGAAGTCAGTGACGGTCGAGTAACCGCTAACGAGCCGCTCTCTTGCTGGAGCGGCTCTTTTTTATCAGTGGACTTTGCGATTAAGGTCGTCAACCGTGCGCTGCAGTTCGCTTATTTGCCGATCCTTATCTTCAAGCTGCTTTGTCAGGCTCTGCTGCTCTCTTTTCAGCTCTTCAACATCTTTTAGTCTTTTCCTTCGATAGATTTCAGCTTCGCTGTATGTGTCATAAATCTGTCATATTTCCTACATTTCACTGTCATCAAACTGTCCTATTTTCCCTCCTGCAGCAATCACTGACTCCAACTACAACGGCTCCGAGCCTGAGATTAACTCCCCTGGAGGGAACATGACACTGATGCGTAGCACCGTAGCCCGAATCCTTACCGCCACTCTTGCCGTAAGCGCGGTTTCTGCCTTTGCAGCCACCGATCTGACGGGCGCGGGCGGGACTTTCCCGGCACCGGTTTATGCCAAGTGGGCAGCAGAATATCAGCAAGCCACCGGTAGCAAAATCAACTACCAGGGCATCGGTTCATCCGGCGGCGTTAAGCAGATCATCGCGAAAACCGTGGATTTTGGCGCGTCAGATGCGCCGATGAAAGATGAAGACCTGCAGAAAAACGGCCTGTTTCAGTTCCCGACCGTTATCGGCGGCGTGGTGCTGGCCGTCAACATCCCGGGCGTGAAATCAGGCGAACTGACGCTTGACGGCAAAACCGTCGGCGATATCTACCTGGGCAAAATCAAGAAGTGGAACGACGCGGCAATCACTAAGCTGAACCCCGGCGTGAAACTGCCAGATACCAACATCAACGTGGTGCGCCGCGCGGATGGTTCCGGCACCTCATTCGTCTTCACCAGCTACCTGGCGAAGGTTAACGAAGAGTGGAACAGCAAAATCGGCAAAGGCAACACCGTTAACTGGCCGGCCGGTCTGGGCGGCAAAGGCAACGACGGCGTCGCGGCGTTTGTACAGCGTCTGCCGGGCTCCATCGGCTATGTGGAGTACGCCTACGCCAAACAGAACAACCTGACCTACACCAAACTGGTGGACGCCGACGGCAAGCCGGTCGCTCCGAGCGAAACCAGCTTCTCTAATGCGGCGAAAGGCGCAGACTGGAGCAAATCCTTTGCGCAGGATCTGACCTTCCAGAAAGGCAATGATGCGTGGCCGATCACCTCTACCACCTTCATTCTGGTCTACAAAGATCAGGCTAACGCCGAGAAGGGCAGCGAAGTGCTGAAATTCTTCGACTGGGCATACAAAAACGGCGACAAAACCGCGAACAGCCTGGATTACGCCACCCTGCCGGATAGCGTAACTCAGCAGATCCGCGACGCCTGGAAAGCCAACATCAAAGACAGTTCAGGCAAAGCGCTCTACCAGTAAGTGAACAACTCCGGCCGGGCGCGCGTCCGGCCAGATCGAGAAGGGCGGCCTCGCGTCGCCCTGATAACCTCTGAAGAATGAGACTTCTATGGCTGCAACGAAGCCGGCATTCAAAGCCCCCGGTAAGCAAGGTGACATGATTTTCGGCGCGCTGGTCAAGCTGGCGGCGCTGATTGTCCTGTTGCTGATGGGCGGCATTATCGTCTCCCTGATTTTCTCCTCCTGGCCCAGCATCCAGAAATTTGGCTTTTCCTTTCTGTGGAACAAAACCTGGGATGCGCCGAACGAAGAATTTGGCGCGCTGGTGCCGATCTACGGCACCCTCGTGACCTCGCTGATTGCGCTGATTATTGCCGTGCCGGTGAGCTTCGGCATCGCGCTGTTTCTGACGGAGCTGTCGCCAGGCTGGCTGCGTCGTCCGCTCGGCACCGCCATTGAGCTGCTGGCGGCGATCCCCAGCATCGTGTACGGCATGTGGGGCCTGTTTATCTTCGCACCGCTGTTTGCCGAATACTTCCAGACGCCGGTAGGCGAGGTGATGTCGAGCATCCCCTTTGTCGGCGCGCTCTTTTCCGGTCCGGCCTTCGGCATCGGCATTCTGGCGGCGGGCGTTATTCTGGCGATCATGATCATCCCTTATATCGCCTCGGTGATGCGCGACGTGTTCGAGCAGACGCCGGTAATGATGAAAGAGTCCGCCTACGGTATCGGCTGCACCACCTGGGAAGTGATCTGGCGCATCGTGCTGCCGTTCACCAAAAATGGCGTGATTGGCGGCGTGATGCTCGGTCTGGGACGCGCCCTGGGCGAAACCATGGCGGTCACCTTTATTATCGGCAACACCTACCAGCTCGACAGCCCTTCGCTGTTTATGCCGGGCAACAGCATCACCTCCGCGCTGGCGAATGAGTTCGCCGAAGCCGAGTCGGGCGTACACGTCGCCGCGCTGATGGAGCTGGGGCTGATCCTGTTCGTTATCACCTTTATCGTGCTGGCCATTTCTAAACTAATGATCCTGCGCCTCGCGAAAAGTGAAGGAGCGCGCTCATGACGACGATTGAACTGCAGGCTCGCGCCGAACTGGACGCGTCACGCCGCAAAATGCAGGCCTGGCGCAGCACCAAAAATAAGATTGCGCTGGCGCTGTCGCTGCTGACCATGGCCTTTGGCCTGTTCTGGCTGGTGTGGATCCTGTTCACTACCGTAACGCGCGGCGTGGACGGGCTGAGCTGGTCATTGTTTACCGAATCGACGCCGCCGCCCAATACCGCCGGCGGCGGTCTGGCCAACGCCCTGGCGGGCAGTGGCCTGCTGATTTTGTGGTCGACGGTGATCGGCACGCCGCTGGGTATCCTGGCGGGCGTCTATCTGGCGGAATATGGCCGTAAGTCGGCGCTGGCGGAGGTGATCCGCTTTATCAACGATATTCTGCTTTCGGCGCCGTCGATCGTGGTGGGGCTGTTCGTTTACACCATCGTGGTGGCGCAGATGCAGCACTTCTCCGGCTGGGCGGGCGTGATCGCCCTGGCGCTGCTGCAGATCCCTATCGTTATCCGCACCACCGAGAATATGCTGCGGCTGGTGCCGGACAGCATGCGCGAGGCGGCTTACGCGCTCGGTACGCCAAAATGGAAGATGATCTCCGCGATTACGCTAAAGGCGTCGGTATCGGGCATCCTCACCGGCGTGCTGCTGGCGATCGCTCGTATCGCGGGCGAAACTGCGCCGCTGCTGTTTACCGCGCTGTCGAACCAGTTCTGGTCCACCGACATGATGCAGCCGCTGGCGAACCTTCCGGTCACCATCTTTAAGTTCGCGATGAGCCCCTTTGCCGAGTGGCAGAGTCTGGCCTGGGCGGGCGTGCTGATTATCACGCTCTGCGTGCTGCTGCTGAATATCCTGGCGCGCGTGGTCTTCACCAAGAGCAAACACGGTTAACCTTCGGCGCTGCCCGGTGCGGCGCCGTTTAAGAGAGACGAGCAATGAGTATCGCGACTTCCAACAGCGGTAAGATCCAGGTGCGTAACCTGAACTTCTATTACGGCAAATTTCACGCGCTGAAAAACATCAACCTGGATATCGCGAAGAACCAGGTCACCGCTTTTATCGGCCCGTCAGGCTGCGGCAAATCCACCCTGCTGCGCACCTTTAACAAGATGTACTCGCTCTATCCCGATCAGCGCGCCGAAGGCGACATTTTGCTGGATGGCGACAACATTCTGGCCTCCAGTCAGGATATCGCCCTGCTGCGCGCGCGCGTCGGCATGGTGTTCCAGAAACCGACCCCTTTCCCGATGTCGATCTACGACAATATCGCCTTTGGCGTGCGTCTGTTTGAAAAGCTGTCGCGCGCCGATATGGATGAGCGCGTGCAGTGGGCGCTGAGCAAGGCGGCGCTGTGGAATGAAACCAAAGACAAGCTGCATCAGAGCGGATACAGTCTCTCTGGCGGCCAGCAACAGCGCCTGTGCATCGCGCGCGGCATTGCGATTCGCCCCGAAGTGCTGCTGCTGGATGAGCCCTGCTCGGCGCTCGATCCCATCTCGACCGGCCGTATCGAAGAGCTGATCACCGAGCTGAAGCAGGACTACACCGTGGTCATCGTGACGCATAATATGCAGCAGGCGGCGCGCTGCTCCGACCATACCGCATTTATGTATCTGGGCGAGTTAATTGAGTTCAGCGATACCGACAGGCTGTTCACTAAACCGGCGCAGAAACAGACTGAAGATTACATTACCGGCCGCTACGGCTGATCGCAGGAGATAAACATGGATAACCTTAATCTGAACAAGCATATCTCCGGTCAGTTCAATGCGGAGCTGGAACACATTCGCACCCAGGTGATGATTATGGGCGGCATGGTGGAGCAGCAGCTTACCGACGCCATCACCGCGATGCACAATCTTGATGGCGAACTGGCGCAGCGGGTGATCGACGGCGACCAGAAGGTCAATATGATGGAAGTGGAGATTGATGAGGCCTGCGTGCGCATCATCGCCAAACGTCAGCCCACCGCCAGCGACCTGCGCCTGGTGATGGCGATCATCAAAACCATCTCCGAGCTGGAGCGCATCGGCGACGTGGCGGAAAAAATCAGCCGCACCGCGCTGGAAAAATTTGGCCAGCAGCATATGCCGCTGCTGGTGAGCCTTGAGTCGCTGGGGCGTCACACCGTCGAGATGCTGCACGACGTGCTGGATGCTTTCGCGCGCATGGATCTGACCGAAGCGATCCAGATCTACCGCGAAGACAAAAAGGTCGACAAAGAGTATGAAGGCATCGTGCGTCAGCTGATGACCTATATGATGGAAGATCCGCGCACCATTCCGAGCGTGCTGACCGCGCTGTTCTGCGCCCGCGCCATCGAGCGTATCGGCGACCGCTGCCAGAACATCTGCGAAATTATCTTCTACTTCGTTAAGGGTCAGGATTTCCGCCACGTTGGCGGCGATAAGCTGGACGAGCTGCTCTCCGGCGACGACGGCTCCAACAAACCCTCCTGATGCTCACCGCCGTGCGCTGCCTGGCGCACGGCCCGCCGCTTTTACTGTCCCACGCAACCGTTTCCTTTATATACTTGACGCACTTTTTCTCGATTAAGGTGCTGATTCATGTCTCTTTCCCGCAGTAAGCAGAGCGTGACCCCTGCAAAGGCGATGCTGGCCGCAGTCAGCGGTTACGCGATGGATGGATTCGATCTGCTGATCCTGGGATTTATGCTGCCGGCGATTAGCCTGTCGCTGGCGCTGGATCCGTCACAGGCGGGTTCGCTGGTCACCTGGACGCTGATTGGCGCGGTGGTGGGCGGTATTCTGTTCGGCCATCTCAGCGATCGTTTTGGCCGCATCCGTATTCTCACCGTTACTATTCTGATGTTCTCGGTTTTTACCGGGCTGTGCGCGGTGGCGCAGGGCTACTGGGATCTGCTGGCGTACCGCACGCTGGCGGGCATGGGGCTGGGCGGCGAGTTTGGTATCGGCATGGCGCTGATTGCCGAAGCCTGGCCGGCGGAAAAGCGCAATCGCGCCTCGGCGTGGGTCGGTATCGGCTGGCAGCTAGGCGTGCTGCTGGCGGCCTTTATTACGCCGCCGCTGCTGGGCGTGATCGGCTGGCGCGGGATGTTTCTGGTCGGCCTGCTGCCTGCGCTGTTCTCGTTTGTGCTGCGACGCAGCATGGGCGAGCCAGAGGCCTTTACCCGGCAGGCAAAGCTGACGCCAGCGCTGTCGTTCTCCACGCGCCTGAAAATGCTGGTGCAGGATCGCGCCACGGCGAAAGCGAGCCTCGGCATCTTTATCCTGACCTCGGTGCAGAACTTCGGCTATTACGGGCTGATGATCTGGATGCCGAGCTATCTCTCCGCTAACTTCGGCTTCAGCCTGACCAAATCGGGCTTGTGGACCGCAGTTACCGTGGTCGGCATGACCTTCGGCATCTGGCTGTTTGGCGTGCTGGCGGACCGCTTTGCGCGCTGGAAAATTTTCCTGCTCTATCAGTTCGGTGCCGTCGCGATGGTGGTGATCTACGCGCAGCTGCGCGACCCCACCGTGATGCTGTTTACCGGCGCGCTGATGGGGATGTTCGTCAACGGCATGATTGGCGGCTACGGCGCGCTGATCTCCGACACTTTCCCGCCGCAGGCGCGCGCCACGGCGCAGAACGTTCTGTTTAACCTCGGGCGCGGCGTCGGCGGTTTTGGCCCGCTGGTGATCGGCCTGCTGGCGGCGAAAATCTCTTTTGTCGCGGCGATTACCCTGCTGGCGCTGATCTACCTGCTGGATATCGTTGCCACGCTCTTTTTGCTGCCGAAAAAGCAGGGCAACGACGATTCGCTGGGGGCGATTGGCTAAATGCCTGCCTGACGCGGGCGATTACTCCGCCACCAGGTGCCAGCCGCGCGCGCGCCACAGCGCTGGCAGAGCGGCCATATCGGTAAAGCGCGTCACCAGCGGGTGGTCGATTTCTGGATTGTGCGCGTCCGCGCAGTAGTAAAATACCGGGATGCCCGCCGCGATGCCGGCGCGGGCGCCCGCTTCGGAGTCATCCACCAGAATGCAGCGATCGACAGGCACCTGCATCTGCCCGGCGGCGTAATAGATCAGCGCCGGATCGGGCTTCCAGCTTGAGATGTCGTAACCGCTGTAAAGACGGTCAGCAAACCAGGGCAGCATCGCGGTCAGCCCCAGCGAATGCTGCATCTTCTTTACCGTGCCGTTGGAGACGACGCACATCGGCACGGTTATTTTCTCCACCAGCGCTTTGGCACCCGGAATTTCCGTCAGCGACGCGTCGAACAGGCGCGCCACCTCGGCGCGGTAGTCGGTTTCAAAGGCCGCCTGCGGCAGCGTGGCGTGATGGGTTTCCGCTACGTCGCGAATAATGTCGTAGAGCTGAACGCCTTTATACCTTTCGAACATCTCCTGTAACGAGCAGGTAATTCCGTAGCGCGCGAAGGTGTTGACGTACGCCTGGGTGCAGAGCAATTCGCTGTCCACAAGGGTGCCGTCGCAGTCAAAAAAGACACACTCTACTGCCATCTGTCGCTATCCTTCTGTTTTCGAGAGAGCACACACTTTAACCTAATCGCCGCAGATTGCGATCCCGGAAACGGTTGCGAAAAATCATTGTATTGCCGCGGCAAAGCGGTCAGGATACGCGCCGAGTTCTTTTCATCAGGATCGTTGGCATGAGTAAACAAGGCCTTTTGCAGCGCGTTTTTAAGCTGCAGGAACATGGCACTACGGTGCGCACCGAGATTATTGCCGGTGTCACCACTTTCCTGACGATGGTCTACATCGTCTTTGTTAACCCGCAGATTCTTGGCGTGGCGGGCATGGATACCCAGGCGGTATTTGTTACGACCTGCCTTATCGCCGCATTCGGCAGCATTCTGATGGGCCTGATCGCCAATCTGCCGGTGGCGCTGGCGCCAGCGATGGGGCTCAACGCCTTTTTCGCCTTTGTGGTGGTCGGCGCGATGGGCTATTCGTGGCAGGTAGGCATGGGCGCCATTTTCTGGGGCGCGCTGGGGCTGCTGATCCTGACGCTGCTGCGCGTGCGCTACTGGATGATCGCCAATATTCCGCTGAGCCTGCGCGTTGGCATCACCGCCGGTATCGGCCTGTTTATCGCCATGATGGGGCTGAAAAACGCCGGTATTATCGTCGCGAATCCCGATACTATCGCCGCCGTCGGCAATCTGACCTCGCACAGCGTACTGCTCGGCGCGCTCGGCTTTTTTATTATCGCTATTCTGGCGTCGCGCAATATCCATGCGGCGGTGCTGATCTCTATGGTGATCACCACGGCACTCGGCTGGGCGCTCGGCGATGTGAAATTTGTTGGCCTCTTCTCCGCGCCGCCGGCGATTACCAGCGTGGTTGGTCAGGTGGATATTAAAGGCGCGTTCAATATCGGCATGGCGGGCGTTATCTTCTCCTTTATGCTGGTTAACCTGTTCGACTCTTCTGGCACCCTGATTGGCGTAACCGATAAAGCGGGCCTGACCGATGAGCAAGGCACGTTTCCGCGTATGAAGCAGGCGCTGTTTGTGGATAGCTTTAGCTCGGTAACGGGCGCGCTGGCGGGTACTTCGTCAGTGACCGCTTACATCGAAAGTTCGTCCGGCGTAGCGATCGGCGGCCGCACCGGCCTGATGGCGGTGGTGACCGGGGTGCTTTTTCTGCTGGTGATGTTCCTGTCGCCGCTGGCGGCGATGGTGCCGGGCTATGCGGCTGCAGGCGCGCTGATCTACGTTGGCGTGCTGATGACCGCCAGCCTGTCGCGCGTGCGCTGGGACGATCTCACCGAAGCGGTGCCGGCCTTCGTAACCGCGGCGATGATGCCGTTTAGCTTCTCCATTACCGAAGGCATCGCGTTGGGCTTTATCGCCTACTGCGTGATGAAGCTGGGCACCGGCCGCTGGCGCGAGATCAGCCCCTGCGTGGTGGTTGTGGCGCTGCTGTTCGTGTTAAAAATCGCCTTTATCGACGCGCATTAACAGGAAGGCTCAGGCTCTGTCGCAAACCGCTGAGTCGTCTGCAAGCGGGTGAGATGAACCGAAGCGCAAAGTGCTGGAAAATTGCCCTGTAAAAAAAGCCGCTTAAGCGGCTTTTTTTATAGCTCTGGATGGAGGCTGCGCTCCCGCGGTGAGCTGGTCAGACGCAGCGTGCGCGGCCCGATATTGGGCTTGCTCATCTCTACGTCGCGCAGCGCATGCCACTCGCGCGAGGCATCGATTTCCCACAGGTGCAGCCGCTGGGTGGCGGCCGACAGGGCGCATGACCACACCAGCGTCGGCTCGGCGTCGCACACCGCCTGAATATCGGGATAGCTCGTCGAGCGCAGGCGTCCGGCCGCGGGCTGCAGCCGCAGCGAGGCCATATTATCGTTACCTTCGCCGGTCAGCTTAAGAATGCTCTGGCGCAGCGTCCAGATCTGCGTCACCGCTTCCATAAAATCCTGCTGCGCATTAATCCAGGCGCGCTCGCCAGACGTAAGCGACTGCATCAGCTGCTCCTGCGTCTGGCGGCTATGGGCGCGTACGATCTCCATATCCAGCCCGGCGCGTCCGCCCTCTTCGGCAAGGAGCACGCCGACCATATTGCCGGCATAGGCGATGCTGAAATCGGGCAAATCGCGATCGGCAAAGGCCGGGCGGCCATTGCTGTGGGTAACGAGAGCAGGAAGGGTGCTGATACCGTAAACGCGCAGCATCAGCTGCGCCAGCATCAGACGGGCAAGCAAAAAACGTCCACGGTGTCTGTCAGGCAGCTGTCGTGCCTGATCGAGAACATCCTGCGGCATGCGCATGGCGTCAGCGACAATGCCGCGATCGCCCATCCAACGTACAAAATGACCCGCCATCTGTCGCTCCGTGAAAATGGTCACTTAATCATCAGGGCGCATTGTAAGAATTTTCTGAGGATAATGCATCCGGCATCCAGCAGAATGGCGCAATATTCAGAATCGGCTGATAAAAAGAGGCGAAAAAAGAGAGGCCGCTACGCGCTTGCGCAGCGGCAGATTAGCGTCAGGCCAGCTTGCACGCCTGTTCAAAACCCAGACGCGGCAGGCGCGGATGCAGCTTCTCGCTATCGCCGTAGCCGAGGTTAATCAACATATTGACCTGCCAGCTGCTGTCGGCGAAGAACGCCTCGTTGATTTTCGCCGGATCGAAGCCTGACATTGGACCGGCATCCAGCCCAAGCGAGCGCGCGGCCAGGATCAGATAGCCCGCCTGCAGGCTGCTGTTGCGAAAGGCGGTCTCTTTCACCAGTTCTGGACTGCCGGTAAACCAGCTGCGCGCATCGGCGTGTGGAAACAGCTGCGGCAGCCGATCGTAAAACGCCATATCGTGAGCGACGATGACCGTTACCGGCGCGCTCATGGTCTTCTCTATATTGCCGGACGAGAGCGCCGGCTTCAGCTTCTCTTTGCCTTCCTGCGAGGTGACAAACACAAAGCGGCCTGGCGAGCAGTTGGCCGAGGTCGGGCCAAGCGCGGTCAGCGTATAGAGCTGCTCCAGAATGCCAGCTTCGAGGGGTTTGTCCTGCCAGTAGCTATGGGTGCGGGCTTCGTTAAACAGCTGGTCGAGTGCGGTGTTGTCGAGCGGTGTATGCATTCTACTCTCCTTGGGTCAGGCGGAAGCAGCCGCCTGAGAGATGCCATTGTGAAGGCGTATCCGGGAAAACCGGTGCTTACCGTTTATACCCTAACGGCGGTTCGTCGCCAAATAACAAAGGTGCAAACAGACGGGGATGGGCTGAAGAGGAGGGAGAAAGTGCACAGTTTGACGTTGGGATTAGTAGCCAGCTTCTTTCTGATGGCGGAAGGCTAAAATATAGATACGATCTTCATGCTGTTCATAACGGTATAGCGCGACATAGCCTGAATCGCCGAAGCCAATCAGGAGCTCTCGTAGTTGAGGTGCTTCGACAAAAGGTCGGCCGATTTCTGGGTTTTTTTCCAGTTGTTCAAACTGCTTTTCAAGCACCTGACCTGCTTTAAGCGCCGCAAGTGGATTCTTATTCATTAAAAACTCACGGCAACGCGCCAGCCCGCTAGCGGCGCGTTGGGTAACAATTACTTGTGGCATTCAGGAATATCCGTTTCCGCCTCCGTCCCCCAGTTGCGTAACCAGCTTTTCACTTCTTCACCGGTGAGATGCAGGCCCGTTTCCTGATATTCACGCCATGAATCCAGGGCCTCTTGCTTAAAGCTTTCACGCGCCTCTTCTCGCTCGATGTACTGAGCAATAGCGGTGACCATGAGGTAGTGCGGGCTGCGGTCCCGAGAATCCGCCAGTTTTTTCACGCGCTCTTTAAGAAGGCTGTCAATCTTCAGTGTGGTGCTGGTGGTTGGCATAATGCGATCCTCGTATGACCTGTAAGGTGTTACCTTTTACGATTCTAAAAGGTAACACCTGAAGCGCAATAAATGAACAGCCCAGCGTTCGGTACCGATCATTTACCAATACAGAAGCTGGAAAAAATCCGCCCCAGCAAATCATCTGAGGTGAACTCGCCGGTGATCTCACTCAACGCCTGCTGTGCCAGCCGCAGCTCTTCCGCCAGCAGTTCGCCCGCCCACGCGCCCAGCAGCTGCGCCTTGCCCTGCTGTAAGTGAGTAGCCGCTAACTCCAGCGCCTGAAGATGACGGCGACGCGCCAGGAAGCCGCCTTCCATATTGCCGGAAAAGCCCATCGACTGCTTCAGATGGTCGCGCAGCGCGTCGACGCCTGCGCCGGTACGCGCCGAAAGGCGAATAAGTGAGTGATGATTTACTTCTGTCAGGCCCAGGGTTTCGCCGGTGACGTCCGCCTTGTTGCGCACCACGGTAATCGGCAACGCCGCAGGCAGGCGCGAGACGAAGTCGGGCCAGATCTGCGCCGCTTCCGTGGCGTCGGTCGTGGTGCCGTCTACCATAAACAGCACGCGATCCGCCTGTTCAATCTCCTGCCAGGCGCGCTCGATGCCGATGCGCTCAACTTCGTCGCTGGCCTCACGCAGCCCCGCGGTATCGATAATATGCAGCGGCATGCCGTCGATATGAATATGTTCACGCAGCACGTCGCGCGTGGTGCCAGCGATATCGGTCACGATCGCCGCTTCGCGCCCGGCCAGGGCGTTAAGCAGGCTCGACTTACCCGCATTTGGCCGACCCGCAATCACCACCTTCATGCCTTCGCGCAGCAGGCTGCCCTGACGCGCCTCGGCGCGTACGGCGTCGAGATCGACAATCACCTCATCAAGCTGCGCTTCGATTTTACCGTCGGAGAGAAAGTCGATCTCTTCATCGGGGAAGTCGATAGCCGCTTCGACGTAGATACGCAGGTGGGTCAGTGCCTCCACCAGCTGGTTGATGCGGGTAGAGAAGGCACCCTGCAGCGAGTTAACTGCGGAACGTGCCGCCTGCTCGGAGCTGGCGTCAATCAGATCGGCGATCGCCTCGGCCTGCGCCAGGTCGAGCTTGTCGTTCAAAAAGGCGCGCTCGGAAAATTCGCCCGGCTGGGCGATGCGCACGCCGGGCAGCGCCACGATACGCTTCAGCAGCAGATCGAGGATCACCGGGCCGCCGTGGCCCTGCAGCTCCAGTACATCTTCGCCGGTAAAGGAGTTCGGGCCGGGAAACCACAGCGCGATGCCCTGGTCCAGCACGCTGCCGTCAGCATCTTTAAACGGCAGATAGTCGGCGTAGCGCGCCTTTGGCAGCTTGCCGAGCACCTGCTGCGCCACCTCGGCGGCGCGCGCGCCGGAGATGCGCAAAATACCGACGCCGCCGCGTCCGGGAGGCGTCGCCTGGGCGACGATAGTATCGCTGTGGCTCATGGGATTTTCTCTCGCTAAAAAAATAAGGCGGTCTTATCGACCGCCTCAGGGTAAACCAGATTGTCAGACGGGCGTAAGCGCGTTACGCCTTCTTCTTGTCGCGGCTGTGCAGACCGCGTTTTTCCAGCCCGCGATAAATCAGCTGCTGCTGGAGAATGGTTACCAGGTTGCTGACGATGTAGTACAGCACCAGACCTGACGGGAACCACAGGAAGAACACGGTAAAGATAACCGGCATATAGGTCATGATCTTCTGCTGCATCGGATCGGTCACGGTGGTCGGTGACATCTTCTGAATGAAGAACATGGTGATGCCCATCAGAATCGGCAGAATGTAGTAGGGGTCCTGCGCCGACAGGTCGTGGATCCAGAGGACAAACGGCGCATGGCGCAGTTCAACCGATCCAGACAGCATATAGTAGAGCGCAAGGAAGATCGGCATCTGGATAACCAGCGGCAGACAGCCGCCCAGCGGGTTGACCTTCTCCGCTTTATACAGCGCCATCATCTCCTGGCTTTGCTTCTGCTTGTCGTCGCCCAGACGCTCGCGCATCGCCTGAATCTTCGGCTGCAGCATACGCATTTTCGCCATCGAGGTGTACTGCGCCTTCGTCAGCGGGTACATGATGCCGCGCACGATAAAGGTGATAACGATGATGGAGAAGCCCCAGTTACCGATAAAGCTGTGGATAAACTTCAGCAGCTTAAACAGCGGCTGAGAGATAAACCACAGCCAGCCGTAGTCAACGGTCAGGTCGAGATGCGGCGCAACGGCAGCCATCTTGTCCTGAATTTCCGGGCCGACCCACAGCGTAGCGCCCAGATCCTGCTGCTGACCCGCAGCCACGGTGACCGGCGCAGATTTATAGCCGATCGCCGCAACGCTGTTGCCCAGGTTGCTGGTGTAGAGCGCGTTATTGCCAGCGGTACGCGGCACCCATGCGGTAGCAAAATATTGCTGCAGCATCGCCACCCAGCCGTTGCTGGTGGTGGCGTTCAGGTTTTCGTTGTCCGCGATGGTATCGAACTTATACTTTTCGTACTTCTCTTCGCTGGTGGAGTAGGCCGCACCGCGGAAGGTATGCAACGCAAAGTTGTTGCTGCCGGTGTCACGATGCTTCGGCAGATCGATAGTCTGTTTCAGCTGACCAAACAGCGACACTTCCAGCGGCTGCTGGGTGGTGTTGTTGACGTTATAGGTCACGTCCACCGCGTATTCGCCACGCTTGAAAATAAAGGTTTTGGTGTAAACCACGCCATTTTCAGCGGTGAAGGTCATCGGCACGCGCAGTTCGGTCTGGCCGTCAGCCATCTCGAAGTGATCCTGCTGAGCGGTGAACAGCGGACGCGCGCCGTTGTTCGGGTTATCGGGACCGTTACGGCCAGTGAGTCCGCTCTGAGCCTGATAAACGAAGGATGGCGTGGTCTCCAGCAGCTGGAACGGCTGGTCAGAACCCAGTTTGTCCGGGTAGGTCAGCAGCTGAGCTTGCTCAACATCGCCACCGCGGGTGTTGATATTCAATGACAGGACATCAGTCTTAACGGTGATCGTTTTGCCCTGGCCGCTGGCCGGAACGCCCTGGCTGGCGGCATCACCTGCTGCGCTGTTGGTGTTTTGCGTGGTCTGGGTCTGCTGCGGCTGCGGAGCGTGGTCCGTCTGCCAGGCTTGCCAGATCATGAAAGACACGAACAGAAAAGCGATGAGAAAAAGATTGCGTTGCGAATCCATCGTTAATGTTCTCTGGTATCAAAGGTTTTTTGGCGGCACAGGATCGTCACCACCCGGGTTCAAAGGGTGGCATTTTAATACGCGTTTGAGTGTCAACCAACTGCCTTTTATCAGGCCAAACCTGCGTAACGCCTCAATTCCATAATGAGAGCAGGTTGGCTGAAACCGACAGTGTGGTCCCAGCAAGGGGCTGATGCCGCGCTGATAGACGCGGATCAGGACGATCAGGAGCCGCGCGCCAGGCGACAGTGACGACGCCATAACTTCTCCAACGCTTCCGCCAACATACGGTTGTCGAGATCGGCAATCCCCTTTTTCGCTACAACGACGAAGTCCATCGCTGGCAGTTCATGCTGAAGCAGACGAAAGCTCTCTCGGGTCAAACGTTTGATCCGGTTGCGTTCGTGTGCGCGCTTGACATGCTTTTTAGCGACGGTAAGACCGATGCGGGGATGCCCCAGCGAATTAAGGCGGCCGAGGATGGTGATTTGCGGCGTGCCAGCCCGTTGTGGCTGCTGGAAGACGAAAGTGAAATGAGTGGGAGTTAACAAGCGTAACTCCCTGGGAAATGCGAGCTTAACCACGAGGGTTAGCTTTTATTACTTAGAAACGGTCAGACGAGAACGGCCTTTAGCACGACGACGTGCCAGAACCTGACGACCATTTTTGGTTGCCATACGAGCACGGAAGCCGTGAGAACGGTTGCGCTTCAGTACGGACGGTTGAAAAGTGCGTTTCATGGCGATTTCTACCTAAACTTGAAAAATTTCACTGGGTGACGCGTTTTTGGGCCAGTAAAACGACCGACGCCTCAATGTGTCTTTAATAAAGAGGCGGGATTGTAATAATTGTACAGTCCAGAGTCAATTTACTTCGCTGGTCGCGGTACCTGGAAGCCCGGATACAGCCCGCTGAGTCCGGGCATTGGGCATAACGCGACAACGCCGGGGGAAGAATTATACGGCCTCCGCTTTAAAGCGCAAGGATCCCACGGGATCTTCTTACGATCGGGCCGCTGAGGATCCGCGTGAAAACGAGAGGCGGCCTGAAAAAGCCGCTATTTTTCGACGATCCCCGCAGCTTTTTTCGCCAGCAGGCGTAAACTGTTTTACCTGTCCACGGCCTGTGGATAAAAAGGATCAAAACTGTGTAGAAAGTGAAGATCTCTGCCTCGCTTTGCGCTATGATCCGCCCTTCCGCTGACGATCCGGTCGCGATCCCAGGGACGGAAACCGCTGATAGCGGTCGCAGGCGCTTTCTACCGTCTGTGTCAAAAATGAACGTTTCTTTATTAGCGCCTACTATTTCTTATCGATTTTGTACAAGTGGAGTCCGCC